>NZ_CAUQLJ010000016.1:0-83660 GCF_963519125.1 uncultured Stenotrophomonas sp. | reverse complement strand
AGTTGGTGGTGCCGAGGTCGATACCAATGATCTTGCCCATGGGGGAGACTCCTGAAAAGTGGGAAACGTCCGGCTGCTGCCGGGTTATGAATGGGATGTGTGGGACGCAGTTGTCACTTTCAAGCCATGAATCGGACGCTGTGTCCGATCACGACCAAACACGTTCAGGTCAGTCGCGGGCGACCACGACCAGGGCCGGGCGCAGCAGGCGGTCGTTGAGCTGGTAGCCCTTCTGGAACACCTGGACCACGCTGCCCGGGGCGGCGCCGGGGGCGTCGACCTGGCTGATCGCCTGGTGGTGTTCGGGGTTGAACGGCTGGCCGGTCGGGTCGAGCAGGGTCAGGCCGTTGTCGGCAGCGACCTTCAGCAGCTGCTTGTAGGTCAGCTCCAGGCCTTCGCGCAGCGGGCTGGGCTCGGCGCCGGCGGCGTTCAACCCGGCGTCCAGGCTGTCGAATACGGGCAGCAACTCGCCCAGCAGCTTTTCATTGGCGAAGCGGCGCGCCTGTTCGACGTCGCGGGCCACGCGCTTGCGCTGGTTGTCCAGGTCGGCGCGCTCACGCAGCGACTCGGACCGGAGCAGGGCCAGTTCGTTGTGCAGGCTGTCCAGCTGCTGCTGCAGGGAATCGCCCGCGGCGGCGTCGCCGGCCGGGGTCTGGGATGCGATATCGGCGTTATCTTGGTTCATTGTCGGATCCTTGGCGGTGACTCTCCGCCTCCACCCACCCCTATGTGGGCGGCCGGACCCGATTCAAGAGCCGAAGGGGCGTTTATCCGCGATCGCGGGACAATCCGGCGCCGCCTGGCGCATCCAGCGCCGCACCCAGCACCTGGGCGGTGGCTTCCACCAGCGGGATCATGCGGTCGTAGGCCATCCGCTTGGGACCGATCACCCCCAGCACGCCCAGCACCTGGCCGCCGGCCGAATACGGCGCGGTGACCAGCCAAATGTTCTCCAGCGGCATCACCCCGGTCTCCTCGCCGATGAAGATGCGTACGCCCGGGGCCTGGATGGTGCGCTCCAGCAGCTGCAGGATCTCGCGCTTGCTGGCGAACAGGTCGAACAGCTCGCGCAACCGGTCCAGGTCGGACAGGTCCTGCACGCCCATCAGCCGGGTCTGCCCGGCCAGCACGATATCGTCGGCCGGCGGCGCCATTGCCTGCTCGGCCAGCTCCACGCTGTGGGCCAGCAGCTGCTCCATTTCCGAGCGCGCCTCGCGCAGTTCGACCAGCAGCCTCGAACGGATCTCGGACAGCGGCCGGCCGGCGCAGTGGGCATTGAGGTAGTTGGCGACCTGCTCCAGCTCGGCCGGCTCCCAGCTGCGCCGGGGCTCGATCACCCGGTTCTGCACCTCGTTGTCGGCGAACACCAGGATTGCCAGCACCCGGCGCGCGTCCAGGGCCACGAAATCGATGTGCCGGAACGCGAACTGTTCGCGCTTGGGCGCACCGACCACGCCGACGAAGTGGCTCATCGCCGAGAGCAGCTCCGACGCGCTGCCCAGCAGGGCCTGGGTGCCCGCCCCGCTCGACAGCTCGCTGCGCAGCCGGCTCAGTTCGCCCTCGCCGGGCGGCTGCATTTTGACCAGACTGTCCACGAACACCCGGTAGCCGTGCGCGGTAGGCACGCGGCCGGCCGAGGCATGCGCCGAACTGAGCAGGCCCAGGTCTTCCAGGTCGCCCAGGATGTTGCGGATGGTGGCCGGGCTCACATCCAGCCCGGCCAGCCGCGCCAGGGTCTGCGACCCGACCGGCTCGCCGTCCTGGATGTGGCGCGCGATCAGCGTCCGCAGCAGGTGGCGGGCGCGCGGGGCGAGATGGGGCGCGGACGGATGCATGGAATCAACCTGTGAGACGCGAGACTGGATAATGGCAGGCCATTGCCCGGCAAGGGATCAGGGAAATGCCGATTGGAGCTGCCCCTCGCCCATGCTAGCGTTGCGCGGCTCAAGAAACGAACACCATGCTCAGACATCTATCGATCAAGGATTTTGCCGTGGTCCGCGCCACCGAACTGGAGTTCGGCGCGGGCATGACCGTGGTTTCCGGCGAGACCGGCGCAGGCAAGTCGCTGATGGTCGACGCGCTGGGCTTCCTGTCCGGCCTGCGCGCCGACAGCGGCGTGGTTCGCCACGGGGCGGCCCGCGCCGAGCTGTCGGCCGAATTCGCCCCCGGCGACGACGCCCCGGCCCGGCGCTGGCTGCGCGAGAACGAGCTGGATGACGATGAACAGTGCCAGCTGCGCCGGATCATCCGCGCCGACGGCGGTTCGCGCGCCTGGATCAACGGGCGCCCGGTGACCCTGTCGCAGCTGAGCGAGCTGGCGGCCATGCTGGTCGAGATCCACGGCCAGCACGAACAGCAGGCGCTCTTGGCGCGGCCGTCGCAGCTGGCCCTGCTGGACGCGTATGCACGCAACGACGCCGAACGCGCCCAGGTCCGCCAGGCGGCGGCGCGCTGGCAGGCGCTGGTGGACGAGGCCGAATCGCTGTCGCGCCAAGGCGATGTCAGCGACCGTATCGGCTTCCTCGAACACCAGCTCGGCGAACTGCAGCGCGAAGACCTGGAACCGGCCTCGATCGCCGCGCTCGGCAGCAGCCACCGCCGCCAGGCCCATGCGGGGGCGCTGGTCAGCGCCTGCGACGTAGCCGCCGCACGGCTCAATGGCGACGACGAGGTCTCGGTCCTGCAGCTGCTGCAGCAGACCCGGCACGACCTGTCGCGCGTGGCCGAACACGACGCACGGCTGGGCGAGGTGGATGCGCTGCTGGACAGCGCGGTGATCCAGCTGCACGAAGCCCTGGCCCTGCTCGACCGCGTCCACGACGACCTGGATGCCGACCCCGAGCAGTTCGAGGACATCGAACGCCGTCTCGGTCGCCTGCACGACCTCGCCCGCAAGCACCGCGTGCCGATGGAAGGCCTGGCCGAGCACCGCGACGCGATGGAAGCCGAGGTCGAACAACTGCGTGGCGCCGACACCCGCCTGCAGGCGCTGGCCGGCGAAATCGAGCGTGCCGCCGGACAGTGGCAGGCCGTGGCAGCCACACTCAGCACCAGCCGCAGCACGGCGGCCAAGGCGCTGTCGGAGTCCACCACTACGCTGATCGGCGAGCTCGGCATGGGCGGTGGCCAGTTCCTGATCGAGATCGAACCGCATGCGGCGGCCAAGCCGGACCCGAACGGCGCCGAGCGCGTCGAGTTCCTGGTCGCGGCCAACGCTGGCCAGCCCCCACGCGCGCTGCGAAAAGTCGCCTCCGGCGGCGAGCTCTCGCGCATCTCGCTGGCCATCGAAGTGGCCGCGCTGGGCCTGGACGCGGTGCCGACGATGGTCTTCGACGAAGTCGATTCCGGCATCGGCGGCGCGGTCGCCGACATCGTCGGCCAGAAGCTGCGTGCGCTGGGCGAGAAGCGCCAGGTGCTGTGCGTCACCCACCTGCCGCAGGTCGCCTCCAAGGGGCACGCCCACTACCGGGTCAGCAAGGCGCCGGTGGAAGGCATGACCCAGAGCGCGGTCGAGAAGCTCGACGTCCGCGCCCGCGAAGAAGAACTGGCGCGCATGCTGGGCGGCGTGGAGGTCACCAAGGAAGCCCGGGCCGCCGCCCGCAAGCTTTTGCAGGCGTAGGGCGGGGTTCTGCCCCGCTGCGGTAGAGCCGGGCCCTGCCCGGCTGCTTCACCCCACCGGGCGCCCCAGATCCACCCGCTCCACCAGAAAATCCAGAAACGCCCTCACCCTTAGCGGCAGATACCCGCCCTGCCCCACGAACACCGCATGCACCTCCTCGAGGTCGCCCGGGTTCGCCTCCTCCAGCACCGGCACCAACCGCCCGGCCGCCACATCGGCCTGCACCTGGAACGCCGCCAACCGCGCCAGCCCCAGCCCGGCCACCACCAGCCGACGCAACGCCTCGCCATCACTTGCTCGCGCATTCCCGCTGGGCGGCACCACCTGCACCTGCCCCTCGTGCAGCACCGGCCAGCCGGTCTGCGCCCGCGCATGGCCGATGTCCAGCCGGTTATGCGCCAGCAGTTCCACCGCATCGCGCGGCAGCCCGTGCCGTGCCGCATACGCCGGCGCAGCCACGATCATCATCCGGGTCGAGCCCAGCTGCCGCGCCACCAGGCTGGAGCTCTTCAACGGACCCGCCCGCACCGCGACATCGGTGCGCTGCTCCAGCAGGTCGATCACCTCGTCGGTCAGCACCAGGTCCACCCCGACCTGCGGGTGCCGCTCCAGGAATGCCGGCAGCAGCGGCAGCAGGAAGTGATGTCCGAACGGCACGTTGCTGTTCACCCGCAGCCGCCCGCGCGGTTCGGCATGGGCGCTGGCACAGCGCTCGGCCTCGTCCAGATCGGCCAGTACGCGCAGGCCGCGCTCGTAAAAGGCACAGCCCTCGGGCGTGAGCTGCAGCTGGCGGGTGGAGCGCTGCAGCAGACGCGTGCCCAGCCGCTGCTCCAACCGCGCCACCAGCTTGCTGACCGCCGAAGGCGTCATGTCCAGCGCGCGCGCCGCCGCCGAAAAACTGCCGGCCTCGATCACCCGCACGAAGATCTCCAGCTGGCCGGAACGGTTGATGTCAGGCGTCGGCATTGGCGAATCCAGTTCACAGATGATTGTCCGTTGGCAGTCTAGTTCACAGATAGGGCGCCGCGCACGATGACTACCTCTTCCTCTGGATGCCTGTCATGCGCCCTCTGATTCCCCTTCTCGCCGCTACCTTGATCGCCTTCGCCGCCGTTGCGCCGCAACCGGCCCGGGCCGCCTCACCCGCACCGCACTGGGTGGCCAGCTGGCAGGCCAGCCCGCAGCCGGTGTGGGGTTCCGACTTCGTGTTTCCCACCAACCTTCCGCAAATACTGAACGACCAGACCTTCCGCCAGACCGCGCGGATCAGCCTGGGCGGGCCGCGCCTGCGGGTACGCCTGAGCAATGCCTACGGCACCGTGCCGCTGAAGGTCGGCGGCGCCAGCGTGAGCCGCGCGCCGGGAAGCCAACCTGTCCCGCTCTTGTTCGACGGCCATCCCGGCATCGTGATCGCCCCCGGAAAGGACCGCCTCAGCGACCCGCTGGCGCTGCCCACCCACGACCTGCAGGCGGTGCAGGTCGACGTCTACGTGCCCGGCCCCACCCCGCTGCAGACGTTCCATTGGGACGGGCGCCAGACCAGCGCGACCGCGCCGGGCAACCAGACCCGGGACACCGCCCTGCGTGGCAGCACGGCCACCACCGCCCGGCTGTTCCTGACCGGCATCGAGGTGGAGGCCCCGGCGGCGGCGCGCAGCGTGGTGGTGATCGGCGATTCCATCACCGACGGCGCCACCGCCAGCCTGGACCGCGACCAGCGTTGGACCGACCACCTCGCCAACCGGCTCGCGCCGCAGGGGGTGGCCGTGGTCAATGCCGGCATTTCCGGTGGTCGTCTACTGCGGGACGGCATGGGCGAGTCTGCGCTGGCCCGCTTCCAACGTGACGTGCTGGACCAGCCAGGCATCGCCACGGCGGTCGTGCTGATCGGCATCAACGACATCAGCTGGCCGGGCACGCCCTTCGCCCCGGACCAGGCGCAACCGTCGCTGGCCGAGCTGCAGTCCGGCTACCGCCAGCTGGTCGAACGCGCACATGCCGGCGGGGTGCGGGTTGTCGCAGCCACCCTGCTGCCGTTTGCCGGTGCGCTGTCCGGGACCCCACTGGAGGGCTACCACCAGCCCAGCAAGGACGCGCTGCGCCAGCAAGTGAATGCCTGGCTGCGCACGGACGCGCCCTTCGACGCGGTGGTCGACCTCGACCAGTTCCTGCGCGACCCGGTCGACCCGTCGCGAATGGCCGAGGCGTTCGACTCCGGGGACCACCTGCACCCGGGTGACGCGGGCAACCGGGCCATGGCCGAGGCGGTGGACCTGCAGGCGCTGGTCGGGAAATGAAAAAACCCCAGCGTGGCCGGGGTTTTCAGGGGCGCAGGCAACCGAGGGTTACTTGCGCTTCTTGCGCACGTAGAGCACCAGCGAGTGCTCTTCCAGCTCGTAACCGTGGTCGGCGGCGATCTTGCGCTGCAGTTCTTCGATTTCGTGGCTTTCGAACTCGATGATCTTGCCCGAGTCGACATCGACCATATGGTCGTGGTGGCCGCCGCGGTCCAGTTCGTAAACGGCCTGGCCGCCCTCGAAATTGTGCTTCAGCACCAGGCCGGCGGCCTCGAACTGGGTCAGCACCCGGTACACCGTGGCCAGGCCGATCTCGTCGCCATGCTCCAGCAGCTGGCGGTAGATGTCTTCGGCCGTCATGTGGTGCTGGTGCTTCTGGGCGTCGCGCTGCTCGAGCAGGGCAAGGATCCGCATACGCGGATGGGTCACCTTCAGGCCAACTTTGCGCAGGTCGTGGGTTTCCATAGGTCTCCGTTCATTGGCGATTTAGCGCCAGCTGCCTCGGATCGGGTCGCGGCGACACGTTCGGAGTGTATCATCGACTGGATTTCCCCAAACGCCATTCCCGATGCGCAATCTCCTGCTGGTCGCCGCCGTTGCCCTGTCCACCACGGGCTGCGGCATCATCTACAAGCAACCCATCTACCAGGGCAACCTGATCCGGGAGCAGTCCGTCGGTCAGCTGCAGGTGGGCCAGAGCAAGCAGCAGGTCAACGCGCTGCTCGACACCCCCTCCATCGACGACCCGTTCCACGCCCAGCGCTGGGACTACACCGCCAGCCAGCGGCTGGACCGCCTGGGCCGGACCGAGACCAAGAACTTCGTGGTCTTCTTCGAGAACGACCAGGTGACCCGCTGGGAGGGTGATTTCTTCCCGAACAACGACGCCCAGCTGGCCCGCGACCAGGTGCGCCAGTTCGGCCGCAACCTGGCCAAGGACAAGAAGAAGCAGCGCGGTCGGTAATCCGGGGCGCTTTGGGTGGCAGCCGGGCACGGTCCGGCTGCACCTTGGTGATTCGCTTACAGCCTGGCTATTCGTTGAACGGGCACGTAGCGACGCGTTCGTAAGCGCGGCTCGGCGGGACTATCGGGGCGCGGCTCTGCCCGGCCGCTATCACCGTTCGCGGGCTCGACGCCGGCGGTTGTCTTTGGGGTCTGCTACCAGCGGCCTCAGCAGCTCTACCCGGTCGCCATCCAGCAAGAGCTGCGTGCCCCTGGCCAACACCCCATGCACAGCCACGGCCGGGCAGCCTTCGCTGCCCTCGATCCCGGCGGCAACCACCGCCTCGGCCACCGTAGCGCCCTCGCCCAGCTCCAGCAGGCGTGATTCCACCCGCTCCGGCCAGGCCAGCACCACCTCCACCCGGATCACAGGTCAGTCCTGCTCGTCGGCGACGCGCACGAAATCATTGACCATGCGGTCGGCCAGTCCCTGGAAGCCCAGTGCCAGCGCCGGCCCGAGCAGGCGCGAGTTCGGCTCGAACTCCAGGGTCAGGGTCACCTTGCAGGCGTCCTCGGCCAGCGAATGGAACTCCCAGCGGCCATGCAGTCGCTTGAACGGTCCATCACGCAGCTGCATATCAATATGGTGCGGACGCTGCAGGGTGTTTTCGGTCATGAACCAGGTCGAAAACGACCCGAGGCCCAGATCCAGCCGCGCCACGACCCGGTCCGGACCCGTTTCCAGGACCTGCGCGGCCGAGCACCAGCGGAAGCGGCGCGGGTAGGCGTCGATATCATTGACCAGGTCGAACATGCGGGAAGCCGAATGTTCGACCAGGGCACTACGTTTGATGGTTGGCATGCGAAGGCTTGGCTGGCGAATCGACCACGGAGGGCCTGAATCGGAGACAATAGATAAATGAGCAAGAACAGCGCCAAGGATAAAGCAAAGAACGCGACGGCCAACAAAACCATCGCGCTCAACAAGCGTGCCCGCCACGAGTACTCACTGGAGGACCGCTACGAGGCCGGCCTGGCCCTGCAGGGCTGGGAGGTCAAATCGATCCGCGCCGGGCGCGGCAACATCATCGACGCCTACGCCTACGTGAAGGACGGCGAGATCTTCCTGATCGGCGCCCAGATCACCCCGCTGATCCAGGCTTCCACCCACGTGGTCGCCAACGACCGCCGCGAGCGCAAACTGCTGCTCCACCGCGCGGAGATCGACAAGCTGGTCGGCAAGGTCGAACGGGACGGCTACACCATCGTGCCCACCGCGATGTACTGGAGCAAGAACAAGATCAAGCTGGAAGTGGCGCTGGCCAAGGGCAAGCAGACCCACGACAAGCGCGACGCCGAAAAGGACCGCGACTGGGCCCGCGAAAAGCAGCGCACCATGCGCCGCCACAACCGCGACGCCTGATCGCGCCGGGGCACCGGATGGGCGCCGTCCCGCCGATGGCTACACCCTGCGCCACCGATTGCCGCATCATGAAACCCACCGTAGCGCCGGGCTCTGCCGCGCCGAGGCACCATACGGGCGCCATTATTCTTAGCGCATCGCCATGCGCCCGTGACTTATCGCATCATCACACCACCGTAGCGCCGGGCTCTGCCCGGCTGCTCTTTGCCCAACCCCCGGAGCGTCCCCGTGACCGAAGAAACCATCCAGGAAACCGCCCCGAGCGCGGACCCGACCACCACGCTCCAGGCCGACATCGCCGCCTACGAGACCATCTTCGGCGAACTGACCCGCGCCATGGACCCGGCCGCCCTGGTCAAGGTGCTCACCTACACCCTGCGCAACGCCAAGCGTGTCGCCTCCGAGAACCAGAGCTACGACTCGCTGGAACACCGCCGCCTGGTCGCCCGGATCGAGGCGCTGATGACCCGCGCCGAGCCGGAAGCCCGCAAGCAGGCCATGACCCAGCGCAACGCCGCCAACCATGACCGCAAGGTCCGGGCCAAGCACCAGGCCGACAGCAAGCGCCAGCGTGAAGGCAGGTAAAGCCGACAGGCCCGGCCGCTTTCGGGTGACTGTTCAGCTGAATTGGAGTAGGATCGGGCCTGTCAAGTAATGTCCGGGTCGCCGGACAGCTTGCAGGTCTTGAAGAAACCGGGGGTGCATTGGTTTCGACGAGGGTTGTGAAGTTACTTGGTGCATGCCGAGGGGGCAGCTTTCCTCGTAAATCCAGCGGCAAAACTCTAGTTGCCAACGACGACAACTACGCTCCGGTCGCTCTCGCAGCCTAAAAGCTGTTTGAGTTACCTTCTGCCGACTTAGGCGGAGCCCCGAACCCACTTGTGTCCGTGCTCGTCGGTGTAGGGTCATTATCATGGAATCGGTTGTGATGGCTGCCTGTCAGTCACGACCTAACCTAAAGCAGGCTGATCCTGGAGTGCGTTTCGCACACCGTACTTCTTCAGGACGACACCGAACGGTGAGCTAAGCATGTAGAACCGGGGATGGAGTGCCTTCGGACGGCGGTTCAATTCCGCCCACCTCCACCAACGCTGGGTCCCACGGGGCCCACCGAAGCCGAGAAAGCCTTATAAAACGGGCCTCTCGGCTTTCTTTTTGTCCAATGCGGTCCGGGGGTATCCGTTGCAGCCCATGCGACTGTGGGGGTATATCTTGGGGTATCGCCTCCGCCCCAAAACCCGATACCCCCATGCCCCTGACCGACGTCGCTATTCGTCGCGCCAAGCCGTCCGACAAGCCGCAGAAGCTGGCTGACGGCGGCGGCCTGTACCTCCTGATTACCACGGCCGGCGCCAAGAGCTGGCGCTGGAAGTACCGGGTCGCCGGGAAGGAGAAGCTGCTGACGCTGGGGCTGTACCCGGACGTCACCCTGGCCTGCGCCCGCGAGGCGCGCGACGACGCAAGGCGCCTGCTGCGCTCCGGCGTCGACCCCGGCCTGCAGCGCAAATCAGTGGCTGCCTGCCCCGCCGGCATACCCGTCGACAGCTTCGAGTCGATCACCCGGGAGTGGCTGCGCGGCCGCCAGTGGGTGCCCGGCTACGAGAAGAAGGTGGTGGCCTGGTTCGAGAACGACGTGTTCCCGGCCATTGGCGCGCGGCGCGCGGTCGACCTGAAGGCGTCGGACTTCCTCGCCATAGCCAGGAAGATGGAGGCACGGGAAGCATTCGAGTCGGCGCACCGCGTGATGCAGAACTGCGGCCAGGTCATGCGGTATGCCGTGGCCACCGATCGGGCCGAGCGGAATCCAGTGCAGGACCTACGCGGTGCGCTGGTGCCGGCTCCCGAGCGTAACCATGCGGCGGTAGTGGATCCGGGCCAATTGGGAGGCCTGCTCCGTGCTCTGCACGCCTACCGGGGCATGGGCGTCGTCAGCGCCGCCCTGAAGCTGATGCCGCTGGTGTTCGTTCGCCCGATCGAGCTGCGGGCAGCGGAATGGGCGGAGGTCGACTTGGATGCGGCCCTCTGGAGCATCCCCGCCGGCAGGATGAAGATGCGCCAGCCACACGTGGTGCCGCTGGCCCGTCAGGCTGTGGACATCCTGCGGGATCTGAAGGAAACGATGCCTACAGACTATGCCGGCAAGTACGTGTTTCCCGGCCTACGCACGGACTCGCGCCCAATGTCGGAGGTAGCCGTCCTGGCGGCTCTGCGGAGCATGGGATTCGACAAGGATACGGTCACCGGGCACGGGTTTCGCGCCACAGCGCGTACGCTCCTGGACGAGGTTCTAGGGTTCCGGCCGGACATCATCGAGCACCAGCTAGCCCACGCGGTGAAAGATCCCAACGGCCGCGCCTACAACCGCACCACGCACTTAGCAGAGCGGACGCGGATGATGCAAGAGTGGGCGGACTACCTTGACCGACTGCGCGCCGGCAGCGTTGTGGAGTTTCGGCCCAACGTAGCCGCCTGATGGTCGTCAAAGCTGAAAGGAATCGGCAGGGCATAAGTTGCACCACGAGGGGGGGCGGCGGTCGGACCCTCCTTTTTCGTCTCGCGATGCGCACCGCGCTCCTTGCAGGTGCTATGTTGCCGCCACAGCAATCATGGACGATGAGGATGGGAATGAAACACACATCGACTGGGTCGAACCGAGCATTTCCATGGGCGGCGCTTGTCACTTGGTTGGCATTGCCTGGCATTCTGCTGTGGTTGACCTATCTGACAAACAATTCCCTTCCCTTTTGGGCACACCAGCTGTATTACCTGCCTTTGGGAAGCTGGATGGGAAGGCCCTTCTTCGAGCCAGACTCGGAAGTGATGTTCTGGGCAAAGCCCGCAGGCCGATGGGCGACAGGCATTCTCTACCTTAGCGTAGTAGCAGCGATCACCTATTGCCTAGATCGCTTCCGTCGCTGGCCCAACACCATGTGGCGGCACGTTGCGGCATTCGCAGCCGTGATCGCCCTGTCAAACGTCGCGGCAAATTATTTCGATGTTTACCCGAGGTCATATCCCGAGTTCTCGTATGGCCGGGTCGACGCCTTGGCTGACCTCTGCGCGCTGTGGTTCGCACTCATTGGCGGGTGGATATCAGGAAGGTATGGATTCGCGATAGCGGCCGCCATGCTGTACTTGGCCTATAGCGTTCTTGGCATGTACTTCGTAATCAATGCGTTCGGCGTCGGTTTGCAGCAGGCCTTGGCCGCCAATGCCCTCAACACGGCAACTTCTATGGGCGCTGCCGCACTGGGCGCTTGTGTAGGCGTATTCCTCAGCAGCCCGCGGGGGCGCGCGCCGATCCCACAAAAGTCAGCGGAATGATTAGTGCGCGACTGGCCTGCCCGACGGCGCTTGCCAGGCGAAAGGCAGCTGGCCACTGGCCACTTCGAGAGCGCGAGAACCAGGCGAACGTGCGCCATGGTAGCGCCTTCTCTCGCACTTCAGCTGCATCAGTGCACGGGTCGAAGGCCGTCGCGTTACGGTGTGGTCCGTAGCTTGGGAAGCTCCTAACCAATCCTTGTAAAATCAGCTAGATAGGGGCGATCCCTGCTCCGCAATCGTCCAGTTAGCAACGGCATGTTGCCCGGCTTTTTTTGGACTCCACCAACCCATTGCGGAGCGAATTGTGTCCCAGCTGGTGAGGTAGAGGTCGTATTCCCGATAGCAACCATCACCGCTCATAGCGGCGGTTGCTTTCTTGGACCCTGGCGTTCAATTCATCGTCCAGATGCGCGTCATGCAGCTCAAAGATCTGCACGGGCAACAGCGTTGCGCGGACGACGCATTGAGCTAGCGAACCGCCAACGATGGCAAGGACCACCGAATGAACCAATAGCGGCATGCCAGCAAAGAAGACAACCAGGTAGATCAAGCACAGGACCGCAACAACGAGTGCGTACGCCAACGTGACCGCTTGTGATGCAAGCAAGTAGCGCAGGCGAGATCCATAATCCCTAAGAGTCTCCACATCTAGAGCCTGGGTACTCCCAAGCCTACCCGTGAAGAGCATCAGGGTAACCAAAAAGCCCACCAGCAGGCCGCTAAACGCTAAAACCCCACCGAAGACGGCAGCCAGTGCCCCTTCCGAAAATTCAGCCACCGACGCCGATGATAGAGCGCTCGGGATCGCACCTGCTGCAAAGATCAATACCGCCCACAGAGCATTAAGCTGACGCTCTTTGCGCGATGGGGAGCGAAAGGCCCCGATCGCGCGCGCAACCTCCAGCCACGTACCCCACTCGGACGGAACCGAACGGCGCAGGCGGTCAAGCCACTTCAGCGGCAACGACCGGCGCATCGGTGTTGAAGAGACCCGTGTCATTGATGAGACGCCAGCCGTGCCGCGCGATTCGAAGCTCATCCAAGTAACTCCACAAACCTTCGATCAGCTCACTCATGTGCAGCACTCCAGCATTGTCCATGGTGACAGATACCGTGTGCCGCGCCTTGTAATTTCCAACGCCACTGATGCAATTACCATCCCGCAGTTCAAGCGCGACCCTATCCAACGGCGAGTCTTCTTCCAGGGAAACGTTCACCGCGTCGACAACATCATCCGTACTCAGAATCTCGTTAGCTCCGGATTCCCATGTAGCCGAAAATTTTGAAGCATTTCGGAATCTAGCTTTGCCAGCCCGAAGAGGGCTCGTCCAGCCCTCATCGCCTTGGTCAGAGCCGTCGACCATCCTGAGAACGATCCTCTTGACCCCACCGCCACGCTGAATTGCCGATCGGAGGTCTGCGTTGGCGACATCCAGCAATTCAATGGTCGGATACGACTTAGCCGGGTCTCCGTAAGTCAGCAGATGCTGGAAAAGTCGGCTGAGCAACTTTTCAACTGCACCCACCCCTCCGCTTCCTTTCACATTTTCGACCAAGACGATCTCGCCCAACGCCACGCAGCGGCAGATCGTGACCAACTCCCGCACCTGACCCGAGTCGTCTCGAAGCTGAGCGGTCGTAATATCGGGCTCTTCTGCGGCGAAGTTCAGGGAAATCTGATCGGGAGCGTGTCCATTGACGTAGCTTCCCACCTCGAAATAAACCCCTCGCTGGTCACCATGCGGACGAGGTCCGATTTTCCGGACGAACGAACACGAAGTGAACGGGGCAAGGACGCCATCGGTCGGAACTACTGGCCAATGCCTCTTCGACCACACCGGAGCAACTTCCTTCAGCTTCAACAGAAGTGCGTCAATAGGAAGGGGAAGGAAATCTTTCCGTCGCCCGCTCTTGAACCTCACCTTCTTGGCGTAAATCGTCTTGTCGATTTGTCTTGACATCTTGTCTGCCCCCTGTGGCAACGACTCCTAGGGGGACATTATGGACTTAACCTAGGAAGAGCGCGCCGGGCAGGCCATTAGTAATATTACTAATTTAGCTGAAGACGGAAGTCAAGGGCGGCCGTTCTGAGGACGCTGCCTACAGTCAATCAACTCTTCTCCCACCACTTGCTGCGCCCCCTGCCCTTGCGCCTGGCTGACTCTTTAAGGGAGGCGACCCGCTGTTCTTCCGGGGTGCGGGTGTCTGGAAGGGAGAGGTGCCCGAATGTAGGCGCCAGCTTCGTGGGGTCGGGGCGTTGGGCAGGCGCTGAAGGGGTGTCAGTGGTGTTCATGCGCCTACGATAGTCAGGGGCCGACGCAGAGGATGAGAACGTTGAAGGGTCGTCCGCCTCGCGGATCCGCAGGGCTGGGCCAGGGACGAATCTATTACCGTCTCGCCTGACGCGCCCTGCGGATCCGCGCCGCGTCCTACTGAGCCATCCACCTACTGCATCAACGGATGTCTCCCCCGCTACTGAGGGAGAATGTCTCTCCGGCCGGGTGAAGGCGGCGAAAAGGGAGCGCTCGCCCTGATAGGCTGGAATCCATCCGGGCCCGACGCGGACTGCCCAACAGGGAAGACAGGATGGAAAAGAGGGTCTGCTTCGACTTCGAGATCGATTTCAGCAATGGCGGCGGCATCCAGGGCCAAGGCTTCCGCCTGGACATCCCCGGGGACGACATCGCGGACGATGAGCTGGCTAGCTACATCGTCCGCGACATGCGGCTGCTGATGGTTGCGGAGGTCCGCATCCTCAACAAAAGCATCATCGAAGAAGCCCACAAGCGCCCGGGCCACGCGGACAGCGAGGCAGACGCAGGCTAGCGTTGAGCCCGCGGCGCCCAGCCAACGTAAGGGTTCACCAGTTCGGTCACCCTCTCAATGCCGGTTGGCACCTGGAACATTGTCACTTCCTCCCTCCCGGCCAGATCCCGCCAGTCGCTCACCTCGGCGATTCGCAGGTCCTCGGGTTCCACCGGCAGCCAACGCATCGACCAGTACGGAAAGCGCCGGGGACCGCCTTGGCTGCGGCCCAGCTCCACGATCCCCATGTGGCTGGTCGCATTCGTGATCCGCGAGTACGCAAGTGCCACGCCCTCTTCCGGCCCCTCGATGTACTGGAGGAATTTCCTGCCGTCCGTGAGTAGAACCCCCGTAACCCCTGCGATGTGGTTGTGGGCAGCGGCATCCTTGGCCAGATCGTCGATCTGGTCGAGGGTCAGGCCAGGCACAGCCTGGCTGCAATAGACGAGTGCGTGCAGAGGCATCATGCCTCCCTCCCTAGTTATCGGCCCCCCGATAAGCGCGACACTACACCCGGCCGTAGGCTGCGTGCACGCGGCGCGACGGAATTCGGATAAACGGTAGGGTATGTTCGCGCCATGTGCGGCCGATTCGTCCAGACCCCAATCCGAGACGCTGCCAGCTTGGGCTTCCCCCAGCTGGTGGGCGACCTGCTGTCACTGCCGGCCAGCTACAACTTGGCACCGACCCAGCGCGCGGCGGTGGTGCTGGACCGGGGTGACGGCCTGCAGGTGCAGCGGCTGGCCTAGGGCCTGCTGCCATTCTGGGCAAGGGCGAAGGGCCTGCAGGGTTCCACCATCAACGCCCGAATCGAAACCGTGACCACGAAGCCGGCGTTCCGCAGCGCGTTCAAGGCGCGTCGGTGCCTGATCCCAATGGCCGGCTACTACGAGTGGTCGGTGAGCCCCGAAGACGGGAAGAAGGACCCGTGGTTTATCCATGCGGCCACGCCTCTGTGGGCAGCCGGCCTCTGGGAGGACGCCACCAAGCTGCTCGGCGAGGACAACCTAGGCACCTTCACCGTCATCACCGGGGACAGCAGCGGCGTATCGGCTGACATCCACGACCGCATGCCGGTGTGGCTGGCCCCTGGCCAAGCCGAAGAGTGGATGAAGGGTGATACCGACAAGGCCATGGCAATGCTGCTGGCCAGCGAGCCACCGGCGATGGAGGCTTACCGGGTCAGCCGCGCGGCGAACACTCCGAGGAATAACGCCCCAGACCTGCTCGCCCCCGTATCGACGTGACCTTGTTAGCATTCTAGAATCAGGCTGTAGAGCACCAGGATGACCACGGATGAGTATCGACTGGACAGCAGTAGCTGCCGGCATTGCGCTTTTCATTTGGGTAGCCGATAAATTTCAACGCTCGAGAGAGCGGTTCGCCAATAGACGATTGCTCGCGCAAATCATGACCTCTCCAGTCGGAAACGCGCGCCTTGAAGTTGCAGGCCTCCGGCAGCAATTGGCGGCCGATGGGGCGAAAGAACTGCAAGAGCTCGCGGTTGCAGCCACAGCCCGGGTGGCGCTCTGGGAGCGCGTCAAGACGATCTCTGTCGATCTTCCCAGTCAGTTTTACGACAAGGCAGACATGTTCGAGCACACCACTTCCACGATCCTGGCCGCTGCTCTCTCGTCAGTCAACGAAGTGAAGTCTGCCGTTAAGATCACGGCAGAGCTGCGGGCAAATGCCGCCGAGCAGGAACTGTTTGACCACATCAACTTGATAGGCCAGAACGTTATCAACGCCGATTCTGCGCTTGAGCGAGCGTTCACCGAGTTGACCCGAGTCGGAAGAGCGGGCTGACGCATCCAGACCATCATTCCAGATTCATGGCGCCGGCACCCCAGGCAGTGCCGCCTGATAAACGGCGTCAGTAGCCGCTTTGATCATCGCCATCAGCTTCCAGCCGGGCTCCGCCAGTTCTTCCCCGGTGGTCGGGTCGATGATCGTGTAGGTGGCGGCCAGGAGGGTGCTGATCTGGGCGGGCAACACGCCCAGGAAGGTGCGCTCCAATACCGTGCCATCCCCCTGCGTCGTCAGCTTCTCGTAGTGGAAGGTCACTGGACCATCGTTGGTGTAAGGGTTCCAGTCGATCACGATGCGCGGCGCGATCGCTTCGACGCGGGTCCCGAAGGTGGTGTTCTCGCTCAAAAGGGCCATCCTGTATCTCCGGTCAGTATCCGGTTACGTCTACGGTGATGATGTGCATCTGGGCGCTTTCGGCTCGCGGCGCTGGCATGCCGAAGAACGCGTAAGTCCCCTCTCCGGTGGTGCCTTGGGCAACGGTGTATCCGTTGCCATTTGAAGTAACCACCCCGGCGAAACAGGCCCACTGCCAGTCAGCCGTGGGGGTGGCTTGCACCCCGGTCCAACGAAAGCCAGGGACTGTGACGATTTGCGCGTAGGAACCGGGCCCCAAGTTGACGTTCGCCGAAGGTGTCGCTCCCTGTAGCGTCCGAGCGTCCACCACTTTCATGTACCGGTTCTGCGAGTCGAAGACCACACGCCCATCGGCACCGAAAACCTGCAGGCCGAAGCCTGGGCCCGATCGCGCGGGCGGCCGGTCGAACACGAACACCTCAATCGTGTCACCGATCACCGCGCCTGGACCACCGTTGACGCTGATCCATCCAAACTCCCAGCCGCCTGCCACCGGACGCGCCCGGCTGACGGTAAATGGCTTGCTGCAGCGCGCGGCCACGATAGGACGGTCTCCGGCCACCGTCAGGAATGCCTGGCGGCCGAAGCCCCCAGTGACCGGTCCACCCGCCTGCTGGAACGTAAGCGTGTGTTTCGAGATAAAGGCGTAGTTGAAGAACTTCTCGTCAATGATGATGTTCTGATTGTTGTTCACAAACTCGAAACCGGCCGGCATCAGTACGTCCCGTAGTAGAAGTGTGCGGCGCCACCCCACGCGACCGTAGTGCCGCTGATGGTCGGGACGGTGAGGTTCTCGGGGTACATCAACCCGTTCTGATTGAGCACGAGGATCACGAAGGGAATTCCTTGAGCAAGCGCTGGCTCCTGGATGGAACCAGCCCCCTGATTCACGTAGCCCAAAAGGCGGGTCATGCGGCTGGTCAGATCGACCGTCAAGTTTCCGCTCGCGTCCCAGCATTGAAGTCCGGTAGGCATCAGCTGTTCCAGGTTCCGAGGCGGAGGCGGCGCACGTTGTTTTCGTCATACCCGAGGAAGTGGCCGTCGCTGTACTCCATGCGGCGCCCGCTCCCTGGGGAAACGAACCGCACCTTGTCGAACAGAAAATCAATGGTGCTTGTCGCGCCGTTGTTCACCGACCGAATGCCTGCCACACGGCCGTTGGCGTCGAGCGACATCGTCCAGCTCGCAAAGTACGAGGCAAGTCCGTTCTCGTTGATGGTGGTACGTGCTTCCAGCGCCTGGGTGGCCGACGCTGTGCCGTTGACGGTGGCCTCGTCACTCCAGACCGTCGCCACGGGACTGCGTTCCAACTTCATCCGCCGGAACGAATAGTTCCCACCCGCCGAGTTCTCCATAATGATGCGGGAGTTGAGCACTGCCGTACCTGCGGGAACCACCAGCGTAACCACGACCTGCTGCCACTGTCCGACGATGGCGGGGCTTGAGAGAGTCGTAAGGGACGCCAGCAAGCCCCCGCTTGCATTAACCGCCACCAGTTCCAGACGCACGGTCCCGGCGGCGCTATTGCGATAAATCTCACCGGACAACGTGTATTGGCCTGCGGGCCATGCTCCGGTAACTGCCTGGTCGAGGGAGACGCCGCCGGCGACGCCGTTGGCATTGAAGAAGTGGCCATAGCCAGGGTCGTAATACGTCGCGGCGTTGCCAAGAATCCCCCCAGACCAGGCCCGGAAGCCCTCGCGGAATGTCGGGTTCTGGAGAGCATTCGGATTGGAGTTGGTCCGAGCCGTGACACCGGTGAGGGCCAAGGCTTGGGCGTCGAGTTTGTTCCCCTGCTGCGACACGGTGCCCTGAAGGGCTTGGACGGTTGATGCATCGGCCTTGTTGCCGATCGCCGCGTTCGCTGAGTTGATCGCCTGGGTATTGGCGGCCACCCCTTGCTCGGTTTGGGTCACCCGGCCGGACAGAGCATTCACTGCTGAGGCGTCCGCTTTCCCCGGCAGCGCTGCAGCAACTGCGTTGGCCTGCTGCGCCACGGCTGCCAAGCCGGTTTCGGTCTGCTCAAGGCGCGTCTGCTGGTTGGCGATGATCACCGCCTGCGCACCGACGGCCTCCGCCAGGCTGTCGTACTCGCCGATCTTGCGCCAGTACGTCGTGTTGGACGGCAGATTGCCCAGCGTTTCGACCAAGGCGTAGTACAGACCACCCTGCCACTTCACCACCGCGCCGGGACTGTATGCGACGGATGCGTCGAAGTCGGCCGCCGCCAAGGCAGCCTCCAAGCTGGCGATCTGCGCGGCTTGGTCGGAAAAGCCAGCCGCCATTTCGGCGGCCAGCCGCGCCTGCTCGGCGAACAGGTCGAAGATCTCTTGCACCGTGGGCGGTGGGGTCGCAACCACGATTGACCCCTGCCCTGGCTTGCCTCGGACGCTGGCCGTGATCTTGAACCACCACTCCTGCCCGCTCCCGTCGCTGTAGAGGTAGCGGGTTTCCACCACCCGGGCGATCTCCATCCACGGGCCCTCCGCCGTGGGCCCCCGCTCAATGATGTAGATGACCCCCTCCTGGTTAACGGCGTCCCATTCGATCAGGACACCGTCCGCCACCGGGTTGGGCACCACGCCCTCCACCGGTGGCACGTCCGGCGAGACGTACACGATCGGGAACCAGGACGACCGTCGCACCGGCACCGGCGTGACGGACGGCAGCGCGCCCGCCCCGATCTCGATCAGGGTGATTTTCCGTGCTTGCATGAGGCTCCCTACTTCGCGTTCGTGGCGTTAAGTGACGACCGCAGCGCGCTGCTGCTGGTCACCGAGGCGGTCTTTCCGGTGGACGTGGCGATGGTGCTGAGCAGCGAGCGCACGTCCGTCAGCAGGGCGTTGGTTTCCTGCACCGCGGCGGTGGTCGCTGCCTGGGCCTTGTTGTCAACCACCAGGTCAAACACCGCCCGGCTGAAGTTGTCGGGCAGCGCCTCAATGGTGTCCGCCAGCTGCCCCATGCTGGTGCCGTCCTCGAGGTCGAGGTTGCCAACCTTCATCCCGTCGATCAGTCCGGTGACTTGGCCATACAGGGCGTTGTAGTCCTTGCCGCTGGCATAGAGGTTCCGACCAAAGCCCAGAGCCGCCTGGGCGGCCGCCTGCGCCGCGCTGGAGTCTCCCCCGGACACTGCGCGCTCCAGCTCGCGCATGGTCGTCTGCAGCTTCTCCTGGTCGCCCAGCGGCGACAGGTCGCTCACCGACAGGCCGTAGGTCATCGCCTTCTTGTCGGCGTCGATCTGGGCTTGGAGCTTGCCCATGTTGGTGGCCCGCAGCGCCTCGATCTTGGCCAGGTCCTCAGCGCGCGCGCCGGACAGGCCCAGCGCCTTGGCATAATCGTTCGCTGCCTTCAACTGTTGCCGATAGGTGCGCTCGATGGTCAGGGCTTGCGACTGGTAGCCCGTAAGGTCACCACTGAGCAGCTGGGTGGAAACGTCCGCCATCAGGGTGGCGTAGTTGCCAAGCAGCCCGGTCACCTTCTCGATCTGGGTGGCCAAGTCCGTGCCAGCCACGCTGGCCAGGTCTTGGAAGTAGTCAACAGCCTTGTTGACCTTGTCGATTTCCAACCCGTTCAGCGCGCGGCCCAGCTCGTCGGCATTGCCCACTGCCAGCGCGATCGACGCACTCAGTGCGCCGAACACGTCCGAAGCCTCGAAGTAGTCGTCCAGCTGGCCGCCGAAGCCTGCGGCTTTGACGGCCTCCGTGAAGAGCCGGTCCGTCATATCGCCCAGGTAGGCCGCCAGCTGCTCCTTTGCTTCGGCCGAATCGGCCGAGAGGGTCAACTTGCCCAGCGTGACCTTCACCCCGGCGAGCTGCTGCGACAGATCCACGCCGAGTTGCTTGGCCAAGTCCGTGCTGGCGCCGCGCACCTGGCGCGCCGCCATGTCGAACGTGCGATCGATATTCGGATCCAGCCCGGTGTACTGCGTCCACTTCTTGTCGCTCCGGAACAGGCCCCCCTTGGCCTTGATGTCCGCATAGCTCTGCCCTTCAAACCCGCCGAACCCGTAGCTGCCCGTCAGGCCCTGGCCGGTGATCTTGGGCGCGCTGCGCCCGAACAGCTTGGCGTGGATGCTCGAGCCGGACAGGATCGAGGCGGTCTTGTCGTTGAAGCCAAGCCCACGGAAGCCCTTATCGGCCAGGCCGACCGCGCCGGCGGTTGCAATCTTGCCGGCCCAGCTCTCTCCATTGGCGATGTCCCAGCCCTGATCGAACAGCTCGGCGTTCTTCATCATGCCGGCGACGATCCAGCCGATGATCGGGACCGCCGCGGCCATCGAAGAGCTGGCCGCGCCGGCGCCGGCTGCGGCGGACGATCCACCCGCCGCTGCGGCACCGCCACCGGTCAGCGCCGCCACGTTGTTGCCGAAGCCCATCAGCGTGCCTGCGCTGGCGCCACTGCTTGCCGCGCCCGCCCCCGCGCCGAAGAGCCCCTGCCCCTTCGACAGCAGGCCGGCGATGTTTCCAAGGTTCTGCCCACCGCCGGCGCTCCCGTTGCCGCCGAACAGGCCCATCAGACTGTCCATGCTGAAGCCGCCACCCTGGCTGCCCCAGTTGCTGATCCCCTCCATGACCTTCGCTTGGATCGGAATCACCAGCTTCTGCTGCAGCAGCTCTCGGGCGATGTCGCGCAGGCCCTGCTTGGCCACGTCCTTCATGTCGTCCCAGAGGTTGTCGAAGTCGCGCAACCCGCTTGCCGCGAAGTCAGCGAGGGCATCAGCAGCCCCATCGACGCCGTGCATCACCACGTCGGCCCACGCCTCCAAGTTGGCCGCTGCCTCCTCCACCTGGATGGACATGGCCGCAGCCGCGTCGGCTGCGGCCTGCATGGAACGTTCGTACTCCTCATAGCTCGCCGCGCCCTTCGCCAAAGCGAGCGCCTCCTTGCTGCCCGCTGCTTCGACCGCTTTCTGCAGCTCCTGACGCATGTCGCGCTCGTTCATCAGCTGGCGCCGATAGAGCTCGCGGGCGCGGCCGATCTTGGCCAGCATGGCCAACTCGCCGTCCATTGTGCCGATCAGCGCTTCCGGACTGGACAGCGCCTTGTTCACCTCGGCACTTGAGAGCTCCAGCGCCTTCTGCGACTCCAGCACCAAGGTGTTGTACGCCGCTCGCTCAATGCGCCCTTCCTTCAGCGCCTCCTTGAGCTTGTCCTCCAGTTGCTTCTGGCGCTCGGTGGCCTCGGCGAGCGGACCATTCATGGTCGCGGCGGCCATTGCCGCCTCCTCGTTGTAGCGCTTGGTTGCCTCCGCGTCCGCCTTCCGGTCCTTGGCGCCCGCACGCTCAGCAGCCGCGGCACCCTTGCGCGATTCAGTGAAGTTCTTCTGCGCAGCAGCCAGCTCGGTCTGCAGCCGGATGTACTGCGCGCCCTGTTCGATGTACTGCTTAACTTTCGGGTCATCACGCTTGGAGAAGTCGACGCCGCCGGCCTGCGCCTCCTTGAACCAGTCGGTCACATCCAGCTTCGCAACCTCGCCAGCGCTCTTTCCAACGCGCGCAAGCTGTCCCGGCAGCGACTGCATGGCCGATGCAATGCGCTTTCCTGCCGCACCTGCCGAATCTCCCAGGACGTTGAACGAGCCCGACAAGGCGTCGGTCGCACTCTTTGCTTGGGTGCTGCTCCCGGTGAAAGCGTCGAGGATCGCCCGCTTGCGATCGACCTCCCGGCCAGCAGTGGCCGCGGCGGCGGTTTCTTCCGTCAGGCTCTTTGCCACCGCCGCTGCCGCAGGCGAGCCCTCGATCATCGCTCTCCACGCGGCATCCAGCCCGCTAGCGAAGTCGTCGGCGGATATCCTGCCGTTCTTGAACGCAGCGTCCAGCCGCTCCGTTTCCTTGATGAAATCCGAAGCTTGCGCGACGGTGGCGAAGTTGGTGGCCGCGGCTACCATCTGAGTCATCGAACCGGTGATGGTCCGGTAGTTGGCGTCAATCTCCTCCTGCAGGCGCAGAATCTCGCCGGCTTGCTGCTGTCGGTTCAGCTCCCGAAACTTTTCGATGGCCGTGTCGGCGGCGCCACCGAAGTCGATCAAAGCCGCAGCGGCCGTGTTGGTGCTGTCGCGGAAGAGCAGCCAGCCGGCGGCGGCGGTTGCCAGCATCGTGACAATGCCCGCCGGTCCACCCAGCATTGCCAAGGTGGACGCTCCCGCCCTCGCGGCCCAGCTCGCACTGGCCGCCGACGACTGAGCTTGCGCCTGAGCAAGCAATAGGGTCGCTTGCCGGTGCTCGAGCGTCGCGGCAGCAGCCTTCGAAGTGATCGATACGCTACCTCCGATCACTGCTGCTCGCCGCACTTCAGACTGAGAATCCAGCATCGCTGCACGGGTGCGCAGTTCCAGCGCCTGTGCGGCTGCGAGATTCTGAGCAGCAGCTGCCCTGTCTGCGGTAATCGCCGCGTTGGAGGCTGCCACTCGTGCGAGGAGGGCCTTCACCAAGGGGCCGGAGGCCAACGCGGCGGACGCGACCGCTACCATTTGGAGGTTGTTTCCGAGGATGCCGATACCTGCCGCGAGTGCCTGGGACGCGCCCGTGGCGTCATCCGCACGCCCGATCATTTCCGACAGGCTGGTGTTCAGCAGCGTCAGCGACTGGCCCACGGTCGCGTCCATCTTCCCGAACGCATCATCCACAGCGCCTGCCTGACGCTGGAGAGCACCAATGACCTGATCCGCCGTCAGTTTCCCGGCCTGGCCAAGCTCGCGCAGCTTGCCCATCGGGACGTTAAGCCCCTTGGCGATCTCTTGTGCCAGCGCGGGCGCGCTTTCCAGTACGGAATTTAGTTCTTCGCCGCGCAGGGCGCCTGAGGCGAACGCCTGCCCCAACTGAACGAGTGCGCCCTCAGCGGCAGCGGCGCTACTACCGCTGATCACCAGCGTCTTGCTGATGGTTTCAACCACCCGCGCCAGTCCAGCGCCAGACAAACCTAAGGCGTCCTGGTTCATGGCGATTCGCTGATACAGCTCAGCGGTCGCTCCGAGAGGCTGTCGGGTCGCCTTCGCGATCTGGACTACGTCTTGCTGGGCTGCGACAAATGCCGCCTGGTCCTTGGTCACGAGGCGAAGTCGGTTGTTCAGGTTGGTCCATTCATCGGCCTTCCCGATAACAACCTTCACAGCCGCCAAGGCCGAGGTCATTCCGACTGCCTCAAGAGCAACACGGCGGAAGCCTGCAGATACCTCATCCGCACCGCTGCGCGCAGCATTTGACATGGACGACTGGATGGAATCCATGTCCCGCTTGACCACGCGCGCAGCCTTTCCGCTATCTCTCTCGAAGGAGCCGGACTTCAGCAGCAGATCTACGGTAAGGGTGTAAAGGCTCATGCCGTCGTCCACAAAAAAGCCCGCAGATCGCGGACCGAGATGAAAAAAACCGCCCGTGTGGGCGGCTCGTATTAGGGAGCGATCACTCGTTGGCTGGTCTTCGAATCACTTGGTCGTTGATCACCAGCTCCTTCAGGAAGTGGCCATCCAATGACATGGAGCATCGCGCAGTCGCGTCAATGTTTGCTCCGAAGCCGTTCAGGAGAGTTAGCCCATCGCCATGCCTCCACTCGGCAACGATCTGACCGTTCGCTTGACTCACCGAGGTTGGGTCAGGGATCTTCGCCGACGACGGATTCTTGACGGACTCTTTGATCCATTGTTGACAGTTCTTGCTCGCCTCGCGGAAAGCATGCTGCTCGGGGGAAACTCGGCCGCAGGACACGAGGAGCATCCCAGAGGCAAGCAAGATGGCGGCCGGTGCCAGGGCGATTGGGTTTCTCATTGCGATCCTCGCATTAGTGTTCCCCGCGAATTCTCGCACCCTCCCTCGGTCCCAACAAACGGCTATGCCGGGACCTCTTCGAACTCCATGTAACCCGAAAAGTATTGCCGGCTGATATTTTCGGCAGTCGGCAACTGCGTCAGGTAGCCGTAGAGTGCTGACCGGGCAGCCAGCTGCGGATCGAGCGCCTTGGTGGTCATGTCCCGGTACTGCGGAATGACGCAGGAGCGGCGGCGGCCCGACAGCGCAGCTCCGACCGTCTCCCAGTCTGTGCCGCCCAACCCGCCGCCGCGCACAACGTCCGTGGCCCGGCCGGACAGATTGCAGGTCAGCCTGCGGTATAACGCCCCGGGCACGGTGTTGACCTGACCTCCCTTCGTCCGAGTGTGGACGCTGGTGTCGATTGTGGCCACAGCCCAGCCGTCCGTGATCCCCACGTCCACGGCGCGGAAAATGGCCACCTCTCCCATCTCCACGTTCGCGACCACCGTGTCGATCTGGACCGCGATGCTTGACACCGGGCCGCCATGGGCCGGGAACAGCCAGGCACATACGCTGCCATCAGGGAGCCGCATGGTCGTCGCAGTGGCGCCGGCGGCGCTTACCTGTACCCCGGGCGGGACGTTGAGCCCCAGGACAGCCACGATGCCCGGCGCGATGGCCTCGGCCAGGACGATGTTGATGGACAGCGCGCCGCTGCGACTGATACGGCTGCGCCGCCCCGGCTTGCCGTCAAACAAGGCGGCGCCGGCGTCGGCCGTCAGCCAGATGCCGCCAACGAGTGAAACCGACTGAACCGCCGGCATTCCATACCCGATCAGCACTGGATCACCCCCACACCGTCAGCACCACGTCCCCCGTGGCAGGGTTGCGCTCTACGCGCCGGACCAGCACCAGCTTCCCAGCGGCAAGCCCGTACCGGCTGTAGGTAATTCGACCGATCTGCCCTGGCTGCGGCGCCAGCTCCTGGTCACCGCGCACGCTGACCCGGTAGAAGAACCGCTGCTCGCGGTAGATGGCAACCACCCGGTCGATCTCGGCCTGGGCGTCCGTCGCACGCCAGAACAGGGCGATGATCGGATCCGCTGCGTCCGCCCGACGGTAGTGCGGATGCAGCGCACCGGCGCCGTATACCTGGGCCCGGAACAGGCCCGCGAGCTCGTCACGGCGCCACTGGGGAACGTCCACAACATCGGTAACCAGATCGGACGCGGCCAGCGCTTGAGCGTTCGGGCGGTAGGCCATGCGGCGCGTCAGGTTCGGGGCATCGTCCGGCAAGCAGAGCAGGTCTTCCGCCAGGTCGGCCTCACCAAGATCGAACGCAGGGACGCCGCCGTAGGTCTCTGGCGGGACCACTCGGGTGAACCGCAGCGCGCCGTTCGGGTCCTGGTAGCACGCGGCGCTGTAGCTCGGCAGGATGGCGTTCATCGCGTCCCGACCGGTGATGGCATTGCCGGCGTAGTACCCAATACCGGCGTACCCGGTCGCCGCGTCGATCGCGGCGCAGTCCGTGGCCACCCAAGCTGACTTTTCCAGTCGGCCCATGATGTCCGCCATCGCCTGCTGCAGCGTCGCCGGCTGTTGACCCGGGCCTACGCTGGACAGGTCGGCCACCACCGGCGTCACCGGTGGCGACTTCATGATCAGCTGCTGCCCGTCCGGCGACACGCTGTACGTGCCGGGCTCCATTGTGTCGCCGCGATCCATGACCACGTCGGCGAAGACCGGGCCGTCGGCCACGAACATGGCGGTGGCGTCGGAATTGGCACCCATCGCCGGTACGCTGGCCACCGCGCCGATCACGACTGGCTGGGGCTTCCATGCCAAGCCGGTGATGTTAGGCAGGAACACCCCGCGGTTGATCGTGCCGTCGAGGTCGTCGTGGGCGTCCTTGAAGTGCAGTGTCTTGCTGCCGTCGTCGTTGATCTCGATGCGGTCCACGGAGAAGCGGAAGACCGGCACTGTATCGTTGAGCATGCCGGCCTCGGACCCCATGCGGATCTGCACGGGCAGGCCGGACACGCCGCGCTGCGCCAGCTCGTCCAACCGGCCCTCCGCATCCAACACCGTGCACTCGGCGGCGCTGGTCTGGCTCACCGGTTCGCCGCCCCAAGGCCAGAAGTTGATCTCACTGACCAGGCTGATGCCCTCGGCCAGCACGCCCTCGAAGCGGGCATTGCCGGGGGTGTCCCCGGGGGCGGTCAGCCAGTCCACGTCGGAAATCCGGATAACTTCTGCCGCCGGCTCCGCCAAGCCCCAGCCTGCCGCAGCGGCCGGGCTGCGGGCGCCCCACTGCCCGGCATTGACGGCCATGTTCAGGCCACCGGCCTCAGTCGCGGCAAGCGCCGCAGCGAAGTACAGCGGCCCGGCCATGGCGAAGTCGCGCTGGTGGACCAGCTCGCCGTTCCGATACAGCTTGAGGCGGTTGGGATTGCCGATCTCCACCAGCAGCCCGGCCGTGTCGCCGCGTCCGACGAATGGGAGCCCGACCACTGCAGCGCTTCCGTTGATCACCAGGCGGCCAGCCGCCAGATTCCAGCCCAAGCCGCCAGCCGCGGCGCCCGGATAGGCGTCCAAGGGCGCCGAGCCGGTCACGATGCCCACCACCGCGGCCATCTCATCCTCGCCCCACAAGGCGAACTCTACCCCGACGTTGCCCTCGGTCTGGGCAATGTCCGACCGAGCCATGCGGTTGAGGTCGGCTGCCGCGGTGGTGGTCAATGTCAGGCCACCGTCACGGGCGGCCAGCAGGGGGCCAATGGGGAGCGCCGCGAAGCGCCCAAAGGTGTCAGCCATGGGTCATCCAAGAGAATCGAACCAGTCCTCCGCCTCGTCCTCATCGGATCGTGGCACGAGGGCGTCTAGGTAGTGCTGCATGCCACGCTTGGTGCCGCCCTGGCTGTGTGCAGCGGCGCTGTAGGCGAT
The DNA here is from genome assembly GCF_963519125.1 of uncultured Stenotrophomonas sp. Taxonomy (GTDB): domain Bacteria; phylum Pseudomonadota; class Gammaproteobacteria; order Xanthomonadales; family Xanthomonadaceae; genus Stenotrophomonas. Next base: position 56,396 of record NZ_CAUQLJ010000016.1, on the reverse strand, counting down.
GAAGGCAGCGGGCTTCAGGTGGAGGCTTACCGGGTCAATGGGGTTCCGCTTGTGGAACTCCCACCATTCCAAGAACTCCCGACGCGACATAGTCGCCCGCAATTCTGAGACCGGCCGGTGCAGGTGGCCGGCGAGGACTTTCCAGAACCAGTCCTCGCCACGCTGCCTTAGACGTTTCCCGCGTCGGCCTGTTCCTGGGCGGCCTCGTCTCCGAAGCCAGAATGCTTCATGGCCACGCACTGCAGTTCAGCGGCCACCAGCGGTTTCAGCTGGGCGGCCTGCGTCACGTTCATCACGGGCTTGCCGTCTTCGTCACAGATGGTTGCCGCGATCAGCTTGGCACGGTCGCCTTCACCCCACAGCTTGCGGAACTCGGCGTCGGGCAGCTCGCGGACGTGGAACTGCGCCTTGGCGCCGTTGGGAAGGGTGACCGTGTCGGCATGCACATCCTTCGACGCGAACATGCCGAGGTTGGTGAACGACTGCAGGATGCTCACAGGCTGCTGCGGCGGGTTTTCCGGGGTGTCGTTGGTCTTGCTCATTGGCCGTTTCCTTGAATGGCGACAGGGCGCGCGGGACGCGCACGGCTAACACGCGGTGGATCCGCGCGCCCTGCCAAAGAGAAAGCCCACCGAAGTGGGCCGAAAGAGAGAGCGCCGTTGTTGCGGTCAGGGCGTCGGGCGGTGCGTGGTGACGGCGCCGGAGCCACGGATGGTCATCGTGGCCTTCCACACATCGTTGTCGGCCACCGTCACCGCGAAGTTCTGCACGAAGCCATTGAATTGCTTCGACACAACCGTGGTCGGCGGGGTGATCACACCATCGACCGCCACCGGCTTGGCCGCGCCCGCCGTTTCGCTGGCCGGCGCGGTGACCAGGAAGTTGACCACCGCGCCGGTGCGGTGCAGCTCTTCCAGGGCTTCGGAGTCCACCGAGTCGTAGATGATCTCGATGCTGGTGCTGCCGGTCGCTTTTCGGCCAGCGACGAACTGGTCCCAGTCGTCATCGAAGTCGGAAATGTCGATTTCCGAAGCCTGACCATCGGGGAACCCGACCGAGCGAATGCGGGTGACCTTGATGACCTCGGCATCGCCGATAGCGATGAACAGCTGGGTGTGCTTCGACTTGATTACCTGTCCCATAAGGGGTTCCTTGCGTTGCGCCCGTTGCCGGGCATGAAAAAAGCCCCTCGCGGGGCCGGTGGATTGCCGTTCTGTGGGTCAGCGCAGCTGCAGCAGCCGAACGTCGAATGAAATGCCCATTGCGTCCGTGCCCTCACTGTCGGGCGTGGGGTTGTACGACTCGATGCTGCCCACGCGCTCGATTTCATCGCGGATCGCAACGGCCACGCTGTTGGCCTGGCTGAGGCTGTCGCCCCATACGGTCAAGCGCACCCGCCAGCCGTCGGCCGGAGGTGCCTCAGACAGCATCGCGGTTGGAGAGCCGCCGACCACCTCCCACGTCGCGTAGGGGAGCAGCGTGTCCTGGGGGGCGCCTCCCGGCCACAGCCGGACCGGATCGCCGAGTAGCTGCCGGACCCCCGCTGCGCCCTGCAGCAGCGATTGGATCAAGGGAACCATCATCTCCAGCCCTCCTTCCTCAGCTGCATGTCGAGCGCCGCCCGGGTCTCATCGATGATCACCTGCGCCGCCTCGGGCCCTTTTGCTTCGCCTGCTGGCGTTAGGAACGGCTCGGCCCTCATTTTCTTGGTGCCGAACTCCTTGAACCGCCAGTAGTAGGCCCACCCGCGGTCAACGTAGGATTTTCCCGCTCTGCCTCGTTGCTTGTTGCGCTTGGTGTTGGCGTACTTGCGCCGGCGGCCGGACTTGATGCCCACGGTGAAATACTCACCGTCCTTGCCCACGCCTGCGCGCGCCCTGCTCTGCGCGTTGGCTCGACGCGTGATGATCTGGCTGGCCATGAACCCCGACGCCTTGGGCGCACGGCGCCTCGCGTCGTCTCGGATCACATTGCCGCCCTTGCGCATACCGGCCTGTACCGCCCTCCCCTGCACGGCCTTGGGTGCCTCCCGCAGCGACCGCAGCAAGCCGGCCAAGCCTTGAATCACTATCTGCTCAGCCATCGCTTAACCCCGCTACGGTGATGATCGCCATCTCGCTACCGTCGTTGCTGGGCGCGATGCTCTTGATCGCATACGGCTTGCCCCGCTCGACAATGCGCCAGGTGGGCTCGACATGGCGCGGGATCAGGTCCCAGCGGACTTGCTCCCGATAGCGCTCGGCGCCAGCCGCGATCGCCTCCGCCGTGGCACTAAGCTGGTTCGTCTTCTTTGCCCACGCTTCTGCGACCAACTCCCACCCCTTCTTGGCCGGTCCGCCCAACGGATCCCGTACGTCGACCGGCCGCTCGAAGCGGATCCGGTGGCGGCGCTGACCTGCTGGAGTGGCCATCAGAATCGTTTCCTATACCAAAGAAGCCGGGACACGCCCAAGGCAATCTCCGAGCTCACCTCGCCCAAGGCACTGCGATTTTCGGCCCAGCTGCCGACCAACAGCAGCACTGCCTGGCGAACGTCAGCCGTCAGAGCCATCTCATCCTCACTGGACGGCTCGCCCTCAACCAAGGTCCGATCACAGTGCATCTGCACGTGGGCGAGCGCCGCATCGACATAGGACTGCAACAGAAGGTCGCTGACCTCATCGACGATGCGGCACTGCTCCCGCACAAGGGCAAGATCGAGGGCCACGTCCATTAATCCACCTTCGCGCCCTGAGCGCTCTTCAGGGCCTCGGCGAGCTTGGCGACACCCCAGCGACGGTCGAAGACGACACCTGCGGCTTCCAGCTCGGCAACCAGCGCGGCCTTCTCAGCGTCGGAACCCAGATCGGCCGCAGCGGCGGCCGCCGCTGCCGCTGCCGCCGGCGCGGTCGGTGCTGTGTCGACAGACGCTGCCTCGCCAGAGGCAGCCGCAGCCTCGGTTCCACCGACCTCGGCACTGCCAGTCGACGGCCCAACCACCTTGATATCGGTCGGCGCTGGCTGGAGGGTCACGACGGGGCCGGGCTGGCTCGGGGAAGGTGCAGCAGCGGGTTTCGCGGAGGTGGGCGCCGAACCATCGAACGGCTGCACCAGGCCCTTCCCGATCAGGGTGTATGCGTATTCGTCTTCGACGTTCTCGAATACCTGGCCGGCGCGCGTCGGCGAACGCGAGTCGCCGTTCGTGTCGGGGCCGAGCTTCTCCACGTCGCCGCAGAAGCCCCAAAGGACTTTGATCTTCATCTGTATGGATCTCCGGAAGGTGGTGCAGCCGCATCAGCGGCCGACACCACGGAAAGGCAGTTGGATCAGGCGGCGGGCTTGAAACGGCCCTTGACGAACGCCTCGCGACGACGCTTGGCCAGGCCAAGGCGTTCTTCGACCAGCAATACGCGCTGGTTCTTCACGAAGTCGTCGTTGATCATGCCGACCTTGAACAGGAAGTTCATGCGGTCATAGATCGTCGCGCCGCGCTGGAAGTTGGCCACCAGGAACTCGCCACCTGTGGTGGTGCCGTCGCCCTCGTCCATGCTGTCCGAAGCAACCACCGGGCGGCCCCACAGGATCGGTGTGACGAAGCCCTGCAGGTTGGCGAACAGGTAACGGTTCTGGCTGTCCTTCTCCAGCTCGATGTTCATCCAGTCGAGCTCGGTCATCACCGTGGCATCGGCCGACAGCTTGGACTGCTTACGGACCTGGTAGATGGCGCGGCGCACCGTGTCGATGGAAGTATCACTGGCCTTGGACAGGTCATCATCGAACACGATGGCGTCGGTCATCAGGCCCGGGAGGTTGTTGCCCAGGCCGTCACCCTTCAGGATCTGCGCTTCCTCTTCCAGCTTGAGGTCGTAGCGCAGCAGCTGCTGCAGGTAGCCGTACATCTGCGGTACGTCGTCCAGGGTTTCGTCGGTCACCGGGATCCAGACGGCCAGCTTCTTGACCAGGTCGGTCTTCTGCTCGAAGGTGACGTTGCTCTGCGGCTTGGTGCCGCCCTCGGCCACCGGACCGGCGCCTCGGGTGTGCAGCAGCTCGCGGAAGTACGTGTAGCTCTGGCCGGTGACGGAGATCGAAGGGATCAGGTCGCGGATCCGCAGTTCCTGGCGCATGCCCGGCTGGATGGTCGGGTCGAAGTTGGGCACCACGATCCCGGCGCTGGTGACCGCCTTCACTTCCATGGCGGCCAGCTCTTCCTTCTTGAGCTCGATCTCGGCCGAACCCTTTTCACGGCCTTGCAGCGCCTTGTATTCGCCGTTTTCCTTGATGAAGTCGATGAAGCCCTTCTTCTGGCCCGGCTGGTTGCCCAGTGCAACGCCCTTTTCTTCCATCTTCAGGACCTTGTCGACGACCTTCTGGATCTCGTCGGTGGCGCTCTGAATCTGGCTCTTGAGCTCGTTGGTGACCTGGTTGCCCTTCTCAATCTCGGTGGAGGCGCTGTCGTACTTCTTCTGCAGGCCGGCAAAGCCTTCCTTCAGCTGCTTTTCGAGGCCTTCGCGGATCTCGTTGATGTTGTCAGGCATTAGTGAATTCCTTCAAAGATGGATTGGATGGAGTTGCCAAGCTGCTTCAGCTGTTCCACGGTCTCCGTGGCCTCAAGTCCACCGTCTCGGTGGATCGCGGGAAAGCCGAGTGAGGCGACCGCAGCCGCCTCCTTCTGTGAGAGCCCCATGCGCTCGCGCAAGGCGCTCTCGAAACTGCGGATGTCCGATTTCACACTGAGGACCTGTGCTTCCGGATTCATGCCGAAGGGAACCACGGAGGCTTCCCACAATTCGGCGCGTTTGATGACGCGGACGCGTCGCCCTTCGCGGGTCTCCAGCGCGTCCTCGAGGGTGTTAAAGCCGACCGACATTTCATCGAGCGTGCCCTCCTTCATCAGCTCGTAGGCATCCCTCGCATAGCTGACGTTGAGGTTGACCTTGCCCTTGAGCAGCAGCCCGTTACCGTCCTGCTTGAACTCGGCATCGCCGATGAGCTGCGTCAGGTTGTGGTAAAGCGCCAGCCGCAGCCGGCCGGTGCGCGTGGTCTTCACCTTGACGAATGCACCCGGCAAAATCAGGTCGTCGCCCAGGTCGATGTTGTTGAATACCGAGGCATAGCCTTCGAAGTTGCCCGATTTGTCAGCCGACTTGACCTCGAAGGGGCAGGCGTAGGTGCTAAGCATTTGCCGGATCTCCCGTGATGTTCTCGTCCCCGACCGAGTCGGGCTTGTTGCTGCTCCAGCGGGTGACCTGGTTGTATTGGTCACCGTCCAACACGGGCAGGTTTTCCTTGACCCGGACCTCGTTGATGGTCATCCAGCCGGAGCCGCCGGAGCCGCCCAGTGCGGTCTTGAAGTAGTTGCCTCGCGCGGTGCTGTCAGCCCGCAGCAGCCCCTCCACCACTGCCTCGACGAACATGCTGCTTTCGCCAAACAGCTTGTCGTTGAGCTCGCTCTCGATGGCGTCCAGGTATGGCTTCAGGCCGAAGGTCACAAACCCACTGGTCTGCTGCTCAAGGTTCGACCCAAGCACGGACGTTGATCGCGCCCGATTGGTGAGGTAAAGCGGGACGCCCCAGATGCCTGCCAGCGCTTCTTCCTGAAACTGCTGCGACTCGATGAACTGGCTGTCCTTCTGAGTCATTCCGGCCGGAGTGATCGTCGGACCGCCCTGCAGGATCGCCATCTTGCCGAGGTCGTCCACGTCACCCTGTCGGATGTCCGGCAGCTTGGCCTTGATCTGCGCCTGCTGCTCCTTGGTCAGGAAGCCGGGATAGATAATGTACCCGCCCGTGAAGCCACCTTTGCGCATGAAACGTGCGGACCAGTCCTGCGCCGCGCGCGCGAGGCCGATGGTTTCGGCCTGGCATTCGATCGGTGAGAGCCCAATGATCCCGTCCGGGCTAAACAGTTTGAAGTGCAGCATGTTGGTCGGCGATACCGGCGTCTCTTTGCCACCGATGTTCGCCCAGTAGAGTAAGCCGTCATCGGTGTCGATCCGGACGTTGTCGGCCGCGACGGGAATCAACCCAATCCATTCGTCGTCGTCGTTGCGCTGGATGATGGCGAAGGCGTTCCCACGCAGCGCCATGTTCACCACAAGGGCTTTGATCAGGTCCAGCCATTTGACGTAGGGGTTCGGCTTGGCCAGCAGCCGCAGGAGCCGACGGCGTTGCGGGCTGCTCCCCTTTACCAGCGAGCGGACACCGTTGACATCCTCGTAGAGCTTCCAGGGCAGGCCCGAGGCAGATTCACTCAGCACCTTCAGGCACGCCCATACGATGCTCACCGTGAGCGCCGTCTTGGAGGTCACGCGTACGCCTGCCTTTGTGCCCTTGCCGCCCACGGATAGGTCGACCTCGACATAGTTCCCAGTCACAGGGTCGTCGTAGCCGAAGAACCGCCAGCTCAACGGGTTATACCAGCGGAAGTTTGTCATCCGATCAGTCCAAAGAAGCCGTTTTCGAGGTAGTCATCAATGCCGCCGGCCTCTGCCGGCATGGCATGCGCAGCGCCGAAGGCCATGCACAGGGCCACCGCCGCATCGATCTTGTTCACAGAACGCGCCTTGGACAGCCAGCGGTTTTCCCACTTGTCCGACTCGATGACGGCCGACATGATTGCGGACACCAGCACCGGGTTCCCCTTCAGCCGAAGCCGCCCCTCCAGCAGCGCCTCTTCGAAGAGCCGCAGCGATCCCGGCATCCACATACCTTCAGGCGGTGGCAGTCCTTGGTCCTCCGCTGCCTTCACCGCTACTTCCAACGGCCGGCCCTTCTTCGTGCCCCCTTGAGGGTGCTCAGCGAATGGCAGCGACAACCCAAGCTCGATCACTTCGTCTTCGAACTTGCGGAACGCATATCGGTCATAGGCAATCAGCTCGACCAGGTAGTCCCGGTCGTACTCGGCCAAGGTCTGAGCGACATGCCGGAAGCTGATCGTCTGACCCTGCGGTGCGTGCAGATGCCCGCCATTGATCCATGTGCGGTACGGCAGCTTGTCGCGCAGCTCGCGCGCCGCGACGGTGTCGCTTGGGGTCCACGCTTCCACCCACCCGTCGTAGGTGGGCTTGCTGATCATCTGCGTCTGTCCGTCCACCACCACCGGCACCTCGACACTGCCGGTTTCCACCACCGCCCCAAGGGCCGTGATATCGCGGCTTTGCGAGAGGTCGAGACCCAGATAGACCTTTGACCCGTGATGCTGCGCAGGGTCGAAGTCGGCGAGCGCCGGCTCAAGAGTTGATCGCGTCATCCACGCCGTCTCCGCGTCGGTCCAGATGCAGAAATGAAGGCGAAGGATCCCGTTCAATGAACCCGGAATCGCCTTCGCCTGTTTGACCAGGTCCGAGAGGTACTGTTCTGTGATGGTGACGCCGAGCAACGGGTTGGCCTTTGCCCAGCACGTCGGGTCTTCCAGCGGGTCGTCGCCGTCGTCTAACGCGCACACGTAGCTGAAGGTCCGGTCGTCAATCGGGTCGCCCACGAACGTCGGGTCATTCACCGCGGCCGTGTGACCGGCTGCGACCTTGACCGCATGTTCGTGTTCTTCCCAGCACACAGATGTGCGATCGCTACCAGAGTTGGTGATCATGAACAGCAGCGGTTCGCGGCGGAATTTGAAGCCGCGCTCGAGCATTTCGATGATCTTGCGGTCGGGCAGCTCGTGGACCTCATCCACCAGGACGAAGAACGGCCGCGGCCCCGAGCCGGTCTTGCCGGTGTCGCGAGATACAGGCCGGAAAAAGCTCTGGCTGGCTTGATGGGCCATGTTGTACTCACGCCCCTCGCCGCCAGCGAACTCCACGCGCTTGGCCAGTGCCGGTGACTGCTTGACCATCTTCACGGCGTCGGCGAAGAGGATCCCTGCTTGGTCCTTTTTGGCAGCGGCAGAGTAGATCTGCGCGCCAGCTTCGCCGGCCGCCGTCATCCCCAGCAGCCCGAGGCCGCCAGCAAGCGGGCTTTTCCCGTTGCCCTTTCCTTGCTCGATGTACGCCCGGCGGAAGCGACGGAACCCGTCAGGCCCCTTCCAACCGAACAGCGATCCCAAAATAAAAGCCTGAGACGGATGCAGCTCGAACTTGCGGCCTTCAAACTGGCCCTCGGAAAGCCGCAGGATCCGTTCGAAGAAGCCGAAGGCGAACTCAGCCGCCTCCAGATCAAAGCGCAGCCCTCTCTCCGGGCCCTGCATCAGGTCTTGGAGGTGGCGCCTGCAGGCGTTCCGGACGTGCGGCCCGGCCACAATGCGACCGGCGAGCACGTCCAAGGCGTAGGCCTTAGTGCGATCTACCGGCGCCGGCGCCCCCGAAGAACTCATCGTCGGGGTCGTCTTCGTCTGTGCCATGCGAAACCTTTGACTCATCAACCGGTGTGGCGCCCAGCTTCGAGAGGATCGAGCTAAGCGCTTGAGTTGCAGACACACCGAAGTCAGCCTGGGGGTCGTCCATCTTTGCCGTCCAGAAGCACGCGAGCCTGAGCAGAACGCGGTGAGATGCGTTGAGCCATGGCATCTCCTCCTCGAACTCCGCCCATGCGCGCTTCTGCGCCGCCGTCATTGTTTTGTAGGGCTCGCCAAGCGCCCGCGTGCCTTTCGGCTTCTTCCTGCCAGCGTGGCGCCCTGGGTTCTTGACGGCCGCCCCACCGGTCGCGGCTTTTGCGACGGGCAATCGGGGCCTAGCCATGAAAAACCTCTGTAAATCCGCGCGTTTTTGACGGGTCGGACGCCCCTCGCTGGGTCGTCCCGTGAATTGTGGATACGGAAGGAAAGGGGGGAGGACGGTCTAGGAGCCGGCCACCGTCATAAATTCACCCCCCCTACCCTTGCCGCGTGGAACGCAATGACGTGGAACCTGTCAGGTGCCTATCGGCCACCCGTCGGCGTCGCATCCCCGGATCTGGACCGAGCCCCGCTCCAGCCGCGCCTGGTCACTGCCGTGACAGTTGGCGCATTGGCTGTCGAACGGACCGTTCCAGAACATCTCCTCGGTCTCGCCAGCTGGGTGCCCGTTGGTGTGGTTGCATACCGTCGCGACGGTGACGTGTCCTCGCGCCTTGCACATGCTGCACAACGGTTCGCGATCAAGCTGCGCCTTCCGCGTGCGTTGCCAGCGCGCCGTCCCATACAGATGGGCGAAAGCGCTGCCGCCGGTCTGTCGCGTCCTGCCCCGGCGCGGGCTGGGCGCGGCTGCCATCAGTAGGGCTTCCCGTCAAGGTCAACGCGCTCAGGCTCGGCACCATCCTCTTGGACCGGTGCGCCGGCTTCCTCACCCAAGAGCTGCGCGACGGCCTGCACCAGAAGCCCCACGTGCACCGCCAGTTCGGCGATCTGCTTGCCCTGCTGCTCAATGACCCCTACAAGGCGATCAATGCGAGCGTTCTGCTCGACGGCCTGCGCCGCCTTTAGTGCTTCAATCCCTGCAGCGTCCATCAGTGACCCTCATTGTTCGCAGCACCAAGCCACGGCGGATCCAGCCCTCCACCCGGTCCCAGTCAGGCTCCATGCCTGTTGCCCGGGAGAACCAGACCACTGCCGCGAGGTAGCAACGTAGCCACCAGCGCATGCGGATCGATGCGCGCAGACCCATTGCCATCAGAATTCCTCCACTTCCCAGCCGCCGCCGTCGCGCTTTCGCCGCACCTTCACCGCAATGAAGCGGAACGGATACATGGCCGCGGCGATCTTGATCTTGGCCCTGGCATCGTCCTGCCAGTGGCCCTTTACCTCGTGGCACTCCATGACCCCATCTGCGGCCATCACCGCGAAATCAGGGGTGTAGAAGGTGTTATCGGCCAGACGCAGCTTCAGGCCTTCAAACCGATGCCAATGGATCCCGCCGGCAGCCTGCAGACCGGACAACCGTACGGCGTATGCGGCCTCGGTCTTGTTCATCTCTCCGGCCTTGAGTCGCCCGAGCGCCAGCATCCTTCGCCCGGCGGTGCCATTGCCCATCAGGGGCTCACCTCGGCCCGGTCTGCGGCGATGACGGCTTGGCAGGCGCGGAGCTGGTCGTCGGCGTCGCGGCCGGCTCGAACAACAGCTCCCGCAAACTCTTCTCTGCGCTGGGTTGCCGCATCACGTTCGCCGGTGGCGGCGGCAGCGTCGGACACACGCTGGGTTTCGCAGCTCGACCAACCGTCGCGCATCCGGAGACGATCAGCACGCAGCTCAGCAATAACAGCAGCAGGGAGGCTCGCGGCCGCAGTACGGTCTTCTTCATGCTTCACTCCGATTGCGGCCACGTCCTGGGCCTGTGTGTGTTCGATAGCGCGGGTGTCGTTGACCTGGTCTACCACCGCCACCGCCTGCTTCAAGTCGGCATTGGCCACGGCCAGGTCGGCGGAGCGATCGCGCCATTCCCACCCAGCCCAGAATGCGAGGGTGACCAAGGCGATGGCGACGCCTATGTAGATCCTGTTCATCCGACCACCTCCGGCGGTATCACGGCGCCGAGCCCGCGCAACGAAGATTCCAGTGACAGCACCCGTAAGCGCAGTCGGTGTGCCTCTTCCTGCGCTGCCATCCGCAGCCTCATCTCGTCGGCCAGCTGTTGGCCCAGCTTGAGCTGGCTCGCCTCCAGACCCTCGACACGTGCCGTGAGGCCGGCAATCAGCGTGACATTTCCTTCGGATTCTGCTTTGTCCTGCTTGCGGGTAAGGACCGCACCGATGAACTCTCGCGCAATCCACAGTGCGGCGGCGCCTCCGGCCAGCCACCACGGCGCAGTCGTCTCTTCCATCATCCCACCCCGCCGACGCGGCCGCCGGCCACCTGGTAAACCACCAACAGGTCTTCGAGTTTGCGCTCGTGCTGCCCGTATCCGGCGCCCGGAAGGCTTGCCCAGATATTGCGGACCGCTCTGATCGCCTCCGGAATCTTGCCCGCCTGGATCAGCGGCAGCGCGCGTCGCTCCCTGATCTGCTGCAATGCGATCAGATCCTGGCTAAGCGGGGTGAAGTCCTTGAGGCCGAGCGTCTTCCGGTAAGCGTCGTAGTACTTGCGCAGCAGCTGGTATCGGCCCGCAGCGGTGGACTGAATCTTGAGCTTGGGCAGATCCACAAGCACGCGCGGATGGTCGGCATAGCTCGTGAACAGCTTGCCACCGACGATCACGTCATAGCCGCTGTCCTTGGTCGGCTGCTTGCCGTTATCGGTTCCTTCCGCCCACGCCAGCATGTCAAGGAATGCCACGACGTTCACGCCGCCTGCTTGTTGGGGAGTGATGCGTGCCATGGTCGCCTCGATAGGGTGCCCGCCCCTGCGCCGGCTGGGCACGAGGGTTGATCCGGCTGGGATACGGGCAAAGAAAAAGCCCCGGCTTGACCGGGGCTTGCGTGTGGATGCTGGGAAGATTGCCCGCTTTCTTGGGGACTGGGCAAGTCCCCGCTATGCAGCGCGCGCGAGCATCCGGTTGAAGTCCCTCGCCGCCAGGGATTCAGCCGCGCGCATGTGCTCAAGCATCCATTCGTACACCGGCTGCCAGTAGCGCCGATAAGCGGAATGGTCGGCGCCGATGGCCGTGGCACGCTCTCGGCCGCTTCGTGGCGCCACTCCGGCGCCCCCACATGCGTCGCATTCAATGACGCCGCGTCCGTCCTTCGCGCCTTGGATCCGGAGGCCTTGGCACGCTTTGCAGCAACCGCTGTTGGCCATTTCCTCGACAATCGCGCCGGCCAAGACCCCGAGCTGTTCCATGGTGTTGTTCGGCCAGCACAGCGCGCGAGTAGCCTCCAACTTGGCTTCGGCCCTGCGGTGCTCTGTCCGCTGGGCATCGGTTACTGGGCTCCCTGCCCAGCCCATGCACGCCTTGGCAATCCCGAATTCCGTTCGGGCCACACTCAGTGCCTGCTGCTGGCGGACGTACTCCGGCGCCACCAAGCGGATCACCGCCTCGCGCAACCGCTGCGAGCGACGTCTGCCGCTGTCCGGCCACCACAGCGCTTCCAGCAGTTCGCGGCCCAATCCAGCCGGCACCATCCCCAGTGCAGCTGCGATGTCCTGGTTGGTAAGGTCGGGCGTCCCGCCACGACCGGTGTCGAACTTGACCGTGCTCGGCCCAAGCCGAGCCATTAGCTCCCGACCCTCACTCATCTGCCCTTCCCCTTTGAAGTTCCCAATGCCAGCCCGGCGGCCCCGCTCCCTCTTTGTGGCTCATGCAGCCGCCCGACCCCAGAACGTGGGCAGAACCTCCACCCTGCCCCCGCGCGCTTCGAACTGCTCCACGGTCTCGCCGGACTCGACTGCTTTCGGCTTGGCCGGCACTGGCGTGTTGGCGGCCTGGAGCTCCACCCGGGCAGCGCGCGTCCGCACCAGTCTGGATGCCCGGTCAAGAGCGCTTCGCTGCCGCACGCGCGGAGCCGCCGCCTTGGGCCGTTTCACCTTGCCGCTATGACGGTAGGTGGCGTCCGGGCCAAGCCCCTTCTTGAGCACGTAGCCACAGCGCACCAGTGCCGGCAGCGCGTTCCGGATGTTGGTTCGTTCATCCGCCTGCCCGACAGAGGCCACCCCCATGCGCTCGAACAGCACTTGGTGGGTCATTTCCTCTTCCGGCGCCGCTTCGAACACCTTGCGCAGGCTCGCGGCCCTTTCCCCATACTTTCTCGTCATGCTGCCTGTCTCAATTCATTGACCAACGTCTGCTGGGCGATCAGTTCGTCGTCCGAGCAGTACAGTTCGTGGAAGGTTCGTGAGCCATCTTTCAGGCTCCAGCCATAGGTCTCGGTCATCCACTCGAAAGACCTGTTCTGCTGCGGAATCCGCTCGTGATGCCACTGGCACATGGCGAACCCGAAGGCGTGCCCGCGCCGGATGTTTCCGGACTTGCAGTGGTGGTAGTCGCAGCCGTAGACCACCAGGTGCCCGGGCAACAGGTTCCGCGTGCAGAGCAACAGACAGACCATGCAGGGGCCTTCCTTGGCCGCACTGATCCGAGCGTCCTCTTCCTTAGTCGGTGGCGGTGCCTTCGACCACATCAGGCCATCGCCAGCTCATGGGTTCGCGGCACGGTGAAGCCGGCAGCGCGCGCGTGCCCGCCGCCCCCATACAGCTTGGCCACCTCGCTCACGTCCACGCCCTGGTCGGTCGAGCGCAGGCTGAACACCCGGCCGCCATCCTTGTCGTAGTAGCAGGCAGCGAACGGCTGGCCCTTCGCCATCAGGTGGCCGGCGTCGCTGGCCAAGGTGTACGGCAGGCTGGCCACCGGCACGCTGTAGTGCCCGATCACCATCTGGCGCTTGGCGACCTGCACCAACTCCGCTACGTCCTTGTGGTGTTTGCGCTCGATGCACAGCCCCTGCTGGTACAACTCAAACACCGGCGCCAGCATGAGCTGATCCCAGACCTCGAAGCGGTAGGGGTAGCTGAAGAGGGCCGCTTGGATCTCGCGGGTGCCGTGAAGCGCGAACCGCCACAGGTCACGGTCCTCGACGTGATCGAGCAATGCCGGCCGCGCCTTGCCCGGGTGGAAGAAGTCCCACGCGATGCCCGCGCCGCTGCGGTTCATGTCGAACAACGCGTAGATCATGCAGAAGTCGCCGCCGCGCTCCTCGTCGGCCCGTTGGGCTGCTTGCACCTGCGGCCAGGTCCGGCACCCGTCCCAGTCCGCGCCGTCCATACGCCACACGACAGGCGCCTCATTTCCCGGGAAGGCGTTTCCGAAGTCCGGCAGGTCGGCCTCTGCGCTCTTGTGGTGGTCTAGGACAAGGATGGAGCGCGCCAATTGCTGCAGCGCGCGCATGACCGCCGGCGGGTAGCTGAAGTCCACCAGGATCACGTCCCGGCCTGACACGTCGGGCGCCGGATCGCTATGGACGCCGGGGTGGAAGTCGGCGTCCATCGCCTGGCGGACGGCCCACGCTGCGGTGAACCCATCGGCGCAGTTGTGGTGGTAGATCACAAGGGGTTTCATCGGGTAGCTCTCCGGTTGGATTGGGTGGCTGCAGCGCGCGGTGGCTCGCCATCTGGAATGGGTCCGGCATAGCCGGTGATCGGGATGAAGCGGCAGCCATGGCGCCAAGCGGTCTGGCCTCGCGAGCCGTACAGCACCAGCGGCTTCTCGCCGTAGCCAAAGCACAGATACCAACCGGCTTCGGACACCGGCGCGCTGACAGGCCGGATCTCGACGTTGATGCGGGCGGGCGTTGCGGTCATGCGGCTGCCTTGGGCGGCGCGCCGAGGATCTCTGCCAGCTCGGCGAGGCGAGCCCGCGTGCGGGCATCGGCTTCCGGCGATGGCTCGACACGACCGGACAGCAGCGCCAGCGGATTGAACGCCGGCGATGGAGCCGGCAGGGCGATGAACTCGGCGACCTGTTCGTGCCGCAGCTGCCCGGCGGCAACGGCCTGCTGCAGAACACCGTCGCGACCCGAAGCATCGGCGCCGAGGGAAACGTGGTGAGTCGCTGTCTTCTGTGCAGCGCGCGCCTCCTTGACCAGCCGGGTGTAGACCTCCAGAAACGCCGGCCGGGCGGCGATCCTGTCGCCGACCTCGACGAGCGGCAGCGCCGCGTTCCAGGCATCCCGGGTCTGCTCGGTCCATACCACGGTCGCGCCTTCGTCCTCCGCCCGCATCGCGATGGCCCAGGCCTCGTTCGGGCTGGGGTGGCCGTCGTCGATCCGCTCGAGGATCGCGGCGAGCGACAGCTTCCCCTTCAACTCCCGACGGCAGGCGGACAGCGCGCGCTCCAGCAACGGCATCGGGTAGGCGGCCAAGTCCGAGACCATGAACACCGCGGCTGTCGACCGCAGCTGGTCGCCGATCACCTCCGCGGTCGCCACCAGCAGCTTGGCCAAGGTCTCCTGTTCGTGATCACACAGCATTACCAGCCCTCCGTGCGCGCAGCATCTGGATAGCCTCGTCGGCGGCGTTGACGTTCGACTGGGTCTGGTCGGTGTGCTGGGCGCTGGTGTTGGTCACCTGCCGGCCTGTCGCCCACTGGGTGCGATACGCCTCTGCCCCGGCCAGCAGCACGCCCAGGTCGTGCATCCGCTTCACCGCGTACTGCTCGTTGACCCCCAGGAACCAGCCGGCCACGTGCGGCGCCTCTTCCCGGCCCAGCCGCTTCACCAGGTCTCGCACGTTGGCGTTGACCTTGGCGTTGCGCACCGGGTCGGCGGAGTACCGCAGCCGGTACGCCGCTCGGTAGGCGCCCCAGGTCTGTTTGCAGGCTTCCTGCATCTGGGCCTCCTGCGCCGCCTTCGACAGCGGCGCGGCAAGCGCCGGAACTGACGGTTCTCCTGACGGTTCATTGATGGTTATATGACGGTTAGGCGGCACGGGGCGCACCTCCAGACCTGCGCCCGCTGCCTCACCCCCTGCACCGGGCGCATCCCCCACTGCATCGGGCGCACCCCCTGCATGGGGCGCATCACCTGCGCCCGGTGCATCCCCTGCTTTCGCCGCCTTCCGCTTGCCCTTAGTGCTGGCCACGGCGGCGTTGAAGTTGCTCGGAGTGACGACATAGACGTTGCTGCTGTTGAACCGGCGCTCGCGGGACAGCAGCCCAACCACTTCCAGATGGTCCATGGCTGTGCGCACAGCGCGCGCCGACATGCAGCAGCGCTTTCCGATGGTCGCGATTGCCGGCCAGCAGACACCGTCGTCATTGGCTTGATCGGCCAGCGAGATCAGTACCGCCTTCTGGGTGACGCTAAGCTGCTGCAGCGGCCAGCACTGCGACATGATGATCGTGGACATGCTTCAGACCGCCAGCGTGTAGTTGTCGCCCGGGGCCACCGGCCACCAGGTGCAGGCGCTGCGGCCGCTGACCGGGCACGGCATGGCGGGGCCGCGCCAGACCCGTTCGACTTTCAGCAGCTCGGGCAGGCGACGCGCAAGCATGTAGCGATCAAGGCCGGTCACCTGCGCCAACTTCATGCTGGTCAGGCCCGGGTGCAGCCTCACGGCCGCGGCCGCTTTGGCCTGCTGGTCCTTCTGGATGCCGCTGCAGGCGATGAAGTTCGCAGCGGCGTGGCTGGTGCCGATGTCGGTATTGCGTGCCGGGTGGTTCATCGGGTGGCCTTCGCCGCAGGGTTGCCCTTGGAGGCAGCGCGCGCCACGTTCCGCTCCAGGCGATGCGCCATCGTTCGCAGCGCGCGGGCCTCGCTCACCATCAGCGCAGCCTCGTCGCTGTCGATGTGCCGGTCGGCCATCGCGTCCACGGCAGTGCCGGTCAGGCGCCCTACCCGCGTCGTGATTTCCAGCAGTTTGAGCTGCACCGCCGCGACCTCATCTGCCCAGCCGCCTTCGGGGGCCGGGGGAACCACGTCAACGGCCATACCGAACCGCCCGGCCAGCGCCTGCATCCACTCCAGGGCGTAGTCGCTGCCGCCGGCCTTCTCCTGCATCCACTCGGTCAGCAGTTCGGCGATCTCGATGGATACCGATTCACCCTCCAGACCGCGCAGCTTTGCGCGCAGGGTTTCCGGATGCATGGTCTTGCCACGGCGGTCGGCCAGATAGGCTGCGGCGTCAGCCACGCCGCCGGGCGTCTTGCGCACGGAGTTGTAGAGGACATCGAGCCAGCTGAGGTTGGAGGTGCGGCAGGTCATGGTTCACCTTGGGAAGACGGGTGTTTCAAGGTTTCGGGGCGGGTCCGGCCGGCGCACGATGGGCGCCATGGACGAATTCAACTCAGGGAAAGAGGGCGTCGCCCTCCTTGCGCTACGCTGGATGTCTGAACAACAAAGCCCGCAAGGAGGGCGACATGGAGCTGATCGAGGACCCGACGTTCCTGAGCCTGTTCACTCAGGTCCAAGTCATGGACGCGGTATTGATGGCTTCGCTCAAGTCGCATCCGCGACCGGCGGAGCTGCTGGAGCACATCGAGCAGAACATCGCCTTGGTTCGCTCGGTGAGCGCGCAGCGGGCTGTAGAAGGTCCGATCGGCAAACTTGCCGACCAGCAGATGGGGCCGCAGGCGGAGGGGTGGTTGAGCTACGCCCGGAACGTGCTTGGTCCGGACTGACGCCTTTCGCCTGGAGCGAGTGCCTCGAAAGCTCGTCGAAGAACTCTCGCGAAACGCGCTCGCCTTCGGACCGAGCGGCCAGTTCCTGCACCGACGGCCCGTTGATCCAATCCCGCAGCCAAAGCCGCGGGTTCCACCTATCGGAGAGCGCGCGCATTCAGGGCCTCCTCGCTCTTGAACAGGTCGGGACGGAGGCTTTTTGCGGCCGCCAACCCGGCATTGAAGATCTGTGCGATATGCTCACCGGCAAGGTCGTGCTCCGCGGCGTAAGCCCGGATGCGCGCCAGGTGGTGCTCCCGCGCCTGCTCGGGGGTCAGGTCAAGCATTGGGGCTCTCCATGGATACGGAACAAATCGAAACGCGCGGCGAGAACGGCCGACGGGTATGGGTTATCAAGCACTTCACCCGCATCGACACCTCTGACCTCGACGGCCCAAGCTGGGTCGAAGGGCTTGCCAGATACACGCTCGGAGACGGAAGCGCCGTCAATCGCGACGGTGACGGCTTCGAGATCGTCGCGACCGGCGAGCGTTTGGTGCGTTCGTAACGCATCAGGCCACCTGCACTTGAATGACGCGCTGGGCGTCGGGATCGTTTGGGGCCGCGTCGGCGGCCGGCTGTTCCTGGACGCCCAAGAGCTGCAGGACCTGCGGCAAGGCCGGGACGCCCTGCTCTTCCGGCCAAGCCTCAACTTCGGCCGTCGGCAGCTGGAGTACCTTCGCCAGATGCACGTCGCTCTTTAGGCCGAGCTTCGCCCGCAGCGCGCGCTTACTCATCCGGCTGTCGATCAAAGGGCCGATCACAGCGCGCGGGCTCGCGATAGCCACCAACGGGCCGGCATCGACCATCCGGGCTAGCCGGAACGCCGCATCGGCTCTCGGCGCCTTAGTGCGCCCAGCGAGGACTTCGCGGACTGCATTGGGCGTAACACCCATCCCGGACGCAATCGAATCAACGGTTGCGCCGGCACTGATCAAACCTTGAATTTGAGATTTCCAGTCCATGGATAGGAAAGCTACAGAATCCTGTAGGTACAGTCAACAGCATTCTGTTACAGAGTTCTGTGACCATTCCTCGATGGAAACCATCGGCACCCGCGTTCGGCGTGAGCGCGAATCACAAGGCATTGAGCGGCGCGAGCTGGCCTCAAAGACTGGCATCGGCTACAGCACGCTGTCAGAGCTGGAACGTGGTGGGATGCAGACAACCACGAAGTTGCGGGTCATCGCCGACGCTCTCGGCGTCTCTCAGCGCTGGCTGGAAACGGGCAAAGGCCCGAAGTCGGTGCGTGAAGAGCCCGCCGTCTCAGCCGTCTTAGCGATTGAGACCGCCCCCGACTATGTTCGCGTCCAACAACTTGATGGAGACGCAGACATGGGCGATGGAAGCATCAATGAGGACTTCCCGGACATTGTGCGAGGCATGGATTTTGCGCCTACCTACATCCGCTCCGTGGTTGGATTCGTGCCGCCGCCAGGCCGCTTGGTGCTGGTCACAGGCCGCGGCGATTCCATGATCCCCGTCATCAACCCCGGCGAGTCTCTGATGGTGGATACGGGAGTGGAGTCCTTTGACGGCGACGGCATCTATCTGCTCAACACAGGCAATGGCCAGCAGATCAAGGCTCTACAGGATCGTGGAGACGCGATCTACGTGGTGAGCGCAAATGCCGTCCTGTACCCAGCCTTTCCAATGCCCAAAGGAACGCTGATCGGCGGAAAGGTCTACCTGCGCAACAGGATCGATCGCTTTAATTGATGGCGCCGACAGGTGCTTTGTCTTACACCCAGGGGAACCAAGGATGAAGAAGCTATTCCTCGCAGCTGCGATCGCGATGTCGGTGGCCGGCTGCTCCACAAACCCGCCGTTGAACTTCTCAGTTCCCAGCGTCGGCGTCAGCACAAAGAAGATCGAAGGTGAGCTCAGGTCCCTGACGGTCACGCTTGCTCGACCGGATGAGGCCAAGGGCAGAATCCCTGCCCAGGCCCAGCACGAAGTCCCACAGATGTGGCAGACAGCGATGACTGAAGCCCTCAACAAGATGGCAATCTTCCGCGACGATGCGCCCAGGAAGTTCAGCCTCTCTGTCAAGATTCTTGCGATCGATATCCCTGGATTTGGCGCATCCATGACGACAAAGACGATCGCGAGATACGAGCTCATCGATCGCGCCAATGGCAGCATCGTCTACACGCAGGACGTCAGCGCTGAGGGAACCGTCCCCTTCGACTACGCCTTTGCAGGTGTCGTCAGGGCCCGTGAATCGATCAGCCGCTCGGCGCAAAACAACATCTCGCAGTTCCTTCAAGCGCTTGAGACTGTGGACGCGAGCAGGCCGATGTTCCCCAGCTCCCAGGTGAGCGAGTGAAGCGCGCTTGCCTTGCGCTCTTCGTTGCCGCGGCCCTGTCCGCATGCGCACCAAATGTTAGAACTGACAGTTACTCGATTGGCTCAGTCGGGCAGGTGAATCGGACTGTTGCCGGAGTTGTGATCAGCGTGAGATCCGTGTCCATTGACGGGAGCCAAGGCGGCGGAGCCGCTGCCGGCGCTGCCGCCGGCGGCGTCGCTGGCTCAACGATAGGTGGGAGCGACAGGGCAAATGCAGTTGGCGCGATCGGCGGTATCGTCGTCGGCGCCATTGCGGGCGCTGCCACCGAGCGCGGCGTTTCCGCCACACGCGGACTTGAGTACGTGGTGCAGACCGAGAACGGCAACCTGATGACGGTGGTTCAAGGCCCAGAACCGGCATACGCGACCGGATCAAGGGTTCTTGTGCTTTACGGGTCGCCATCCAGAGTGATCGCCGACCCCAGGCGCCCGCCTACACCGTAGTAAGAGCCCCGCATTGCGGGGCTTTTTATTGAGTGTCCCGTCAGGCCCGTACAGCGCCCTGAAGAGAATTACAGAATCCTGTTGACATTTTACTACAGGATTCTGTAACTTTGCTTCGTCGCCCCAGTAACCGCCCATCCGGGCCGGGGCACGGAGACCTTCCATGCCGCACCTCACCCTCAGCGCCCGCGCCCCCGCCGTCGTGGAAGCGCGCCCGAAGAACAACACGGTCGTCCTCAAGGTTGGGGACGCCATCTTCAGCTTCGATGCCGACGAAGTCCCGCAGCTCTGCCAGGACCTCTCCCGCGCCTCGCTGGACCTGCGCCGCCCCATCCGTGTGGGCATGTTCCCCGCGCGCCCGCTGGAGCTGCAGCGCGGCAACGCCGACCTGGTCGAGGTGTCGGCACCGGCCCCTGACGCGGTCAAGTGGCCTGTGCGCGTGCGCGCAGCAGGCCATGGACAGTGGGCTTTCGTAGCTGGACCCCGCAGCGGGACCGGCTACTCCACGAAGGAAGCCGCGCAAGCCGCCGGGGAGAGCGCACGAAGCAAGGCGCTCGCCCGCGTTGAGGACGCTGTCGCATGAGCGCCGTCATCCTGCAGTTCCCCACCAGCACCACCGCGCGCGCCAATGGCGCCGGCCTGGCCGTGGCTCTCGCTGCCAAGCGCATGGGCTACCGCCCTCACCACGTGGCCCGCGCCGCCGCACTGGCGCGTCGCGAGGTGCTGGACGGCCGCAAGAGCGCCGCCCGCGCCGTAGCCGACATGACGCGCGACCTGTCCTATGGCGCCCGGAACACAGGAGGCGATGCCCCATGAGCGTCTTCGTCTTCCTCCTGGGCGTGCTGATCGGCGTCGGCGTCACCGTCGCGGTAGCCGCCTGCTGGATGGAACGGCACCAGGCCGCGCACTTCGAGCAGCTGTTGAACCAGATCAAGACCCTGGGGCCGCGCGCATGACGGCAGCACCTGCCCAGTCCATAACCGTGGCAGCCACCGTGCGCGCCATGCGCCGCGCAGGCGCCGCCGGCCAGCCGGTGCCAGCCGATGAGGTGGCCGCCTGGGCGCGCACGTTCATGATCCAGCTGTACGGCCCGCAGAAGCCGGCCCGCCTCGAGTGCCGGCCAAAGCATTCGGCCGAGCCGTGGATGCAGGCAGAGGACGGCGACGTGGTGCACGCCCGCCGGCGGGGCCTGGATATCCGCGCGCTCTACCTGCACCCGAAGACCGAGAAGCCCACGAAGGCGCACCGATTCCGCGACGGGAACTGCCGCGACTGCGGCGACGGCGAGTTCTACGCCGGCCCCAACTGCGAGCCTCCCACGCCGACACCCGACAGCCGCGCCGCCCTCCCCTTTGACCCCGCCTGGTTCCGTGAACCCCTCCAGGCACTGCACCGCATCGCAACCACCAAAGTCGTCAACACGACCGACGGGATGAAGTGGAAGAGCGAAGCCACCTACCTGCTCGAACGACTCGACCAGTACGACGAGGAAACGAAGTGATGAAACAGGCCAGCCCGTCAGTCTCCGATGAGGTTCCGCGCCAAGTGATGGGCCGTCAGCAGGGCCTCGCCCTCGGACTCGAAGACCACGCCCGAGATGTGGCCACGAGCCCCGCCATCAACTGCAACCTCTTCGACGCTTACTCCCTTATCCAAAAAGATCAGCTTCACCGTGTAACGGCGCCTGTTGAAACCAAATCGCCGCTCGACATGCCTACCGACTTCGCGTTGAGCCACCTCTTTCGCCTCCTTTGTGCCGCTAGCCCAATCCTACAAAGTGCCCGCGCGCAAACCAAGCCAGGATCGACCACGTTGGCGAATATCACCCCGCCGCGCGACCTGCGCACCCAGCTGGGCGAGGTTGGCTGATGCGCGTGATCGATCTCTTGGCAGGGCTTGGCGGCTTCAGCCTGGGCGCGGAACTGGCGGACTGCAAAGTGGTCTACGCCGCAAATCACTGGCCGATCGCAGTACAGACCCACGCAGAGAACCATCCGGGCGCCATGCACGTCTGCCAAGACGTGCAGCAGGCAGATTGGACGTTGCTTCCTGATTTCGAAGCTCTGCTGGCTTCCCCTGCGTGCCAAGGGCATACCCCGGCACGCGGTAAGGAGCGCCCGCACCATGACGCCACACGATCGACGGCCTGGGCGGTGGTTTCCGCACTGGAGTGCCGGATGCCGGAGTGGGGCCTGATCGAGAACGTGCCAGAGTTCACGAAGTGGAAGCTGTTCCCGGCGTGGTGCGCCGCGGTTACGGCGCTTGGCTACGCGATCAGCCCTCACTTGGTGGACGCCGCCGACTTCGGGGTTCCTCAGCACCGCTGGCGCGTCTTCATCGCGCTGACGAAGAGCAAGCATCCGATCGAGCTCAAAGTTCCGAAGCGGGAAATGGTCCCGGCCAGCTCGATCATAGATTTCGACTCCGGAAGGTGGAGCCAGATCGATCGCCCCGGGCGATCGGCGGCAACGCTGGCGCGCATCAAGGCCGGTCGCTCATCCTTCGGCGACCGATTCATTGCACCCTACTATGGCAATGGCTCGGGCCTTACTGGCCGCTGCCTGTCCAGGCCGATCGGCACGATCACCACCCGTGACCGCTGGGCGATTGTGGACGGCGATCGCATGCGGATGCTGTCGGTGCCTGAGGCCCGGCGCGCAATGGGCTTCCCTGATAGCTACCGGCTTCCGGAAAACAAGAAAGACGCCATGCACATGCTCGGCAACGCCGTTTGCCCGCCCGTCGCCCGCGACCTGATCCTGGCGCTGAAGGAGGCCGCCTGATGGACGCGATCGCCCAGGCCAAGCACACAGCGCGCGTGCTGATCAGCGAGGCGCGCGTGCGCCGGGGTGGCAACGGCCACGGGTTCTGGTGCTTCTTCAACAGCGCCCAGTCAGCGCGTCTCCGCGCGGCAGCGCTCCCCAGGCCGGCACCACCACCGGCCCTCCCCATCCAGCCGGAGCTGTTCAAATGATCCAGCGCCAGCTCAGCCCCTTGGAGCGACTGCCGGCTTGTTCTATCTGGAATAGCGCTCGGGCTATTAGGCTTTGCACCAACGACCGGCAGGGATTATCGCTTTTGAGGCAATGCGCTTACGTGGGCTTCAACGGCGGCGAGGCCGAGCTGCATGGCATCGCCTTTGCTCAGCATCGGCGCGAGGTCGCGCCGGCCGATATCGACTGGAAGACCGTCAATTTCAGCGGTGTACCCGAATCGTCCAAGTTCGTCCCTGCCGACCGTCAGCACAACGTCGTGGCCACGAATCTTGCCGCGAAAAATGCTCGCTGCAGCCGGATCAGTCATTGCGCTTGGCCGATGAATACATTCATCAACTGTACGCCACACCGGAAGCGAGGGAAAGGGCATCGAGGCGTCGCGGGAAACGTGATCGACAGCGCGCTTCTATGCGGCGCTCTCCTTCGGCAATTGCTTACTGCCAAGCACTTGGACAGCCGTTCGCTCGGCTTCTTCGAGAGCGGACCGGCAGGAACCAAAGGCCGGCAGGTGGACCTCCACAGCGCCGTAATGGTGAACGTCAACGGACAGCAGACGCCACTGAGTCGCGCCTCCTCGCCAGATGTTGGCGGTGTAAGCGCAACCCGAAACCGACAGCGTGACGCTATGAAAAGACTCTGGTGCTTGTCCAGTTGCCATTGGTACTGCCGCATCTACTCCCGCCCTGAGTCTGCCTTTCGAAGCCAGGCACCACAAGTCCAAAGAGCTGAAGCACTCAGCATGGAGCGCCTCTAATGACGCAGCGACACATCAGCCACCCCGATCCGCTGCCGGCCTGTGCGGCCGGGCACAGCGCGCGCCACATCCACGATCTGCGCGGCCTCGCCGCCGGCGGGGGCCACCTGGTCGAATGCCGGTGCCGCGCTACCAGCAAGCACGCTGAGCCGGACGCCGCCCTAGCCGAATGGCGCCGGATCAACCGCCCGCCACGCAGCGCCAAGAAGGTCCTCCCTGCGATTGATGCTCCCGCCGACAACGTCGTCCAGCTTCGACTGCAGATGCAGGGTCCAGGCCGCGCGGCCAGTGCCTGACGACCGCGAATGCACTGCATCACCCAAAACGAATCAGCCGCACGCAGCGGCAAAGGAAGCCACATGACCGCCATCAGCGTCACACAAGCCCCCCGCCGCCTCCTGCGACTGAAGCAGGTGCTCGACCGTACCGGTCTACCCAAATCGACGATCTATTCGCGCATTTCGGCCGGCACCTTTCCCAAACAGGTGCCCGTGGGGGCGTCGGTGAGATGGCTCGAATCCGAGGTTGAGGAATGGATTCAATTGCAGGTCGACGCCCGCGACCAGCAGGCTACGAGCGGGGGTATCGGAGGGGGTATCGAGGCAGCGCCACCCTCCCCACGCATTGCTGCGTAAGGGATGTGGCCACTTATCCAGTAGAGCCCACCTCCACCATAAGACGGTCCGCAAGGACCCAAAGAGCCGGGACCTCCTTCAAACGGGGTCCCGGCTTTTTTATTGCCAGTCCGCTCACGCCGGGTGTGCTCCGCTTGGTCCCTGCTGTTCCCACGGGTCTACCTCTGGAGAAAGCGATGGCGACAAAACTCCCCACTTCCTGGCTGCTCGCCCTCCTCCTGATGGCCTCCCCCGCCATTGCCCTCGGCCAGGATGTCTCGTTCGGCTCGATGGAAGAGCACACCAGCAGCGAGCAGACCAGCTCAAGCACGACTACCACCAGCAGCCAGTCGACGACCGGGCAGGACCAGGACGGAACGACCAGCTCCGATCAGAACGGCGACTCCGCGTTCGGTAACTTCGGCTCGCTCAACCAGCAGTCCACCACCAGCGGCAGCTCACATTCCAAGTCGCGCAGCGAGAGCAGGGACAGTTCGGTGGAGATCGACATGGGCGGCAATGACGACGAGTGGCCGCATGGGCACGATCATGGCGACCGACACGGCGGGCGCCCGGGTTGGGGCGCGGAGCTGGTGGGTCGGTGGACCCTGGGGCAGGAGAACGGCAGCACCTGCACAATCGAACTCAAGGACGCCGAGTGGTTCGGTGGGCACAGCGCCTACGTTCCCGCAGGCTGTCCGGATGGGTTCTTCCCGGCCAACCGCTGGGTGCTGTCGGGCAACCAGTTGCTGATTACCGACACCAACAACACCACCATTGGCCGTTTCCGCCAGGACCGCAGTGGCCGCTGGTCGGGAAAACGCGAGTCCGACGGTGCGCGGCTGTATTTGAATCCAGTTGCGAACTGAGGCGGGTTCTCCGCCTCAGGGCAGCGTGAACTTGCGTGCCATCCGGGTCGGCCAGACCGAAGTGAACTGCGCGCCGCCGACCAGCCGGTAGGCGGCCGACACGCTGTGCATCACGCCCAGCCGTTCGAGCACGTCCTTGGCCTTGCGGAAGGTCGGGCGCGGATCGGAGGTGTCCATGAAAAGGTTGATCTCTTTCGCGCTGACGTCGTAGCCGTCCAGCTTCGCCGCGCTGCCCAAGGCCGTGGCCAGTTCGGCTTCGAGCGTGGCGAGGAAGCCTTCGTCGTCCAGCGACTTGCGCCAGAACTTGATGATCAGCTGGTAATCCATCGGGCGGTCCAGTGCTCTGGCAGGGGGACTGACCAGAGTACCTCACGGCGCAGGCGTGTCGGCTGTCAGCACCGCGCTGCCGATACAACAATTCCGATACCGACAGTGCCCCGCTTCCCAACGCGCGGCGCGATCACCGTCCCGTATCCCCCATGCCGCAATGATTTCGATGCATGGCATCACTCGTTTAGTCAGGTTCCATTGGCTTGGTCGATTGCAGCACTGCGGGCCATCCGTAGGATCGGCGCCCTTCCGCGCCCCTGCGCCTGTCACGATTCCCTGCCTGTGCCGAACCTTTTCCCCTGCCGTTCCGTATCCACTTCCGCGACCGCCGGGCAGCGCACCCCTGCGCCCGCCCAGGAGCAGACGCGCCCAACGGCGACACCGTGGCAGGTACACAATCGCGAGGCGACGACGCTGGCACTGCTGGGCGTACCGGCCGCCCAGCTGGACGCGTTGGCCGACGCGCTGGCCAAGGGGCCGATCGATACCGCGCTGCTGCAGGCCCTGCTCGACGGCGGGTTGCCAGGCAGTCCGCTCGGCGATGCACTGTCGGAGTGGCTGGCCGCCCAGTGCGTACTTCCCCCCTGCAGCGACGATGAGGCCGCCGCCTGGCGCTGCGTGCTGCTGTATGCCCTGCGCCTGCCCCAGTCGCACTGGGAAGTAGAATGCATCGCCGAAAGAGCGCGTTTGACCGCAGCGGTTGCCGGACGCGATCCACTGTTGCAGCGCCTGCGCACTGCGCTCTATCGGCCCGTGGACACAACGTGTGCTGCATGGCAGGAGATGCTCTCCAGCCAACCTGCACCCGATGCGGACGTGGACGCACGACAGGTTGCGCTCCACCATCAGCGCTCGAAGTACAAAGGCCTGGACACCGACAAACGCCATGCCGCCATGGCAACACTGCTGGCAGAGCTGGCACCGGCCGCGTCCGCCCAGACGCTGCGGGAAGCGCTCACGCGTGTGCGCAGGCACGAGCAACGCGATGCTGGCCTGCTCGATCCGCGCGCCGGGCTGCGCACGGTGTTTGCCCACGCAGGGGATGCCGCGTCGATTGCGGCGGTTCGTGCACGATTGTCCGCAATGCAGCAGGGCGCAACGAGCAGCGAGCCGGACACGGCATCGGCGGCGATGGCGACTTCCGGAAAGCCGTCCTCGTCCCTGGCCGCGCAGCTGCTGGCCGTGGCGGACCAGGCCAGCCTCGACATTCCCGGCGTGGCGCAGCCCCTGGGTCGCTATGACAGCGCCGCGCGTGCGGCGGTCAGCCTGCTCAGCCTTCCCTGGCAACTGCCGCAGCTGGTGAACGCCGGCGCGGACCTCGGCTTCGCTGCTGCAAACAGTGCCAGACTGCTGGGCAGCAGAACCGTGCCGACGCCCGAAGCGGTGGCGAACGCCGTACAGCCATACGGACTCGGCAGTGCCTGGGTGCAGCCGGTCAACATCGT
Organism: uncultured Stenotrophomonas sp.; assembly: GCF_963519125.1. Lineage (GTDB taxonomy): Bacteria > Pseudomonadota > Gammaproteobacteria > Xanthomonadales > Xanthomonadaceae > Stenotrophomonas. The sequence continues at coordinate 29,622 of NZ_CAUQLJ010000016.1, read as the reverse complement.
GGCCTGTACACCGACGGCGGGTGAAGCGCCTCCAACAGACGACACCAGCGCATTGCTCGGCCGCCCGCCAAGGGGCACGGCACTCGCGCCGCTGGGTCAGTGCTGGGAGGCGCCGCATAACGTACCCGGCATGTTCCGCGAGCAGGCCGTTGGCATCGGCGCATTCCTGGCGCGTCAGCCTGCCGGGCCAACAACGATGGCCGCGCGCGACACCCCGCGCACGATGCCGACAGACGGACTGTGCCCCATGCAGCGCACCGCCTTGGTGGCAGAGGCGGCTGCCATGCGCCACGACATGCACATGCCGCGCGCCCATGCCGGCGCGCTGACCGATCCGGGCCGGCCGGTCGCCGCTGCCGCCGCAACGGCGTCGCCGCTCAACGGCGCGGCCGCCCAGGACATGATCCCCATCGACGGTCGGCTGCCGCTGCGGGTACAGGCACCGCTGCTCGACCGCCTTGCGCCCGACGACTGGTGGAGCCCGCTGGATTGGCAGGTGCCGCGCACCCTTGGCGGACTGCATGCGGCCATCACCGACGCGTTCGCGCAGGCCGGCTTCGACCTGCAGCATCGTGCGCCCAGCCCGGACGCGCTGGCAGCGTTCTTCCTGTCTGCACCTGCGCTCGCATGGTACGACGCGCTGCAGACGCTGCCGATGCTGCCCGAAGGCGCTCGCCGCACCCTGGCCGACGGCGGCACCACCGCATGTGCCTACGCGTTCAGTCGCATGCTGGAGCAGCTCACTCAGCACCCGCACGCAGAAGGCGAACGCCGGGCGATGCATGCCCTGGCCCGCATCGGGCGCGTGGCAGTGGCGTACGTACAGGCGCAGGATGCCAACGCGCTGGCCTCGGCGTCTGCGCACTTTGATGCACTGGCGTGGCGCACCGACACCGTGGCCGGTCGCCTGGAAACGCCGATGACCGATGCGCAGCTGCAGGCGCATCGTGCACGCATGCATCGGGCGTACGGCAGGCCGCTGCCGCATGGCGCAGGCACCGAAGCGATGCGCAGCTGGCTCGTACAGACCGAGCCCGCATTGCTGGACGAGACCACCTTCAACCTGCTCGACAGCGCCGACACCCTGCTGGCCGACCTGCTCGTCACGCTGCGCCGCGAGCTGGATGAACTGCGTTTCGGCGCAGGCTGGAACTGGCGCGGCAAGGCCCCGCAGCCGGCAGACTGGCGCGACCATCTGGAGCGCAAAGCCGCCGTGGCCGGCACCCACTGGGTCACCGAGCTGGGCGCGCTGTTCCACCAGGTCGCCGCCTCGCTGGCCCGCTATGAAGATCTGGAACCGCCGCTGCAATCGGTAATCGATCCACGCCGCAACGATCTGCGCGTGCTCACCGGTGAACTGATCGCGCCGCTGTTGCAGCTGTATGCAGGCATTGACCTGCCGATGGCGCAGGCCGACCCGTGGTATCGGTCGGCCTACCCGGCCTATGCCGGGTTCTTCGCATGGACGGGTGGCGCCCGCGCGTCCAGCGCCTTGGCCGATCTGGAGGCGTTGGACCTGGCCCGGAATCCTGAACGCCTGCGGCCGTTCCTGCTGCCGATGACCGTCACCCTGCCCCTGCCTGCCGCCGTCCTGCGGCACCTGCTCGGTCGCGACCGGATTGCAGACGACCCCCAGCAGCAGGGGCGCGACCGGTTGCGCCTGTTGCGTGGCGGTGAAACGCGTCGGCTGGTGGCGCAGGTGTTGGAGATCGGCGCGGACGACGTTGCGCCCGAACTGGTCCACGCCTTCTTCCGGCAACTGGGCAATGCGCCGGGCGCGGAGGCGTTCGGTCGCTGGCGCAACGACGTCCAGCGCGGCTCCACCTGGCACCTGTCGCCCGACGAATGGCTCAGCCTGCTGCCCGACAGCGAACTGGCGTCGCTATGGCGCGGGCCGGGCATGCCCAGCAATCGCGAAGGCGTGCTGCGCGCCGTGCAGCATGCCCTTTCTTCCACGGAGCAGGCGCGGGGGTCGCAGGACCTGCCGGCGCTGTGGACCCGGATCATGGAAGCGCCACAGGCGCTGGACCAGTGGTGCGCCAGCGACGACGCGCAGCGGGTCGCCTGGCAGCACCTGGAACGCTCGGTTGCCGGGCGCAGCGCCGGCACGCGGTTGGACCGCGAGGCGACGTTGTCGGCGAGCACCTGTGCGGCGATGCTGGGTGCGTCCGCCGAGGTGCAGTTGTCGCTTGGCGACGACCCCGCAGGCATCGCCGACGACCCGACCCATGACGCTGCGCCGGTACTGTCACTGGCAATCGACCTGCTCGGGCTGCATCCGGCACTGACCGCGGACGAAGCGTTGGCGTTCGGCGCCGTGCTGCTGCCGCCTGGCGCACGCGCGGTCCCGCCAGCGCGCGCGCCGCTGAGCTTCCCGCTGTTGCCGACATCCCATGCGCCAGAGCGCGGCGCGGACGCCTCGGAAGATGCACTGCTGGCAGCACTCATCCAGGCGGAAGTGCCCGCGCGCGCCGATACGCCCCGCGCAGATCCGGCGCAATTGCCCGCGCTGGATGACCTGCTCGAAGGATTCGGGCTGTCGCTGCTGCACCCACGGACCGATGTCGGCAGCGATGTGGAACCGCTGACCGCGCCCGATGCCTGGGCGCTGATGTCGCGCACCCGGCAGTTCGCTGCGTTCTGCCAACCCCTGCTGGCCGAGGCCGGTTGGTTCGACGGGGACATGGCCTCCGCGCGCGGCGCGCAGACCTTGCTCGCGCGATTGATGCTGGAACGCTACGTCGGCCGTGACCGGATCGACGCGCTGCGCGAACGCTTCGCCGCTCCCGAGGTGGTGGATGTGCCATTCGTCCAGCTGGCCCACGAACTGCGCGTGGCTGTGCTTGATGCCAACGGCGAGGCGACGCCCGCCGCGCTGGGCGTGCTGTACTGGCTGCTGGCCAGCGAGCTGGACCAGCCGGCGCTGATGGTGGACGGCATTCCCGAGTGGCTCACCTACGGCCGCTCGCTGCAGAGCATCGCCCTGCGACACGGGGCGACGCTGCTGGATGGCATGCAACCGGGCGCGTGCAGCGGTGCCCGCTTCGACGACGTCTGCGCCCTGCCCGCGCAACTCTCGCTGCCCGCGCAGACGCCCGGTGCGCACGACGACCTGCACGATGCGTGGGCGCGTGCGCTCGCGCCGGCGGCGATGGCCTACTCCGCCGCGCACGGTGACGGGGCCAACCTCACGCGGCTCGACGCAGCAACCGGGCTGCAGATGCGCGACGCGCTTGCCCTGCTGCAGGACGACCAGGCCCTGCACGCGCTGCACGTGCAGCAGCTGGCCAGCCCGCCGCCGACGCGCGTGGACATCGCCGCGCAGACGCTGAAGGAAGCGGATATCGACCCGGCGCTGTGGTCGAAGCGCCCCGTCGACATCGGCCAAGCCTACCTGGCGCGGCATGGCATCGTCCCTTCGCGCCTGATCGCCTACGAGGAGCACCTGTACGGGCTGGACCAGCCGGATGACATCGACGGCGACCCGGCCGTCGATCCCCGTCCGCGCGCGATGATCACCAACGACGACAGCCTGCAGCAGTTGATGGTGGCCGATGCGTGGGTGTCCACCAAGGGCCCCACCACTGCCAGCCGTTTCGAGTCCGCATTCGACGACTGGAAACGCACCGTGGAGGCGGGGCTGACCGGGCTGATCGCTACCGCTCTGGACGGGCTGCCCGCATCCGACCGCAGCCTGGTCGCATCGTCCGTCTGCACGCCGATGCGTGTGGGTTGTGGTGACCGCCAGGCAGACGCCGGCCTGCTGCTGCGGTGCGAGGCCACCGTGCCCGGCGCGGCAACGTGCTACTTCGAGGTCATCCCGCAGGCGGGCGTGGCGCGCCGTGTGTGGCAGGACGCTGCGCTTGGTCCCTTGGTCGATTTCGAGGGGTTGGTCAACGGCGCGATCCAGCGCAACCGCGATGGCAACCAGCTTACCCCGATGTCGGGGCTGACACTGAGGGCGTACGGCGACGCTGTAACCGGAGGCCGGGAGCACAGCTTTACCGCACTGTCCCGTGCAGCCACCACACACCTGTGGGACGCGCGTCTTGCCCAAGCGCATACGGATCAACTGGCCAGACTCACCGGCCTCGAACAGCGGTTCGTTGAAGACCGCCACAAACTCAACCGGGTGGCGGAGTTCCTCGTTCCGTTCTACACCTGTGTCGAACAGATGCAGGCCGGCGATTACTCGGCCAGCGCCATCAGCGGCTGCGTGATGGACGTTGCGTCAACCGTCGTGCCGGTGGGCGAGTTCATCGGCAGCACGGTGCGCATCGCGCGCACGGCGGGCGAACACACCATCCAGTCGATTGCGGCAGAGTCCGGCGAAGCGTTGCAGAAACTGGGCACTTCGCTGGTGATGCAGGGTGGCCTGGGCACCGTGCGCAACGTGGCCAAGGGATCGTTGTGGGTCGGCAGCCATGCCTGGGAAAGTGCACTGCAGGGTGCGGATTGGCTCAAGCGGATCCTGCGGACAAGCCCGGCGCTGCAGGAGTCGGCGCTCGCCCTCGAGCGCGCCGTTGCCAGCGGGCGGGTCCCGAAGGCGGCGTTGCAGGCGCGCCGTGCCGCCACCCCAACGCTGGCAGAGGCGAAACTGGAGGACGGCAGCGTGGTGCTGGTGGCCGCACGCGGCACCGCCTGGCATCGCTATGACGTGTTCACCGGCAAGCCTTATGGGCCACGGCTGGACACATTCGCGTTCGCGAACGAACTGCCTGCGACCCTTCCGGTCCGATACACCGACGAAGGTCTGCAGGTTGCGCTGGGCGACACGCCTGCGCAGTTCCTGGAGCACGGCAGCGACGATTGGGAGGTGCTTATCGGTGAGCACAGTTACCGGCTCAATGAGCAGGGAACCGCATTCGAGTTGATCACGGCGGGCGAACAACGCACCGCCGCGCCCGGGCAGTGGCGCGAGCTGCCCACGCAGTGCAGGCCGCGCCGTTCGCTGGTGGTGATTCCCTGCGCGCAGCAGTCGCGGCTGCGATTCACCCCGGACGCTGCCAGGGACCTGCGCCAGGATCAGCTGCCGCCCGGGCGCGTTGAGGGCATTGCGGCCGCCACGCGGGAGTTCACCCTGGACCTGGCGCACACCTTGTCCGATGGCGGCGATCCCCTGCGCCTGATGGTGCACAACGGCAGGGTCTGTGCATGGACGCCCTCCACACGCACTGCGGCCCCGCAGCTGGTGCCGCTGCCGGCAGCGCAGCTCGAAGCGCTGGGCCTGCCCGGCAGCGTCACCTACCCCGACACGCTGGAAGGCACGCTCTCCAACCAGCGCATGTTCGGCCTGCATGCCGCGTTGTCTGACGCGCATGTCGCGCGGCTGGAGCGTGAACTGCCGGTCGTGGACGTGGGTGCCCTGCTGCCCGGTGTCGCAGACGCGCGGCGCGTGCGTGCCATCCGGATGGAGTCGCCGTTCCTGCGCGCCCTGTGCATCGAACCGGATGATGGCGTGTTCTACCAGGCGCCCTTGCCGGCACCCGGCCAGACGGCGCTGCATTTCACCCGGATGCAGCCAGCCCGCGACAAGGCCGCGATCAATGACTACCTGCGCAGGTCGGAGCACTACCGCGTAGCGCTGGTGCGTCCCGATCTGACGCAGGACCAGGACAACATTGCCCGCCTGGCGTTCAACTACGTCAAGCCCACGCTGCCGACGGATCTTCCCCACCACTACGCAACCTATGACGCTTACGCGGCCCACCAGGCCGAACACAGCGCTTCCAACATCTATGCGCAGTACGCCGACAAGGTTCTCACCGGCCAGACCCAACAACGCACGTTCGTGGGGTTGGCCCGGAAACACATACCGGACTGGCAGGCACTCACCACCTCCAGCGAAGAAGACCGCGCTGCAGTGGCCGAGATCCTCAATGCACTGCTCCCGGCCACGGGCGGCAAGGTCGCACTCGCACCCATCACCGCCGCATCGCTCGCCCAGCCCGATGCGGCGCGGCCGATCCTCGACCATCTCAATGGGGCCAACCTGGCGTTCGCCGAAGTGATCCGCGAGGATGGAACGCGCGAGGTCTACTGCGCGCTGTCCGATGGCAAGCGTACCCGCAGCATGAACCTGAAGCAGGGTGCCGAGCTTTCAGACGGCACGCCCGTGATCGATGCACGCAATGCGATGAAAGGCAAACCACCGCTGCCCGGGATCACAAGCCTTCCGGTACTTCGCGGCGCCCACGATACCCGCACCGTGGTGTTCGACCGCGCGAAGGACTCCGAGCGGTTGATCGCCAGCTGTATTGCAGACCACCCCCCGGTGAAGCGTTTCCGGCTGTTCTCGCTGCTGGACACCTGCGACTCCTGCGGCGGGGTGGTCGTACCGCAGTTGCGGGCCCGTTTCCCGGATGCGCGTCCCTTCTCCGTCCGGTACCTGCAGCAGTACGGCACGGCAACGGCCCATTCGGGCGAGCCACTGCCCCCCGCCGCCAACGACCTGGACCCAAATCCCAACCTCGTCACATTTTTCGCCCAGTGGCGGCGTGAGCGGGGCCTGACATGACTTCTGCCCTACCCGTTCCGCCAACCTGCGCATATCCAGCGCCACAGGTTCCGTGCGACCCTCTGGAAACGATTTCACGGAATGGAGGGATTCCCATGTTGTCTCGTTTTCGTCGTCCGGCCCTGCTGGCCCTGATCGCGCTGGCGTTGCCGCTCGGCTCCGCGCTGGCCAGGAGCCCCGAGCCGCTGCGGGTGATGTCATTCAATGTCCGCACGCCGGTAGATACCGAACCCAACAAGCGCTGGGAGGACCGTCGCGATGCGATGGTGGCGCTGTTGAAGGAGCAGCATCCGGTGGTGTTCGGTACCCAGGAGCTGAAGACCAACCAGGCCGAGTTTCTGGTGCAGCACCTGCCGGGCTACCGCTGGTTCGGTGAACCGCGCGGCCCGGGCGATAACGAGGAGCATATGGGGGTGTTCTACGACAGCGCCGCCTTGAAGGTGGTCGAGTCGGGCAACTTCTGGTTGTCGGACACGCCGGAGGTTGCCGGCAGCATCACCTGGGGCAACCTGATGCCGCGCATGGTTACCTGGGCGTTGTTCCAGCGCCAGGCCGATGGCAAGCAGTTCTACCTGTACAACACGCACCTGCCCTACCGCGATGAGGACGAACCGCGCCGCGTGCTGGGTGCGAAGCTGATCACCGAGCGGCTGGCGAAGCTGCCGAAGGACATTCCGATCGTGGTGACCGGCGATTTCAACAGCGAGCCGACCAGCCCCACCTATGCCGATTTTACCCGCACGCTGGGTGATGCACGCAAGCTGGCCGAGAAGGTCGACGGCCCGCGCCTGACCTTCCAGAACTTCAGCAACACGCCTACGTCGGAGATCGACTGGATCCTGGTACGCGGGTTTGGCGTGAAGCATTTCAGCACGCTGGACCAGACCTTCGATGGCGTGGTGCCGTCGGACCATTATCCGGTGATGGCGGAGTTGGTGTTCCCGGAGGCCACGAAGCGCTGACGCGTTCCGACGCGTGACGCATCGGCATTGGCATCGGAATCGGCGGTAGGGTCGGTCCCCAGACGACCGCCGATAACGCGCCCACATCCGGTAACGCATGACCTTCGGCGGAACAGAAGCCATCTCCGCCGGAGGTCATGCCCCACAGAACGTGGACAATCCGCGTGCGGTCGATTGGGATGCGACCCTACCGGCAATGTCGTCGCCCGACCGTAGATCGGACGCGGCCGTAGCAGCAACAGGTCAGGATCGCGGTGTACGAAGCGGATTTTCCAACACCCGGCACAGCGCCTGGTGCTGTTCACGCGCCTGGCAGATGCGGGCGCTGATCGCGAGGAACAAACCGACGCCGACCACGCCGATGCCGAGCAGGCTGTCGGGCAGCCACGCAAAGCCCAGGCTGACCGTCAGCGCGGCTACGACCAGCAGGACGATCACGCTGGCCGACAGACCTGCGCTGCCCGCATGGCGTTCTTCCCTGACCGCGCGTGGCGGTTCCCAGCACTTCCGTTGCATGGCTCATCTCCCGGACTGGCGGTGTTTTTAGCACCGGCCCAGACCGACCCGGCAGAGGCAAAGCCGTCAGCGCGGGGTTTCCCGGTGCGCCATTGCGGCGAACCATTACAAAATTGGCAGGGGGCGACGCTTGCCGCCCCCGTGCCCGGGTTACCGCATGGTGCCGGCGAGCGCCGGCGGGGTGGCGTCCTGCTGCTGGCCCCAGCCGCCCAGCGCCTTGTACACGCCGACCACGCTGACATTGACCGTGGACTCGGCCGCTGCCAACGCATCGTCAGCCGCCAACTGGGTACGCTGCGCATCGAGCAGGGTCAGGAAGTCTTCTGACCCTTCGCGATAGCGGATCTGCGCCAGCTGCTCGGCACGCCGCGCGGCCTGTGCCTGTTCGGCCACGATGCCCAGCCGCGCCTGCTGCTTGGCATAACGGGTCAATGCGTTTTCGGTGTCTTCCAACGCCAGCAGCACCGCCTTTTCGTATTCGGCAGCGGCGCCGTCGGCCTGCGCCTTGCTCGCGCGCAGCCGTGCCTTGACCGTGCCGAAGTCGAACGCGGCCCAGCTGATCGACGGCGTCACCGACCACGCCTTGTTGTTGCCGTTGACCAGCCCGCTGGCATCGCCGGACAGGAAGCCGACAAAGCCACTCAGACTGATGCGCGGGAACAGATCAGCCGTGGCCACGCCCACGCGTGCCGTTGCGGCGGCCAGCCGACGCTCGGCGACGCGCACATCGGCACGCTGGCGCAGCAGGTCGGTGGTGTCGCCCAGTGGCAGCGCCTTCGCGTACGGCGGCACCTCGCGCGGCTCCAGCAACGCGTCCAATGCATCCGGGCGCTGCCCCAGCAACACCGCCAGGCGATGCCGGGACTGCACTTCGGCCACTTCAAGCAGCGGGATGTCCGCCTCGATCGCCTTCAGCCGGGCCCGGCTGCTCTGCACGTCCAGCTCGCTGCCCGCACCCAGTTCCCAGCGGGCTTCGGTCAAGCGCTGGGTGTCGCGCAGGTTCACCAGGGTGCGTTTGGCCACGTCGATCCGCTTCTGGGTGCCGCGCAGCTCGAAGTAGTTGCGTGCCACTTCAGCCGCCACGGTCACCTGCGCGTCGGCCAAGTTGTCCTGCTCGGCGCCGAGGTCGGCGCGCGCCGCTTCGGCGGCCCGGCGCTGGCGTCCGAACAGATCCAGCTCCCAGCCCGCATCGAAGCCCAACTGGTAGGTCTCGCTGAAGACACGTTCCCCACCTGCGGTCAGGTCCGGCTGCTTGCGGCGGTCGTAGCTGCCGCCACTGGTGACGTGCGGCAGCTGGTCCAACCGCTGCTCGACGAATACCGCGCGGGCTTCGCGAACGCGCGACATCGCGATGCGCAGGTCCAGGTTGTCGCCCAATGCGTCGTGCACCAGCTGTTCCAGCACCGAGTCGTCGAACTGCGCCCACCAGCTCGCCACCGGCGAGGTGGTACTGAACACCGGCGCGGCCGCGCCCTGCAGGACCACCGGCTGTGCCGGCGGTGCCTGGTAGTTCGGGCCGACGCTGACGCAGCCGGCCAGCAGCGCGCTGGCAACGGCGGCGGTCAACACACGGATCACCATGGCAGCACCTCGCCGAGGTAGGTGAAGCTGCCATTCGGACCGTCGGCGCCGATCAGCGCCATGCCCACGCTGGAGCGCGCGCCGTCGGCGATTTCGAGTTCGCCCTCGCCACTGTTCATGTCGGTTTTCACGTAGCCGGGGTGCACGGTATTGACCTTGGTGGTGCTGTCGCGCAGTTCGTAGGCCAGCTGCACGGTCCAGGCGTTCACCGCGCTCTTGGAGGCGTTGTACGCCGGCACCATGAAGCCGTAGATCGGCGAGCCGGGCTGGCTGTGCAGGGTCAACGAACCGAGGATGCTGGACACGTTGACGATGCGGCCGGCCGGCGACTGCCTGAGCAGCGGCAGGAACGCCTGGGTCACGGCGATCACCGCGAACAGGTTGGTGTCGAACGTGCTGCGCCAAGTGTCCAGGGTCTGCGCGGACGGCGCCAGTGCAGTGTCGTCGAGCAGGATGCCGGCGTTGTTGACCAGGATGTCCAGGCGACCGTGGCGGTCGCTGATCTCCTGCACGGCGGCGGCAATGCTGGCCGGGTCGACCACGTCGAGCTGGATTGCCTCCACCGGCAGGCCTTCAGCCTGCAGCTTCAGCGCTTCGGCCACGGCGGTGTCGCGCTTGCGACCGGCCAGCAGCGTATGCACGCCGGCCTGGGCCAGCTGGCGGACGGTTTCCAGGCCGATGCCACGGGTGGCGCCGGTGACCAGCGCGATCTTGGAAGTAGCGGTATTCATGGAGAGTCCTCGTGGGGGTCGGGATCAGTGATGGAGGGTGGAGTTTCCGTGGGCGACCAGCTTGCCGCCGCCGTTGCGGCTGACGAACTTGCGCAGCGCCACGTAGAACACCGGGGTCAGGAACAGGCCGAACAGGGTCACGCCGAGCATGCCGGCAAACACGGTAATGCCGGTCACCGAGCGCACTTCCGCACCGGCGCCATGCGAGAGCACCAGCGGGATGGTGCCGGCGATGAACGCGATCGAGGTCATCACGATCGGGCGCAGACGCAGGCGGCAGGCTTCCAGCGCGGCTTCCACGATCCCCTTGCCGCCCATTTCCAGTTCGCGGGCGAATTCGACGATCAGGATCGCGTTCTTGCACGCCAGGCCCATCAGCACCACCAGGCCGACCTGCACGAACACGTTGTTGTCACCGCCGGTCAACCATACGCCGAACAGGGCCGACAGCAGCGTCATCGGCACGATCAGGATCACCGCCAGCGGCAGCGACCAGCTCTCGTACAGCGCAGCCAGCACCAGGAAGGCCAGCATGATCGCCACCGGGAAGACAATGAAGGCCGCCTTGCCCTGGGTCGCCTGCTGATAGCTCAGGTCGGTCCATTCGGTGGTCATGCCTACCGGCAGCACCTTGCCGGCGATCTCGGTCAGCTTGTTCATCGCCTCGGCGGAGGACAGCAGGCGCGGGTCGGCTTCACCGGCCAGGTCAGCCGCCGGATAGCCATTGAAGCGCAGCACCGGGTCCGGGCCGAAGGTCTGCTTGATGGTGACCATCGAACCGATCGGCACCATCTCGCCGCGGTCGTTGCGGGTGCGCAGCTTGCCGATGTCCTCGACCGTCTCGCGGTACGGACCGTCGGCCTGGGCGATCACCTGCCAGGTACGGCCGAACTGGTTGAAGTCGTTGACGTAGGCCGAGCCGAGGTAGGTCTGCAGGGTGTCGAACAGTTCGGTGAGCTGCACGCCCTGTGCCTTGGCCTTGACGCGGTCGACCTCGGCATCCAGCTGCGGCACATTGGCCTGGTAGCTGGAAATCGGGAAGGCCATGCCCGGCGTCTGCGCAACGGTACCCTGCATCGCCTGCACGGCATTCTGCAGTGCGCCGTAGCCCAGGTTGCCGCGGTCCTCGATGAACATCTGGTAGCCGTTGCCGTTACCCAGGCCGAGGATCGGCGGCGGCATCATCGCGAAGGCGAAGCCTTCCTGCAGGCCGGCGATCTTCTGGTTGATCTCGGCATTGATCTGCGCGGCGGTACGGCCATGGCGCTCGGCGAACGGCTTGAGCGGAATGAACGCCACACCGGTGTTCGGCGTGTTGGTGAACTGCAGCGCGTTCAGGCCCGGGAACGAGATGGTGTGGGCCACGCCATCGGTTTCCTGGGCGATCTTGGCAACCTTGCGCAGCATTTCATCAGTACGCGCGATCGACGAACCTTCCGGCAGCTTCACGCCGGCAATCAGGTACAGCTTGTCCTGGGTCGGGATGAAGCCCGGCGGCACCAGCTTGAAGATCACGCCGGTACCGACCAGCAGGATCGCGTAGACCACGAACACCGCACCACGACGGCCGAGGATGCGCGCCACGCCACGTTCGTACTTCTCCGAGCTGGACTTGAAGAAGCGGTTGAACGGACGGAACACCCAGCCGAACAGGCGGTCGATCAGGCGGCTCGGGCCGTCCTTCGGGGCACCGTGGGCCTTCAGCAGGCGCGCGGCCAGGGCCGGCGACAGGGTCAGCGAGTTGATCGCCGAGATCACCGTGGAAATGGCGATGGTGACCGCGAACTGCTTGTAGAACTGGCCGGTGACACCGGACAGGAAGGCCATCGGCACGAACACGGCACACAGCACCAGCGCGATCGCCACGATCGGGCCGGACACCTCACGCATGGCCTGGTGTGCCGCCGCGGTGGGCGACAGCCCTTCCTCGATGTTGCGTTCGACGTTTTCCACCACCACGATCGCGTCGTCGACCACGATGCCGATCGCCAGTACCAGGCCGAACAGGCTCAGCGTGTTGATCGAGAAGCCCAGCAGGTACAGCGCGGCGAAGGTACCGACCACCGACACCGGCACCGCGATCAACGGGATGATCGAGGCACGCCAGGTCTGCAGGAACAGGATCACCACCAGCACCACCAGCGCGATGGCTTCCAGCAACGTGGAGACCACGGCCTTGATCGAGTCGCGCACGAAGATGGTGGTGTCATACACCGCCTCGTACTTGACGTCGGCCGGCATGGTCTTCTGCATCTCGTCCATCGTCGAGATGACCTGGTCGCGGATTTCCAGCGCGTTCGCACCCGGCGACTGGAAGATACCGATACCGACGGCGTTCTTGCCATCCAGCTGCGAGCGCAGGGTGTAGTCACCGGCACCCAGTTCCAGGCGGGCCACATCGGCCAGGCGTACGATCTCACCGTCCACACCGCTCTTGAGCACGATGTCGCCGAATTCCTTTTCGGTCTTCAGGCGGCCCTGGGCATTGATCAGGGTCAGGAACTGGCTGTTCGGCAGCGGTTCGGCACCGAGCTGGCCGGCCGAGACCTGCACGTTCTGCTCGCGCATGGCGCGCACCACGTCACTGGCAGTCAGGCCGCGCGAGGCCACCTTGTCCGGGTCCAGCCAGGCGCGCATGGCGTAGTCGCCGCCACCGAAGATCTGCGCGTCACCCACGCCCGGAATACGCGCCAGCGCATCCTTGACGTGCAGGCGTGCGTAGTTGCGCAGGTACAGGGTGTCGTACTTGCCTTGCGGCGAGGTCAGGTGCACCACCATCAGGAAGGTCGGCGACTGCTTCTGCGTGGTCACGCCCTGGCGGCGCACGTCTTCAGGCAGACGCGCCTGCGCCTGCGCCACGCGGTTCTGCACCTTCACCGCCGCCGCGTCCGGGTCGGTGCCCGGGCGGAAGGTGACGGTCATCTGCAGCACGCCGTCCGAGCCGGCAACCGACTTCAGGTACATCATGCCTTCGACGCCGTTGATGGCCTCTTCAAGCGGCGTGGCGACGGTCTCGGCAATGACCTTGGGGTTGGCGCCCGGATAGACCGTGCGCACGACCACCGACGGCGGCACCACTTCCGGGTACTCGCTGATCGGCAGGATCGGAATCGTGATCAGGCCTGCGGCGAAGATCACGATCGACAGCACCGCCGCGAAGATCGGCCTGTCGATGAAGAAACGGGAAAAGTCCATGGAGGAATTCCTGGGAAAGGCGTTCGGCGGGCAACAGCCGCCCTGCCCCTCGTCACTTTGACGAAGGCAGGAACGGCTGCCGCTGGCGCCGGCAGCTAAGCGGGGACGCGGATCAGTGGTTCAGTGCGGCAGTCGCATCACGGCCCGGTGCCGGCGGCGCAGCCTGCGGCTGCATCGCCACCGCCTTGGCCTGCACCGGCATGCCCGGCATGAAGACCTTCTGCACGCCGTCGATGATCACCTTGTCGCCGGCGGCCAGGCCGTGCTCGACAATGCGCAGGCCATCGGCGGTGCGGCCGAGCTGGATGTCACGGCGCTGGGCCTTGCCATCCTTGTCGACCACGTACACGTACTTGCGATCCTGGTCGGTCAGAACAGCCTTCTCGTCGATCAGCAGGGCCTGGAACTGGCCGCTGCCGAGCAGCTGCACGCGGGCGAACAGGCCTGGCGTGAACTGGCGATCGGCGTTGTCCAGCAGCGCGCGGACGCGGATGGTGCCGGTGCTGCGGGCGACCTGGTTGTCGAGGAAGTCGACCTTGCCCGAATGCGGGTAGCCCTCTTCGCCGGACAGGCCGACCTTCACCGGCAGATCGCTGTCACGCTCGCTCGGGCGCTCGCCCTTGCGTGCCATCTGTGCGTACCGCAGGAAGGTGCTTTCATCGGCATCGAAGTAGACGAAGACGGTGTCCAGCGAGACCAGCGTGGTCAGCACGCTGGCGCTGTCGCCGGCGGTGACCAGGTTGCCGGCGGTGACCATTGCGCGACCGGCACGGCCATCGATGGGCGCGCGCACCTGGGTGAACTCCATGTTCAAGCGGGCCGCGTCGACGGCGGCCTGCGCGGCCATCACAGAAGCCTGCGCCTGGTCCGCGGTGGCACGGCGCTGTTCCCAGGTTTCGGTCGAAATCGCCTGCTGGTCGGACAGGCGGCGCGCACGCTCGGCTTCGCTGCGGCTCAGCGTGGCCTGGGTGCGGGCGCGGGCCAGTTCGGCGGTGGCGCGATCCAGCTCGGCGCGGTAGCTGCGGGCGTCGATGGTGAACAGCACGTCGCCCTTCTTCACTTCATCGCCTTCGACGTAGTTGACTTTGTCGATGTAGCCGGACACGCGCGGGCGCAGCTCGACGCTCTGCACTGCTTCGACGCGACCGCTGAAGTCGTCCCACTGACTGACCGGCTTGACCAGCACCGGCGCGGCACTGACCTGCGGCGGCGGCGGTGCGCCGGCTTCTTCAGCATGACCGCCGCTGCAGGCGGCCAGCACGGCAGCGGCGAGAATCGATACGCCGGCCATGGCCAGCCGTCGGGTGATGCGGGTGGAAGTGGGAGTGTGGGAGGTCATGGGAAGCATCCTTACGGCAAAGTGGGTGAGGCGAAAAACAGAAGGGCGGTGCAACGAGGTGGCGTAGCGTGAGACCTCAACCTTGGTAGAGGTCAAGCGGTGCCGGCGACGTCGTGCGAAAGGTTCGGCGGCCATTCCTGGTTGAGCAGGCCGCGGGGAAGTTCGGCATCGCGGGTGTCGCAGCGGACGATGGGGCGGTTGTCGGTGCAGTTGTCGAGCAACGACACCAGCCGGCGCCCGACCAGCAGCGCGCTCGGCCACTCGATGCAGGCATTGGCGGCGTTGGTGGGCGTGCACACCGGGTTGTTCACTTCCAGCATCTGCGCGCGCACGCCGAGCGCCTGCGCTTCCTGGTGCAGCACCTGCGCATACATGCGCGTGGCCGACATGGTGATCGAGGTTTCGCCGTGCCCGGCCCATGCCTTGTAGCCGGCCGGTCCACCGATCACGACGTAGCGGCGGGCGCGCGGGCCGCCCTGCAGCAGCGGCAACAGGTGACGGCCGGCGTGTACGTGCGGCATCACATCCGCCTGCAGCGCCTGCAACAATGCGTCGCCGCTGCGGTCGGTGACCCGGCCACGGTTGTAGGGGCCGCCCATCGCGTCGACCACCGCCGCGAGAGGGCGGCGGCGATGCGTTACGCGTTCGGCAACGCTGCGTGCGGAACCGTCATCGCCGAGTGACCCAAGCAGGGTTTCCAGCCCGGGTTCGTCGGCGAACTGCTCGCGCAGTGCGGCAAGCCGGCCCGGGTCGCGGCCGACCACCAGGACCGGGCTGCCGGCCTCCAGCAGCGCGGCCACGATGCCCTGCCCGACGCTCCCGGTGCCGCCCAGCACCAGAACCTCGGGGGCCAGCGTCCCACTCATGGGACTTTAACTCCCGTCGCCGGGATAATCCCAATTCGACCCAGTCGGCCGCCGTTGCGGGCGCCCAGGCGCAGGCTGCCGCCGCGCTGCAGGTTGGCGGGGGGAGTAAACTCGCGGAAAGCCTTGCCGGAGAACGCAGACGGGCGCTTCTCCACGGTCAGGGCCAGCTCCAGCGGGGTCTTGCGGCCGCCAATGACGCGGCCAAGAATGTTCTGCAACCACATGGTTGGCGTCCTCCAAATCGGGAATGGCGCCAGATTAGTCCTCAAACTCCCCCTTGATTAGTCCGAATTAAGGGGAATAATCGTCCCGTACCCGGCACAATCTTTCGGGCACCCTACCCACCCCGATTCGGATCCCCTCATGGCCCACGATCTCAACGACACGCTGATCTTCGTCAAGGTGGTCGAGCAAGGCAGCTTCATCGCAGCTGCCAACGCGCTCGGCCTGCCCAAGACCACCGTCAGCCGCAAGGTGCAGGAACTGGAAACGCGCCTGGGTGCGCGGCTGCTGCACCGGACCACGCGCAGACTGGGCCTGACCGAGGCCGGCTCGGTGTATCACGAGCACTGCCAGCGCATCGCGCGCGAGTTGGAAGAAGCCGAAGGTGCGGTCAACCAGCTGCAGTCGGGCCCGCGTGGCTGGCTGCGCTTCACCGTGCCCTACTCCATCGGCATCACCTGGATCGCGCCGCTGCTGGGGCAGTTCCATGCGCAGTACCCGGAAATCCAGCTGGACATGCACCTGGGCAACGAGAAGCTGGACCTGATTGCGGGCGAGGCAGACCTGGCCCTGCGCGTGGGTGCGTTGCCCGACTCGAACCTGGTGGCGCGCAAGCTGGGCAGCCTGCGCACCCAGGTGTTCGCCAGCCCCGCGTACATCGAACGCTACGGCGAGCCGCTGCATCCGGACGAGCTGCAGTTCCACCGCATCCTGGCGATGCGCAAGGCGCGCAACCTCAACAACAACCGGTTCTTCTGGCAGCTCGGCGAGAATGGCGGCGACCTGCGCGATTTCCCGGTGAATCCGCTGCTGGTGGCCAATGATCCGTCGGCGCTGAATGGTGCGCTGGTGTGTGGTGAAGGGCTGCTGCTGACCGGCGACGTGATGGCCAAGCCGTTCATCGAGTCTGGCATGGTGCGGCGTGTGCTGGCCGGCTGGACCGGGCCGGAAGTGGACTTCAACGCGGTATTCGCCGGCGGTCGACTGGTGTCGCCGAAGGTGCGCGCGTTCGTGGATTTCCTGGTGGAAAAGCTCAACTTCGACGCGAACTACATGCTGGCGCAGTGCCCGGCGGCGAAGCTGGCCAAGCAGCAGGCGAAGGAAGCGGAAGCGGAGTTGCAGGAGACCGGGAAGCGTATCCTGGAGACGGCAACGGCCTGACCGAACGGTCTGCGTCTGTCTCGTCACAAAAAATGCCGCCCCGATGAGGGCGGCATTTTTCTTCCATCAACCGGGACGCTTTTACTGCGTCAGCGGGATCACGCGGATTTCGACGCGACGATTCTTGGCGCGGCCGGCATCGGTGCTGTTGTCGGCAATCGGGTAGGCCTTGCCTGCGCCCAGGGTTTCCATGCGCACGCTCTGCACGCCCTGGCCGCTCAGGTAGGCGGCGACCGAATCTGCACGCTCCTTGGAAAGCTTGTTGTTGACCGCGTCACTGCCGATGCTGTCGGTGTGGCCGACCACTTCGATCATGGTCTGGTTGTATTCGTTGAGGGTGGCAGCCACGCCGTTTAGGGCCGGGTAGAACTGCGGCTTCAGCGCGGACTTGCCGAAGTCGAAGGTCACGCCGTCCGGCAGGTTCAGCACGATGTTGTCGCCTTGGCGCTGCACGTCGATACCGGTGTTGGCGGTACGCTCGCGCAGCTGGCGCTCCTGCTTGTTCTGGTAAGCGCCGACGCCGGCACCGGCCAGTGCGCCGATGCCCGCGCCCACCATGGCGTGCTGGCGGCGTTCGGTGGCGCTGTCACCGGTCAGCAGGCCCGCGGCCACGCCGATGGCGGTGCCGATCAGCGCGTTGCGGCCAGTGCGGCTCTGCTGCTCGGTCGGGTTGCCGTACTGGTCGCTCTGCACGTAGGAGCCACCGGTGGCGCAGGCCGACAGGGCGGCGGCGGTCATCAGGGCCAGGGCCACGTTGCGGGGTGCGGATCGGATCATGGTGTTCTCCTCGAGTGACGGCCGTGCGGCGTGTGAATGGCCAGCAGGATAAACAGGGAAATGCGATGCCTGCATGATGAACACGCACGTATTCGGCATTTCATTCAGGTAGCTGTCTCTAACCCGTGTGGCGGTACGCGGCGAGTGCAGCCTCCCGCCCTGCGGCAAGATCAACCAACGGCACGGCGGGGTAGGACGGCGCGAGCTCGGCCAGCAGGGCCGCTGACTGCCACGGCGCGAACCGCGCCTTGACCGGCAACGCGGCCAGCTCCGGGACCCAGCGCGTGATGTAACGCGCGTGCGGATCGAACTTCTGCGACTGCGTGACCGGATTGAAAATGCGGAAGTAAGGTGCCGCATCTGCCCCGGTTCCCGCCACCCACTGCCAGCCCATCGTGTTGTTGGCCAGGTCGGCGTCCACGAGCGTGTCCCAGAACCAGCGTGCACCGTGCAGCCAGTGCTGGCGCATGTGTTTGCAAAGGAAGCTGGCCACGATCATGCGCACGCGGTTGTGCATGTAGCCGGTGGCCCACAGCTCGCGCAGGCCGGCGTCGACGATCGGCACGCCAGTGCGGCCCTGCTGCCAGGCCTGCAGCTGGGTCGGGTTCGGGGCGGCCCATTTGAAGCTGGCGAAGCGCGG
The DNA here is from genome assembly GCF_963519125.1 of uncultured Stenotrophomonas sp. Taxonomy (GTDB): domain Bacteria; phylum Pseudomonadota; class Gammaproteobacteria; order Xanthomonadales; family Xanthomonadaceae; genus Stenotrophomonas. Next base: position 11,115 of record NZ_CAUQLJ010000016.1, on the reverse strand, counting down.
GTTGAGATTCTGGTCCGGTGTCGCCGGGAAGTGGTGCATCAGGTGGTACGAAAACTCGCGCCAGCCCAGTTCGCGGATGTAGCCGTCGATGTCGGCATCGCGGCTGGCGCTGCGCTCCTTCTCCAGCCGGCGCACGATCTGCCAGGGCGAGATTTCGCCGAAATGCAGGTGCGGGGAGAGCAGCGAGGTACCCACGCGGTCCGGCAGGTCGCGCTGTTGTCGATAGCCGTTCAAGGCACCGTCGATGAAGACCGTCAGCGCTTCGTCGGCGCCGGCCTCACCGGGCTGCCAGTGCTCCCAGAACTGCCGGTCCCAGTCGAGTGTGGGGGTCAACTGCAATGCGTCGAGACTGACGCCCTTGGCCTTGTGCGACGGCAGGCGGTCGGGCACCGGCAGTGGCGCGGGTAGGTTCATGCGCGTCAGCGCATTGCGCCAGAAAGGCGTGAACACCTTGTACGGGCCGCCCTGCAGGGTGGTGATGTCCCAGGGTTCGAACATCAGGCTGCCGTTACAGCTGTCTGCTTCGATGCCCTGCTCGCGCAGCTCGCGCTTGATCCGCGCATCGCGCGGCTGGGTGGCCGGCTCGTATTTGCGGTTCCAATACACCGCCACCGCGCCGGTCTCGGCAATCAGCGCCTGCAGCTCTGCTTCGCTGTCGCCCTCGCGCAGCACCAACGACGAACCGCGCGCGCGCAGGTCGGCGTCGAGCGCGGCCAGCGAGCGGTGCAGCCAGGTGTTGGAGGCTGCGCCGGGTGCCCAGTCGCCCTCTTCCTGCGGTGCATGGATGTACACCGCTACTGGCGTATGTCCGGCCTCCAGCGCGGCCTGCAGTGCCGGGTTGTCCTGAAGGCGCAGATCGCGGCGAAACCAGACCAGAGCTACAGACACGGACACCGCCTACCCTTGAAAAGTGCGGCCATGATAACGAGCTGAAGTGAAGGCCCTGCACGCGCCCTTCGCATGGCCCGCATGCGGCATGCACCACGCCTGCACCCGGAAACGCACATGGTGGGCGCATGCCCCAGCCGCTCGTTGCCAAGGCCGCGTGGCGGAGCCCTTCCTGACTGATCCGGATGCCCATGCGATGACCCCTTCCCTGCCCGCCGTTCCCTATTCCCCGACCGTCGAGCACCGTGATGCCGATGAGGACGCCACCATCGCCGAGATGGTGAAAGTGTTCACCGACATGGCCCATACCGTCGCCGAGCATGAAGGGCATGCGCACCGCGCCGTGCATGCCAAAGGGCACGCCCTGCTGCGTGGACGTTTCCGGGTGTTGGATGGGCTGTCGCCAGAACTTGCACAGGGGCTGTTCGCTGCACCAGGTGCATTCGACGCGCTGGTGCGGTTGTCGTCGCCGCCGGCCGAGCAGCTGCCGGATACGGTATCGACCCCGCGTGCAATGGCGGTCAAGATCCTGGACGTGCCCGGCGCCCGCGTTGAAGGCGGCGACGAGCTGCACAGCCAGGATTTCCTGATGGTCAACGGACCGGCATTCAACACGCCAGGCATCAGCGGCTTCCTGCGCTCGGCCAAACTGCTGGCCGCCACCACCGAGCGCATGCCCCGGACCAAACAGGTGATTTCCGCGACGCTGCGCGGTACGGAGGCAGCGCTGGAAGCGGTCGGCGGGCAGAGCGCGTCACTGAAGGCGCTGGGCGGCGAGCCGCAGCACCATCCGCTGGGCGAAACGTTCTTTACCCAGGTGCCGTTCCGCTATGGCGACTTCATCGCCAAGTTTTCCTGGGTGCCGGTGTCGCCGGGTCTTGTAGCGTTGAAGGGCCAGAAGCTGGAGTCTGAGCCGGACACCCAGCGCGATGCGGTTGCCGCCTTCTTCGCGCAGCCTGGCGCGGTTGCCGAATGGGAGCTGCGCGTGCAGCTGTGCCGCGACCTGGAGAAGATGCCGATCGAAGATGCGTCGGTGGTCTGGCCTGAGGACATCAGTCCCTACCTTCCCGTGGGGCGCCTGGTGGTGGACGCGCAGTCGTCCTGGAATGCCGACGCCGAAGCGGCAGAAGACGCCCTCGCCTTCGCGCCGTGGCACGCCGTGGCGGCGCACCAGCCGCTGGGCAATCTCAACCGTGCGCGACGCGTGGTGATGGCGGCCTCACGGGAGTTCCGCTCCAGGTTCAACCGCTGCCCGATTCACGAACCGACCCACCGCGCGCCGTAGAGCCGGGCTCTGCCCGGCTTCGGCGCAGCCACGCAGGGCGTGGCTCTACCGGGATGAATAAATGATGTTGCCTTCGCGTACGGTCATTGCTACGTCCGCGAAGGCTTCCGTCGACTGCTGCGGATCGCTGCCGAGCAGCACCAGATCGGCGGCGTAGCCTTCGGCGAGTCGTCCCCGCTGCGTGGCATCGCCGAACCGCGATGCGGGCGCAGTGGTCAGGCTGGTCAGGATCTGTCGCCAGTCCAACCCGGCAGCGGCCATCAGCCGGTACTCCAGCCGGGTGTCATAGACCTCGGTGTAGCCTGCGTCGGTACCGAACAGTACCTGCCCGCCGCCGTCGGCCATCGCCTTGACCTGCTGCTGGGCGTTGCCGACGAAACGCTTCACCACCTCGTCCGGAACACCTTCCTGGCGGAGGTGGGCGTCGAACAGCGACAGCGTCGGCACCAGCGCCATGTGCTTCGCTTTCAAGCGCGCCACCAGCTCCGGCGACCACGGCCCTGCGTCCGGCGCGGTATGCGCCAGCACGTCCACGCCGCTGGCCACGGCAACCTCCAGCCCGGCCATGTTGGTCGGGTGGGCGAACGCCGGCTTGCCATGCGCATGCGCCGCCGTCACGGCCGCGCTGGCGACGTCCACCCGCATCGGCAGCACGCCCTGCGGTCCACCGACGATCGCGCCGGTGAAGACCTTGACGCCGTCCGCACCGGCGTCCAGCTGGGCGTCGGCGCGCTCGCGCGCCTCATTGGGCGTGGCGACTTCCGCACTGACGGTTCGGGTCTCTGCCCACAGTTCGCGTACGTAGATCGGGGTTCCGTGCTCCGGGTAGAACGGCATGTCCACGGTCAGCAGGCGCGGTCCCTGGACTTCACCCTTTGCCATGCGCGTGCGCAGCGCACCGACGTCACCCGGCAGGGAGCCGATGTCGAACAGCGTGGTGAAGCCCCACTTTCCGAAGCGGTCGCGCAGTGCGTCCTGCAGCGCCTGCGACGTCTGCGCCCCGGGCTGGTGGAATGGCGGGGACATCAGGTGCACATGGCTGTTCCAGAACCCGGCGGTCACGCTGTGATCCTTGCCATCGATGATGCGGGTGCCTTCAGGCACCTTCACCTTGCCGCGAGGGCCGACGGCGGTGATGCGTCCGTCATGTACGACCACCGTCCCATTGGCAATCGGGGCGGCATCCGGTGCTGGAAACACCTGCGCGCCGACGATGGCGAAATCCTCTGCGAGAGCGGGGCCAGCCAGCAGCAGGGCGACGGCGAACACAACGGCTTTCAGCACGGTACGTGACATGCGGGCTCTCCTTGGCATCCAACCCAAGGCTACTGCACTTCCGGCCCCGCAGAAGGGCCGTAAGTCAGGGTGCCGCGGAGCGTGCCGCCCGTCCCTCAGGCTCAGTCGCCCTTGGCGCGTCGTTGCTGCGCGTCGAAGCGCTGCATGGACTCGCGGATCAGTGCCTTCGCTTCTGCCGCGTTGCCCCAGCCATTGAGCTGCACCGGATTGCGGCCTTCGGGCAGGTCCTTGTAGACGCGGAAGAACGCCTCGATGCGCTGGCGTTCGATCAGCGGCAGATCCTGCAGGTCGCGGATGTTGGCGTAGGTGGGGTCGATCTTGTCGGTGGGTACGCCGATCACCTTCTCGTCGTGCTCGCCCTTGTCGACCATCTTGAGATACCCGATCGGGCGGAAGCGAACGATCACGCCCGGGTGCAGCGGCTCACGGGTGAGCACCAGGGCGTCCAGCGGGTCGTTGTCGCCGGCCAGGGTGCGCGGCATCGAGCCGTAGTTGGCCGGGTATGCGACCGGCATCGACTGGAAGCGGTCGACGTGGACCAGTCCGTCTTCCTTGATTTCGTACTTGGTGAAGCTGCCGGCGGGGATTTCCACCGCCAGGTTGGCTTCTTCCGGCGCTTCCTTCGGCTGCGCGGCCAGGAACGGGTGCAGGACCGCGTTGCTGGCCAGGCTGGCGCCTGTGAGCAGGAGCAGCGCGGTGGCGAGGGCCAGGAGCGGCAGGGTTCGGTTCATGGGCATTATTCCCAACAACGGTCCGCACGGCCCTTCAAGGTCTGGCTGCGCGCACAGTCACGAGGTGCGATGCGGCCTTCGGTCAGCTCGGTCTTGCGCTTGCTGCCGTCGGCCGCGCGGGTCAGTTCGAAGCCGTCGTACAGGCGGCCGGTCACCGTGCGGGCTTCATAGCGCAGCTGCTGTGGATCGACCGTGAGCACCTGGAACAGCTGGGTATCCTCACCGACCGGGGCCATGGTCGCGCGCGCCTCGTCCGACAGCCGATACTGTTTGGGGCCGGCCACGGTGACCACGTACTGCGGGGTAGCGGCCTGGCCTTCACCGCGACGGCCGTAGGTGTGGTCGTGGCCCTGCAGGACCAGGTCGACGTTGTGACGGCGCACGACCGGCAGCAGCACGTCGCGCAGCTCGGCATTTTCCCGCCCTTCGCGCGGCGAGTAGAACGGCTGGTGCAGCAGCACGATGGTCCAGCGCTGGGTGTTGGCGGTCAGCACCTTGTCCAACCACTGCGCCTGCGCCTTGGCCGTGCCCAGGTCAAGCGCGGAGGTACCGTCGAGCACCACGATGCGTACGCCCTGGTAGTCGAACCAGTAGGTGCTGGTGGAAGCAGCGTCCACGCCATTGCGCGGCAGCGCGAAGGTGACCGGCCAGTGCTTGCCGAGTACGCGGCGTTCCTGCGGGGTGTCTTCGAATTCTTCAAAATACTCATGGTTGCCGATCGCCGGAGCGACCATGGTTTCCTGCGGCAGCCAGCCGGCGGCGGCGAACCACTCGCCCCACTCACTGTCGTCCTGGCCGTCGCCACCGCTGACAAGGTCACCGGCGAACAGCGAAAGCGTTGCCGCGGGGGCTGCCTTGATGCCGGCACGCAGCACGCGCGAAACGTGGCTCAGGTTCTTGTTCTGGGTGTCGCCGAAGTACAGCAGGGTCAGCGGTTTTTCCGCCGTCCCCGCAGTGCGCAGCTGGTTCCAGGCACTCCAGGTGCCATTGCCCTGCACGCGCCACAGGTACAGCGTGTCCGGCGCGAGGCCGGTCACGTCTGCACGGTGATGGTTGGACGGGCCCAGCTCGGTGGTGAGCGCGGTAGTGCTGGCGGTGACGCGGGTCACCTTGCCCACGTCCGGTGAATCGCCCGCCACGACCCACTCCAACACCGGTGCGTTCACCGTGCCGTCGGTGCGCCAGGCCACGCCGAAGCCGCGCGCGGCGTCCTGCGCCGGCGAGGCGACGATGCGGTCCGGGAAGCCGGTGGCGGCGTAGTGCCGGCTGCCAGCCGGCACTTGGGTATTGGGTTCCACCTTGGGCGCGGTCTTCGCGGATGCCGTACCGGAACACAGCAGCAGCGCCAGGCACAGCGCTTTCAGGCAGTCGCTTGCACGCATCACTTTTCACACTCCAGCGGCAGCGACAACTGCTTGGCCACGCTGGCCCAATCGAACGCGACCACGCCCTGGTCGTCATGCACCGCATACAGCGCGCCATGCGGGAAGCGCGGCGACGCGGCCATGCTCATCCAGATGCCGTCGGTGTTGGCCACCGTGTTGCCCTGGAAGGCGCCCACATGCTTCAACGTGTGGCGGTCGAACAGGTGGAACACGCTGCGCTGCTTGCCCTGCTCGGTGGTGATCCACCAGCCGTCCTTGCCGCAGGTGCGCAGCATCACGCCTTCGGCCTGCGCCTTGAAGGCATCGCGGCCGAAGGTGGTGCCGGTGAATTTTCCTTCCAGCGTGTAGACCTTGAACTCGCTGGCGTAGCTTTCATCCTCCTCGGCAATCAGCAGGCGGTCGTTGGCCGGGTCGCCCCAGATCGACTCGACCACGCGCAGCGCGCCGGCTTCGCTGGTGTCGCCGATGCTCGAAACCAGCGTGGCCTGTGCCTTGCCGTCCTGCACCTGCAAGGCGTAGCGACGCACGCGCTTGTCCAGTTCGGCCAGCGGCGGCAGCACGTCGTTGCCCTGCGCGTCTTCGCCCGCGTCGTAGGAGTCGGTGACGTATACGTCGTAACCCTTGGCCTGCTTGTTGACCCACAGGCCGTAAGGCTTGCGCAGGTCATCGGCGGCGAACACACCCAGCGGGGTGAAGTCCGGCAGCTGCAGGACCTGCACGCGGTGGTTGTCGCGTTCCACGATCAGCACCAGGTCATCGACGACGGCGATGCCGTTGGGCCGGACGAACTGGCCCGGCGCGGTGCCGGTGCTGCCCACGTCGCGCAGGTGCGCGCCGGTCTGGCCGTCGTACACCACCAGTTTGTCGGTGGCCTTGGCGGTGGCGATCAACCACACCTGCCCTTCCGGCGTGGTCCAGCTGGCCGGCGAATCGATGTTGTCGGCCAGGGTCATCGGGGTCAGGAAGGCCTCGGCGACCGTTGCCACGGCCCGGTTGGTCGTGGTCGCCGTTGCTGCGTCCACCGCCGGCGCGGCCGGTGCCGGAGCCGCCGCCGGCTTGCAGCCGGCCAGCAGCGCCACGGCCAGCAGGCTGGCGACGGGAGTCGCGCGCATCACAGCGCCACCTTCAGGCCCAGCGCGTAGGTGCGGCCGTACTCTTCGTTCTGCAGGGTGCGCGAACGCACGCCCTGGTACAGCTCCAGCGGCTTGTCGAGCAGGTTCTGCGCTTCGAAGTAGACGCTCACGTTGGCGGTGATCTTGTAGTCCAGACTGAAGTCGAGCTGGGTGTTGGGCGCCACGAAGATATCGTAGGCGCGGCTGACGCCCAGCGTATCCAGGTATTCGCTGCGGTACACGGCGGCGATACGGGTGCTGAAGCCTTCTTTCTCATAGCCCAGATGCGCGCTGTACACGTGCTTGGACGCACGCGGCAGGGTGAAGTCCTCGTCGGCACGGCCGTCCAGGCCCGGGTCGAAGTCGGTGTCCAGCCAGGTGCCGCTGGCGCCGACCAGCAGGCCGTCCCAGCCCGCCGGCAGGAAGCTGAGCTGCTGCTGCCAGTTGAACTCCGCGCCGTAGACCTTGGCGGTGTCGCCGTTGATCACGCGGGTGACCTCGAAGCCCGGATACTCCGGGTCGCTGTCGCTGACGGTGTTGACGATGTAGCCGTCGATGCTCTTGTGGAACAGGCCCAGCGAGATGATGCCGGTGCTGCCGATGTAATGCTCCAGCGACAGGTCCAGGTTCTTCGATTCGTACGGGTCCAGCTCGGGATTGCCGATCCGCACTTCCTCGTCGCCGCGGTTGTAGCCGATGCGCGGTGCGATGTCGCCGAACGACGGGCGCGAGACGGTCTTGTTGGCGGCCGCACGCAGCACCCAGTCGCTGCCGGCGTCATAACGCAGGTGCAGGCCGGGCAGCACGTTGGTGTAGCTGCGGTCGGCGGTGAGCGGGGTAACGGTGTAGCTGCGACCGTTGGCGGCCACATCCACCTGGTTGCCGGTCGCCTGGAACTGGGTGTTCTCCACGCGCACGCCGCCGATCACGCGCAGGTTGCCGATGTCCCAGGTGCCCATGGCGTAGGTGGCGAAGATGTCTTCACTGGCGGTGTAGTCCTCTTCCAGCGAGGTCATCGCGTTGGCACCGACATCCTGCGGACGGGCGCTGTACTGGCTGCCGAACTGCGCCCAGTAGCGGCGCATGGCGTCCGAGCTCATGCCCTGGCCGAGGCTGCCGCCGCGGTGGTCGGGGCTGGAGGTGGTCCAGTCCGACAACGCCACGTCCGGACCGACGCGCAGCTCATTTTCGTCGGTGTCGACGTCGCGGTCGCGCCAGCGGCCGAGCAGGCCGAACTTGTAGCTGCTGTTGTCGCCGTCGAAACGGATGTTGACCTGCGCGCTGTGTTCCTTGTCGTCCACGCGCTTGGGCGAGACCACGAAACGGTCGAAGTCGTAGTTGCCGTTGTCCATCCAGCTGGCATCGCTGAGCGTGTAGCGCGGGATGCCGCTGTTCTGGTCCACGGTGGCGGCGAGGTCGTCGCCGTTGTACTCGAAGCGCGCTTCCATTTCGTCGTTGACGCGCTCTTCGGTGCGGGTGTACCCAACCTTGTAGTCGACCACCGCATTGGTCAGGCGGTTCTCACCGCCCAGGCTGGCGGCGAAGGTGTTCTCTTTCTTGGTGCGGTAACGCATGCGCTTCTGGATCGCGTCGGCCGGCAGGTCATCGACACGGTACTGGTTGTTGCCCAGTGCGGTGACCTCACCGTCGCCGAAGTTGAAGATGGTGCGCTGGCGGGTTTCGGCGTCGTCGAACTGGCTGTACAGGGTGCGCAGGTAGTACTGGCTGTCTTCGCTGGGGCGCCAGTCGAAGTTGAGGTTGGCGCCGATACGCTTGCGCTCGATTTCGTACTTGCGGTGCTGCAGGCTGTTGGCGAACAGATCGTCTTCGCTGCCGCCGTCGAACTCGCCATACTCCACTTCGGTGTTGTCAGACTCGAACTTGCGGTTCTGGTAGTTCACGCCCAGCGCCACGCCGAAGGTATCGGCGAACACTTCGCTGTAGTTGAACGCGGCCTTCGGGCTGGTGTGGCCGGACAGGTCCTGGTGGCTGGCTTCGATCTTGCCGCGCAGGCTGCGGCCGTCGCGGTCGAAGGCCGAGGCGGATTCGACCAGGATCGCGCCACCGATGGCATCGCCGGGCATGTCCGGGGTCGGCGACTTGACCACGCGCAGGCGCTCGGTGGAGTCGGAGGGGATCACGTCCAGCGGCGCGGCGCGGCTGGAGTCTTCGGGGGTTCCGACCGAAACGCCGTCGATGCTGACGCTGTTGAGGTTGGCATCCAGGCCACGCACCACCACGAAGCGGCCTTCGCCCTGGTCGCGGGTGACGCTCACGCCCGGAAGGCGCTGCAGGGACTCGGCCACGTTCTTGTCGGGGTAGACGCCCATGGAGTCGGACGACACCGCGTCCTGGATCGCGTCGCTGCTGCGCTTGAGGTCGACCGCACGGGTCTGCGACTCCAACTGCGGACGGACTTCCACGCGGTCCAGTTCGGTGGCCGCCGCAGCGCCGGCGAGCTCCCCGCTCGCGGCGGCCACGGCGGGCGCGGTGGACAGGACGAGCAACGAGAGGCTGATGGCCAGGCCCAGCGGCGATTTGTTCTGCACGGCATCCCCAACGGTGTAAAGATTGGGTCAGCACGGTATGTCCGCGAGGTTTCATGAACGTGACACCGGTGGTGATTTCCCGTCGCACCAGTCGCCTCTGGCCGGGTATGGGGCGGCTGCGGCAAAATGGCGTCCTCCCCGTTTTGTTGGCATTCCCATGAAAATCGTCGAAGTTCGCCACCCGTTGGTGCAGCACAAGATCGGCCTGATGCGCGACGCGTCCCTGAGCACCAAGGACTTCCGCGAACTGGCCAATGAGCTGGGCGGCCTGCTCGCCTACGAGGCGACCGCCGACCTGGATACCGAAGCCCACACCCTGCCCGGCTGGGCCGGCCCGGTGACAGTGCAGCGCATTGCCGGCGCCAAGATCACGGTGGTGCCGATCCTGCGCGCCGGGCTGGGCATGCTGAGCGGCGTGCTGTCGCTGATCCCGGCGGCGCGGGTCAGCGTAGTGGGCCTGCAGCGCGACGAGGAAACGCTGCAGCCGGTGCCCTACTTCGAGCGGCTGACCGGACGGCTGGAGGAGCGCGATGCGCTGATCCTGGACCCGATGCTGGCCACCGGCGGCACCCTGATCGCGACCATCGACATGCTCAAGCGGGCCGGTGCACGCCGGATCAAGGGTATTTTCCTGGTTGCAGCCCCGGAAGGCATCGCTGCCGTGCAGGCGGCGCACCCGGACGTGGAGATCTTCACGGCCGCCATCGATGAGCGCCTCAACGAGCGCGGCTACATCCTGCCGGGCCTGGGCGACGCGGGTGACCGGATCTTCGGGACGCGTGTGGTGGGTTGAACCTCACGCCAACGCGCGCGCCTTCAATTCACCCTGTTCGTGGGCCGTTCCAAACCGGCCCTTCTCATCGCGGGTCACCTGGGCCAGCGCGACCTGCGGATCGTGGGTAAAGAACAGGTGCACGTTGCGGGCCAGCTTGTCTTCCAGGAAGTTGCGCTTCTCGTCGATCAGCAACTCTGCATTGCGGTCGTAGCCCATGGTGATCGGAACATGCACCCATGAGCGCCCGGGGATCAGGTCGGCGCAGAACACTACACCCCCGCGCGGCTGGCCCTCGACCTGCTCCGGCCCGACGATCTCCGCCAGCATCAGCCCCGGGGTATGCCCGTCACTGAAACTGAAGCGCACGCTCTGGCCCAGGGTGCGCGAATAGGGCCCCTGTACGATCTCCAGCCGACCGCTGTCCTGCAGCAGTTGCGGCAACTCGGGAATGAAGCTCGCGCGGTCACGCGGATGCGGATGCAGCGCGCGCTCCCAATGTTCGGCACCCACCAGGAACGTGGCATTCGGGAACAGCAGCTCCGGCCCCCGCCCTTCGCTCCACGGCGCAAGCAGACCACCGGCGTGATCGAAGTGCAGATGGCTCAGCACCACAACGTCGATGTCTTCGTGTTCGAAGCCGGCTTCGCGCAGCGACTCGATCAGCACGTGGCTGGGTTCCTGCACGCCGTAACGATCCCGCAGTTTGGGCTCGAAGAACGCGCCGATACCGGTTTCGAACAACACGGTCTTTCCGGCCAACGGGCTGGCCAGAAGTGCGCGGCACGCCAGTTCGATCCGGTTGAGATCGTCGGGCGCCGCCCATTTTTCCCACACCGCGCGCGGCGCATTGCCGAACATTGCGCCGCCATCGAGCTTCTGTGAGTTACCGCGGATCGACCATAGTTTCATCGGTAAATTATCCGGCGGTCGGCGTTAATAAATCGCTATGCGGAGCCAAATGCCGAAGCAGCGTCTCACTGGTACGTGCAGGGGCGGCCACCGGGCAGCCCCGCTCCGGGACACGCCGTGAACCCGTCCTTGGGGGCTGCTAGAAAACATCCATGTTTTCTAGCGTCCCTCCGGGGGCTACCCGG
>NZ_CAUQLJ010000015.1:0-90073 GCF_963519125.1 uncultured Stenotrophomonas sp. | reverse complement strand
CGATCAGGTTCAGCACGCCGCAGGTGGCGCCGTCGAAGCCGACGTCGGAGCTGTCATAGCCGATGTCCAGGATCACCTTGCGGGTCACCGCTTCCAGGTCGATCCAGGCGGAGGTGGTGATTTCACCGGCCACGATCGCCACGCCGGTCTTGACCATGGTCTCGCAGGCCACGCGGGCGCGCTGGTCCTGGGCAAGGATCGCGTCCAGCACCGCATCGGAGATCTGGTCGGCAATCTTGTCCGGATGGCCTTCGGAGACCGATTCGGAGGTGAACAGGTAGCTGGACATCAGGCGTAATATCCTTTGATTCGGATGGAAAGATGGGCGCGAATGATACACGGCAAGTCGCGCCATTGCATTGTGGCCCAGCGGGGGTTGCCCGTGGTTAAGCCGGCGTGCCCACCGGCAGGGGCCGCCACAGCGCGATTGGGGCCCAGCGTCGCGGCCCAGTGTTCCACCTGCGTGACAGCCGGGCGGTCCGGTGCGGTGGGCTTTTCGCGGCGCCGGTCATCGGCCTGCCGCCGAATGGTCATCCGGTTGCCGCATGCCGGGCGCAGGCTGCGGGCCATTCAGCCGCCCCGGAGCAAGTGCCATGCACGATCTCGAGCCGCGTCTGCAGTTGCGTGAAGCTGCCTGGTGGGAGGGCGGCACCGCCGTCGATCCGCCCGCCGCTGCGGGCCGCCCGGTCGCAGCGCCGCCGGCGGGAGACGCCCCGTTCCCATGGCGCCGGACCGTGTTCCTGTCCGATGTGCACCTGGGTTCCCGGCACTGCCACGCCGCCGAGCTGGCCATGTTCCTGTCCCGGCTGCGCTGCCAGCGCCTGTACCTGGTGGGCGACATCGTCGACCTGTGGTGGATGTCGCAGCGCCGCGCCAGCTGGGGTGCTGCGCACAGCGGGGTGATCGAGGCGCTGCACGCACTGCGCCGGGCCGGCACAGAGATCGTGTACATCCCGGGCAATCACGACGCGTCGCTGCGCCAGCTGTGCGGGCTGATGCTGCCGGCGATGCGGGTGCGACGCCGGGCGATCCACACCACGGCAGACGGGCGAAGGCTGCTGGTGGTGCACGGCGACGACTACGACGGCGCGACCCACTTCGGCGGGTTGCAGGAGCGCTTCGGCGACTGGCTGTATTACCGCATCCTGACAGGCAACCGGCTGCTCAACGCGGTGCGGGGCCGACTGGGCCTGCGCTACTGGTCGTTGTCGGCGTTCCTGAAGAAGCGCAGCAGCGCGGCCGAAGCCTACATCGAGCGGTTCGTGCAGGCGGGCCTGGCCGATGTGCGCCGGCGAGGGCTGGACGGGATCGTGTGCGGGCACATCCATCGTGCGGCGCTGATCGAGCGGGAGGGGCTGGTGTACGCCAATGATGGGGATTGGGTGGAGAGCCTGACCGCGCTGGCGGAAGACGCGGATGGCAGCCTGCGGTTGATCGATCATGAGGGGCGGATGCTGGTGCAGCTGGTGGGGTCCAGGCGGGTTGCGGCGTGACTGCGGGACACGCCATGCGTGTCCCACGCGGTGCCACCCACGTCCGTAAACCCCGCCGCTCCCGTACCATCGGGCAATGGACTCCTTAAGCCAGATCGTTCTCGGCGGCGCCGTTGCCGCCGCCATCGCCCCCGCCGGCCATCGCCGCGCCGCCTTGTTGGCGGGCGCCGCGCTCGGCACGCTGCCGGACCTGGATGCCCTGGTGTTGGCCTTCACCGCCGCCGACCCGGTGGCGCTGATGACCGAACACCGCAGCTACAGCCATTCGCTGCTGGTCCTGCCCTGGGTGGCCGCGCTGATCTGGTGGTTGTTCAAACGCTTCGGCCACGGCCGGGTGGCGCAGGCACCGGTGCGCTGGTTCTGGGCGATCCTGCTGGCGTTGATCACGCACCCGCTGCTGGACGCGTTCACCGTGTACGGCACGCAGCTGTGGTGGCCGTTCACGCCGCCGCCGACGATGTGGTCGAGTGTGTTCATCATCGATCCGCTGTACACGGTGTGGCTGTTGCTGGGCTGCGCGGTGGCGTGGTTCGCGCGCAGCCGGCCGCTGGCGCAGAAGGCGCTGCTGGCAGGCTTGGTGCTGAGCACGGGTTACCTGGGCTGGTCGCTGCTGGCCAAGCAGCAGGTGGAACGCGAGGCGGACCGTGCGCTGGCGGCGATGGGGCTGGGCAGTGCGCCGCGCTTTTCGGTGGCGACGCCGTTCAACACGCTGCTGTGGCAGGTGGTGGCGATGACGCCGAGTGGCTATGTGATCGGCGAGCGTTCGGTGGTGGCCGATGAAGGCCCCATGACGTTCCGCGGTTACCCGTCGAACGTGCAGGCGTTGCGCCAGGCGGCGCACATTCCGGCGGTGGCGCGCCTGAACTGGTTCAACCGGGGTTTCATGCGCGCGCAGGTGGTCGACGACCGGCTGCAGCTGAGCGATCTGCGCATGGGCCTGGAACCGGACTACACCTTCACCTTCGCGGTGGCACGCACGGAAGGCGAGCGCTGGGTGGCGATCACGCCGGAGCAGCTGCGCCCGGCCTACGAAGGCGAACAGGGCAGGGCGCGCGCGAAGCGCCGCTTCGGGGCGCTGTGGGAACGCATCTGGAAAACGCCCACACCCGACGCGGGCGATTCGGCCGCGACCACTGATGCCGTGGCGCCGCGCCGATAACGATGATGCGGTGCTTCTCCGGTAGGGTCGCATCCCAATCGACCGCCGCGGTAACGCAACGTTCGATTGTGGCCGATTACTGATCGAGGCAACGCCTCAATACACCGTGGCACGCGCCTGCACGAACGAGAAGAAGAACACCGCATTCGGATCGTTCTGCACCAGCGAAAACTCGCGGCGCATGCCATCGACGGTCTCCTGATCCACCAGCCCGGCTTCCAGCAATGGGTCGGCGGCCGACAACAGCAGCTGTTCCCAGAACGCGATCATGGTCTTGCGTCGTGCCGGTTCGCGGTTGTCGAGATGGATGGTCTTGATCTCGGTATGCACGTCGCGGAAGCCGCCGGCGAGCAGCAGGTTGCCGAGCTTGGCGCCGACGAAGGGGTCGCCGCCGTGGTCGTACTGGAAATCGTTGAACGCCATCCAGTAGCGCCAGATGTGCGGGGAATACGGGTCGAGCAGGAACGAGGCGTTCATGACCTCGGTGACGTACACGGGGGAGCCGGGTACGAGCACGCGGCGTACTTCGCTGAGTACGCGGGCGGGGGAGGGAACGTGTTCGAGCACCCAGCAGAGGAAGGCGGAGTCGAATTCGCGGGCGCCGAACGGGAGGTTGCCGGCGTCGCCCTGGAGCAGGCTGTAGCGTTCGCTGCACCAGGGGGTCTTTTCGAGATTCTGGCGGGCGGTGGCGAGCTGGGCGTCGCTGAGGTCGATGCCGGTGACGTGCAGGTCGGGGAAGCGGCGCAGGAGGATTTCGGTCTGGGCGCCGACGCCGCTGCCGACTTCAAGCAGGCGCTGGGCGCCGCTGTAGTCGATGCTGTTGAAAATGGTGGATTCGAGCAGGCGGGCCTGGGTGACGAGGCGGTGCTGTTCGGTGTTGGAGAAGCCGTGGAGGTAGGTGGGGGCGGCAATCGGGGTCATGGCGGTCACATCGATCAGGCGGCGGACGACAGGGGTTCGCCGGCGGCGAGGGCGTTGAAGTAGTCGGTGGTGAGGGCGATCTGGCCGGCGGGGTCTTCGGCGCGGTTGACGACGGCGCGGAAGGCGGCATTCTCGGGGCGGTCCTTGGCGTACCAGCCGAGGTGCTTGCGGGCGATGCGCACGCCCTGGGGTTCGCCGTAGAAGGCATGCAGGGCATGCAGGTGGCCGAGCAGGATGTCGCGCACTTCTTCGATGGTCGGCGGGGGGAGCAGGGTGCCGGTGGCGAGGTAGTGGGCGATTTCGCGGAAAATCCAGGGACGGCCCTGGGCGGCGCGGCCGATCATGACGGCGTCGACGCCGGTCTGGGCGAGGACGTGGGCGGCTTTCTGCGGGGAGTCGATGTCGCCGTTGGCGATGACGGGGATGCGCAGGGCGGCCTTGATGGCGGCGATGGTTTCGTATTCGGCGCTGCCGGTGTAGTGCTGGTCGCGGGTGCGGCCATGCACGGCGAGGGCGGCGATGCCGCTGTCTTCGGCGATGTGGGCGATGCGAGGGCCGTTGCGGTGGTCGCAGTCCCAGCCGGTGCGGATCTTGAGGGTGACGGGAACGTCGACGGCGCCGACGACGGCGCTGAGGATGCGGGCGACGAGGTCTTCGTCGCGCATGAGGGCGGAGCCGGCCCAGGCGTTGCAGACTTTCTTGGCGGGGCAGCCCATGTTGATGTCGATGATCTGGGCGCCGTGGTCGACGTTGTAGCGGGCGGCGTCGGCGAGCTGCTGGGGTTCGGTGCCGGCGATCTGGACGCTGATGGGGTCGGGTTCGCCGGCGTGGTCCATGCGGTGCAGGGACTTGCGGGTGTTCCAGAAGCGGGGATCGGAGATGGTCATTTCAGACGCAGCGAGGCCGGCGCCGAGCTGTTTGCACAGCAGGCGGAACGGTTTGTCGGTGACGCCGGCCATGGGGGCGAGCACGACATTGGGCTGGATGTTGTAGGGACCGATCTGCATGCGGCCATTGTAGTGCCGGCCTCTGGCCGGCAACCACGCGGAGCCTCCCCTGTTCAGGCCAATCAGGAAGCCCCTGATGCCATACCGGCATCAGCAGATGCTTGACGGTTGGTTCCGCCGTCCCCAGTGCATTTGGGATGGTGGGCGGTTCACTTCTGCTGAAAAGCGTAGAGCCAGAGCCAGAGCCAGAGCCAGAGCGTCGGCTCTGCGGGGTCGCCTGGCTGGGCAGGTCGGTATGGGTTTGTGGGGGACGCCGTGAACCCTTCCATGGGGGCTAAGTCGCCGCATCCATGCGGCTCATTCCCCCACAAACCCATACCGACCTACCCTCGAGACCGTATGGGTGACGGTGGGGTAAGCCAGGTCAAAAGCAAAAAAAAAGACCGGCGTTTTGGCCGGTCTTTTTTCTCATTCGAGTTAACTCGTTTTTTTACACATCTGCCGGCGTGAAGTGCGGCATGGCTACTGCCGCGCCTTCCTTTTCCGTGGACTTGCCCGCGAACTGGTTCGCGAAGCGGACGTGGCGGGCGAATGCTGCGTCGGGGTCCTGGGCGAGGGAGGCGACCAGGGCGCCGTTGAAGGCGTCGCCGGCGCCGGTGGTGTCTGCCACCTGGACCTGTTCGGCGCCTACGCGGTAGTAGGGCTGGGTGTCGCCGCGCAGGGTTTCTTCGGCGTGCGAGACGAATACGCCGACGGCGCCGAGGGTGACGACGACGGTACCGTTGCCGACCAGCTTGCGGCACAGGGCGTGCAGGCTGGCGCCGTCGAGGGCGGCGACGTCGTCGGCGTCGATGCGCTCGCCGACATGGCGGCCGAGCAGGGCGGCGAACTCGGTTTCGTTGGGGGTGAGGATGTCGGCGAGCTTGAGCAGGCCGATGCTGGAGGGGGCGTCGGCGGGGGCGGCGTTGAGCACGGTGGTGACGCCGGCGTCGCGGGCGATGGCCAGGGCGGCTTCGATGGTTTCGACCGGGGACTCGAGCTGGGCGAGGACGACCTTGGCGCCGCCGAGCAGGCCGCGCTGCTGTTCGATGTAGGCGGTGCTGAGGGCGGCGTTGGCGCCGGGGCCGATCACGATTGTGTTGCGGCCACGGCTGTCGACGTAGATGCCGCCGGTGCCGGTGGGCTCGGTGCTGGCTTCGGCGCTGAGGGCGAAGCCGTCCTGGTCGGCCAGGCCACGGGCCATGGCGCCGCCGGCGTCGTCGCCGAGGGCGCACAGGAAGGTGGTCGGGGCGCCGGCGCGACGGGCGGCGACGGCCTGGTTGAAGCCCTTGCCACCGGGGCCGGTGCTGTAGCGGCCGGCAATGGTCGCGCCCGGGGCCGGGAGCGACTCGCAACGCCAGACATGATCCACGTTGAAGGAACCGACAACGACGACACTGCTACTCATAAAGTTTGTTTCTCTAAAGCGGATATCAGCTGAAATGCGTCAGCACGCCGGCGATGGTGGCCGTCATGAAGGTGGCGATGGTACCGCCGAGCACGGCGCGCAGGCCGAACTTGGCCAGGTCGTGGCGGCGTTCCGGGGCCAGGCCACCAATACCACCGATCTGGATGGCGATCGAGCTGAAATTGGCGAAGCCGCACAGGGCATAGGTGGCGATCAGGCGGCCTTCGGCCGAGAGCGACACGCCGGGAACCTGGCCGTTGACGATTTCCGAGAGCTTGGAATAGGCGACGAATTCGTTGATGACGACCTTCTGGCCGATCAGCGAGCCCACGGTGGTGGCGTCGGCCCACGGGGTGCCGATCACCCAGGCGATCGGGGCGAGCAGGTAGCCGAAGATGGTGGAGAGGTCGGTCGGGCGGCCGAGCATGGCCTGCAGGCCGGTGATTTCGCCGAACCAGGTCAGCGGGGCGTTGAGCAGGGCGATCAGGGCGATGAAGGCCAGCAGCATGGCGCCGATGTTCAGGGCCAGCTTGAGGCCGTCGCCGGCACCGGCGGCGGCGGCGTCGATGATGTTGCTGGAGGTCTTCTCCACTTCCATCTTGACCGTGCCACGGGTCAGCGGGGTGCCGGTTTCGGGCACCAGCAGCTTGGCCACGACCAGGGTGGCCGGGGCGGCCATGATGCTGGCGGCCAGCAGGTGCTTCGCGTAGAAGGCCTGCTGCACCGGATCGCTGCCGCCGAGCATGCCGACGTAGGCGGCGAGCACGCCGCCGGCGATGTGGGCCATGCCGCCGATCATCATGGTGATCAGTTCGGACTGGGTCATCTTGGCGATGTACGGGCGCACGGTCAGCGGGGCTTCGGTCTGGCCGATGAACACGCTGGCGCATACGCTGGTGGTTTCCGCGCCGGACACGCGCATTACCTTGGTGATCGCCCAGGCCATGCCCTTGACGATCTGCTGCATCACGTTGAGGTGGTACATGACCCCCATCAGCGCGGAGAAGAAGATGATGGTCGGCAGCACCTGGAAGGCGAAGATGAAACCGAACCTGCTGGTGTCCATCAGGCTGCCGAAGATGAAGCCGGAGCCTTCATTGACGTAGCTGAGGATCTTGACGAAGCCCTTGCCCAGCGCGTCGAACACGTCGCGCCCGCCCGGCACCAGGATCACCAGCGCCGCAAAGGCGATCTGCAGGGTGATACCGGTGGCAACCAGCTTCCAGTCAACCGCGCGCTTGTTATTGGAAAACAACCAGGTGATGCCGATCAGCACCGCCAACCCGAACAGGCCGAAGCCGATCCTGCCCAAACCTTCGACCATGTGAGTGACTCCCCTGGGGCGTCGCGAAAAACGGGAAGCCTAGTGCAGGGCAGGGGCCGGGGCAAGAAAAAGCAGCGTGTGCGCGGCCATCGGTGCCGATCAGGCCAGCAACGGCAAGGGCTTGCGGCTGGCGGCGGCAGGTAGAATGGGGTTCGATCCCGGCCCGGATGCGGGCCCGCAGCAGGAGATTCGCATGCAATACCGTCGCCTGGGCTCCACCGGCCTGCCGATTTCCGCCTTGTCCTTCGGCGCCTGGGTGACCTTCGGCGATCAGGTTCCGCGCGATGAGGCCCGCAACCTGGTGGCCGCCGCCTGGGATCATGGCGTCAACTTCTTCGACAACGCCGAGGGCTATGCCAACGGCCGTGCCGAACAGGTCATGGGGGACGTGATCACCGACCTGCGCCTGCCGCGCGACGGCTTCTGCGTGTCCAGCAAGGTGTTCTTCGGCAGCGCCAAGGACCCGCGACCGACCCAGCGCGGACTGTCGCGCAAGCACGTGACCGACGCCTGCCACGCTGCACTCAAGCGCCTGCGGGTGGACTACCTGGACCTTTATTACTGCCACCGCCCGGATCCGGACGCGCCGATCGCCGAGACCGTGCACGCCATGGATACCCTGGTACGGCAGGGCAAGATCCTTTACTGGGGCACCTCGGAGTGGTCGGCGGCGCAGATCCAGCAGGCGCTGGACATCGCCGAGGCGCGCAACCTGCAGGGCCCGTCGATGGAGCAGCCGCAGTACAACCTGCTGCACCGCGAGCGGGTCGAGGTCGAGTACGCGCCGCTGTATGCAGGTGCCGGCCTGGGCACCACCATCTTCTCGCCGCTGGCCTCGGGCCTGCTCACCGGCAAGTACGACCAGGGCATCCCGGCCGATGCACGGCTGGGGCGCGAAGGCATGGAGTGGTTGCAGGACCTGGTGCTGGGGGCCGACGCCGGGGCCCGCCTGGGCCAGGTGCGCCGTTTCAGCGAAGTCGCGCGCGCACTGGGCCACGCCCCGGCCACGCTGGCGATTGCCTGGTGCCTGCGCAACCCGAATGTCTCCAGCGTGATCCTCGGCGCCAGCCGGGTCAGCCAGCTGCTGCAGAACCTGCAGGCACTGGACGTGCTGGAGCAGGTCGACGCCGCCGGCTGGGCCCAGGTCGAAGCCGTCTTCGCCTGACAGCCCTTTGTGGAGTCGAGCCATGCTCGACTCCGCGCGCAGCGCGGGCGTTTCCTGGCGACGGCGCCAAGAGCAGTCGAGCGTGGCTCGACTCTACAAAGGGGTCGCACCAATCTTTTGATTGATGATGTCTATCGAATTTCCGGATTCGATCATTAATCTCATCAATGAAATTGAGAATGGTTGTTGATTGTCAACTGAGAATCATTATCATTTAACTCGTCCCTCGCACGAGTCCAGACAATGAACGCTCAAGCCGCTGTACTGCTGCGCCCCGAAACGCTGACCCTGCGCGACCGCCCGGTCCGTGCCGTCCCGGCCGAAGAAGTGATCGACAGCGAGGCCCTGCTCAAGGGTCGCCGCGAAATCCTGATCCAGCACGGCGACCGCTTCTATCGCCTGCGCCACACCAGCAACGACAAGCTGATCCTCACCAAATAACGGCCCGCCTCCCCCACGGGGTGCGTCCGCGCGGCCGCGCGACGCCCCCTGGCCCGCCGTCCTGCACCGCTCTCTCCCCCTCGGCACGTCGCCTGCGACCTTCGGGTCCCGGCGCCGGTCGGGGGTCTCCTTCCGTGTCCAGCCGACCCTGCCAACCCATGATCCGTCCGACTGCCCTGAGTATTGCCGTCTGCCTCGCGCTGCCTGTTGCCGCGCATGCCGCCGCCCCCGCCAGCCCCGATGCGGGCACCGCCGCGCGTGACTTCGACCGCGTGCAGGTCACCGCCACCCGCACCGAACGTGCGCTCAGCGACGTGGCCGCCACGGTGGATGTGATCGATCGTGAGCAGCTCGACAACCATCTGGTGCGCGACATCAAGGACCTGGTCCGCTACGAGCCGGGCATCTCGGTCACCAGCAGCCCGGCCCGCTTCGGCCTGGGCGGCTTCCGCATCCGCGGCCTGGACGGCAACCGCGTGCTGATCCAGACCGACGGCATCGCCATGCCCAAGGCCTTCAGCATCGGCAGCTTCTCCGACGCCAATCGCAACTTCACCGACCTGGAGACCCTCAAGCGGGTCGAGATCGTGCGCGGCCCGGCCAGTGCGCTGTACGGTTCGGATGCGCTCGGCGGCGTGGTGGCTTTCGTTACCAAGGACCCGGCCGACTACCTGAAGGACGACAAGCACAGCTACGTCGGCCTGAAGTTCGGCTACGACGGCGAGTGGAACGGCCTGCTCGGCAGTGCCACCGCCGCGTTCGGTGGCGAGCGCTGGAGCGGCATGGTCAACGTCAACCATCGCCAGGGCCAGGAAACCGAAAGCATGGGCGAGGTGCGCAGCAATGACCGCACCCGCACCGCCGCCAATCCGCAGGACCGCGATGGCCGCAGCGTGCTCAGCAAGCTGGTGTACGCGCCCAGCGAGGACCAGCGCTTCCGCCTGACCGTGGAAGGCAACGAAGACAGCGTGGACACCGACGTGCTGTCGGCGATCGACCGCACCACCACCACCGGCATGCAGGCGCGCGACCACCAGACGCGCGCGCGGGTGTCGTTCGCGCACGAGATGGACAACCTGGCCGCCGGCTTCGCCGACAGCCTGTCCTGGCAGCTGTACCGGCAGGACAGTGAAACCACCCAGCGCACCGACGAGGCGCGTGCCAACCGCAGCACCCGCCACCGCGAATTCAACTTCGACCAGCGCGTGTACGGCCTGCAGGCCGCCTTCCACAAGGCACTGGAAACCGGCAGCGTGGAGCACGCGCTGACCTACGGCTTCGACGGCACCTGGACCGAAACGCGCCAGAAGCGCGACGGCTACCAGGTACTGGCCAACGGCCAGACCAGCACCACCATCCTGCCCGACGCGTTCCCGGTCCGCGATTTCCCGATCAGCAAGACCACCGAACTGGGCCTGTACGTGCAGGACGAAATGCGCTTCGCTGACGGCCGCCTGTCGCTGGTGCCCGGCGTGCGCGTGGACCACTACGAGCTGCGCCCGGACGTGGACCCGATCTTCGCCGCCGACAACCCCGGCATGGCGGTCTCCGACCTGACCAAGACCAGCGTGTCGCCGAAGCTGGGCATGGTGTGGCGCTTTGCCGACGACTGGTCGCTGTTTGCCGGGTACTCGCACGGCTTCCGCTCGCCGCCGTACAACGACGTCAACCTGGGCTTCACCAACGTGATGTTCGGCTACACCGCCATCCCGAACCCGGACCTGAAGCCGGAAACCAGCGACGGGCTGGAACTGGGCGTTCGCTTCCTGAGCCCGGCTGCGTACGTGAGCGTGAGCGGCTACTACAACGACTACAAGGACTTCATCGAGTCGCAGCGCCAGGTCGGCGTCAACGCGCAGGGCCTGATCGTGTTCCAGTCGCAGAACATCGCCGACGCGGAAATCTACGGTGCCGAACTCAAGGCCGGGGTCGACCTCGGCGAGCTCAGCACGGCGATGGCCGGCTGGTCGTTGAATGGCGCCGTGGCCTGGTCGCGCGGCACCGACAAGACCGCAGACGTGCCGCTGGCATCGATCGATCCGCTGCGCGGCACGCTGGGCGTGGCCTACGACCGTGACAGCTGGGGCGTGGAACTGGCCGGCACCTTCGCCCAGCGCAAGGACCGCATGCCCGTCGCCACCGCGTTCCGCCCGGCCGGCTATGGCGTGCTCGACCTGATGGCGCACTGGGACTTCGCGCCGGGCGCCAAGATCAACGTCGGCGTGTTCAATCTCGGCGACCGCAAGTACATCGACTACTCCGCGATCACCTCCACGCTGGCCACCAACAGCACGGTGATCGACCGCTACACCAACCCTGGCCGGAACGTGTCGGCCAGCCTCGCCGTCAGCTGGTAGCCCATCATGAGCCGAGCCCTTTCCGCACTGCGAACCCCCGACCGGTACCTGCGCCCTGGCCAGCTGCCTTCCCCGGAACAGCTGGCGGCACTGGGCACGGTGCTGTGCCTGTACCGTCCCGAGAGCAGCGAGCTGGGCGGCTGGAAACACGCCGTTTCCGCCCACGCCTGCCAGGGCATGGACAGCGAAGGCATCCGCGAAAGCCTGTGCTTCGCCGATGCCCGCGGCCGCTGCTGCTGGCGGCTGTATCTCCTGCCCGACAGCGACTTCCTCGCCTGGGACCGGCTGGTGTCCGCCTTCCCGGCGCGACCGGAGCCGGCCAACGACGGCGGCGTGGCCGAGCGCCTGTGGCGGCGCCTGGCCACCCGGCTGGGCGGCGAGCCTTGGCGGATGTGCGCGCTGCGCCTGCATGCCGGCGATGCCCAGGGCATTGCCGCAAGCGTGGCCGCGCTGTCGGCACTCGGTGCCACCGCCGCGCGCCGCATCGCGCGGGTCGAGGGCGCCGACGGCGAGCTGTGGGTCGACGATTCCAACGTGGTACCGCTTGTCCACCTTTCTTCCCTCCGACATTCCTGAAGAGACCTGCGTAGATGAAACTCCAGACAGCCAGCGCGTGGCTGCTGCTTGCCAGCAGCGGTATCGCCCACGCCCAGCCCTCCGACCTGCAGCGCGACCACGCCAGCATCCTGGCGATGAAGGGCGAATACATCGTTGATTTCGCCTTCGACGAAACCGTGCTGCTCAAGCCCGGCTACGAACGCGCGCCGGCCGTGCGCAGCGGTGGCAACGAAGTGGTGATCGTGGTCGAAGACACGCCGAAGCGGATCGTGCTGCAGCACCTGCTGGTGGACGGCAAGAGCGGCCATGTGACCAAGCACTGGCGCCAGGACTGGGTGTATGAAGCGCCGAGCCGCTTCGAATTCAGCGCCGACCAGACCTGGCACGTGCGCACCATCGATCCGGCCGTGAATGCGGGTGCGTGGACCCAGTGCGTGTACGAGGTGAGCGATGCGCCGCGTTACTGCGGTACCGGCAAATGGGACTACAGCAACAACGTCGCCACCTGGACCAGCGACCTCAGCTGGCGCCCGCTGCCGCGCCGCGAATACACCCGTCGCAGCGACTACAACGCGCTGGCCGTGGTCAACCGCCACACGCTGACCCCGAATGGCTGGACCCACGAGCAGTTCAACACCAAGATCCTGCGCGGCGCCGACGGCAGCCAGCAGGAGATCGCGCGCGAGTTCGGTTTCAACGACTACAACCGCACCACCGAGGTGGACTTCAAGCCGGCCTACGACTACTGGACCGCCACCGCCGACTACTGGGGCAAGGTCCGCGCGCGCTGGAACGGCTTCCTCGGCCAGGCGCCGGGCGTGCATCTGAAGACCAAGCTGGACGGCATGGCGATGATCATCCCGCTGTTCACCCAGGCCCAGGACCTGCAGGACGGCAAGCAGGTAAAGGACGCGCAGATCGACGCGGTGTTCAAGCAGTGGGTTGAAAAGGCGCCGGCCGACACCGCGCGCTGAGCCGCTGGTGGGATGATCGATTCCTGGAGGTTTTTCCTCCAGCACAGGCAGCTACTGGCAGGACCTGCATAGAGAGGTCCTGCCTGCCATGCACTTCCCGAACCTGCTTACTGCCGTGGTCGGCGTCGCCGCCGCGTTCCAGGGCGCGCGCGCCGCGCCTGCTGCCGCTGTCCAGGGCATTCCCCTCCCGCTCGACGGGATCTGCAACGGCACGCTGCCGTCCGCGCTCGGCGCGAGCCTGGCGCGCAACTATGCGGCGTGCGGGCAACGCATCCAGGAAAACCCCCGCTTGTTCGGCGGGCTGGGACCCAGCGAGGGCGAGGCCCTGTGCATCGCGCAGGCCGGGCTGGATACCGGCTTCGGGTATGCGCTGCGCGGACGGCCCAGCGAGATTCCGGTGATCCGGGAGGGCCTGCACCGCCTGGCCCGCAGCCGGACCGGCAATCCGTTGCCGGCGCCCACCACCGCAGGCCGCTCGCTCGACGATCTGCGCCACATCAACTTCCAGGACTACCGGCACAGCGCATCCACCCGCCATGCGGCGAATCTTGAACGCCAGGTGGAGGTGTTGCGCGCGCATATCGCGCCGCATCATCGGGGTTCGCTTGCGGACGCTCGCCGCGCGGCGGCGGCACCAGCATGTCGCCGGGCGTGGCGGCGCGAGCTGCCCAACTGGGTCCGCGCGGAGATTGCCGAACGCAGCACGCTGGTGACCATGCGCGAGGTCGGCAGGCCCGAATCGATCAGCCGCGGGCAGGCCGATGTACTGCGCGCGGAGCTGGCGCAGATGCGCTTCGGCCACAACGCAATGAAACGGCGCATGCGGGAGGACGCGCTGGTGGCGTTGGTCGGCTCAACCGACCCAGCGGAATGACGGCGCGGCCGTCATTCCTTGAACATCAGGAACGCGGCCACCACGATCAGCCCGAACGCCGCGTAGTGGTTCCACTTCAACGGCTGGTCCAGGTAGAACGCGGAAAACACCGCGAACACCACCAGCGTGATCACTTCCTGCATGCCCTTCAGCTGCGGGGCCGAATACACCGCACTGCCCAGCCGGTTGCCCGGCACCTGCAGGCAGTACTCGAAGAAGGCGATGCCCCAGCTGACCAGGATCACCGTCATCAACGGCGCGCTCTTGTACTTGAGATGCCCGTACCAGGCGAAGGTCATGAAGATGTTGCTGCCCAGCAGCAGCAACACGGGATACAGGTAGGAAGCGAACGACGGGCCGGGCATCGCGGAGAACCTCATGGCAGGGGCGGGCAGCATACCGATGCCCGGCCCCCGACGGTGTGGATGACCGTGATCAGGCCTCGCGCAACGCCAGCGCCGGTGGCGTATGCAGGATCCGCCGCGTGCCCCACCACCCGGCCAGCATGCTCAGTGCCACGCCCAGCGCGCCCCCGAGCAGCAGCGGGCCCCACGGCGGGCTGAGCTGCAGCTCGAACACCTGGCGGGCGACCACGCTGCCCAGCAGCGCGGCGGCACCTACCGCCAGCAGCGAAGACAGCAGCCCCAGCGCCCCGAACTCCACCAGCACCGCCCCGCGCAGCTGTGCGCGGGTGGCACCCAACGTGCGCAGCACCGCGCTGTCGTAGCGACGCTCGCCGGCGGTGGCCTGCAGTGCCGCCAGCAGCACCAGCACTCCGGCCAGCAGGCTGAAGCCCATCACCAGCTGCACCGCCTGGGTGACCCGGTCGACCACCTCGCGCACCCGCTGCAGGATGCTGTCAATGTCCAGCAGCGAGATGTTGGGGTAGTCGCGGGTCAGCCCGGCCAGCGCCGGGGCCTGCGCGCGCGGCAGGTGGAAGGCGGTGATCAGGTTGTACGGCGCATCGCCGACCGCGCCTTCGTTGAGCAGCAGGAAGAAATTGACCCGGAACGAATCCCAGTCGGCCTTGCGGATGCTGGTCACGGTGAAGCGACGCTCCTGTTCGCCCATCTGCAGGGTCACCGTGTCGCCCAGCTTCATGCCATAGCGCTCGGCCCAGCCTTCCTCGATCGACGCTTCGGCTGCCGTGCTGCCGGCCGTCCAATACGTGCCGGAAAGCAGCGTATTGGCGGGCGGGAAGTCGTGCCGCCAGGAGAAGTTGACCGGGCGGTTGGCGTCATCGTCATCGTTGCTGTTGTCTTCGCGCGCCTGCCGTTGTGGGGCCTTGTCGTTCACCGCCAGCAGCCGGCCGGTACTGAACGGTTCGATCCCGGGCGACTGCACACCGAGTGCGCCGAGTGCGTCCAGCACCGCCTGGCGCTGTTCGGGCTGGATGTTCATCAGGAAATAGTTCGGCGTGTCGCTGGGCAGGCGGTCGCGCCACTGCGCCAGCAGGCCCGGGCCGATCACCGAGAGCAGCAGCAGGGCGCACAGCGACAACGACAGCCCCACCAGCTGCATTACCGCCAGCCCGCGGCGTCGGGTGAGCGCGGCCAGGCCCAGCTTCCAGCGCCCGCGCAGGCGCGGCTGCAGGCCGCGCAGCAGCCACAGCAGCGCCGCGCCGGCGGCCCCGGCCAGCAGTGCCAACGCGGCCAGCCCGCCCAGTACCCAGGCCGCCAGCCGCACATCGCCGGTGGCCTGCACGGTCAGCGCCACCGTCGCCGCCAGCGCGGCCGCGTAGACCAGCAGCGAGCTGGGCGGCATGGTGGCAAAGCTGCGGTTGAGCACGCGCATCGGCGGCACCTTGCGCAGCCGCAGCAGCGGCGGCAGGCCGAAGCCCAGCAGCAGCACCAGCCCGATCCCGGCGCCGGTCAGCGCCGGCGTGGCCTGCGGCAACGGCAGCCGGCCCGGAATCAAGCCGCCCAGCGCCTGCACCAGCCCAGCCTGCGCGGCCATGCCGAGTCCAACCCCGACCAGGCAGGCCGGAATCGCCAGCAGCACCAGCTGCAGCGCCATCGCGCTGAGGATGTCGCGCTGGCGCGCGCCCAGGCAGCGCAGCACCGCCACCTGGTCGATCCGGCGCAGGGCGAAGCGGTTGGCCGCCAGCGCGGTGGCCACGCCGGCCAGCAGCACCGCCAGCAGCGCGGCCAGCGACAGGAAGCGGCCAGCCAGGTCGAACGCACCGCGCACGCCGCGCTGGGCGTCGGCGATGCCGACGATGCGCAGGCCCTTGGCGCGCGGTTGCAGCCAGCTGCGGAAGTCGGCGATCGCCGCCGTGTCGCCGGCGAACATCATCCGGTACGACGCCCGGCTGCCCGGCCCGAGCAGGCCGGCGCGGTCGACGTCGACACGATTGACCAGCAGCGGCGGGGAGAGCTGCATCAGCTCACCAGAGGTGTCCGGTTCGGCCTGAAGGATGCGGGTCACGGTCAGCGTGCCGGCACCGAACTCCAGCGCATCGCCCACCTTCAGTCCCAACGCCTGCATCAGGCGTGGGTCCGCATAGGCTTCGCCGGCGGCCGGGGTCCCGGCCACTTCATCGGGGCCGCCGGGCGCGCGGCTCACGCGCAGCTCGCCACGCAGCGGATACCCGTCGCTGACCGCCTTGATGTTGGCCATCTGGCTGTCATCGCCATGGAACAGCACGCTGGGGAAGCTGACCATGCGCGTGCTGGCCAGCCCACGCGTGCGCGCCTCATCCGCGAACGCCTGCGGAACGTCCTCGCGCCCGCCCAGGCCGAGGTCGCCGCCGAGCATTTCCGCCGCGCTGCTGGTCAGGGCCAGGGTGACCCGGTTGACCAGGGTGCCCACCGCCGTCATCACCGCCACGCCCAGCACCAGCGCGGCGAACACGGTCAGCAGGTCGCCGGCGAGGAACTCGCGGCGCAACGCGCGCGCGGCATGCCGGACCACGTTCATGCGCGGACGCCGGCGGCGTCGACCAGGCGGCCGCCGTCGAGCTGGTAGATGCGCTCGCAGCGCTGGGCCAGGCGCAGGTCGTGGGTGACCAGCACCAGGGTCGTGTCGCTGGTCGCATTGAGCGCGAACAGCAGATCGCTGATCTGCTGGCCGGTGGCCTGGTCCAGGCTGCCGGTAGGTTCGTCGGCGAACAGGATCCGCGGCCGCGCCACGAACGCGCGCGCCAGCGCCACGCGCTGCTGCTCGCCACCGGACAGCTGTCGCGGGTAATGCCGCGCGCGATGGCTGAGCCCTACCTGTTCCAGCACCTCGCGCACCCGACCCGCGTCCTCGCGCCCGGCCAGTTCCAGCGGCAGCGCGATGTTCTCTTCAGCGGTCAGTGCCGGCAGCAGGTGGAAGCTCTGGAAGACGAAGCCGACCTCGCGTGCGCGCAGCTGCGCGCGCGCTTCCTCGTCCAGCGTGCCCAGGCGCGACCCGGCCAGGTCGATCTCGCCGCGGCTGGGCAGGTCCAGTCCGGCCAGCAGGCCGAGCAGGGTGGTCTTGCCCGATCCGGACGCGCCGACGATCGCCACGCTCTCGCCTTCATGTACCGTCATGTCGATGTTGTCCAGTATGTGGACTTCACCCTCCGGGCCACGGGCGGACTTGCCCACGTTGTGGGCGGCGATGGCGACGGACGCGCTGCGGGGGGACAGGCTGTCGATGAGGATTCTCCAATGTACCGAGCAAGGATGGGCCATGCGGCCCGGATGATGATGTGGCTGCTGGCAGGATTGCTGCTGATGCCTGCGCTGGCGTGTGCCAAAGGTGCCGATACCCGGCACGCGGTGCTGGTGGTCGGCGACAGCCTCAGTGCAGCCCACAATATCCCGGCCGCCTCCGGCTGGGTGAACCTGCTTCAACAGCGGGTCAACAAGCAGATCACACCGCCGCCGACGATTGTCAACGCCAGCATCAGCGGCGAGACCACCGCCGGTGCGCTGACCCGGCTGCCGGCGCTGCTGGAAAAGCACCGGCCGTCGGTGGTGGTGATCGAACTGGGCGGCAACGACGCCCTGCGCGGGCTGACCCCGGCGCAGCTCCGCGGCAACCTGGAAAAGATGATCGTGGCCAGTCAGAAGGCGGGGGCCCGCGTGCTGCTGCTCGGCATCGACGTGCCACCCAATTACGGCCCCGCCTACCGGGATCGGCTGCGCCAGGCCTATGCAGGGCTGGCCAGCCAGTACAAGGTGCCCTTGCTGCCGTTCCTGCTTGAAGGAGTGGCGCTGAAGCCCGGGCGGATGCAGTCCGACGGCCTCCACCCCACTGCCGCTGCGCAACCGCAGGTGCTGGACAACGTCTGGCCGCTGCTCAAACCCCTGCTGAAAGCCCCTGCGTCGTAACCTGTGAGCGGCTTCACATCGCGTCCACCGTCGATCCGGCATGTTTCACAAAGCTGAAGAAAGAGGGACTCCCATGCGTCAGACAAAGGAAACCTCCGGCCTGGTGCTGGTGGTCGAAGACAACCGCAATATCTCCGAAATGATTGGCGAATACCTGGAAGGCCGCGGATTCGAGGTCGACTACGCCCAGGACGGCCTGGACGGTTATCGACTGGCCGCCGAGAACAGCTACGACGTGGTGGTGCTGGACCTGATGCTGCCGCGTTTGGACGGCATCGAAGTCTGCCGCCGGTTGCGCAACGACGCCCGCAAGTCGACCCCGGTGCTGATGCTGACCGCGCGCGACACGCTGGACGACAAGCTCACCGGCCTGGGCTTTGGCGCCGACGATTACCTGACCAAGCCGTTCGCTATCCAGGAACTGGAGGCCCGCCTGCGCGCGCTGATCCGCCGCGAACGTCGCCAGGTGGGTTCGGAAG
Organism: uncultured Stenotrophomonas sp.; assembly: GCF_963519125.1. GTDB lineage: Bacteria > Pseudomonadota > Gammaproteobacteria > Xanthomonadales > Xanthomonadaceae > Stenotrophomonas. The sequence goes on along the minus strand of NZ_CAUQLJ010000015.1, from coordinate 71,633 downwards.
TGCTCAAGGTCGCCGACCTGGTGCTGGATCCGGTCAGCATGCGCGCCACGCGTGCCGGTACCGAGCTGCAGCTGTCGCCGATCGGCCTGCGCCTGCTCACCATCCTGATGCGCGAATCGCCGCGTGTGGTGACCCGCCAGGAGATCGAACGCGAAATCTGGGGCAACGGCCTGCCGGACTCGGACACCCTGCGCAGCCATCTGTACAACCTGCGCAAGATCATCGACAAGCCGTTCGACCGTCCGCTGCTGCACACCGTGCAGAGCGCCGGTTACCGTATTGCCGATATCGCCCAGCCGATGAGCTGATGCGACACGATGCCCCGGCGGTTGCCGGGGCATCGCCGTTTTCGCCCTGGACGTCGTAATGCCGCACGGTCTGCCGCGCAAGATCCGAATTGCTTTCATCCTGCAGGCCGTACTGGCCAGCCTGGGCATCCTGCTCGGTGCGTGGCTGGTTTCGCTGGTCATCAAGCACAGCCTGGTCAGCAGCGCGCTGCAGGAAGAAGCCACCTATTTCTGGGACCTGCACGCGGCCTCGCCGGTGCAGCCGCCACCGAACACGCGCAACATCCGCGGTTACCTGCTCGAAACCGGTCAGTCGGCGTTGAGCCTGCCGGCCAACCTGCGCGAGCTGGCGCCCGGCTTCCACGAGCTGAAGGCCGACGACCAGCTGGTGCTGGTCGATGCACGCCCGGAAGGCCGCCTCTACCTCGTGTTCCTGCGCTCCCGCGCGGAAATGCTGGCGTTCTGGTTCGGCATCGTCCCGGTGCTGCTGACCCTGCTGGCCGTGTATGCCGCATCCTGGGTCACCTACCGCGCCTCCAAACGGCTGGTCTCGCCGGTCAACTGGCTGGCGCGCCGGGTCTCGCGCTGGAACCCCGGCCACCCCGAAGCATCCGACCTCGCCCCGGACAAACTGCCGGCCGACATGCAGGGCGAAACCCGGCAGCTGGCCGCCGCACTGCATTCGCTGGCGACACGGGTCACCGCACACGTCGCGCGCGAACGCAACTTCACCCGCGACGCCAGCCATGAACTGCGCACGCCGCTGACGGTCATCCGCGTGGCCAGCGACATGGCGCTCGGCGACCAGGACATGACCCCGCGCCTGCGTCGCGGACTCAACCGCATCCAGCGCGCCGGCCGCGACATGGAGGCGGTGATCGACGCCTTCCTGATCCTTGCTCGCGAAGCCGATGTCGAACCGCAGATCGAACTGTTCGACGTCAACGACATCGTCCAGTACGAAGTGGACAACGCCCGCGAACTGCTGGCCGGCCGCCCGGTCGAAATCCACGTGCACAGCAACGGTCCGGTGCAGCTGCACGCACCGCCCCGGGTCCTGCAGGTGGTGATCAGCAACCTGCTGCGCAACGCCTGCAGCTACACCGACGAAGGCCGCATCGACGTCGACGTGCTCGATGACCGCGTCGTGGTCCGCGACACCGGCATCGGCATGTCGCCCGAAGCGCTCTCGCGCGCCTTCGAGCCCTTCTACCGGGCCGAACCCAGCCGCCCGCAGGGCACCGGGCTTGGCCTGTCGATCGTCCGCAGGTTGTGCGACCGGTTCGGCTGGAAGATCGGATTGAGCAGCGAGCCAGGCCTGGGCACGCAGGCGACCATCACCTATCGGTGAATCGCGCGCGATTCGGATCGCGGACTTGATCCGGGGTAAGGTCGGTTCCCAAACGACTGCCGACCCTGCCGATCAGCACTGTGACGCATGGACCCCGAACGAAACCGGCTCTACCGCGCGATCACCGGCCTTGCAACTACAGGCACTGCACCTTTGGCGCCAACGCCTTGCGCCAGATCGCATAGCCCTCCCGCTGCATGTGCAACATGTCCTCGCGGAACAGCGACGCGCGCCGTTGGCTGTCTTCGCCCAGCATCAGCGTGTACACGTCGGTGAAGCCGGTATTGGGCATCGTCGCCAAAGCCTTTTCAATCAACCCGTTGGCTTCAACCACCGCCGGCAGCAGCTGCGCGCGCGACGGGCTCGACTTGATCGGAATTACTTCGACCGTCGTCATCGGCAGGTCGCGGTGCACGCGCTGCACGAGCGCCAACACCTGATCGCGCACCTGCGCCGGGTCGCGGCTGCCGTCGAGGTGAGTGTCGCCGGGCGCTGAAGAACACGTATGCACTGCGCGCACGGGACAGCGAAACGGTCGGCGTACTAGGTGCTGTCGCGCATTTCCGAATTGCCGAAATCACGGTTGACCCATTTTTTGCCCCGAATGCTCATCCGCTCGACGCTTGGGGTACGAACCTGCGCTCTGATTGGAGCCCTGGCGGGTAATTAAAACGTAGGATCCTCAAACACCGAAGTTGATGCCATTCACGCATGGAAGTTCGAGTGCAGGATTTGCCAATATTGTTGCTCAATGCAAATGGTGGCGTTGATTGTTTATTTTATTACTTCGTATTTTGTGGTATGACGCTCAATTAGTCGTGCATCTCTATCGTTAGGATTTGAATCGCGGATCCGTTGGTCCGCGTGTAATTTCTTTTCTGACGAATTGTTCTTATGGAGGTTGCTCGGTGAACCTGTTGAAATTTGCGGTGACTCCTGTAGTCGTGCTCGCTTTCGCTGCTGGTGCTGCCGCCGCTAGTCAGGGAGGGGGGGCTGTATCTGATGAGGTTGTCCTGGCTCAGTTAGAGAGAGGCGCGTATCCAGTAAAGCCGACGGCAATAATGGAGCGACGAAAGGTTAATGGGCATGGGGGTGATATGTTTAGCGAGAACTCGACGTATGTCGGGGGCGGTGACTGGCCCGAGGGCGGGTTTATGAACAACATTGGACTCATCGCCCGCCATCCTTTCGAGGGTGGGAATGCACTATATCAATGCATTTCGAAGGCTGCGAAGCGTTGGAACTACTTCACCTCAAACGATAAAAGCTGCGAGGGACATTCAAAGCCAAAGAAGCGTGCACTCATTGGCTACCTCTACGCATATCATCACCCGGGGACCTCTCCGCTATATCGTTGCCGACAGGATCTGCCTACGGTGGATCACTTCGATAGTACATTGGAGAATTGCGAGGGCTACGGAAGTACGATTAATGAGGGGATTCTCGGATATCTCTGGGCTTACTGATCACTACGCTCTTTCGTAATGGTGGCGTAGCTGCGTCGAGATTCTTAACTAATTGTGCCCGATGGAAAGCGTGCCGTTACTGGGTAACGGCACGCTTTTGTAATGGGCGTTCATCTTCCCGAATTCTCGAGTGTCCCATCTTGTCCGACTCAGGTGCACTGCACCTTCGGGGCCAACGCCTTGCGCCAGATCGCATAGCCCTCCGGCTGCATGTGCAGCATGTCCTCGCGGAACAGCGACGCGCGCGGCTGGCCGTCTTCGCCCAGCATCGGCGTATAGACGTCGGTGAAACCTGTGTTGGGCAGCTTCGCCAGCGCCGTCTGGATCAATCCGTTGGCTTCCACTACCGCCGGCAGCAGCTGCGCGCGCGACGGACTCGGCTTGATCGAAATGACCTCCACCGTGGTCTTGGGCAGGTCGCGGTGCACGCGCTGTACGAACGCCACCACATCGTCGCGCACCTGTGCCGGGCTGCGGCCGCTGTTGAGGTCGTTGTCGCCGGCGTAGAAGAACACCTTGCACGGCGCGTACGGCATCACGATCTGGTCGGCGTACCAGGTGCTGTCGCGCACCTCCGAACCGCCGAAACCGCGGTTGAACACCTTCTGGCCCGGGAAGTCGGCCGCCAGCGTGTCCCACATCCGGACCGACGAGCTGCCGATGAACTCGATGCCCCCGCGTGGCGGCGGGTTGGCCGCGTCGGCCTTGGCGAAGGCCGCCATGTCCCCGGCCCAGGCCACATTGGACACCTGCTCCGGTACCTGCGGCGGCGGCGGGACCGGGGCGGTCTTCAGGGCCAGGGCGGGCAGGCTGGCGGTCAGCGCCAGGGCGAGCAGCAACGGGCGGGCGATGCGGTGGGTCATGCGGGACTCCTGAACGGGTACCGGGCCATCTTAGGCGGCCAGGGGGGTGGAGGGGTTGTCCCCGCGTGTCGGGGGCCGGCCAGGCAGCATCGTGGGCGGGGTCCGGCCGCCCTGTGGCAAAATGGCGGATTGTCCACCGCTTCCCGCGCTGCCCATGACCCTTCGCCGTGCCCTGGTTCTGCCGTCGTGCCTCCTTGCCAACCACGGAGCGTGCTTGCGTGGCTGACGAATTCGGGCACCTGCCGCGCGGCCCCAAGCGCATCTTCAAGGCGGCGGTCTGGTCTTGGCAGGGCCTGCGCGCCGCCTGGCTGCACGAGTCCTCGTTCCGCCTCGAGGTCTACCTGCTGGTCGTGCTCGCACCGGTGGCGCTGTGGCTCGGCCAGACCCCGGTCGAGCGCGCGCTGATGATCGGATCGATGCTGCTGGTACTGGCCATGGAACTGGCCAACTCGGCCATTGAAGCGGTGATCGAACGCTACGGCGCCGAATTCCACGAACTGGCCGGCCGCGCCAAGGACATGGGCTCGGCGGCGGTGTTCGTGCTGATGATGAATGTCCTGCTGTGCTGGGCCCTGGTGCTGGCCCCGCGCGTGTTCTGACGCGCCCCTGCGTATTGCTTTCCCCCTTTGTAAGGATCCCGGTCCATGTTTCTTGAATTGCTGTCCGACCCGAACGTCTGGTTGACCCTGGTGACCCTGAGCGCACTGGAAATCGTGCTCGGCATCGACAACCTGGTGTTCATCTCCATTGCCGTGAGCAAACTGCCCGAGGAGCGCCGCCCGTTCGCGCGCAAGCTCGGCATCGCCGTGGCCTGCATCACCCGGATCCTGCTGCTGGTGTCGCTGGCCTATCTGGCGCACATGCAGTCCAACCTGTTCACCGTGGCCGGCATGGGCATCTCCATCCGCGACCTGGTGCTGATCGTCGGTGGCCTGTTCCTGATCATCAAGGGCTGCATGGAGATCAAGGAACTGATCAGCGGTGGCGAGGACGAAGACCCCAGCACCACCAAGGCGTCGGCCGTGTTCGGCTACGTGATCGCCCAGATCGCGGTGATCGACATCGTGTTCTCGCTGGACTCGGTGATCACCGCCGTCGGCATCGCCGACCACATCCCGGTGATGGTGGCCGCCATCCTGCTGTCGGTGCTGGTGATGCTGCTGGCCGCCAACCCGCTGGGCCGCTTCATCGACGCCAACCCGACCGTGAAGATGCTGGCCCTGGCCTTCATCCTGATGATCGGTGCGGTGCTGATCCTGGACGGCCTGGACGTGCACGTGCCCAAGCCCTACATCTACGCCGCGATGGGCTTCTCGGTGCTGGTGGAGTGGCTGAACCTGTTGATGCGCCGCCGCGCGCTGGCCCACCACGTGCCGGGCGCCGGCAACTGGTAAGGCTTCTTCGGGTACCGACCCCGGTCGGTACCCGACCATGACGGGGAATTAACCCCTATTCATGCCATTCTCCGGCCGCGTCCATCCCCGATCCGGAGCCGGCCATGCGTACCTCTATCCGCCTGATCCTGCTGGCCCTGCTGGCCAGCCTGTTGTCTGGTTGTGGCTACAACGCGATCCAGCAGAAAGATGAACAGGTCAAGGCCGGCTGGTCAGAAGTCGTGAACCAGTACAAGCGCCGCGCCGACCTGATCCCCAACCTGGTGCAGACCGTGGAAGGCTATGCCAACCAGGAACGCCAGGTGCTGACCGACGTGACCAACGCCCGCGCGCGGGTCGGCCAGGTCAACGTCAATGCCGACGACGCCGACTCGCTCAAGCAGTTCCAGCAGGCACAGGGCGAACTCAGCGGTGCGCTGTCGCGGCTGCTGGTGGTCACCGAGAACTACCCGAACCTGAAGTCCGACCAGGGCTTCCGCGACCTGCAGGCGCAGCTCGAAGGCACCGAGAACCGCATCACGGTCGCCCGCGGCCGCTACATCCAGCAGGTGCAGGACTACAACACCTACATCCGCTCCTTCCCGCAGCTGATCACCGCCAAGATCTTCGGCTACGCGGCCAAGCCCAACTTCACGGTCGAGAACGAAGCGCAGATCGCGCAGCCGCCGGCGGTGAAGTTCGGTTCGCAGCCGGCCGCCCCCGCACCCGCGCCGCAGCCGCAACCGCAGCAGGCGCCGGCGCAGTAAGCCATGAGCCTCCGCCCGCTGCTGCGTGCGCTGCTGCTGTCCTGCCTGTGCCTGGCGCTGCCGGCCTGGGCGCAGGCCGACGCCGCGATTCCGCCGATGCGCTCGCCGGTGGTCGACACCACCGGCACCCTGGACGCGGCGCAGCAGCAGGCCCTGGAAGCACAGGCCCTGGCCCTGCAGCAGCGCAAGGGCAGCCAGCTGCAGATCCTGATGGTGCCCAGCACCCAGCCGGAAACCATCGAGCAGTACACGCAGCGCGTGTTCGAGCAGTGGCAGGTCGGGCGCAAGGGCGTGGATGACGGCGTGCTGCTGGTGGTGGCCAAGGACGACCGCAAGGTGCGGATCGAGCCGGGCTACGGGCTGGAAGGCGCGATCCCCGATGCCATCGCCAACCGCGTCATCCAGGAGTACCTGGCCCCGAAGTTCCGTACCGGCGACTACGCCGGCGGCCTGGCCGACGGCACCGCCGCGCTGGTCAAGCTGGTCGACGGGGAAGACCTGCCGGCGCCGGTCAGCGACAACCGCGCGCCGCGCGGCACCGGCGGCGACGGCTTTACCGTGGCCCTGGTGATCGGCTTCTTCGTCGGTACCTTTGCGCGCGCCCTGCTGGGCTGGTTGCCGCGTCCGCTGCGCGCCCTGCTCGGCGGCGGCGGTGCGGCGGTGGCCGCGTTCCTGTTCACCTCGCTGTGGCTGGCCAGCGGCCTGGCCGGGCTGATCGGCCTGTTCGTCGGCTTCTCCTCCGGCCGCGCCGGCCGCTTCGCCCGCAACACCGGCTGGGGCGGCGGTGGCTTTGGCGGCGGCAGCTGGGGCGGTGGGGGAGGCGGGTTCGGCGGTGGCGGCGGCTGGGGCGGGGGTGGTGGACGTTCCGGAGGCGGTGGCGCCTCGGGGGGCTGGTGATGCGCATCTGGCGCCATCTGTTTGCCCCCTCGCTGCACCGCACCTTCAGCGAAGACAGGCTGCAGGCCATCACCGACGCGATTGCCGCCGGCGAGCGCCGCCACGGCGGCCAGGTCATGTTCGCGGTGGAAGCCGACCTCCCGTGGCTCGCGTTGTGGCAGGGCGTCACCCCTCGCCAGCGCGCCGAGCACGCCTTCGCCCAACTGCGCACCTGGGACACCGAACAGAACAACGGCGTGCTGGTCTACCTGCTGCTGGCCGACCACGCCATCGAGCTGATCGCCGACCGCGGCCTGCGCGGCAGGGTCGGGGAAACGCAGTGGCAGGCGATCTGCGAGCACATGCAGGGCCTTTTGCGCGCCGACGACCTGCAGCAGGCGGTGCTGCTGGCCATTGCCGAGGTCTCCGACGTGCTGGCTGGGCACTATCCCCCCGGCAGCGGGTCCAAGGATGACGCCCTGCCCAATACACCCCAACTGCTTGGTTGAGGTAACGCGGCACTGGGCCGAGAATAGCCGCTTACCTGCAAGGCGCCGCCCATGATCTATTTCCACGATATCGACCCCATTGCCCTCTCGCTCGGGCCGGTCAAAGTCCACTGGTACGGCATCATGTACCTGCTTGGCTTCACCGCCGCCTGGTTGCTCGGGCGCAGGCGGATCGCGGCGGGGCGCCTGCCGGGCGTGGACGGCAATGGATTCTCCGACCTGCTGTTCTACGCCATGCTCGGCGTCGTGGTCGGTGGCCGTGTCGGCTACATGCTGTTCTATGCTACCTCCGAATTCCTGCACAACCCGCTGCTGCTGTTCAAGGTCTGGGACGGCGGCATGAGCTTCCACGGCGGCCTGCTCGGCGTGCTGTTCGCCTGCTGGTACTGGTCGCGCAAGCACCGCCTGCACCTGTTCGACACCCTCGACTTCATGTCGCCGCTGGTCCCGCTCGGGCTGGGCTTCGGCCGCCTGGGCAACTTCATCGGCGCCGAGCTGTGGGGCAAGTACACCGACGGCACCTGGGGCGTGGTCTTCCCCAGCGGCCTGCCGGCCGCCTTCAACGGCGTGGACATGGATACCCTGCGCACCCAGTTCGCCAGCGGCGCGCTCAATCAATACGCCCGCCACCCCTCGCAGCTGTACGAAGCCCTGCTCGAAGGGCTGGTGATGTTCGCCGTGCTGTGGGCCGTATCGGCCAAGCCGCGCCAGCGCTATCTCATCTCCGGCCTGTTCGCGCTGATGTACGGCGTGTTCCGCTTCGCCGTGGAGTTCGTGCGCATGCCCGACAACGGCGTCTACCTGGCCTTCGACTGGTTCACCCGCGGCCAGCTGCTCAGCCTGCCGCTGGTGGCCTTCGGCCTGGTCCTGCTGGTCCTCTCGCGCCGCGCTCCGACCCTGCAGCCGGTGCTTCCGGTCGCGCCGACCGCCGGGAGCAAGGCATGAAAGCCTACCTGGGCCTGCTGCAGCACGTGCTCGAACACGGCACCGAGAAGTCCGACCGCACCGGCACCGGCACCCGCAGCGTGTTCGGCTGGCAGATGCGCTTCAACCTCAACGACGGCTTTCCGCTGGTCACCACCAAGAAGCTGCACCTGCGCTCGATCATCCACGAGCTCCTGTGGTTCCTGAAGGGCGACACCAACATCGGCTACCTGAAGGACAACCAGGTCCGGATCTGGGACGAATGGGCCGACGAAAACGGCGACCTCGGCCCGGTCTACGGCAAGCAGTGGCGCAGCTGGGCCACTGCCGACGGTGGCAGCATCGACCAGATGCAGTGGCTGGTCGACGAGATCAAGCGCAATCCCGACTCGCGCCGCCTGGTGGTCAGCGCCTGGAACGTCGGCGAGCTCTCGCAGATGGCCTTGATGCCGTGCCACAACCTCTTCCAGTTCTACGTAGTGGACGGCAAGCTGAGCTGCCAGCTCTACCAGCGCAGCGGCGACATCTTCCTCGGCGTGCCGTTCAACATCGCCAGCTACGCCCTGCTGACCCACATGGTTGCCCAGGCCACCGGCCTGGGCGTCGGCGACTTCGTCCACACCCTCGGCGACGCGCACCTGTACTCCAACCACTACGACCAGGCCCGCGAACAGCTCGCACGCGAACCACGCGCGCTGCCAAAACTGTGGTTGAACCCCGACGTCACCGACCTGTTCGGCTTCCAGTTCGACGACATCCGCATCGACGGCTATGACCCGCACCCCGCGATCAAGGCGCCGGTCGCGGTATGAAGCTTTCGCTGATCGTTGCCCTCGACCGCGACCACGGCATCGGCCAGGACAACCAGCTGCCGTGGCAGCTGCCAGACGACCTGAAGCGCTTCAAGGCACTGACCCTGGGCAAGCCGATCCTGATGGGCCGCAAGACCGCGCAGTCGCTGGGTCGCGCGTTGCCGGGGCGACCGAACCTGGTGCTGACCCGCTCAGGCGAAGTGCCGTTCGAAGGCATGCAGGCAGTAGCGTCCATTGAAGAAGCGAAACAGTTTGCCGCAGCCACGGGCGCGGACGAGCTGTGCGTGATCGGCGGCGGAGAAATCTTCCGCCTGGTCATGGCGCAGGCGACGGACATGCACCTGACCTGGGTAGACGCGCAGGTAAACGCAGATACCCATTTCCCCGAATTCGACGCGGAGCAGTGGGCGGAAGTGTCGCGCGAGCATCACCCAGCGGATGCAAGGCACGCATATGCCTTCGATTTCGTGGATTACGCGCGCAATCGGTAACCCGCCGCTTTTCCCATGGCCACCGACCCACTTTGAGGGGTCGGCGGGGGTGGGTTTGAGGGGGCATGAGCCGCATGGGTCGGGCGCATGCGCCCGACGGGTTGGGCAGGAGCCCAACCCCGGTCTTGCCGTGTGCGCAGGACAGCGCACACGTGCAAGCGGCGACTGAGCTTACATGGACGTACTTGCAGCGTCCCCCACAAACCCGCACCCGACGGCCCCAGACAGGGAACCCCGGCAGCGCACGGCTGTTCGCCTGAATCCAACAGCAGCCGGGCAGGGCCCGGCTCTACGGAGGTGTTGCGATACAGCGCGTTACGCAGTGGTAGGCGAGCTATCGCCGCCGCCGTTGCCAGCAGGCTCACGCGCTCGGCGTGGCTGCTGTTGGCGCGGCCCTCGGTCGCGCTGCCCTTCGCGCGGACCGCGCGGCGGGTGGCCGCCCGGTTGGCCGCCGTCGTTGGCAGGCCGGCGCGCCGGCGGGCGCGGCGGCGTGACCGGCTTCGGCACATCGCGGCCCGGTACCTGCACCACCCGAAATTCTTCCGTATCCAGCTGCAGCGCCGTCAGCTTGCCGCCCCACACCGCACCCGTATCGATCGCATGCACGCCCTGCGTGATCGTCAGGCCCAGCGCCGACCAGTGCCCGCACACGATCTTCAGATCGCGCTCGACCCGGCCCGGCACCTCGAACCACGGGTACAACCCCTGCTCCTGCGTGCCCGGCGTGCCCTTGTCCTCGATCCCGATCCGCCCGCGCGGCGTGCAGTAACGCATCCGCGTCAGCAGATTGATGATCGCCCGCGACCGGTCATAGCCCGACAGCCCCGGCGACCACACCGGCTTGTCCCCGTACATGTTGCGGAACAACTTCCGGTAGCCACCTCCATGCAGCTGCTGCTCCACCTCCCGCGCATGCTTCTCCGCCAGCTGCGTCGTCCACTTCGGCGCCAGCCCCGCATGCACCATCATCCAGCCCAGCTCACGGTCCACATGCACCAGCTTCTGCATGCGCAGCCAGTCCAGCAGCACATCGCGGTCCTCCGCCTGCACGATCCGCAGCAGATCCGGATTGACCTTGCGCTGCTCCTCTTCCGTCCGCGCACCCACCGCCAGCAACGACAGATCGTGGTTGCCCAGCACCACCACGCTGTGCTCGCGCAGCGAATGCACCAGCCGCAGCGTCTCCAGCGACTGCCCGCCCCGATTCACCAGGTCACCACAGAACCACAGTTTGTCCACCGCCGGATCGAAGCGGATCTTCTCCAGCAGACGCTGGGTTACCTCATAACAGCCCTGCAGGTCGCCGATGGCCCAGACACTCATGCGTGCGCCTCCATCAGTGCAGCGTGCGCGGAATGGTCAACACGAACGGCGCGATCGGCGCAGCGAACTCGGTGCCATCGTCGGCCACCATGTCGTAATGCCCCTGCATCGTGCCATGTTCGGTTTCCAGCATGACACCCGACGTGTAACGGAAGTCTTCACCCGGGCGAAGCCGCGGCTGCTCCCCGATCACCCCGTCGCCGTCCACATGCTCCACCCGCCCGTTGCCGTCGGTGATCCGCCAGTGGCGCGCCACCAACCGCGCCGCAACGCGGCCGCGATTGTGGATGCGGATCGTATAGGCGAACGCAAAGCGCCCGTCTTCCGGCGTCGACTGCTCATCGAGGAAACGCGGCGCAACCTCGACCGAAATCGCATAGGGGTCAGCGTCGGTCATGCCTGCTCCGCGCGCGGCACGTTTGCCAATGCAATGAACTGCGCCACTTCCAGCTGCTCCGCACGTGCATCGCTGCGCACGCCTGCCGCCTCGAACTGCTCCGGCGTCACCACCCCGTTCAGCGCATTGCGCAGCGTCTTGCGGCGCTGCCCGAACGCCGAGCGCACCACCTCCGCAAAGCGCTTGCGGTCCAGGATGCCCACCGTGGCCGGATCGCGCGGCACCAGCCTCACTACCGCCGAATCCACCTTCGGCGGCGGACGGAACGCGCCCGGCGGCACCACGAACAGCGAGGTCACCTTGCACCACGCCTGCAGCATCACGCTCAGGCGACCGTACACCTTGCTGCCCGGGTCGGCCGCCATGCGGTCCACCACTTCCTTCTGCAGCATGAAGTGCATGTCGCGGATCACCGCCGCATGGTCCATCGCATGGAACAGGATCGGCGACGAAATGTTGTAGGGCAGGTTGCCGACCAGCCGGATCTGCCCGTCGCCGGCCAGCTCAGTGAAATTCACCTGCAGCACGTCGCGGTGCACGATGGTCAGCTCGCCCAGCGGCTCGGCCGCCGCGGTCAGCGGCGCGATCAGGTCGCGGTCGAACTCGATCACGGTCAAGCGCGGATGGCGACGCAGCAGCGGCAGGGTGATCGCACCCTGGCCCGGGCCGATCTCGACCAGGCGGTCGTCGTCCTTCGGGTTGACCGCCAGCACGATCTTGTCGATGTAGCTGCGGTCGGCCAGGAAGTGCTGGCCGAGCTGCTTTTTGGCCGGGGCGGTGAAGCCGGGCGCAGAGGAGGAGTGCGAAGAAGTCATGTCGCCATTTTACGTTGCCCGGCCAGCCGCGCGCACAGCGCAGTGGCGGCCAGCAGGCTCGAAGGGTCGGCAATGCCGCGGCCAGCCAGATCCAGCGCCGTGCCGTGGTCCACCGCCACGCGGGGGTAGGGCAGGCCCAGGGTGATGTTTACCGCCTGCTCGAAGCCGCTGTACTTGAGCACTGGCAGGCCCTGGTCGTGGTACATCGCCAGCACCGTGTCGAACCCGGCCAGCTTCTGTGGCAGGAACGCGGTGTCGGCCGGCAGCGGCCCGACCAGGTCCATGCCCCCCGCGCGCAGCCGTTCCAGCAGCGGGATGACCACCTCCAGCTCCTCACGGCCCAGGTGACCGTCTTCCCCCGCATGCGGGTTCAGCCCCAGCACCGCGATCCGCGGCGCGGCGATGCCGAACTCGCGCCGCAACGCAGCGTGTACGGTGTGCAGTGTCGCCGCCAGGCCTTCGGCGGTGATCGCATCGGCCACCGCACGCAGCGGCAGGTGCGTGGTGGCCAGCGCCACGCGGACGATGTCGTTGGCCAGCATCATCACCACCTCCACCCCGGCCTGGTCGGCCAGCAGCTCGGTGGTCCCGCTGTAGGCGATGCCGCCCTGGTTGATCACCGCCTTGTGCACCGGGCCGGTCACCACCCCGTCCAGGCGCCCGTCCAGGCAGGCCTGGCCGGCCTGGAGCAGGGCCCCGATCACCGCGCCGGCATTGGCGGGGTCGGTGTGGCCAAAATTCGACGGCGCCGCATTGGGCACCGGGCACAACGGCAGATCGCCCGGCTGGCGGGCGATCGCATCTTCAGGCAGCAGGTTCAGTGGCAGCGAGAGCGCTGCCGCGGCCGACCGCAGCGTGTCCGGGTCGGCGAACGCCAGCAGCCGGCAATCGGTGCGCGGCTGCTGGATCAGGCGCAGGCAGAGTTCCGGGCCGATCCCGGCGGGCTCGCCCGGTACCAGAGCGAGCTGCGGGATCATCGGCGCGGGCCTCAGGGGTTGGTCGGCGCCGGGGCCGGAGCCGCCTGGCCGGGGGTGCCGATGCGCAGGTCCACGTAGGCTTCGCCACGCAGTTCCTGCAGGTAACGGTTGTACTCCTCTTCCAGCTTGCGACGACCGATGGTCTCGCGGATCTGGGCGCGCTTGTTGTCGGTGCCTGCGTCGGTCTGGCGGGTGCCTTCGCGCAGCACGATATGCCAGCCGGCATCGGTACGGAACGGCTGGCTCACGCCGCCGTCGGTCAGCGCGCTGACCTGCTTGCCGAAGTCTGGACCGAATGCGTCCGCCGGGAACCAGCCGAGATCGCCGCCCTGGCCCTTGCTGTTGCTGTCTTCGGAGGACTCGCGGGCCACAGCCTGGAAGTCCGCGCCACCGGCGATGCGCGCGCGCAGGGTGTCGGCCTTGGCCTTGGCGGTGGCATTGTCCTGCTGGTCGTTGACCCGCACCAGAATATGCCGCGCGTGGTACTCGGTGATGGTCTGGCCGCCTGCGCTGGCGCTGGCGTCACGCACTTCAACCAGCTTGAGCAGCTGGAAGCCGCTCGGGCCACGCAGCGGACCGACCACGTCGCCGGCCTTCATGCTGGTCATCATCTGGGCGAACGCGCCGGGGATTTCATCCAGCGAACGCCAGCCCAGGTCGCCGCCTTCCAGCGCGTTCGGGCTGTCGGAATAGCGCACGGCGGCGGCATTGAAGTCCAGCTCGCCCTTGTCCAGCAGGCCCTTCACGCCGTCGGCCTTCTTCTGGCCGGTGGCGATCTGCTCGGCGGTGGCGCCTTCGGGCAGGGCGATCAGGATGTGCGCCAGGTGGTACTGGGTACCGGCGGTCGCTTCCTGCTTGAGCGCGGCATCCACTTCGCCCTCGCTGACACTGATGCGGCTCTGCGCGAAGCTCTGGCGCAGGCGCTGCACGGTGATCTCGTCGCGCACCGAGTTGCGGAAGTCATTGAAATCCAGGCCGTCGGCGGCCAGGCGCTGGCGCAGGGCGTCCAGGTTGGAACCGTTCTGCTGGGCGATCGAGTTCAGCGCCTGGTTCAGTTCCTGGTCGCTTACCTTGATGCCGCTGCCTTCGGCGCGGGCCACCTGCAGCTTGACCAGCACCAGGCGCTCCAGCACCTGCCGGTTCAGCACGTCATCCGGCGGCAGCTGGTTTTCCCGGCCAGCGTACTGGGCCTTGATGTTCTGCACGGCGCGGTCCAGCTCGCTCTGCAGCACCACGTCTTCGTCGACGATCGCGGCGATGCGGTCCAGCGACTGGGTCTGCTGGGCCAGCACCTGCAGCGGCGCGGATACGGTGGTGACGGCGAGGACGGAAGCGAGGAGGACGGGAAGGGTCTTGGTCATGGGATCAGGTTCGGATCGTAGTCGTCGCGCGTGGGCGCACCGGTAGTGCTGGGCGGCACGAGATAGAGGTCGTCCCGGTAATAGCCGAGAATAGCACGGCGCAAAGTGCGGTCCGTGTTCTGGCCGATGGAGCTCAGGCCCTTGAGCACGAACTCGATCTGGAACGAATTGTTCAGCTCACCCTCGCGGTTGCGCACGTAGCGGCGGGCCAGGGCGCGGACGGCCAGGCAGCAGCTGTCCCACTGCACGCCGCCGATGATCTCCAGCGGTGCCTTGTCTTCCAGCGAGTAGTAATAGCGGCCGACCAGGCTCCAGGAGGCATTGATCGGGTACAGGAAGGACAGGTCGACCTGCTCGAGCAGGGTGCGCTCTTCCTTGGTCGCGGTCGCCGGTGCGGCCGCATTGATGCGGTAGCGGTAGGTCAGGTTGACGATGCCGTCGTTGGACATCAGGTAGCGTGCGCGCACGCTGGCCAGGTCCTCGCGCTTGTACTTGGGGTCCCACTGGTAGGTGGCGCCCAGGTTCCAGCGGTCGTTGATGGCGTAGTTGGCGTCGGCGATCCACGCCGACTTGCCCTGCTCGATCTGCGAATCCTGGTTCGGCAGGACCACCCGGGAATCATCGAAGTACAGGATCTGGCCGATGCTGCCGGAGAAGCGCTCGCGCCCCGTCTGCTGGTCGATGAAGCGGGTGCTCAGCGCCATGGTCAGCTGGTTGGCGTCGTTCTGGCGGTCGGCGCCGGTGTAGCGCGAATCGCGGAACAGCTGGCCCCAGCTGAAGGTGAAGTCGCGCGTGTCGAAGATCGGCAGGTCGCTCTGGTCGCGGTACGGGGTGCGCAGGTAGAACAGGCGCGGCTCCAGCGTATGCAGGTAGCCCTTGCCACCGATGGTGGTTTCGCGGTCGAAGAACATGCCCGCGTCGAGGCTGGCTATCGGCACGCTGCGGTGGGGCGAGGTGTTGCCGCGCAGCTGGTCCGGCGTAAGCGTGCTCAGATCGACGTTTGCGTCGTTCAGCGCCTGCAGACGGGTCTGATCGGCCAGGCCGCGGTCCAGCTCGTACCCGGTATAGCGGTAGGCCAGGGTGGGGGTGACATACCAGGCAGCGCCGGCAAGGGGCAGGCTCACATACGGCTTCACGTCCAGACGCGAGCCGTTGTAATAAGGCGTGATCACGCCATTCGGAGCGAAGTCCAGGGCCTCGCCCTCCTTCCCCTCGACATCGTCATGGGTGAAATGCACGGCCTCGGCATACACGCCCACGTCCAGCCACGGCAGCACCGGCTTCTCCCACGTGCCGAACAGGCGCGGCTGGCGCGCGTACGGCAGCGAGGAGTCGGTCAGGGTGTAGTCGGTGTTCTGCCAGTAGTCGGCCATCAGGCCGCCACTCCAGTTCTCCCCGGTGCCGTAGATGCCGACCTGGCTCTGGATGGAGGAGGTGGTCACCCCCAGCAGCTTGCTGGAGAAGTCTTCGGTGTAGCGCTCGTCGCTGACCCAGGCAATGTTGGCACGCGCCTGCCAGGTCGCATTGACGTTGTGGTAGCCCTCGTACTTGACCTCGCCGCGGTCCCGGTCGCGCAGCTTGTCGTTGGGCAGGTAAGCCGTATCCAGCTGGCCACGGCCGCCGTCGTACAGGTAGCGGAACTCGTTGTCGAGCATGAATCCGCGCTTGCTCATGTAGCGCGGGGTCAGGGTGTCGTCGTAGTTCGGCGCCAGGTTGAAGTAGATCGGCTGCGCGTAGTCGAACCCGTTGCGGCCGGACATGCCCAGCTCCGGGTACAGCAGGCCGGTCTGGCGCCGGTCGTCGATCGGGAACTTGAAGTAGGGTGCCCACAGGATCGGCACGTTGCCGATCCGCAGCACGGCGTTGCGCGCGGTGCCGAAGCCTTCGTCGTTGTCCACGTCGATCTGCGGCGCCGACAGCTTCCAGATCGGCTGCGAGGGATCGCAGGTGGTGTAGGTGGAGCGGTGCATCTGGCCGACAGAGCCCTGCAGGTCGATCGAGTCGGCGCCGCCATGGCCGCGCCGCGACACCAGCTGGTACTGGATGTCGCTGATCTTGTGCGTGTCCGCTTCCTGGTTGCCTTCGGCCCGCTTGGCGGTCATCCGGATCGACGAGTCCTGGTAGCGGACATTGCCCTCGGCGATGTAATTGCCGCTCTCGGTGTCGAAGCTCAGGTGGTCGGTACCCAGGAACTGGTCGCCGCGCTTGAGCGCCACGTTGCCCTGGTACTGCGGCACCGTGCTGGTACCGAACAGGCTGTCGCCTTCGATATCGGTGGGCTGTTGATCGCGGGTTTCAGCCGCTGCCTTGTCCGCCGGGGGGGCGTCTTCGAAGACCGGCAGGACATCGGCGACCGGGCACAGGCCCCAGTTCACCGGTTTCTCGTCGGCCATGGCCGGCAGGCAGATGGCGATGCTCAGGGGGAGGGGCAGCAGGCGGAGGGCTCGGCGCACGCGGGCTTCGGATTCAGGCGAAAACGGATCGTAGCTTGCCCCATCCCTTGCATAGGGGCAATGAAGGTGAATTCCTACAAGGGGTTCAGGTTCATGGATCCAACATCGCGCCGACGTGGGCAACCGTGCATTCGGCCAGCGCCTGCTGGTCGTATCCGCCCTCCAGCATCGACACCATGCGCCCTGCCGCATGCCGGCGTGCGAGCACGCGAAGCTCGGCGGTGATCCAGTTGAAATCGTCGGTTTCCAGCATCAGGTCGGCCTGCGGATCGCGCAGGTGGGCGTCGAATCCGGCCGAGACCAGCAGCAGCTGCGGGCGGAAATCATCGATCGCCGGCAACATCTCGTCGGCCCAGGTGTTGCGGAAGCGGAAGCTGCCGCTGCCCGGCGGCAGCAGGATGTTCAGCAGGTTCCCGGCACCGCGGTCGCGGCGCAGTCCCGAGTTCGGGAACAGGCCGGCCTGGTGGGTGCTGTAGTAGGCCACCCGCGGGTCGGCCGCGAAGATGTCCTGGGTGCCGTTGCCGTGGTGCACGTCGAAGTCGACGATGGCGATGCGTTCCAGCCCATGGCGGTCGCGCGCGTACGCGGCGGCGATGGCGATGTTGTTGAGCAGACAGAAGCCCATCGCCGTGGTGGCAGTGGCATGGTGGCCGGGGGGGCGTACCGCGCAGAACGCCAGCGGGTCGTTGCCCAGCATCACCGCGTCGACCGCCGCTACGCCGGCGCCGGCCGCATGCACGGCCGCACTGGCCGAGCCGGGCGAGGTCAGGGTGTCCATGTCGAGCTGGCGCAGCGGCTCGGTCTGCGTGGCCAGCACCTGGTCGATCAGCGCGCTGTCGTGTACGCGTGCCAGCTCGCCGAACTTGGCTGGCGGCGCCTGGCGCCAGTCCAGTTGCGCAGGGAACGCCGCATGCAGTGCGTCAAGGACCACCTGCAGGCGCTGCGGGCATTCGGGGTGGCCCGGGCCGGGATCGTGCAGCAGACAGTCGGGATGGGTGAATACCAGCATGCAGACAGGGTTCCGGGGCAGTGGGCGGCTCAGCCGTGGCGGCGGGCGTGCTGCCACAGCACCTCGCCGTGGCCATCCGCGCGGGCCAGCACCCGGGCCAGCACGAACAGCAGGTCCGACAGCCGGTTGAGGTAGTGCAGCGCCTCGGCGCGGACCGTTTCAAGCCGTGCCAGGGTCACCGTTTCGCGCTCGGCGCGGCGCACGATGGTGCGCGCCAGGTGGCAGCGCGCAGCCGCTTCGCCGCCACCGGGCAGGATGAATTCCTTCAATGCCGGCAAGGTGGCGTTGTAGTGGTCGAGCTGCTGTTCGAGCGCGCTCACGTCGGCGGCCTGGATGGCGGCATGGCCGGGAATGCACAGTTCACCGCCAAGGTCGAACAACTGGTGCTGGACCGTGGTGAGCAGTGCGCGCACGTCGTCGGGCAGCGACACCGCCAGCAGCACGCCGAGCGCGGAATTGGCTTCGTCCACGCTGCCGAAGGCGTTTACCCGCGCCGCGTCCTTGGCCACGCGGCTGCCGTCGCCCAGGCCGGTGCTGCCGTCATCGCCGGTGCGGGTATAGATCCGCGAAAGACGGTTGCCCATGCGCGCCGGTCTCAGTGCAGCACGTCGCGGCGGGCCTGCAGCAGCTTGACCACCTGTTCGGTGGCCAGCTGCAGCGCGGCGGCCAGCCCGACGTAGATCGCGGCGGTACGCAGGTACGGCAGGAACCAGTCCGCATAGTTCGTTGCCCAGCCCTGCAGGGTCGGCGCGGCGACCACGTCGCTGGTCCAGTAGAAGCCGCTCTGCGCGAACAGGTGGCAGACCGCTACGGCGGCCACCAGCAGTGCGGCAGCCTTGGCCAGCGCGGTCCAGTCGGCGCCGGCATATCCCTGGCGCAGCAGGGCGCCGCCGGCCCACATCGCGAAGTAGGCCGGCACCAGCAGCGCCGTCCCCGGCGACACGCAGTAGTGCTGCCAGTAACCGATGCCGCTGGCCCGGATCACCAGCACGTCGATGACGATCGCCAGCGCCATCAGCAGCGGGAATGCCCAGCGCGACGCGCTGCGCAGGTGGAACCCGCCAATGAAGAACACCGCCCAGGACGCGTCGGGGATGGCCGCGAAATGATTGACCCGGGTCGCGGCCATCAGCAGCACGAGCACGAACAGGATGAAGGCACGTTGGGCGGTCGGGGTCATCGGCACGGGCAGTGGTGGTCCAGCGTTCATTCTAGCGCCTGCCGCCACGGGGCGTTGCCGGCCCGCACGCACTATCATGGCGGCATGAGTGAACGTCATGACGTAGTGATCGTGGGCGGTGGGCTGGTGGGTGCCAGCCTGGCCATCGCCCTGGACCGGAACGGCCGCGATGTCGGGCTGGTGGAAGCCGCCCCGGCCGGTGCGCTGCCGCCCGTGTTCGACCAGCGCAACCTCAGCTTCGGCGCGGCCACGGTCAACGCGCTGACCGCGCTGGGCGTCATGCAACTGCTGGGCGCGGCACCCGGCCCGATCACCCGCATCCAGGTCACCCGCGCCGGCGACTTCGGTCGCGTGCAGATGGACGCCGGGCAGTACCAGCGGCCGTGGTTCGGCCAGGTGGTGGTCGCCCGCGAGTTCGGCCAGGCGCTGGAAGCGCGCCTGCAGCAGCTGCAGCACCTGACCCGCTACCGCCCGGCCCGCTTCGTGCGGCTCGGCGCGGTCGAGGACGGCTATCGGCAGGTGGTCATCGCCGATGACAGCGGCGAGCGTTGCCTGCTGGCACGGCTGGTGGTCGGCGCCGATGGCACCCGCAGCGGCGTGCGCGACGCGCTGGGCATCGGCGTGGACGAGCACGACTTCCAGCAGAATCTGTTCGTGGCCCGCATACGCTCGGCGCGCGCGCCGGACGGCACCGCCTACGAGCGGTTCACCGACACCGGCCCCACCGCCCTGCTGCCGCGTGGCGACCGCCATTTCGGCGCGGTGCACGGGGTGGCCCGTGACCAGGCAGA
This sequence comes from uncultured Stenotrophomonas sp., assembly GCF_963519125.1. GTDB lineage: Bacteria > Pseudomonadota > Gammaproteobacteria > Xanthomonadales > Xanthomonadaceae > Stenotrophomonas. The sequence continues at coordinate 51,608 of NZ_CAUQLJ010000015.1, read as the reverse complement.
CGCGGTGATGGCGCTGGACGACGCGGCCTGGCTGGCGCGGCTGCAGCAGGCCATCGGCTGGCGCGCCGGGCGGCTGCTGGAGAGCGGGCCGCGCAGTGCCTACCCACTGGTGCAGGTGCTGGCGCGCGGGCAGATTGGCGAGCGCGCGGTCCTGCTCGGCAACGCCGCGCAGACCATCCATCCGTTGGGCGCACAGGGCTTCAACCTGGGCCTGCGCGATGCGCTGACCCTGGCCGAACTGCTGGAAACGGCGTCCGACCCCGGCAGCGACACCCTGCTGCACGCCCATGTGGCGCGCCGCGAGGAGGACCGCCGCCAGACCATCGCGTTCTCCGGTGGGCTGGCCCGACTCACCAGCAATCCGGCACCGCTGCTGCGCCCGCTGCGCAGTCTGGGTCTTCTCGCCGCGCAGGCCACCTCGATGCAATCGATGCTGGTCGGGGGCGCGATGGGCTTCCGTGGCGAGGTGCCGGCGCTGTGCCGCGGGGCGGGCGCATGAGCCGCCGCACGCGCGATGCGATCGTGGTCGGGGGCGGCGTGGTCGGCGCGGCCTGCGCGCTGGCCCTGGCCGATGCCGGGCTGGAGGTGACCCTGGTGGAAGGCCGCGAGCCGGCTGGCTGGCAACCGCAGCAGCCGGACCTGCGCGTGTACGCCTTCGCCCCGGACAATGCGCAGCTGCTGCGCACGCTGGGGGTGTGGCCCTCGGTGCTGTCTGCACGCGCCTGCGCCTACCGGCGCATGCGGGTCTGGGATGCGGCCGGTGGCGACGAACTGCAGTTCGATGCCGACCGCCTGGGCCGCGAACAACTCGGCTGGATCGTAGAGAACGACCTGCTGGTGGATCGGCTGTGGGCGGCGCTGCCGGCCGCCGGCGTGCAGCTGTGCTGCCCGGCGCGGGTGGAGGCGCTGGAGCAGGATGCGGACGGCGTGCGCCTGCGCCTGGACGACGGCCGCCGGCTGGAGGCCACGCTCGCAATCGCCGCCGACGGCGCCGACTCGACCCTGCGCCGTCTGGCCGGCCTGGAGGTCAGCCGCCAGGATTACGGGCAGCGCGGTGTGGTCGCCTACATCGACACCGAACAGGACAACCAGGCCACGGCCTGGCAGCGCTTTCTGGTGAGCGGTCCGCTGGCGGTGCTGCCGGCGGGCAGCCGCCGCAGTTCGATCGTCTGGACCCTTCCCGACGCGGAGGCCGAGCGCGTGCTTGCGCTGGACGAATCCGCCTTCAATGCCGAACTGACCCGCGCCTTCGCCGGTCGGCTGGGCGCGATGACGCTGGCCTCGCGCCGCGCTGCGTTCCCGCTGCGTCGGCAGCTGGCCCAGGCCTATGTGGCCGGCCGCGTGCTGACCCTGGGCGATGCTGCGCATGTGGTCCATCCGCTGGCCGGCCAGGGCGTGAATCTGGGCCTTCGCGACGTGGCCGCCCTGCATGCACAGGTGCTCGGCGCGCAGCAGCGACGCATGGACTGGGCGTCGCCGGAGCGACTGCAGCGCTGGGCCCGTGAGCGACGCAGCGACAACACGGTGTCGGCCTACGGGTTTGACGCAATCAACACCATTTTCTCGAATGACGAGATGCACCTGACCCTGACGCGCGGGCGTGCGCTGGGGTGCGCGGGCAAGCTGCCGCCGCTGGTGTCGGCGTTGTGGAAGCGCGCCGCCGGGCTTTGAGCCCGAAGTGATCGAAATCTGGAAGTGCGGCCGTTGGCGGCTGCGCAGACTGCCACGCGGCTGGTGCCATGGGGGCTTCCGGCGGCGTCCCTGCGTCCCTTATTTCCGGAATCCCGCCCATGAAGCTCTCGGAGTTGTTCCATCACCCTGCGCCATCCGGCCGGCCCAAGGCGCCCCCGCTGGACCCGGCAGCCGCCGCCAGGGCGGCCGCCAGGATCAAGGCGTTCAATACCGGGCAGCGCATCCGGGATGTCCTGCTGACGGTGAAAAACCTGCCGCGCAAGCTGGACAACGCGGGGTTCAAGGCAGAGCTGACCCTCAAGCGGTTCGCCGACCGGCTTGACACCGAGCTGCCCAGCAAACAGGACTACGCCGCGATGAAGGGCGACGTCCTGGCGATCAAGCAGGGTCTGAACGCGATGGAGCAATCGCTGCGCCTCCATCAGGGCAAGCCCGGCAGCCGGAACCACGGCGAGTACCTCGACTTCCTCAACAAGAAACAGGGCATGCCATTGAAGGCCCTGCTGGGCAAGTAATCGGGCACGTGCCCGTCAGCATGGAGTGCCATGACCTTCCCGATCCGTCCCGTTCCTCCCTTCAGCGCTGTACCGAAAGTGCGTGATCAGGAGGATCCGAAGCGCGCCGCCGAGGCGATGGAACAGAATCCCCAGCAGGCCACCACGTTGCTCAGCGGCCTGTTGCTGCACATCGACAATGTGGACGCTTCCAACGGTGCAGGGAGCCGCAGCACGTCGGCGCTGGTGGGGACCGACGCCATCCGGCGCTTCGTGGCCGGCACCCAGGTCAATCCGACGCCGTCCCGCGAGAGTTTCGCCAGGTTGCTGATCTCCGTCCGCGATGTCGAAACGGAGCTGCGCGGCAAAATGGCCCTCGCCGGTACGGAAGGAGAACGCCACGTACTCTGGCTGGCGCTGCGCACCACCGTAGCGGTCAAACGCTTCCGGGGTACGTAGCGACACGCCACGCGTGTCCCACGCGCCCCGTCACCAAGCCAGGACCGTGATCTCCTCACGATCGTGATACAGCTGCTTGGCGCGCACGTTCAACGGGCGACCGGCCTGGTCCTGGAACAGTTCCAGGCACAGCCGGGTTTCGTCCCAGCGCTTCTTCATCGGCAGCTTCAGGTTGAAGATCGCGTGCCGGCACCAGCCTTCGCGGAACCAGGTGGCCATGCGCTCTGCCACGCGCCGCGGCTGCTCGACCATGTCGCAGACCATCCAGTCCAGCGGCTGCTCCGGATGCCAATGGAAGCCATCGGCGCGCAGGTGCTCGACCAGGCCGGTGTCCAGCACGTGCTGGCGCAGCGGACCGTTGTCGATGCTCAGTACGTGCATGTGCTGGCGGGTCAGCACCCAGGTCCAGCCGCCGGGGGCGGCGCCCAGGTCGGCTGCGCGCATGCCGGGCTTGGCCAGCGCTTCGCGTTCTTCCGGCGTCAGCAGGGTCAGCAGCGCTTCGTCCAGCTTCAGCGCCGAACGCGAAGGCGCTTCGGGTAGCAGCTTCAGGCGCGGGATGCCCAGCGCCCACGGCGCGCTGTCGGCCGGGTCGGCCACGCAGACGAAGGCGTGGGTGCCGTCCACAAACACCACGTGCAGGCGCGGCAGGTGATTGTTTGGCTTGTCGGTCAGCTTGCCGGCCTTGCGCAGCGCCGGGCGCAGCGCGTTGCCGAAGGCGCGGGCCAGGCCGGACAGCGGCTTACCGGCATCCGAATCCGGGTGTTCCACCCACAGGTCGCCGAAGCGCGGCGCATCGGCCAGCACCTCCAGCATCGGGGTGATGCGGTCGGCCGGGTCCAGCTGCGGCAGTTCGGCCAGCACCACCAGCTTCTGCCGCGCGAAGATCAGCTCGCGCCAGCGCAGGCGGGGCGCCAGCGCGGCGGCTTCGTCGCACATGAAGAGCACGTAGCCATCATTGCGCTGGGTGCGCGCGTAGCCGGCGAAACCGGCTTCACCGGCGCGGAACTGCAGCTCGCCGGCCAGCTCGGGCTCGAAGCCCTGCCGGCACAGGCACAGCAGGCCGATGCCGGTTTCAGTAACGGGCGCCATCGCTTTCCCCATAGGCGCGCAGCACGCTGCGCGCGGCGTCGCGGTTCAGGCCCTGCACCACTTCGATGCCGCGCTTGTTGAGTTCGCCCACCCAGTCGGCCGGCAGCGGGCCTTCGTCGAACGGGGTCAGTTCCTCGACGTCGGCCGAGTTGGCGCCGATCAGCAGGCGGTCGATGCCGGCCCATACGGTGGCGCCGTAGCACTGGCAGCACGGCTGCGAGCTGGTGGCCAGGGTGACCGGCGACAGCACCGCATTCAGGCGCGGGGTCTGCAGGCGCTGCTGGGCCAGCATGTAGGCCATGTTCTCGGCATGCGCGAGCGAGGTGTTGTGCGGGACCACGCGATTGACGCCGGCGGCGATGACACGGTCGTCCGGGCCGAACACCACGGCGCCGAACGGGCCGCCGGTCGCTGCTTCGACGTTCAGGCGCGAGAGCTCGATGGCGAGCGCTACCTTGGCGTCGTCGCCGGGATAGGCACGGCCGAGGTCGATCTGGTCGTGGATCCAGGCGGGCAGGGTGAGATGGACTTGCGCGTACAGCATTGAACAGGCCTTTCGAATACGGTGGGGCTTACGCCGACCAGGTGTCGCGCAGGGTGACGCTGCGGTTGAACACGGGGGCGGCGGCGGTGTGGTCGCGGCGGTCGGCGACAAAGTAGCCGGTACGCTCGAACTGGAACGACTGCTCGGGTTCGGCTGCAGCAGCTGCGGGCTCGACATAGCCGGTGACGGTGCGGCGCGATTCCGGGTTGAGGTAGTCGCGGTAGGTCTTGCCTTCGGATTCGTCGTCGGGGTTGGGCACCGAGAACAGGCGGTCGTACAGGCGGATCTCGGCCGGCACGGCATGTGCGGCGCTGACCCAGTGGATGGTGCCCTTGACCTTGCGGTTGGCGCCTTCCATGCCCGGGCGCGATTCAGGATCGAGCCAGCCGCGCAGTTCGGTGATGGTGCCGTCGGCGTCCTTGATGACCTCGTCGCAGCGGATGATGCCGGCGCCACGCAGGCGCACTTCGCCGCCGGGCACCAGGCGCTTCCAGCCCTTGGGCGGGACTTCGGCGAAGTCGTCGCGCTCGATCCAGAGTTCGCGCGCGAACGGCACTTCACGGGTGCCGAAGGCCTCGTCCTTGGGATGGTTGGAGAACGTAAGCGTTTCGGCGTGGCCGTCGGGCAGGTTGGTCAGGACCAGCTTGACCGGGTCGACCACGGCCATGCGGCGCGCGGCGGCGCTGTCGAGGTCTTCGCGCAGGGCGCCTTCGAGCACGCTGAAGTCGATCATCGAGTTCTGCTTGCTGATGCCGACGCGCTCGGCGAACAGGCGCATGGCGGCGGGGGTGTAGCCACGGCGACGCAGGCCCTGCAGGGTCGGCATGCGCGGGTCTTCCCAACCGTCGACGAGCTGTTCGGTAACCAACGCCATCAGCTTGCGCTTGCTCATCACGGTGTAATTGATGTTCAGGCGCGAGAATTCGATCTGGCGCGGCTTGGCGGCTTCGCGCGGCAGGCCGCGTTCGACCAGCGGTGCGGTCAGGGCGTCGTCATGGGCGAAGTCGACGTTGTCCACGCACCAGTCATACAGGGGGCGGTGGTCTTCGAACTCGAGGGTGCACAGGGAGTGGGTGATGCCTTCGAGCGAGTCGCCCAGGGCGTGCGCGAAGTCGTACATGGGGTAAATCGGCCAGGCATTGCCGGTGTTCTGGTGTTCGACGTGCTTGATGCGGTACAGCGCGGGGTCGCGCAGGTTGATGTTGCCGCTGGCCATGTCGATCTTCGCACGCACGGTGCGCGCGCCGTCCGGGAATTCACCGGCGCGCATGCGGCGGAACAGGTCGAGGTTTTCGTCGACGCTGCGGTCGCGCCACGGCGAGGGGCGGCCGGGTTCGGTGAGGGTGCCGCGGTAGGCGCGCACTTCTTCGGCGGACAGGTCGCAGACGTAGGCCTTGCCGTCGCGGATCAGCTTTTCGGCGGCCAGATAGTAGGCGTCGAAGTAGTCGGAGGCATGGCGCAGTTCGTTCCATTCAAAGCCGAGCCAGCGCACGTCGTCCTGGATGGCGGCGACGTATTCGGGGTCTTCCTTGGCGGGATTGGTATCGTCGAAGCGCAGGTTGCAGACGCCGGAGAACTCACCGGCGAGGCCGAAGTTCAGGCAGATCGATTTGGCATGCCCGATATGCAGGTAGCCATTGGGCTCGGGCGGGAAGCGGGTCTTGATGGTCGGGTGCTTGCCGCTGGCCAGGTCCTCACGCACGATCTGGCGGATGAAATCGCGCTTTTCGTGGGTGTCGGCGGTGGCGTCGGAGGGGGCGGCGGTAAGCTCGGACATGATGCGCTGGCGTAAGGCAAAGAGATCGCTAGTCTAACGCGTCCCCTGCGGGGGGCGTGAGACCGGCGTATGCTCGGTCCATACGCCCCAAGGACCCCGCCGATGCACGTGATCTACCAGGCCGACAATCTGTTCGACGCCCATCTGGTCAAGCATGCGCTGGAGGATGCGGGGATTCCGGCGTTCGTGTTTGGCGAGCAGCTGCTGGGCGGGATGGGCGAGCTGCCGCTGTTCGGGGTGCTGCGGGTCTGCGTGCCGGACCTGGCGCGGCCGGAGGCGGAACAGATCGTGGCGGGGCTGGACTTGGGCAGCCCACCTGACGACCCCATATTCGACGGTGACGAAAGCGCCGGCCTGTTGCCGGCCTAGGAGACCGCCATGTTGGGGATTGCCAAGGGTTTGCTGGGTATCGGGGCATTCAAGCAGCGCCTGCCGCGCGCGGACGAGGCGCTGCCGGGGCGGGAGCACGCGCTGCCGCTGCACAACCAGCACTATGTGAACAGCCACCCGTTGAAGGACGGGTTTGCCGGTCTGGAGCGGATCCGCTTTGCGATGGGCTGTTTCTGGGGTGCGGAGCGGAAGTTCTGGACGCTGCCGGGGGTGTATTCGACGTCGGTCGGGTATGCGGGCGGGAGCACGCCCAATCCGACCTACGAAGAGGTGTGTTCGGGTATGACCGGGCATACCGAGATCGTGGAGGTGGTGTACGACCCGGCGATCATCAGCCTGGCGCAGCTGCTGCAGGTGTTCTGGGAAAACCACGATCCGACCCAGGGCATGCGCCAGGGCAACGACACCGGCACGCAATACCGTTCGGCGATCCACGCGACCAGCGAGGCGCAGTACGCGGCGGCCGTGGCCAGCCGTGAGGCCTATCAGGAGCGCCTCTCCGACAAGGGCTACGGGGCGATCACCACCGAGATCGAGTTCCCGGCGCCGGAGTACTACTACGCCGAGGATTATCACCAGCAGTATCTGGCCAAGAATCCAAACGGCTACTGCGGCATCGGTGGCACCGGCGTGAGCTGCCCGATCGGCGTGGACGCTTGAAACCAGATCGTCGGATTGCGTGAGATCCGGTAGAGCCGGGCCCCGCCCGGCTGCTGTTGGATTCGTGCGAACAGCCTTGGGCTGCGGGGTCTCCCTGGTCAGGGCCGTCGGGGGTGGATTTGTGGGGGACGCCGTGAATCCGTCCATGGAGGCTAAGTCGCCGCTTGCACGTGTGCGCTGTCCTGCGCACACGGCAAGACCGGGGTTGGGCGCCTGCCCAACCCGTCGGGCGCATGCGCCCGACCCATGCGGCTCATTCCCCCACAAACCCACCCCCGCCGACCCTCCGAAACTTGGCAGGTGATTCACCCAGGGGCGGTAGAGCCGGGCCCTGCCCGGCGGCCGCCCCTGCACGTAACACTAAGGCGCTGCCGATGGCGCTAACCTCAAAAAAAACGGGACGGCTGCAATCACTGCAACCGTCCCGCTCCTGCATCCGCGTAGAACCGACTTACAGCCGTTCGCGAATCGTCTGGCGCAGCGCTTCAAGATCCTTCGCAAACGCATCGATACCGGAAGCCAGCTTCTCGGTCGCCATCGGATCGGCGGCAAGGTCGGCGGCGAACATCGCGCCATCAATCGGCGACACCTCAACCGACTCCGCTGCACCCGCCACCAGCTTGCGGGGCAGGTCGCCGTGGTCGGCGTCCAGCTTTTCCAGCAGGTCCGGGGAAATGGTCAGGCGGTCGCAGCCGGCCAGCGCTTCGATCTGCGCGGTGGAACGGAACGAGGCGCCCATCACCACGGTCGGGGAACCGCGACGCTTGAATTCGGCGTACACGCCACGCACGAACACCACGCCGGGGTCGGCGTCGATGTTGGCCGGGGCCTGGCCGTTGGCTACGTACCAGTCCAGGATGCGGCCGACGAACGGCGAGATCAGGAACGCGCCGGCTTCGCTGCAGGCCAGCGCCTGGGTCGGGTTGAAGATCAGGGTCAGGTTGCAGTCGATACCCTCGGCCTGCAGCTGGCGGGCGGCTTCCACGCCTTCCCAGGTCGCCGCGATCTTGATCAGCACCTTGCTGCGCGGCACGCCGGCCGCCTCATACATGGCGATGAACTGGCGGGCCTTGGTCACCGTGGCGGCGGTGTCGTGGGCGAGGTCGGCGTCGACTTCGGTCGAGACGCGGCCGGGAACCAGGGTGCTCAGCAGCGTACCCACGCCCACGGTCAGGCGGTCGGCCACGGCGTGCACCACGGTTTCCCGCTCGCCGGACTGCTCGCGGCCCCAGGCCAGCTCGCGCTCGATCAGTTCGGCGTAGACCGGCAGGTCCAGGGCCTTCTTCACCAGGGTGGGATTGGTCGTGCAGTCGACCGGCTTCAGGCGCTTGATGGCGTCGTAGTCGCCGGTGTCGGCGACCACCACGGACAGCTCACGCAGCTGCGACAGTTTGGACGGGGTTGCAGTACTCATTGCGGCTCCTGGAACGTTACCTGGGCCCTGCGCGATGCGCGGCAGGGACGATCAATGCTTGGGCGGATTGTGGACGGCGGTCACCCGCAGGCGCAATTTGCGGCCGCCAGGTGCGTCCCAGTCCATGGTCTGGCCCACGGCCAGGCCGAGCAGGGCGGTGCCCACCGGCGCGAGGATCGAGACCTTGCCCTGGTCGACATCCGCTTCGCGCGGGTACACCAGGGTCAGTTCGTGTTTTTCACCCTGCAGCTCATCTTCGCATTCAACCCGCGAATGCATCATGACGACCCCGTCAGGCATCTGCTCGCGGTCGACCACGGTCGCGCGCTCGAGCTCGTGCGCCAGGGCTTTGCCAGCGGGACTCTGTTCTACAGCGGGGGATTCGAGCATGGCTTCGAGCTGGTTCATGTCGAAGCTGGAAACGGTAATGGACGGCGGCAGGCCGCTGGCGGTGGACATCTGAAACTCCTGTGGTTTATGGAAGACCCATGCAAAAGGCGGCGCCCGTTGGCACCGCCTCGACCTATTGTGCTGCGTATCCGCGGCGGATGCGACTGTTGCGCCCGGGCCGGTTCAGCGGGGATCTCAGGCCCGCGCCTGCAGGGCGCGCGGCGGGGCCGGATCGCTTTCGTCGCGGTCCAGCGTGAACAGTGCGTCGGGCAGGCGCTTGAACTGCTCGGCCAGCTGCTGCAGGAACTCGGTCATCGCCGAACTGCGCCGCCAGACCATGGCGATGCGGCGGCTGGGCCGGTCCTCGCCCTCGAAGTCGAGCAGGGCGATGTTCGTGGAGCGCGGTACCGGCGGCTTCACCGAAAGGGTTGGCAACAGGGTGATGCCAACGTCGGCCGCAACCATCTGGCGCAGCGTCTCCAGGCTGGTGGCGCGGAACTCGGATTTTTCGTTGGCGCCAAACAGGCGGCAGACCGCCAGCGCCTGGTCGCGCAGGCAATGCCCGTCTTCCAGCAGCAGCAGCTTCTGGGTGGACAGCTCCTGCACGTCCAGGTGCAGCCGGCGGGCCAGCGGGTGCTGCCCGGACACCGCCAGCAGGAACGGTTCTTCGAACAGGAACTCGGCGTGCAGCTGGTCGTCGTCCAGCGGCAGCGCCAGCAGCGCTGCGTCCAGGCGACCGTCGCGCAGGCGGTGCAGCAGCTCGTCGCTTTTTTCCTCGACCAGCAGCAGTTCCAGCTGCGGGAAGCGGGCGCGGATGTTGGGGATCACGTGGGGCAGCAGGTACGGGCCCAGCGTCGGGAAGATGCCCAGGCGCACCGCGCCTGCTTCGGGGTCGACGCTCCGCCGTGCCGCTTCCTTCATCTGTTCGATCTCGGCCACGATGACGCGCGCACGCGCCGCTGCCTCCACCCCGGCCGGGGTCAGCATCACTTTGCGGGGTGAGCGCTCCACCAGCGGCAGGCCCAGCTCATCCTCGAGCTTCTTGATCTGGGTCGACAACGTCGGCTGGCTGACGAAGCAGGACGCCGCCGCGCGACCGAAGTGGCGATGGTCGGCCAGCGCCACCAGATATTTCAGATCACGTAGGTTCATTTCCTTGTACCTCTAGACGGTAATGGACCGGGTGATGGCGTGGTTTACCCAGCAGGCAAAAAGGTCCCCGGCGAACCGGGGACCCTGACGTTTCAGGCAGCTTCGGCGACAGCGCCGCTGCTCTTGGGAACGTTGGTGCGTATCAGGTGATCGAAGGCGCTCAGCGCCGCGGTCGAGCCTGCGCCCATGGCGATGATGATCTGCTTGTAGGGTACGGTTGTGCAATCACCTGCGGCGAATACGCCCGGAACACTGGTCTGGCCACGGTCGTCAATGACCACTTCTCCGCGTGGCGACAGCGCCACCGAATCCTTCAGCCATTCGGTATTGGGCAGCAGCCCGATCTGCACGAACACACCCTCCAGCTCCACCCGGTGCGCGTCGCCGCCCACGCGGTCCTTGTAGACCAGGCCGTTGACCTTCTGGCCGTCGCCCAGCACTTCCTGGGTGAGCGCGCTGGTGATGATGGTGACGTTGCCGAGGCTGCGCAGCTTCTTCTGCAGCACCTCGTCGGCACGCAGCTTGTCGTCGAATTCCAGCAGGGTCACATGCGTCACCAGACCGGCCAGGTCGATTGCCGCTTCCACCCCGGAATTGCCGCCGCCGATCACCGCAACGCGCTTGCCCTTGAACAGCGGACCGTCGCAGTGCGGGCAGTAGGCCACGCCCTTGTTGCGGTACTGGTCTTCGCCGGGCACGTTCATCTGGCGCCAGCGCGCGCCGGTGGACAGGATCACCGAGCGTGACTTCAGCGACGCGCCGTTCTCCAGCTTGATCTCGACCAGGCCGTCGTCGCCGGCCGGCACCAGGGCACTGGCGCGCTGCAGGTTCATGATGTCCACGTCGTACTCGCGCACATGCTGTTCCAGCGCCATCGCCAGCTTGGGGCCTTCGGTTTCCTTGACCGACACGAAGTTCTCGATCGCCATGGTGTCCAGCACCTGGCCACCGAAGCGCTCGGCGGCCACGCCGGTGCGGATGCCCTTGCGCGCGGCGTAGATCGCCGCGGCGGCGCCGGCCGGACCACCGCCGATCACCAGCACGTCGTACGGTGCCTTGGCGGCGATCTTCGCGGCATCGCGCTTGGCCGAGCCGGTGTCGAGCTTGGCCACGATCTGTTCCAGGCTCATCCGGCCCTGGTCGAACACTTCACCGTTGAGGTAGACGGTGGGCACGGACATGATCTGGCGCGCTTCGACTTCGGCCGGGAACAGCGCGCCGTCGATCGCCACGTGCTGGATGCGCGGATTCAGCACCGCGGCCAGGTTCAACGCCTGGACCACGTCGGGACAGTTCTGGCACGACAGCGAGAAGTAGGTTTCGAACCTGAACTCGCCTTCCAGGCCCTGCACCTGCTCGATCACTTCGGCGGTGGCCTTGGAGGGATGGCCGCCGACCTGAAGCAGGGCCAGCACCAGCGAGGTGAACTCGTGGCCCATCGGCAGCCCGGCGAAGGCAAGGTGGATGTCCTGGCCCGGCGTGGTCAGGGCGAACGAGGGGGTGCGCTCGGCGCCGTCGCGGCGCACGTCCAGGCTGATCTGGCCGGACAGGCCGACCAGGGTCTCGAGCAGCTCCAGCATTTCCTGCGACTTGGCGCCGTCGTCGGCGTGCGCGGTGATCTGGATCGGGCGGGTGACGCGTTCCAGGTAGGTCTTCAGCTGGGACTGGAGGTTGGCATCCAACATCGAAAAACTCCTTGATTCAGGCAAAGGAACTGCGTCGACGTACCGCTACGGTACATCTGGGCGGCATGGGGGAGAACCCAAACCGGCGCGGCGTGCACCGGCTTGGGTTCACCCCCACTCCCGTCGGAACGGGAATGGGGATGGGGCGTTGCGTCAGATCTTGCCGACCAGGTCCAGCGACGGGGTCAGGGTCTTTTCGCCTTCCTTCCACTTGGCCGGGCAGACTTGGTTCGGGTTGGCGGCGGTGAACTGGGCAGCCTTCAGCTTGCGCAGGGTCTCGGAGACGTCACGGGCGATCTCGTTGGAGTGGATCTCCAGGGTCTTGATCACGCCTTCCGGGTTGATGATGAAGGTGCCGCGCAGGGCCAGGCCTTCTTCCGGAATGTGCACGCCGAAGGCATTGGTCAGCTGGTGGGTCGGGTCGCCGACCAGCGGGAACTGGGCCTTGCCGACGGCCGGCGAGGTTTCGTGCCACACCTTGTGCGAGAAGTGGGTGTCGGTGGTGACGATGTAGACCTCGGCACCGGCCTTCTTGAACTCGGCGTAATGGTCGGCGGCGTCTTCGATCTCGGTCGGGCAGTTGAAGGTGAAGGCAGCCGGCATGAAGATCAGGACGGACCACTGGCCCTTCAGGGTGGCGTCGGAAACCTTGATGAACTCGCCGTTCTGGTAGGCGTTGGCTTCAAACGGCTTGATCTGGGTGTTGATGAGCGACATCGAATTTCCTCGTGGTGAAGGGGATGGGTGAAGCGACCAACACAGGTTAGCGGCTCGCGTCCGATAAGCAAAATGCATTGATTCCATCAAATCGATAGGCATAGTCTATTGAAATGGGCTGATCCTCGAATGAACGATGCGCGTGTTTCAGGGCAGAAGGCTTGCGGTGCAAGGGTTCTGCCAAAATCGGCCGTGGTAACCGTGATAGCTGTTGCTTATCCGTGTGATGGCCAAGCTGAACCGGCTTTCAGGTGCGTGCTGAGGCTGCGACACCGTGTCGCGGTGGTCGGGCGATGCCGTCATTGGCCTACACTGCGCCCCCACCGTTCCCCGGCCCTGCCATGACCCACGCCTCCCAGGAGATCCGCCAGCTGCTCGCCGACGCCGCCCGCGACCTGCCGGGGGTGGAGGGCCGGCATGAAGCCGAGCTGCTGCTGCTGCACGTGCTGGGGCGGGAGCGCGGGTGGCTGTTCGCGCACGCGACGGACGTCATCGATCCCGCCAGCGCGGCGGCCTTCGCGAGCCTGCTGCAGCGGCGCCTGGCGGGTGAGCCGGTGGCCTATCTGCTGGGCCGGTGGGGGTTCTGGACCCTGGACCTGGCGGTCAGTCCGGACACGCTGATTCCGCGCCCGGAAACCGAGCGGCTGGTGGAGCTGGCGCTGGAACGGTTGCCGGAGGGCACGCCGCTGCGGGTAGCCGACCTCGGCACGGGCAGCGGTGCGATCGCGCTGGCGCTGGCCAGCGAGCGGCCGCAGGCGCGGGTGCTTGCGACGGACATGAGCGCAGGGGCTCTGGCGGTGGCGGCCGGCAATGCGCGTACGCATCAGCTGGAGAATGTGGAATTCCGCGAGGGCAGCTGGCATGCGCCGCTGGCGGGGGAACGCTTCGACCTGATCGCGAGCAACCCACCCTACATCGCCAGCGGCGATCCGCACCTGGCGCGCGGCGACCTGCGTTTTGAGCCGGCCAGCGCGCTGGCGTCGGGCGACGACGGGCTGGACGACATCCGGGTCATCATCGCTGGCGCCGCAGCACACCTGCGACCGGGGGGCTGGTTGCTGCTGGAGCATGGCTGGGACCAGGGCGATGCGATCCGCGCGCTGTTGGAAGCCGCGGGATTCGTGGAGGTCGCCACGGCGGTGGACCTGGAGCAGCGCGACCGGGTGAGCCTGGGCCGGTGGCCGGCAACGTTAGAATGAGGGACCGCTGCGGCTGGTTGCCGGGCGGGCTGTCATTCCACCTGGAGCTCCGCCCATGCGCACGCTGTATCCCGCGATCACCCCTTACGACGTTGGCAGCCTGAAGGTCGACGACCGGCACACGCTGTATTTCGAGCAGTGCGGCAATCCGCACGGCAAGCCGGTGGTGATGCTGCATGGCGGTCCGGGCGGCGGCTGCAGCGACAAGATGCGGCAGTTCCATGATCCGGCGAAGTACCGGATCATCCTGTTCGACCAGCGCGGTGCGGGCCGTTCCACGCCACACGCGGACCTGGTCGACAACACGACGTGGGACCTGGTGGCGGACATCGAAAAGCTGCGCGAGCACCTGAAGGTGGAGCGTTGGCAGGTGTTCGGCGGCAGCTGGGGATCGACGCTGGCGCTGGCGTATGCGCAGGCGCATCCGCTGTGCGTGACCGAGCTGGTGCTGCGCGGGATCTTCATGCTGCGCCGCTGGGAGCTGGAGTGGTTCTACCAGGAAGGCGCCAACCGTCTGTTCCCGGATGCGTGGGAACATTATCTGGCGCCGATTCCGGCGGTGGAGCGCCACGACCTGATTTCGGCCTTCCATCGTCGCCTGACCAGCGACGACGAAGCGACGCGGTTGGCCGCAGCGAAGGCATGGAGCGTGTGGGAAGGAGCGACCAGTTTCCTGCACGTGGATGCGGACTTCGTGAACAGCCATGAAGACCCGCGCTTCGCGCTGGCATTCGCGCGTATCGAAAACCATTACTTCGTCAACGGCGGTTTCTTCGAGGTCGAAGAGCAGCTGCTGCGCGACGCACACAGGATCGCCGACATCCCGGGCGTGATCGTGCACGGTCGCTATGACGTGGTCTGCCCGCTGCAGAACGCCTGGGAACTGCACAAGGCCTGGCCGAAGTCCACGCTGGAAATCAGCCCGGCGTCGGGTCACTCGGCGTTCGAAGCGGAAAACATCGACGCACTGGTGCGCGCCACGGATCGCTTCGCGGGTTGAGTCGCGCTTCGGTAGGGTTGGTTCCCAAACAACCGCCATGAACGGCTCAACGCCCGGTAACGACTGGAAACGAAACGGAGCCCAGTCACCGGCCAACGGCCGGTGCCCGCGTTTGTCGTGGCCACCAGCAATCTATCGGAGGGTCGTCGGGGGTAGGTTTGCGGGGGAATGAGCCGCATGGGTCGGGCGCATGCGCCGGACGGGTTGGGCAGGAGCCCAACCCCGGTCTTGCCGTGTGCGCAGGACAGCGAACACGTGCAAGCGGCGACTTAGCCTCCATGGACGGATTCACGGCGTCCCCCGCAGGCCTGCCCCCGACGGCCCTGACCAGGGAATCCTCGCAGACCTCAGCTGTTCGCCAGAATCCAACAGCAGCCGGGCAGAGCCCGGCTCTACCGGCAACAGCGACTACAGCGCAGTCAACCGAGGCTCCAACGCACCAAACACCCGCGCCAACCGCTCGACCCAGGCGTGTTGCCCAGCCGCATCCGCAATCAGATCCTGCCGGATCTCCAGCTCCACATGCACCAACCCACGGCCTTCGCCATGCACCGGCACCGCGTAATCGCTGGTGCTGCTGACCGAGTAGGGTTCGTTGTCGCCCACCACCAGATCGCCTTCATCGCGCAATGCCTGCAACAGGGCATGCGCGAACCGCGTGTCGCGGTGGTACAGCACGCCCGCATGCCACGGGCGCTGCATGCCGTTCATCACCGGAGTGAAGCTGTGCATCATCACCAACAGGGTGGGACGGCGGGCGCTCGCGCGCGCTGAAAGCTCCGCTTCGATGCGCGCGTGATACGGCGCATGGATGGCGTCGATGCGCTGCTGGCGCTGGGCATCCGAAAGACCCGCATTGCCCGGAATCACCGTGCCATCGCTGATCTCCGGGATCAGCGTGGGCGACGCCAGCGGCCGGTTGCAGTCGATCAGCAGCCGTGAATACGTCTGCTCGATCGCCCACGCATCCAGCCGCTCCGACAACGCACGCGTGACCCCGGCAATCCCGATGTCCCAGCCGATATGGCGGTCCAGCTCCGCCTGCGGCAAGCCCAAGCCCTGCAGCGCACGCGGCACCCGCTGGCCCGCATGGTCGGCCAGCAATACGTACGGCGAAGCGCCCTCGGCCCGGTGGATCGTGTAGATCCCCGGATCGTCGCTTCCCAGCAGCGCCGGCAGCGCCTGGTCGCCTGAATCAGCCACGCGGCGTACCGTCCAGGTGATGTTCGATCATCCACAGGCCCGCCCACAGCTTCGCGTCCAGCTCGTAGCCCTGGCCAATCTTCTCCACCAGCCACGCCGCCGCGCGGGCGCGCGGAACCTCGTGCACCGTGATGTCCTCACTGGCATCGCCGCCGCCTTCCCCGACCCTCCGCAGGCCGGTAGCGCGCACGAACGCGATCTTCTCGCTGCTCGCGCCGGACGAGGTCGGCCCGATCATCAGCACCTCGGCGTGTTCGGCGGTCCAGCCGGTCTCTTCCTCCAGCTCGCGCACCGCAGACACTTCAATCGACTCGCCCGCATCGATGTCGCCGACCAGGCCGGCCGGCATCTCGATGGTCCTGGCCTGCACCGGCACCCGGAACTGTTCCACGAACAGCACGTTGTCCTCCGGCGTGACCGCGATGATGATCGCCGCCAACCCACCGGCGTGCGTGCGCTCGCTGTACTCCCAGCTGCCGCGCACCACCATGCGCTGGTACTTGCCTTCGTAGACGACCTTCGGGGCTTGCGTGTTGGGACTCATGCGAACTCGCTGGCAGGTGAGGAATGGTCGGACAGGCCCGCCGCGGCAAACAGCCGGCGCCGGGTCAGCGGGCCGAAGCGCAGCGCGTCGCACAGGCCCTGCAGCATCTGCGCGTCGGCGCTGGCACGGCTGAAGTCGGCCTGCAGCGCGTCCAGTGGCGCGTCCAGCGCGATCGTGGTCAGCTGCCGCCACAGCAGCGCATGCTCGCGCTGCTCGCGCAGCCGCACCGCCATCTGCGCCGCGCCGCGCAGGCGCAGGAACGGTACTTCGTCCAGGCGCTCGTACAGGACGTCCAGGCTGCCGAAGTGAGCCAGCAGCACGGCGGCGGACTTTGCGCCGACCCCGGTAACGCCCGGGATGTTGTCGACCGCATCGCCGCACAGCGCCAGGTAGTCCGCGATCTGGTGCGCGTGCACGCCGTGGCGTGCCTTGACCCCGGCCATGCCCCAGCGCTGGTTGCGCGCGTAGTCCCACTGTTCGTCATGCTCGAACAACAGCTGCGACAGATCCTTGTCGGCCGAAATGATCACCCCGCGCATGTTGGCCGGGCGACGCGCGTGCAGGGCGCTTCCAATCAGGTCGTCCGCTTCGTATTCGCGATGGGCCAGTACCGGCAGGCCGAGCGCCAGGCACAGCGCCTTGCAGTGCGCGAACTGGCGGCGCAGCGCTTCCGGCGCCGGATCGCGGTTGGCCTTGTAGGCCGCGTACAGGCCATGCCGGAAGCAGCTGTCCAGCGCTTCATCAAAGGCAATGGCGATGTGCCGGGGCCGCTCGCGTTCGAGCAGGTCCAGCAGGAACCTTGCAAAACCGTGTACGGCGTTGGTCGGCCAGCCCTGCTGGTCCTGGAACTCGTCAGGCATCGAATGCCAGGCGCGGAAGACGTACAGGCTGGCGTCGACCAGATACAGCGGCGTGCGCACGGGAACGAGGTCGGACACTCAGCCCACCCAATCCTGCAGCAGCGCGGCCGGGTCCGGGCGCTCGCGCTCCGGGACCTCGATCAGCGGGGTCCCGATATGGATGAAGCCGGCGATCCGCTCGTGCGCGGCCAGGCCCAGGTGGGCATGCACGGCCGGGTCGAAGGCCATCCACGCGGTCAGCCACTGCGCGCCGAAACCCAGCGCCTGGGCGGCCTGGAGCAGGGCGAAGCAGACGCAGGCAGCGGTCATCATCTGCTCCTGCTCCGGCACCTTGGGGCTCGGCGTGGGGCTGGCGATGACGGTGATGATCAGCGGGGCGTGCGAAAAGCGCTGCCGGTCCTTGTCGACCTGGGCGTCGGACGCGGTCGGGTCGCGCTCGCGGCTGCGCCGGGCCAGGAAGTCGCCCAAGGAATGGCGGGCTTCACCGGCAATGCGCAGGAAGCGGAACGGCACCCGTTTGCCGTGGTCAGGCACGCGCACGGCCGAGGCCAGCATGCGCTGCAGGGTCGCCGGGTCCGGTCCGGGGGCGCCCAGTTGCAGGGCGGGGACCGAACGGCGGGCGTCCAGGGCGTGCAGCGCGGGGGAGTCGAGCATGGGATCACGGGTCAGGCGTTGGAGTGCCCTGAGTATAGTCGCGGCGCTTTGTGACACGGCTTTGGGCCATCTCCGGCCCATTTGCGACAAAGTGTGATGAACCGCACTTAATTAGTGGGCCTCCTTCAGATCCCTGTACTCGCTTCCAACCCGCGCTGGCCTTACGATACGAGGCCTGTCAGTACCCCCACCACGAGGTTGAAAGTGCGGACTGAATCACTGTCCCGCACGGGCGGGGCGTCCTACCATCCGTGTGCTGGCGTCTTGGGGACGCCCGCTCCGGTCTTATCCATGCTGCATCCTGTACCAGCGAGGGTGGGGAGCCTTTTCGCATGATCGCCACGCCCACCAATCCGGGGCAACCGGGTCGCGACCCGGCGCTGTTGAAGCTTGCGCGCGAGGCCGCCCTGCCGGGCCTGGCCGAGTCGTTCGCGACCGTGCTGGCCCGCTTCGACGACGTGCTGTTCGACCGTGCCGGCACGGCCGGTTCGTCGCAGCTGCTGTTCCTGGATGGCATGCGCGAACTGCGTCGGCGCCGCGAGGAGATCGTGGCCGGCTTCCGTGACCACCTCACCCAGGCCTGGGCCGCGCTGGAACGCGGCGAGCCGCTGTCGGCCGAAGCGACCCTCGCCGGGCAGGTCGAAGAAGGGCTGAGCCTGGTCCCCGAACACGTGCTGGAATCGCGGTTGGCGGTGCGCAACTTCGCCACCGTGCTTCTGCGCGACTGGAAGCCGGTGCTGGGACGGCTCGACCGCCGCCTCGGCTGGATCGCCGGGGGGCTGGAACTGGATGCAGACACCAATCCGATCAGCCCTGAGCATATCGGCGTGGCCATCCATGAGGCGTTCGCCGGGTGCGAACTGGCCCCGGAAGTGCGGCTGGTGCTGATCAAGCTGTGCGAGCGGGACCTGCACGGGCCGATCGGCAAGCGCTACGAGAAGCTGGACGAGCAACTGGCTGCGGCTGGCGTGATGCCGCAGATGGCCGCGCCGCGTCGCCCGGCGCCACGCCCGCCGTCGCCGCGGCAGGAGCTGGACGACCTGGTCGACGCGCTGGAAAACCAGCAGTCTGCCGCCGACGATGGCGCCGCCCCAGCCTGGGCCCAACGCTTCGCCAACCGCTGGGCGGCAAGCCGGGGACGCATGCAGTCGGCGCAGGCCGCGCATGACCAGGCCGGCGATGGCGCCGATGGCATGAGTGGCAACCAGGGCATGCTGCTGGAAGCGCTGCACGAGCTGTTGCAGCAGACCCGTCATGTGCGCGAAGACGCGACCTCGGCGGCGAGCGTGGCGGTGGGCCAGCAGCGCCCGCTCAGCCAGCGCGAAATGATGTCGGTGCTGTCGCTGCTGCAGGCCACGCCGAGCGCGACGCTGCGCGCGGCGATTGGCGAAGACGGCGAGTCGCTGGCGCAGCGGTTGAAGAGCGAAGTGCTTTCGGGTGCCACCCGGCTCGGCGTGGACCCGTCGCAGGCGCGGCTGGATCCGCAGGACGAGGACGCGATCGACCTGGTCGGCATGCTGTTCGACGTGATGCTGGACGAGCGCGACCTGGAAGGTCGCTCGCGCGAGCTGATCGGCCGGCTGGTGGTGCCGTTCGTGAAGGTGGCGATGCTGGACCGCCGCATGTTCGTGCAGAAGACCCATCCGGCGCGCAAGCTGCTCAATTCGCTGGCCGAGGCCTGCGAGGGCAACACCGGCGAGAGCCAGGCCGAGCGCGTGCTGATGGGCAAGGTCGAGGAAATCATCGAGCGGCTGGTGGCGGAGTTCAACGAGAACCTGGCGATCTTCCTGACCCTGGAGGAAGAATTCCGGGACTTCCTGACCCAGCATCGGCGCCGCATCGAGATCGCCGAGCGCCGCGCGGCGGAAACCCAGCGCGGGCAGGAAAAGCTGGAGGTGGCACGCACCCGTGCGGCCTCGGAACTGGACTGGCGGATTGCCGACACCACCCTGCCGCAGGCGATTGGCGAGTTCCTGCGCCAGCCGTGGCAGCACCATCTGACCCTGGCGGTCCTGCGCGAGGGCGACGATGGCGCCTCGGTGAGCGAGGCGCTGGCGTTGGCGGACGGGGTGCTGGAAGAGGTGTCCGAGGCCCGCCGACACGTGGTCGGCAAGCCGTGGCTGCAGGCGTGGCACCCGGTGCTGCGCAAGGTGTTTGCGAGCGTGGGCGTGCATGCCGATGGGGCCAGTGCGGCGATCGATACGCTGCACGACACGCTGCAGTCGATCGCGGAGTCGCGGCCGGAGCTGGAGCGCGCGCTGCCGGAGCTGCCGCAGGTGGTGCTGCCGGCGCCGCCGGCGGCGGAGAGCGCCGGCGTGGAGCTCGGCGGCAAGGTCGACGTGACCGATTTCGACAATGCCGATGCGGACCGCTTCCGTGGTCTGGAGATCGGCAGCTGGCTGGACTTCGTGGACAAGGATGGCAAGGTGCAGGCGGGCAAGCTGTCGTGGGTCAGCCCGATTTCCCAGCGCCTGCTGTTCGTGAACCGCCGCGGCGTCCGCTTCTGCGTGGCCTCGCCGGAAGAGCTGGCGGTCATGGTGCGGCTGGGTCGCCTGCGCGCCCACATCGACGATGGCGCCTTCGACAGCGCCATGCAGGGCGTGATCGACCGCCTGGATACCAAGGGCGCCACCGTTCACTGATAGGATCGACCTCTATTCCGCTACCCGGGGTCGTGCATGGCTGTCGAGGTGTTGGTGGTACGGGAACGTTCGCCGGGGGAACGGCGCGTGGCGATGACGCCGGAGACGGCGCGCAAGCTGATCGCGCTGGGCGCCACCGTCTGGTTTGAACCAGGCGCCGGACGCGCAGCGGGGTTTCCCGATGGGGCGTACCTGGAGGTCGGGGCGCAGCTGGCCGACGACGCACGTTTGAGCCAGGCCGATATCGTCCTGTGCGTGCAACCACCGGAAACGGCGCGCTTGGCGCAGTTGAAGAATGGCGCCGCGCTGGTTGGCATGCTGCATCCACAGGCCGATGCCGAACGGGCGGGCATGATGCAGTCACGCGGGCTGCAGGCGTTCCCGCTGGAGCGGCTGCCGCGCACCACGCGTGCGCAGTCGATGGATGTGCTGAGTTCGCAGGCGGGCATGGCCGGTTACAAGGCCACGCTGATCGCGGCGCAGCTGGCGCCGCGCTTCTTCCCGATGCTGACCACGGCCGCCGGTACGATCCGGCCGTCGCGGGTGCTGGTGGTGGGCGCGGGCGTGGCCGGGTTGCAGGCGATTGCCACGGCGCGCCGGTTGGGCGCACAGGTGGAAGGCTTCGACGTGCGGCCAGAAACCCGCGAGCAGATTGAATCGCTGGGCGGCAAGTTCCTCGACCTTGGCGTCCATGCGGTGGGCGAGGGCGGCTATGCGCGGCCGCTGACTGACGACGAGCGCGGCGAGCAGCAGCGCCGGCTGGGCGAGCATCTGCGGCTGGTGGACGTGGTGATCTGTACGGCGGCGGTGCCGGGTCGGCCGGCGCCGAAGATCGTGACCCGCGCGATGGTGCAGGGCATGCGCCCGGGCAGCGTGATCGTGGACCTGGCGGCGGAGACCGGTGGCAATTGCGAAGCGACGCGGCCGGGCGAGACGGTCGAGGTCGACGGGGTGCTGGTGGACGGGCCGTTGAACCTGGCCAGCCAAGGCGCGGTGCATGCCAGCGAGATGTATGCGCGCAACCTGTACAACTTCGTGGCGCTGTTCCTGAAGGACGGCGCGGTGGCGTTTGATTGGGACGACGAGCTGCTGGCGAAGACGCGTTGGGTGGCGGGCTGAGGTCAGCCCGTCAGCGCGGCAATGCCGGCGGCGGCACGTCCTTCACCGGATTGGCCTTCAACCAGTCCTGCCGCTGCTCCGGGGTCATCTTTTCCCACCGTGCGCGCAACGCATCGCGCTGGGCGGGGGTCATCTGCCGCATCTGCGCGAACAATGCGCGCGCCTGCTCGCGCTGCTCCGGGCTCATGTTCTCGAAGCGGTGGCGTCCACGCCGGGCCAGCTCGCGCTGCTCGGGGGTCATGTCCTGCCAGCGCTGGCCATGCTGCAGCATGCGTTCGCGCTGCGGCGGGGCGGCGTTGTTCCAGCGGTCGCGCACCGGCGCAACCAGCGCTTCGCGCTGCTGCGGGGTGAGCTTGTCCCATTCCGGCAACGCCGAAGTCTGGGCCCAGCTGGTTGCGCTCAGCGCCAGCAGCACCGGCGCCAGGATCAGTCGCGGTTTCATGTTCACTCCATTGCCAGGTCGGTGGCGCCCAGCCACACGTACATATCGGGATTCTCGTCGAGCAGCGCGTCGCTGTCATCGGCGAGGGTAGCCGCCACCTGTACCGGCGGCGCCAGCGGCGGATGGGCGGTGAAGCTGATGCCCAGACCCAGCGCGACCACCAGCGAGGCGGCGGTGGCCAGCCACCAGCCGTGGTGGCGTGGGCGCTGCGATGCATGCCGGGCAGTACGCAGGCGGGCCAGCGTGGCCGGCGACACCTGGCGCACGGCCTGCGCGTGCAGCTGTTGCAGGGCGGCATCATCGGGAAGGCGGGAAGACACGGGGCGGCTCACAGTTCGATCTCCAGGTGCTGCTGCAGCGCCTGCCGGGCGCGCGAAAGATGGGTTTTGACCGCGCCTTCGCTGCAGCCCATGGCCGCGGCGGTGGTGGCGCCGTCCAGCTGTTGCAGTACCCGCAGGCTGAAGGCCTCGCGCTGCCGGGCGGGCAGCTCGCGCAGTGCCTTGACCAGCGCCGCGTACTGGTCGCGCTGTTCGTGCGCCTGGGCCGGGCCCGGGCCGGGGTCGGCCCAGTCGATATCATGCTCGGCACCTTCTTCGTCGCTGCTGCGCCAGAAGCGCAGCCGGAAGCTGCGGCGCCGCTGCAGGTCGACCACGCGGCGACGCAGGATGCTCCAGAACAGCGGCGACCACTCGCCGGCCGGCTTTTCCCGGTACGTCAGCATGCGCAGCATCGCGTCCTGAACCGCATCCAGCGCGTCGTCGCGCTGGCGCAGGCCGGCTTCGGCGAAGCGGAACGCACGCGGGCCGATCCCGGCCAGGAAGGCGTCCAGCGACACCGGCAGCGCGGCGTCGGCATCGTCGGGCAGGGTCGGCAGGGAAGGGCTCACCAGCACAGGGTAGCGCTCGCGCAGGGGGGACACGGTGAGAACGTCCCGGCGCGGCATCGGTTGACCGCGCCTGCAGAACGGTTCAGCGCATGGTTATGATGCAGGGACGGGAAAACCGCCTGGGAGAGGGACTGCAATGAGCGACGGGTTCGTGGCGTTGTACATCTTCATGCTGGCCGCGATCGCAGGCCACGTGATCATTTCGCGGGTGCCGGTGATCCTGCACACCCCCCTGATGTCCGGGTCCAACTTCATCCACGGCATCGTGCTGATCGGTGCGATGGTGGTGCTGGGCCACGCGCAGACCCCGCTGGAGAAGATCATCGGCTTCATCGCCGTGGTGCTGGGCGCGGGCAATGCCGCCGGCGGCTACGTGGTGACCGAACGCATGCTGGACATGTTCAAGCCCAGCCAGAAGCGCGACAGCGGGGAGAAGGCGCCTTGAACGTCTCCACCGCGCAACTGCTGCAGTGGCTGGTGCAGGTGAGCTACCTGGTCGCCGCCACGCTGTTCCTGCTGGGCCTGCAGCGCATGGCCTCGCCGATGACCGCGCGCAGCGGCATCCGCTGGGCCGGGCTGGGCATGCTGATCGCCACCGTGGCCACGTTCTTCCTGCCCGACCTGCACAACGTGCCGCTGATCCTGGCGGCCGTGGCGATCGGCACCGGCGTGGCCTGGTGGTCGGCCAAGCGCGTGGCGATCACCGACATGCCGCAGATGGTGGCGCTGTACAACGGCATGGGCGGCGGCTCGGCGGCGGCGATCGGTGCGGTGGAACTGCTGCGCTTCTCGTTCCTGGGCAACCGCGATACCACGCATTGGAGTGAACAGGCCATTGCCGAGCTGGCCGCGCGCCAGCCCTCGGCCACGGTGCTGGCGCTCGCCGTGATCGGCTCGGCCATCGGTGCGGTCTCGCTGTCCGGCTCGATCATCGCCTGGGCCAAGCTGGACGGACGCCTCGACCGGCGCGTGACCTTCCCCGGCCAGCAGGCGTTCAACCTGGTGGTGGCGCTGGCGATGGTGGTGCTGGGCATCTGGGCGGCGGTCAGCCTGAGCCCGGTCGCCATCATCAGCTTCTTCGTGGTCGCGCTGGCGCTGGGCGTACTGATGACGCTGCCGATCGGCGGCGCCGACATGCCGGTAGTGATCTCGCTGTACAACGCGTTCACCGGTTTGGCAGTCGCGTTCGAAGGCTACGTGCTGGGCAACGAGGCGCTGATCATCGCTGGCATGATGGTCGGCGCGGCCGGCATCCTGCTGACCCGGCTGATGGCCAAGGCGATGAACCGGCCGATCAGTGGCGTGCTGTTCTCCAACTTCGGGGGCGGTGGCACCGCGCAGGAGATCAGCGGTTCCCAGAAGCCGATCGAGGCCAGCGACGTGGCCGCGCTGATGGCCTTTGCCGAACGCGTGGTGATCGTGCCGGGCTACGGCATGGCCGTGGCCCAGGCCCAGCACAAGGTGTGGGAGCTGGCGCAGCGGTTGATCGAGCGCGGCATCAAGGTGAAGTTCGCGATCCACCCGGTGGCCGGGCGCATGCCCGGGCACATGAACGTGCTGCTGGCCGAAGCCGGGGTGCCGTACGACCTGATCGCCGACATGGACGACATCAACCCGGAATTCCCCAACACCGACGTGGCGCTGGTGATCGGCGCCAATGACGTGGTCAATCCGGTGGCGCGCACCGACCCGGCCAGCCCGATCTACGGCATGCCCGTGCTGGACGTGGTCAACGCGCGCAACGTGGTGGTGATCAAGCGCGGCAAGGGCACCGGTTTTGCCGGCATCGAGAATGCGCTGTTCTACGCCGACAACACCCGCATGCTGTACGGGGACGGTGCGGAAGCGGCAGCCTCGCTGGTGAGCGAACTGAAGGCGCTCGACGGCGGGCATTGAGATCCGGCTGCATCCGGTAGGTGCGGACCTTGGTCCGCACGCTTCTGCCGGCCAGCGGCCGGCACTACCGCCATCCACGCGTGGCGTGAGTCTCGCGGTCAGCGCGCCAGCCAGGCGCCCACGGCCACGCCCAGGGCCAGCCACAGCCACTCCATCGCGCCATTGGCGAGGGTGATCAGGGTCCAGGCCAGGTGCGGGCCCATCCGCATCGTGGCGTCCCACAGATCCAGCCCGATCGAGCCGCCCATCCAGGCGCTGGCGATGGCCCAGTTGGCCACGGCGGCCACCAGCAGGGTGCCCAGCACGACCAGCGCGATGCGCAACCGGCCCGGGCCCAGCGTACCCATGCGCAGCATGAACACCAGTTCCAGGGCGGTCAGTACCGCCATCCAGCCGACCTGCCGGCCGGTCATCAGCGCCAGCACCATCCAGGCAAGGGGAGCAACAACCAGACCCAGCAACAGCATGAGGGGCCAGAGCCAGGTCACGGTCCTGGCACGCGCGGCATTGGAGGACATCGAAGCTCCCTGAAGATCACCCACAGGATACTGTGGTTTGCCGCAGTGCACCGGCGGCCGCAGGGCGGCTGGGCTAGAATGCCGTCTTGCGTGGCCCCGGCCACGGCCCCATATCGGTCCCCATGTATTCCCGTAGCAGCGAACCTGTCCACTTCGAACGCGATTGCGAGGCCGTGATGGTCCCGCAGGGCGACACCGTGACCCTGCCTGCCGGCAGCTATGGGTACATCACCCAGGCGCTGGGCGGCAGTTATTCGGTGTTTGTCGAGGGCAACCTGTTCCGCATCGCCGGCAAGGACGGCGACGCCATCGGCAAGGAGGCGCCGGCACCGCTGGAACTGCCCGCCGATGCCACCGATGAACAGGTGGAACAGCTGGTATGGCAGCAGCTGCGCACCTGCTTCGACCCGGAAATTCCGGTGAACATCGTCGAACTGGGCCTGGTCTACGAAGTCGAGATCAAGCACCTGGACGAAGGCAAGCGGGAGATCGACGTGAAGATGACCCTGACCGCACCGGGCTGCGGCATGGGCGAGATCCTGGTCGACGACGTGCGCAGCAAGCTCGAAATGATCCCGACGGTGGCCGAGGCCGACGTCGACCTGGTGTTCGACCCGCCGTGGAACCAGCACATGATGTCCGAGGCGGCCCGGCTCGAGACCGGCATGCTTTGACCCACGGCCCGCAGTGACGCGGGCCCGGCATTACCCGCAACCAGAACAGGAAATCTCCGGTGTCCCAGTCCATTCCCAGCTTCGCCGTCACCCGTTCGGACCACCCGCGCAGCGCTGAAGAGCGCGCCCAGATCCTGGAGAAGCCGGGCTTCGGCCTGCACTTCACCGACCACATGGTGGAAGTGCGCTGGGACAAGGACACCGGCTGGCACAACGCCAATGTGCGCGCCTACGGCCCGCTGCAGCTGGACCCGGCTGCAGCCGTGCTGCATTACGGCCAGGAAATCTTCGAAGGCATCAAGGCCTACCGCCATGCCGACGGTTCGATCTGGACCTTCCGCCCGGATGCCAACGGCCGTCGACTGCAGCGTTCGGCACAGCGCCTGGCGCTGCCGGAACTGCCGGTGGAGATCTTTGTCGAATCGCTGAAGCAGCTGATCGCCGTCGACAGCGCCTGGGTGCCGTCGGCCGATGAGTCGAGCCTGTACTTCCGTCCGTTCATGATCGGCGACGAAGCCTTCCTCGGCGTGCGTGGCGCACACAAGGCCGGCTACTACGTCATCGCCAGCCCAGCTGGCCCGTACTTCGCCAAGGGCGTCGCCCCGGTGTCGATCTGGCTGTCCACCGAATACGCGCGTGCAGCCAAGGGCGGCACCGGCGCCGCCAAGTGCGGCGGCAACTACGCCGCCTCGCTGCTGCCGCAGCAGAAGGCGCAGGCACAGGGCTGCTCGCAGGTGCTGTTCCTCGACCCGGTCGAAGGCAAGTACCTGGAAGAACTGGGTGGCATGAACGTGTTCCTGGTCTACAAGGACGGCACGCTGGTCACCCCGCAGCTCTCGGGCAGCATCCTCGAGGGCATCACCCGCGAGAGCATCCTGCAGCTGGCCCGCGACCGCGGCATGAAGGTCGAAGAGCGCAAGGTCAGCATCGACGAGTGGAAGGATGGCGTTGCCTCCGGCGAGATCGCCGAAGTGTTCGCCTGCGGCACCGCAGCGGTGGTCACCCCGATCGGCCAGCTGAAGGGCGAGGGCTTCTCGGTGGGGGACATCAATGCCCCGGCCGGCGAAGTGACCATGTCGCTGCGCAAGGAACTGACCGACATCCAGTACGGCCGCCTGCCGGACCGTCATGGCTGGCTGGTGCGCCTGGACGGCTGATCGTCCAATCCATAGATGAATGTGAGAGGCCCGCCTGGCAACAGGCGGGCCTTTTTCGTTCGGGATGGCCGGGTAGCCGCGCAGGGCGTGGCTCTACCGTCTTCCGTCGTTACCGATAAACCCCCCGTCAGAACGATCCAAACCAGCCTAACCCATTGTTGCGCAAGCGATGTCCTGCCAATGACGCACAAGACAGTGACGCAGGACACGGATTACACGCGCGTTGACCATTCCCCTACCCAATAGTTTCTTCACATTCACAAACCTTTGACCCGAAAAGTCTCAGATCGAACTTTTCACAAGCCTGAAAGCGGGCTGAAACATTGTTGGGGTGGGGCGAAACCACTAGCGTCCGGTGTCGGGCGGTTCATCAGGGGAAACCGTTCCGTCTTCCAGGTTCGATTGAAGCCATCTCTCCACAGCGCGATCGAACCGACCCTCGCCGCATTGACGGCCTCTCCAGACCTAAAGGGAATTCCGATGTCTCATGATTCGCAGCGCCTGCATCGGCGTGCAGTGGTTGTACTCGGTGGTTCTGTTCTTTCGACCCTGCTGCTGGCCGCCCCGGCGTTTGCCGGCGACGTGCAGCTCAGCGGCCTGGCCTCCGCGCCGACCCACCAGCGCTTCATCGTGAAATACAGGGACGGCGCCACCGACGTGGCGACCCCGACCGTACTGGCCAGCTCACTGAAAGCGGCCGCCGCCGCGGTTCCCGCCGCCCAGGGCCGCGCGCTGGGCCTGCAGAAGCTGCGCACCCTGGCCATCGGCCCGACCGTGGTCAAGGCCGACCGCCCGCTGGACGCAGCGGAATCGGAACTGCTGATGCGCCGCCTGGCCGCCGACCCGAACGTGGAATACGTCGAGGTCGACCAGCTGATGCGCGCCACGCTGACCCCCAACGACGCGCGCCTGTCCGAGCAGTGGGGCTTCGGCACCAGCAACGCCTCGATCAACGTGCGCCCGGCCTGGGACAAGGCCACCGGCACCGGCGTGGTGGTGGCCGTGATCGACACCGGCATCACCAACCATGCCGACCTCAACGCCAACATCCTGCCCGGCTATGACTTCATCAGCGACGCCGCAATGGCGCGCGACGGCGGTGGCCGCGACAACAACCCCAACGACGAAGGCGACTGGTACGCCGCCAACGAATGCGGCGCCGGCTATCCGGCCTCCAACTCGAGCTGGCACGGCACCCACGTGGCCGGCACGATCGCCGCAGTGACCAACAACAGCACCGGCGTGGCCGGTACCGCGTACAACGCCAAGATCGTGCCGGTGCGCGTGCTGGGCAAGTGCGGCGGCTACACCTCCGACATCGCCGATGCGATCGTGTGGGCCTCGGGCGGCACCGTCAGCGGCGTCCCGGCCAATGCCAACCCGGCCGAAGTGATCAACATGTCGCTCGGTGGCGGCGGCACCTGCTCGGCCACTTACCAGAACGCGATCAACGGCGCGGTGTCGCGCGGTACCACCGTGGTGGTGGCGGCCGGCAACAGCAACACCAATGTGTCCTCGTCGGTGCCGGCCAACTGCGCCAACGTGGTCGCGGTGGCGGCCACCACCTCGGCCGGTGCGCGCGCCAGCTTCTCCAACTATGGTGCCGGCATCGACGTCTCGGCCCCGGGCGCGGCGATCCTGTCCACGCTCAACAGCGGCACCACGGTGCCGGGCAGCGCGTCGTACGCCTCGTACAACGGCACCTCGATGGCGGCCCCGCACGTGGCCGGCGTGGTCGCGCTGGTGCAGTCGGTGGCGCCGACCGCGCTGTCGCCGGCGGCGGTTGAAACCCTGCTCAAGAACACCGTACGTCCCCTGCCGGGCGCGTGCAGCGGCGGCTGCGGTGCGGGCCTCGTCGACGCCGATGCGGCGGTGACCGCAGCGCTGGGCGGGACCAACCCGAACCCGGGCAACGGTACCCTGCAGAACAACGTGCCGGTCACCGGCCTGGGCGCGTCCAGCGGTGCGTCCCTGGCCTACACGGTCGCGGTGCCGGCAGGGCGTTCGCAGCTGAAGGTGACCATCGCCGGTGGCACGGGCGACGCCGACCTGTACGTGCGTTCGGGCAGCGCGCCGACCGACACTGTGTACGCCTGCCGCCCGTACCAGAGCGGCAACAACGAAACCTGCACGATCACCGCTCCGGCGGCGGGCACCTGGCATGTACGGGTGAAGGCGTACACCACCTTCTCCGGCGTGACGTTGACCGCGCAATATTGATGGATGAAAAAAAAGGCCCCGGCAGTGCCGGGGCCTTTTTTCATGGACGCGCGATCATGCGTCTTCGAACCGGTTGGCTGCCACGTTCTTACGCACGTGTTCCGGGTTCCAGATGCGGCCGTTCATGGCGATGTACACGCCCGGCTGCAGCGACTGCACCGCGCCGATCGCGCAGCCGATGTTGAACTCGGCATCCGAACCACGGAACCGGGCCGGGCTGAGCGCGCCGGTCATCACGATGGTCTTGTCGGGAATGCTCTTGAGCACGCGTCCGGTCTGCACCATCGAGTCGGTACCATGGGTAACAAGTACATGGCGGGTCGGCTGCGCGGCGATGGTGGCGCGGATCAGCTCGCGGTCCTCGTCGCTGATGTGCAGCGAATCCTTGCGCAGGATCGGAATCACGTTGAAGCGGAACGTCACGCCCAGCTCGCGCAGGATCATGCCGATCTGGGGGTCGCCGATCTGGTAGTCCGACTTGTCGTCGAAGTAGATCTTGTCGATCGTGCCACCGGTGGTGATGATCAGTAGTTCTTCCATTGCAGCAATCCTGGTGTGAGCGTGAGCCGCGCGGAACGTCCCGCGCCAGGCCGCCATGATACCGCGTGGCATCAACCCTTCGGGCCGAACCGCCTGCGCAGCCCCGGCGCACTCGACACCCCGATCACCGCCAGCGCCAACAGCAGCTCCGCCCACGCCCAGTGCGCGGTCTCCGGGTGGCTCCAGGCACTCATCACGCCATGGCTGAACCAGAACAGGGCCAGCACCCCGGCCCAGAACGGCGCCTTGCCGCGGCCGAGCAGCACCCCGACGGCCAGCAGCAGCGGCGGCAGGGTGAAGACCAGCTGGCTGGCCAGCCAGTGACGGTCCTGTGCGAACCACGCCGCAAACACCGCCGCCAGCGCAACCAGCACCGCCGCCAACGTCCACTTCTGCGCGCGCGCGCTCATCCCAACCGCCGCGCGATGTCGGCCACGCGGCGGCCCAGCGCGCGGGCCAGCACCGCTTCGTCTTCGCTCGGTACCGGGTTGTCGTCCGCGCCCGCGACATGGCTCGCGCCATAGGGCGTGCCGCCGGTGGTGGTGTGGCTGAGCGCCGGTTCGGTGAAGGGGATGCCCACGATCAGGCAGCCGTGGTGCAGAAGCGGCACCTGCATCGACAGCAGCGTGGATTCCTGCCCGCCGTGCAGCGAGGCGGTGGAGGTGAACACACCGGCTGGCTTGCCGGCGAGGGTGCCATTGACCCACTCGGCGCCCAGCCCGTCCAGGAAATGCTTGACCGGCGCAGCCATGTTGCCGAAACGGGTCGGACTGCCGAGCAGCAGGCCGCTGCATTCGGCCAGGTCCTCAACGCTCACGTACGGGGCACCGTCTTCGGGCACCGGCGGGCGCGCGGTCTGGGTCACTGCCGCCACCGGCGGCACCGTGCGCAGGCGCGCGCTCATGCCCGGCACTTCGCCGATGCCGCGCGCGATCTGGCGCGCAAGCCGCGCCACCGAACCGCCGCGGCTGTAATACAGCACCAGAATCTCCGCCATCTCGCTTCCGTTGTGACCCATCCGATCCGCAGTATGGCATTGCCTCCACCCCGCTTCAGGTACGCTTGCCCCGATGGAACCCCTGGATACCCTCAATCTCTGGCTGGAACGCGGGCGCGACCGGGCCCGCACCGCCAGCTTCGGTCGCTTCCTGTGGCGTCGCTTCCTGGACGACCGCCTGTTCCAGGCCGCCGCCTCGCTGGCCTACACCACGGTCTTCGCGCTGGTGCCGCTGGCGATCGTGGTGTTCGGGGTGCTCTCGGCGTTCCCGGTGTTCGACCGCTGGAGCGACACGCTCAGCGACTACGTGTTCTCCAACTTCGTGCCTAACGCCGCCCGCGCCGCAGAAGGCTACCTGCGCCAGTTCTCGGCCAGTGCCGGGCAGCTCACGGCCGCCGGTTTCATCGCGCTGGTGGTGTCGCTGCTGATCACCCTCAACAGCGTGGAAGAAACCTTCAACCAGATCTGGCGGGTCAGCTCGACCCGGCCCAAGCTCACCCGCTTCCTGGTGTACTGGACCGTGCTCACCCTGGGCGCGATGCTGGCCGCCGCCTCGCTGGCCGTGTCCGCGCGCGTGTTCGCGCTGCCGCTGTTCGGCACCAGCGAGGGCCGCCTGCTCGCGGATGCCTCGTTGACCGTGGCGCCGATCCTGATCGAGTTCGTCTGCATCATGCTGGTGTACCGGGTGGTACCGCACCACACGGTGAAGTGGCGCCACGCCATTCCCGGCGCGATCCTGGCGGCGGTGATGCTGGAGCTGGTGAAGTGGGGCATGGGCGCGTACCTGGGCAGCTTCCAGTCCTATCAGAAGCTCTACGGCACGGTGGCGTTCGTACCGATCCTGCTGCTCTGGATCTACCTGTGCTGGGTCTCGGTGCTGCTTGGCGCCTCGCTGGCGTCGTCGATCGCGGCGTTCCGCTATCAACCGGCCGACCTGCGGCTACCCACCGGCTACGAGCTGTACGGCCTGTTGCGCCTGATCGGGCGGTTCCACCAGGCCCGACTGGAGGGGCGCGGCCTGGACGAGGACGCGGTGCTGCGACTGGAGCCGATGCTCACCGACTCGCTGCTGCAGAGCATGCTCTGCGACCTGGAAGCGATCCGCGTGGTCCGCCGCGACGAGCAGGGCGAATGGCTGCTTTCGCGCGACCTGGACAAGCTCACCCTGGCCGACCTCTACGAATCCACGCAGCTGCGCATCCCGGTCAAGGAGGCCTACCTGCCGTACCGCGACGACAGCCTGGGCATCGCCTCGGTAGCGGCGCTGGACGCGTTGCGCCTGCCGCTGCGCGAGCTGCTCAAGCGTCGCGTCAGCGACATCTATACCCCCCACGGAGATTCCCCATGACCGCCAAGCCCCTGCTGCTTGCGTTGGGCCTGCTGGCCCTGGCCGGCTGCAACAAGCCCGCCCCGCAACCCGAAGCCGCTGCGCCGGCGCCGGTGACCGAGCCGGCGGCACCTGCCGACAGCGCCAGTCCCGACCTGGAACGCGCCACCGCCGAGCAGCCGCGGCTGGTGTTGCCGGCCCTCGACGGCACTACCTACGACCTCGCCGCACACCGTGGCAAATGGGTGGTCGTGAACTTCTGGGCGACCTGGTGCGCGCCGTGCCGCAAGGAAATGCCGGAGCTGTCGGCCCTGCATGCGATGCGCGAGCAGATCGAGGTGGTCGGGCTGGCCTACGAGGACATCGACCCGGCGGAGATGAAGGACTTCCTGAAGAAGCTGCCGGTCACCTATCCGATCGTGCTGGTCGACACCTACAACCCGCCGGAAGATTTCGCCGTGCCGCGCGGCCTGCCGATGACCTATCTGATCGCCCCGGACGGCAAGGTTGCCAAGCAGTTCCTGGGGCCGGTCACCGCGGCCGACATCGAAAAGGAAATCGCGAAAGGCGCGTAATCCGCGCCTTCAACCTTCGTCGTCGAATGCCCTGATCGGCTTCAACACGCCGAACTGCTCTTCATGCAGCTTGCCCTTCAGCGGCGGAAGCTCCGGCACCGGATCGTCCACGTGGGTGTCGGGCAGGCGGTCAAGCAGGTTGCGGATCAGGCTCAGGCGGCCGCGCCGCTGGTCGTTGAAGTCGACCAGCGTCCACGGCGACGCGTCACGATGGGTGGCGCGCAGCATCGCCTCGCGAGCTTCGGTGTAAGCGGTGTACTTGCTGCGCGACTTCAGGTCCACCGGGGACAGCTTCCAGCCTTTCAACGGGTCCACGTGACGCTCGGCGAAACGCTCTTCCTGCTGTGCCTGGTCGACCGTGAGCCAGTACTTGAACAGCAGGATGCCGTCGTCCACCAGTAGTTTTTCGAACACCGGTGCCTGCTCCAGGAACGCGCGGTACTCGGCTTCGGTGCAGTACCCCATGACGTGTTCGACCCCGGCGCGGTTGTACCAGCTCCGGTCCATCAGCACGATTTCACCGGCTGCCGGCAGATGGGTGACGTAGCGCTGGAAATACCACTGGGTGCTTTCGCGGTCGGTGGGCTTGGGCAGCGCCACCACCCGGCACTGGCGCGGGTTGAGGTGTTCGGCGATGGACTGGATCGCCCCGCCCTTGCCGGCGGTATCGCGGCCTTCGAACAGCACCAGCACGCGTTGCCCGGTGTGCTGGACCCAGCGCGCCATGGTGGTGATTTCCAGCTGCATGGGTTCCAGCAGGCCTTCGTATGCCTTGCGCTTGAGCTTGCCCATGGGGGTCTCGTGGCGGAATGGTGGACCTAGGTTACACCGCGTCGTGTCAACGCCCCTGCCACCCGTGTTCCGAGGCCATGGCCTCGACCTGTGCGGTGAAATCCCGCGCGAAACCCGCCATATCGAAAACGCCGCTGTCCTGCCGCGCCCGCGCGAGCTTCGCGCGCAGCGCCTTCATCGCCTGCGGGTCATTGCCCAGCGCGATCGCCGTGGCAACAAACGCCGCGTCATCCACGACATTCATTTCGGCCAACCCCAGGTGATGGTTGAGCGAGCCGGCAACGCGTGATGCAAACGTCGCACCCGGACACGTCAACACCGGGCACCCGGCCCACAACGCATCCGACGCGGTGGTATGCGCGTTGTACGGATGCGTATCCAGGAACAGGTCTGCATGCTGGTACCGCGCGAGGTAAACCGGGTGCGGCAGCTTCGGCATGAACACCAACCGTGCCGGATCCACGCCTGCATCACGCGCAACCGCCTGCAGCCGTGCATCGGCGTTGCCCGGGCCGGACAGCAGCCACAGCACGCTTCCCGGCACGCCCTGCAACACCGCCAGCGCACGCTGCATGCTGCCCGGGTTGAGCTTGTAACTGTTGTTGAAGCAGCAGAACACCACGCCCTGTTCCGGCAGCCCGCACGCCTCGCGGTTGGGCACCGGTTCCAGCATGCGGGTGTTGTCCGAGGGCTGGAACGCGCGTGGCAGGTAGCGGACCTGCTCGCTGAAGGCCGGTGCCAGTGCATCGGGCAGCACGTAGCGATCCGCCAGCACGTAGTCCATCCAGCCCGCGCCGGAGGTGCCGGGGTAGGCCAGCCACGTCACCTGCACCGGCGCCGGGCGCATCGCCAGTACCGCCGGTGTACCGCCGCCGCCCCAGCCGCGCAGGTCGAACAGCACGTCGATGCCGGCCTCGCGGATGCGCGCAGCGATGGCCGCGTGGGGCAGGGCAGTGACATCGTGCAGGCTGCTCGCCGCAGCGTGCAGGCGCGCACGGATCGCACTGCCGTCGTCACCGTTGAGCGCGAACAGGTGCAGCTCCAGCCCGCCCAGCATGTGCAGCTGCTCGAACAGCGCCGCCGTCAGCAGGCCGGTCGGGTGCGCACCGAAGCCATTGGACAGGAACCCCACGCGCAGCGCCCCGTGCGGTCGAACGGCACTGGCCGGCAGCGCACGCAGCCCTTCGGCCACGCTCGCCGCGCGTTGCCGCGCACAGGTCAGTTGTTCTGCGGCAGTGCTGTCTTCATTGAGGAACGCAAACGGCTCGACCACCGCCGCGCCCTGCGCGACCGCCTGCCGCACCTGCTGCGCAAGCGTATCCAAGCCGCGCCAGTCGCACAGGCGACGCTGCCAGTTGAGCAGCTGCGCGGTGATGTAGGGCTCGCCTGGCAGCAGGTGGTGCGCGTGCCGGTAGGCATCGGCGGCGGCTTCGGGCTGGCCGGCATCCTCCAGCGCGTGGCCCAGCCACAACGCAATGCCCGGATGCTGCGGCACCAGGTTGGCGGCCTGCCGCAGCAGCGCGGCCGCTTCGTCGTGGCGGCCCTGCATCCAGCGGGTCCGCCCCAGCCGTGCCAAGGCTTCGGGATGGCCCGGACGCAGTTGCAGTGCGCGCTGCGCGGCGAGGTCACCGGCCGCGGTGTCGCCGGCTTCCAGCTCGGCATCGGCCAACATCACCCACGCAATGAAGTCCTGCGGCTGGCGCTGCACCGCCATGCGCAGCTGCGCGCGCTGCGGGTCCATGTTCACGCGCCGGCGGACAGCTGGGCCAGTTCGTCGGCCTGGTGTTCGTGGATCAGGCGCTCGACCAGGCCGTCCATGTCGCCGGCGATGATGTTGGGCAGGTCGTACAGGGTCAGTCCTTCCACGCGGTGGTCGGTGATCCGGCCCTGCGGGAAGCTGTAGGTGCGGATGCGCTGGCTGCGGTCGCCGCTGCCGACCTGCAGGCGCCGGCTTTCGGCGGTGGCCGCGGCCTGCTTGCTGCGCTCGCTGTCGAGCAGCTGCGCCTTCAGCCGCTTCATCGCCTTGTCGCGGTTGGCGTGCTGGCTGCGTTCGGTCTGGCATTCCACCACCACGCCGGTTGGCACATGGGTGATGCGGATGGCCGATTCGGTCTTGTTCACGTGCTGGCCACCGGCGCCGGACGAGCGGAACGTATCCACCTTCAGGTCGGCCGGGTTGATGACGATGTCATCGACCTCATCGGCCTCGGGAATGATCGCTACGGTGGCCGCCGAGGTGTGGATGCGGCCCTGCGATTCGGTGGCCGGCACGCGCTGCACGCGATGCGTACCCGATTCGAACTTCAGGCGCGAGAACGCGCCACGGCCGACCACGCGCGCCACCACTTCCTTGTAGCCACCGTGCTCGCCCGGACTGTCCGATTCGATCTCGACCTTCCAGCCCTGGCGCTCGGCATAGCGGGCATACATGCGGAACAGGTCGCCGGCGAAGATCGCTGCTTCGTCACCGCCGGTACCCGCGCGCACTTCCAGGAACAGGTTGCCTTCGTCACGCGGGTCGCGCGGCACCAGCAGCAGCGCCAGCTCCTGCTCCAGTTCCTGCAGGCGCGCCTGCGCAGCAGCGATTTCCTCATCGGCCAGCTCGCGCAGGTCGGGGTCGGCGCGCATGCCTTCGGCGGCTGCCAGATCGGCCTTGGCACGGGCTTCATCAGCCAGGGCGATGGCGATCGGTTCAAGTTGGGCGAATTCGCGCGAAAGGTCGCGGAAACGAGTGTTGTCGGCGACCACATCGGGTTCGGCGAGCAGGCGTTCCAGTTCTTCGCGGCGCTCGGCCAGCGCTTCCAGCTTACGGCGCAGGGTCGGCGTCATCGGGTCTCACGGGTGGGTGGCGGTAACCCGGCGTGGCCGGGAACAGGCGCTCGGCGGCGCGGGTCAGGTCGGCATCGCCACTCAGCGCGGCCGCACGCAGGGCGGCGGTCGGCGGATGCAGCAGGCGGTTGGTCAGGCCGTGGGCAAGCAGTTCCAGCACTTCATCGGCCGGCTTGCCGTTGGCCAGTTGCTGGCGTGCGCGCTCCAGCAGCTCGGCACGGGTGGCTTCGCCGAACGCGCGCAGCTGCCGCAGCGGCGCCTGGCGGGCGCTGGCCTGCTGGGTCTCGACGAAGCGCGACACCTGCAGGTCGATGATCGCCTCGGCTTCGGCGGCGGCCTCGCGGCGGCCACGGCGGTTGTCTTCCACCGCGCGCTCGAGATCGTCCACGGTGTAGAGGAAGGCGTCGTTGAGCGTGCCGACCTCTGCCTCGATGTCGCGCGGTACGGCCAGGTCGAACAGCAGCATCGGCTTGTGCCGGCGTGCGCGCAGGGCCTTGGCCACCATCTCGCGATGGATCACCGGTTCGCGCGCAGCGGTGGCCGAGAACACCACGTCGGCCTCGCCCAGGTGGCGGTCCAGTTCGGTCAGCGGCAGGGCCACGCCGCCATGGCGGCTGGCAAGTTCCTGCGCGTGGGCGAGGGTGCGGTTGGCGATCAGCAGCCGGCGTACCTTGCCTTCGCTCAGGTGCCGTGCAGCCAGTTCGATGGTCTCGCCGGCACCGACCAGCAGCACGGTGGAATCGTCCAGCCTGGCGAACGCGTTCTGCGCCAGGCGCACCGCAGCCGACGCCACCGATACCGGGTTGGCGCCGACCTGGGTATCGGTGCGCGCACGCTTGGCCACCGAGAAGGTCTGCTGGAACAGGCGGTCCAGGCGCTGGCCGAGCAGGCCGTGGTCGCGCGCGGTCGACCAGGCATCCTTCACCTGGCCGAGGATCTGCGGCTCACCCAGCACCATCGAGTCCAGGCCGGTGGCGACCCGGAACAGGTGGCGCACGGCCTCGGCATCGGCGTGCTGGTACAGGTAGCCCTGCAGGTCGCCGGCCTGGGTGTGCAGCCACTGGTCCAGCGCCTGTGCCGAATCGGCCACGGCATACAGCTCGGTGCGGTTGCAGGTGGACAGCAGCACCGCCTCGGCGATCTGCGGAGTATCGCGCAGCGAACCGAGCGCGCGCGGCAACGCCTCACCGGCGAAGGCCGCGCGCTCGCGCAGCTCCACCGGTGCGGTCTGGTGATTCAGTCCGAGCACCCACAGGGTCATTGTTCAGTTGCTTGCGATAAGCTGCTGGCCATTCAAGTCGTCATTTTAAGGCCAGAAGCCCCCGATGCCCGCATTGATTCGCATCTCCAGCGTTCTGTTGCTGTCCCTTGCCGTTGCCCAGGCCCTCGCAGCCGACGTGGAGCCGGGCTCTGCCCGGCTGCCGACCCCCAAGGCGGCCCAGGCCGAACCGGCGTCGTTGACCCCGGTGATGGCCGGCGAATTCGCCCTGCAGGCCGGCAAGCTGGCCGAGGCCGCACGCTGGTACCTGGAGGCGGCCGAGGCCGGCCGCGACGACGCCGGCCTGGCCGAACGGGCCACCCGCATCGCGATGCTGGCCGACGACGACAAGCGCGCCACCCGCGCCCTGGCCCTGTGGGAGAAGCGCGCCCCGCGCTCGCTGGCCATGCGCAGCAGCGCCGCCGCGCTGGACCTGCGCAAGGGTGATGTGAAGGGCGCCCGCACCGAACTTGCCGCGCTGCTGCGCGACCCGGACCCGCGTGGCTGGAAGTTCGCGCTGGCCGCGCTGGTCGGGGGAGGCCGCGACCCGGCCGCCGCGGCCGATGTACTGGGCCAGCTGGTCGACGACAACGCCATACCCAACCAGCTGGAGCCGTGGCAGGAATTCGGCCGCCTGGCGATGCGCATGGACCGTCCCGAACTGGCCCGGCGCATGGTCGATGAAGTGGTGCGCCGGTTCCCGGGCGAGCCACGGGTGGCATTGTTGAATGCCAGCCTGATGTTCCAGGCCGGCAAGGCCGACGAGGCGCTGGCCGCCCTGCGCGCGGTCGAACCGCGCACCGCCGCCGACCCCGAACTGCGCAACGCAGTGGCGATCGCGTACGACGCCATGGGCGATGCCAAGGCGGCCGAACGGGTGCTGTCGGTGGGCCCGCAGGACGTGCAGACCTGGGGCATGCGGGCCTCGCTGCTGGCCAAGCAGAAGGACGACCCGGCGCTGCTGGCGCTGTACACCGACCTTTCGAAGCAGGCGACCAAGCCGGATCCGGCGCAGCGCCTGCTGCTCGGCAAGATCGCCGAGTATCTGAAGCGCCATGCCGAAGCAGTGGACTGGTACCTGAGCGTGCCCGGCGGCGAAGAGCGTGCCGAAGCGCGGCTGCGCGCGGCCAGTGCCGAATATGATCTGGGCCGCACCGACAAGGCGTTCGCCGGCGTGCATGCGCTCCAGTCCGACGCCAGCATCGACGACGAAGCGCGTCGCGACGCTTACCTGCTCGAAGCCGAGCTGCGCCAGCGCGGCAACGACCTGCCGGGCGAGCTGGACGCGCTGGCCCGCGGCCTGGCCGCCTACCCGGACGAGAATGCGCTGCTGTATGCCCGTGCACTGGCCTGGGAGCGCCGCGACGACGTGCCGCGCGCCGAGGCCGACCTGCGCAAGATCCTGGTGACCGAGCCGGAAAACGTGGCCGCGCTCAACGCGCTGGGCTACACCCTGGCCGACCGCACCACCCGCTATCAGGAAGCACTCGAGCTGATCGACCGCGCCCGCGTGGCCGAACCGGACAACGCCGCCATCGTCGACAGCTATGGCTGGGTGCTGTACCGCCTGGGCCGCAAGGAAGAGGCGCTGGTGCAGCTGCGCCGGGCCTGGACCCTGGCCAAGGACCCGGAGATCGCCGCGCATGTCGGTGAAGTGCTGTGGGTGCTCGGCCGCAAGGACGAGGCCCGCCGCTTCTTCGACGAGGCGCGCAGGCTGGACCCGGAAAACCGTGCGCTGCAGCGCGTGATCGAGAAATACGGCGTATGAAGTGGATGTCGATGAAGGCCGCCTGCGCGGCGGCCATGGCCCTGTCGTTGTCGGCCTGCGTGTCGCTGGACGCGCGCAAGGCGCCGGCCGCACCGGAGGTGGTCAGCACCGTCAGTGCCGAGGCGGCGCAGGCTGAAGCGTCGCGGGTGGACGCCCTGCGCGCCCAGCAGGCCTGGTCGTTCGAAGGCCGGGTTGCGGTCAGCAAGGGGCGCAACGGCGGCAGCGGCCGCATCGACTGGCGGCAACAGGCGCGCCAGTACGTGGTGTCGCTCAGCGCGCCGGTGACCCGGCAGAGCTGGACCCTCACCGGCGACAGCGCACAGGGCGGCGGCCGGCTGGACGGCATCGACGGCGGACCGCGGCAGGGCGCGGACGCGCAGCAGGTGCTGCTGGAGGCCACCGGCTGGGACATCCCGGTCAACCAGCTCCCGGACTGGGTCCGTGGTCTGGTCGCCGAAGGTGCAACCGCTGCCGAGCAGGTCGATCGCGACGCGGAGGGCCGTCCTCGCCGCTTCCACCAGATGGGCTGGGACATCCAGTACCTGGACTGGTACCCGGCCGAAGGCGACCGCCCGGTGCTCCCGCGCCGGATCGAAGCGGTCAAGGGCGACGCCAAGGTGCGCCTGCTGGTGGACGGCTGGGTGCTCGACAGCCCATGAGCGTTGCGGACCTGAACGGCAACGGGGCGTGGTGGCCGGCCCCGGCCAAGCTGAACCTGTTCCTGCACATCACCGGTCGTCGGGCCGACGGCTACCACGAGCTGCAGAGCGTGTTCCGCCTGCTGGACTGGGGCGACCGGGTCCGGCTCGGTGTACGTGAGGATGGCCGGGTCCGCCGCGAGGGTCCCTCGGTGGCCGGCGTGGCCGAGGCCGACGACCTCGCTGTGCGTGCTGCACTTCTGCTGAAAAAGCATGCCAACGTCGCCCAAGGTGCCGACATCAGCATCGAAAAGCGTATTCCGGCGGGCGGCGGCTTCGGCGGTGGGTCCTCCGACGCGGCCACCGTGCTGGTCGGCCTGAACCACCTGTGGCGCACCGGTCTGGACGTCGACACCCTGGCCGCACTGGGTCTGCAGCTGGGCGCGGACGTACCGGTGTTCGTGCGCGGCCACAACGCCTGGGCCGAGGGCGTGGGTGAGCGGCTGACCCCGCTGGCCCTGCCGCCGGCCTGGTATGTGATCGCCGATCCCGGCATCCATGTGCCTACCGCTGCCCTTTTCGGTTCACCGGATTTGACGCGCGACGCCCCAGTGGCGAAAATAGCGGACTTCGCTTCCGGGTCTTTGCTCGGGAATGCGTTCGAGCCGGTACTGCGCCGTCGCGAACCTGCCGTAGCGGCAGTGCTCATCGCGTTGGACAGCATCGGCCGGGCACGACTCACCGGGTCGGGAAGCGGTTGTTTCGTCGAGTTCGACACGCGCGCTGCTGCAGAGCAGGGCCTGGCGGAGTTGCCGGAAGGACTGCGGGCATGGGTGGCTGCGGGCGTGGAGCGCTCGCCACTGCTTGATGTACTCGAGCGTTTTTGATTTTGATGCAGGGGCGTCGCCAAGAGGCCCAAGGCACCAGGTTTTGATCCTGGCATTCGGAGGTTCGAATCCTCCCGCCCCTGCCACTTGCGGACGTCAACCGCGTTTTCCCGCGCAGGCCTGCGCGGACACGGTTGACCGCCCGCAGTGTTGTCGCCAGTTCTCCGCCAATCGCTCCCGCCCGAGACCGTCATGATGCAAGATCACCCGAACCTGCTGGTATTTTCCGGCAACGCCAACAAGCGCCTTGCGCAGAGCATCTGCAAGGAGCTGGGGGTG
Source organism: uncultured Stenotrophomonas sp. (assembly GCF_963519125.1). Classification (GTDB taxonomy): domain Bacteria; phylum Pseudomonadota; class Gammaproteobacteria; order Xanthomonadales; family Xanthomonadaceae; genus Stenotrophomonas. Next base: position 10,241 of record NZ_CAUQLJ010000015.1, on the reverse strand, counting down.
CGACCGGGCAAGGCATTGGTGTCGCGCTTCTCCGACGGGGAAGTGCAGGTCGAAATCGAAGAGAACGTCCGCAAGCAGGACGTCTTCGTGATCCAGCCGACCTGCGCGCCCAGCGCCGAGAACCTGATGGAACTGCTGGTCCTGATCGATGCGCTCAAGCGCGCCTCGGTCAACAGTGTCACCGCCGTGGTGCCGTATTTCGGCTACTCGCGCCAGGATCGCCGGATGCGCTCCTCGCGCGTGCCGATCACCGCCAAGGTCGCCGCCAAGATGTTCAGCGCCGTGGGCGCCGACCGCGTCCTGACGGTGGACCTGCATGCCGACCAGATCCAGGGGTTCTTCGACATGCCGGTGGACAACGTGTATGCCTCGCCGCTGCTGCTCGCCGATATCTGGCGCGCCTACGGCACTGAAAACCTGATCGTGGTGTCCCCGGACGTGGGTGGCGTGGTGCGTGCGCGCGCCGTCGCCAAGCGCCTGGACGACGCCGACCTGGCGATCATCGACAAGCGCCGTCCGCGCGCCAACGTCTCCACCGTGATGAACATCATCGGTGACGTCGAAGGCAAGACCTGCGTGATGGTCGATGACATCGTCGATACCGCCGGCACCCTGTGCGCCGCTGCCGCTGCCCTGAAGGCGCGCGGTGCGCTCAAGGTCGCCGCCTACTGCACCCACGCGGTGCTGTCGGGCCCGGCGGTGGACAACATCACCAATTCCCAGCTCGACGAGCTGGTGGTGACCGACACCATCCCGCTGAAGGACGCCGCGCGGGTGTGCAGCAAGATCCGCCAGCTGAGCGTGGCGGAAATGCTGGCCGAAACGATGCGCCGCATCGCCTTCGGCGAGTCGGTCAGCTCGCTGTACGTCGACTGAGTTTTTCGTCCCTGCCGGCAACGGTGGGGACATACCCCGGGTGCTTCTGGTCGCGGAAGCATCTTCAACCGCCAGGCCGCAAGGCAGGGCAACAACCTGAGTAGTCGAAAATGTCGAAGACCCATGAAATCAAGGTCACCAAGCGTGAACTGCAGCGTAAGGGTGCGAGCCGCCGCCTGCGTCACGCTGGTGTGATCCCGGCCATCGTGTACGGCGGCAACGCCGAGCCGGTCGCCATCAGCCTGGACCACAACGAAATCTGGCTGGCCCAGCAGAACGAGTGGTTCTATGCCTCGATCCTGGACCTGAACCTGGACGGCCAGGTGCAGAAGGTCCTGCTGCGTGACATGCAGCGCCACCCGTACAAGCAGCTGATCATGCACCTGGACTTCCAGCGCGTGAACGAGAACGAAGCCCTGACCGCTTCGGTCCCGCTGCACTTCATCAACGAAGACACCTCGCCGGCCGGCAAGGCTGCCGACGTCGTGGTCACCCACGAACTGAAGGAAGTGACCATCACCTGCCTGCCGAAGGACCTGCCGGAGTCGATCGAAGTCGACCTGGGCGAGCTGAAGGCCGGTGACGTGGTGTACCTGTCCAACATCAAGCTGCCGAAGGGCGTGGAAATCCCGGCCCTGGCGCTGGGCAAGGACCACGACGACGCCATCGTCACCGCCAAGGCCGGCAAGGCCGACGCGGCTGACGAAGAAGCGGCTGCCGCCGAGTAATACCGCTACGGTGCCTGCCTCCGGGCAGGCACCGTATTGGAAGGAACCATGGCAGGACTGCGACTGATCGTCGGTCTGGGCAACCCCGGATCGGAACACGCCCGGACCCGGCACAATGCCGGGTTTCATTTCGTTGAGGCCCTGGCTGAAAAAGCCGGTGCACGATGGAATGTGGACAGCAAACTGTTCGGCGAGACCGCCAAGGTCGAGATTGCCGGGCAGACGGTGTGGCTGCTCAAGCCCGCCACCTTCATGAACCTCAGTGGCAAGTCGGTCACCGCCGCGCAGCGGTTCTGGAAGATCGAGCCGGAAGAGACCCTGCTGGCCCACGACGAACTGGACCTGGCGCCCGGCGTGGCGCGGCTGAAGTTCGACGGCGGCCACGGCGGCCAGAACGGCCTGCGCGACACCATCCGCCTGCTCGGTCACGGCAAGTTCCATCGCCTGCGCGTGGGCATCGGCCATCCCGGCCACAAGGACCGCGTGGTGGGTTGGGTGCTTGGCCGCCCGTCCAAGGACGACGACGTGCTGATCGCGCGTGCCATCGACGATGCGATCGACGTGATGCCGCTGGCGGTACAGGGCGATTTCAGCGAAGCGATGAAGCGGCTGCACACCCCGAAATAAACGGTAGGTACCGACCGTTGGTCGGTACGGAGAATGATTGGAAAAGCAGCGCCCATGCCGCTGCTTTCCCAATCACTTTCACCCCAGAGAGCTGTCACCCATGGGTATCAAATGCGGCATCGTCGGCCTGCCCAACGTCGGCAAGTCGACCCTGTTCAACGCGCTGACCAAGGCGGGCATCGCGGCGGCCAACTTCCCGTTCTGCACGATCGAACCGAACGTGGGCATCGTGCCGGTGCCGGATCCGCGCCTGAACGAGCTGGCGGCCATCATCAACCCGCAGAAGGTCATTCCGACCGCGGTGGAGTTCGTCGACATCGCCGGCCTGGTCGCCGGCGCGGCCAGCGGTGAAGGCCTGGGCAACAAATTCCTGGCCCATATCCGCGAGGTGGACGCGATCACCCACGTGGTGCGCTGCTTCGAGAACGACGACGTGATCCACGTCAACAACAAGGTCGACCCGCTGTCGGACATCGACACGATCGACACCGAGCTGGCCCTGGCCGACCTGGACAGCGTCGAGAAGGCGCTGAACCGCGCCGAGCGCGCGGCCAAGGGCGGCGACAAGGAAGCGGCGGCGCGCAAGCCGGTGCTGGCCAAGCTGCAGGTTGCCCTGAACGACGGCAAGGCCGCTCGCCTGGCGGGCCTGGATGAAGAAGAGAAGGCGCTGATCCGCGACCTGTTCCTGCTCACCATCAAGCCGGTGATGTACATCGCGAACGTGCTGGAAGACGGGTTCGAGAACAACCCGCACCTGGACGCAGTGCGCGCCCGTGCCGCCGAGGAAGGCGCGAAAGTGGTGCCGGTGTCGGCCGCGATCGAAGAAGAGCTGTCGCAGCTGGACGACGAAGACCGCGACACGTTCCTGGCCGACCTCGGCCTGAGCGAGCCGGGCCTGAACCGCGTGATCAACGCGGCCTACAGCCTGCTGGGCCTGCAGACCTACTTCACCGCCGGCGTAAAGGAAGTGCGCGCATGGACCGTGCGCAAGGGTGCCACCGCGCCGCAGGCCGCTGCGGTGATCCACACCGACTTCGAGAAGGGCTTCATCCGCGCTGAAACGATCGCGTATGACGACTTCATCAAGTACAAGGGCGAAGCCGGTGCCAAGGAAGCGGGCCGCCTGCGCCTGGAAGGCAAGGAATACCGCGTCCAGGAAGGCGACATCCTGCACTTCCGCTTCAACGTCTGATCCGCGCCCGCGCAGATCGACCCGAACGCCCCGCCTAGTGCGGGGCGTTTGCGTTTTGGCCTGGACAATAATTGACCACGCTTCGAAACCATTGCAGCGCAGTCTTCAACGGAGTTGTCCACAGCAAACTCCCATGGCTTTCCACGAACGGTGTGGAAAACCCGAGCATCCACTGGATAAAAAATCACCACCGTTCGAGAGCGTTGCGGCGCGTGGCTTACGTGACTTGTCCACAGCAAACCCCCACTGCTTTCCACGCGTAGTGTGGAGAAGTAGAGCCGGGCTCTGCCGCGCTGCAGCCACAATGACGCGCCCAACCGACGAACGCGTCGCCACGCGCCATTGCAATCCGTGACCCGCCGTAGAGCCGGGCTCTGCCCGGCTGCTGTTGGTTTCCGGCGAACAGCTGTGGGGTGCGAGGTTTCCCTGGTCAGGGCCGTCGGGGGTGGGTTGGTGGGGGACGCCGTAAACCCATCCATGGGGGCTAAGTCGCGGCATCCATGCCGCTCATTCCCCCACCAACCCACCCCCGACGACCCTCCGACAGTGCGTCGGAGGCCACGGGAAAAGCCGGGTGTCGACCGATGGTCGACACGAGTGTGTGGGCTGCTGGTTTACGACGGACACGCATGGCGTGTCACTACGGGTAGGGTTGGTTCCCAAACAACCGTCGTGGACAACCCAACGTTCGGTAACGACTGAAAATCAAACGAATCCAGATGTCGGCCAACGGCCGACACCCGCGCTTCCCATGGTCACCGAGGCACTGTCGAAGGGTCGGCGGGGGTGGGTTTGCGGGGGAATGAGCCGCATGGATGCGGCGACTTAGCCTCCATGGACGGATTCACGGCGTCCCCCGCAAACCCACCCCCGACGGCCCTGACCAGGAGAACCCGCGCACCCCACGGCTGTTCGCCCAGATCCAGCAGCAGCCGGGCAGAGCCCGGCGACACCGTACAGCCTGCAACCCAAAAAAATAGGCCGCCGACAGATCTGTCGGCGGCCCTCCAAAACAACCCCGCTTACAACGCTGTACCACCAAACTTATGCGTGTACTGCAGGTTGATCGTACGCCCCACCGTATCGAACCACGACACGTCGTAGTACGGATAAGGCGTATAGGTCACGTCCTTCGGCGGCATCTTGTTGAACAGGTTCACCACCGACAGCGACAGGCCCGAATGGTCGTCGAAACGGTACTGCAGCGACAGGTTGTAGCGGTAGGTCGCCCTCATCCACGGGCTGTCGCCGCTTTCCCAGTCGAAGCTCTGGTCGTAGCTGTCATAGGTCGGCAGCTTGCCCAGGCGCGACCCATAAAGCGTTGCCGACCAGGCCGCGTTCTCCCAGGTCACGCTCGCGCTGGTCTTGGTGCGCGGAATGTCGAAGCCGCTGTTCACCGCGAACTGATCCTCCACCACGTCGCCCGCGAACTGCTGGAAATCATGGCGCTGCACCCACGTATGGTTGCCGCTCAGGATGAAATCGCCGATCCCCGTGCCCAGCCGGTAGCGCACGCCCACGTCGATCCCGCGCGTGGTCTCACGCGCGATGTTGATCGGGCTCACATGCACCCCGTACAGCCGGCCGTCGTCGGTCCGCGTGACCCGGCTCACCGCGTCCACGCAGGTCGGCGACGCCGCGTCCGCGTCGCCCAGGCGGCAGGCCGCCTCGTCGCGCAGGATCGTACTCACGTCCATGTCCTGCACCTGGTCACGCATGTCGATGTCGAACCAGTCCACCGACAGGTCCAGCCCCAGCGCCGGCGACCACACCAGCCCCGCGCTCCACGACGTGCTGGTTTCCGGATCCAGCTGGCGGTTGCCCTCGCGCGTGCGGATCAGGTTTTCCTCGTAGTCCGAGCAATCGTCCGCCCCGTCCACCGCGCACGCGTAGTAATCGTTTGCGCTGGTCTCATCGTTGCCCGGACCTGCATACACATAGTGCAGATCCGGCGCACGGAACGCCGTGCCGTACGAACCGCGCACCAGCAGCGTCTCGATCGGACGCCACTCGATCCCGCCGCTCCAGGTCGCCTTGCCGATCGTGTTGCCCGAATAGCGGTACTGGTCGAAACGGCCCGCCACGCTCACGTTCAGCGTCTCGTGCAGCGGCAGGCGCAGCTCGGCCGCCGTGGCCCAGCGGTTGCGGCTGCCGTGGCCGTCCGAATCCTTCCAGCTGTAGTAGTAGTACTGCGTCGCCAGCGGATCCGGGTTCAGCGCGTAGGACTGGTTGCCGAACTCCGCCGTCGCCGCGAACCCGGCCTTGCCGCCCGGCAGCTCGAACAGCTCGCCGTTGGTCAGCGTCAGCGCCGCCGTGTCCGTGCGTGACCTCGGCGTATAGGTCGTGCGCGCGGCAATCGAGTCGTACTCGGCCCGGCTCAGCGGCCGGTACAGGCGCGCCGGGTCGGCGTTGTAGATCGGGAAGCCGTCGTCGTCCTCGCCCAGCTGCGGGCCCAGGAACAGATCGTTCGCCTTGGACGCGATGATCTGCGGCCAGCGGATCGACGACTGGTACTGCGAATGGCTCAGCGAAGCCTCGTAATCCCACGCCGCGCCCAGCGACCCCTTGAAGCCAGTGGTCACGCTGAAGGTCTTCTGCGTGCTGCGGATCATCCCCCTGTCCAGCCCGCCCATTTCTTCCGGCGAGAACTGGCGCTGCCAGAACTCCACCTGGTCGGTGGCCTGGTTGTAGAAGTAGCCGTCCTCGTTGCCGTCGGCCGCCATCAGGCCCCACTGGGTCACGTCGCGCATCAGCGCGATGTCGTGGTAGCCCAGCTGCACGTCCGCGAACCACTCCGCACCATTGTCGAAGCCGTAGCGCAGCGACGCGTACCCGTTGGCCCCGCGGCGCTCGCTCAGGATCGTGCCGTAACCGATCGAACGGTCGCTGCCGCAGTAGAACCCGTAACGCGGCCGCTCCGCGTAGTACGTGCTGCCCCTGTTCTGGCCGGCCAACGCATCGCAGGTGGCCTGGCCCGGGTCCAGGTAATCGTCGTTGTAATCGGTACGCAGGTACGCGCGACGCGCCGCACGCGCGCTCTCGGTGGGCGCGTCCAGGGTCGAGTCCTGCTGCGCACGCTCATACGCCCACAGCGGCGTCTGCGACTGCAGTTCCAGGCTGTACACCGCGCTGAACCGACCGCTGTCGAAGCCGCTGGCGATGCTCATGTCGAACGACTCGCCGCTACCTTCGCTGGTGGTCCCCATGCGCACATCGACCGTGGTGCCATCCACCTGCTTCTTCAGGATGAAATTGACCACGCCGGCGATCGCATCGGAGCCGTAGATCGCCGATGCACTGCCGGTCAGGACCTCGATCCGCTCGATCATCCCCAGCGGGATGTTGGACACGTCGGTGAAGTTGCTGCGGCCCTGGAACGGCATCGGGAAGTCGGCGATGCGACGCCCGTTGACCAGCACCAGCGTGTGGTTCGGACCCAGCCCGCGCAGGTCGACCTGCTGCGCGCCCGGCGAGAAATCGGCACCGCTGGACGACTGCTGGCTCTGGGTCTCACCGCCGTTCTGGGTCATCGAACGCAGCACGTCCGGCACGCTGGTGAAGCCGTTGGCCTGGATCTGCTCGGCGGTGATTACCGTGACCGGCGCCGGTCCCTCGACCTGCGCGCGCGGAATGCGCGATCCGGTGACCTGCACCGTGTCCAGCTGCTGCACCCCGGCAGGGGCCGGGGACTGGGCAGCCGCCGTTGCGGCCACACCCATCAACGCCAGCTGGATCGACCACGCCATCGCCTGTTTACGCATGAGAATTCCCGGAAAGAAAGTGGGCCTCAAGGGAGGTCCCTGACCCCCATTCACATTTGGTGGATGGGCGGCGCGCATTTAACGCCTTTTTTACGTAGGCCGCCACTCGCCGGCCTTCAGGTAGCGCATGACGAGTAACCCATGACGAACAGGCGGTGCCTGCCGGGCAGGGGTTGGGCCATGATGGCGGACTCACCCCTTCGTCCGGACTTTCTCCCATGCGCCTGCGTTCCGCCCTGCTGTTTGCCCTGTGCCTGTCCCCGGCATTGGCCCTTGCCGCCGATCCGGTCCTGGTCATCCATGGCGGGGCAGGGGTGCAGCGCAAGGACCTGTCGCCGGCGGAGGAGAAGGCTGCCCGCGCCGCCCTGCGCCAGGCCCTGCTGCAGGGCCACCAGGCGCTGGCTGCCGGCAAGCCGGCCCTGGACGCGGTGACCGCGGCGATCACCGTGCTGGAGGACGACCCCACCTTCAATGCTGGCAAGGGTGCAGTGTTCACTCATGACGGGCGCAATGAACTGGATGCGGCGCTGATGGACGGTGCCACCCTCAAGGCAGGCGCCGTGGCCGGGGTCCAGCGCGTGCGCAATCCGATCCTGCTGGCCGAAGCCGTCATGCAGCATTCCGCGCACGTGATGATGGTCGGGCAGGGTGCAGAGGCGTTCGCCGCCAGCCAGGGCATCGCCCTGGTCGATCCCTCGTATTTCCGCACCGAAAAGCGCTGGCAGCAGCTGCAGCGTGCGCTGAAGGAAGAAGCCGGCGGCCAGGCGCACGCCGACCTGGAGACCGCAAAGCACTTCGGTACCGTCGGCGCGGTCGCGCTTGACGCAAATGGCAAACTTGCAGCCGGTACCTCCACCGGCGGCATGACCAACAAGCGCTACGGCCGGGTCGGCGATGCGCCGATCATCGGTGCCGGTACCTACGCCAATGCCACCTGTGCCGTGTCCGGCACCGGTTGGGGCGAGTACTACATCCGCACCGCCGCCGCGCACGACATCTGCGCGCGCATGCAGTACCTCAAGCAGGGGCCGGTGGAAGCAGCGCGCGAAGTGATCAACACGCGCATTCCGGCGCTGGGCGGGGATGGCGGCGCCATCGTGCTCTCCGCAGATGGACGCGCGGCCACGCCGTTCAATACGCAGGGCATGTACCGCGGCTGGATCGGCGTCGACGGCGTGCCGCACGTGGCCATCTTCGACGATGAAACGCTGCCGCTTCCCGGCCAATAGGCCGTATTTGCGACGTTTGCGCGATTCGTGTGAAAAAATTCAAAAAGGTTGTTGACAGAACCCGCATTCACCCCCAAAATTCACGGCTCTTCCACCCCACACCGAAAACGCTTCGGCGCCAGGGACAGGGTGGTAAGGAGGGATACCCAAGCGGCCAACGGGGGCAGACTGTAAATCTGCTGGCTTACGCCTTCGGTGGTTCGAATCCACCTCCCTCCACCAGTTTCACGTTGTGACATTCCCGGCGCGGGAGTAGTTCAATGGTAGAACCTCAGCCTTCCAAGCTGATGGTGCGGGTTCGATTCCCGTCTCCCGCTCCATTGAATGAACTTTGAATATTATCGAGTTCATGTCATAATGCAAAACTCGGCTCACGTAGCTCAGTCGGTAGAGCACTTCCTTGGTAAGGAAGAGGTCGAAGGTTCGATTCCTTTCGTGAGCACCATCTTAAGCATCACCTCTCAGACGAATTCGAGATAAGCAGCCATGGCCAAGGGTAAGTTCGAGCGCACCAAGCCGCACGTCAACGTCGGCACCATCGGTCACGTCGATCACGGCAAGACCACGCTGACCGCCGCACTGACCAAGATCGGTGCCGAGCGCTTCGGTGGCGAGTTCAAGGATTACTCCTCGATCGACGCCGCTCCGGAAGAAAAGGCTCGTGGTATCACGATCTCGACCGCGCACGTCGAATACGAATCCCCGGTCCGTCACTACGCCCACGTCGATTGCCCGGGCCACGCTGACTACGTCAAGAACATGATCACCGGTGCCGCCCAGATGGACGGCGCGATCCTGGTGTGCTCGGCCGCTGACGGCCCGATGCCGCAGACCCGCGAGCACATCCTGCTGTCGCGTCAGGTCGGCGTGCCGTACATCGTCGTGTTCCTGAACAAGGCCGACATGGTTGACGACGCCGAGCTGCTCGAGCTGGTCGAGATGGAAGTGCGCGAGCTGCTGAGCAAGTACGACTTCCCGGGCGACGACACCCCGATCATCGCCGGTTCGGCGCGTCTGGCGCTGGAAGGCGACCAGAGCGACATCGGCGTGCCGGCCATCCTGAAGCTGGTCGATGCCCTGGACAGCTGGATTCCGGAGCCGGAGCGCGCGATCGACAAGCCGTTCCTGATGCCGGTGGAAGACGTGTTCTCGATCTCGGGCCGCGGCACCGTGGTGACCGGTCGTATCGAGCGCGGCGTGATCAAGGTTGGCGACGAAATCGAAATCGTCGGCATCCGTCCGGTGCAGAAGACCACCGTGACCGGCGTTGAAATGTTCCGCAAGCTGCTGGACCAGGGTCAGGCAGGCGACAACGCTGGCCTGCTGCTGCGCGGCACCAAGCGTGACGACGTCGAGCGTGGCCAGGTCCTGGCCAAGCCGGGTTCGATCAAGCCGCACACCACCTTCGAAGGCGAAGTGTACGTGCTGTCGAAGGACGAAGGCGGCCGTCACACCCCGTTCTTCAACGGCTACCGCCCGCAGTTCTACTTCCGTACCACCGACATCACCGGTAAGGCCAACCTGCCGGAAGGCACCGAAATGGTGATGCCGGGCGACAACGTGAAGATGGTCATCGAGCTGATCAACCCGGTCGCCATGGACGAAGGCCTGCGCTTCGCGATTCGTGAAGGCGGCCGTACCGTCGGCGCCGGCGTGGTCTCCAAGATCGTCGCGTAATCTGCAATACCGGCGGCAGCACAGCGCTGCCGGTCTCGCGAATGGCGGGCCGGGAACCTCGGTCCGCCTTCGCCGTCTAAGGGAAGGCAGTTTCTAACGTACGCCAGTAGCTCAATTGGCAGAGCAGCGGTCTCCAAAACCGCAGGTTGGG
>NZ_CAUQLJ010000014.1:0-126810 GCF_963519125.1 uncultured Stenotrophomonas sp. | reverse complement strand
GCCTGCGCCCGCGCCGCAGCCGGTCGCCCGGCCCGTCGCTGCGGCGCCGACGGCGTCGTCCGGACGCCCGAGCAGCTGGCAGGAGCTGCAGGCCCAGGCCCGCAACCCGGCGTCCAGCCCGCGTGGCGACCGCCGCGCCAGTGAGCGCATGTCGCGCTGGCTGCGCCTGCGTTGCGGTGTACAGGCCTATGCGCTGGAACTGTTGAAGGTCCAGGAAGTGGTGCTGCCGGTACCGCTGCTGCCGCTGCGCGGCACGCCGTCGGCCATGCTCGGCATCATGAACCTGCGTGGCCAGGTGGTGCCAGTGATGGACTTGGGCATCCACCTCGGTGCCGGTCCGGCCCAGGACGACGCCAACACCCGCATCGTGGTGCTGGAGGAAAACGGCGAAACCATGGGCCTGCGCGTTTCGGCCGTGGAAGACGTGGCGAACCTGACCGATTCGCAGATCGAACCGCCGGACACCGCCCGCATCTGCCAGATCTCCAACGACCTGTTCCGCGGTGTCGCCCGGGTCACCGCCCAGCCGATGATCCTGCTGGATGCCACGCAGCTGTTGAATTGACGGCCATCACGCACCCCTAAAGGTTCCTGAAAGCCAGCCGTTATAGACCTAGGAACCGTTTGTCCGGAGCAACGATGAGCACTGTGGCCCTGGGTGATGATCTCGGAATCGAGAGCAGCACCGAGCTCAAAACACGCCTGGCCCCCTTGGTGGACCAGGGCGGCGACCTGACGCTGGACGCCAGCCAGGTCGGCCGTATCCATACCGCGTCGGTGCAGGTCCTGTGCGCATTCGTCGAAGCCCGCCGCCAGGCCGGCAACCCGACCGCATTCGAAGGCAGCACCGCCACTTTCCGCGACGCCGCGCGACTGCTCGGCGTCACCCAGGCCCTCGGCCTGGATGCAACCCATGACAACCTGAAATCTGTGGAGAACGCGGCATGAGCGCACGTATCTTGGTGGTGGACGATTCGGCGTCGATGCGCCAGATGGTGTCCTTCGCCCTCACCTCGGCCGGTTTTGCCGTCGAAGAAGCTGAAGACGGCGCGGTCGCGCTCGGTCGTGCCAAGGGCCAGCGCTTCAATGCGGTGGTCACCGACGTCAACATGCCGAACATGGACGGCATCGCGCTGATCCGCGAACTGCGCCAGCTGCCGGACTACAAGTTCACCCCGCTGCTGATGCTGACCACCGAATCGGCCGCCGACAAGAAGTCCGAAGGCAAGGCCGCCGGCGCCACCGGTTGGCTGGTCAAGCCGTTCAATCCCGAACAGCTGGTCGCCACCGTGCAGAAAGTGCTGGGCTGATCGCCCGCCACCGCTCCCCCTCTTCGCTTCCGGACCACCACTGCCATGAGCATGGACCTGCAACGCTTCCACGCCACCTTCTTCGAGGAGAGCCGCGAAGGCCTCGACGCGATGGAGGCTGGCCTGCTGGCCCTGGAATCGGGGCAGCAGGACGCGGAGATCATCAATTCGGTGTTCCGCGCTGCCCACTCGATCAAGGGCGGCGCCGGCACCTTCGGCTTCGACGCGATCGCCGGCCTGACCCATGTGCTGGAAACGCTGCTCGATGAGCTGCGTGCCGGCAAGCGGGCACTTGAAGGCCACGCCGTCGATGCCATGCTGTCCTCGGTGGACGTGCTGCGCGCCCTGCTGCGCGAAGCCGAACACGGCCAGGCTGCCGATCCGGCTGCGGTCGCTGCGGTGAAGGCGCGCCTGGAAGCGGTCCTTTCCGGCCAGACCGCACCCAGCACCCCCGCTGCCGTCGCGGCCAAGGTGGACGACACGCCGGAAGCCTGGCAGATCGGCTTTACCCCGGCGCCGTCGCTGTTCATGAGCGGCAACGATCCGCTGCGCATCATCCGCGAGCTGGAACACCTCGGCTCGCTGCAGGTGGCCGCGCGCATGGAACGCCTGCCCGGCTTCGCCCAGCTCGACCCGCTGGAGGCCCACCTGGCGTGGGACCTGGGCCTGGTCGGCAAGGTGCCGCGCAGCAAGATCGAAGACACCTTCGCCTGGGTGCTGGACGACTGCGAGCTGGACATCCGTCCGGCCGCGCCACCGAGCCTGGCCACCGAGGCACCTGCTACACCCGCCCCTTCCATACCGGCTGCCGTTGTACCGGCGGCACCTGCCGCCGCTGCCAGCAGCGGTGGCGGCCAGGAAGCCGAAACCTCGATCCGCGTCAGCGTCGACAAGGTCGATGCGCTGATCAACCTGGTCGGCGAACTGGTCATCACCCAGGCCATGCTCAAGCAGGTCTCGCACGCACTCGACCCGGTGCACGCCGAGCAGCTGTTCGCCGGCCTGGACCTGCTCGAACGCAATACCCGCGACCTGCAGGAAGCCGTGATCGGCGTGCGCATGCTGCCGGTGGATGCGGTGTTCCGCCGCTTCCCGCGCCTGGTCCGCGACCTTTCCACGCGCCTGGGCAAGCACGTGCGCCTGCGCACGATTGGTGAAGGCACCGAACTGGACAAGGGCCTGATCGAAAAGATCGCCGACCCGCTGGTCCACCTGGTCCGCAACTCGATCGACCACGGCCTGGAAATGCCCGACGTCCGCCGCGAGGCCGGCAAGGACGAAACCGGCACGATTACATTGGCCGCATCGCACCAGGGCGGCCACATCGTGATCGAAGTCAGCGACGACGGCCGTGGCCTGAACCGCGACAAGATCCTGGCCAAGGCGCATGAGCGTGGCCTGGCCGTACCGGACAATCCGACCGACGCGCAGGTCTGGGACCTGATCTTCCAGCCCGGCTTCTCCACCGCCGACGCGGTCACCGACCTGTCCGGTCGTGGCGTGGGCATGGACGTGGTCCGCCGCAACATCCAGGCGCTGGGCGGCGAAGTCCAGCTGGAAAGCCGCACCGGCAACGGCACCCGTGTGCTGATCCGGTTGCCGCTGACCCTGGCCATCCTCGACGGCATGACCGTATCGGTGGCCGGCGAAACCGTGATCCTGCCGCTGGCCTATGTGCTGGAGGCGCTGCAGCCCAAGCCGGAGGATGTGCGTTCGATGGCGGGCGAAGGACGTGTGCTGCGCGTGCGGGGCGAGTACCTGCCGATCCTTTCGCTGAGCGAGTATTACGGGTTCGGCCGCCGCGTCGGCGATGATTCGCTGGTGGTGGTGGTCGAAGGCGATGGCCAGAAGATCGCGCTGGAAGTGGACGAACTGGTCGGCCAGCAGCAGGTAGTGGTGAAGAACATCGAGAACAACTACCGGCGTATTGGTGGGGTGTCCGGTGCGACCATCCTGGGCGATGGACGGGTGGCGTTGATCGTGGATATTGGCGGGTTGGTGCGGTCGTTGCGGGTGCCGCAGGCGGCGTAACCCGCGCTCAATTGCCGGTTGTCTGAAACGCCCTCGCGAATGCGGGGGCGTTTTGTTTTTCCCGCGCCGCTACCAAAAACCGTGACGCCCGTTTTTGCCATCTATCATCGCCACCCGCCATCCATCCGCCGCCGCATGGCGAAAGCCTTGCGGTTGCTTGCTTTCGCAACCATTACCCCTTCAGGAAAAATGTGAAATCGAACGCTCAAGTTCCGGGCAGGGCACGCCGTTATCCGCAGTAGCGATGACAGTTTCATTGCTGCCTGCCGCAGCGCTTCATCCCGCCCTGCGCGCATGCCCCCCGCCCTGCCCGGAGTCCCCAGCATGAAGTGGTTCCAGAATCTGCCCATCAGCCGCAAGCTCGCGGTCGGGTTTGCCCTCACCACCTTGATGACCATCGGGCTGGGCGTGTTCGCGCTGCTGCGCCTGAACAGCGTCAACGCCGAGCTCGGCGAGATGGCGAGCAACGATATTCCCTCGGTACAGCACCTGGGCGAAGTGCGCGCACAGCTGGGTGAATTCCGCACCTTCGAACTGGCGCAGCTCAGCATGCTCGACCAGCCGGACAAGGTCGCCGACTACAACACGCGCATGGACGCCACCGCCAAGACCGTCCGTGACGAACTCAACGCCTACGCCGAGCTGCCGGCCGGCGAGCAGGAGAAGGCGCTGTACCGCAAGGTCGCCGCCGACCTGGAGGTCTACTTCGCGGCGAACGCCGAACTGCGCGCCGCCGGTGCCGCCGGCGACGCCGTGCTGGCGCGTCAGATCTCGGACGAGAAGTCGCGCCCGGCCCGCCGCACCATGTTCGAGGACCTCAAGACGCTCGGTGCGTTCAGCAGCAGCCTGATGCAGGCCAAGATCGACGAGGCCAACGCCACCCACCGCAACAGCGTGATCGCCATCATCACGACGGTTTCGCTGCTCACCCTGCTGGCCATCGCCATGGGCGTGGTGATCGCGCGTGCCATCACCGGCCCGATCCGCCAGGCCATGCACGCAATCCAGTCGGTGGCCCGCGGCGACCTCTCGGTCAATATCGCCTCCAGCACCACTGCCGATGAAGCCGGTCGTATGCTCGCGGCCACCCGCGACATGACCCTGATGCTGCGCCGCTACTCCAGCGAAACCCAGCAGATGGTCGAAATGCACGCCGGCCCGGACATCAGCCACCGCATTCCGGAAGATTTCCCGGGCGTGTACGGCCAGCTCGCGGTCGGCGTGAATACGGTGATCTTCGAACACCTGGATTCCATCCGCGACGCGATCGACGTGCTCAACCAGTACGCCGCCGGCGACCTGTCGCGGGACGCCCGCCGCCTGCCCGGCACCCGCGCGATCCTGCACGAATCGATGGACGCGGCCAAGGCCAGCCTGCTCGCCATCAATACGCAGATCCAGGCCCTGGCCCAGTCCGCCGCCGCCGGCGACTTCAGCCAGCGCGGCGACGCGCAGCGTTTCGACCACGACTTCCGGGTCATGATCGAACACCTCAACACCATGATGGACGTGGCCGACGGCAACCTCTCGCAGTTGTCGCACCTGCTCCAGGCGATTGCCAACGGCGACCTCACCGCACGCATGCACGGTCAGTTCCACGGCGTGTTCGCCAGCATGCGCGACGACGCCAACACCACCGTCGCGCAGCTGACCCAGATCGTCAGCCGCATCCAGCATGCCTCCGGCAGCATCAGCACCGCCGCTGGCGAGATCGCCTCGGGCAACAACGACCTGTCGCGCCGTACCGAGCAGCAGGCCGCCAACCTGGAAGAAACCGCCGCCTCGATGGAGGAACTGACTTCCACCGTGCGCCAGAACGCCGAACACGCCCGCCAGGCCAACCAGCTCGCCATCGGCGCGCACTCGGTGGCATCGCAGGGCGGTGAGGTGGTCGGCAAGGTGGTCAGCACCATGCATGAGATCGACGCCTCCTCGCGCCGCATCGCCGACATCATCACCGTCATCGATGGCATCGCGTTCCAGACCAACATCCTGGCCCTGAACGCAGCCGTTGAAGCGGCCCGCGCCGGGGAACAGGGCCGCGGCTTTGCCGTGGTCGCCTCCGAAGTGCGCACGCTGGCCCAGCGCTCGGCCAGTGCGGCCAAGGAGATCAAGGGCCTGATCGACGAGTCGGTCGGCAAGGTCGCCGAAGGTTCGGCCCTGGTCAACCAGGCCGGCGCCACCATGGACGAGATCGTGGCCTCGGTGCAGCGCGTGACCGACATCATGGCCGAGATCTCGGCGGCCTCGCAGGAGCAGTCGGCCGGCATCGAGCAGGTCAACCAGACCGTCATGCAGATGGACGAAACCACCCAGCAGAATGCCGCACTGGTGGAAGAAGCCACCGCCGCCGCCCGCTCGATGGAAGAACAGGCCGGCCACCTCACCGATGCGGTCGCGCTGTTCAAGCTTGAAGGGCAGGTCGCACCGGCCGTGACGGCTGCCGCGCCGGCCGCACGCTCGCCCGCGTCGGTGCGGCCGCGTGCAGCAGCGGCTCCCACCCGCCGGGCGCCGCTGCGCGAACCGGCACTGGCCGGCGAAGGCGACTGGCAGGAGTTCTAAGCCTCCGCCTACGCGACAGCGCGCACGACACCCCGCTCCGGCGGGGTGTCGTGTTTACCGATGCACAGATTCACCCTACATTATTGTGATCTGCTGCCGATAAACGGACAGAGACCTGATTTCGCAAGAAATCTGTACCCGCCCAATGCAGCAGAGTCCATGTCCGAAGGCAGCCACGACGCACACAACGACGCCCCTGCCGTCCACGATGACGGTACGGATGATCGCTACCTGGTCCGCAATCCGCGGCAGATCCGCCAGCTGCTGCAGGCGCTGATCGACCAGCGCTCGCTGCTCACCGCGCACCTGGGCGGGCGCGACCAGTCGTTCCCCACCGCCATCCTCGAACTGGACGAAGACGACGACTACCTGCTGCTCGACGGCAGCCCCTCCGAACCGGCCAACCGCGCCGCCGAAGAGGCCGGTCACCTGCTCTGCTTCGCCCAGCTGGATCGGGTCATGGTCCGCTTCCGCCTGGACCACCTGGAACGCACCGGTGGCTACGGCCACGTCGCCTTCCGCGTGCCCTTCCCGACCGAGCTGGTACACCTGCAGCGGCGCGAGCTGTACCGCCTGGAAACCCCGGTCACCGACTCGCCGAACCTGCTGTTCCCGATCAACGAAGACCGCAGCGAAGCCCTGCACCTGCGCGTAGTGGACATCAGCGGCGGTGGCCTGGCCGTCACCGTACCGGTCAACTGCAACGCCTTCTCCATCCAGAAGCGTTACGACGCCCGCCTCGACATGCCCGAGACCGGCCCCCTGCAGGTCTCCCTGATCGTCTGCAACCAGCTCTCCCTCAAGCTCCCCAACGGCGTGGAGATGAAGCGCATCGGCATGCGTTTCGACGGCCTGCCCCGCGGCGGCGACAGCGCCATCCAGCGCTATATCTTCCGCATCGACCGCCAGCGCAGCGCCCGCAAGAACGGGGAATGACCCGCAGGTCCGGCCGCGGGCCGGACGCCGTTCGCGACACCCTCTAAAGTCGCCGCATCCCAGGCCGATACCAAGCGTGACGCCCCGGTTTTCCGACCGCCACGCCCGACCCAGGATTCCTTCCATGAACGACAACAACCCCAACGCCGCCAGCAGCGGTGGCGAGTACCTCAGCTTCACCCTCGGCGCCGAGCACTACGGCGTGGACATCCTCAAGGTCCAGGAAATCCGCGGCTACGACTCGGTCACCCGCGTCCCGGATGCGCCCGATTACATCAAGGGCGTGATCAACCTGCGCGGCACCATCGTCCCGGTCATCGACCTGCGCCTCAAGCTGCGCCTGGACGAAGCCCGCTACGACGCCTTCACCGTCATGATCGTGCTCAACGTCGACAACCGCGTGGTCGGCATCGTCGTCGACAGCGTCTCCGACGTCATCCCGCTCAACGCCGACCAGATCCGCCCCACCCCCGAATTCGGCGCCGCCGTCGACACCCGTTTCATCTCGGGCATCGGCACCCAGGACGACCGCATGCTGATCCTGCTCGACATCGAAACCCTGCTCGACAGCGCCGACATGGGCCAGTCCAACGTCGTCGAAGACGCTGCCGCCTGATCCGAGACAAAAAGTCCTTCAGTTCTGTCGCAGATGGCCGATAGCTGGAATCAGGAACCGGCGGCGCGGAACGTCCCAGCCCCGGACCACCATTCATAGTCCCCCGGAGAATTTCCCGATGAAGTCCCTGTTTGCCGTGTTCTCGGTTGCCGTCCTGGCCGCTTCCGC
Source organism: uncultured Stenotrophomonas sp. (assembly GCF_963519125.1). Classification (GTDB taxonomy): domain Bacteria; phylum Pseudomonadota; class Gammaproteobacteria; order Xanthomonadales; family Xanthomonadaceae; genus Stenotrophomonas. The sequence goes on along the minus strand of NZ_CAUQLJ010000014.1, from coordinate 119,187 downwards.
CTCGTCCGCCTTCGCCCAGTCCGCCGAAATGATCCCGCCGGAGCTGGCACCGCGCTCGGTCGGCAAGGACGGCATGGTCTGCGGCAAGGTCGAAAAGGCCCGCTACGCCGAAGGCTCCGAAGGCCAGCCGACCTTCCTGTACATGGGCGGCGCGTTCCCGCGCCACACCTTCTCGGCCCGCATCGCCGGCGCCAACCGCGGCAAGTTCAGCTTCCCGCTGGAAACCCTGGAAGGCAAGACCGTGTGCGTGATCGGCAAGATCGCCCGCGACGCCTCGCGCGCTGAAATCGAAGTCAGCTCGCCGGCCGGCCTGAAGCTCGCCAACATCAAGTAATCGACCCATGCCCCGCCACGCCGGCCCGCGCCGGCGTGGCTGCTGCAACCGGGCCTGAGACCCGGGCGCGTCTGCCACAGGAGAGTGCACCACCATGCAATGGATCAAGAACCTCAAACTGATGCCGAAGTTGATGCTGACTTTTGGTGTCATCCTGCTGGTGATGCTGCTGCAGGGCGTGGTCGCCTATCGCGGCCTGCACTCCCTCAACAACGTGACCACCGAACTGGCCGGCAACCGGATGGAAAGCATCCGCATGGCCGGCGAAATGCGTGGCATGCTCGGTGAATACCGCAACTCGGCCTACCAGGGCCTGATCCGCGCCAGCGACGACGTCAAGGCCGAAGCCAAGACGCGCGCCAAGGACCTGCGCGGCAACATCGACGCCTCGATCAAGAAGTATCCCGCGCTGATCGACAGCCCCCAGCAGAAGAAGCTGTTCGACGCCTTCGCCAAGGACTGGACCGACTCGCTCGCCTCCTACGACGCCGTCACCGAAATGCTCGAGCTCGACCTGCCGGACGATGCGATCGACACCTTCGTCGGCGAAACCCGCATGAAGCACCTCAAGGCGGCCACCGCGCTTGAGACCCTGATTGCCGAAGACAACCGCCTCGCCCGCGCCTCGCGCGAAGAGGCCGAATCGACCTACGCCACCTCGGCCACCCTGACCGTCATCGCCCTGCTCGGCGGCGCCGCGCTCGGCCTGGTGCTGGTCTACCTGTTCGCCCGCTCGCTGGTCGGCGCCGTCCGTGGCGCGGTCTCGGTCTCCAACGACGTGGCTGGCGGCAAGCTCGATGGCCATATCGACGTCAGCCGCCAGGACGAAGTCGGCGAACTGATGCAGGCCATGCAGCGCATGCAGCGCGACCTGCGCGAACGCACCGAAACCGAGCAGGCCGTGGCCCGCGAGAACCTGCGCATCCGTACCGCGCTGGATTACAGCTCCACCGGCGTGTACCTGACCGACAACAACCTCAACATCGTCTACGCCAACCGCGCCCTGGAACAGACCCTGTCCCAGTACCAAGACGAGCTGCGTACCAGCCTGCCGGACTTCGACGCCAGCACCAGCCTGGTCGGCCGCCCGCTGACCGTGCTCGAGCACCGTGGCGAAATGGACGCCAACCTGCTGGCCAACCTCAAGCAGCACGGCGTCGCCCGCCGCGCCATGCAGTTCGGTGACGCCCAGTTCGCCCAGGTCGTCTCCACCATCCGCAACGAGGAAGGCGAGAGCGTCGGCCACGTGGTCGAATGGCGCGACCGCACCCCCGAAGCGCTGGTCGAAGCCGAAGTGGCCCGCGTCATCGCCCAGGCTGCCGCCGGCGACCTGTCCGGCCGCATCAGCGCCGAAGGCAAGGATGGCTTCTTCCTGCAGCTGGCCCAGCAGATCAACGGCCTGCTCGACGCCAACGCCTCGAGCATCGAACAGATCTCCGGCCTGCTCACCGCGCTGTCGCAGGGCGACCTGACCGTGCGCATGCACGGCGAGTTCGAAGGCGTGTTCGCCACCATGCGCGACGACGCCAACGCCACCGCCGAACAGCTCAGCGGCATCGTCACCAAAATCAAACACTCCAGCCAGGCGATCAGCACGGCCGCCAGCGAAATCGCCAGCGGCAACAGCGACCTGTCGCGCCGTACCGAACAGCAGGCTGCCAACCTGGAAGAAACCGCGGCCTCGATGGAGGAACTGACCTCCACCGTCCGCCAGAACGCCGAACACGCCCGCCAGGCCAACCAGCTCGCCATTGGCGCACACACCGTGGCCTCGCAGGGCGGCGACGTGGTCGGCCAGGTGGTCACCACCATGAGCGCGATCCAGACCTCGTCCAAGAAGATCGCCGAAATCATCTCGGTGATCGACGGCATCGCCTTCCAGACCAACATCCTGGCGCTGAACGCCGCGGTGGAAGCGGCGCGTGCCGGCGAACAGGGCCGCGGCTTCGCCGTGGTCGCCTCCGAAGTGCGCACCCTGGCCCAGCGCTCGGCAGGCGCCGCCAAGGAGATCAAGGGCCTGATCGACGACTCGGTCGGCAAGGTCAACGACGGCTCCGCCCTGGTCCACAAGGCCGGCGCCACCATGGGCGAGATCGTCGCCTCGGTGCAGCGCGTCACCGACATCATGGCCGAGATCTCCGCCGCGTCGCAGGAACAGTCGGCCGGCATCGAACAGGTCAACCAGACCGTGGTGCAGATGGACGAAACCACCCAGCAGAACGCCGCGCTGGTGGAAGAAGCCACCGCTGCCGCCCGCGCCATGGAAGAACAGGCCGGCCACCTCAGCGACGCCGTCTCGATCTTCCGTCTCGACGAGCGTGAGGTGCTGGCGCCCGCACCGGTGGCTGCACCCGCACCGCGCGTTGCCACCCGCCCGGTGGTTGCCGCTGCTCCGGCACGCAAGCCGGCCAGCCGTGCGGTTGCTGCCGAACTGGCCGAAGGCGACTGGCAGGAGTTCTAAGCGCTACGCCCTCGCGCCGCACGCAACAGACCAGGCCCCGATGCGCACGCATCGGGGCCTTTTTACATCCCAGGCTGAATGCGCTCAGCTCGCACGACTCAACCCGACGCGTCTGCGGCCGATAACTCCTTTGCCGTCACCTGTACGTCGACGGCATGCCCCCGCAGCAGAAGACCCGAATACATGAATCTCGCCAGCCGCTTCTCCAACCTTTCCGTCCGGGGCAAGCTCAACCTGCTCACCGCCCTGATCGCGCTCGGCGTGATCGTCCTCGCCATGATCGCGGCCCGCATCCAGTACTTGGACCTGGCCGACACGCGCAAGGAGAGCCTGAAGACCCAGGTCGAACTGACCTACGGCATCCTGGACCACTACAAGCGCCTGACCGACAGCGGCGAGCTGACCGAGGAAGCGGCCAAAAGCGCGGCCCTGCAGGCCCTGCACAGCATGCGCGGCGACAACGACGCGGCCTACTACAACGTGCTGGCCACCGACTACACCCTGCTGATGCACCCGTTCGCGCCCGACCGCGTCGGCAAGGTGCAGAAAGACTACGTTTCCAAGGACGGCGTGCCGTTGTACCGGCAGCAGGTGGACCTGGCAAAGCAGAGCGGCGGCTTCACCTACTACGCCACCACCAAGCCCGGCAACGGCGACGCGCTGATCGAGAAGGCGACCTACGCCGGCATGTATGCGCCGTGGCAGTGGGTGGTCACCAGCGGCGTGTACATGGACGACGTGCAGTCCGACGCGCTGGCCTTCACCGGCATCATGGCCGGCAGTGGCGGCGCCGTGGTGCTCCTGGTGCTGGCCCTGAGCTGGCTGATCGGCAACCGCATCACCGGCCCGCTGCGCCAGGCCACCAGCGTCGCTGAGAGCATCGCGCGCGGCAAGCTGGACAGCCGCATCGGTGTGCAGGCGCAGGACGAACCGGGCCGCCTGCTGGAAAGCATGGGCCGCATGCAGCAGCAGCTGCACGCGGTGATCGGTGCCCAGCGCGAGATGGCCAGCCAGCACGACGCCGGCCAGACCGGCTACCGCATGGACGAAGCCGCCTTCCCGGGCGAGTACGGCCTGATGGTGCATGAAACCAACACCCTGGTCGGCGCGCACGTGCAGACCATGCAGGACGTGCTCGCCGTGGTCCAGCGCTACGCCGTGGGCGACCTCAGCGCCGACATCGCCCGCTACCCCGGCGACAAGGCCGCGATCAGCACCACTGTCGATGCGGTCAAGCACAACCTGGCCAGTATCAATGCCGAAATCAAGCGTCTCGGCGCAGCCGCGGCCGCTGGCGACTTCAGCCAGCGCGGCGACGCCGCGCGCTTCGACCACGACTTCGCGCAGATGATCGCCAGCCTCAACGCGATGATGCAGGTCAGCGACGACAACCTGGGCAAGCTCTCGCAGCTGCTTTCGGCGATTGCCGAAGGCGACCTCACCGCGCGCATGCACGGCGACTACCAGGGCGTGTTCGCGACCATGCGCGACGACGCCAACGCCACCGTCGCACAGCTGACCCAGATCGTCGGCCAGATCCAGGAAGCGGCCGGCAACATCAACCTGGCCGCCGGCGAGATCGCCACCGGCAACAGCGACCTGTCGCGCCGTACCGAACAGCAGGCCGCCAACCTGGAAGAAACCGCCGCCTCGATGGAGGAACTGACCTCCACCGTGCGCCAGAACGCCGAGCATGCCCGCCAGGCCAACCAGCTCGCCATCGGCGCGCACAGCGTGGCCTCGCAGGGCGGCGAAGTGGTCGGCCAGGTGGTCACCACCATGAGCGCGATCGAAGCCAGCTCCAAGCGGATTGCCGAAATCATCTCGGTGATCGACGGCATCGCTTTCCAGACCAACATCCTGGCGCTGAATGCCGCCGTGGAAGCGGCGCGTGCCGGCGAACAGGGCCGCGGCTTCGCCGTGGTCGCCTCCGAAGTGCGCACCCTGGCCCAGCGCTCGGCAGGCGCCGCCAAGGAGATCAAGGGCCTGATCGACGACTCGGTCGGCAAGGTCAACGACGGCTCCGCCCTGGTCCACAAGGCCGGCGCCACCATGGGCGAGATCGTCGCCTCGGTGCAGCGCGTCACCGACATCATGGCCGAGATCTCCGCCGCGTCGCAGGAACAGTCGGCCGGCATCGAACAGGTCAACCAGACCGTGGTGCAGATGGACGAGACCACCCAGCAGAACGCCGCGCTGGTGGAGGAAGCCACCGCCGCCGCCCGCGCCATGGAAGAGCAGGCAACCCAGCTGGCCGACGCCGTCTCGATCTTCCGCCTCGACAACCAGGTCGCCAACGCGGTCAGCGCAGTAGCCGCTCGCGTCGCACCGCCTGCACCACTGCGCAGCGTGAAGCCGGCAGCCGCCAAGCCGCCCTCCATCGTGCGCACCCCGCGCAGCACCCCGGCCGACGACAGCAACTGGCAGGAATTCTGACGTCGTAGAGCGGAGCCCTGCTCCGCTCCCCACCGCCCCCCATCCTCCCGAGTGCGCCCGTGACCACGCCTACCGCTCCTGCCACCACCAGCACGCCAAACGGTCGCGAATTCGAGTTCGCCGACCGCGACTTCCGCCGGATCTGCGACCTGATCTACCAGCGTGTCGGCATCTCGCTCGCCCCGGCCAAGCGCGACATGGTCTACGGCCGCCTCTCGCGACGTTTGCGCGCGCTGGGCCTGCGCAGTTTCCAGGAGTACCTGGACCAGTTGGAAAAGCACGGCGGCGATGAGTGGCAGGCCTTCACCAACGCGCTGACCACCAACCTCACCGCATTCTTCCGCGAACCGCACCACTTCGAAAAGCTCGACACCGAACTGCGCGCGCGCACCGGCCACGGCACGCTGCAACTGTGGTCGTGTGCCGCCTCCACCGGTGAAGAGCCCTACTCCATGGCGATCACCGCCTGTGAAGCGTTCGGCACCCTGAAGCCGCCGGTACGGATCCTGGCCACCGACGTGGACACCCAGGTGCTGGCCACCGCCAGCAAGGGCGTCTACACCATCGACCGCGTCTCCGGCCTCGATCCCGCGATCAAGAAGCGCTACTTCCAACGTGGCAGCGGCCCCAACGAAGGCCAGTGCCGCGTGCACCCGGCCCTGCGCGAGCTGATCGACTTCCGCCCGCTCAACCTGCTGGCGCCGCGCTACGACGTCGGCGGCCCGTTCGACGCCCTGTTCTGCCGCAACGTGATGATCTATTTCGACAAACCCACCCAGCGCGGCATCCTCTCGCGGCTGATCCAGCACATGGGCGACGACGGCCTGCTCTATACCGGGCATTCGGAAAACTACCTGCACGCCGCCGACCTGATCCAGCCGTGCGGCCGTACCCTGTACAAGCGCGCTCCCGGAGCCCCGGCATGAACCTCGCCGCCCGCACCGACGATGTCATGCGCTACTACGACAGTCGCTTCAAGGTGACCGCCGCCAAGCTGCTGCCCACCCAGTACCTGGTGGTCGATGACGAAACCGCGCTCACCACCACCCTGGGCTCGTGCGTGGCCGCGTGCCTGCGCGACCCGGTACTCAAGATCGGTGGCATGAACCACTTCCTGCTGCCCGAGGGCAACGTCGGCGACGGTGCACCGGCGCGCTACGGCAGCTACGCGATGGAACTGCTGATCAACGACCTTCTCAAGCGCGGCGCACACCGCAAGCGCCTGGAAGCCAAGGTATTCGGCGGCGCCAACGTGCTCAAGGGTTTCACCAGCAATCCGGTCGGAACCCGCAATGCCGAGTTCGTCCGCCAGTACCTGCAGGCCGAACACATCCCGGTGCTGGCTGAAGACCTGTGCGGCATCCACCCGCGCAAGGTGTGGTTCTTCGCCGACACCGGCCGCGTGGTCGTGCAGCGCCTGCCGCATGCGCACGAAGCCGAAGTGGCCGCGACCGAGTCGGCCGTGCGTGCGCGCCTGTCGCGTGCCCCGGTCACCGGCGGCGTGGAGCTGTTCGAATGATCAGTGGTTCGCCTGTACGCGTCCTGATCGTGGACGACTCCGCCGTGGTGCGGCAGATGTTGAGCGAGATCCTCGCCAGCGATCCCGGCATCGAAGTGGTCGGCACCGCCGCCGATCCGCTGCTGGCACGCGAGAAGATCAAGCGCCTGGCGCCGGACGTGATCACCCTGGACGTGGAAATGCCGCGCATGGACGGGCTGGCATTCCTGGAAAACCTGATGCGCCTGCATCCGTTGCCGGTGGTCATGATTTCATCGCTGACCGAGCGCGGCGCCGACACCACCCTGCAGGCGCTGGCACTGGGCGCGGTGGATTTCATCTCCAAGCCGAAGCTCGACGTCGCGCGTGGCCTGCAGGGCTATGCCGAAGAGATCATCGCCAAGGTCAAGATGGCCGCACGCTCGCGTGTGCGCACCCTCGCGCGCCCGATCGCCCCGCGTGTGACCCTGGACGCCGTAGCGCCCTCGCCCACGCGCTCCATCCAGTTCCGTACCACCGACCGTCTGATCGCCATTGGTGCATCGGCCGGTGGCACCGAAGCGCTGCGGGTGGTGCTGGAAGGCATGCCCGCCGATGCACCGGCGGTGGTGCTGACCCAGCACCTGCCCGCCACCTTCAGCACCGCCTTCGCCGAACGCCTGGACCGCCATTCGGCAATGTCCGTGCGCGAAGCCAGCGACGGCGAGGCCGTGCTCGCCGGCCACGCTTATCTGCCGCCGGGCGGCAAGCACCTGCGCGTTATCCGTGACGGTGCGCGCTGGCGGTGCCGCATCGACGACGGCCCGGCCGTGAACCGGCACAAGCCGGCGGTGGACGTGCTGTTCCGCTCCGTGGCGGAAAGCGCCGGCGCCAACGCCATCGGCGTCATCCTCACCGGTATGGGCGACGACGGCGCACGCGGCCTGCTTGAACTGAAGAACGTCGGCGCCCCCACCCTGGTCCAGGACGAAGCCACCAGCGTGGTCTGGGGCATGCCGGGTGCCGCGTTCAAGCTGGGCGCGGCGGAAGAGCAGGTCCCGCTGGAGCGGATCGCCGAACGTCTGATGGCGCTGGCGCGGGGCTGATGAAACGAAATGGCAGGGACTGGTAGGGTCGGTTCCCAAACGACCGCCGATCGCGGCTCCGGGTTCATTGACGCATGGGCCCCGAACGGAACCGCCTTCGGCACGTTCGCTCCGTTACAGGCCCATGCCCCAATGAACCGATCACCACCCCAGCGGTGGATGCTCCTCCGCATCCTGCGGCCGCACCACTTGTGCATCCATGCACGGCGTCGATTGGGATGCGACCCTACCGCCGCCCTCCTGGCTATTCCCAATACAACCGCATCGGGTTGGCTACCAGCAGCTTGTGCTGCAACTCTCCTGTCACCGCAATCCGTGGAATGACATCCACCAGCGTCCCGTCATCGGGCATGTGCGACTTCAGGTTCGGGTGCGGCCAGTCCGTGCCCCACAACACCCGCTCCGGGAACTGCTCGACCAGGTACCTGGCGAACGGCACCACGTCGTCGTAGTCCGGCGGACCAGACTGCGACAGCCGCTCCGGGCAACTGACCTTGGTCCACACGTTGGGGTGCTCGCGCATCAAGCGCACGAACCGCTGGAACTCCGGGCCCTCCACCGGCTGGGTCACATCCGGACGCCCCATATGGTCCACCACCACCGTAGTTGGCAGCGACGTGAAGAAGTCCCAGCGCTCGGCCAGGTCCGCCGCCTCGAAGTAGACCACCACGTGCCAGCTCAGCGGCGCGATCCGCTCGATGATGGCGTGGTAGTACGCATCCGGCTTCGGATCCACCAGCCGCTTCACGAAGTTGAAGCGCACGCCACGGACACCGGCTTCATGCAACCCGCGCAACTCCGCGTCGGTCACCGTGTCGCGCACCGTCGCCACGCCCCGCGCCCGTCCATCCGAACTGCGCAGCGCATCCACCAGCGCGCTGTTGTCGGCACCATGGCAGGTCGCCTGCACGATCACGTTGCGGCTGAAGCCCAGGTGGTCGCGCAGCGCGAACAACTGCTCCTTGCCCGCATCGCACGGCGTGTACTTGCGCTCCGGTGCATACGGGAACCGGTCGCCCGGGCCGAACACATGGCAGTGCGCGTCCACCGCACCCGGCGGCGGCACGAACGTCGGCCGGCTGGCGTTCGAACAGAAGTCCAGCCAGTCCGCATCTTTCACGAAGTCGCTCATTACAGGCCTCTCGCCTTCAGTTGTGCGTCCAGCCGCGGGTACACGCGCCGCGCATTGCCCGACAGCACCCTGGCGCGATCGTCGGCCGACAACCCCAGCGCCTCCACATAGCGCAGCGTGTCATCGAAGAACTGTCCCGTCTCCGGGTCGATCCCTCGCACCGCCCCCACCATCTCGGAGCCAAACAGGATGTTGTCGATGTCGATCACTTTGAACAGCAGGTCGATACCCGGCTGATGGTATACGCAGGTGTCGAAGAACACGTTCTTCATCACGTGTTCGTTCAGCGGCGGCTTGTCCAGCATGTCCGCCAACCCACGGAAGCGGCCCCAGTGGTACGGCACCGCACCGCCCCCATGCGGGATGATGAAGCGCAGCGTCGGGAAGTCACGGAACAGATCGCCCTGCAGGAACGGCATGAACGCGGTGGTGTCAGCATTAAGGTAGTGCGCGCCGGTGGCATGGAAGTTCGCATTGCAGCTGCCCGACACGTGCACCATCGCCGGCACGTCCAGCTCCACCATCTTCTCGAAGAACGGATACCAGGCGCGGTCGGTCAGCGGCAGCCCGGTCCAGTGCCCACCGGACGGATCCGGATTGAGGTTGCAGCCGACGAAACCCAGCTCGTTCACGCAGCGCTCCAGCTCCGCGATCGAATGGGCGATCGGCACGCCAGGCGACTGCGGCAGCTGGCACACGCCGATGAAGGTCTCCGGGTACAGCCGCACCACCCGCGCGATCAGGTCGTTGCAGCGTCGCGTCCATTCCGCGCTGACCGCCTCGTCGCCGATGTGATGGGCCATGGTGCTGGCACGCGGCGAGAAGATGGTCATGTCCGCGCCGCGTTCACGCAGCAGGCGCAGCTGGTTGGCTTCAACGCTTTCGCGCAGTTCGTCGTCGCTGATCTCCGGGTAGACCGGCGCAGGCAGGATTGGGTCGTTGAAGTGCGCCACCTGCGCCTTGCGGAACGCGTCGTGGCTGGCAGGAGCGGTGGTGTAGTGACCGTGGCAGTCGATGATCATGGGAGGCCTCGTGGGGGAGGAATTACCAGCCGAACAGCTGGGCGAAATGGACGTCCACGCGCAGGCCGACGATCAGCGCATCGGGAATGTCGGTGGTCCGCGTGGGCGCGTAAATCGGGTCGGGGTTGACCACGTACTGCAGGTTCGGCATCAGCCGGATGCCTTTGTGTACGGCCCAGCCGTAACTGAGCTCGGCGATGATTTCATCGGCATTGGGCGCCCCGGTACCGCCACTGCGCGCGCGTCGGTCGCGCAGGAAGCCGATCTGCTGATCGCTGAAGTGCGTGTTGGAGACGAACATCGCCAACGTATCCTGGTCGCGGCCGGCAAACGTGCCGGTCTTGACGAACCCGGCGGAGACGAACTGGTCCACGGGCGCTTCGTTGCCGGTGTTGACGTACGCCCGGGCGAACAGCGCCAGGTTGCGCTTGCCCTCACCGCGCCACACGGTCTGGTCGGCCATGCCGAACCAGCCGGCGCGCGCGCCCTCCTGCATCGCTGTGGGGCGGCCGGTCAGCGCGGCCGAGTTGCCATTGGCATCGTAATACGGGCTCTTGCCGCCGTCGCTGTTGCGGTACATGCCCAACCGGAACGCGCGCGGCAGACGGTCATTGGCGAAGCTGGTCTGGTACCCGACCTCATAGGCGGTGATGGTGCCGGTGCCCTCGCCCACCGAGAAGTCCAGCCCGTTCTTGCCGGCCTTGTTCAACTCGTTGTTGTAGTCGAACGCGCCGCCCTGCACATACCAGCGATCATTGACGTCGTAGCGCAGGATGCCGGCCCAGGAGGAATTCGGGTAGGCGGTGATGCCGAGGTCGGTGATCGCGCCATACGGGGTCAGGCACATCGCATTGCTCATGAACACGCAGTTGAGCGGCGAATTGTTGAAGTAACTGTTCACCGGAGCGCGGCCGGCGGTGATGCTCAGGCCATTGTCGAAGCGATGGCGCACGGTCAGCCGGGTCAGGCGCCCGCCGGCCACCGGCCGCCAGGTCTGCTGTGCACTGATCGAGTTGCCGATCTTCTCGCGGGCCAGGTTGCGCCCTGCAAACCAGGCCCACTGCGCGTCGACGTCGGTGTTGTGCACGCCGAACAGGGCGTCCAGGTCGAACTTTGACTGCGCCATGATCCAGTAGGAGCCTTCGGTCCCCTGCTCGACCCCGCCTACCGGGTTGGAGGCGACGTTGCCGACGAAATCCAGGGTCAGGTCGACGCCCTTCGGCAGCGTGCCTTGGGCGGCCGCAGGTGCGGCCAGTGCAGCGCTCAACAACAGCGCAAGCGTGGTGTGGTGAATGGTGGACATGATCTCTCCCTCCCCGGTGCCGTAGCACCGGGTTCAATGCACTCTCAGGTGGCGCCGCCCGCATGCGGCGGAGCGTCGGTCAGGCTTCGCGGACGCCCAGGTGGCGCAGGCGGGCACGGCGGGTACCGATCTGTTCGGCCATCACCTTCTCGTCCAGCTTGCCTTCCCACTTGGCGATCACCAGCACCGCGATCGCGTTGCCCACCAGGTTCACGAAGGTCAGCCCTTCGGCCAGGATGCGGTGAATGCCCAGGATCAGCGCGATGCTGGCCACCGGGATGGTGCCGGTGGTGCCCAGCGTGGCGGCCAGTACCACGAACGCCGCGCCGGCGACGCCTGCCGCGCCCTTGGAGGTGAGCAGCAGCACCGCGATCAACCCCAGCTGATGCCACACGGTCAGCTCGGTGTTGGTAGCTTGTGCCAGGAACAGTGCGACCGTGGTCAGGTACAGGCAGGTGCCGTCCAGGTTGAACGAATACCCGGCCGGAATGACGAAGCCCACCACGCTCTCTTCGCAGCCCAGCTTCTTCATTTTCTCGATCAGGCGCGGCAGCACCGTTTCGGTCGAGGTGGTGGCCGCCACGATCACGATCTCATCGCGCAGGTAGGCCAGCAGGCGCCACAGGCTGGCACCGGTCCACCAGCACACCGTACCCAGCACCAGCACGGTGAAGGCTGCACAGACCACGAAGAACTCGATGATCAACTCGCCCAGTGACAGCAGCGACCCGGCCCCGAACTGGCCCACCGTGAAGGCGATGGCGCCGAATGCACCGATCGGCGCGAAGTACATGATGTAGCCGATGATCTTGAACAACGCACTGGACGTGCCTTCGATCACCTTCATCACCGGCGCGCCGCGCTCGCCTACCGAGGCCAGCGCCACACCGAACAGCACCGCCACGAACAGCACCTGCAGCACGTGCGCTTCGGTGAACGCGCTGACCAGCGTGTTGGGAATGATCGCCATGACGTAGGCCACGATCGACTGGTCATGTGCGGTATGCACATAGCCCTGGATGCTGGCCATGTCGATGGTGGCGGGGTCGATGTTCATGCCGGCGCCCGGCTGCCACAGATCGACCGCGACCAGGCCGACGATCAACGCCAGTATGGTGATCACCTCGAAGTAGATCAGCGACTTCAGTGCCAGGCGGCCGACGCTGCGCATGTCGCGCATGCCGGCGATGCCATGCACTACCGTCACGAAGATGATCGGCCCGATCATCATCCGGATCAGCTTGATGAAGGCATCACCAAACGGCTTCATCGCCGAACCCCAGTCCGGCTGCAGCCAGCCCAGCACCACGCCGATCACGGTGCCGGCCAGCACCTGGAACCACAATTGGCCGAATACGCCGAAGCGGCCCTGCCGCTTCTCAACTACTGTCATGACAACCCTCCCAGGTCACAAGAATAAGGACGGTGCGCCTATTCAGTCGAACGCGAGGTTCAACCGAACAGCACCCCGTCAAAGAGCTTTCGCGCGGTACGCAGGATCGCCGCAGCGGTTACCTGCCCCGCCGCATCCCGCTCCAGCACACAGCCGGTGCTGCCGCTGGGGTGTTCGATATCCAGCTGCAGCGGGCTGCCCTCCGCCACGGTAGCCAGACCGCTGGCCGGCGACCCGGGCAACAGGCAGGCGGTCGCGACAGTCACCGCTCCCAGTACGCCGATGGAGGCATGGCAGCGGTGCGGAATGAACGAGCGCACGCAGATCGCGCCGCCATTGCGCGGGGCGGCCACCAGCATCATTTTCGGTACCGACTGCGTGGTGAGATCGCCGAGGTTCATCAGCGGACCGACCTGCAGGCGGATCGCCTCCAGACGCGCCTTGAGTGCATCGTCAGCATCGAGCGTTGCACGGTCTTCGTAACCGCTCACGCCCACGTCGCTGGCCCGCAGCACCACGCAGGGCATGCCGTTGTCGATCAAGGTCACCTGCACCCCGTCAATGACATCGCAGGCATTTCCCGTAGGCAGCAGCGCGCCGCAGCTGGAGCCGGCGATATCGGCAAACGTCAGCGGGATTGGTGCGGCCGTACCCGGCACCCCGTCGATCCGCGCTGGACCGTCATAGCGCACCGTGCCGCCGGGGGTCTGCACCTGTGCGGTGGCCACCTTGCCGGTGTTGACCATGAAGATCCGCACCTCGGTGGAATGCTCCCCCGCCTCGACAAGACCACGCTCGATCGCGAACGGCCCGACCCCGGCCAGCAGGTTGCCGCAGTTCTGCGCATCGCTGACCACGGCTTCATCGACGAAAACCTGCAAAAACAGGTAGTCGACATCCGCATCGGGGCGGCTGGACGCAGATACCACCGCAACCTTCGAGGTCAACGGATCCGCGCCGCCCATGCCATCGATCTGGCGCGGGTCCGGCGAGCCGAAGGCACGCAACAGGAACGCATCACGCTCGGCGGGTGTCGGCGGCAGCGCGTCGGCCAGGAAGTACCCGCCCTTGGAGGTACCACCGCGCATCCACATCGCGCGCACGCCGTCATTCATAGCGCAGGCCCTTGGCCGCCAGGCGCTCGCGCATGGCGTAGATGTCCAGGCCCAGCTCGCCCTTGGCCAGGCGCTCGCGCTTGTCAGCTTCGCGGTCTTCGCGGGCCTGGGCCTCCGTCGCGACGCGCGCCGCCTCGGCACGCGGAACGATGCACACGCCGTCGTCGTCGGCAATCACCACGTCACCGGGGTGCACCAGGGCGCCGCCGCAGACCACCGGCACGTTCACCGAGCCCAGGGTTTCCTTCACCGTGCCCTGCGCATGGATCGCCCGGCTCCAGACCGGAAAACCCATCGCGGTCAGGTCGCGGACGTCGCGTACACCGGCGTCGATCACCAGACCCTGGCAGCCGCGCACCTGCGCGGACGTGGCCAGCAGGTCGCCGAAATAGCCATCGGTGCAGTCGCTGGTCGGCGCCACCACCAGCACATCGCCCTCGCGCAGCTGCTCGATGGCCACATGCATCATCCAGTTGTCGCCCGGCGGCACCGACACGGTGATGGCGCTGCCTGCAATGCGGGCGCCGTTGTAGATCGGGCGAAGCCGTGGGTGCAGCAGGCCGCTGCGGCCCTGGGCCTCGTGCGCGGTGGCAACACCGGCGTGGGCGAGGAGCTGGATTGCGCCGACAGCGGCGCGTTCGACACGGGTGACGACGCGGGACATCCATCCATCCTTCAATGACGATGATGCAGTCTTGTCCGCGAGCGCCCACCCCTCAAGATCGATTTCCGCAACAGCCATTTGGTTTGGTTATAGTTGATCCATGAACCGCGCTCTCGAGTTGAACCTGAAGCACCTGCACGCACTGGTCGCGGTGCATCGCCACGGCGGTATCAGTGCCGCTGCGCCACAGGTAAATCTGTCGCAGCCCGCGTTGACCCAGGCCATCGCGCGGCTGGAGACCCAGCTCGACGCCACGCTGTTCGACCGCCAGCCCGGCGGCATGGCGCCCACCGAAGCGGCCGAGCTGCTGGTGCCACGCATCGAGCGGGCACTGGGCTACATCGCCGATGGGGTACGCGTGGCACGCCGCGCGCACCGCCTGCCCGCGCTGCCGGCGGTGGAGCGGCGGGTAACACTGGGCCAGCTGCGGGCGCTGGTTGCCGTGGATGCGGCGGGCAGTTTCACGCTCGCAGCGGCGCGCTCTGGCATTTCACAACCGGCGATCTACCGTGCCGTTCACGAGCTGGGCACGGCCATCGAGACCCCGCTGACCGAACGCCATGGCAAGACCGTACAGACCACTCCGGCGGCCACACGCATGCTTCGACTGGTGCGGCTGGCCTTGTCCGAACTTGCTGCGGGCATCGATGAAGTGGCGCTGCTGCGCTCCGAACAAGGCGGCCGTGTCACGTTGGGCGTCATGCCGCTGGCACGCGCCATCCTGCTGCCGCAGGTACTGGCGCGCTTCGCACGCGCCCACCCCGGCGCATCGGTGAACGTCATTGAAGGACCGTATGCGGAACTGCTCGGCGACCTGCGGGCCGGCAGCCTGGACCTGTTGATCGGCGCCATGCGCGACAGCCTGCCGGTGCGCGACATCGCGCAGGAAGGGTTGTTCGACGACGAACCGGTGATCGTGGCACGCACCGACCATCCGCTGGCAGGCGCCACCTCACCCGCGTTCGAACAGCTGCTGGCCTACCCGTGGGTGATCGCCGCCACCGGCGCACCGGTACGCGCCCGCTGGGAACGCATGTTCCGCCAGCACGGACACGAACCGCCGCGGCTGCGCATCGAATGCGGCTCGGTGCTGATCACCCGCGGCCTGCTGCTGGAAGACGACTGGCTCACCCTGATGTCGCGCGACCAGTTCGTGATCGAACGCCGCGCCGGCCTGCTCTGCGAAATCGGCAGCGCCGGCGACGAAATGCGCCGCCGGATCGGCCTCACCACGCGCGCGGACTGGCACCCCACCCGGCTGCAGCAGGCCTTTGTCGACACCTTCCGTGCGGTCTGTGCAGAACGGAGCAACGACAGCGACACCACATGGCCATTCCGCCATCCGGACCCGAAAACGTCCATGCAATAAAAAACCCCCGGCTCGCACCGGGGGTTTTTCATTCAACACATCAACCGATCACGAAACTCAGGCGGCGACCGTCTTGGCCACGTCCTGGTATTCCTCGATCTGGTCGAAGTTCATGTAGCGGTAGATCTCCGCGCCGCTCTTGGCGATCACGCCCACATCGGCCATGTACTCTTCCTTGGTCGGGATGCGGCCCAGGCGCGAGCAGATCGCGGCCAGTTCGGCCGAACCCAGGTACACGTTGGTGTTGCGGCCCAGGCGGTTCGGGAAGTTGCGGGTCGAGGTCGACATCGCGGTGGAGCCTTCGCGGATCTGCGCCTGGTTGCCCATGCACAGCGAGCAGCCCGGCATTTCCATGCGTGCGCCGGTGGCGCCGAAGGTGCCGTACACGCCTTCCTTGGTCAGCTCCGAAGCATCCATCTTGGTCGGCGGGGCCACCCACAGGCGGGTCGGCAGGTCACGCTTGCCTTCCAGCAGCTTGGCAGCCGCACGGAAGTGACCGATGTTGGTCATGCACGAACCGATGAACACTTCGTCGATCTTGGCACCGGCCACTTCGGACAGGGTCTTCACGTCGTCCGGGTCGTTCGGGCAGGCCACGATCGGCTCGTGGATGTCGGCCAGGTCGATCTCGATGACGGCGGCGTACTCGGCGTCGGCATCCGGCTCAAGCAGTTCCGGGTTGGCCAGCCACGCTTCCATCTTCTCGATACGGCGCTGCAGCGAACGCGGATCCTGATAGCCCTCGGCAATCATCCACTTCAGCAGCGTGATGTTGCTGGTCAGGTACTCGATGATCGGTTCCTTGTTCAGGCGCACCGAGCAACCGGCGGCCGAACGCTCGGCCGACGCGTCGGACAGTTCGAACGCCTGTTCGACCTTCAGCTCCGGCAGGCCTTCGATTTCCAGGATACGGCCGGAGAAGATGTTCTTCTTGCCAGCCTTGGCCACGGTCAGCAGGCCCGACTTGATCGCGTACAGCGGAATCGCGTTGACCAGGTCACGCAGGGTCACGCCCGGCTGCATCTTGCCCTTGAAGCGCACCAGCACCGACTCCGGCATGTCCAGCGGCATCACGCCGGTGGCAGCAGCGAAGGCGACCAGGCCCGAACCGGCCGGGAACGAAATGCCCACCGGGAAACGGGTGTGCGAGTCACCGCCGGTACCGACGGTGTCCGGCAGCAGCATGCGGTTGAGCCAGCTGTGGATCACGCCGTCGCCCGGGCGCAGCGAGACGCCGCCACGGGTGGAGATGAACTCCGGCAGGGTGTGGTGGGTCTTCACGTCCACCGGCTTCGGATAGGCGGCGGTGTGGCAGAACGACTGCATCACCAGGTCGGCCGAGAAGCCCAGGCAGGCCAGGTCCTTCAGCTCGTCGCGGGTCATCGGGCCGGTGGTGTCCTGCGAGCCGACCGAGGTCATCTTCGGTTCGCAGTAGGTGCCCGGGCGCATGCCCTGGCCTTCCGGCAGGCCACAGGCGCGGCCGACCATCTTCTGCGCCAGCGAGAAGCCCTTGCCGGTGTCGACCGGCTGCACCGGCAGGCGGAACAGGTCGGTCGGGGCCAGGCCCAGCGCTTCGCGCGCCTTGCCGGTCAGGCCGCGGCCGATGATCAGCGGAATGCGGCCGCCGGCGCGCACTTCGTCGAACAGCACGTCGGACTTGACCTGGAACTCGGCGATCACTTCACCGTTCTTCAGCGCCTTGCCTTCGTACGGACGCAGCTCGACCACATCGCCGTGCTCCATCTTCGACACGTCCAGCTCGATCGGCAGTGCGCCGGCATCTTCCATGGTGTTGTAGAAGATCGGGGCGATCTTCGAACCCAGGCAGACGCCACCGGCACGCTTGTTCGGGATGAACGGAATGTCATCACCGGTCCACCACAGCACGCTGTTGGTGGCCGACTTGCGCGAGGAACCGGTACCGACCACGTCGCCCACGTAGGCAACCAGGTGGCCCTTGTCCTTCAGGTCGAGGATCTGCTGGATCGGGCCGCGCTTGCCGTCTTCTTCCGGGGTGAACGGCGCGTCGTCGCGCTTGTTCTTCAGCATCGCCAGGGCGTGCATCGGGATGTCCGGGCGGGTGGTCGCGTCCGGCGCCGGCGACAGGTCGTCGGTATTGGTTTCGCCCGGCACCTTGAACACGGTGACGGTCATGCTCGCGGCCACTTCCGGCTTGCTGGTGAACCACTCGGCATCGGCCCAGCTCTGCAGCACGGCCTGCGCGTTGGCGTTGCCTGCCTTTGCCTTTTCCTGCACGTCATGGAAGGCGTCGAACACCAGCAGGGTGTGCTTCAGCGCATCGGCGGCAATGGTGCCGACGCTGGCATCGTCCAGCAGCTGCACCAGCGGCGCGACGTTGTAACCGCCGAGCATGGTGCCCAGCAGTTCGGTGGCGCGCTCGCGCGAAATCAGCGCGTTGGTTTCGCTGCCGAAGGCGATCGCAGCCAGGTACGAGGCCTTGACCTTGGCGGCGTCATCCACGCCGGCCGGAACGCGGTGGGTCAGCAGCTCGACCAGGACGTCGGCTTCGCCGGCCGGCGGGTTCTTCAGCAGTTCGATGACGTCGGCCGTCTGCTGGGCGTTCAGCGGCAGCGGCGGGATGCCAAGCGCGGCGCGCTCGGCTACGTGGTGGCGGTAGGCTTCCAACATGACAACTCCCGGGTGATTCTCGAAGAATGCGATTGAATGAAACGGTTGAAAAAAGAGGGCTCAGGCGTGCGGCACGATCAGCTTCAGGCCCTTGAAGTAGTCGCGGTAAAACTTGTCGTTCCAGGTGATCAGGCCGTCGCACTGCAGCAGCGCGTGCGCGCCGACCATGAAGTCGTCCAGGCTGCGCCGGCTGTCCCCGCGCTGACGATGGCGGCGGTGCATCTCGCCCGCGCGCAGGGCCGACTTGGCTTCCAGCGCGTTGAAATGGACGCCCATTTCCTCCAGCGCTTCCAGCACCTCGGCACCGCCGCGCAGGCTGGCACAGACTTCGGCGAGGGTCGCCCCGCACACCACCACCTTGCCGCTGACCAGGCTTTGGCGCAGGCAGGCCTCCACGGCATCGGCCTGCGGACCATTGCTCAGCAGCTCGACCAGCACCGGGGAATCGACGGCGATCATCCCGGCTTACTCCTCGTCGCGCACGGCGCGCACGGCCGCCTCGGCCGACTCGAAGCCGTCCAGCGAAAACTTGCCGCGTGCCCGTGAAATGGCATCGTCGACACTCTTGCGCAGGATGATGCGGCTGCCGTCGAGCTCCACCTTCAACTGGGTGCCTTTGGTCAGGCCGAGCGCATCACGGACCGCCTTGGGCAAGGTGATCTGTCCGCGTTCTGCAACGGTGGCTTCCATCGGTAGGCCCTCCAGAGTATGTACGAATTATACATACTTGGACCCGCATACTTCTACCCGGCCCTGTTCAGCCTCGCCGCCTCCAACCGGCCAAGGCCCTGCCACACCAATGACACAGGCGATACATAGGTATAGGTAGCCTGAGGCCCTGCCGAAGTCCGGCGCGTGGCTGAAGGGTTCATACTGGTTCCCACTGCCGGCGCCTGGCCTCCGGCAACCGCAAGCAGGCCCCCCGGGCCACTGCAAGCCATCCGCAAGAGGAGTTTCCCCGCATGAGCGACTCGTTCTCCACCCGCAGCCAGCTGGACGTCGGCGGCACCACCTACGACTACTTCAGCCTGCCCAAGCTCGGACAGCAGTTCGACATCTCCCACCTGCCCTATTCGATGAAGATCCTGCTGGAGAACCTGCTCCGGCACGAGGACGGCGGCGCGACCGTCGGCCGCGATCACATCGAAGCGGTGGCACGCTGGAACCCGGCCGCCGAGCCGGACATCGAAATCGCCTTCATGCCGGCGCGCGTGGTGCTGCAGGACTTCACCGGCGTACCCTGCGTGGTCGACCTGGCCGCCATGCGCGACGCCGTGGTCAAGCTGGGCGGCCGCCCGGAACAGATCAACCCGCAGATTCCCTCCGAGCTTGTCATCGACCATTCGGTGCAAGTGGACGTGTTCGGCACCCCGGACGCACTGGACCTGAACGGCAAGATCGAGTTCCAGCGCAACCAGGAACGCTACGGCTTCCTGCGCTGGGGCCAGAAGGCGTTCGACAACTTCAAGGTGGTGCCGCCCAACACCGGCATCGTCCACCAGGTGAACCTGGAAAATCTGGCCCGCGTGGTGATGACCGCGGACAAGGACGGCAAGGCGGTTGCGTATCCCGACACCGTGTTCGGTACCGACAGCCACACCACCATGATCAACGGCATCGGCGTGCTCGGCTGGGGCGTGGGCGGCATCGAGGCCGAAGCGGCCATGCTCGGCCAGCCCTCGTCGATGCTGATTCCGCAGGTGGTGGGCTTCAAGCTCACCGGCCGCCTGCCCGAAGGCGCCACCGCCACCGACCTGGTGCTGACCGTCACCCAGATGCTGCGCAAGCTGGGCGTGGTCGGCAAGTTCGTCGAGTTCTACGGCGACGGCCTGCAGCACCTGCCGCTGGCCGACCGCGCCACCATCGGCAACATGGCCCCGGAATACGGCGCCACCTGCGGCATCTTCCCGATCGACAACGAATCGCTGACCTACCTGCGCCTGTCCGGCCGCAGCGAAGAGCAGATCGCACTGGTCGAAGCCTATGCCAAGGCGCAGGGCCTGTGGCACGACGCCAACAGTCCGCATGCGCAATACAGCACCACGCTGGAACTGGACATGGGCACGGTGAAGCCGTCGCTGGCCGGCCCGAAGCGTCCGCAGGACCGCGTGCTGCTGGAAGACGTGCAGAAGAACTACCGCGAAGCGCTGGTCGGCATGACCGCCAACCGCGACAAGCGCAGCGACGACGTGTCCTCGTTCGTCAACGAAGGCGGCGGCGCCGCAGTGGGCAACGAGCAACTGGCCAAGGGCTTCGCCGACATCGAGATCGAAGGCCGCAAGGTCCGGCTGAAGGATGGTGCGGTGGTCATCGCTGCCATCACCTCCTGCACCAATACCTCCAACCCGGCGGTGATGATCGGTGCCGGCCTGCTCGCGCGCAACGCGGCCGCCAAGGGCCTGAACCGCCAGCCGTGGGTCAAGACCTCGCTCGGCCCAGGCTCGCGCGTGGTCACCGACTACCTGGAAAAGGCCGGCGTACTGAAGGAGCTGGAGAAGATCGGCTTCTACGTGGTCGGCTACGGCTGCACCACCTGCATCGGCAACTCCGGCCCACTGCCGACCGAAGTCAGCGCCGGCATCGCCACCGGCGACCTGGTCGTCACCTCGGTGCTGTCGGGCAACCGCAACTTCGAGGGCCGCGTGCACCCCGAAGTGAAGATGAACTACCTGGCCAGCCCGCCGCTGGTGGTGGCCTACGCCATCGCCGGCACCACCGACATCGACCTGACCACCCAGCCGCTGGGGACCGGCAGCGATGGCCAGCCGGTATACCTGCGCGACATCTGGCCGAGCAACAAGGAAATCGGCGATGTCATCGCAGCGACCGTCGGCCCGGAAATGTTCAAGCAGAACTACGCCGACGTGTTCAAGGGCGATACCCGCTGGAACACCATCGCCTCGCCGGACGGCAATCTGTACGAGTGGAGCGATGCCTCCACCTACATCAAGAATCCGCCGTACTTCGATGGCATGACCATGCAGACCGGCACCATCGATGACGTGCACGGCGCGCGCGTGATGGGCCTTTTCGGCGACTCGATCACCACCGACCACATCTCCCCGGCCGGCAACATCAAGAAGGACTCGCCGGCGGGCCGCTTCCTGCAGGAGCGCGGCGTGCAGCCGGCCGACTTCAACAGCTACGGCAGCCGCCGCGGCAATGACGACGTGATGGTGCGCGGCACCTTCGCCAACATCCGCATCAAGAACCTGATGTTCGGCGGCGAGGAAGGCGGCAACACCCTGTACTACCCGGCGGGCGGCGGCGAGCCGCAGAAGCTGGCCATTTACGACGCGGCCATGAAGTACAAGGCCGACGGCGTGCCGCTGGTGGTGTTTGCCGGCAAGGAATACGGCACCGGCTCCTCCCGCGACTGGGCGGCCAAGGGCACCAATCTGCTGGGCGTGAAGGCGGTGATGGCCGAGAGCTTCGAGCGCATCCACCGCTCCAACTTGGTCGGCATGGGCGTGCTGCCGCTGCAGTTCAAGGCCGGCGAGAACGCCCAGAGCCTGGGCCTGGATGGCTCGGAGAAGGTCGACATCACCGGCCTGGCCGATGGCGCCAGCAAGACGGCCACGGTCACCGCGACCCGCGCCGACGGCACCGTGAAGACCTTCCAGGCCCACGTGATGCTGCTGACCCCCAAGGAAGTGGAGTACTTCAAGCACGGCGGCCTGCTGCAGTACGTGCTGCGTCAGTTGGCGGCCCGCTGAGCCCCGTGGCCCCCTTCCATTCAGGAAGGGGGTCTGCACGCGGCCTGCACACTTTATTCACAGGCCCTTCGCGTTTTCCATTCGGACCGGTATGCTGCCGGGGACCGAAACGACGGATACTGGCCGTCGGCATCACAACATCCACGTTTCCTGGAGGGGGAATAATGAGTCTGGAACGTCCCTGGCTGCAGAGCTATCCCAACGGCGTACCCGCCGAAATCGACGTCAACGAGTTCCGTTCGGTGTCGGCCGTTTTCGATACGTCCGTGGCCAAGTACCGCGACCGCCCCGCCTACTCCAGCTTCGGCAAGGTCCTCACCTACGGTGAAACCGACGCCCTGGTCGAAAAATTCGCCGCCTACCTGCTGGGCGAGCTGAAGCTCAAGAAGGGCGACCGCGTCGCCCTGATGATGCCCAACTGCCTGCAGTACCCGGTGGCCACCTTCGGCGTGCTGCGCGCCGGACTGACCGTGGTCAACGTCAACCCGCTGTACACCGCGCGCGAACTCAAGCACCAGCTGGTCGACGCCGGCGTCAGTGCGCTGGTGGTGGTCGACAACTTCGGCGACACCGTCGAGCAGGTCATCGCCGACACGCCGGTCAGGCACGTGGTCACCACCGGCCTGGGCGACCTGCTCGGCGCCAAGGGCGCGATCGTCAACTTCGTGCTGAAGTACGTCAAGAAGATGGTGCCCAACTACCACATCAAGGGCGCCGTCCGCTTCAAGCAGGCGCTCAAGCTGGGCAGCCGCCACGCGCTTCCGCCGGTCGAGATCGACCACGACGACATCGCCTTCCTGCAGTACACCGGTGGTACCACCGGCGTGGCCAAGGGTGCGATGCTCACCAACCGCAACCTGATCGCCAACATGCAGCAGGCCTCGGCGTGGCTGTCGACCTCGGGCATCGAGCCGGGCAAGGAAGTGATCATCACTGCCCTGCCGCTGTACCACATCTTCGCGCTGACCGCGAACGGCCTGGTCTTCATGAAGTTCGGTGGCTGCAATCACCTGATCACCAACCCGCGCGACATGAAGGGCTTCGTCAAGGAGCTCAAGGGCACCCGCTTCACCGCCATCACCGGCGTCAACACGCTGTTCAACGGCCTGCTCAACACCCCGGGCTTCGACGAGATCGACTTCTCTTCGGTCAAGTTCACCCTGGGCGGCGGCATGGCGGTGCAACGTGCCGTGGCCGAACGATGGAAGAAGGTCACCGGCGTGACCCTGGTCGAAGCCTACGGCCTGACCGAGACCTCGCCGGCAGCCTGCATCAACCCGCTCACCCTGCCCGAGTACAACGGCGCCATTGGCCTGCCGATCCCGTCCACCGATGCCTGCATCAAGGACGACAACGGCAACATCCTGGCGCTGGGCGAAGTGGGCGAGCTGTGCATCAAGGGCCCGCAGGTAATGAAGGGCTACTGGCAGCGGCCGGAAGAAACCGCCACCGCCATCGACGCCGACGGCTGGCTGCACACCGGCGACATGGCGAAGATGGACGAACAGGGCTTCTTCTACATCGTGGACCGCAAGAAGGACATGATCCTGGTGTCCGGCTTCAACGTGTACCCGAACGAAGTCGAAGACGTGATCGCGATGATGCCCGGCGTACTGGAAGTGGCCGCAGTCGGCGTGCCGGACGAAAAGTC
The DNA here is from genome assembly GCF_963519125.1 of uncultured Stenotrophomonas sp. Taxonomy (GTDB): domain Bacteria; phylum Pseudomonadota; class Gammaproteobacteria; order Xanthomonadales; family Xanthomonadaceae; genus Stenotrophomonas. The sequence goes on along the minus strand of NZ_CAUQLJ010000014.1, from coordinate 95,359 downwards.
CGGTGAAATCGTCAAGGTGGTCATCGTCAAGAAGGATCCGAACCTGACCGCCGAACAGGTCAAGGAACATGCCCGCGCCAACCTGACCGGCTACAAGCACCCGAAGATCGTCGAGTTCCGCAAGGAACTGCCGAAGACCAACGTCGGCAAGATCCTGCGCCGCGAACTGCGCGACGCCCCGACGGCGTAACCGCCAGCATCAAGTTAACGAAGAACGCCCGCCCATCAGCGGGCGTTCTTCGTTTTGGAGCATTTGTTCGGACTGGAACGAATCTGCGCATTCTGCGCCGTGCCAGGCGAATCCGATTATCTCGGCGACCGGCACCTCATCTCCGCAATACCGCCGCCGCACAACGCGTATGGCGCTTTCACCCATTCTTCATCGCGCCAGCGGAACACCCCCCGGGTTTATGCATTTCACCCCCCACCGCCGGTGTAGGATCGCGGCGTGTGGACCCGTCCGGCCTGCCGCCCACCGTCCTCCCAGCAGGCCAACCCGCCGAGGTGATCACCATGCATTCCATCGAAAAGCTCCCCTATGCCCGCGGCTACGCGACCATCCGCACCGAAACCACCGGCGACAACGCCGCCCACTGGTTGTTCATGCACGCCGACGCCGCCACCGGCATCCGCCCCTGCTGCCGCAAGGACATGCTGGACGAAATGTGGAGCGTGATGAGCCAGATCACCCTCTCGCCGGCCGAACGCGCCAGCGGTCGCCTGCGCCATTTCGTGCTGGCCTCCGACGCCACCGCCTACAACCTGGGCGGCGACCTGGCCCTGTTTGCCCAGCTGATCCGCGAAGGCAACCGCGACCGCCTGCTGGCCTATGCACAGCGCTGCGTGGAAGGCGTGCACCACCTGCACACCGGCTTCGGCGGCGACGTCCGCTCGATTGCCCTGATCCAGGGCGACGCACTGGGCGGTGGCCTGGAAATGGCCCTGGCCTGCCACACCATCATTGCCGAGGAAGGCTGCGGCATGGGCCTGCCTGAAGTCCTGTTCGGGCTGTTCCCGGGCATGGGCGCCTACTCGTTCCTGTGCCGCCGCGTGGCCCCGCAGCTTGCCGAGAAGATCATCCTCGAAGGCCGCGTGTACTCGTCCGAAGAGATGTTCGCCATGGGCGTGGTCGACATCCTGGTGCCTAAGGGCCAGGGCATGAAGGCCGCCGAAGACCTGATCCGCCAGCAGCAGCGCACCCCGCGCAGCTACCTGGCGATGAACGCCGCACGCAACCTGGCCCAGGCGGTGGGCTATGACGAGCTGCTTGAGATCACCAAGATCTGGGTCGATTCGGCCCTGGCCCTGGAAGACAAGTCGCTGCGTACCATGGACCGTTTGATCAAGGCGCAGACCCGTCGTGCGCAGTTCGATGCCGCGTAAGGGCGCTACCGACGGCAAGGGGGTTCGGTAAAAAAGCCCGGTGGAAACCGGGCTTTTTTCCATCCTTCAGCGCATGTCGATGCCGCCGTCGTCGCTGGATGCGGCACCGGGGCGCCGACGTTCTGCCAGCGCCTGTCGGCCTTCCTTCACCGCGGTGCGGATCAACGTCATCCGCTCGCGCCATTCGCTCTTGAGCTGCCAGTCGGCCATGTGCATCACCTCGCCGGCCCGGTACGCCACCCGCACCAATCCCAGGTTGCTGGCCACGCCCTTGATGGCGTGCGCCTGCTCGCGAAGCAGCACCCAGTCGCCGCGTTCGCCGGCTTCCATGGCCCCGCCCACGCACTGCGTGGCATCGGCCAGGCACTGGCGGATGAATTCCTGTTCGAAGCCCTCGCCCATGCCCAGCGCGGCCAGCTCGTCGAGCACGCCGGTATCGAGCACACCCACCGCGACCGGCGCCGACTGGACCACGGCCGTGCGCGCCTTGAGGCCGTCGTTGGCGGCAATTTCTGCCAGGGTATCGAGCAGGCGCACCGGCACTACCGGCTTGCCGAAGAAGGTGTGCGCACCGGCCTGGGTGCACTGCTGGATGGATTCGGGGGTGACATCCGCGCTGAGCACCAGCACCGGCGTGCGCGGGGCGCCACCGGCCTGCAGCACGCGCAGTTCCTTGAGCATGTCCAGCCCGCTCATGCCGGGCATGTGCAGGTCGACGATGGCCACGTCGTAGTCGCTCTCGGCCATGGCGTCGAGCACCGCTTCGCCGCCATTGACGCACACCACCTTGTGCCCGGCCTTCTGCAGCAGTCGCTGCAGCACCAGCCGGTTGGCCTGGTGGTCGTCGGCCACCAGCACCTTCATGCTGCGCACGCGGGCACGGTGGCGCAGGAACGGGTCGGCGAACGCAATCACGTTGTCCGGCGCGGCGGCGCTGCCCTCCCCGACCACGGCCGGGGTGTATTCGCCCGCCACCACCGGCGGCAGCGCGAACGGCAGTTCGAACCAGAAGCAGCTTCCCTGGGGCGGATTCTCGGCATAGCCGATCTGCCCGCCCATGGCCTCCACCAGTCCGCGCGAAATCGAGGTGCCCAGCCCGCTTCCCTCGTGACGGCGACCCAGGCTCACATCGGCCTGCTCGAAGGCCTGGAACAGCCGCGCGCGCATGTCCGGCACCACGCCGATGCCGGTGTCGAGGATGTCGAAACGCAGCCGAACCTGGCCTTCGTTTTCCTCGCGAAGCTGCGACACGCGGATTTCGATGCGGCCGTGCTCGGTGAACTTGACCGCGTTGCCGGCCAGGTTGAGCAGGATCTGGCGCAGGTGTCCGAGGTCGCCGCGCAACAGCTTGGGCACGCCGGCAGCCACCTTGACCTGGTAGTCGAGGCGCTTGACCCTGGCCTGCGGCATCAGGATCAGCCCGATCGACTGGATCACCTCGTCCAGCGAGAAATCCTCGGCCACCACGCGCAGCTTGCCGGCTTCAATCGCGGAGATGTCCAGCACCTCCTCGACCAGCGCCAGCAGGCTGCGCGAGGACGCCTGGATGGTGTTGACGCACTCGCGCTGCTCTTCATCCAGCGTCGTGGTAGCCAGCACCTCGGTCATGCCGGACAGGCCGTTCAGCGGGGTGCGGAACTCATGGCTCATGTTGGCCAGGAAGCGGCTCTTGGCTTCACTGGCGCGGCGTGCCTCGTCCATGGCGTGGGTCAGCTGGCGCAGCAGCGTGGCGAAGTACAGCGGCACGGCCGCCAGGCCCAGCCACAGGCCGAAGCCAAGGCGCGCGTTGGCCTGCCAGTAGTCGGTGACCAGCACGGTCACCCCGAAACTGACCAGTGCCATGCCCACGGCGGTGTACAGGTATTTGTTGCCAAAACGCATGCCGTTGCCGACGGTCACCCACATCACCACGATGTAGACCCAGGCCAGCGGCTCGCCCATCTGCACCATGCCGGCGGCGATCAGCCCATAGTCGGCCAGCATGCCGGCCACCCGGCGCGGGTCAGAGCGCCCGGGGCGCGCCAGCAGCCACGCGAACAACAGCACCGACAGGGTCAGCCCGGTCAGCACGATGCCCAGCACCACCTGGTATTGATGGTGCGGCAGGTCGTGGCGCGGACCGGGGAGCAGCACGTAGCCCAGGATCAGTACGATCAGCACCATGCGCACGATGGCCTGGCCGTGCTCGGTGTCGGGCCGGTTGCCCAGCCGCTGCTTCAACGCGTGGTACATGCTCTGCACGTCACATCCCCGGTCGGGCCGACGCAGTGGAATGCTGCGCGCAGATATCGTCGAGCTGCTGCCGGCCGCGCAGCAGGGCATCCACGCAGCGGGGGTCGAACAGGCGACCGCGCTGTGCGTACAGATAAGCCAGGGTGGCTTCCATCGTCCACGCTTCCTTGTAGGGGCGCGGCGAGATCAACGCATCGAACACGTCGGCCACCGCCACGATCCGCGCTTCCAGCGGAATCGCATCGCCGCGCAGGCCGTCGGGGTAGCCACTGCCGTCGTAGCGTTCGTGGTGGCGCAGTGCAATCAGCGCACCGACCTGGATGAAGCGGTTCTGGCTGCCGCTGAGCAGCTCGTACCCGATGCGCGGATGCCGACGCATGATTGCCAGCTCCTCGTCGTCGAGCTTGCCCTGCTTGAGCAGTACCGCATCGGGAATGGCGATCTTGCCCATGTCGTGCAGTGGCGCGGCCGCCTCGATCAGCTTGACCTCTTCTTCCGGCAGCCCCAGCTGTTCGGCGATCAGCCCGGCCACGTGCGCCATGCGCTCCAGGTAGGCACTGGTGCCCGCATCACGGAACTCGATCGCACGGGCCAGCCGCGACAGCGTCTCGCGCTCGCGCTCTTCCACCTCGTGCATGCTGGCCAGCAGCCGCTGCTCCAGCGACAACGCGCGTTGCTTCACGTTCTCGGATTGCTGGCGCAGCTGCAGCAGGTTGTAGCAGCGCGCCCGCAGTTCGCGCGGACGGATCGGCTTGACCAGGAAATCGATCACCCCGGCTTCCAGCGCGGCCTGGCGGATCGGCTCGTCGCCGACCACGGTAATCAGGATGACCGGAATGTCGCGATGCTTGGGCAGGCGGCGGAAACGGCGGGCGAACTCCAGGCCGTCCATCTCCGGCATGCGGTAATCGAGCAGCAGCAGGTCGACCCCATGCGATTCGCACCAGGCCAGCGCAGTGAGCGGGTCGCCAAAGTCATGCACGCTCAGTTCCGGTGCGATGTCCTCGATGACATGCCGCAGCATGGTGCGCGCAGACGTCTGATCGTCAACGATGACAATATTCAAGGCTGCTTCCGTTGTCTTCCTGGACCACACTGGAACATGCTGCGGAGACGAAACTCCGCTGCTTTGTACGCCGGCACCTTGCATGGGACCCACCTCCGGTCATGATTCCCCATTCATGATCTTGGCCATGCCGTGATGCGTGCGTCACGCAGGGGGCCGCCCAGTGCTCATGAACCGTAGCCTGTCGCCCATAGGGCGCCTCAATGGGCTACGCAGAAACCATACTCGTCCGGCCATCCCAGCGGAACCCCGCCGGGTGGCCGGAGGGGGTCCATCCGGACCTGCGTCTCAGTTTTCGGGACGCATGTAGGGGAACAGGAGCACGTCGCGGATCGAGCTGCTGCCGGTCAGCAGCATCACCAGCCGGTCGATGCCGATGCCCAAGCCGCCGGTCGGGGCCATACCGTACTCCAGCGCACGGATATAGTCGGCGTCGTAGTGCATGGCCTCGTCGTCGCCGCCTTCCTTGGCCGTGACCTGGGCCTGGAAGCGGGCCGCCTGGTCTTCGGGGTCGTTCAGCTCGGAGAAGCCATTGGCCAGCTCCTTGCCGTTGATGAACAGCTCGAAGCGGTCGGTATAGCCCGGCTGGTCGTCGTTGGCGCGCGCCAGCGGCGAGACCTCGACCGGGTGGTCGGTGATGAAGGTCGGCTGCACCAAGGTGTGCTCGACGGTGGCTTCGAAGATCTCCAGCAGCAGCTTGCCCCAGCCGTAGGACGGCTTGACCCGGATCTTCAGGCGCTCGCAATGGCGCAGCAGCGCCTCGCGGTCGGTGCAGTCGGCCAGGCTGATCTCCGGGTTGTGGTGGCGCACGGCCTCGTCCATGCGCCAGCGGCGGAACGCCGGAGCCAGGTCGATGGTGGCGCCGTCCCACTCCACGGTGGTGGTGCCCAGCACCTTGCTGGCCACGTCACGGATCACGCCTTCGGTCAGGTCCATCACTTCGGTGTACGTGGCGTAGGCCTCATACAGCTCCATCATGGTGAATTCCGGGTTGTGCCGGGTGCTCACGCCTTCGTTGCGGAAGTTGCGGTTGATTTCGTACACCCGCTCCAGCCCACCCACGACCAGGCGCTTGAGGTACAGCTCCGGGGCCACGCGCAGGTACAGGTCCAGGTCCAGCGCATTGTGGTGGGTGGTGAACGGCTTGGCCGTGGCACCGCCCGGGATGTAATGCATCATCGGCGTTTCGACTTCCAGGAAGTCGCGGTTGTCCAGCCAGGCGCGCATCGCGCGGATGATCCGCGAGCGCTTGATGAACACCTCGCGCGACTCCGGGGTCACGATCAGGTCGACGTAGCGCTGACGGTAGCGCTGCTCCACGTCGGCCAGCCCGTGCCACTTGTCCGGCAGCGGGCGCAGCGACTTGGTCAGCAGGCGGATGCTGGTCGCCTTGACTGACAGCTCGCCGGTCTTGGTACGGGTCAGCCCGCCTTCCACCGCGATGATGTCGCCCACGTCCCAGCCCTTGAAGGCCGTGTAGGCGTCGCCCAGGGTGTTGCCCTGCAGGAACAGCTGGATGCGGCCGGACTCGTCCTGGATCTGGGCGAAACTGGCCTTGCCCATCACCCGCTTGGCCATCAGGCGGCCGGCCATCTTCACCGTGCGGTCGGTGGCTTCCAGCGCTTCGGCGGTCCACTGTTCGGCATCGGCGAATTCGGCCTGCAGGCTGCCGGAGAAGTCCTCACGGCGGAAGTCGTTCGGATAGGCGATGCCCTGCCCGCGCAGCGCGGTCAGTTTCGCGCGGCGCTCGGCGATGAGGCTGTTCTCGTCGACGGGGGTCTGCGGCGCGGCGGTCTGATCGTTCATGGCGTGGGTCTGTGTATTGGGGGATGAGGACTGGGAAAAAAATGAAACAACATCGGGCCGCACAGGGCGGCCCGACGGTCAGGCGTCGAGGCGTTTGGAACCGACTTCCAGGCCCGACTTCAGGCTGGCTTCGACGAATTCGTCGAGGTCGCCGTCAAGCACCTTCTGCGTATCCGAACGCTCGATGCCGGTGCGCAGGTCCTTGATGCGGCTCTGGTCGAGCACGTAATTGCGGATCTGGCTGCCCCAGCCGATGTCGGACTTGGTCGCTTCGACCGCGTCGCGTTCGGCGTTGCGCTTCTGGATTTCAAGCTCGTAGAGCTTGGCGGCCAGCATCTTCATCGCGTTGTCGCGGTTCTGGTGCTGGCTGCGGCCGGTCTGGCAGGCCACGACCGTATTGGTCGGGATGTGCGTGATACGCACCGCCGATTCGGTCTTGTTGACGTGCTGGCCACCGGCGCCCGAGGAACGGTACACGTCGGTACGCAGATCGGCCGGGTTGATGTCGATTTCGATGTTGTTGTCCACTTCCGGGGACACGAACACCGAGGTGAAGCTGGTGTGGCGGCGGTTGTCCGAATCGAACGGCGACTTGCGCACCAGGCGGTGCACGCCGGTTTCGGTCTTCAACCAGCCATACGCGTAATCGCCTTCCACGCGCAGCGTGGCCGATTTGATGCCGGCGACGTCGCCACCGGACACTTCCATCAGTTCGGTCTTCCAACCGCGCGATTCGCACCAGCGCAGGTACATGCGCAGCAGGATTTCGGCCCAGTCCTGGGCTTCGGTGCCACCGGCACCGGCCTGGATGTCGACGAACGCCGGGGCGGTGTCCATCTTGCCGGAGAACATGCGCTGGAATTCCAGCTGCTCCACGTGCTTCTGGTACTTGTCCAGGTCGGCGACCACGGCCAGGGCGGTATCTTCGTCCTGTTCGCTTTCAGCCAGTTCCAGCAGTTCGGTGGATTCGGTCAGGCCGTCCAGGATGGTGGCGATGCCACCGACGGTCTTTTCCAGCATGGAACGCTCGCGGCCCAGGTTCTGGGCGTACTCGGCGTTGTTCCAGATGTCGGGGTTTTCCAGTTCCCGGGTTACTTCTTCCAGACGCTCTTTCTTGGCGTCGTAGTCAAAGATACCCCCTGAGCGAGACCACGCGATCGGTCAGATCGGTGATTCGCTGGCGCACGGGATTGAGCTCGATCATATCGGCGGTAATGAAGGCTTGGGACAAGACCAGAGATTATAGCGTCCCAAGCCCCGTTCATGTTCATGGGTCAGCGGACCTCGAATTCACCCACCAGCACGGTTTCTGAGTCGTCTTTCAGGCGCATCGTCACCTGCTGGTCCTGCTGGCGCCGGCTGCCCCAATGGGTACTCAGGCGCAGCGTCAGCGTGGTCGCCCCGGTCACCAGCTGTTCGCGGCTTCCGAAGTAGTTGGCTTCCACCTTGTACCTGCCCGGCTTGGCCTGGCGCAGCGAGAACTGCTCGGGACCGTAGCCGCCGGTGAAGTCGCGCGACATCTGCCCACCCTGGTATGTCAGGCGATTGCCGTAATAGGCGCGTTCACCGTTCGGGTCGGTCACCCACAGGTCCATGTCGCTGTTGTCGCTGTCCCAGCTCAGCACCACGCGCAGGTCCAGCGGCATCGCCCGGCGCAGGCGCGGATCGACCGCACGCGCGTCCACCCCGGTTCGGGCGACCAGCGTCGTCAGCTCGTCCAGCGCGATCAGCGAGATCCCATCGAAGCGCGAATCCCACGGCCGCACCACCACTTCGTTGAACGCGGCCAGCGCCTCCGCCGGCTGGTTATCGGCTTCCAGCGCCAAGGCGAGGTCGCGGAAGCTCTGCGGCTCTTCCTCACCGAGCGCCAGCACATCGCGGAATACCGGCACCGCCAGCGCCGCGGCCTTCGCCTGCATCAGCCGGTAGCCCAGCACGCGCAGCACGTGGCGGTTCTCCAGCTGCATCTCCGCCAGGTTCGACAGCACCCGCAGGGCCAGGTCGCGCTGGCCGTGGGCCAGCAAAATGTCGGCCACGTCCAGGTAGAACGCGCTGCTGTCGGCGTGGTCATCGCGCTCCTGCAGGTACAACGCATACACCGCATCCGGACGCGCCGCACGCAGGCGACGGGCATAGTCCGAGTCGGGCGCCCAGGCGGCCACGCTGATCTTCAGAGCGCCGCGATTGGCGCGGTCGTCGGCGGCAGGGGCGTCGGCCTCGGCGGCGAATGCATCGGCATTGGCCTCGGCTCGCGCCTGCTGACGCGCAGCGGTGACTTCAACCCGGTCCAGCGTTGCCGAGCGTGAGGCCTCACGATGGCGTTGTTCGCTCTCTGCGGCGAGCATCATTGCCGGTGCGGGCGCAGGCGGTGGCGGCGCCCCGGCCGGCATGGGCGCTGACAGCGCCTTCATCGACGCGGCCACGGGCGGCGCGCCCTTCGGCCAGGACCGGTTCCACCACAGCTCGCGCTCGGCGAACTGGGCTGCAAGCGTGTCCAGTCGCTTGCGGCGCGCGGCGGCATCATCGGCGATGCTGACCGCATGCAGGCGGTCGTACTCCTGGCGCAGCGGTGCGGCCGGGCGGATGCCGTAGCGCAGGTAGTCGTCCAGGGTTTCCAGTACCAGCAGCGAGGTATCCGCGCCGACCAGCCCGAAGCGCTGCGACAGCGCCTGCAGGGCTGCGCGGTTGGCGGCGGGATCTGCGGCCAGCGCCCGCCGCTGCCCATCAGCCCAGGCATGGGCGACCAGTCCACCGCCGGCGTCGCGTGCATCGGCCAACGGCACGCTTACGGTGCGGCGCGTGCCGTTGGCGGCAGGCAGCTGGAGCCGCAGCACGGCATCCGCACGCTGCACTCGTCCGAGCACGCGTACCCAACCGTGGTCCGCACGATCGGTATCGACCCGCAGGTCGGCCACGCCCTCACCATCGGCCACCACATCCGCCGGGTTCCCGCGCAGCAGGCGCGAAGCTGCGGCATCCACGTCACCTGCCCCACCGACCACCAGTAGCTGGCCATGCCCCGCGCGGGTCCAGGCTCGCAGGCGCTCGCTGTCGGTGCGGGCACCGGCGCCGCTCAGCGCGTAGAGGCGCTGCCCCGGCCGCAACGCCGGTCGCTCGCGCTTGCCGTAATTGGCCAGCCCATCGCTGACCAGCAGGTATTCGTCCACGTCGGCCTGCGCGGTCCAGTCGCCGAGCGCACTGGCGCCGTCGCGCGGCAGCGCCTCCAGATGGCGGCGCAATGCATTCCAGTCGCCCTGCCGAACCTCGAAACGGCGGGTCGGTTCAGCCCGGTCGCGCAGCACGGTCAGCTGAACTTCGCCATTGCCAATCGAGGCGAAGTAGCGATCCAGCACGGCCAGCTCCGCAGCGGTGTCGCGGTGTCGCGCGGAACCGGATGCATCCCACAGCAATCCCACCCGGCGCGGCAACGCGCGCGCCTGGGCCTGCACTGGAACCGGCACCTGCACCATCACGTACTGCTCGCCGTCGAAGGTGCCGCGCACCGCATCCACGCCGCGCGGCAGCGGCAGCGTCCAGCCCAGTTGCGCTGGCAACGCCGTGCCACGTCCCTGCCAGTGTGCCTGCCACGCGCCTTCGCGCAGGGCCAGTGCCACCGGTGCCCTGCCGTTGGCCACGGGAACACCGCTACCTGCCGCATCAACGTTCAGCTGCACCGACTGTGCCTCCCGCGCGAACTGCAGCGGCAGGGTCCAGCGCAGGCCCTTCGCCTCCACCGGTAGCGCCTCGCGCAGGGTGATCACCACCCGCCGCGTGCCCAGAGCCGGAATGGGATAGATACGCAGCCGAAACTGATTGCCAGCGGTCTGCTCGAGCAGGCCAGGGTCGACCCCGCGCCGCTCGATCGCTTCGAAGACCTGACGCCCCTGCGCCTTCGGCACCGGCACCGCGTCGCGCAGCGCACCGCCGATATCCAGTGCGAAGCCGGTGACCTTCTGCCCCTCGGCCAGCGGAAACTCCAGCGAACCTTCCAGCACGCGCCGGTTGGGGTTGCGGAATACCAGCTCGATCCGGGTCTCGCCGAGCCCACCGGCCACGTGACTGTCGATCCGTGCCTGCTCGAGCAGCACCGGCTGCTCGGCCCCGGCCACCTTCAGTACCGGACCGGCCATCTGTTGGGCGGTCGCGCCCTGCCCCAGCACCGTGCCAACCCACACCACGAAACCCAAGCCGATCCTGCGCAGCAGGCTGTCCATGTGACGCTCCAGATCCGATGACGATAGATTCAACGCATGAAGATCGGGAACGGGGTTGATGGACAAGTGCGATTGAGCGGGTCACGCTTCCCATCCCAACGGACGTGTTTACAACAAGGACCCCCATGCGCCAGTCCCTGCTCCTGCTGATCCTTGCCGGCCTGTCGCCGGCCGTGAGTGCCGCACCTGCGGAAGCGGTGGTGCCCGGCATCGACTTCGGCCACGAGGACTGGACTCTGGCCTGCGACAACACGCGCACCTGCCGTGCTGCGGGCTACCAGCGCGACGACGGCGAAAGCGAGCCGGTGTCGATCCTGCTGACCCGCAACGGCGGGCCGGACCAGCCGGTCCGCGCCGAACTGATGCTCGGCGAGTACGACGAAGGCGACCTGCCCACCCGGGTCACGCTGCGCATCAACGAAAAGGCGCTGGGCACGGTCGACAACGGCGGCCCGTTCTCGGTCAGCCAGGTCGCCGCCCTGCTGAAGTCGCTGGTCCGCGACAGCCGCATCGAACTCCTCGGCGGCAAGGACCAGCGTTGGGTCGTGTCGGACAAAGGCGCGTCAGCCGTGCTGCTGAAGATGGACGAGTTCCAGGGCCGGCTGGGAACCCCGGGTGCACTCATGCGCAAAGGGGTCCGCGCCGAGTCCAGTGTGCCGCCAGCGCTGCCGGTGCCGGTGATCACCCTGGCCAGAAAGGTCCCTACCACCGCTGCCGATACTGCACTGGGCGATGCGCCGGCGTTGCGGGCGGCTCTTGTCGCGGCCACATCCGCGGACGATTGTGATGCGCTGAATCCCGGCGAAGGTGGCTCCTACGAGGGTCCGCAGCCCATCCGCGTACAGCGCCTGTCGCGCAACAAACTATTGGCGTCGACCTCCTGCTGGCGCGGCGCGTACAACACCGGCGAGGGTTACTGGGTCATCAATGACCACGCCCCGTACCAACCCACCCTGGTGACCAACCTGGGTGGCGACGACGACACCGTGACCATCAGCGCTGCGAACAAAGGGCGGGGCCTGGGCGACTGCTGGTCAACCGCCAGCTGGGGCTGGACCGGCACCGCCTATGTCCAGACCTCCGACGCAACCACGGGCCTATGCCGCCTCGTAGCCGCGGGTGGCGCATGGCAGATGCCGACGCTGGTAACAGAAGTGCGTGAACCGTAGAGCCACGCCCTGCGTGGCTGCGCCCTTCAAACGTCGGCGCAGTGCTCGATGATCAGCTGGATGGCGCCACCACCGCGGTAGTCGTCGCTCACAAGGCGATAGGCGATGTGCACGTGGTTGGCGGGGGCGTTGCCGCGCCAGCCGCTGAAGTGGATGGCGTTGATCGGCTCGGCGCGGCCGGGCACGCGCAGGCTGAGCTTGAGGTGCTTTTCCTTCAGCACCTGCCAGCGGGCGACCTGGAAGTGGCCGTCGAACAGCGGCTCCGGGAAACCCTGCCCCCATGGGCCGGCGAGGCGCAGGGCTTCGGCGTGGCGGAAGTCCAGTTCGGACGGGGCCAGTTCGCCATCGCTCATCAGCAGCTGCTGCAGTGCGGCGGGGTCCATGCTGGATTCGACTACGGAAACGAATGCCTGCTGGAAGTCCTGCAGGCGTGCATGCGGCAGGCTCAGGCCGGCCGCCATGGCGTGACCGCCGAACTTGTCGATCAGGCCCGGATGCGCGGCATTGACCAGCGCCAGCGCGTCACGGATGTGGAAACCGGCGATGGAACGCGCCGAACCCCGCAGCGAATCGCTGCCCGGCTCGGACGGTGCAAACGCGATCACCGGGCGGTGCAGGCGGTCCTTCATTTTGGAGGCCACCAGCCCGACAACGCCGGGGTGCCATTCGGCGTCGAACAGGCAGGCCGCGATCGGTCGCTCACCTTCGGCACCCAGCACTGCACGGGCGACGGCCAGCTCGGCGTCGTCGGTCATCAGCTGCTGGACGGCGCGACGCTCCGAGTTGATCTGCTCCAGGGTCTGGGCGATCTCGCGTGCTTGGGAGCGATCTTCGGTCAGTAGCAGCTCGATGCCCAGCGCCATGTCTTCGAGCCGGCCAGCGGCGTTCAGGCGCGGACCGATGGCAAAACCAATATCGGTGGCACTGAGGCGTGCCACGTCACGACCGCTCGCCTCGATCAGCGCCTGCAGGCCTACGCACCCCTGCCCCGCGCGCAGGCGGCGCAGGCCCGCACTCACCAGCGCCCGGTTGTTGGCGTCCAGTGCCACCAGGTCAGCCACGGTGCCAACCGCGACCAGATCAAGCAGCGTCAGCAGATCGGGCTCGGCGCCCGGTGCGAAGGCACCCTGAAGGCGGAGCTGACGACGCAGCGCCATCAGCACGTAGAAGATCACGCCGACCCCTGCGAGCGCCTTGCTCGGGAAGGCATCGCCGTTGATGTTCGGGTCGACGATGGCGTCGGCCGGCGGCAGCTGTTCGCCGGGCAGATGATGGTCGGTGACCAGCACTTTCCAACCCAGAGCCTTGGCCGCGTTTACGCCGGCGTGGCAGGCAATGCCGTGGTCCACCGTGACCAGCAGCCCGGGCTTCAAGGGCGCCAGTTCTGCAACCAGGGAAGGCGACAATCCATAGCCGTGCAGCATGCGGTTGGGCACCGCATGCACCACATCGCGCGCCCCCAGCATGCGCAGGCCGCGTACGCCAACCGCACACGCAGTGGCGCCATCGCAATCGAAATCGCCCACGACCAGGATGCGCGCGTTGCTGGCGATGGCTTCGGCCAGCAGATCGACCGCCGCCTGCATGCTGCCCATCAGCTCAGGCGCATGCAGTTGCGCCAGCTTGGGCTGGGCCTGGGCGGCGTCTGTGACACCGCGCGCCGCGTAGAGGCGCTGCAGGAGCGGCAACATCTCAGCGGGCCATTCGCCGGCAGACGGGATGGCGCGGCGCTGGATCTGGAGCGAATCGGAAGCGGTCAATGCAAGCTCGGGTAAGTGCGGGAGCACGGCGCTAATGCCGTTGACGACATGATACCCCCCGGCGGTAGAGCCACGCCCTGCGTGGCTGGGTGCGTCCGGAGGTAGAGCCGCGCCCTGCGCGGCTTCATGTGTCCAGCAAAGAGCATCCACGCAGGGCGTGGATCTACCGGGGATCAGCCCTCGTGCAGCTGCACCGGCTTTTTCCAGAAGCGCCAGCGCTGGCCTTTGTCGAGCTCGAAGCGCGCACCGTCTTCGAAATCGAGTACCAGGCGGCGCAGCTCGCCACGTTGCAATGCCGAGAGCAGCGGACGGATCGCGTCGTTGCCCAGCTGTTCCAGCGAACGCAGCTGCCGCAGGTCGACCAATGCATCCACCTGCTGGTCGCCGTCGGCCTGCACGCCGGCCGCCTTGGCCAGCGCCTGCAGCAGCGCATCGCGGCTGCGCACCTGCGCATGCGCGGTGCGGACCGCTTCAGGCAGTTCACCGCCACCCCAGAACCAGAGCGAATTGACCGCACGCTTGCCGGCGGTCACACGCTGGGCGTTCCACGGGTGCTGGTGCAGCACCACCTGGGCCTCGGTCAGCAGCGCACGCCAACGGCGGCCTGCATCGCCCTCGGGCAGGTAGGCGAACAGGTCATCGCCGAGTACATCGTCGGGTGCGGCAAACGCCGGCAGCGTGGTGCCCGGCGGCAGGCGAAGGTACCAGCGCGAGGGGGTCGGCGCGTCCAGGGTGAATCCGTAACCGGCAAACAGCGGTTGCAATGCCGGCAACAGCGCGGCCACGTCGTCGGCCTCGAGTCGCAGCGTGTCGCCGTGACCCATCATCCGCGCGCCGTGCATGTCCGGCACCACGTTGGCCGGGTCAGCCCGCAGCCACACCCCGTCATGGGCATCCCCCACGTCGAGCTGGCGGGTCAGCGCGGCCACCGGCCAGTCGGCCGGCTGCAGCTGGAAATGCCGCTGCAGCTGGGCACGTTCGCCAGCGTCCACGTGGCTGCGCTCGGCACGGCCGAGCGCTTTGGCCACGTCATCGGGCAACGACGACGCGGGGAACCGGCTGCGTGCCGGCAGCAACAACGTCGCCGTGGCCATGGCCGGGTCAGTCCAGGTACTGGACGCTGACGATTTCGTAGTCGCGCTTGCCGGCCGGTGCGTCGATGGTGACCGCGTCGCCTTCCAGCTTGCCGATCAGCGCCCGCGCCAGCGGCGAGGAGATCGCGATCAGGCCGAGCTTGATGTCGGCCTCCAGGTCGCCCACGATCTGGTAGCGCTTCTCTTCATCGCTTTCCACATCGGCCAGCTCGACGGTGGCGCCGAACACGACCTTGCTGCCCGCATTGAGCTTGCTGATGTCGATGATCTCGGCATGCGAGAGTTCGCCTTCCAGCTGCTTGATGCGGCCTTCGATGAAGCCCTGCTCTTCGCGCGCGGCGTGGTACTCGGCGTTCTCCTTGAGATCGCCGTGCTCACGCGCTTCGGCGATCGCCGCGATGACCTTCGGGCGCTTGACCGACTTCAGGTGGTCCAGCTCTTCGCGCAGACGCTGCGCGCCCTTCAGGGTGATCGGTGCTCTCATGCGTTCAACTCCTTGTGCAGCTCCTGCAGCGACCAGACCGGGCCGGTACCGCGGAATTCCAGGGATTGCACCAGCGCCTTGGCGCCGGCAATGGTGGTCGAATAGGTCACGCGGTGCTGCAGCGCTTCGCGACGGATCGAGAACGAGTCGTTGATCGCCGCGCGACCTTCGGTCGTGTTGACGATATACACGATCTCGCCGTTCTTGATCGAATCGACGATGTGCGGGCGGCCCTCGACAACCTTGTTGACGATCTCGCAGTCCATGCCGTGCTCCTGCAGCCACGCGGCGGTGCCACGGGTGGCGACCAGGCTGTAGCCGCGTTCCAGCAGGGCCTGGGCGACCGGCAGCACGCGCTTCTTGTCCGGGTCGCGGACCGACACGAACGCCTTGCCAACCGGCGGCGCCTTGATGCCGCCGGCTTCCTGCGCGCGCGCAAAGGCGGCGCTGAAGCTGCGGCCCACGCCCATCACCTCACCGGTGGAGCGCATTTCCGGCCCGAGGATCGGGTCGACGCCCTGGAACTTGGCGAACGGGAAGATCGCTTCCTTGACCGAGTAGTAGTCCGGCACGATCTCCTTGGTCGCGCCCTGCTCGGCCAGGGTCTTGCCGGCCATGCAGCGCGCGGCGATCTTGGCCAGCGCCATGCCGGTGGCCTTGGAAACGAACGGCACGGTGCGCGAGGCACGCGGGTTCACTTCCAGCAGGTACACGATGTCCTGGCCGTCGTCGCCGGCCTGGATCGCGAACTGGGTGTTCATCAGGCCGACCACGTTCAGGGCCTTGGCCAGCTCCACCACCTGGCGGCGCAGCTCGGCCTGGGTTTCCGCCGACAGCGAGTACGGCGGCAGCGAGCACGAGGAATCGCCCGAGTGCACGCCGGCTTCTTCGATGTGCTCCATCACGCCACCGATCAGGACGTTGCCATCCTTGTCGGCGATGATGTCGACGTCGCACTCGACGGCGTTGTCGAGGAAGCGGTCCAGCAGCACCGGCGAATCGTTGGACACCTTCACCGCGTCGCGCACGTAGCGGGCCAGGTCGGCTTCGCCGTAGACGATTTCCATGGCGCGGCCACCCAGCACGTAGCTCGGGCGCACCACCAGCGGGTAGCCGATCTCGCGGGCCAGCAGCAGGGCTTCCTGGTCGTTGCGGGCGATGCGGTTCGGCGGCTGCTTCAGGCCCAGCTTGTCGACCAGCTGCTGGAAGCGCTCACGGTCTTCGGCCAGGTCGATCGAATCCGGGCTGGTGCCGATCACCGGCACGCCGTTGGCCTCCAGCGCGCGCGCCAGCTTCAGCGGGGTCTGGCCGCCGTACTGCACGATCACGCCCTTCGGCTGTTCCAATTCGACGATTTCCAGCACGTCTTCCAGGGTCAGCGGTTCGAAGTACAGGCGGTCGGAAGTGTCGTAGTCGGTCGACACGGTTTCCGGGTTGCAGTTGACCATGATGGTTTCATAACCATCCTCGCGCAGCGCCAGTGCCGCGTGCACGCAGCAGTAGTCGAACTCGATGCCCTGGCCGATGCGGTTCGGGCCACCGCCCAGGATCATGATCTTGTCGCGGTTGCTCGGTGCAGCCTCGCACTCGTCCTCGTAGGTCGAGTACAGGTAGGCGGTACCGGTGGAGAATTCACCGGCACAGGAGTCCACGCGCTTGTAGACCGGGCGCACCTTGTGCGCACGGCGCAGCGCGCGGATGGCGGCTTCGTTGGTGCCGGTCAGCTGCGCCAGGCGCGCGTCGGAGAAACCGGCGCGCTTGAGCTTGCGCAGGCGTGCAGCGTCCAGCGCATCGATGCCACCGGCAGCAACCTCAGCTTCGGCAGCGATGATTTCCTCGATCTGGTCCAGGAACCAGTGGTCGATGAACGACAGCGCGTAGATCTCTTCCACGCTCATGCCGGCGCGGAACGCGTCGGCGACGAAGAACAGGCGCTCCGGGCCCGGCGCCTTCAGCTCGCGACGCAGGGTCTGCAGGTCTTCTTCGTTGGCCAGGTCCAGGCCGGTTGGGTCGAAGCCGACCTTGCCGGTTTCCAGACCACGCAGGGCCTTCTGCACCGACTCCTGGAAAGTGCGGCCCATCGCCATCACCTCGCCCACCGACTTCATCTGGGTGGTCAGGCGGGCATCGGCGGCCGGGAACTTCTCGAAGGCGAAGCGCGGGATCTTGGTGACGACGTAGTCGATGGACGGCTCGAACGAGGCCGGGGTCAGGCCGCCGGTGATCTCGTTCTTCAGTTCGTCCAGGGTGTAGCCCACGGCCAGCTTGGCGGCAACCTTGGCGATCGGGAAGCCGGTGGCCTTGGAGGCCAGCGCCGACGAACGAGAGACGCGCGGGTTCATCTCGATGACGACCACGCGGCCGGTCTTCGGGTTGATGCCGAACTGCACGTTCGAGCCACCGGTGTCGACGCCGATCTTGCGCAGCACGGCGATGGAGGCATCGCGCAGGCGCTGGTATTCCTTGTCGGTCAGGGTCTGTGCCGGCGCCACGGTGATCGAGTCACCCGTGTGCACGCCCATCGGGTCGAGGTTTTCGATCGAGCAGACGATGATGCAGTTGTCCGCGGTATCGCGGACCACTTCCATTTCGAACTCCTTCCAACCCAGCACCGACTCTTCCACCAGCACTTCGGTGGTCGGCGACAGTTCCAGGCCGCGGCTGACGATCTCGACCAGCTCTTCGCGGTTGTAGGCGATGCCGCCACCGCTGCCGCCCAGGGTGAAGCTGGGGCGGATGATGGTCGGGTAGCCGACGCGGGTCTGGATCTCCAGCGCTTCGTCCAGGGTGTGGGCGACGGCGGCGGTCGGGCATTCCAGGCCGATCTCACCCATGGCGACGCGGAACAGCTCGCGGTCTTCGGCCATGCGGATCGCTTCGCGCTTGGCGCCGATCAGTTCGACGTTGTACTTCTCCAGCACGCCGTGGTCGGCCAGGTCCAGCGCGCAGTTCAGCGCGGTCTGGCCACCCATGGTCGGCAGCAGCGCATCGGGCTTTTCCTTGGCGATGATCTTCTCGACCGTCTGCCAGTTGATCGGCTCGATGTAGACGGCGTCGGCCATCTCCGGGTCGGTCATGATCGTGGCCGGATTGCTGTTGACCAGCACCACGCGGTAACCCTCGTCACGCAGGGCCTTGCAGGCCTGGGCGCCGGAGTAGTCAAACTCGCAGGCCTGGCCGATGACGATCGGGCCAGCACCGATGATGAGGATGGTCTTGAGGTCAGTGCGCTTGGGCATTTTCTTCTCTAAGTCAGTACAGCGTGACAAGGGGGAGTGATCGCACGCTGTCGATCAGGAATCTTGATCCGCAGCGCCGCGCCAGGGGCAGCAGCGATGCGGGGTGTACGGTCCATCGCGACGCCACCGGGAGCCGGCGGCGTACTGATCACGCCTTGGCCTGCTCCATCAGCACCACGAAGCGGTCGAACAGCGGACCGACGTCGGTCGGGCCCGGCGACGCTTCCGGGTGGCCCTGGAACGAGAACGCCGGCACGTCGGTGCGGGCGACGCCCTGGTTGGTGCCGTCGAACAGCGAACGGTGGGTCACGCGCAGGGTGGCCGGCAGGGTCGCTTCATCGATCGCGAAACCGTGGTTCTGCGAGGTGATCATCACCCGGCCGTTGTCCAGGTCCTGCACCGGGTGGTTGGCACCGTGGTGGCCGTGGCCCATCTTCATGGTCTTCGCGCCCGAGGCCAGGCCCAGCAGCTGGTGGCCCAGGCAGATGCCGAAGGTCGGGATCTTCACATCGATGAAGGTCTTGATCGCTTCGATGGCGTAGTCGCACGGTTCCGGGTCACCCGGGCCGTTGGACAGGAACACGCCGTCCGGCTTCAGTGCCAGCACCTCGGCGGCCGGGGTCTGGGCCGGCACCACGGTCACTTCGCAGCCGCGCTCGGCCAGCATGCGCAGGATGTTGGTCTTCACGCCGAAGTCGTAAGCCACGACCTTGAACCTCGCCGGCACGCTGACGAAGGCATTGGCATCCAGGTCCAGCTGGCCCTCGGTCCAGGTGTAGGTCTTCTCGGTAGTGACGACCTTGGCCAGATCCATGCCCTTCAGCCCCGGGAACTTGCGGGCGGCTTCCAGTGCCTTTTCCACGTCGATGTCGCCGGCCATCAGCGCACCGTTCTGCGCGCCCTTCTCGCGCAGGATGCGGGTCAGCTTGCGGGTGTCGATGCCGGCGATGGCGACCACACCACGCTGGATCAGCCAGTCCTGCAGCGACACCTGGCTGCGCCAGTTGCTGGGACGGCGGGGAACGTCGCGCACGATCAGGCCGGCCGACCACACCTTGGACGCTTCATTGTCCTGGTCGGTCATGCCGGTGTTGCCGATATGCGGATAGGTCAGCGTGACCATCTGCCGGGCGTAGGACGGGTCGGTCAACACTTCCTGATAGCCGGTCATGGCGGTGTTGAACACCACCTCACCGACGGACAGGCCGGGCGCGCCTACGGATTCGCCCTCGAATACGGTGCCGTCTTCGAGGACGAGGATTGCGGCTTGGGTCACGGGAATCTCACTTTGGCTACCGAGGGGGTGCCGAAGTCACGCCACGCTTCACGGAAAAGCGGTTGCAAAAAAGCGCGGACTGCGGTGCGGGACCGGTCCGGCTATCGTGATTCGGCGAGCGGGAATTGTAATGGGAAGGGCGCCCGGGCGCCAGTGGTTGCGCGTATTCACAATGTGCCGGGCGGTCTCGGGCGTAGAGACACGCCATGCGTGTCCCTCGCAGCCTGTGCCTCGGTCAGAGGCCCGCACCCGCCAGCAGATCCCGAACCCGATAGCTTCCTGCGGCGCGCCCATTCAGCTGAACGGCGGCAAACAGCGCCCCCCGCGCGAAGATGTCCCGGTTGGTCGCCCGATGGGTCAGCTCGATGCGCTCGCCCAGTCCGGTGAACTGGACCAGATGCTCCCCCACGATGTCACCGGCACGCAGGCTGGCGTAATGCGGCTGCGCCCCGCCCTTCTGCGCAGCGGCGCCCAGCGTGAGCGCGGTACCCGACGGCGCGTCCTGCTTGTGCACATGGTGGGATTCGACGATGTCGCAGTCCCACCCTGCCAGCGCGGCAGCGGCGCGTTCGACCAGTTCATCCAGCACGGCCACGCCCAGCGAGAAGTTGGACGCCCATACCAGCGGGATCTTACCGGCGGCCGCGATCAGCGCCTGGCGCTGGGTTTCACTGATGCCGGTGGTTCCTGACACCAGCCCTGCCCCGCGCTCAACGCACAGGGCCAGCACCGGGTCGAACCCTTCGGGCAGGCTGAAGTCGATAGCCACGTCGAACTGCGGCGCGCCGTGCAGCTCGCTCGCGGCGAAGTGCGGCACGCCTTCAACCACGCGCTGGACGGGCGAACGACGGGTAACGGCGGCGACGACCTGCAGGTCGTCGCGCTCGGCAGCCAACCGCAACAGGGCCTGGCCCATGCGGCCGGACGCACCATGGATAAGCAAACGAATGGGGGGAGTAGTCATGCTCGAAGGCTAAAGGAAAGGCCTGCGAAACGGTAGCGCCGGCCGTTGGCCGGCCCACGCGATACCAGGTCCAGCCAACCGCAGGCGTTACCGGTGCTGCTTCGGCGGCGTCGGCCCACAACTGTCGCACCCACCGCATGCGCCACCACCGCCACTCGCCGGTGGCGCTATCCGCCGCCCAAGCGCCTGCATCCAGCCGGCCCGCTCCGGTTTCACCAGCCCCAGCGCAATCGCCCCGCGCACGCGTCGCACGGTGCCAGGCATCTGCTTCTTCAGCACCACCCACGCGCTGGCCAGCACGATCAATGCGACCACCACGTACTGCAGCAGCAGGCCGGCATCCATCAGCCGCCGCCCAGCGCCACGGTCACCTGGTAGGTGACCAGCGCAGCCACATAAGCCGCCGCGAACAGGTAGAAGGTGGCAAACCCGACCTGCTTCCAGGAGTTGGTCTCGCGCTTGATCGTGGCCAGGGTGGAGATGCACATCGGTGCATAGATGAACCACACCAGCAATGACAGCCCGGTTGCCAGCGACCAGCCATTGGCCACCACCGGGGTCAGCGCCTGGATCGCGGCGTCGTCATCGGCTGCCGACAGCGCATAGATGGTCGCCAGCGAGGACACCGCCACCTCACGCGCGCCCATGCCGGGGATCAGCGCGATGCAGATCTGCCAGTTGAAGCCCAGCGGCGCGAAGAATACCGCCATGGCGTGGCCGATCTGGCCGGCAAAGCTGTAATCGATGGCCGGCATGGTCGCGTTCTCAGGCGCCGCCGGGAATGACAGCAGCACCCAGAGCAGGATGGTCAGCGAAAGGATGATGCCGCCCACGCGTTTCAGGAAGATCATGCCGCGCTCGTACAGGCCCACCGCCAGGTCGCGCGGGTGCGGAATGCGGTACGACGGCAGCTCCAGCATCAACGGATGCTCGCTCTTGTCGCGGCGCCATTTCTTCATCACCCACGACATCGCCAGCGCGCTGAGGATCCCGGCCACGTACAGGCCGAACAGGATCAGGCCCTGCTGGCTGACAAAGCCCCACAGCGTCTTCTGCGGAATGAACGCACCGATCAGCAGCGCGTACACCGGCAGCCGCGCCGAGCAGGTCATCAGCGGCGCCACCAGGATGGTGGCCAGGCGGTCGCGCGGGTCCTGGATGCTGCGGGTGGCCATGATCCCGGGCACCGCGCAGGCGAAGCTGGACAGCAGCGGAATGAACGAACGCCCGGACAGACCGGCCGAGGCCATCATGCGGTCGAGCAGGAACGCGGCGCGCGGCAGGTAGCCGGACTCTTCCAGCGCCAGGATGAAGGCGAACAGGATCAGGATCTGCGGCAGGAACACCACCACCCCGCCGACGCCGGCGATGATGCCGTCGGTGAGCAGGCTGGTCAGCGGCCCGGCCGGCAGGTTCGCGCCGACCACTTCGCCCAGCCAGCCGAAGCCGGCTTCGATGCCGTCCATCATGGGCGTGGCCCAGGCGAACACCGCCTGGAAGATCAGGAACATCACCACCACCAGGGTCAGCAGCCCGAACACCGGGTGCAGCAGCCAGCGGTCCAGCGCGTCGTCGATCTTCGCGGTACGGGTCGGCATGCTCACCGCGGCGGCGAGGATGTCGCGCACCTGCATGTGATAGTCCGCTTCGCCTGCCACGGCTGCCACCGGCGCATCCAGGTGCGGCACCATCGCGTCCAGGCGCTCCACCAGCGCGCGTGCACCGTTGCGACGCACCGCCACGGTTTCCACCACCGGCACGCCCAGGGCTTTTTCCAGCGCCGGCACATCGATTTTGATGCCACGGCGCTCGGCCGCGTCGACCATGTTCAGCGCCACGATCATCGGCTTGCCCAACTCACGCAGCTCCAGCGCGAAACGGAGGTGCAGGCGCAGGTTGGTGGCGTCGATCACGCACAGCAGCACATCCGGCGCGGCTTCGCCCGGGTAGAAGCCCCGGCACAGGTCGCGGGTGATCGCCTCGTCCAGGCTGGCCGGCTGCAGGCTGTAGGCACCCGGCAGGTCGAGCACCGCGAACTCGCGACCGGACGGCGCGCGCAGGCGTCCTTCCTTGCGTTCCACGGTGACACCCGTGTAGTTGGCGACCTTCTGGCGGCTGCCGGTGAGCTGGTTGAACAGCGCGGTCTTGCCGCTGTTGGGGTTGCCAACCAGGGCAACGCGCAGGGCGGCGGCGCTCATGCGGCCGCTCCGTCAGCAACCGCAGTGATGTCGATGCGCCTGGCTTCGGAAATCCGCAACGCGAAACGGGTGAACCCGACCTGCACCAGCAGCGGTTCGCCGCCGATGGGACCACGGGCTACCAGACGCACATCTTCACCCTTCACAAAACCCAGTTCCCTGAGCCGGCGGGCGATGGCGTCGTTTGCATGGAGGTCGCGCACCGAGTCCACCTGAGCGGAGCCGTGCAGCGGCAGATCGGACAACGTCACAGGTCGCCTTCGGTCGATAAGAATGGTTATCAATTCTAGCATCGCCGCGTCGCGTCATGGCCCGCACCCCTTGGGCCGCTATGATCCATACATGTATGAAGCAGGCGCAGGCCCCCATGATGAGTGACGCTTTACGGATTGAACGCAGCGCCGCAGTGCTGACCCTGTGGCTGGACCGCCCCGCCCTGCACAACGCCTTCGACGCCGGCCTGATCGCGGCGCTGACCGCCGCGCTGGAGGCGGCCGGGCGCGACCCCCAGGTCCGCGCGGTAGTGCTGGCCGCCACGGGCGCCTCGTTCTCGGCCGGCGCGGACATGCAGTGGATGCGCGGCATGGCCGCCGCCAGCGAGGAGGACAACCGCCAGGACTCGCTGGCCCTGGCCCGGCTGATGCGCACCCTGGACGAGCTGCCCAAGCCGACCATCGCCCGGGTCCACGGCGCCGCGTTCGGCGGCGGGGTCGGCCTGGTGGCCTGCTGCGACATCGCCGTCGCCAGCACCAGCGCCCGCTTCGGCCTGACCGAAAGCCGCCTGGGCCTGCTGCCGGCGGTGATCTCGCCCTATGTGATTGACGCGATCGGCCCGCGCCAGGCCCGGCGCTGGTTCGCCACCGGGGAGCATTTCGACGCGGAGACCGCGCTGCGGATCGGGCTGGTGCACCAGCTGGTCGAACCTGAACGCATCGATGAAGCCGTGCAGCGCCAGCTGGGACTGCTCGACAAGGCCGGCCCGATTGCCTCGTCCTCGGCCAAGGACCTGGTGCGCCGGGTCGCGGCCGGTCGCGACCGCGACGCCACCGACCGCGACAACGCTGCGCTGATCGCGCGGCTGCGGGTCTCGGCCGAAGGCCAGGAAGGCCTCGGTGCGTTCCTGGACAAGCGCGCCCCGCACTGGGTCAGCCAGGATTGAACGCGGCCGCTGGCCGCTTTGTTTCCCATCCCGCGTATCTCCCTGTCGTGGCCCGCCAGGGAAATGCGCCGTCAATTCATCCAGGATGTTCCGTGATCGCACTTGAGTTCTACCCGCTGTCCGCCCGCCAGGCCCGCCGTCATGGATGACTTCGTCCGCATCGTCGAAGTCGGTCCGCGCGACGGGTTGCAGAACGAAGCCCAGCCGGTGGCCACCGCCGACAAGATCGAGCTGATCCGGCAGTTGTCGCTGACCGGCCTGCGCACCATCGAGGCGACCAGCTTCGTGAGTCCGCGCTGGGTGCCGCAGCTGGCCGACGCCGCCGAGGTCTACGCCGGCATCGAACGCCTTCCGGGCATCGACTATCCGGTGCTGGTGCCCAACGAGCAGGGTTACGACCGGGCACGTGCGGTGGGCGTGCAGGAAGTGGCGGTGTTCACCGCTGCCTCGGAGGCCTTCAACCGCACCAACACCAACGCGGGCATCGACGAATCGCTGGCCCGCTTCGCGCCGATCCTGGAGCGTGCCCGCGCCGATGGGGTCAAGGTGCGCGGCTATGTCTCCACCGTGCTCGGCTGCCCCTACCAGGGCGAGGTGCCGGTCAGCGAGGTGGTACGCGTGGCGAAAGCGCTGCACGCCATGGGCTGTTATGAAATCTCGCTGGGCGACACCATCGGCGTGGGCACCCCGCGCAAGGCGCGCGCGATGCTGCATGCGGTCGCCACCGAGGTGCCGATGCCGGCGCTGGCCGTGCATTTCCACGACACCTATGGCCAGGCCCTGGCCAACATCGACGCCTGCCTGGAAGAAGGCGTACGCGTGGTCGATTCGGCAGTGTCAGGCGCCGGCGGCTGCCCCTACGCCAAGGGCGCCAGTGGCAACGTCGCCAGCGAGGACGTGGTGTACCTGCTGCACGGGATCGGCATGCGCACCGGCATCGACCTGCCCGCGCTGGCCGCTACCGGCCGCTGGCTCGCTGCTCGGCTCGGCCGGGAAACCGGCAGCAAGGCCGGCAGGGCCCTGGCCGCCGCATGAACCGACGCCGCCCGCGCATGGATGCTGCGGTCGGTGACCACCTCACCGCGCACGTCGATGTGCTGGCGGCGCTGGAGCAGGCCCTGGCGCAGCCGCCGGGCACTGATGTGCATGCCCTGCTGCGCGACGTGCAGCAGGCGCTGCAGGAAGCGATGGACGAGCGTCAGCTGGCGCTGCGCCGCTATGCCGCCCTGTTCGATGCGGTTCCCGACCCGGTCAGCATCCTCAGCGAAACCGGCGTGGTGCTGGACCTCAACCAGGCCGGGGTGCGCGCGTATGGCCGCAGCCGCGAGGACATCGTCGGCCAGCCCATCGAAACGCTCAACCCGGACCTTCCCAGCGACCACCTCGACCCGGTCTGGGAAGCGCTGCGCCGGGGCGAAACCTATGTCATCGAAGTCACCAACATGCGCGGCGACGGCAGCCGCTTCCCCGTGGAAGTACATTCGGCCGGGTTCGAACACCAGGGCGAACACTGCATCGTGGCGGTGGCGCGCGACCTGAGCAGCCGCTGGCAGGCCGAGTCACGTTACCGCCTGCTGATGGAGTCGATCGACAAGGGCGTGATCCTGTTCGACCGCAACCTGCGCGTGGTCTCGGCCAACCCGGCCGCGCACCGCATCCTCGGCACCCAGGGCAACGGCGGCAGCCTGCAGGCGCTGCTGGCCCCGGAAGACTGGATCAGCGTGGACGAGCACGGCCATCCGCTGAACCGCGAGCAGTGGCCGGCCAGCGAATCGCTGCTGCGCGGACGCATCATCCGCAGCACCATCGTCGGCCTGTATCACCGCCCGCGTGGGCGCATGATCTGGATCTCCACCACCAATGTGCCGGTATATGGCAACGGCCGCGACATTCCCGACCATGTGTTCGCGCTGTTCAGCGACATCACCGAACTCAAACGCAACAACACCCTGTTCGACCGCGCGCAGTCGCTGGCCCACATCGGCGGCTGGGAATGGGATCGCGGCCTGCACCGGTTGTACCTGACCGACGAAGCCGCGCGCATCCTCGGCCAGGAGCTGCCGCTGCAGGACATGGCCGAGCTGCTTGAATGCCTGCGCGTGGACGATCGCGCGCAGCTGCAGCAGGCCCTGCTGGACGTGATCGACCGCCAGGCGCCGTTCGAGCTGGAGCTGCAGGGCCAGCGCAGCGACGGCCATTCGTTCTGGGTGCGCATGATCGGCGAGGCCGAAGCCGGCGACGTCAACGCCGCGCGCATTGCCGGCACCGTGCAGGACATCACCTCGCGCAAGCATGCTGAAGAGACGCTGCGCATCCAGGCACGGACCGACCCGCTTACCGGGATCATGAACCGCGACGCGGTGCTGACCGACCTGGCTACGCGCATGGGCAGCCCCACCCATTCCAAGGTCGGCGTGCTGTACATCGACCTGGACCGCTTCAAGACCGTCAACGACCTGCTCGGCCACAACGCCGGCGACGAACTGCTGATCGACGCGACCCGGCGCATTTCCACCGCGATCGGCACCGAGGGACTGCTCGCCCGGTTTGGTGGCGACGAGTTCCTGGTGGTCTGCGATACCCGCGACCAGCCCGACCAGCCCGAGCGCCTGGCCGAGGCGATCACCCGCGCGTTCGCCACGCCGTTCCGGTTCGGCAGCGACGAGTTCGCGGTGACCACCAGCATCGGCATCGCCCGCGCGCCGCAGGACGGGCTGCGCCCACAGCAGCTGATCCAGAACGCCGACATCGCCATGTACGACTGCAAGCGACGCACCCGCAACGGCTGGCAGGTGTTCTCGCAGGAACTGGCGCAGCGCCAGCACGACCGACTGCAGATCGAAAGCCGCCTGCATCGCGCACTGGACGATGACGAGTTCCACCTGGTCTACCAGCCCCAGGTCAACCTGCACACCGGGCAGATGGTGGCGGCCGAGGCACTGATCCGCTGGCGCAACTCCCAGCTCGGCGAACTGCGCCCGGACATCTTCATCGGGCATGCCGAAAGCACCGGCGACATCGTCCGGATCGGGTTGTGGGTGCTGAACGAGGCCTGCCGGCAGGTGCGCCAGTGGCAGGACGCCGGGCTGGGCATCGTGCGGGTGGCGGTCAACGTCTCCTACCGTCAGTTCGTCGGCGAGGACCTGGCCCGCAACGTCCGCCAGGCACTGGACCAGTACGGCCTGCCCGGCAGCGCGCTGGAGCTCGAATTCACCGAACGGGTCCTGATCGAGGATGCCCCGGACACCCTGCAGACCTTCGCCCGCCTGCGCGAGATGGGGGTGCTGCTGACCATCGACGACTTCGGGGAAGGCTACAGCGCGCTCAACTACCTGCGCCGGCTGCCGATCCACGGGCTCAAGCTCAGCCAGATGTTCGTCGAGGGGGTGCCCGGCAACCGCTCGGACGTGGCGGTGTGCGAGGCGGTCTGCGGGATCGCGCGCAGCCTGGGTCTGGGGCTGGTTGCCGAGGGGGTCGAGTCGGAGGAGCAGCGGCGGTTCCTGCACGACATGGGGGTCACCGTCGGCCAGGGCTTCCTGTTCGCGCCCGGGCTGGCCCCGGACGAGTTCGCCCGCCGCCTGACCCCGCGCCACTGAGCACCCGCGCGCGCTGCACAACGGCGAAACCGGCCATATCCGCTAGAATCGCCGGTTCTTGAACCTGCGGGATCGTGCAATGCAGCTGTCTTCCGTCCGCGCCGTCGTCACCGGCGGTGTTTCCGGCCTGGGCCTGTCGGTGGCCCGGCACCTGGTGGCCCAGGGCGCCCGCGTGGCGCTGTTCGACCTCAACGATGAAAAAGGCGCGGCCGCGGTCGCCGAACTCGGCGCCGAACACGCCCGCTATTTCAGCACCAACGTCAGCGACGAGGCTGCGGTTGCTGCGCAGATCGACGCCGCGCATGACTTCCTCGGCGGCCTGAATGCGGTGGTGAGCTGCGCCGGCATCCTCGGTGCCGGCCGCGTGCTCGGCAAAGAGGCGCCGATGCCGCTGGCCACCTTCCAGAATACGGTGATGGTCAACCTGGTCGGCAGCTTCAACGTCGCCAAGGCCGCCGCCAACCGCATGCAGCACAACACCGCCGGCGACGACGGCGAGCGCGGGGTCATCATCAATACCGCCAGCGTGGCCGCCTACGAAGGCCAGATCGGCCAGGCCGCCTATGCTGCGTCCAAGGGCGGCGTGGTCGGCATGACCCTGCCGATGGCGCGCGAGCTGTCGCGCTTCGGCATCCGCGTGATGACGATCGCCCCGGGCATCTTCTGGACCCCGATGGTCGACGGCATGCCGCCGGCCGTGCAGGAGTCGCTGGCCGCGTTGATCCCGTTCCCGCCCCGCCTGGGCAAGCCGGAAGACTTCGCCGGCCTGGTCGGACACATCCTCACCAACACCTACCTCAACGGCGAAACCATCCGCCTGGATGGCGCGGTGCGGTTGGCTCCCAAGTAATACCCCCTACTCCACCTACTGATCTTCATCCCATGAAAGCCAACGACATCAAGAAAGGCAACGTCGTCGAGTACAACAACGGCGTCTACCAGATCCGCGACATCGAGCGCAGCTCGCCGCAGGGTCGCGGCGGCAACGTGCGCTTCCGTTTCATCATGTACAGCGTGCCGGGTGGCAACAAGCTGGACGCCAGCTTCGACGCCGACGACAACCTTCCGGAAGTCGAACTGCTGCGCCGCCAGTCCACCTACTCGTACATGGACGGCGATGCGTTCGTGTTCATGAACGATGAGGACTACACCCCGTACACGCTGGATGCGGACGTGATCGGCGACGACGCCGGCTACATCACCGACGGCCTGACCGGCATCTACGTGCAGGTGATCGACGACCAGCCGGTGGCCGTGCAGCTGCCCGCCAGCGTGGTGCTGGAAGTGGTCGAGACCCCGCCGGAAATGAAGGGCGGCACCGCGACCAAGCGTCCGAAGCCGGCCAAGCTGAGCACCGGCATCGAAATCATGGTGCCGGAATACATCACCAACGGTGAGCGCGTGCTGGTGAATACCGCGACCGGCGAGTTCGCCGGTCGCGCGGATTGACCGGGTCGCACCTATCGTGCAGATGCCGTAGCGCCGGGCCCTGCCCGGCTGCTTCTGGCTGGACGCTGCGGGGCAGCCACGCAGGGCGTGGCTCTACCGCATAGGCTCCGGCTTACCGTACGTGGGACACGCGTGGCGTGTCGCTACGGGCGGGTGGCGCGGGCGGGCGCGCCGGCGAACTCGCCACAGCCGTGGTACTGGCGGGCGCCCACGGTAAGCATCGCCGTGGCCCCGAAGCCCTGCCCACTCATATCGTCATGGCAGAGCGTTCGCTGATAGCTCAGCTTGATCTCGGTACCGTCGGCCGCCTTGCCCGACCAGCCGTCCGGGCCCTGCGCAGGCGAGGCTACTTCGTACTTCTGTTCACCGTAGCCGGTTTCCACGCGAAGCACCGGGTTGGGCCCGTCGCTCACCTGGGCCAGCCAGCCCGGCTCGTTGCCGGTGGCGCGGAAGGCGGGCACGGCGTCGGTTCCAGCGGCAGGCGCCGCAGGCGCCAGCGACCCGCCTGCTTCCGCGGCCGGTGCAGCAGCAGCCGCAGCCGTCCCACCCGCAGGGTCGGTCGGACCTGAATCCGCCTGCTGCGCAGGCTGGCAGGCAGCCAGTCCGAGGGCCACGGCCGCGCTCACGATAAGGGGAGAAATGCGCATGTTCGACTCCTTTGCCGATGTTCTGGATCAGCAACAGATCCTAGCCCCGTGGGTGTGACCGGGGGTGAAATGCGGGCACCGCGTAGGGACACGCCATGCGTGTCTGCTTTCGTCGGGTACCGCGCGGACACGCATGGCGTGTCACTACCCCGCGTCGCGTGCCAGGTGGCGCATTCGGCTTCCCAACCTGACCAGCGTGTCATCGATCGTGGCCAGCTCCCGCTGCTGCGCGGCCGGCAAACGCGCGCGCATCTGCTCCTGAAGCTCCGCCCAGGCTGGCATGCCACGCGCGCTGATCCGCTCCGACGCGGCGGCCGCCGCTGCACGTTCTTCGCCAACGGGCAGGCCATAGCCTTCGCCACCGATCAGGCCGGCTGGATTGACCAGCTGCCCGGCGTCGTCCAGCAGCGCCAGCAACGCGGCAAGCGCGCTGTCGCCACCCTCCCCCGCCGTGCCCAGCGCGCGCTTGAGCCCGTCGCGCGCGCGCAGTTCTTCGCGGTAGCGTGCAGCCTGCTCCAGCAGCAGCAACGCAGACGTTGCACGCAGTCCGCCGCGCTCGGCCCATGCAGCGCGCTGCCCGGCCGGCAGTTGCAGCCAGGCGTTGACGTCGCGGGTGGGCAGGTCCAGTTCCGCGCGCGCAACGTCGAACAGCTGCTGGTAGTGCGCCTGCGCCGATGGGAAGTAGTAGCCAAGGCGCATGGCCTCACGGCGATCGTCCAGCACCGTGGCATCGGCGCGTCCTTCGCGCTTCAGTCGGCGAAGCAGGCCAGTTGGGCTGAGCCGGTTCAGGCCGGGATCGGCCCAGCGCGGCACGCCTTCCTGCAGCAACTTGCCGGTTTCCACCGCGCAGTTGTTGCTGATGAAGCGGTAGCGCCCGTCGTAGCTCCAATGCACCTGGCCGACGCGCTCGAGCAGGCTGGCGATGTCGTCCGGCTCCAGCGCCAATGGCACCGACTGCAGCCCGCGGAGTTCAAGCTGGGTGTACTCGTTGATGACCTGGTTGAGCGGCAGCACGAAAAGCCGCGACGGATACACCCCGGTCAAGCCGCTCCAGCTGGAAATCTGCACATCGCCGACAAAAGCCCGGAACGACAGCACGCGGTGCTCGGCCAGGTCCAGCCGGCAGGCGGGGCCGCGCGGGCGCCCCGGCGCACAGATCACCAGGCGCAGCATGCTGTGGCCCCACCGGCTCATCAGCTGGTCGTTGCCTTCGGCCAGCAGGTAATCCACCGCGTAGACGCGCTGCGGGTCCAGCTCCAGCAGCGAGGCCTCCCCGGTGGTGTCGCCGGCCTGGACCAGCGGCACGCTGCTGATGCAACGGGCCTGTGGACCGGCGCCGATCTCGGCGGCATACCACGCGGCCAGCGCCGGGCGGCGGCAGGCGAAATCTGGGTCCAGCAGGTAATGCTCGGCATTGACGGCCAGGTACTCGGCCGGGCTGTGCCGTTCGTACGGGTCCGGGCTGCGTTCGGTGAAGGCGTTCGCGCCGCGGCCCAGCCGCCACGGGCGCTGCTGCCAGCCGGCGAGGTCGCGCCAGCGGGCGCTGTACGACCAGCCACCGTCGGCGGCCCGGTCGAGCACGTGGGTCAGTTCATGGATGACTGCGGCCTGCACCGCGCGGGGCATCGGTTCGCCCGGGCGCACCGCATCCAGCAGGTCACGACGCAGGGTGATCGCGCCCTGGCGCGTGCGGCCGTGCACGTTGTCGGGCAGGCGGTCCGACCAGGCCACGGAAACCGGCGCGACGAACCGCGATTGCCACGACGTCGGCAACAGCGCGGGTGTCTCGCGCAGCACCTGCGCGGCGCGGAGCGCCTGCACCGGCGTCAGACCGTCGGCGTCGAGCTGCAACTGCAGCGCGGCCTGCGCAGTCGGGACGGACAACAGCGCCGCCAGGACCGCCGCGCATCGGCGCAGGGCCCGGCGGCGAAGTGGCATCAGCGGGCCAGCAGGGTCCGCGCCAGCTGCAGGTCGCTGGCGTCGCGCGCGGCGGCGCCGGTTTCGCGCAGGTGCAGCAGTGCTGCTTCCAGGCGGGCGCCACGGATCGCGCCGTCGCTGGCGACGAAGGCCGCCGCATCTTCGCGCGCGTCCACCACCACCTTGTCGTCGTCCGAGCTGGACGAACCGGCCGAGGAGGCGCCCGACGCCGAACCGGCCGACGAGCCGGCAAAGCTGGAAGCAAGAGCCGAAAGCGGCAGGGCAAGCACGGCAAACAGCAGGATCGATCGCGTCATCTTGGATTCGTTCAGGACAGGAATAGGCAAAGCGTATCGACTATGTGAAAGCCTGTCGCCTGTCACAGGTCGAACACCTTGCCGGGATTCAGCAGCCCTTGGGGATCAAACGCATGTTTGACCGCCTTCATCAACGCGATTTCAGCCGGGCCGCGGGTACTGTCCAGGTAGCCCTTCTTGACCAGCCCGATGCCATGTTCGGCGGAAATGCTGCCGTCAAAGTCCTTCAGTACCTTGGCCAGCAGCTTGGTGACGTGCTCGCACTGCTGCAGGAATTCGGCATCGTCCGTGCCATCGGGCTTGAGCACGTTGATGTGCAGGTTGCCATCGCCGATATGCCCGAACCAGACCACGTCGAAGTGCGGATACGCCTCGCCGATCAACGCCTGGGTCTGCGCCATGAACGCCGGCATCGCCGAGATCCGCACCGACACGTCGTTCTTGTACGGCTTGTAACGCGCCACCGCTTCGGTGATGCCCTCGCGCAGGCGCCACAGCTGCGCCGCCTGTGCATCGCTCTGGCTGACCACGCCGTCGCTGACCCAGCCCTGCTCCAGGCAGGCTTCGAACGCCGCCATTGCGGCCGCTTCCTGGGCCTCATCGCCGGCCGCGAACTCGGTGACCACGTAGAACGGATACACCTGCTCGAACGGCGCCTGCGCGCCGTGTGCCAGCACGTGTTCCAGCGCCCGGTCGGTGAAGAATTCGA
Organism: uncultured Stenotrophomonas sp.; assembly: GCF_963519125.1. Lineage (GTDB taxonomy): Bacteria > Pseudomonadota > Gammaproteobacteria > Xanthomonadales > Xanthomonadaceae > Stenotrophomonas. The sequence goes on along the minus strand of NZ_CAUQLJ010000014.1, from coordinate 62,680 downwards.
AGGCCTGCAGCTGCATGCGCTCGCGGAACGCGGCAAACACCTGCATCAGCACCTCGAACGACGGCAGCGCCAACAACATCACGTTGCTGGCCGGCGGCGGGTCGGTGAGTTTCAGGGTGGCCTCGACGATCACCCCGAGCGTGCCTTCCGAGGCGATCAGCAGCTGGCGGAAATCGTAACCGCTGGAGTTCTTGATCAGCCCCTTGTTCAGCTCCAGCAGCTCACCGCTGGCGGTCACCACCTTGAGCCCGGCAATCCATTCTCGCGTATTGCCGTAGCGGATCACGCGGATGCCGCCGGCGTTGGTGGCGATATTCCCGCCGATCGAGCAGGAACCCCGTGCAGCGAAATCCACCGGGTAGATCAGGCCATGCTCGCGCGCAGCGTTGTGCACCGCTTCCAGCGGCATGCCGGCCTGCACGGTCAGGGTACGGTCGACCGCATCGAAGGCCAGTGGCTTGTTCATCCGCTCCAGACTGAGCACCAGCTCGCCCTGGGCTGCCACGGCCCCGCCACTCAGGCCGGTGCGACCCCCGGAAGGCACTACCGCCACGCGCTGGGTGCTGGCCCAGCGCAGGATGGCCTGCACCTCCTCGACACTGCCCGGCAGCGCGATCGCCAGCGGCGCCGGTGTCCAGCGGCGGGTCCAGTCCCGCCCGTAGTGTTCGAGGTCGGCCGGATCGGTCTTGAGCCGCAGCCCGGGGCAGTCCTGCAACAGCGAATCAAGGCGCGGATCAGTCATGGAATCGAACGCAAGGCGGAGAACGCCAAAGGGTAGCGCACGACTCAAAGTCGTGCGACCGAAGCCAGCCTTGCTACCGACACATGGTCGCGTCTGAAACCATTTTCCCTCTTTGGCGCACCGCACCATGCCCCTTCCGATCTGGCATAGTGGGCAGCTCCCGTCCAACATGCTGCCGCTCGCCCATGTCGCCGAAGAAGACCTCATTCCCCAAGCAGGATATCCGCGTGCTGTTGCTGGAGGGGGTCAGCCAGACCGCGATCGACGTGTTCAGCGCCGCCGGCTATTCGCAGATCGAGCTGCACAACAAGGCGCTGCCCGAAGATGAGCTGAAGGCCCGTATCGCCGAAGCGCACATCGTCGGCATCCGCTCCCGCACCCAGCTCAGCGCCGAGGTGCTGGCCCATGCCAAGCGGCTGATGGCGGTGGGCTGCTTCTGCATCGGCACCAACCAGGTCGACCTGGAAGCGGCGGAACTGGCCGGCATTCCGGTATTCAACGCGCCCTACTCCAACACGCGCAGCGTGGCCGAGCTGGTCATCGCTGAAGCGATCATGCTGACCCGTGGCATTCCGCAGAAGAATGCCGAATGCCACCGTGGCGGCTGGTCCAAGTCGGCCGCCGGCAGCCATGAGGTACGCGGCAAGACCCTGGGCATCGTCGGCTACGGCCACATCGGCACCCAGGTCGGCGTGATGGCCGAAGCAATGGGCATGCAGGTGATCTTCCACGACATCGAGACCAAGCTGTCGCTGGGCAACGCACGTGCTGCCATCGACCTGGACGACTTGCTGGCCCGCGCCGACATCGTCACCGTGCATGTCCCGGAAACGCCGGCCACCCAATGGATGATTGGCGCCGCGCAGCTGGCGAAGATGCGCCCCGGCGCGCACCTGATCAACGCCGCGCGCGGCACCGTGGTCGACATCGACGCGCTGGACGCGGCACTGCACTCGGGCCACATCGGCGGCGCGGCGCTGGACGTGTTCCCGGTGGAGCCCAAGGGCAATGGCGATGCGTTCGTTTCGCCGCTGACCGCGCACGACAACGTCATCCTGACCCCGCACGTGGGCGGCAGCACGCTGGAAGCGCAGGACAACATCGGCGTGGAAGTGGCGGCCAAGCTGGTACGTTACAGCGACAACGGCAGCACTCTGTCGGCGGTCAACTTCCCGGAAGTGACCCTGCCCGAGCATGCCGACAGCCTGCGCCTGCTGCACATCCACCAGAATGTGCCGGGCGTGCTGTCCAGGGTCAACGAAATCTTCTCGCGCCACAACGTCAACATCGACGGCCAGTTCCTGCGCACCGACCCGAAGGTCGGTTACGTGGTGATCGACATCACCGCCAGCGAAGAACAGGCCGCAGCGGTACGCGACGAGCTGGCGGCCATTCCCGGCACCCTGCGGACCCGCGTGCTGTATTGATCAGCACCCGGTAGTGCCGGGCTCTGCCCGGCAAGGTTTCACCGCGCCAACCAGCGCTTGGCCATGCGCGGCAGCGAATCGTCCCCATCCGGGGTTTCAATCGCCGCGTTGGCCACGTCGGCCACCTCACGCCACGCCAGCGCCAGCGACTCCTCGCTGACCACGAACGCCTCGCTCCCCAGCGCCCGCACCACGTAGCGGGCGTCATAATGCCAATGCCCGGGCACGTCTTTCCGCTCCGGGATCCAGTGCTTGTCGATGTCGAACAGCTCGCCATCCTCCAGCACCAGCCCGGTGAGCCCGGACTCCTCCACCGCCTCCGTCAGCGCAACCTTCGCCAGGTCGCGCTCGCCGTCGGCGTGCCCGCCCAACTGCAACCAGCGGTCCAGCTTGCGGTGGTGGGTCAGCAAGACCCTGTCGCCATCGGCGCTGACCAGCCACGCGCTGCCGGTGAAATGGCCGGCCAGGCGACTGCGCAGGAAGGGATTTTCCGGATCATCCAGCAATGTGCTGAATTCGTCAGCCAGCCCGGCGTGTTCTGGGTGGCGACGGGCGTAATCGGCCAATTGCGCGCGCAGCGCGGGGTCAAGTCCTACAACGGATTCGGGGATTTGGGACATGGCAGCGGCGCAGGAAGACGGATTTGGCAGATTATCGCCCGGCATGCTGCATTTGCGCTTGTAAGCAGGCTTCAGCTTTGGCTAAGGTACAGCGGGCCGTCTCTTTGGGGCGGCCGAGAATAAACCCAAGGGTATGCGGCGACGTATCGCACACCCCCACCCACCATTTCTGGGAAGCACTGCATGCTGAAGTCTCTGTTGAGGGTCAAACCGGTCGAACCGGCCGGGCACGTCGATGCCGGCGAGCCGATCGAGGGCAGCCTGGATGGCGAAGCCTCACTGAAAAGGACCCTCACGGCGAAACACCTCATCATGCTGGGCATCGGCGCGGTGATCGGCGCAGGTATCTTCGTGCTGACCGGCCAGGCCGCGGCCAACCATGCCGGCCCTGCCGTCATGCTGTCGTTCGTGATCGCCGGCTTCGCCTGCGCCCTCGCTGGCCTGTGCTACGCCGAGTTCGCCGCAATGATGCCGGTCTCCGGCAGTGCCTATTCCTACTCCTACGCCACCCTGGGCGAAGGCATGGCCTGGTTCATCGGCTGGTGCCTGGTGCTGGAGTACCTGTTTGCTTCGGCCTCGGTCGCAGTGGGCTGGTCGGCGTACCTGATCAGCTTCATCACCACCACGCTGCACATGCCCTTCCCCGACGCGCTGAGTGCGGCGCCGATTTCCTGGACCGGCCATGAGTTCATCGCTTCGGGCAAGCTGTTCAATCTGCCAGCGGTGCTGATCGTGGCGGCGGTGTCGGGCCTGCTGTACGTGGGCGTGACCCAGTCGGCCTTCGTCAACGCGATCATCGTGGCGATCAAGGTCACCGTGATCTGCCTGTTCATCGGCTTCGGCGCGCAGCACATCGACGTAGCCAACTGGACCCCGTTCATTCCGGAAAACACCGGTGTGTCCGGCGAATTCGGCTGGAGCGGCGTGTTCCGTGCAGCCACCATCGTGTTCTTCGCCTACATCGGCTTCGACGCGGTTTCGACTGCGGCGGGCGAAACCAAGGATCCGCAGCGCAACATGCCGATCGGCCTGCTCGGCTCGCTGGCGGTGTGCACCATCGTCTACATCATCGTCTGTGCGGTGCTGACCGGCATGATGCCGTACCACCTGCTGGGCACCGACAAGCCGGTGGCCACCGCTCTGGAGCCCTACCCGACCCTGTCCTGGCTGAAGACGTTCGTGGAGATCGGCGCCATCGCCGGCCTGTCCTCCGTGGTGCTGGTGATGATGATGGGCCAGACCCGCATCGCCTACACCATCTCCCGCGACGGCCTGCTGCCGAAGTTCTTCGGCAAGGTCCACACCCGCTTCCGCACCCCGTACGTCGCCACCATCGTGGTCGGCGTGATCGCCGCCGCGCTGGCTGGCCTGGTGCCGCTGAACGTGCTGGGTGAACTGGTGTCGATGGGTACCCTGCTGGCCTTCGCCACGGTCTGCATCGGCGTGCTCGTGCTGCGCTATTCCAAGCCGGAGATCCATCGCCCGTTCCGCGTGCCGATGGTGTGGATCATCTGCCCGCTGGGCGCGGCCACCTGCCTGTTCCTGTTCTGGCAGGCGTTCGTGGTGCACTGGCACCTGTTCGTGGGCTGGACGCTGCTCGGCCTGCTGATCTACCTGGGCTACGGCATCCGCAACAGCAAGCTGGCCAAGTCGCCCTGATCCGCCTACGGGCCGGCCTCGCGCCGGCCCGTCCGTTTTCCCCGCGCGCCGGTCATGGCGCGCTTCGACAAGACCACCACACATGTTCAAGCAACTGTGGGCCACCAAGCACCCGCATGCCGCCCATGAAGACGCCAACGGCCTGAGCCTGCGCCGCCACCTCGGCCCCTGGGGCCTGACCGCACTGGGTATCGGCGCGGTGATCGGCGGCGGCATCTTCGTCATCACCGGCCAGGCCGCCGCCAACCACGCCGGCCCGGCGATCATGCTGTCGTTCGTACTGGCCGCCATCTGCTGCGCCTTCTGCGCGCTGGCCTACGCCGAATTTGCCTCGATGGTGCCGGTCTCCGGCAGCGCCTACACCTACACCTACGCCACCTTCGGCGAACTGGCCGCCTGGTTCATCGGCTGGATGCTGGTGCTGGAATATGGCGTCTCGGCCTCGGCGGTTGCGGTCAGCTGGACCGGCTACTTCCTCAGCCTGCTCAGTCATTTCGACATCTACCTCCCAACCGCGCTGGTCAGCGCCCCGCTGGACGCACAGCTCCGCCCGACCGGCGCGATCGCCAACATCCCGGCCGCGATCCTGGTCCTGCTGCTGACCTGGCTGTGCTACGTGGGCATCAGCAAGTCCTCGGCGATGAACATGGCGATGGTCATCCTGAAGACCGGGTTGATCGTGCTGGTCATCGTGGTCGGCTGGAAGTACGTCGACCCGGCAAACTGGAGCCCGTTCATCCCGGAGAACCAGGGTCCGGGCAAGTACGGCATGGAAGGCGTGCTGCGCGGCGCCGCGATGGTGTTCTTCGCCTACATCGGCTTCGAGGCGGTTTCGGTCGCCGCTCAGGAATCGCACCGCCCGCAGCGCGACATGCCGATCGGCATGCTGCTGTCGCTGGTGATCTGCACCGTGCTCTACATCGCCATGGCCGCGGTAATGACCGGCCTGGTGCCCTACACGCTGCTGGGCACCGACGAGCCGGTGGTCACCGCCGTGGCCGCGCATCCCCAGCTGGGCTGGCTGCGGGTGGTGGTCGAGATCGGCGCGCTGATCGGCCTGAGCTCGGTGGTGCTGGTGATGATCATCGGCCAGCCGCGCATCTTCATGATCATGGGCCGCGACGGCCTGCTGCCGCCCGTGTTCACCAAGATCCACCCCAAATACCGCACCCCGCACATCAACACCGTCATCACCGGCATCGGCATCGCCCTGCTCGCGGCCCTGTTCCCGCTGGACATCCTCGGCGAACTGACCTCGATGGGCACCCTGATCGCGTTCGCGGCCGTCTGCGCCGGCGTGCTGGTCCTGCGCCGCACCCAGCCCGACCTGCCGCGCCCGTTCCGCATCCCGGCCGCCTGGCTGGTCTGCAGCCTGGGCGTACTCAGCTGCCTGGCCCTGCTCTCGGCCATGACGATGCACAACTGGATGCTGATGGGCGTCTGGACCTTCGTAGGCTTCGTCATCTACTTCGGCTACAGCTACCGTCACAGCCGCCTGCGCAACCGCTGACGGCGATGGTCTTGGAGCCGGCCAGAGGCCGGCTCTACCTCCCCTCCCACCCAAAGATGCTGGCACTCGCCCAAATCTGTCGAGGGGCTTTTACCTGCCTTTACCTGCCCTTACCTGCTTTCGCAGTTAAAATGCCAGCATGAACGACACCCCCTACGACACGACCCGGCTGAGCGAACTGGCCCAGGTGCTGATCGACAACATCCGCGAACTGGCCCAGGCCGGGTGGACCCCAGCGACCAGCAGCAACTTCTCGCACCGGCTGGACGACCAGCACGCCGCCATCACCGTGTCCGGCAAGGACAAGGGCCGCCTGATCGAAGACGACATCATGGTCGTCGACTTCGACGGCAAGGCGGTCGGCCGCCCGCTGCGTCCCTCCGCCGAAACCCTGCTGCACACCCAGCTGTACCGCCGCTTCCCTGAAATCGGCTGTGTACTGCACACCCACTCCCCGGTGCAGACCATCGCCTCTCGCCTGTATGCCGCCAACGGCCATATCCGGATCGAAGGGTATGAGCTGCTCAAGGCCTTCCATGGCAACAGCACCCATGAAACCGCCGTTGAGATTCCGGTATTCGCCAACACCCAGGACATGGATGAACTGGCGGCCAAGGTCGAAGCAAAGCTCGACGAAGGCTGCATGTGGGGCTACCTGATCGACGGCCATGGCCTGTACGCCTGGGGCCGCGACATGGCTGAAGCGCGCCGGCATATGGAAGCGTTCGAGTTCCTCCTGCACTGCGAGCTCGAGCTGCGCAAGCTGCGCGGGCCCTGAGCGTTCCAGCCGTGCGGTTGCCGGGCAGAGCCCGGCGCTACACACTCTCTGTCCCCCTCCCGTTCAAGCTGCCGCCATGAGCCGACTGCGCATTTACGACCACGACGTTCCCGACGCCCCGCTGCTGGACACCCAGGACGGCGCGGTCATCGCTGCCGAACTGAAGAAGATCGGTGTCACCTTCGAGCGCTGGCAGGCCGCCCATGAGGTTGCCCCCGGCGCCAGCCAGGACGAGGTGTTCGCCGCCTATCGCAGCGACATCGACCGCCTCGTCGCCGAGCACGGCTTCAAGAGCGTCGACGTCGCCTCGATCGCTCCGGACAACCCCAACCGCGCCGAACTCCGCAAGAAGTTCCTCGACGAACACTTCCACAAGGAAGATGAAGTCCGCTTCTTCGTCGCCGGCTCCGGCCTGTTCACCCTGCACGTGGACGACAAGGTCTACGAGATCGAGTGCGTGAAGGACGACCTGATCGCCGTGCCCGATGGCACCACCCACTGGTTCGACATGGGCGATGAGCCCAGCTTCGTTGCGATCCGCTTCTTCACCGAGCCGGACGGCTGGGTCGGCCACTTCACCGGCACCGACATCGCACAGAAATTCCCCCGTTACGTTCCGACCAAGGCGTCCTGATCCATGCCCCACCCCACCGTCATCCTCACCGACATCGAAGGCACCACCAGCAGCATCTCGTTCGTCAAGAACGTGCTGTTCCCGTATGCGCGCAAGGCCCTGCCGGCCTTCGTCACCGCGCACGGCCAGCAGCCGGAAGTGCGTCGCTGGCTGGATGCGGTGGCCGTGGAGATCGGCGGTGCCTGCCAGGACGCCCTGATCGTGGAGACCCTGCAGGGCTGGATCGACCAGGACCGCAAGCACACCGCGCTGAAGGCGCTGCAGGGCATGATCTGGGAAGCCGGTTACCGCAACGGCGACTACAAGGCGCATTTCTATCCGGAAGTGGCTGCCGTGCTGAACGGCTGGCACGCCGAAGGCAAGCCGCTCTACGTGTATTCCTCCGGCTCGGTGCCCTCGCAGAAGCTGTTCTTCGGTTTCAGCGAACCCGGCGACCTCACCGGCCTCGTGTCCGGCTGGTTCGATACCGAGATCGGCGGCAAGCGCGAAGCCGAGAGCTACCGCAACATCGTCAAGGCGATTGGCGTGCCTGCCGGGCAGATCGTGTTCCTGTCCGATGTGGTTGAAGAGCTGGATGCTGCGCGTGAGGCCGGGTTGCAGACGCGCCTTCTGGACCGCCTGGACGATTACCCGATGCCGCGCACCGGAGATGCGACGCATGGGCATGACCGGGTCGAGAATTTCCAGCAGATCACGGTGTGACCTGACATCGCGCGGGACACGCATGGCGTGTCGCTACGCATCAACGCTCGATGAGATGCCGCGTAGAGACACGCCATGCGTGTCCTCGCGGTGCCCGGCGCGGTCGACTAGCTCCCGATCGCGTCCGCCACGGATCGAACCTGCAACGCGTTCTGCAACGCCTCCGCATCTGCATCCGCGTTGACCCGCACGCGTACCGTCTCACCCGGCACCAGGTCGAACGCGTTGTCATCCAGCGTCGCATCGAACCCGTCAAACGCCACCCAGACGCCGCGCGCCAGCTGCGCCGAACGCAGCTCGAGCACAGTGCCAGCACCGTCCTGCAGCCAACGCGCCTCGATCTTCGCGTTCGGCAACTGCATATCCTTGGCCGCGGCGAAATAGACCACCTGGCGCGACAACACCTTCGTTCCCTCGAGCAGCTCCACCACCGCTACCGTCCGCGTTGGATCGGCCTTGCCCAACAGCTGCGCATCGGCGAAGCGCCCTACCTCCAGCGCCGACAGCGCGGGCACCATCACCGCGTGCTGCTGCTTCGAAATCTCCCGACCGTCCACGTCCATGACCCGCACCCGCCACTGCGCCTTCAACGGCGTCTGCAGGTCGTTGAGCAGGTTCACCCGGGTCACATTCTCATCGCGCAGTGCCGCCACCGCATGGTCGGCAAAGAACCGCTTTGCATGGAAATGCAGCGCCTTCCAGCGTCCCGCGTGGTCGATGCTCGACCACGACGCCCCCGGCCACACATCGTTGAGCTGCCAGTACAGCGAGCCCATCGTGTAGGGACGTGAGGCGCGGTGATGCAGGGCGGCCAGCTCGATGCCTTCGGCCTGCATGACCTGGCTCAGATAAACGAAATCGGCGAAGTCGCGCGGCGTGCCGAATTCTCGTTCGATGTACTGCAGCAGGCGCTGATTGCCCTCGCCCGCCATGAACTTCTGGTGCGCACGCACGGTGGTGCTGTCCACCTGTCGCTCGCTCTCCGGGATGATGCCATCCAGCGTCCGCAGCACCGGCCACGCCTGCAGGCCGTATTCGGACATGAAGCGCGGCGTCTCGCGCAGGTAGGCCTGCACCGGCAGCGCTGGATTACCCCATACCTGCCAGTAGTGCTTGTCGCCCCGGGTCGAGTCATTGGCCACGGTGTCCAGGTCGTTGCTCGGCGAGCTGGACCAGTACGGCACGCCCAGCCCGTCCTCACCCACCACCTGGCGCAGATCATTGCCGAACAGATCCACATAGCCCTGCCAGACCTTTGCTGCAAACACCGGATCGGCCGCTTTCAGGTCTTTGCCGTGGCCCCAATCCTTCCACGCGGTTTCTTCTTCATTGTTGCCACACCACAGCACCACGCTGGGATGGCGACGCAGGCGGCGCACGTTGTCGCGCGCCTCGGCCACCACGTTGGCACGGAACGCCGGATCGTAGCCCGGCTGCATGCCGCCGCCGAACATGAAGTCCTGCCAGACCAGCAACCCCAGTTCGTCGGCGATGTCGAAGAACGCATCGTCTTCGTAGTAACCGCCGCCCCAGTTGCGCAGCATGTTCATGTTGGCGTCGCGTGCCGCGGTCAGCTCGCGCCGGATCCGTGCCGGATCGACCCGGGCCGGGAACATGTCGAACGGAATGACGTTGGCGCCCTTGGCGAAGATCGGCACGCCGTTGATGACGAAGGTGAAGCCTTGCCCGCCCTTGGCGTCGTTCTCGCGACGCAGCTCGACCGTGCGCAGGCCGGTGCGGATGCTGCGCTCCACCGCGTCGGGCGTACCGCCATCCACGCGCACGTTCACGGTGTAACGCGCCTGCTCGCCTTGCCCGACCGGCCACCAACGGCGCGGCTTGGACAGCGTGACCGGCACCGACACTACCTGGACGCCGGCACGCAGCGAGGTCGGCTGTGTCACCGTGGTCGCGATGCGCCCCTCCGGATCCACCATCTCCACCTGCACCGTTGCCTGGCGTGTTCCGGCGGTTTCCACCTCGACCTGGACCTGCAGCGCAGCGCGCCGTGCGTCCAGTGACGTGGTCTGCACCGCCACATCGGTGATCCGCTGCGCGTTCCAGCTTTCAAGCCGCACCGGCCGCCAGATGCCGGCGGTGACATAGCGCGGACCCCAGTCCCAGCCGAAGTGGTAACCGGGCTTGCGCACGAAATTGCCGACCATCGCATCACGCGGTTCATCGCCGTACGGCGACGGGTAGTTGCCCGCGATCTTGTGCGGCATTGCCTGCACGCCCGGCAGCAGCGTGGCGATCGGCGAACGGAACACCACCTGCAGCTCGTTGCCGCGGGCGCGCAGCTGGCCCGCAACGGAAGCCCGCCACGTACGGTGGCTGTTGTCGGCGCGCAACAGCGGCCGACCGTTGAGGGTGACTTCGGCAAACGTGTCCAACCCTTCGAAGACCAGTTCCGCGTGCGCACGCGCCAGGGTGGCGGCGTCCACATCGAAACGCGCCTGGTACTCCCAATCTGCCAGACCGATCCATTGCAGGGCGGCTTCAGGCGCGCCGGCGTACGGGTCAGGAATCAGGTTCGCTGCCAGCAGGTCGGTGTGCACCGAACCGGGCACGGACGCGGTGCGCCATCCGGCCGCTTCCGGGTGTGCCTGCACCTGCGCATTGCCGGGCAGCAGCCGGAACGACCACTGCGCCTGCAACGGCGCGGCGGCGGTGGGGAGCGCATGAAGCGCAAGCAGCAGAACAAGACCCGATACCCACGCCCACTGCTTCATTCACCTACCCCTTCATTGCCCCTGGAATCGAACTCAGCGCACCACGTTGAGCACTTCGTAACACGCGCCCATGGTGTGGTAGTCGGTCTTGCCCGCCGGGCTCTTCTCGTCGCTGTACTTGCGGTTCTGCACATCCAGGATGCGGTACCAGGCACCGTACTGATGGTCGATCATGTGCGCCCACGAATACGCCCACAGGCGGTCGTACCATTCCCAGTACACCGCCTCGCCGGTGCGCGCGGCCAGCAGCGCGGCCGTCGCCAGCGACTCGGCCTGCACCCAGAAGTACTTGTCGTCGTCGCACACGCTGCCGTCCGGCGCGAAGCCGTAGACCAGGCCGCCATGGGTGTCGTCCCAGCTGCGCGCCATCGCGGTATCGAACAGGTGGCGCGCGGTCGGCACCAGCCAGTCCGCCTGCACGTGGCGGTCCAGGATCAACAGCAGCTTGGCCCACTCGGTCTGGTGGCCCGGCTGGAAGCCCCACGGACGGAACAGGTGCTTGGGATTGTCGAGGTTGTAGTTCCAGTCGATCTGCCAGTTGCGGTCGTAATGTTCCCAGACCAGGCCATCGCCCTGCGCTGCCTGGCGGCGGGTCATGTGGTCGGCCAGCAGCAACGCACGGTCGCGGTAGCGCGCCTCGCCGCTGGCCTCGAACGCGGCCAGCATCGCTTCGCACATGTGCATGTTGGCGTTCTGGCCACGGTAATCGCTGAAGTTCCAGTCGGCGTCGGCTTCGTCCTTGTACAGGCCGAATTCGGGTTCCCAGAAGCGCGCTTCCAGCAGCTCCCAGGTTTCATCCATCCACGCACGTGCTTCGCCGATGCCGGCCTTGAGCGCGCAGCTGTAGGCCAGCAGCACGAACGCCACGCCGTAGCAGTGGTTGGTGGCATCTTCGACCACGCCATCGCGCAGGGTCCACGCATAGCCGCCGGTAACTGGGTTGCGGTGCACCTCGCGCAGGTAGCGCACGCCGTGCTCGGTGGCCTTGAGGTCCTCGGGGTTGCCGAACTCGCGATAGGCCATCGCGTGGTTGAACACGAAACGGGTACTGCTCACCAGGTGGCGGTGGTGGGCGTCGTAGACAGTCCCGTCGTCACGGTAGTAGTGGAAAAAGCCCCCGTTCGGGTCGAGCTCGTGCGGATGGTAGAACGCCATGGTGTGCGCGATGTGCGCGCGCAGGAACGCAGGCGAACGAAAATCGGGCTGGGCGGGAACGGCGGTGGTCATGCGGGAATTTCCTGTTGTTGCTGCAGCAGTTGCTGGACGTCGGCCAGGCTCGGCATCGCGGCGAAAGCGCCCTTGCGGGTCACCGCCAGCGCGCCTACCGCAGCACCAAAACGAATGGCATCCTTCAGAGCGGCCGGATCGCGGCAGAAGTCGATGAACGCTTCGCCGTCGGCACCGCGCTCGCCAAGCGCGAACAGCAGGCCGCCGACGAACGCATCGCCTGCGGCCGTCGTGTCTACGGTAGGCACCTGGAACCCGGTGACCACGCCGTTGCCGTGGCGGGTGTACCAACGCATCGGGGCAGCACCGTCGGTGACCACCACGGCCTGTGCATGGGCGGCGAGCAGGCGCTGGATGACCACGCCATTGCCGTCGGCGCCCAGCGGCGCGGCGAGGTATTCAAGTTCCTCGCGCGAAAGCTTGACCAGATCGGCCAGCACCAGCGCCTGCCACAGCGTGGCGGTCGGGTCCACGTCGGCCGGCCACAGCGCCGGGCGCAGGTTGAGGTCCAGGCTCACCATCGCACCGGCGGCGCGCGCGCGCTGCATGCCGTCCAGCGTGGCCTGTGCGATCGCGGCCTCGGTCAGGCTGTTGGAGCACACATGGAAGCTGCGGGTGCCTGCGAAGCAGGCCGGGCTGAAGTGCTCGGCGCGGAACAGCAGGTCCGCCGCCGGCGGACGATAGAAGCTGAAGCTTCGTTCGCCGTGCGCGTCCAGCGCCACGAACGCCAGCGCGGTCTTGGCCGCGTCGGTACGCACGATGCAATCGGTAGCGACTCCGGCGCTGGCCAGGCTTTCGGCGAGGAAGTCACCGAACATGTCCTGGCCGAGCATGCCGGCGAAATGGGTATCGGCGCCGAGGCGCGCTGCGGCCACCGCAACGTTGGCCGGCGCACCGCCGGCGTACTGCAGGAACGCACGCGGGGTGTCCGGGGTGGCCGGCGGCTGTGCAAGTAGATCGATCAAAATTTCGCCGAAACAAACAATCTTGGTCATGACGCGCTCAGCCCCCCTGGCTGAAACCGGCACGCGGGCGCGAGCCCCACATGCCATAGAAGAGGATGTAGCCGTAGCACAGCAACGGCAGGATGAAAGACAGGTGCAGGCCGATACGGTCGGCCAGCAGGCCCTGCAGGAACGGAATGATCGCGCCACCGACGATGGCCATGATCAGCAGGCTGGAGGCCTTGTTGGTCAGCGGACCCAGGCGCTCGATGCTGAGCGCGAAGATGGTCGGGAACATGATCGAGTTGAACAGGCCGATCGCCACCACCGAGTACATCGCCACGTGGCCTTCGCTGGCCAGCGTTACCGCAAGCAGTACCGCATTGGCGGCGGCAAACAGCGTCAACAGGCGGCGCGGCGAGAAGCGGGTCATGATCGCTGAGCCGGCAAAGCGGCCGACCATCGCCATGGTCCAGTAGGCCGACACGTAACCGGTCGCCTGCTGTTCGGTCAGCCCGCCAATGTTGGGCATCGACAGGTAGTTGACCAGGAAGCTGCCGATCGACACTTCCGCGCCCACGTAGAAGAAGATGCCCAGCACGCCGAACAGGACATGGCGGTGGCGCAGCGCGTCCATCAGGGTGTGGCTGCCGGTGTCGGCCTGCTCGGTGGTCTCGTTCAAGGCCGGCAGGCGGAACAGGTAGACGAACACCGCCAGCAGGGCCAGCGCGATCGCCAGGCCCACGTACGGGCCCTGCACCGCCTGCGCTTCCTGGGTGCGGTAGGCCAGCTGTTCGGCGGCGCCCAGCGCGGCCAGCTCGTCGGCGCTCTTGACCGTGTTGCCCAGGATCAGCAGGCCACCGAAGATCGGCGCGATCGCGGTGCCCAGCGAGTTCAGTGCCTGCGCCAGGGTCAGCCGGCTCGAAGCAGTCTGTTCCGGCCCCAGCAGCGCGACATACGGATTCGCCGCCACCTGCAGCACGGTGATGCCGGTCGCCAGCACGAACAGCGCGCCGAGGAACGCTTCATACACGCGCAGTTCGGCGGCCGGCCAGAAGCCCAGCGCACCGACCGCAGCGATGGCAAGGCCAGCCACGATGCCCTTCTTGTAACCCAGGTGCGCGACCAGCCGACCCGCCGGCAGCGACATCAGGAAGTACGCACCGAAGAAGGTGAACTGCACCAGCATCGCCTTGGCGTAGTTCAGTTCGAACACCGCCTTCAGATGCGGAATCAGGATGTCGTTGAGACAGGTCAGGAAGCCCCACATGAAGAAGATCGTGGTGGCGACCGCCAACGCCATGCGCGTGTTGACCACGGGTGCGGTGGAAGACGACGTGGGCAGGCGTGGCGTCGGAGAAATGGGCATGCGGTACGCGCCTCATTGCGCGGGCGGGTGAAGGGGAGTCGGGATCAGGCGGCCACGGGGCCGCTGCTGTCACGGATACGGAGCTGCACCGGTGCCACGGTACGGCGCGGAGCAGCGGTGGGATCATCCAGGCGTTGCAGCAAGAGTTCGGCTGCCTGGCGGCCGCGCTCTCGGGGGTTTACGGTCAGCGTGGTCAGCGGCGGCATCGCCACCGCGGCCTCGGAAATGTCATCGAATCCCGTCACCGCGAAATCGCGGCCCGGCTGCACGCCGCGCGAGGCCAGGCCCAGCATCAGGCCCAGTGCCACGGTGTCGTTGTAGCAGACCGCAGCAGTGGGCACGTCGCCGGCAAACAGCTCGCCCGTCCGCGCGGCGGCTTCAAGACGGTTGGGCGCCGATTCGATCAGCCAGTCCGGCTGCACCTCCAGCCCTGCTTCGGCCAGCGCCTGCGCATAGCCGGTGCGGCGCTGGTGGCAGGAACTGGATTCGGCGTGACCGCCGAAGAACGCAATGCGCTGGTGGCCGCGCTCGATCAGGTGGCGGGTTGCCAGGTAGGCGCCCTGCTGGTTGTCCAGCGTGAGGAAATCCCAGTCGCCGCCGTTGAGTTCGCGGTTGAACAGCAGCACGTTCGCATTGAAGCCCAGCGCCTGGCGTACCTCGGTAGCGTCGCTGCCTTCGGCCGGCGACAGGATCAGCCCGGCCGGGGTGTGTTCCATCAAGGTGGTCAGCACCGCCTGCTGCCGCTCGGGCGACTCGCCGGTGCTGCCAAGCAGGGTCACGTACCCCTTGGCCCCCAGCGCCTCGTCGACGCCGGAGGCGAATTCGGCGAAGAACGGGTTGGAAAGATCGTTGATCACCAGCGCCACGCTGGTCGAGGTGCGGCGGCGCAGGTTGGCCGCGCCCCGGTTGTACACATAGCGCTGCCGGCGCAGTTCGGCCTCCACCCGCGCGCGGGTGTCGACATTGACCAGTGGGCTGCCCCGCAGCACCAGCGACACCGTGGCGCGCGACACGCCGATGGCATCGGCAATGTCGGTCACGGTGACCGCGCGTGCGGCGCCGGCACGGGGCGTGCTGGCGCGGGTTCCCTTGGCAGCGGAAGTGTCCTTTTTCATCGTGGCGTCGGTCGGGTCAGGGTGCTGCAAGCCTAAACGATCGCATCGGCCAGCGGACCGGGGCGGCGGCTCATTCGAGCACGGCCCCCGGCGTGGCGCAGTACGAGACCGGCAGGTCGGCCACCTGGGTACCCCAACCGGCTTCCGGGGCGGTTTCGCCGAGTGCGTAGGAAATGGTGCCGCCCTGCTGCAGCCGGTTCCAGTCCATCCAGACCGGCGAGTGCGCCTGGCCGTCAACCTGCACGCCCTGCACATACTGGAGCTTGCGGCCGTCGGCGCCCGGCGCCTGCAGGCGCAGCGTGCGGCCCTGGCCCAGGTCCACTTCGACCTTGGCGAAGCGCGGCGCATGCAGCAGGAACTGGCCACTGCCCGGCACCGCCGGGTACAGGCCCAGCGCACTGAACAGGTACCACGCCGACATCGTGCCCAGGTCATCGTTGCCGGTGACGCCGTTGGGCGCGTTGGTGAACAGCTGCTGCGCGGCGCGCACCACCGTAGCGGTCTTCCACGGCTGGCCGATCAGGGTGTACATCCACGGCGCGTGCAGGTCGGGTTCGTTGTTCGGGTTGTAGCGATACTGGTTGTAATAGCTGTAAGGACCGACCACCCATTCCTTGCGCGCGGCCTGCAGCGGCGACTGCAGCAACGCGTCGTAGGCGAAGAAGGCATCCAGGCGCTTGCCGGCCTGTTCGCGGCCGTGCATGGCCTGGACCAGGCCGGGGATGTCCTGCTGGGCCAGCCACTGGTACTGCCACGCGGTGCCTTCATGGAAGCCATGGTGCGAACGCGGGCTGTAGTGGCCGTCGGCCGGCAGGTACCACTTGCCATCATCCATGCGCGGACGCGGGAAGCCGCTCATGCCGGTTTCCTCGTCGCGCACGCTCGGGTCCCACACCTTCTGCCAGTTGCGGCCGCGCTGGCGCAGGACGCCCGCATCGTCGGCATGGCCCAGGCCGTCGGCCATCTGCGCCAGCGCGCAGTCAGCCAGTGCGTACTCCAGCGTGGCCGAGCCGCCGTGGTGCGGGTCGACGTCCATGCCCTTGGACGGGAACGCACGGTCGTAGGCGACGTAGCCGTTCTCGACATAGCCCGGGTTGCCCGAGCGGCCGGCATGGCGCGAGTTCATCGGCGGCAGTTCGAACGCATTGCGGCGCAGCGCGGTGTAGGCCTCGCTTTCGCGACCGGCCAGCGCACCGAAGCGCCACAGGTCGACCATGAAGGGCGTGACCGGGTCGCCGGTCATGATGTTGGTTTCGAAGTTCGCGTAGCCCCAGCGCGGCAGCCATCCCCCCTGCTCGTTGATCGCCAGCAGGCTGCGGCCGATGTCGCGGGTAACCTGCGGACGGGTCAGCGCCAGCCACTGGTTCTGCGCGCGGTAGGTGTCCCACAGCGAGAAGTACTCGTAGTAGGTCCAGCCGTCGGCACGGTGGATGTTGTCGTCATAGCCCCGGTAGCGGCCGTCGGCATCGCTGCCGGTCAGCGGCTGCAGCAGCGCGTGGTACAGCGCGGTGTACAGCACGGTACGGTCATCGGCGTGCTTGCTGTCCACGCGTACCGTGGACAGTTCCTTGCGCCACTGCTGCTGGGACAGGCTGCGCATGCGCTCGAAGCCGAGCAGGCGGCCATCCTGCATGCCGTCGCTGCGCAGGTTGGCGCGCGCGCCTTCGGCGTCGACGTGGGAAATGGCGCTGACTGCCGTCACCGCGCGGCCCTTGGACGTATCGAAGCTCAGCCACGCCCCGCTGGGCTTGAGCTCGCCTTCCATGCCGTGGCGCGCGCCGGGCAGGCCACCGCCCTCGCCCCAGGTGCCGTACGCCTTGAACGGGCGATCGAACTCGATGCGGAACCAGGTGGTGTACTGGTGGCCGCCGCAGAAGCTCTTGGTGACCAGCTTGCCCTCGACCACGCGGTCGCCGACCACATCGATCACGCTGCCGATCACCGAATGGCGTTCGTTGGCCTGGCCGACGTTGACCAGCACGTGGCCGGTAGCGGCGTCGACCGGGAAGGTGTAACGCTCGGCGGCAGCGCGGGTGCGCGCGGTGGCCTCGGCATCGATGCCGCCGTAGCTGGTCAGCCGCACCTTGTAGTAGCCGGCCTGGCCGACCTCGCCTTCGTGGGTATAGCTGGACGCGTAGGTCTTGTGGTCGAAGCTCTTGGCGCTGTCGGTGTCGAAATCGCCACCCGGACCGATGCTGCCGGTCACTGGCAGCACCGAGACCTGCCCGCCCTGCTCCCAGCAGCCTGCACCGGACAGGAAGGAATGGCCGAAGCCGCGGATCTTGGGGTCGTCATAGCGCCAGCCGGCGTAGTGCTCGCCGATCGGGCTGACCTGGATCAGGCCGAACGGGGCCGAGGCGCCCGGGAAGGTGTTGCCGTCATCCTTGCTGCCGATGAAGGTGTTGACCTCACGCTCCAGCGCGGCCGGGGCGGCCTGCAGCACGGGGGTGAAGGCCAAAACGGCCAGGCAGGTCGTCAGGGCGAGGCGGGACGGCAATCGGCGCATGCAGAGGTTCCTGTGGGTTTGGATCGCTCCAAAGTCACGACGGCGTGAATTTAGATCGATTTAAGTAGAACACGGGGCAATCCGGGGATGCATTCTGCGGCGCAACATGAGCGCACCCGCGAACCCATCGTCGCCACCGCGTCCCGACCGCTGCGCAACTGAAGCGTTCAAACTCCCTCCCGCCCCTTGTCCCTTGTGGCGCCTGCGCCCTAGGCACATTCCAGACCCCGTCGTCCATATTGCGGAGCAGCATGCTTCCCTGGCGCGGCCGTGTTAAAAATCCGCTGCCAGCGGTTTAGATCGATCCAACTCCGAACCGTCATATGCGTGGCACGGCGAGCTGGGGGGCTCGCCAGGTCCGCTGCCAGTTTTAGATCGATTCAACGAAATCTCAGTACCGATTCAATCCAACGGAGAGAGTGGAATGAAGCAGATGTCCCGCATGCACGGCCGTGACGCCTTGTCCGCCGCGATCACCTTTGCCCTGGCCGCCGCGGCCTTCGTGCCGGCGACCGTGTTCGCCCAGCAGGCCGCGACCCCGTCCCAGACGCCCTCCGCGACCACGCTCGACAGCGTCCAGGTCACCGGCTATCGCTACGCCATCGAAAAAAGCCTGCAGCAGAAGCGCGACGCCAATGCCGTGGTCGAAGTGATCACCGCCGAAGACGTGGGCAAGTTCCCCGACAAGAACGTGGCCGACTCGCTGCAGCGCGTGCCGGGCGTGGTCATTACCCGCGACGGCGGCGAAGGCAAGAGCGTCAGCGTGCGCGGCCTGGATCCTGACCTGACCCTGACCCAGTTGAACGGCAATTACATCGCGACCTCGGAAACCAACGACGAGGCCAGCCGTTCGTTCAACTACACCCTGCTGCCGTCGAACATGCTGTCCAGCGCCGAGCTGTTCAAGTCGCCCGAAGCGCGCATCGACGAAGGCGGCATCGGCGGCACGGTGATCCTGCATACCCGTCGCCCGCTCGAGATGGAATCCAATTCCGGCTACGTGACCCTGGAAGGCACTTCCTCGGACACCAGCCCTGACGTCGACCCGCAGGCGTCCGCGCTGTACTCCTGGCACAGCGACGACGAGCGCTTCGGCGTGCTGGTCGGCGTGACCCAGCAGAAGCGCACCAGCCGCACCATGGAAGCCACCACCGAGAACTACCAGTGGTACGGCACCGACACCGACGCGCGCGATGTCAACGGCAACCCGCTGACCCAGGGCGGCGTCAACTACTGGTGGGGCAACTCGGGTTTCAACGACCAGAACGGCAACAACTACACCGACTTCTTCATGCCCACCTCGGTGAACTTCGCCGTGAAGGAAGAGGAGCGCGAGCGCAAGGGTGGCCAATTCACCTTCCAGTTCAAGCCGACCGACAACGTCACCCTGACCGCCAATTACTTCCGCTTCGAGCTGCAGGGTGACTACACCCAGAACATGCTCAAGATTCCGGAATGGAACATGGCGCGCTACAACCAGGACGGCAACTGGGCCGGCGGTCGCCTGCTCAACGGCCTGACCATGGACCCCAGCGGCAGCATCGTGACCGGCGCGCAGTTCGAGAAGCTGGCCGGAAAGACCTACTACTGCAGCGAAGACGAAGCTGCTGCGGCCGGCCTGCCGCCGGGCGGCTGGGGTCCGGACGACTGCACCATCCCCACCCCGCAGCTGACCGGTGGCTACAGCCGCGAAAAGGCGCTGTCTCAGACCGCCGACCTGAGCGTCGACTGGGACATCAGCCCGCTCTGGAAGGCGTCCTTCAGCGGCGGCCGCACCTGGTCCGAAGGTGGGCCGACGATGAACTTCCGCATGTCGGCCAAGCCGCGCCGTCGTGTCGATGGCGTGTGGGAAACCGGCAACCGCTACTCCGCGTGGGACCTGACTGGCACGCCGTCGGCCACGTTCTCGCCTGACCTGCAGCAGCAGCTGATGAACGGCATCGCCGAAGTGGACACCGGCTCGACCGATTCGTCCTGGATGCAGACCGAGGTCAAGCAGAACCACTTCCAGGCCGACTTCACCAAGCTGTTCGAAGCCGGCTGGCTGGACTCGTTCCAGTTCGGCGCCAAGTACAGCGATGGCAAGGTCCACCGCAATACCGGCAATACCTACTGGGTGTGCCCGGGCACCGACCCCGCCGACTACGACAACAACCGCTACCAGGCAGGCTGCGACAACACGGCGGGCATCGCCCAGCCGGGCTTCTTCCTGTCCAACCCGATCACCGGCATCCGCGGTGGTTTCGACGCCAACGTGTTCCCGGGCATCGACTACCCGGCGTACATCAACTACCTCAACGATCGTTACGGCGGTTCGCACAACCGGACCGAAGAAGACTTCGTCTACAACGTCAACGAGAAGGTCTACGCCGGCTACTTCCAGGCCAACTTCCGTACCGACCGCCTGCGCGGCAACGTCGGCGTGCGCATGGTGCGTACCGAGCAGTTCGCGCAGTCCAGCGACTCGATCGAACGCTTCAACGACTACTTCCTGGACAACGCGTCGGGCGCGCCGATGTCGTGCAACGACCCGGCGGCGGCGGCGTTCCCGAACTACGGTTGCGAAAGCGGCTTCGTGCGCCTGCCCGACAGCCTGGCCCGCCAGAAGTCGTTCGAGCTGATCGGCTCCGACAAGACCTATACCGACTTCCTGCCGAGCTTCAACATCGCCTGGGACATCACCGAGAACCTGGTGCTGCGTGGCGCGGCGTCCAAGGTGATCGCACGTCCGAGCTACACCAGCATCGCCGCACCGGGCGCGCTGAGCTACTTCAGCGCCGAGTACGTCAATGACCGTCGCGTCGCCGGTGGCGCGCCGCAGGAAGGCTGGCAGGGCCACGGCAGCAACAAGGACCTGGAACCGTTCGAAGCGACCCAGTTCGACGTGGGCCTGGAGTGGTACTTCCAGCCGGGTGCGGTCGCGGGTATCGGCCTGTTCCGCAAGAACGTGGACAACTTCACGGTGCCGGTGGTGCGTGACGTGCAGATGGTGATCGGCGGCGAGTCGGTCACCGTGCAGGACTACGAGACCCAGGCCAACGGCCGCGACGGCGTGTCGCAGGGCGTGGAGCTGTATGGTCAGTACACCTTCGACTTCGGTCTGGGCGTGCAGGCCAACTACACCTACAACGACACCAACCTGGCTTCGATCGTGCTCGACGGCGAGAACATCGGCGCATCGCCGCTGGTGGGCAGCGCCAAGAACCAGGCCAACTTCACCGTGTTCTACGAGAACGACACCTTCCTGGCGCGTGCGTCCTACAACCGCCGTGGCGAAGTCGTCGGTGGCTTGAATGGCGGCATGACCGAGTACTCCGAGCCGTACGCACAGCTCGACCTCAACGTGGCCTACAACTTCACCGACGCACTGACGTTCACTGCCTCGGTACTGAATGCCACCAAGGAAGAGCAGCGCATCCACCTCGGCAACGACACCGATGCCCGCCTGATCTCCAGTCTGTACTCCGGCCGCCAGCTGTACTTCGGCGCGACCTACAAGTTCTAAGCATCACCTGCCCTCGCCTTACCGGCGGGGGCAACGTTCCTCCACGGCAGTCAGGCTGGTACAGATGGCTGTCGTTTTTTTTTAGGGACACGCCACGCGTGTCAGCGCAGACTCAACGCCCGGTGACATCCAGTGCAGAACGCAATGCCGCCACCGTCCCGGCATCGGTCTGCACCCAGTCGTTATCCAGTCCACGTAGATCGGCGTTGCGGAACCGCATGCCCGAAACACGCGCCGCCTTCGCAGACGCATGCATCTCGCGGCAACCGGTAGCCGACGCAATACCGGCGATGTTGTCAGGCGTAATGCCCGCACCGGCCATCACCGACAACCGCCCACCCGCCTGCGCGACCAGCCAGGCCAGCATCGCGCTGCCCTGCCCTGCGCTCGCCTGACCACCAGAGCTGAGTACGCGCTGACACCCCAGCTCTACCACCTGCTCCAAGGCTTCGGGCAGATTACGTGCCGCATCAAAGGCGCGGTGAAACGTGACGCCCAATGGGCCCGCCGCAGCTACCAGCTCACGGCACAACGGCATATCCACCGCGCCATCCGCATCCAGCGCACCGATCACCACACCATCGCAGCCCAGCTGACGGCAGTTGGCAATATCGCGGAGCATCAGCTCCGACTCCAGCGCGTCGTAATGGAAATCACCTGGTCGCGGCCGGATCAACACGAACAGCGGTATGCGCAGGCGCTCGCGTGCGATGGCGATACTTGCGTACGAAGGCGTGGTGCCGCCTTCGCCCAGGTTGTCGAACAGCTCGACCCGATCCGCACCGCCCGCCTGCGCGGCCAGTGCCGAGGCCACCGAGTTCGAGGCGATCTCAAGCACGTGGCGGGCAGCCATCAGGTCTGCTCGGTGGTGTAGACCGATGCCGAATCGCGCAGGTCGTCCTGGCGGTCCTTGTCGCAGACCGCGTAGACGAAGCCGCGATGCAGCGCGTATGCGCCCACTTCGCCGTTTCGGTCCAGCGCCAGGAAGCACACCTGCAGGGTCTTGCTGGCCTCGGGGCGCTTGCGCACCACGCGCGCGATGGCCTCGCGGCAGGCCTCGGCCGGGGAGCGGCCCTGGCGCATCAGTTCGACCACCAGGAACGAGGCGGCGTTGCGGATCATTTCCTCGCCCACGCCCGACGCCGTGGCTGCGCCTACTTCATTGTCTACATACAGGCCGGCGCCAATGATCGGGCTGTCGCCGACCCGGCCGTGCAGCTTCCAGGCCATGCCACTGGTGGTGCAGGCGCCAGCCAACTGACCCTGCGCGTCGATCGCCAGCATGCCCAGCGTGTCGTGGTTGCTGCTGTCGCCCGGGCGCGTGCGCCGCTCGGCATTGATTTCCGGGGTGTACTGCGCGGTCTTCAACCATTCGCGCCAGGCCTTCTCGGCAGCGGGCGTCAGCAGCTTTTCGCGCGGGAAGCCCTGCTGCATGGCGAACTGCTGCGCGCCCTCGCCCACCAGCATCACGTGCGGAGTCTGCTCCATCACTTTGCGCGCGACCGAGACCGCATGCAGGATGTCGGTCAGCGCCGCCACGGAACCACAGCGGCCGTCGCCGGCCATGATGCTGGCATCCAGGCTCAACACGCCGTCGCGGTCGGGATTGCCGCAGCGCCCGACCGTGGGATTGCACAGCTCGCTTTCGGCCCAGCGTGCGCCGGTTTCCACTGCATCCAGCGCACTGCCGCCGGCAGACAACACTTTCCACGCGGCCTGGTTGGCTCCCACGCCGAAGTCCCAGGTCGAGACTACCCTGGCACGACCGTTGCTGCTGGCCTGCACCTTTGGAAACGCCATCACGCCGGCGGCCAGTGCACCGGCCTGGAGAAACTGCCTACGGTCTGTCACGTGCTGCTCCCCCGGAAAAGAATCCTATGCGGCCGCGCGGCGGTGTTCGGCGTGCCATACCGCCGCACCGACCACGCCCAGCTCGCCATGTTCGACCCGCCACACCGGCACCTGTTCCAGCACCCGGCGCATCACGCCCTTGGCCAGGAACCGCGTGCGGAAGTGGCCGTCATCGATGAAACGTGCAACGTGGCCGGAAATGCCACCGGCCAGGTACACCGAACGCGCCCCGAAGGTCGCAGCCAGGTCGCCGGCGAGACTGCCCAGCCAGCTGCAGAACACCTCCAGCGTCTCCACCGCCAGCGCGTCGTCGCCCGCCAGTGCGGCGGCGATGAGCGTTTCAGTCGTGGTCCACTGCGGTGACACGCCCCGGATCGCGCACAGGCTGGGATACAGGTTCATCAACCCGCTGCCGGACAGGATGCGTTCGTTGTCCACGTGCTCCCAGCGTTGCAGCATCTGCTGCAGCACCTGTAGTTCGAGTGCAGTCACCGCGCCGAGTGCGGCGTGCCCTGCTTCGCTGGCCAGCACCGCGCCTGCGCCTGCTTCGAAACGCAGCGCCGCGCCCAGCCCGGTGCCCGGGCCCAGCACCAATGCCGGCCAACGGCTGCCTGCATCCGATTCGCCGTTCAACGCCACCAGCGTGTCGCCGGCGACGTGCGGAATCGCGTAGGCAACGGCTTCGAAATCGTTGATCAGGTCGAGCGAGGCGAGCCCGGCGTCGCGGCGCGTAGCCGCTACGGACACCGGCCACGGCAGGTTGGTGTTGACCAGGTGGTCGCCTTCGAGCAGACCGGCAATGGCGACCACGGCGGTCGCCGGGGCGCCGTCCTGTGAAGCGCGGAATGCGGCAATGATGTTCGCCAGGCTGGCGAATTCCGCACAGGCGTAGCGGCGCAGGTTGCGGATGCGTGGGGCCTGGCCGGCCACTACTTCAGCTACCGCCAGCCGCGCATAGGTGCCGCCGACGTCGGCGACGATCAGGGTGTCGCCGTGGGAACCGGGGCGTGGCGGTTGAGCCGGATGGGCGTCGGGAAACGGTGTTGCAACGCTCACTCGCTGGCCTTGGGTTGATTCGATCGCATGGGCGGATTTTCGGTGATCGGTTCGGGTTTGCAAAGCGCGCTTTGCCGTACCTGGGCGTATTGCGGGCTTGGCGGGCATTGCGGGGTTGCCAGGCAGGGCCTGGCACTACCGGGCGCGGGCAGGCATCAGGGTTTGGCGGTCTGGAGGCGGTAACTGGTGCTGGCGGTTGCGGTGGGGCCGTCGGCGTGTACGGCGCGCACTTCTACCTTGTGCTCGCCGATGGCCAGGTCGGTCGGCAGCGCGCCGCGCCACAGGTGCGTCGAGGGGGTGGCTTCCGGCGACCGGTCGAAACCGCGCAGGCGCTCGGCGGTGTCATCGGCGACATTCTCGACCTGCACGCGCGGGTCCGGCTGCTCCACCCGCTTCATCGGCTGCCACGCGCCATCATCCACACGGAACTCCACCACCGTGTCGGCCTGGCCCATGAACACATTGGCGAACACACCCCAGGCCGGGTAAGCGCCCTTGCGCAGTACGTTCGGCGCGTGCAGTGCGATCTGGTAGTCGTCCGGGGCGCGCGCG
Organism: uncultured Stenotrophomonas sp.; assembly: GCF_963519125.1. GTDB lineage: Bacteria > Pseudomonadota > Gammaproteobacteria > Xanthomonadales > Xanthomonadaceae > Stenotrophomonas. The sequence goes on along the minus strand of NZ_CAUQLJ010000014.1, from coordinate 37,751 downwards.
ACGTAATAGCGCAGGCCGTACTCACCGCCCGGCTGCACCGAGAGCACCGCATACCCGTTCGGGGTGCCGTCGCTCATGGTGGCATCGGGAATGCCGGCACTGTCCTTCACACCCGACCAGAACGCGCCGCAGGCCGCACCCACGTTGTACTCGTGCAGTGGTCGGCTGCCTTTCCAGCCTTCGGCTTCGCCGTGGTAGTAGCGCTGCTGGGTATGGCTGTGGCCGCTGAGCACCAGCACGTGCGGGAAATCCCTGAGCAGCGCGAACAGGCGCGCGCGGTCGGCATGGCGGAAGGTTTCGCGGCCCGGTGCGGCGTCGAACAGCGGGATGTGCATGCCGAGCACCAGCAGGCGGTCGCGCGGCAGGCCCTTCAGATAGTTGGCCAGGAAGGTGAACTGGTCCGGGCGCAGGCCGCCGACGTATTTCGGCTTTGCGGTCGGGTCGTACACCACGTCGTCGAGGAACACGAAACTGGCGCCGCCCTCCTCCACTGCGTAGGTATCCGGGCCGTACACGGCGCGCCAGCTGTCCAGCGAATGGCGGTCGTCGCCGGCATCCATGTCCAGGTCGTGGTTGCCCGGCACGTGGAACCACGGCACCTGCAGCTGCGCGGTGGCCTTGTTGATCTCCGGATACAGGGAGAGGTCGTCATTGACAATGTCGCCCAAGGTGGTGCCCAGCCGCGCCGGGTGCTTTCCGATGATCGGTTCGACGATGGCGCGGTGGTAGTAACCCACGTCTTGGCGGCTGGCGGTCTGCGAGTCGGTGAACACCAGCATCTCGAAACCGGCACGCGCAGCGTCGGCGTCCTTGGCGGGTTCCAGTGCGAAATCCCAGTTGCGTACGTTGCCGCCGGTGGCGGCGATGCCGTCGTATTTCAGTCGCGGCGAGCCCTGCGGCGCATAGTGTCGCCAGTAGCTGGGCATGCCGTTGGCCGCGACCGGGAACTGGAACTCGTCGGGCTTGATCACGAACACGGTCTGGCCGTCGCGGACCGGCAGGCTGTAGCTGCCGTCGGCGGCGGTGCGCACGATGACCTCGCCGTTGGAGACCTGCACCCCCGCCAGCGCGGGGTCGGTGGGACCGCGGCCGGGCTTGCCATCGCGCTCCTGGTAGACCTTGCCGGTCACGGTGGCCTCGCTGGCCCAGGCAGGTGCGGACATCAACAGCAGGCAGGCCAGCCAGGCAGCAGTGCGGGTCATCGGGGCGTTCCGTAGGAGGTGGGCAGGTGTAAAGCCGCACATCATCGCTGGTGGCCCGTTTCAGCAACGTTAAATGGCCGCTGCCGCGCTCACTTGGCGTGGCGGGCCACCAGCACTTCGATCGCGTCCTGCAGCGACAGCCCGCGGGCGCGCAGCAGCACGGTCAGGTGGAACAGCAGGTCGGCCGACTCACCCAGCAGTGCGGCATCGTCCTGGACCACGCCGGCCAGCGCGGTCTCGACCCCTTCCTCGCCCACCTTCTGCGCGATGCGGCGGATACCCTGTTCGAACAGTGAGGTGGTGTAGCTGCTGGCCGGGCGCTGCTGTTCGCGCTCGCGCACCAGCGCATCCAGGCGGCCCAGGAAGTTGCCTGGCGCCTGCGCGAAGCAGCTTTCGCTGCCGGTGTGACAGGTGGGCCCGGCCGGACGCGCAGTGACCAGCAGGGTGTCGCGGTCGCAGTCCACGCGCACGGCCACTACTGACAGCACGTTGCCGGAGGACTCGCCCTTGGTCCACAGCCGCTGCTTGCTGCGACTGAAGAACGTCATGTGACCGGTTTCCAGGGTCACCGCCAGCGACTCGGCATTGGCGTAACCCAGCATCAGCACCGCCAGGCTGTCGGCATCCTGCACCACTACCGGCAGCAGGCCGTCGCCCTTGGCCCAGTCCAGCGTCTGCAGGGCCGCGCGGGAGGGCAACACTTCAATAGACATCTCGAACCTCGATCTGCTGCGTGCGCAGGAACTGCTTCAGCACGGGAATGGCGATGGTGCCACTGTGGAAGACGCTGGCGGCGAGCGCACCGTCGACATCGGCCTGGTCGAACACATCGGCGAAGTGCTGCATGTCGCCGGCGCCGCCGGAGGCGATCAGCGGCACGTGGCAGGCGTCGCGTGCCTGGCGCAGCTGTTCGACGTCGTAGCCACGGCGCACGCCGTCACTGTCCATGCAGTTCAGCACGATCTCGCCGGCACCGCGGCGCTGCACTTCGCGCACCCAGTCCAGCGTGCGCACGGCAACCGCCTGGGTCTTGTCCGGGTCGCCACTGAAACGGCGCACCCGCCATTGCCCGTCCGCTTCTCGCACCGAGTCGATCCCGACCACCACGCACTGCACGCCGAACTCATCAGCCAGCTCGGTGATCAGTTCCGGCCGACCCAGCGCCGGGGAGTTGATCGAAATCTTGTCGGCCCCGGCGAACAGCACCCGGCGTGCGGTCTCCACGCTGTCGATGCCACCAGCCACGCAGAACGGGATGTCGATCAGGCGCGCGATGCGCTCGATCCAGGCCACGTCCACCGAGCGCGCTTCCGGACTGGCGCCGATGTCGTAGAACACCAGCTCGTCGGCACCCTGGTCGCGGTAACGCTGCGACAGCTCGACGATGTCGCCCATGTCCACGTGGTCGCGGAAGCGCACGCCCTTGACCACGCGGCCGTCGCGCACGTCCAGGCAGGGGATGATGCGGCGGCTCAACATGCCAGCGCCTCGCCCAGGTCCATGCGCTGCTCCAGCAGGGCCTTGCCCAGCACCGCGCCGGCACAGCCCGCTGCCCGCGCGGCGGCCACATCGGCCACGTCACGCACGCCACCGGATGCCTGCACCGCCACGCCCGGCAGGCGTGCGGTCAGGTGCCGGTACAGGTCCAGGTTCGGTCCGGCCAGCATGCCGTCGCGCGCGATGTCGGTGCACAGCAGGTGGCGCAGGCCGGCCTGCGCGTAGCGCTCGGCCAAAGCGTCGAGGGTGACCCCGGCATTCTCGGTCCAACCGTGCACGGGCAGCTGCCACTGCCCTTCGGCATCCTGGCGCGCGTCCAGCGCGATGGTGATGCGCTCGGCGCCGAATTCGGCGAGCCAGCCGATGACCTGCTCCGGTTCGCGCACCGCCAGCGAGCCGACCACCACGCGGCTGGCGCCCGCCTCGAGGATGTTCGCCACATCGTCGCGGCCGCGTACGCCGCCGCCGGTCTGCACCTGCAGGCCGGTGTTGGCGCGGATCGCCGACAGCAGCGGTGCCAGCGTGTACCCCCCGGCGCGTGCGGCGTCGAGGTCGACCAGGTGCATCCAGCGTGCGCCCTGGGCTTCAAACGCCTGCGCGCGCGGCAGCGGGTCGTCGCCGTAATGGGTTTCCTGCGCGTAGTCGCCCTGGCGCAACCGCACCACGCGGCCGCCGCGGATGTCCAGCGCGGGGTAGACGATGAAGCTCATACAGCGGTGTCCTCAAGGAAATTGCGGAGCATCAGCGCGCCGGTGTCGCCGGAACGCTCGGGGTGGAACTGGGCACCGAAGTAGCGGTCCTGCTCCACCATCGCGGTGAACAGCCCACCGTGGTCGCAGGCTGCCACGGTGTGGGCGTTGAGCGGTGCGGCATAGCTGTGCACGAAGTAGGCGCTGGCACGCGCGGGGATGTCGCGCAGCAGCACCGAAGGCTTCAAAGGCAGCAGTCGGTTCCAGCCCATGTGCGGCACGCGGATGCCGGTCGCCGGCACCAGCTTGCGCACCGTGCCGGGGATCAACCCCAGCGTTTCCACCCCGGCTTCTTCGGAATGTTCGAACAACAGCTGCATGCCGAGGCAGATGCCCATCAGCGGCACCTGCAGGCGGCGCAGCGGTTCCACCAGGCCCTGCGCGTGCAGGCGCTGCATGGCAGGCTTCGCTGCGCCCACGCCAGGCAGGATCACCCGGCGCGCATCGCGCAGGCCGTCCGCGTCGCGGACCAGCCGCACGTTCGCACCCAGCCGTTCCAGTGCGTAACGCACCGAGCCCAGGTTGGCACCGCCGGCATCGATCAGCGCAACGTCGGTCACAGCGCCCCCTTGGTGCTGGGCAACGCCGTGCCCTGGCGCGGCAGGGCCTGCCGCAATGCGCGGGCCAGCGCCTTGAAACACGCCTCGACCTTGTGGTGGTCGTTGTCGCCGCGCACACTCAGGTGCAGGTTCATTCCCGAGGCATCACACAGCGAACGGAAGAAGTGCGGCACCAGCTCGGTCGGCATGTCGCCGACGCGTTCGCGCTTGAACTCGCCTTCGAACACGAAGTACGGGCGGCCGCTGAAGTCCAGCGCCGCGCTGGCCAGGGTTTCGTCCATCGGCAGGGTGAAACCGTAGCGCCCGATACCGCGCTTGTCGCCCAGCGCTTCGCGCAGCGCCTGGCCCAACGCCAGGCCGGTGTCTTCAATCGTGTGGTGTTCGTCGATATGCAGGTCGCCTTCGGCCTGCACGCTCAGCGCGAACCCGCCGTGCTTGCCGATCTGCTCCAGCATGTGGTCGAAGAATGGCAGGCCGGTGTGGGTCTGCGGTTCGGCAGTGCGATCGAGATCCACATCCACCCGGATGCGGGTTTCCTTCGTATTGCGCTGCACCGTGGCGCGGCGCGGCGCATCGGCCAGCTCGTGGGCGATGCCGTTCCAGTCCCACTCGCCGCCGAACTGTTCGGTCCGCAACTGGAAGCCGCGGATGTTCATGTTCTGCGCGAACTGGATGTCGGTCGGACGGTCGCCGACCATGGCCGAGCGCGACCAGTCGATAGTGCGGTCCTGCAGGTACGGCAGCATCATGCCGATGCCGGGCTTGCGCGTGGGCGCATTGTCGTGCGGCCAGGTGCCGTCGATGAGCACGTCACGAAACACGATGCCCTGGCTGGCGAAGATCTGCAGCATCAGGTCGTTGGGACCATCGAAGGACGCCTGCGGGTAGCCTTCGCTGCCCAGCCCGTCCTGGTTGCTGACGATGACGAACTGGTAGCCGGCATCGCGCAGCTTGAGCATCGCCGGAATCACATCGCGCACGAAGCGGATCTTCTCGTAGGCGTCGATCTGGAAATCGGCGGGCTCTTCGATCAGGGTGCCGTCGCGGTCGACGAACAGGATGGGGGTCATGCGGCGGCCCTCCGGGCGGTGAGTACCTGGAGCACGCGGTCATTCTGTTCCGGGCTGCCAATGGTGATGCGCAGTGCGTCGTGCAGTTGCGGGGCGGCGCGCTGGTCGCGGACGACCACGCCGGCGGCGAGCAGCGCGTCGAAGGCGGCTTGTGCGTCGCCGAAACGGACCAGCAGGTAGTTGCCCTGCGAGGGGTAGGCGCGGACCACGCCGGGTGCCTGCTGCAGCGCGTTGTACAGACGGGCACGCTCCGATTTGACCTGCGCGATGCGCGTTTGCGTAACGGCCAAGGCGTCGGCATCCAGGGCGGCCAGCGCCAGCTCGGTACACGGCGCCGGCACCGGGTACGGCGCCTGGCAACGGCGCAGCACCTGGATCAGGGCGGGCGCTGCGATCAGGGTGCCGATGCGTGCAGCGGCGAGCGCGTGCGCCTTGGACAGCGTGCGCAGCACCGCTACGTTGTCGAAGCGGGAGATCAAGGTTGTCGCCGACGCCTGTTCGGCGTACTCGCCGTAGGCTTCGTCGACCACCACCAGCGCCCTGCCCTGCAGCGCCTGGGCGACGCGCTCGATGTCCGACAGCGTGATGCTGCTGCCGGCCGGGTTCGACGGCGTGCACAGGAACACCAGCTTGGCCTTGCCTGCCACTGCGGTGGCAATGATGGCGTCGATATCGGCGTTCAGTGCCTCGCCGGTGTCGCGCAGCGGAACTTCGAGCAGCGGCGCGTTCTGCAGGCGCGCGCAGACAGCGTACATGCCGAATACCGGCGGGGTGACCAGTACCGCGTCGCGGCCGGGTTGGCAGAGGGCGCGCACCAGCAGGTCGATGGCTTCATCGCTGCCCCGCCCGATCAGCAGCTGGTCGGTGCTGCAGCCATACAGCGCGGCGAGCTGCGCGCGCAGGGCCTGCGGCTGCGGCTCGGGATACCGCCGCGCGATGCCCTGCGCGTCAGCTGGATTGGCCCAGGCCGATTCGTTGGCGTTGAGCCAGACATCGCCGACCAGCGCGCTGCTGCGTGCGGAGGAATAGCCGGCGAACGCACGCAGGTCGTCGCGCACCAACGAGAGCACGGTGTCGGCGCTCATGCGGCGCTCTCCATGCGCAGGGCCACGGCATTTTCGTGCGCATCCAGGCCTTCGGCACGAGCCAGCACCCGCGCGCAGTTGCCGATGGCGGCAATGCCCTGCGCGGTGGCGGACTGCACGCTGATCATGTTCTGGAAACTGGCGACGCTGACGCCGCTGTAGGCGCGTGCGGCACCGGCGGTGGGCAGGACGTGATTGGTACCGCTGCAGTAGTCGCCGAGCGCTTCCGGCGTGTAATCGCCGAGGAACACCGAGCCGGCCGCCTCGACCTGGGCCAGCCAGTCGCGCGGCTCGCGCAGGGCCAGGATCAGATGCTCGGGGGCGTAGCGGTTGCTGACCTGGAAGGCCTCGACCAACGAGTCGACCAGGATCAGGCGTGAGGACTGCAGGGCCTGCGCGGCGATGTCGGCGCGCGACAGGCGCGCCAGCTGCGCCTGTACCTGTGCTTCCACGCGCTCCAGCAAGGCAGCATCGTCGGTGAGCAGCAGCACCTGCGAGTCCGGGCCGTGCTCGGCCTGCGAAAGCAGGTCGGCGGCCACGAACGCAGGGTTGGCGCCGGCATCGGCGATTACCAGCACTTCGGAGGGACCGGCCGGCATGTCGATGGCGGCGGCGCCGTCCTGGGCGACCTGCTGCTTGGCTTCGGTGACGTAGCTGTTGCCCGGGCCATACAGCTTGTCGCAGGCAGGCACGCTGGCGGTGCCGTAGGCCATGGCAGCAATAGCCTGGGCGCCGCCGAGCTTGAACACGCGGTGCACGCCGGTCAGGCGCGCGGCCACCAGCACGGCGGGATCGGCGCTGCCGTCACGGCGCGGCGGCGTGCACAGCACCACTTCGCGGCAACCGGCCAGCTGCGCGGGCACGCCAAGCATCAGCGCGGTGGAGGGCAACGGCGCGCTACCGGCCGGCACGTACAGGCCGACCCGGCCGATCGGGCGCACCATGCGCTCGCAGCGCACGCCGGGCGCGGTCTCGACTGCGTAGCCTTGGCTCATGCCGGCCTTGTGGAAGACGCGGATGCGTTCGGCGGCGTCGATCATGGCCTGGCGCAGCTCGGCCGGTACGGCGCGTTCGGCGGCGGCGAATTCGTCATCAGTCACTTCGAACGAGGCCGGTGCGACGCCATCGAAACGCAGGCTGATTTCGCGCAGGGCGGCATCACCGTCATCGCGCACGGAGGCGATCAGGGCGGCAACCGATTCACGGGTACGCGCGGCTACGGCCTGCACGGGGCGCTGCAGCGCCTGGGCCTGTGCGGCGGGATCCAGCTTGGACCAGAGCAGACGATTCATGCCAGTGACCGCTCCACGCTCAACACCATCAGGCCCTGGGCGCCGGCGCGCTCGAGTTCTTCGAGCCGCTGCCAGGTCAGTGCGCCGTGGCACATGGTCTGCAGACGCAGGTGGCCGCCGTCATCGGGCAGCTGCACCAGCGGGTCGGCGTCGGGCAGCAGGCGGGCCAGGTCGGAGACGCGGTCGAGTTCGGCGCGGAACATCAGCAGTTTGCTGTCCTGCACTTTCACCACGCCGTCGAGGCGACGCAGCAGCATGGCCATCAGGCCAGCGCGGGCATCGTCGGGGGTCTTGACCGGTCCGGCCAGCACGGCTTCGCTCTCGAGCAGCGTTTCGACCGGCTTGAGCTGGTTGGCGGCCAGGGTGGCGCCGCTGGACACGAGGTCGCAGATGAGGTCGGCGGTGCCGAGGCGCGGGGCGATTTCCACCGAGCCGGACAGTTCGACGACCTGGGCGTCGACACCGCGCTCGGCCAGCCAGTCGGCCAGGATGGCGGGGTAGCTGGTGGCGATGCGCTTGCCGGCTAGCTGCTGCACGCCCTGCCATTCCCATTCTTCGGGCACGGCGAGCATCAGGCGGCACTTGCCGAAGTTGAGGCCGCGCAGGGCCTGGTAGGCGTCGGGCAGGCCGATCCGGCGGCGGGCGGCGCCCTGCTCGTCCAGTTCATTGCGGCCGACGATGCCGAAGTCGCAGACGCCGTCGGCGATCAGGCCGGGGATGTCGTCGTCGCGCACGAGCAGCAGGTCCACCGGCAGCGATTCGCCGTAGCAGAACAGCTTGTCGCGGCTCTGCCGCCAGCTCAGGCCGCAGGCGGTGAGCAGGCTGCGCGCGGGTTCGGCGAGCCGCCCGCTCTTCTGGATGGCGATACGCAGCCGGTCGCGTGCCGGGGCGGTCTGGGTTGCACTCATGGGGGAGGTCTCTACTCGGATTCGGGGGACGCGGGCGTGGCGGTCGCGGCGATGGCGGCGGCATACCCGCCGTGGCCATGGTCCAGCGAGCGCGCCACGCGCCCGGTGGTGGTCACGCTGACACCGGTCAATTCATGGATTTCGCGATACGGCACGCCCTGCTTGAGCAGGGGCACCACCTTCCACCGGTCGGACAGGGCTTCCAGCTCGGCAGGAGTGCACAGGTCGCGCAGGAAGGCAGTCACCTGCGCCTCGCTGTCCAGGCCGGCAAAGGCCGCAGCCAGGCAGGCCAGATCGGCCTGGGGGTCTTTCTCACGGGGGACGGGGCGGATTTTCATCGTATCAATGTAATAGCGTGCTATTACATTAGCGCAAATCTGCCCAGAAGCCAATTCCCGGGATGCGACGGTTCAGCCAGAGCCCTGCTGCTACTTGATTCAAGGGGGTAGAGCCGGGCTCTGCCCGGCTGCTGTTGGATTCAGGCGAACAGCCGCAGGTGCAAGGGTCCTCTGGCTTGGGCCGCCCGCTGCCGGTTTGCGGGGTCGCCGTAAACCCATCCATGGGGGCTAAGCGGACGCCATCCATGGCGCCGATTCCCCCGCAAACCGACCCCGGTCGACCCTTTGACAGTTGGCCGGTGGCCACGGGACACGCGGGAACCGGCCGTTGGCCGGCGTTGCAGTGCCGATTACTTTCATGCGTTACCGAGCGCGGACGATTTCACGGCGGTCGTTTGGGAACCGACCCTACTGCCGCAACACGCATGGACCCGGCGCATCGCGTAGGGACACGCCACGCGTGTCTGCTCCTGAAGACGTCGCGGATTCCACTGGAGGAAAGCCCCCTTCTTGTTGAAGGGGGCGCGCCGAAGGCGCGGGGTTAAGGTGGAATGCGCGGATAACGCGGGCCGGAGGCACGTGTTATCCCGGAGCGGGGCCGCCCGGCGGCCGCCCCAGCACGTAAGAATGGAAACGCTGCCTTACGCGCAAACCAAAAACGGCACCCGTAGGTGCCGTCGTCGAACTCTGAAACAAATGGCCAAATCACGCCATGGCGCGGGTCTGCTCCAGTTCCACCTGCAGCGCACTGGCCAGCTCGTCGCGGGCGACTTCGAACTGCTGCTCGCGCAGCAGGTCCTTCACCGCCACCACGCCGCGCGCCAGTTCGTCCTCACCGGCCAGCACCACGAAGCGGATGCCCGCCTTGGCCGCGTACTGGAACTGCTTGCCGATCTTCTTCGGCTCCATCTGCACTTCCGCGTTGATGCCGCACACGCGCAGGCGGCGTGCGATATCCAGCGAATCGGCCAGGCCGTTGTCGTCCATCAATGCCACCAGCGCATGCACGCTGCTGTCTTCGATGCCCGCAATCAGGCCCGCTTCGCGCAGCTGCCAGAACAGCCGGGTCAGCCCGATCGAAATACCCACGCCCGGCAGCTTCGACTTGCTGTAGTGGCTGGCCAGGTCCTCGTAACGGCCGCCCGAACAGATCGAACCGATCTGCGGGTGGTCGGTCAGCGTGGTTTCGTACACCGTGCCGGTGTAGTAATCCAGGCCGCGCGCAATCGAGAAGTTCAGGCAGTACGCCGTCTCCGGCACGCCCAGCGCCTTCACCAGCTGCAGCACCTCGCGCAACTCGGCCACGCCCAGCTGCAGCGTTTCGCTCGCGTTGCCGTCGGCCACCAGCGCGTCCAGCTGCGCCAGCGCGTCGGCGTGGCTGCTCGAACGCACCGCCACGAAGGCCAGGATGCGGTCCACCTGTTCGGCCGGAATCGCAAAGCCTTCACCGGTCAGCGTCTCGCGCACGTAATCCGGACCGCGCTTGTCCAGCTTGTCGACCTCACGCAGCACCGCCATCTGGCGCTCGCCGTCAGCCACGCCCAGGCTTTCGAAGAAGCCGCGCATCAAATTGCGGTTGTTGAGCTGCACCGAGAAGTCGCCGATGCGCAGTTCCGAGAACACCGCGTGGATCACCGCCAGCACTTCCGCGTCGTAACGCGTGCTCAGGCCGTCCTTGCCGATCACGTCGATGTCGCACTGGTAGAACTCGCGGAACCGACCACGTTGCGCGCGCTCGCCACGGTACACCCGCTGCATCTGGTAACGACGGAACGGGAAGGTCAGGTCGTGTTCGTGCTCGGCCACGTAGCGCGCCAGCGGCACCGTCAGGTCGAAGCGCAGCGCAAGTTCCGGCAGACTCTTGTCACCCGCCTCTGCCGCATTGGCCAGCGCCCCGGTGGACTGCACGAAGTACACCTGGCGCTCGGTTTCGCCCCCCGACTTGGTCAGCAGCACGTCCGACAGCTCGAACACCGGCGTTTCCACCGGCAGGAACCCGAACCGCTCGTAATTGCGGCGGATGACGTCCAGCATGCGCTGGAACGCGATCTGCTCGCGCGGCAGCAATTCCATGATGCCGGGCGGCGTACGGGGCTTGATCACTTGCGGGACTCCTGCGGAACGTGGGGATGTTCGGACTGCATATTCTAGCCGCAGCCGGGCCGGACGCCGCATGACGTATCATGGTCGGGTCCCGCTTCCAGGTTCGACATGACCCGGCCCCACTCCGGAACCGCCGTTGCCGCCGTAGATGTTCCCGCCCCGGGCTGCTCCGCCCTGCGCGATTGCCTGCACTGCTCGGTGCGCCATCTGGCGGTGTGTTCAGCCTTGTCGCCGGACGAAGTACAGGCGCTGGAACAGGTCACGGTCTCGCAGGCGCTCCCGCTGGGCGCCACCTTGGCCCGCGCCGGCGAGCCGCGCCAACATGTCTATACCTTGACCGGCGGCGCCCTGCGCCTGGTCCGCACCCTGGCCGACGGCCGTCGCCAGATCAGCGGTTTCGTGCTGCCCGGCGACTACCTGGGCCTGACCGGCAGCGACCACCACCGGTATGACATCGAGTCCATTGCCGACAGCCGGGTCTGCCGCGTCGCCCTGCCGCAGATGAAGGACCTGCGTGCGCGCTATCCGCACCTGGAACGCAAGCTGCTGCAGCGCGCCTGCCAGGCGCTGGACGATGCCGCCGATGCCGCGCTGGCCCTGGCCCGCCTGCAACCGGCCGAGAAGCTGGCCGATTTCCTGCTGCGGCTGGCCGCCCGCGAAGCCCGGCTGGGGGATCCCAGCCTGCGCGTGACCCTGCCGATGGGCCGCAGCGACATCGCCGACCACCTCGGCCTGACCATGGAAACGGTCAGCCGCACCTTCACGAAGCTGCGCCAGCAGGGCCTGATCGCCCTGCCCCACCTGAACACCGTCGAGATCCTGGACGAAGCCGGTCTACGCGAGCTCTGCGGCGCGTAACCCCGCTTCGGCAGGGCCGGGCCCTGCCCGGTTGCCCCTCAGGCCAACAGAAATTCCCGCAACGCCGCGTAATGCGGCGCACAAGGTTCCGCATGCGCTGGGCGCTTCAGCAGGTCCGCCAACGCAGGCGGCACCTCGATGCTGCGACCAATCAACGGTTCCACCACCGACTCGAACTTGGCCGGATGCGCGGTGGCAGCCACCGCCCAATCGCCCTGCACACCTTCGGCACGCAGCTGTTCAAGCAGTTTCACCGCCGTTGCGGTGTGCGGGCAGAACACTTCGCCTGCTGCTGCGTAACGGCGGGCGATCACCTCGCGGATCCCGGCATCACTCACCGCTGCGGTACGGAACGCGGCACGCAGGGCGTCATCGTCTCCCTCGAACAACCAACGCAACCGTTCGAAATTGCTCGGACCGCCGACGTCCATCGCATTCGCCAGCGTGGACACACTCTGTTGCGGTCGGTAATCCAGCCCATCGAAGAACCGCGGCAGCACATCATTTGCGTTGGTGGCCAGCGCGATCTGCCCCAACGGCAAACCCATGGCACGCGCCAGCACTGCCGCCATTGCATTGCCCAGGTTGCCGGTCGGCACCACCAGGTTCAGCACCTCGCCGGTGGCAGCGTGATGGCTCAATGCGGCATGCGCGTAGTAACTCATCTGCGGCAGCCAACGGCCCAGGCTGATGCTGTTGGCCGAGCTCAGCGGCACCTGCGCCTGCAGCTCGCGGTCGCCCAGCGCCTGCTTCACCATCGCCTGGCAGTCGTCGAATGAACCCGCGACGCGCAACGCATGGATGTTGTCGCCGAAGCACCCCAGCTGATGCGCCTGGCGCGGCGAGACCCGGCCATCCGGATACAGCACCACCACGCGGATACCGGGCTGCTGATGGAACGCGGCCGCCACGGCCGCGCCGGTATCGCCCGAGGTCGCCACCACGATGGTCAGTTCCTGCGCCCGGTCGCGCTGCAGCTGCGCGAGACTCGCCGCGAGGAAGCGCGCCCCGAAATCCTTGAACGCCGCCGTGGGCCCATGGAACAGCTCAAGCACGTGGTCGCCCGGCGTGGACAGCGCGCGCAACGGCGCCGGGAAGTTGAACGCCTGTTCGCACAGCGCGCCGAGCTGCGGCGCCAGCGCGTCTCCGGCAAAGAACGGCGCCAGGACCGCCTCGGCGTCGCGTGCCAGACTGTCGTGCCCCTGCCAGCGCCGGGGTTGCGGACGCTGCTCGGGCACGTACAGGCCACCGTCGGGCGCAAGGCCGGAGGCGATCGCCGCACTGAGGGTGGCGGCCGGTGCTGCGTGTCGGGTCGAAACAAAAAGCATGGCAGATCCTGAAATAGGTAAAGAAGCCGCGCTCACAGCAGGCATGCGCCTGGCGCGTTCAATGGAGAGACCCAGGCCTGACTGTCGAAGCCTGCATCGGCGAACGCCTTCTGCACCGCCGCCTGCGCGGCATGCGCCGCCGTTGCGCTGTCGAACCAGGCAAACACGCTCGGCCCGGCACCGGAAATGCTGGCGCCCAGCGCACCGGCGGCCAGTGCCGCCTCGCGCGCGGCGGCAAAGCCTGCGATCAACTCTGCACGACGCGGCTCCACCAGAACGTCGCGAAGGCCAGCACGGACCAGTTCCGCATCGCCACGGAAGCAACCACTGAGCACCAGCGCGAGGTTCGCGCTCTGCGCAACGAACTCCGGCAACGCGTAGCTGCCCTGCAACGCCGCGCGCGCGCGTCGGGTCTCCAGCACGGCATCCGGATGCACCAGCAGGCTGTGCCAGTGGGCAGGTACGGGAATCGGCACCAGCCGGTCGGCCGTGCTCAGCACCAGTCCGCCCAGCAGCATCGGCCCCAGGTTGTCGCCGTGGCGCCCGCCACTGGCCACGGCTTCGCCAGTCAGCGCGAATGGATACAACGCCTCACGCGGCAGAGGCACGTCCAGCAGCGCGTTGGCCGCCACCAACGCCGCCACGCACGATGCCGCTGAGCCGCCCATGCCCGATCCCAGCGCGATGCCCTTGTCGATTTCCACTTCAAATCCAAACGGAAGCGCCAGCGCCTCGCACATCGCAAGCAACGCTGCGCCCGCCGTGTTGTCCGCCGCCTCCAGCGGCAGGTCAACGGTGGTGCCGCGAATCGCCAGGATGTTCACGCCCGGTGACTGCGTACGGCGCACCGTCACGGTATCGCCGACGCCAGCGATGACGTGGCCGAGGATGTCGAAGCCCACCGCCACGTTGCCCACCGACGCAGGCGAGAACGCACGCGCCTGCACTGCGACGGCCTCGCTCACAGGCGCGCTCCTTCACCCGCAGCCACCCGCAGCACGTCGGCGAACACCCCGGCGGCCGTCACCTCCGGACCCGCGCCCGGACCCTGTACCACCAGCGGGTTTTCGCAATAGCGACGCGTGGTGAACTGCACCACGTTGTCGGTCAGCCGCAGGTTCGCGAACGCATGGCCTGCCGGAAGCTCGACCAGCCCAACCTGCGCCGCGTCCGCCGAAAGGCGCGCCACGTAGCGCAGCACCGCGCCGCGTACGCGCGCCTGCGCCAAGCGCTCGGCAAACACTGCGTCGACCGCACCCAGGCCTTCCATGAAGCCATCCACACTGCTCTCGCGCAACGCCTCGGGCACCAGGCTTTCCACCGTGACCTGTTCCAGGCTCAGCTCGCGCCCGGCCTCCCGCGCCAGGATCACCAGCTTGCGGGCGACGTCCACGCCGGACAGATCGTCGCGTGGATCCGGCTCGGTGTAGCCCATGCCGCGCGCCTGCGCGACCAGTTCGGAGAACGGCACCTGGCCGTCGTATTTGTTGAACAGCCAGGCCAGCGTGCCGGAGAAGATGCCATCGACCGCCAGCACTTCATCGCCCGTATCGACCAGGTCACGCAGCGTGGTGATCACCGGCAGACCGGCGCCGACAGTGGCTTCATAACGGAATCGTGCACCGCTGGCCGCGGCTGCTTCGCGAATGGCGTGGTAACGCGACAGCGGGCCGGCGCCGGCCTGCTTGTTGGGGGTCACCACGTGGATGCCTGCCTGCAGCCACCCCGCGTAGCGGTCGGCGACCTCGGCACTGCCGCTGCAGTCGATGATCAACGCGTGCGGCAGGTGCGCCGAGAGCAGGTGTTCGGTGAACTGGTCCAGGTCGGTCGCCTGTACCTCACCAGCCAGCGCGGCGCGCCAGTCGCCGGACACGCCGCGTGCATCCAGCCGCATGCGGCTGCGCGAGGCCACCGCACGCAGCCGCAGGTCGACGTTGGCGCGGGTCAGCAACGTCGGCTGCGCCGCCAGCAGCTGATCCAGCAAAGCCGCGCCGACGTTACCGGGTCCGATCACGCCGACCGAGAAGGTCTGCGGCGACAGCCAGAACCCCGCATGCGCGGCGCGCAGCGCCTTGGTCGCATGGCGGCTGTCCACCGCCACCGAGATGTTGCGCTCGGAAGAGCCCTGCGCGATCGCCAGGATGTTCACCTGTGCGCGCCCCAGCGACTCGAACAGACGCGCGGCGACGCCGGGCTGTCCGGCCATGCCGTCGCCCACCGCAGCCAGCACGCTGACGTTGTCGGTGAGCTGCACGCGCTGCACCTGGCCCAGACTCAGTTCATGCGCGAAGGCATGCAGCAAGGCATCCCGCGCACGTTGCGCTTCCGCCTGGCGCACCACGCAGCAGATCGAATGCTCCGACGAACCCTGCGAGATCATCACCACCGAAACGTGCGCATTGCGCAGCGCGGCGAACACCCGCTCGGCCGTGCCCGGCACGCCGATCAGCCCGGTGCCCTCCAGGTTGAGCAGGGCCAGCTCGGCGCTGAGCGTCAGCCCCTTGATCGGGCCGGAAGCAGTACGTTCGGCGGTGATGCGGGTGCCGGGATGGTCGGGATGGAATGTATTGCGGATGATGATCGGCAGGCCGCGCTCGATCGCCGGCGACATGGTCTGCGGGTGCACCACCTTGGCGCCGAAATAGGCCAGCTCGCAGGCTTCGTCGTAGCTCAGCGCTTCCAGCTGCACCGCTTCGGGCACTACGCGCGGGTCGGCTGAAAGTACCCCGTCCACGTCGGTCCAGATGTGCAGCTCGTCGGCATTGAACAGGGCAGCGAAGATCGCGCCGGAGTAGTCACTGCCGTTACGGCCCAGCGTGGTCACGCGGTCACGACGGTCACGCGCTACGAACCCGGTCGCCACGACGCGCGCCGCCGCGTTCGCCTCGCGCCAGCGGGCCAGGCGCTGCGCGCTCTGTACCCAGTCCACGTCCACCCCGAGTTCGCCACGGTCAACCACCAGTACGTCGCGTGCATCCAGCACCGCGCAGTCCTCGCCGATGCTGCGCAGGTAATGGCCCAGCAGATGTGCCGAGTAAACCTCGCCCAGTCCCTGCACGCGATCGAGGACTTCGGCCGGCAGCTCGCCGATCACCGCAAGCGCGCCCAGCACTTCGGCCAGCTGGTCGAAACGCGCATCCAGCCACTCCACGGTGTCGCCGGCATGTTCACCGAGCAGCGCCACCGCCGCACCGCGATGGCGTGCACGCAGGTCGTGCCAGTCGTCTCGCCACTGCGGCGCGCTCTCCGCCGCGGCGCCGGCCAGCGCGATCAGCGCGTCGGTGACGCCTTTCATCGCCGAAACCACGGTGACCTGCACGGCTTCGTCGCGTGCCAGCAGCAGCTGCGCTACATGGCGGTAACGGTCGGCATCGGCCACGGACGTGCCGCCGAACTTGTGCACCACGGTGGAAGTGGCCGCCTGTAGTGGCGAGGAGGATTCGGGCGATGCGACGGCATCGGGTGAAGCGGCGACGATGGACATGCTGACCTCGATTCGAGGCCCCGCGTCATTCAGGCTGAAGGAGAGTCCCCGCAACCTGATCTGGTGCGGGGCCGTTGTGTTCGGAAATTACGCGAAGACGACGGGCCGCACCAGGCGAGTGGTGACGGTGGTAATCGTGGTGGTACCGGTGGCTGGCGCAAGGCTGCGACCGCTGCCCTGGGAGGCAGTGGCAAGCAGTTCGGCGGTGGCGGCGGCAAGGACCATGGGCCAAGAAAACTACGCCGGTGCACCGCTTGTCAAGTGCTGCACTGCAAAAAGCCGGTGGCGTCGATCAGCGGATATCGTCCCGCAAAAAGTTGCGAATGTGACCATCCAGGTGCCGCAACGGCCTCACCCGGCATGTTCGGCCACCGCGCGCGGCGGCCGGTGCGCGTGGGCGCACAACAGCACGCCGGAAATGAGGCAGACGATGGCAAGGCACTCCATCTGCGTCGGCCAGCGCTGCTGCCAGGCGAACCCATAGAGCAGCGCGAACAGGGTTTCGAACACGATCATCTGCCCGGTCAGGGTCAACGGCAGGTTGCGGCTGGCCCGGTTCCAGCAGGCGTTGCCCACCACCGACGCCACCACCGCCACGCCGGCACTGATCACCCAGAACCACAGCCAGTCCACCGGTGCATGTACCGGCCCGCGTACGAAGAACGCGCTCGGTACCAGCAGCAGCGCCAGCGCGCCGGTGGTGACGCCGGTCAGCAGCGACCAGTCGTGCCCGGACAGGTCCGGCCGCCGCCCCAGCCACCGGCTGTTGCCAATCGAATACACCGCCCACGAGAACAGCGCCCCGATCGCGCACAGCAGGCCGAGCAGGCGCTGGTTGGCCGTGCCCTGCGCATGTTCGGATTGCAGCGCCTCATACCCGACCAGGGCAACCCCGACCAGGCACAACAGCAGGGCCGGCGCCAGCTGGCGCAGCGGCACTGCGCCCTGTTCGCGCACCCCGGCCACGGTCACCACCACCGGGATAAGCCCCACGATCAGTGACGCGGCCGCCCCACCCGCCCACTGCACCGCCTTGGCCAGCAGCACGAAGTACACCAGGTTGCCGGCCAAGCTCAACCACAGCAGCCCGCGCCATTCGGCGATGCCGATGCGCTGGCGCAGCTCGCGCCAGCGGGGTGCGAGCAGCACCACGGCGATCAGGCCGTAGACCAGGTAGCGCCCGGCCGACAGCTGCACCGCGCTGAAGTGGCTCAGCACCGCCGGGGCCAGGAACACCACGCCCCACAACGCACCGGCGGCAACACCGTTGGCGATTCCCACGCCCATCGAACGATTCATCAGGGATCACGCGCCCGGCAACAGAAAGTCCGGCCAAGTGTAGGGACCGGCGTGCTGGCGTTCTTGACCCAGACTACTGCGCGGGTCGGTAGCGGCGGCGGTAGTCGGCCGGGGTCATGCCCCACTCCCGTCGCAGGGCACGGGTCAGCGCGCTCTGCTCGGAGTATCCGGCGTGCTGGGCAATGGCGGCGATGGACGCATCGCTGTCTGCCAGCCGACCCCGCGCCCAGCGCAGCCGGCTGCCACTCAACCACGCCTGCGGGCTGAGCCCGAACGCCTGCCGGAACAGGGCATGCAGGCGACTGCTGCTGACCCCCACTTCGCCGGCGATGCGCTCCACCGGCCAAGCCTGGCCCGGGTCTGCTTCGATGCGCGCACAGACCGCCTGCAACCGGGTGGCGCTGCCAGCCAGCGAGAACGCCTGCAGCAGCCCCGGAAGTTCTGTCTGAACCAGTGCGGCGTCGACCTGTTCGCCCCCCACGACGCCCACGCGCTGCGCCATCCGGCGCACCTGGGCCGGAAGCGCCAACACGGGCTGTCGCCGCAGGCACTCCAAGGTGTCGTCATCGAACATTTCGGCCGGGCAGTCGACGATCAGGAAGCGGTCGTCATCCGCGGCAGTCTGCGCATGCCCGGCCATCGGCGCGACGAAGGCGCCCTGCAGCAGATCCAGTCGCGCGCCCCGCCCTTCCAGCTCGAACGCCAGCTCACCGCGCACCGGCACCACCCACTGCGCGAACGCGTGGCGGTCCACGCTGGACGCGCGGCCGTAGCGGCGAAGGTTGAAAGCAGGTGAAGACATGCTGCGCAGTCTGCGCGCGGTTGCAAAAACCTGCAACGCGTCACGGTAGTGGCCCGAGGGGTGGGTGGTATAACGGGCTGTCGCGCCGGAACTACCGACGTTCTGTACAGGGAGTACTCAATGAAGTTCCTGACCCTGAGCCAGGCCCCGCAGTTGATGCCCACGGTTGCGCACTGGTACTTCGATACCTGGGGCGCCCGCGTGCCCGGGCACACCTTTGATGACGAGCAGCAGCGACTGGAAGTGTTCCTGCACGACAACGAACTGCCGATGCTGCTCATGGCCATGCAGGACGACACACCCATTGCCGCCGCGCAGCTGAAATTCCATGAACGCACCGAGCACCCGCAACGGCTGCATTGGCTCGGCGGCGTGTTCGTCACGCCAGAGCACCGCGGCCATGACCTGGCCAGCGAGATGATTGAAACGCTGATGCAGAAAGCGCGGGGCTACGGCGTGCGCGAAGTGTTCCTGCAGACCGAGTATGACGACGGCGGTCTGTATGCCCGCCTGGGCTGGGAACCGCTGGAGCGGCAGACCCATCGCACCGGTGTGCCGGTCCGGATCATGCGCCGCGTTGCCCATCGCAGGCTGAGCACCCTCAGCGGAAGCGCACCGGCTGTGGCGCCGGGCGGTCGGCCAGCGAACCCATGGTGAAGGTGTAACCGGCTTCTTCGAGCAGCTTGCGCATGCGCAGTTCCGCCCGCTTCGGATACGCCAGGGACGTGGGCGCATGCAGCGCGTAGGCAGTCGAGCGGCCTACCGGCTTGTCGCGTGTGACTTACGACTGGTTCGTCTCGCACGCGTTGGACCACAGATTCAACAGCACCTGCGGTCCAATGGACTGGTTGTTGCCAAGACGAAGCGTGAGCCAACGCATGTGTTCCATGAGCATTCCCAGCGATATCCGGTTTCGAGTATGCACCATATCCGCAGGTGCCGTACGCCGGGGTCTGGAAGGCGGAGTCGGCCGGAAACGCGGACGCCCCGGCTGAACCGGGGCGCCCATTCGGTGGGGCGGCGTGGGGCCGCCCACCTCGATCAATGCTTCATGGCGTGCTTGCGGGCGCGCATGACTTCATGCGTTTCCTGCACCGACGGCAGCAGGCGGGTGACTTCCTGGCGCGCGGCCGGCGGGGTGTCGTTGTCGTTCAGGGTGTCCTTGAAGGCCTTCAGCAGACGGTCTTCCGATTCTTCCAGCTCGGCCACGTAGCCGTACTGGGTGTCGCCCAGGGTGGCGCGGACCTTGCCATAGAACTGCTGCATGGAGCCGACCATGGTGCCGTGCTCGGCCGGCTTGCCACCCGTCGCGAGCACGGTGCTGCTCAGCGAATTGACGATGTCGGCCTTGACGCCGGCGATGCGGGTGAACAGCGAGGACAGCTCGGCGTCTTTTACTTTGCCGGCGGCTTCGGTGTAGAAGTCCTTGCCGTCACGTGCGATTTCGATCAGGTCATTGAGGGTGTGCGCGGTCTTGGATTCGGTGCTCACTGATTTCTACTCCTGGTAAAAAATTCTGGGTGACCCGTGTCGGGGTGGAGCCACTTTTCCGTATCCGGAATGAAGTCGGCGTGACCTCCAAACAGCAGCGTTAAGTGATGTCTGCGCGGTGAAAAAGCGATGTTGTCGAAGCGTGTTCTCGCTGCAACGACACCCTCACGCGCACCTTTCCTGCACCAGGAAAACAAACGCCGCAACGAGTGCGGCGTGATGTTTTCCAATCGACTTCAACGTGGCTTTTCAGGTTCCGGCGCTTCCAGTGGAGGACGGTCCGGCGACGGATCCTGCTCGGGCGGAACTTCGCTTGGCGGCTCGGTCACCGGCGGCTCGCCCGGCGGCGGCGCTTCCACGGGTGGCTCAGGCGCTGCGGGTTCCGGTTCGGGTGCAGGCACCTGCAAAGTCGGCTGCCAGGGGAATTCAAGTCGAGTAGCAACGAGGGACATGCGTGGGGTCCTGCACAACGGCGTTATGACCACGCTGACACGAAGCCCGTCAATCCTCGGCGACGGTTGCGTGCACATCGTGTTGGTGACCCCGGCCCGATTCGAACGGGCGACCTTCCCCTTAGGAGGGGGACGCTCTATCCAGCTGAGCTACGGGGCCAATAAGCAGTGCGGGCGCGTTGCCTGCCCGCCCACCGCCTGCACGTTGCATGCAGGCAGGTGTGAAGGATACCCACATTCAGCGACGGGACCAAGGCCGATCCCGCCGTGCAGGGCCATCCGCCTCAGCGGATATCCAGCTCCGCGAAGCCCTTGACCAGCTCGTCCACGGCTTTGATCTGGGCCAGGAACGGTTCCAGCGCGCTGAGCGGCAGGGCGCTCGGTCCGTCGCAGCGGGCGTGGTCCGGGTCGCGGTGGGCTTCCAGGAACAGGCCGGCCAGGCCGAGCGCCATGCCCGAGCGCGCCAGCTCGGCGACCTGGCGGCGGCGGCCGCCGGAGGCTTCGCTGCCGGCGTCGCGGCGCTGCAGGCTGTGGGTCACGTCGAAGATCGCCGGCAGGCCGCCGGTGGATTCGATCATTTCGCGGAAGCCCAGCATGTCCACGACCAGGTTGTCGTAGCCGAACTGCGAACCGCGCTCGCACAGGATGATGTTCTCGTTGCCAGCCTCGCGGATCTTGGACACGATGTGCTTGATCTGCGTGGGGCTGAGGAACTGCGGCTTCTTGATGTTGACCGCGCGACCGGTGCCGGCAATGGCGGCCACCAGATCGGTCTGGCGGGCCAGGAAGGCCGGGATCTGCAGCACGTCGACCACTTCGGCGACGGGGGCGGCCTGGGCCACTTCGTGCACGTCGGTGATGACGGGAATGCCGAACTGGCGCTTGACCTCTTCGAAGATGCGCAGCCCTTCGTCCAGGCCTACGCCGCGGTAGGAGTTGATCGAGGAACGGTTGGCCTTGTCGAAGGACGCCTTGAACACGTACGGGATGCCCAGCTTGCGGGTGACCGTGGTGAAGTGCTCGGCCGCGTGCAGGGTCGAGTCCAGGTCCTCAAGCACGTTCAGGCCGCCAAACAGCACGAACGGGAGCCGGTTCCCGACGACGACGCCTTCTGCAACGGTAACGTTCATTCAGATTCCTGGGGGCGAACAATGGCGTCAATTGTAGCGGTCCCGGCCCGGTCGTGTGGCGTTGCGGCAATGCCCGGACGGGCGTCCTGATAGAATGACGGGTCTGCATGCCGCATCCCCCACCCTGCCAGCGGCTGCGCCCTTTTCGATCCGCAACAGGAGTTTGCATGTCCTCTGACCTGCTCAAGGCGCTCGGCCTCGACGCGACCAACGCTGGCAGCTATCTCGGCAACGGCGAGTGGTCCACCGCCACCGATGCCGGCGTGATCACCCCGGTCAACCCGACCACCGGTGAAGCCATCGCCCAGGTGAATGCCACCACCGACGCCGACTACGAAACCATCGTGGCGCGTGCGCAGGAAGCCTTCAAGGTGTGGCGTACCACCCCGGCCCCGCGCCGTGGCGAAGCGGTGCGCCTGTGCGGCGAAGCGCTGCGCGCCAACAAGGATGCGCTGGGTTCGCTGGTTGCACTGGAAATGGGCAAGAGCAAGCCGGAAGGCGACGGTGAAGTGCAGGAGATGATCGACATCGCCGACTTCGCGGTGGGCCAGAGCCGCATGCTGTACGGCTACACGATGCATTCCGAGCGTCCCGGCCACCGCATGTACGAGCAGTATCAGCCGCTCGGCCTGGTCGGCATCATCAGCGCGTTCAACTTCCCGGTTGCGGTGTGGGCCTGGAACTCGTTCCTGGCCGCGATCTGCGGCGATGTGTGCCTGTGGAAGCCGTCCAACAAGACGCCGCTGACCGCCATTGCTTCGATGAAGATCTGCAATGACGCGCTGCGTGGCGCCGGCTTCCCGGACATCTTCTTCCTGATCAACGACGCCGGCACCGCGCTGTCGGAGAAGATGGTCGCCGACAAGCGCGTGCCGCTGATCAGCTTCACCGGTTCGACCCAGGTCGGCCGCCAGGTCGCCGAGAAGGTCGCCCATCGCCTCGGCCGCTGCCTGCTGGAGCTGGGCGGCAACAACGCGATCATCCTCGACGAAACCGCCGACCTGAAGCTGGCCATCCCCGGCATCGTGTTCGGTGCGGTCGGCACCGCCGGCCAGCGCTGCACCACCACCCGCCGCCTGATCGTGCACGAGTCCATCTACGACGACGTGCTGGCAACTTTGATCAAGGCGTACAAGCAGGTCGAGGGCAAGATCGGCGACCCGACCGACCCGGCCAACCTGATGGGCCCGCTCAACAGCGACGGCGCCGTGCAGCAGTTCCTGGCCTCGATCGAGAAGGCCAAGGCCAGCGGCGGTACCGTGGAAACCGGCGGCACCCGCATCGAACGCGCCGGCAACTTCGTGCTGCCCGCCATCGTGACCGGCCTGAAGAACAGCGACGAAGTGGTGCAGCACGAAACCTTCGCGCCGATCCTGTACGTGATGAAGTACAGCACCCTGGACGAAGCCATCGACATGCAGAACGGCGTGCCGCAGGGCCTGTCCTCGTCGATCTTCACCACCAACCTCAAGACCGCCGAGCGCTTCCTCTCGGCAGCCGGTTCGGACTGCGGCATCGCCAACGTCAACATCGGCACCTCGGGTGCGGAGATCGGCGGTGCGTTCGGTGGTGAAAAGGACACCGGCGGTGGCCGCGAGTCCGGTTCGGATGCGTGGAAGGTCTACATGCGCCGCCAGACCAACACCATCAACTACTCCGATTCGCTGCCGCTGGCCCAGGGCATCAAGTTCGACCTGTGAGCCACGCGCTCGACTTCAGCGGCCGCCGGGTACTGGTGGCCGGCGGCAGCAAGGGCATCGGCCGTGCCATGGCGCTGGCCTTTGCCTCGGCGGGCGCGGCAGTCTCGGTCTGCGCCCGCGGCGAACCGGGCCTGGCCGCGCTGCGCGACGACGCCGCCGCGCTGGGCGTTTCGATACACACCGAAACGGCCGACCTGGCCCGACTGGACGACATCGAACGCTGGCTGGCCGGCGCCGCCAAGGCGCTGGGCGGCATCGACGTCCTGATCAACAACGCCACCGGCTACGGCATGTCCGATGACGAAGCCGGCTGGGAAGCCAGCCTGGGCGTGGACCTGCTTTCTGCAGTCCGCGCGTCGCGGCTTGCCCTGCCCTGGCTGCAGCAGTCCAGCGACGCCTGCATCCTCAACCTGGCCTCGATCGCCGCGCAGCAGCCACGGCCGGGTGCTGCGCCCTATGGCGCCGCCAAGGCGGCCCTGATGCACTACACCACCTCGCAGGCACTGGCGCTGGCCCCGCACCGGATCCGCGTCAATGCCATCGCCCCGGGCTCGATCGAGTTCGAGGACGGGCTGTGGGCGCGCCGCCGCAGCGAGGATCCAGCGCTGTACCACGGCACCCTCGCCAAAATCCCGTTCGGGCGCTTCGGCCAGCCGCAGGAGGTCGCCGACGCGGCCCTGTTCCTCTGCTCGCCGCTGGCCCGCTGGATCACCGGCCATACATTGAACGTCGATGGTGGGCAGGTCTTGATGGGATAACGTCGGCTCTGGCCCTATCATTCCCTTGTCCGCCCATTCCCCAGGAGCCGCATGAGCCTTCCGCCGCGTCAAACCAGCCCGATGGCCCTGATCAGCCTGATTGCCGGCATCCTCGGCTGGACCGCCCTTCCCTTCCTTGGCAGCGTGGTTGCGATCATCACAGGGCACATGGCCCGCGCCGAGATCCGCCGCCGCCCGCTGGAACTGGAAGGCGACGGCCTGGCACTGGCCGGCCTGATCATGGGCTGGGTGGTGGTGATTGGCAGCCTGCTGGCCGTGCTCGCCATCCTGATGTTCTTCGGTGGCTTGGCCTGGTTTGTTTCCCTGCAGTCGTGAGGTGCCCATGAGCGGATCGGATCCGACCGGACGTTTCAGCAACCGCGTAGCCGATTACGTGCGCTACCGTCCCGATTACCCGCCGGCGCTGCTGGACTGGCTGCACCGCGAGATCGGCGTGCCGACCGAAACCCTGGTGGCCGACATCGGCGCCGGCACCGGCATTTCCACCCGGCTGTTCCTGGCCAGCGGCCACCCGGTGATCGCGGTCGAACCCAACGCGCCGATGCGCGAGGCGGCCGAGGCCCTGCTGGCCCAGGAGTATCTGCGCCTGAAGCTGGTCGACGGCACGTCCGAAGCCACCACCCTGGCCGACGACAGCGTCGGGCTGGTCAGCGCCGCACAGGCCTTCCACTGGTTCGACACCACCGCCGTGCGCCGCGAATGGGCGCGAATCCTGCACCCGGGCGGGATGGCGCTGGTGTTCTGGAACTCGCGCCTGCTCGACGCCTCACCGTTCCTGGTCGGCTATGAGCAGCTGCTGCTGGAGTTCGGAACCGACTACACCGAGGTCGCCGAGCGCTACCAGGACGACGACACCATGCGCGCCTGGTTCGGCGACGGCCTTCGCGGCATCGCGCAGTTCCCGAATACGCAGACCATGGACGCCGACGGCCTGCGTGGCCGCCTGCTGTCGTCCTCGTACGCGCCCCCGCCGGGCCACCCGCGCCACGCGCCGATGCTGGAGGCACTGCAGCAGCTGTTCGACGCACACGCGGTGGATGGCAAGATCGCTTTTGAATACCAAACCCGTGCCTTCGTCGGCACGCTGGACTGACTGGACGCCATGTACTCGCTTGCCCGACCCTTCCTGTTTTCCCTGGACGCCGAACGCGCCCACGGCCTGGGCCTGAGTGCGCTGGAACTCGCCTACCGCACCGGCACCTCGCCGCTGCTGGCACGCCGCCCTGCGCCGCTACCGACCAACGTGTTCGGGCTGCGCTTCCCCAATCCGGTCGGCCTGGCCGCCGGCCTGGACAAGAACGGCGAACACATCGACGCGCTGTTCGCGCTCGGCTTCGGCTTCGTGGAAATCGGCACCATCACCCCACGCCCGCAGGAAGGCAATCCCAAGCCGCGCCTGTTCCGGCTGCCGGCCCACCAGGCGATCATCAATCGCATGGGGTTCAACAACCAGGGCGTGGATGCGCTGGTGCGTAACGTGGAGCGCGCGCAGCGTCGCGACGGCCTGCTGGGCATCAACATCGGCAAGAACAAGGACACCCCCAACGAGCAGGCGTTCGACGATTACCAGCACTGCCTGCAGAAGGTGTACCCGCTGGCCGACTACATCACCGTCAACATCTCCTCGCCCAACACCGCCGGCCTGCGCGAACTGCAGGAAGAAACCGCACTGCGCCAGCTGGTCTCGCAGCTGCGCGAGAGCCAGGAAGCGCTGGCCGCCAAGCATGGCAGGCGCGTACCAATGCTGGTCAAGGTCGCCCCCGACCTGAGCGACCGCGACATCGACGCCGCCGCGCGCGTGCTCGGTGAACTGAAGGTCGACGGCGTGATCGCCACCAATACCACCGTCGACCGCAGCGCGGTGGCGGCCGATCCGCGGGCCAGCGAAGCCGGCGGCCTGTCCGGCGCGCCGCTGCTTGGCCAGTCCACCCTGGTGCTGCGCCGCCTGCGCGCGCGCCTGCCCGAATCCACCCCGCTGATCGGCGTGGGCGGCATCCAGTCCGGTGCCGACGCGGTGGCCAAGATGGCCGCAGGTGCAGCGCTGGTGCAGTGCTACAGCGGCCTGATCTTCCGGGGCCCGGCCCTGGTGCATGACTGTGTCGAGGCCATTCGCCGTCGCCGCGAAGCCCCCAGCCGCGGCGCGGTGGCCCCCCTATGAGTACTGCAATGCCTGCCTGGTCGCTGACCGAAAACGCCTCGCTGAAGGCCCTCAACACCTTCCATGTGGACGCCAGCGCCGAACAGCTGCTGGAGCTGCACGACCCGAGCCTGCTGCCGGAGGTACTGGCGCACCCACGGGTGGCGGGCAAACCGCTGCTGGTGCTCGGCAGCGGCAGCAACGTGCTGCTCGCAGACAACGTCGCCGGTACCGTGCTGGTGTTTGCCAACCGCAGCATCGAGGAACTGGAACATCGCGCCGACCATACCGTGGTTCGTGCTGGTGCCGGGGTCAACTGGCATGGGCTGGTGATGTGGTCGTTGCAGAACGGCTTGTCCGGACTTGAAAACCTGGCATTGATTCCGGGCACGTGCGGTGCCGCTCCGATCCAGAACATCGGTGCGTACGGCGTGCAGGTCGACGAGTTCATCCAGGCGGTGGATGCATGGGATCGTGAGACCGGCGAATGGGTGCGTTTCGATGCCGAGGCCTGCGCGTTCGGCTACCGCGACAGCGTGTTCAAGCACGCCCCCGACCGCTACCTGATCACCGCCATCGAATTGCGCCTGCCGCTGCTGCACGACCTGCGCCTGGGTTACGCGGGCATCGCCGAGGAAATGCAGGCGATGGGCGTGGAGCTGCCGGTCGCCGCCGACGTCGCCAATGCGGTGATCGCGATCCGTCGCCGCAAGCTGCCGGACCCGGACGAGCTGGGCAACGCAGGCAGCTTCTTCAAGAACCCGGTGCTGCCGCTGGAACAGGTGGACGTACTGCTGCAGGAATTCCCCGAGCTGCCGGTGTACCCGGCCGACCAGGACAACCGGCGCAAGCTGTCGGCTGCGTGGCTGATCGAGGCCTGCGGCTGGAAAGGCTTCCGCGAGGGTGATGCCGGCGTGTCGCCGCAGCATGCGCTGGTGCTGGTCAACCATGGCAGCGCGACCGGTGCGGAACTGCTGGCCTTGGCACGGCGCATTTCCGCGTCGGTACTGGAGAAGTTCGGCGTACCGATCGAACCGGAGCCGCGCCTGATCGGCGCACAGTGGTGACCGCGCCGCTCGCTTTGCCCGCGCCCACGCCGATGCGTGCGGCGCTGCTGATGTTTGGCAGCACGATGGCGTTCGGCCTGATGGCCATCGCCATCCGCTATGCCACCCGGCACGTGCCGACCCAGGAGGTGGCGTTCTTCCGCAACGCTTTCGGCCTGCTGGCATTGCTGCCATTTCTGCTACGCCCGGGCAGCAAGCCGTTCCACACCCGGCAGCTGCCGCGCTATTTCGTGCGCAGCCTGATCGGGCTGGCGTCGATGCTCT
Source organism: uncultured Stenotrophomonas sp. (assembly GCF_963519125.1). Classification (GTDB taxonomy): domain Bacteria; phylum Pseudomonadota; class Gammaproteobacteria; order Xanthomonadales; family Xanthomonadaceae; genus Stenotrophomonas. Next base: position 10,156 of record NZ_CAUQLJ010000014.1, on the reverse strand, counting down.
GCGCGTTCTGGGCGATCGGCCACCTGCCGATCTCGCAGGCGATCTCGCTGTCGTACTCCACGCCTCTTTTCGTCACCATTGCCGCCGTCCTGTTCCTGGGCGAAACCGTGCGGATGCGGCGTTGGGCCGCGGTGGTCTGCGGCTTCATCGGCGTGCTGATCATCGTGCGTCCAGGCGCGGAATCGTTCAGTCCGGGCCTGCTGGTGGCGGTCCTGGCGGCGGTACTGAGCTCGTTGGTTGCGATCCAGATCAAACAGCTCACACGCGTGGACGGCGCCGACACGGTGGTGTTCTACACCTATGCCTTCTGGGTGCCGATGTCGCTGGTGCCGGCCCTGTTTGTGTGGGTCTGGCCCAATAGCATCGGGTGGATGTGGCTGGGCGCCACCGGCGTGCTGGGAACACTGGGCCAGTTGATGTGGACGCGCGCACTGCGCCTGGGCGAAGTCTCCGCGCTGACCCCGATCAGCTTCATGCAGCTGCCGCTGGTGGCGGTGCTGGGCTGGCTGCTGTTCGGCGAGACCCTGGACCGCTGGACCGTGATCGGCGCCGGCATCATCCTCGGCGCGAACGCCTACATTGCCCACCGTGAAGCCGTGCTGGTCCGCCGCGCTGCCTCCGAAGCCGCCAGCGCCGCCGCCAAACCCGGCGAATGACTACCGGCCGCCCATGGCCTGCAACTCCCGTTGCAACAACGCCTGCACTTCTTCGCGCTGGAACTGCGTGGCGAACACGGGCACCGCGAATACGAACGGCAAGCCATCGGCCTCGCGGCGGATCACATAGGCCAACTGCAACCGGGCCAGCGCGTGCCGCACCTGCTCCGGGTCGATCCGCACGCCGGCCGCGTCGAATGTGGCCAGCAGCTCCACCAGCGTGATGCCACGCTCGCCGCTGCCGGTGAGCTGCGCGGTCGCCACCTGGTAGACCACGATGCGGTCGATCCGGCACGCCGCCGGATCCGGACTCAGCCGTGCCCAGCCGGCCAGCGCATCGATCACCGGCTCGCTGACCAGCGCCGCGTGCACCTGCGCGGTGTCCAGCACACGCTGGCCGCGCCCGAGCTGGCTGAGCAGCTGCTGGCAGGTGATGGCGACCAGATTGGCGCGATGCCCGCACGCCGCCACCAGTCGGTGCGGCAGGTCAGGACTGGCGTAATGAACGCCCAACCGCGCCATCGGCACGGTCGCCAGGGCCCGGCAGGCGTCCTCCTCCAGGCTGCCGACATGGATGACGTCGCCGAAATTGCGCAACGGCGAGGCGAAGTCGAGGGTCACCGCTTCGTACAGATCCCAGAACCCGGCCAGCATGAAGTGGCAGCGCCCTTCTTCGCTCAGCGCGCGCAGCGCCAGCAACTGCGGGTAACCCTGCGTTGCCTCGGCACGCAGGAACAGGTCGGTTTCGTCGATCAGCAGCAACAGGCCACGTCCGGCCGCGCGGGCGGACAGCTCCGCAACCAATGCATCGATGCCGGTGTCCTCGGCCATGCCGAGTTCCATCGCCAGGCGCATGGTGAGTCGATGGTCGCGTAGCGACAGGTACACGCAGTGCACGCGCGGGTGGCCGGCAAAGCGCCGCTCGATGGCCTTCATCAGGCTGGTCTTGCCGAGCTGGCGTCCGCCTACCAGCAGGTAGTTGCCCGGTTCGCGGTTGAGCACGCGCGCCAGCAGCGATTCGCGGCCGAAGAACGCGCCCGGGCGGGTGATGCCACCGTGGGTCTGGTACGGCGAAATCCGGGTGACACGCAGCTGGCGTGCGAGCAGGTCGACCAGGGTGTCCAGCGCACCGGGCTGCAGCAACCAGCGCGTCTGCGCGGCCTGTTCCAGGCACACGCACAGGTTGGCCGGGTCGTTGGCATGGGCCACGAGCTCCGGTTCTGCGATCAGCGAAGGGCTGACCACCAGCACCACGTCCTGGCCATTGGGCATGCCGCGCAGCGCCTGCACGATGGCATCGGCCCCCAGTGCCGGGTCGGGCTGGTAGAGCCACAGCCGCTCCAGCGCCAGCGGCAGCGTGTCCGGCAGGGTCCATTCGCGTACCAGTCCGGGCAGCGACCAGCCCGGCGCCGGCGCGTCGACCGCCCCGATCCGTGCCGCCAGTTGCAGCGCGCGCGTGCCGGGCGCTGCGTGCACCTGGCGCAGCGCGTCGCGCCAGCGCACCGTGGCGATACCGGCGCCGGCCAGCACGCGTTCGCGCAGACGCAACCAGCCCAGCTGGCCGTCGATGGCGGGCAAGCCCTGCAGCGGCTGTTCGAACAGCAGCTTCGGCTCCGCGATGATCGCCGCCACGGCCGGGCGCACCCAGTACCAGAGCAGACCGAGCGCGGCCAGCCCGAGCACCGAACCGCCCAACAGCAGCGACAGCCACTGCACGATGGTCCAGGGTTCCTGCGCGCGGCAGTTGGCGGGCAGCCACCGCGCGGGTGGCGCCGGGTGACCCGGACGACATCGCCAGTACTGGGTGCTGGGTTCCAGGGTCTGCTCGATCACCGTGCCGGGTAGTCCGCTGTTGGCCGGGAAGCGCTCACTGAAGCGCAGCCGCAGCACCCACGGGCGCGGCAGCTCGGCGGTCACCAGCGTCTCGGCCGGATCGTGCACGCCCGGCACCGCGACCTCGGTTGGCCAGGTTTCGTGCTGCAACGAATATGAAAGGGCTTCCTCGCGCAGGAACATCATGTCGATGTTCGCCCGCTGCATCAGCATCATGCTTTCGCCGTCGCGCTGCATGCGCCACAGCTGGACCGGATTGAGCCACGGCACGAACAGGTAGCTGCCAACGAACCAGGTGAGCCCGATCACCAGCAGCAACGGCACGCCCACGCCGAGCGACCTGCGCGGCAAGGTCATCATGCCGGTTGTGCCTCCAGCCCTTCGATCACCTGGTGTACCGCGCGGCGGATCGCATCGCAGCGCCATTCCAGGAAGGTGCCGTGCGGTAGCGCGCGGGCTGCCAACAGGTTGCTCCAGTACAGCTGGCGCAGCAGTGGATCGGCCAGGTAGGGGCGCGCCGGTCCCAGCGTGGGGCGCGCCAGCCAGCCTTCCACCGTGCTGCGGGTGGCGGGGTCGCGAAGCAGGGGCACCAGGGCTTCCCACAGCCGCGGATGGGTCGACAGCGTTTCGGTGATCGCCTCATCATCCTGGCTGCCATCGGCCAGCAGCACCAGCGCCGCCTGGGCCAGCAGGGGATGTCCACCGGAAAGATACAGCGCACGCACGAGCGTGGCCTCGGTGGTGTCGACCGCACCACGTCGCAGATCGTCCACGCCCAGTTCCGGCCAGCTTTCGGTGGCAGCGATGTTGAGCAGCGACAGGTCGCCGCCCTGGTATTTGAGGTCCGCCAATGCAGCGCCGCCGCAGATCAGCAGATGCAGCTTGCCGCTGTACATTTCGCTCAGGCTGCGCAGGATTCCGGCAAGCACATCGCGCGGTTCGGGCGCGCCCTGCTCGAAGCGGCTGACCAGGCAGAACAAGGGGCCGGGCTGCTGCAGCAGTCGCGCCAGCGCCATTTCGAAGCTGGCATCCGATGACACACCGTCCAGCCCGCACTGCGCAGCCAGCAGGGCGAAGTAATCCTGGTCGCCCTCGCCCGCCCGGAACGGGGGCTGCAGGTGCAACACCCGATCGCTTCCATAGCGCGAGGCCGCCTCGGCCAGGATCGCTGCACGCTCGGGCGGCTGGCCCCAGTGCGCCTGGGTCAGCAGCAGGCTGACCGGATACGGCCGCAATGCCTGCAGTCGATCGAACAGCCGGGTGACGGTTGGCGGGACCAGCACCGGTGGCGCCACCTGCCCTTCGCCGGCTACGGTGGCGGCCGGCTCCACTGGAAACTCCGGTTCAAAGCCGGCCGATTGCAGCAATGCGTTGCACTCGATTTCGGTCAGGCGCAGGTAGTTGGCGCAGGCCAGCACACGATCGCGATGACGCCGGCTGGGCCGCGAGGTGCCGGCCCGCCAGTTGTTGACCGCCTCGCGGCTGATGCCGATCTCCGAAGCCACCCCACCCGCGCTGGCGCGGATCCGCCGCATGTGCCGGGACAGCAGGTCCGCGAAGTCCAGGGCAGGCATGGGAAACGACCAGAAAGGGAGTGAGCCGCACACCCTACCGTGACCGCTTGGACTGTCAACCATGTGCGCACCGGCCACGGCGTTCTCCCGGCTCAGTCCGCCGCAGTGGCAGGGGCCTGCCGCACGAACAGCTTGCGGGTAAACAGCAGGTGCACCACGAACGCCAGGATCGCCAGCATGCCCAGCGCCACGATCACCCGCCCAAGAACCGAGCCCAGGCTCTTCTGGCCTTCCAACCGGTCCAGTCGCTCGAAGTGGGACGGATCGGCCCGCGAGTAGGCCACGGTGACCTGCGGTTCGTCTCCCAGATACGGCGCGGCGTTGTCTTCGGAAGTGGAGAAGTTGCCGGTGTAGGTAACGCCGTTGGCCTCGAAGTCGTACCGGAAGTGGTACTGATAGGAGACCCGTCCCTTGCGGCGCTTCTCTTCGATGTGGTCGACCTGCACCGGCGCCTGCACGGTCACCGCATCCTTGAGGATGGCCTCGGCCTCACGGTGCCCGCTCAGTGCGGACCAGGCGAAGAACACGGCCAGCACGGCGTAGCCGATGCTGCACAACCAGCGCGAAGCGCGGGACAGGCGGGCGTGCGAGGTGTCTGAAACTGGAATGCTGATCATGTGGTTTCCCCAGAAATGGACCGATTACGTCATCAGCCGGACGGCCGCGACTTCGATTGCCAGTCTGGGCAGTAGTGCTCGGTTGCTGAACGGCCAGCCTGTCAAGTCAAGGCTTTCGGCACCTGACGATTCGTCAACCCAACAGCGCAGCGCAGGGCGAGGCAGCCAATTACCGCACTGCGTCATGTAACCGATTACATCCCCTGCTACGGTTGCCCCGCCTCACTGGCGAGGCACTAGTACGAGGTTGTTCCGATGCGCTTGCATGTAGTTCGCCGCACGCTGTTGTTTTCTGCACTTGGCTTCTTCCTGGCGTCGTCCGGCTTCGCACAGGACCTTCCGCCCCGGTCGGCATGGAAGGCCGGCAGTTCCTCCCAGCAGGTACCCGCCATGGCGGTCAGTCACCTGATCGATGGCGACCCCAAGACGGTCACCGGCGGCGCCTTCAGCCCCGGGCACTGGTTCCAGATCGATCTGGGGCAGCCCACCACGCTCACCGGGGCGCGCGTGACCTGGGATGTCTCCAATCCCGAGGGCTACAGCCTGCAGACCTCGCTGGACGGAACGCAGTGGCAGACCGCGTACACCATGCGCGATTCGCTGGGCGGCATCGAAACCGTGCCCTTCGCACCGCGCCAGGCCCGCTACCTGCGCCTGGCCAGCCCCGAGCGCACCTCCGACTGGGGCGTGTCCATCTTCGAACTGGAGCCGCTGGATGCGCGCTCCGGCCTGCGTGTTGCCGGACTGGATGCGACCCAGGCAGCGGCACTATGGCAAGGCGGTAGCGCCATCGCCATTCCCGCCGGCAAGGCCGGCGGCCATGTCCTCGACATCGCGTTGCCCCACGGCCTGGCAACTACCGGCCTGGCGGTTGAATGGGCCGGTGCGCACGGCGCCGCGCGCCTGCAGGCACAGGACGCACAGGGGCGATGGACCGACCTTGCGCACGACCCGCAGGCCGGCAGCCGCCAGCAGAGCTGGCTGGCGGGTACCGCGCCGGTGACCGCGCATGCCCTGCGCCTGCAGGTCGACGGCGACGCGCCGAAGATCGCCCGCGTGCGCCTGCTCGGCCCCGCTGCGGTGATGACGCCGATGAAGCGCTACCAGACCGCCGCCAGTGGTGCGGACCGCGCATTGTTCCCGGCCTCCCTGCACCTGCAGCAGACCTACTGGACTGCCGTGGGCGTGCATGGGGGGCTGCAGAAGTCGATCTTCGACGAGCACGGCAACATCGAGGCCTTCAAGGGCGCGCCGCTGGTGCAGCCTATCTGGCGCAGCGCCGACGGAACCACCGCTGCGGCCGCCAACCAGACCGTGCAGCACGCGCTGCGCGATGGCTGGAAGCCGATGCCGTCTGCCACCTGGCAACCGCAACCCGGCCTCGAGCTGCGCAGCGAAGCCTTCGCAGTGGAACTGGACGGGCAACCGGTCACCCTCGTCCGCCACCGCCTGCACAACACCGGCACCACGCCGGTGGATGGCACCCTCAACCTGGTGGTGCGGCCGATGCAGATGAACCCACCGTGGCAGAACGGTGGGCTGTCGCCGATCCGCAGCATCGCAGTCGAGGACAACGCGGTGCGGGTCAACCAGCGCACCCTGCTGCGTTCACTTACTCCGGTCGAAAGCGCGGGTGCGGCCGCATTCGGTCCCGACGGCAGCACCGAAATCACCGCAGCCGTGGCAGCGGGTCAATTGCCAACGGCGCAAAAGGCGGACGATCCAGAGGGCTTGGCGGCTGCCGCCCTCGCCTACCGCATCCAGCTCGCACCGGGCGCCAGCCAGTCGGTGGTGGTGGCCTTCCCACTCGGCACCGCTCCCTCCGACGCGCACGGGGTGTTGCCGGAAGCCCCGACGCTCGTGCTGGATACCGCCGATGCCGATGCCACCTTCGACACCCTGGCCACCCGCGTCGCCAACGACTGGCAGGCGCGCCTCGGCCAGGTCGGGCTGCGCCTGCCCGATCCCTCGCTGGTGGACATGCTGCGCGCGCAGGCGGCGTACATGCTGATCAACCAGACCGGCCCGGCCATGCAGCCCGGTCCACGCAACTACAACCGCTCCTTCATCCGCGACGGCATGGCCACCTCGGCGGTGCTGCTGCGCATGGGCGAGTCGAAGATCGCGCGCGACTACCTGGCCTGGTACACCGAGCACGGTGTGCATGACAACGGCCTGGTCTCGCCCATCCTCAACAACGATGGCAGCGTCAACACCGGTTTCGGTTCGGACATCGAGTACGACAGCCAAGGGCAATACGTGGCGCTGGTGGCCGACGTCGCCCGGCTCGACGGCGGCCCGGAATCGGTACGCGCCTACCTGCCCAAGGTGAAGGCCGCGCTGCGCTTCCTCCAGGAACTGCGCGAGCGCACGCTGGTGCCCGGCTACATGGCCAACCAGCCCGCCCCGGAACGCTTCGCCGGCATCCTGGCGCCGTCGATCAGCCATGAGGGCTACCCCGCGCCGACCCACAGCTACTGGGACGACTACTGGGGCCTGAAGGGTTGGCACGACGGCGCGTGGCTGGCCGAGTCGCTGGGCGATCACGAAACCGCGGCGTGGGCGCGCGAACAGTACCGCCTCCTGCACGATGCGCTGGCCGCCTCGATCCGCGCCACCATGGCGTGGAAGGGCATCGACTTCATTCCTTCCTCCGCAGATCTGGGCGATGGTGACCCGACCGGCGTGTCGATCGCACTGGACCCCACCGGCGCGCAGGACGTGCTGCCGGAACAGGCGCTGCGCACCACCTTCGCCCGCTACCTGGACGACGTGCGCAAGCGCAATCAGCCCGATGCGCTGTACGCCTACACGCCGTACGAAATCCGCAATGTGCTCAGCTACGTGCACCTGGACCAGCCGGAAGCAGCCAACGAGCTGCTGCAGGGTCTGCTGCACGACCGCCGGCCACTGGAATGGCAGGTGCTGGCGGAAGTGGTGCACTCGCGACTGCGTTTCCCGCGTTACCTCGGCGACATGCCGCATACGTGGATCGGCGCGGAATACGGCCGCACATTGTTCGGCATGCTGATACGCGAAGACGATGACGCGTTGTCGCTGCTGCCAAGTACGCCAAAGTCGTGGCTGGTGGGCGACGGCCTGGCGGTGGAGCGGCTGCCGACCGCGTTCGGCACGTTGCAGATGGAGGCGAAAGAACGCGACGGCACGCTGCACGTCACGCTCGGCAAGGGCCTGCGCAAGGACACGGCAGTGCGGGTCTGGTGGCCCAGCCGAGCCCGACCGAGCGAAGTACGAGTGGACGGCCGCGTGGTACGGGACTTCGACGAGAAAAGCGTGCTCATCGACAAGCCGTTTCGAACGCTGGAAGCGCGCTGGTAAGCAAGTGCCCGGCGACGCCGGCAACAACGCACAAGGGCGCCTTTCGGCGCCCTTGTGATTCAACCGCAGCGGGGCAGAGCCCCGCTCTACCGGGTGGGGATCATTCCCACTCGATCATCAACAAGCCACGCAAGTCCGCGTGGTTAAAGGGTTTGGCTTTGATCGACATAGGCCCATACCGCCGCTTTTACCGTCAGGGAAACACGCCCTTTCCTGGCGCGGGTTTGCGCGGCATCGGCTCATCATCAATCAGCTTTAATCATACCGAACAAGGGGCCGAACTTCATCCTCTCGCCTCGCGCTGTGATTCCGCATACGAGAGCTTCTTTCGACCCATCATGCGATGCGATGCCGAACCCAAGTGGCTGCCTCTTCAACGGAAGACATGACCCGGCACGGGAAATCGCGTTCGATGCTCAAGTGCCGCTGCGTCAGAAGCGTGTGCATAGGCCCGTCCGTCAAAAGGACATCGCAGTAGCCTAACGCAGCGCCGGCATGATGAAAGTCGAATATGTCGTTGGCATTCAGCTTCTGCGTGCGATTCCAGCGTAGCGCCGCATGCAACAGAGCACCAACTTGCAGCGTGCGCAGAGCACGCCGACCGACTGGCTTCCGGACTGCTGCCCGTAGCAAGCCGAGACACTGCCTCGTGATTCCTTCCCGCTCATCTGCTGAAGGTTGGATGCCGAGGCCGAGCGACTTCACGGCCATGTCGTGCAGCACCTCGGCGGCGATCGGAGCTGCGAGTTCCAAGACACCATTAATCTCGTCGCGATAGACCTGCGCGAAGCTCTTCATCGACGGAGCGTGCGCCGCGTTGTCACGATTCAGCCGATCGGCAATGTCGACGAATGGCGAGGCGGGCGGCCAAGCGTCCCCGATGGTCTCAACCATCGTCGATAAAGAAACCTCCCAGAGGTGGTCGAAGAACGCCTTCTGAATGACGAGTCGCTCATCCTCTGGGAAGGCTGTGGCCACTGGATGCTGGACACCCAGGATGTACGGGACCTTGGTCCAGACCAAGTGTTCCAATGGATGAACGCTGTGCCCAACATTCGCATGGAGGAAATGCGCCACTTCCGTTGCCACGCGCGTCGGTTCGGGACTAAGCGTGATGCCGCAGCTCAGCTCGTCAATCAGTTCGGCCGTTGCACCCCGGGTTACTGGGTCCGACTGCTTCATTAGGGCGTGTTAACACTAATGGCGACGGCGACGATTGCGCCAGAAAATCTCCGACATGGAGATCACGCCCGAACAATTCGCTACCATTGAACACTGCCTGCCCAGGCAGCGTGGCAACGTCAGCCTGAGCAATCTGCAGGTGGTCAATGCGATCCTCTATGTGGCCGAACATGGTTGCAAGTGGCGCGGACTGCCCAAACGCTTCGGCAACTGGCACACGATTTACACGCGCATGAATCGCTGGACCAAAGCTGGCGTCCTGGATCGCATGTTCGAGGAGTTGCAGCGTGCGCAAGTCGTGCGTATCAGGATCGAAGCCGTCTCGCTGGACTCCACAAGCATCAAGGTCCATCCCGACGGCACAGGGGCACTAAAAAAAAGTCCGCAGTCCATCGGAAAGTCCCGAGGCGGATGGAACACCAAGATTCATATGGTTGCCGCGGATGCTCGAACGGCCGTGACGTTTTGCCTCTCGCCTGGGCAGGCGCACGACGCACCCGAAGGCCGGCGCCTGCTCAGCAGTCTTGGGCCGACCAGCAGACCGGTGCATTTGTTGATGGACCGTGCCTACGAAGGCAACGAGACACGGCAGCTGGCACTGGATCTGGGTTTCATTCCGGTGGTGCCACCAATGAAGACGCGGATCGAACCGTGGGACTACGACCGCGAGATGTACAAGCGCCGCAATGAGGTGGAGCGGTTGTTCCGTCGACTCAAAGGCTATCGCCGTATCTTCTCGCGGTTCGAGAAACTCGACCTCATGTTCCTGGGCTTCATCAGCTTCGTGCTCGTCGCTGATGGACTGAGGATGTGTTAACAGGCCCTAGTAAACGGCAGCGGATTTATCGAGCTTTGTTGGTTTTGCCCACCAGAGGTGGGTATAGGAAGTTCAACCGCCCTTTTTTGGCGAGTCTGGCGGGTAGGAAGCGGCCGCGCAAGCGCCGCTTTGGGCACA
>NZ_CAUQLJ010000013.1:0-136117 GCF_963519125.1 uncultured Stenotrophomonas sp. | reverse complement strand
GCGCGGGGGCCGGCTTCGGCGCGGCCACGGCCGGCGGTGCCGCTGGTGCAGCGGGAACCGCCGGTGCAGCCGGAACTGCAGGTGCGGCCAACGCAGGCGGGGCCGGAGGCGGCGGCGGAACGGCCGCCACCAGGCGCATCGGCGCCACGCCGACCAGCACGAACAGCGCGGTCACGCCGACCGACACCACGCGCGGCAGTGAACCGGTCTGCTGCAGGGTGAGCAGGCGACGCTTGAGGCTGCGGAAGTTCGGCGAGGCACTGGCCACGCCCACGGCCGGGCGCGGGGCCACGCCCAGCTGCACCAGCAGGCGCCCGTAGTCGTGGCGACAGTGCCCGTGGCCCGCGACCACGGCGCTGTCGCAGGCTTCTTCGCGGGCCAGTGCATATTCGCGCGCGGCCAGGTGCACCAGCGGATGGAAGAACAGCAGGTGCTGGGCAAGCGAAGGCAGCAGGCCCCACCACAGGTCGCGGCGTTGCAGGTGGACCAGCTCGTGGGTCAGCGCCATGTCCAGGTCGTCGGCGGCCATCGCCGGCAGCTCGCGCGCGGGCAGCAGCAGTACCGGGTTCCACGGGCCGATCAGCTGCGGCGAGGTGATCTGCGCGGAAATCTTCAGCTGCGGCGCGCGGGCAAGGCCGTGCGCTTCGGCGGCCAGCTGCAGCGCCTGCTGCAGGCCCGCATCGGTGCAGGGTGCGGCGCTGCGCACCAGTGCGCGGCTCTGGCGATAGGCACGCAGGCTGTGCAGCAGCATCACCAGCACGCCGGCGGCCCACAGCGCGAAGAGCGCGGTCTGCCAGCTCGGCACGTGCGACGTCGCGGCGACGAAGGGCGCAGGGTCGGTCGCAACTGCGGCACCATTCAACTCGAATTGCACGGGCAGCAGCGGTGCTTCCACCAGCGTCGCCGTTTCGATACCGGGCGCCGGCAGCACCGCCAGTTCCAGCGGGCTGCTCCACACCAGGCCGAGCACGGCCTGCACGGCCACCAGCCACCACAACCGGCAGCGGGTGGCGGCGGGCAGGCGCGGCAGCAGGCGGCACACGCCCCACACCAAGCCCACCAGCACCGCGCTCTGCACGCTGGTCCAGGCCAGGCGAGTCAGCAGTTCCATCATCTGGGTGTCCATGGCTCAGCCCTCCCGCTTGCGCGACTGGAGCTGGGCGACCAGCGCTTCAAGTTCGGCCAGCTCGGTATCGCTGACCTCGGCCTTGTGCGACATGAAGGCCACGAAGGGGGAAACCGAGCCCTGCAGGGTCTTCTCCACGAAGCTGGCGACCGCGCCCTGGACCACGCTGTCCTGCTCGCCGGTGGCCGAGTAGCGATACACGCCCTCGACCTGCTGGCGCTGCAGGTAGGCCTTGCCGCGCAGGCGTTCCATCATGGTCAGCACGGTGGAACGGGCCAAGCCACGCTCCTCGCCGAAGCCGGCCGCCACCTCGCCCACGCTGGCGCTGTTCTGTTCCGCTACGTACTGCAGCAGGGCCAGTTCCTGGTCCCCGATGGTCTTGCCGCGCATGACACTCTCCGATGACTACACGTGTCGCCACCTTGTCAGTGACTACAGTTGTCGTCAAGTGCCGGAGGGTGGCAGCCGACGAACGGTCAGCTACCCATGCGGTCCGCCCATCACCGGCAGGATTACACCGCTGATGTAACTGGCGGTCACCGGCGAGGCCAGGAACACATACGCCGGCGACAACTCTTCCGGCTGTGCCGCGCGGCCCATATCGCTGTTCTTGCCGAACTCCGCCACGTCCGGGGCCTGTTTGTCGGCCGGGTTCAGCGGGGTCCAGACCGGGCCCGGCGCCACCGCGTTGACGCGGATGCCGCGCGGCAGCAGCTGGCTGGCCAACGCCTTGGTGAAGGCATGGATGGCGCCCTTGGTCGACGAGTAATCGATCAGCGCCTTGCTGCCGAACAGGCCGGTTTCCGACCCGGTGTTGATGATGCAGTCGCCTTCCTCCAGGTGCGGCAACACCGCACGCGCCATCTGGATGTAGCCACCGATGTTGGTCTGCAGCGTCTCCTGCAGGTGCGCATCTTCCAGGTCTTCCAGCCGTTCGCAGTGCAGCTGGAACGCGGCGTTGTTGACCAAGATGTCGATGCCGCCGAAGGCCTTGACCACCTGCTTCACGGCCTTGTTGCAGAACTTCGGATCGCGCACGTCGCCGGCGATCACCAGGCACCGCGTGCCCTCGGCTTCCACGTGCTGGCGGGTAACCTCCGCGTCTTTCTTCTCGTCCAGGTGCAGCACCGCGACATCGGCGCCTTCGCGCGCGAACAGCACGGCGACGGCACGGCCGATGCCGGAGTCGCCGCCGGTGATGATGGCGCGCTTGCCCTGCAGCTTGCCGCTGCCAACATAGTCTGGCGCGAGGAAACGGGGGGCGAGATCAAGCGCGTGCTCATTGCCGGGCTTGGCGATGTTCTGCGCCGGCATGGTTTCCGGCTGCTTGCGGCTGCCGGCCTGGGTGGCCTTCTTCGCGGTCTTCTTCGTCGCCTTCTTGGCGGCGCGCGCGTCCTTGGCCTTTTCCTGGTCCTGCAGGCGGCGCTGGCGGGCGGCCACGCGCGCCGCGCGAGGATCGCTGGCGGCCGCCTTGCGGGTCGCGGTTTTCACTACCGGTGTGCGTTCGCGGGCGGGCGTGGCGTCGGTGGCAATGGGTTTGGAAGCAGCGCGTTTACGGGTCTTCTTGGCGGTGGCCATGGTCAACTCCTTCAAATCTGGTGCCGTGCCGGGGGGAAGTAGCAGGGCCAAGGCAGTGTCTCCAACACGGCGGTCGGATACGGTGAATGCCATGTCGCCATGCCGTGACCGGCTTCATCCGCCGCATACGCCTGCGGCGGCATCGTGGACGCCAGAATCCTGCTGGAGCCACCCCATGTTGCGTCCCCTGTTTGCCGTTGCCGCACTTACCGCCCTGACCGCCTGCAGCAGCACGCCGATGGCGCAGGTCCAGCCGATCGACGGCGTCATTTCCGGCCAGTGCCATATCGACAAGGTGCGGGGTGCGGTCGGCCTGGCTGCCTCCGCTGCCACCGTGGAGCGCGCCCGCGTGGACAGCGACAGCCTGGAGGTGGTGGTGGTGCGTGGCCAGCGCATGGAGAGCGGGGCGACGGCCAGTGGCGCTGCCAACACCACGCCCGCCGGTGCGGAGAGTGGCGGCGAGCGGCTGACCATTGAGACCGGGCGGACCAACAACATCACGGCGATCTTCTGCGGTTGATGGGTGCGGGTTTGGACTTTTTTACTGCTTTTCTGGCGGTGCGCAGGAAGCGCAGGGTGGCCTGCTCCCATTGGCGTTCGCCGCGCAGGCCGGCCAGCTTTTCCAGCGCGCCGTTGCGCCAGCCGTCGAACACGCTGGGGTCGATGTAGGCCTTGCGGCATACCGCCGGGGTGTTGCCCAACCGTTCCGCCACTTCGCACACCACCTGCTTCTGCAGCGCGGCCAAGGCACGCTCGCTGGGCGCCTCGGGGAGCGCGGTCGCGGCGAACTGGCGTAGTGCGGCCATGGTGCCGCCCCAGGTGCGGAAGTCCTTGGCGCTGAAGTCCGCGCCCATCGCATCGCGCAGGTAGCTGTTGACCTGCCCGGAGTCGACCGGCTGCACGGTGCCGTCGTCGTCGCGGTACTGGAACAGGGCCTGCCCCGGCAGCTGCTGGCAGGCTTTGATCAGTTTCGCCAGCTGCTTGTCGTCGATCTCCACCTCCTGCTGCTGGCCCGACTTGCCACGGAAGCGCATCCTCGCACGGCCGCCCTTGACCATCTCCAGATGTCGGTTGCGCAGGGTAGTCAGTCCGTACGACTTGTTGTCACGTGCGTACTCGGGGTTACCGACCCGGACCAGGGTTTCGGACAGCAGCGCGACCACGATCGCCAGCACCTTGTCCTGCGGAAAGCCGGGCAGCTTCAGATCGCGGCGCAGGCGCCGGCGCAGGGTCGGCAGCGCTTCGCCGAAAGCGATCACCCGGTCGAACTTTCCGTCGCCACGCACCTTCGCCCAGTCCGCGTGGTAGCGGTACTGCTTGCGCCGACGGGCGTCGCGCCCGGTCGCCTGCAGGTGGCCGTTGGGCGAGGCGCAGATCCACACCTCGGTATAGGCCGGTGGAATCGCCAGCGCACGGATCCGGGCCAGGGTGGCGGCGTCGCGCACCGCGTGGCCGTCCGCATCGCGGTAACTGAAACCCTTGCCCGCCTTGCGCCGGCCGATACCGGGCTGCTCGTCGCTGACATAACGCAGGCCGGCGTCGCGGGCGGCGGCGGCTTCGGGGGTGGCAAGGCGTGCGGGCATGGTGGCAGTGGCAGGAAGGGGCCTGCAGTGTGTTCGGCACCGGTGTGGGACCGCGTCAATAACGCAACACAAACACCTCACGCCGTTCTTGACGATATGCTCACCGCCTCACTGGTTTCCACTTCTGGAGTCTCGATGTCCTCCTTGTCGTCCCGCCGCGCCCTGCCCTCCATCGGTCCCAAGCTGCTGGGTGCCGTCCTGCTCCCCACCGTGCTGCTGCTGGGTGCCTGCAAGGCGCCCCCCATGGACGAACAGGATGCCGCAGGCGCCCACGCACAGAAGGCTGCCGAAGAAGCTGCCGCACCCGCCGATGCCGCCACCGGCAAGGCCACCGAAGCGCCGCCGGTCGGCAACTGCGACGCCAACCAGGTGCAGAGCCTGATCGGCCAGGCCTTCACCGACGAGATGGGTGGCCAGGCCCAGCAGGACGCCAGTGCCCGCGAGCTGCGCGTGCTGAAGCCGACCGACATGACCACCATGGAATTCGTCGGCGAACGCCTGAACATCGAAGTGGACGAAAAGGGTGTGGTCAGCGGCGTGCGCTGCGGCTGAATTGGCGGGATTTCAACGGGTTTGGTTGCACCCGCAACCGTGTATTGCGGCGTTGCAACAACTGTGATCTAGTCGAAGCATCCGGTGCCTCCAGATGCGCTCAACGGATTGAGCGGGGACGAGTGTCGCCGCTCACCCGACTTTGAGGCAGAGATGGCCCCCCGCAACCGCCAAGGGCTTTACGACCCGCAAGACGAACGCGACGCCTGTGGTTTCGGCATGGTCGCGCAACTGGACGACCAGCCGTCACGGCTGCTGGTCGACACCGCGATCGCCGCGCTCTCGCGCATGACCCATCGCGGCGGCGTTGCCGCCGACGGCATCACCGGTGATGGCTGTGGCCTGCTGCTGCGCCGTCCGGATGCCTTCCTGAAAGCACTCGCGACCGAAGCGGGCATCACCCTCGGCGCGCGCCATGCCGCAGGCGTGGTGTTCCTGCCCCACGACGCCAGTGCTGCCCAAGCCTGCCGCGACACCCTGGAACAGCAGCTGCGCGGCGCCGGCTGCCAGCCGCTCGGCTGGCGCGTGGTGCCGACCGACCCGAGCGTGTGCGGCCAGCTCGCACGCGACACCCTGCCGCAGATCGAACAGCTGTTCGTCGACGCCGGTCCCGACCAGGACGAGTCGGCGTTTACCCTGGCCCTGTTCCTGGCCCGCCGCCGCAGCGAACAGCAGCTGCGCGAGCACGCCGACTACTACGTCACCACGCTCAGCCCGAGCTCGATCAGCTACAAGGGCATGGTGCTGCCGGACAAGCTGAGCCGGTTCTACCCGGACCTGCAGCGCAGCGACCTGGCCTCCAGCGCGATCGTGTTCCACCAGCGCTTCTCCACCAACACCCTGCCGCGCTGGCCGCTGGCGCACCCGTTCCGCATGCTCGCCCACAACGGTGAGATCAACACCATTGAAGGCAACCGGCGCTGGGCGCAGGCGCGCAGCAAGGTGTGGAAGACCCCGCGCTTCGACATCGCCCAGTTCGACCCGGTGATCTCCATGCACGGCTCGGATTCGCAGAGCCTGGACAACATGCTGGAGCTGATGGTCAGCGCCGGCATGGACCTGATCCAGGCGCTGCGCATCCTGGTGCCGCCGGCGACCCAGTCGCTGGAGTTCAAGGACGCCGACCTGGCCGCGTTCTACGAGTTCTACGGACTCAACAGCGAACCCTGGGACGGCCCGGCCGGCATCGTCGCGTGCGACGGCCGCTATGCCGCCTGCACCCTGGACCGCAACGGGCTGCGCCCGGCGCGCTGGATGCTCACTTCCGACCGCCACTTCCTGGTCGCCTCCGAAGCGGGCGTGTGGGAAGTGCCGGCCGAACGCGTGGTGCGCAAGGGCAAGCTCGGCCCGGGCGAGATGATGGCCATCGACCTCAAGCGTGGCGACCTGCTCGACTCGGACGCCATCGACCGCATCAACCGCGGCCGCGCCCCGTACAAGCAGTGGCTGCAGCAGGGCGTGACCTACCTGCAGACCGAGCTGATCGACCCGTCGCTGGTCGAAGAGCCCTTCGACGAACGCACCCTGCGCAGCTATCACAAGCTGTTCCAGCTCAGCACCGAGGAAGTGGAGCAGATCCTGCGCCCGCTGGCCGAGACCGAGCAGGAAGCCACCGGCTCGATGGGCGACGACACCCCGATGGCGGTGCTCAGCCAACAGAGCCGCCCGCTGTACGACTACTTCCGCCAGGCCTTCGCGCAGGTCACCAACCCGCCGATCGACCCGCTGCGGGAAGACTGCGTGATGTCGCTCACCACCCAGCTCGGCAAGGAGACCAACATCTTCCACGCCGGCGCCGAGACGGTGAACCACGTCATCCTCAACTCGCCGGTGCTCAGCCAGCGCAAGCTGCGCCAGCTGATCAAGATGCCGCAGTATGCGGACCGCAACCGCCTGATCGACCTGTCCTACAGCCTCGATGAAGGGCTCAAGGCCGGCATCGAGCGGATCTGCACCGAAGCCGAGGCGGCCGCCCGCGACGGCATCGTCATGCTGCTGCTCAGCGACCGTTACCCGGTCGCCGACCGCCCGATGGTGCATGCGCTGCTGGCTACCAGCGCGGTGCACCACCACCTCTCCAACGCCGGCCTGCGCTGCGAGGTGAACCTGATCCTGGAAACCGGCACCGCGCGCGACCCGCACCACATGGCCTGCCTGCTGGGCTTCGGTGCCACCGCGGTGTATCCGTACCTGGCCTACCAGACCCTGTTCGACCTGGGCCGGCGCGGCATCCTGCAGCTGAAGAAGGGCGGCGAGCAGTCGCAGATCGGCCGCAGCTACCGCAAGGGCATCTACAAGGGCCTGTCCAAGATCATCTCCAAGATGGGCATCTGCACCGTGGCCAGCTATCGCGGCGCGCAGCTGTTCGAGATCGTCGGCCTGGACGATGAGGTGGTGGACCTGTGCTTCCCGGAAACGCCATCGCGCGTGGCCGGGGTGGGCTTCGCCCGCCTGGACGACGAGGCCCGCGAGCTCACCGTGCGCGCCTGGAACGACCTGCTGCGCCCGGACGTGGGTGGCGTGCTCAAGTACGTGCACGGCGGCGAGTACCACATGTACAACCCGGACGTGGTCATGACCCTGCAGCGCGCCGCGCGCAGTGGCGATGCCGCCGACTGGCAGCGCTACTGTGAAGCCGTGCACGGCCGCCCGGTATCGGCGCTGCGCGACCTGCTGCAGCTCAAGGCTGCGCCGACGCCGACGCCGCTGAGTGAAGTGGCCCCGGCCGAAGACCTGTTCCGCCGTTTCGACACCGCTGCGATCAGCCTGGGCGCGCTCTCGCCCGAAGCGCACGAAGCGCTGGCCATCGCCATGAACAAGCTGGGCGGGCGCAGCAACTCCGGCGAAGGCGGCGAAGACCCGGTGCGCTATGGCACGAACAAGCGCAGCAAGATCAAGCAGGTGGCCTCGGGCCGCTTCGGCGTCACCGCCGAATACCTGGTCAATGCCGAAGTGCTGCAGATCAAGGTCGCCCAGGGCGCCAAGCCCGGCGAAGGCGGGCAGCTGCCCGGGCACAAGGTCAATGAGCTGATCGCGCGGCTGCGTTATGCCAAGCCGGGCATCGGCCTGATCTCGCCGCCGCCGCACCACGACATCTATTCCATCGAAGACCTGGCCCAGCTGATCTACGACCTCAAGCAGGTCAACCCGGACGCGCTGGTGTCGGTGAAGCTGGTCTCGCATGCCGGCGTCGGCACCATTGCCGCCGGCGTGGTCAAGGCCGGCGCGGACCTGATCACCGTGTCCGGCCATGACGGCGGCACCGGCGCCAGCCCGGTCAGCTCGATCCGCTATGCGGGCGTGCCGTGGGAACTGGGCGTGGCCGAGTCGCACCAGGCACTGGTGGCCAATGACCTGCGCGGGCGCACCCTGCTGCAGACCGACGGCGGCCTGAAGACCGGCCTGGACGTGATCAAGGCGGCCCTGCTGGGCGCGGACAGCTTTGGCTTCGGCACCGCGCCGATGATCGTGCTGGGCTGCAAGTACCTGCGCATCTGCCACCTCAACAACTGCGCCACCGGCGTGGCCACCCAGGACGAGCGCCTGCGCGAGAACCACTTCACCGGCCAGCCCGAGCGCGTGGAGAACTTCTTCCGCCTGCTGGCCGAGGAAGTGCGCGGTTGGCTGTCGTTCCTGGGTGCGCGTTCGCTGGAAGAGATCGTCGGCCGCACCGGCCTGCTGCGGCAGATCGAAGCGGCACCGCGCGACGGCGTGCGCGTGGACCTGTCGCGCCTGCTGGCCGACAGCCGCTACGAGGGCAGCCACTGCGCCGCGCTGCGCCTGTACGAATCGCCGGACAGCCTGGCCACGCAGATGGATGGCCTGCTGGCGCCGGCCATCGAGCACAAGCGTGGTGGCGAGCACCGCTTCCTGATCCACAACACCGACCGCAGCATCGGCACCCGCCTGGCCGGTGCAGTGGCGCGCGCGCACGGCAACCAGGGCATGGCCGAGGCACCGCTGGAACTGCGCTTCCGCGGCAGCGCCGGGCAGAGCTTTGGTGCCTTCAACGTCGGCGGCCTGCACCTGGAAGTGGAGGGTGAAGCCAACGACTACGTCGGCAAGGGCATGGCCGGTGGCCGGCTGGTGGTGCGCCCACCGCGTGGCGCGCGCTTCGAGGCACGCAGCACCGCGATCATCGGCAACACCTGCCTGTATGGCGCCACCGGTGGCGAGCTGTTCGCCGCGGGTCGCGCGGGCGAGCGCTTCGCGGTGCGCAATTCCGGCGCACTGGCGGTGGTCGAGGGTGCCGGTGATCACTGCTGCGAGTACATGACCGACGGCGTGGTGCTGGTGCTGGGCAAGGTCGGCCTGAACTTCGGTGCCGGCTTCACCGGTGGCCTGGCCTACGTGCTGGACGTGGACCGCGATTTCGTCGATCGCTACAACCACGAACTGATCGACATCCATCGCGTCTCCGCCGAAGGCTTCGAGAACTACCGCCAGCACCTGCACCGCCTGATCGGCCGCCACCGCGAGCTGACCGGCAGCATCTGGGCGCAGCAGATCCTGGACGAGTTCCGCGATTACATCGGCAAGTTCTGGCTGGTCAAACCCAAGGCCGCCAGCATCGAGTCGCTGACCGAAACCCTGCGACGCGCTGCGTGATGTCTTCCGGTAGTGCCGGCCGCTGGCCGGCAACGTTCCCCCTCGCATTCCAGAGCCCGCCATGAGCCGCAAGCACGCCTTCCAGTTCCTCGACCTGCCCCGCACCATGCCGCAGCGCATTCCGGTGGAACTGCGCACGTCCGGCGACTGGGGCGAGCTGTACGGCAAGTTCGGCAAGGAAGATGCCCAGTACCAGGCCGGCCGCTGCCTGGACTGCGGCAATCCTTACTGCAGCTGGAAGTGCCCGGTGCACAACGCCATTCCGCAGTGGCTGCAGCTGGTGCAGGAAAACCGCATTCACGAGGCGGCCACGCTGTGCCACAGCACCAACCCGCTGCCGGAAGTGTGCGGCCGGGTGTGCCCGCAGGACCGGCTGTGCGAAGGCAGCTGCACGCTGGAAGAGTTCGGCGCGGTCACCATCGGTGCGGTGGAGAAGTACATCGTCGACACCGCACTGGCCACCGGCTGGCGCCCGGATCTGGCGG
Source organism: uncultured Stenotrophomonas sp. (assembly GCF_963519125.1). GTDB lineage: Bacteria > Pseudomonadota > Gammaproteobacteria > Xanthomonadales > Xanthomonadaceae > Stenotrophomonas. Next base: position 126,185 of record NZ_CAUQLJ010000013.1, on the reverse strand, counting down.
CGGTGGAAAGCACCGGCAAGCGCGTGGCGGTGATCGGCGCCGGCCCGGCCGGGCTGGCCTGTGCCGATCGCCTGGCACATGCCGGCGTGCAGGCGGTGGTGTACGACCGCTACGAACAGATCGGCGGCCTGCTGCAGTTCGGCATTCCCAGCTTCAAGCTGGACAAGTCTGTGATCAGTCGCCGCCGCAACGTGCTTGAGGGGATGGGCGTGCAGTTCCGGCTGGGCGTGGAGATCGGCCGCGACATCACCCTGGACACCCTGCTGGCCGACTACGACGCCGTGTTCGTCGGCACCGGCGCCTACCGCTACACCGACGGCAGGCTGCCCGGGCAGGACCTGAAGAACGTGCTTCCGGCGCTGCCGTTCCTGGTGCAGAACAGCCGCATCGTCGGCGGCAGCGACGCACACGGCCGGCCGATTGCCGGCTGGGAAGACACCCTCGCCCTGCCCGACCTCGAAGGCAAGCGCGTGGTGGTACTGGGCGGCGGCGACACCGGCATGGACTGCGTGCGCAGCGCGGTGCGGCTGGGCGCGGCACGGGTCACCTGTGCCTACCGTCGCGACGAAGCCAGCATGCCGGGCTCGGCGCGCGAAGTGGCCAATGCACGCGAAGAAGGCGTGCGCTTCCTGTTCAACCGCCAACCGCTGTCGATCGAAGCCGGTGCCGACGACGAAGCGATCGGCGTAACCGTGGTCGAAACCCACCTTGGCGAGCCCGACGCACAGGGCCGCCGCAACGCGGTGCCGATCGAGGGCAGCGAGTCGCTGCTGGAAGCCGACGTGGTGATCATCGCGTTCGGCTTCTCGCCAACGGCACCGGCGTGGCTGACCGCGCAGGGCGTGGAGGCGGCCAGCAACGGCCGCATCCTGGCCGGCGGCAACGGGCGCCTGCCGTTCCAGACCGCGCACCCGAAGCTGTTTGCCGGTGGCGACGCGGTACGCGGCGCGGACCTGGTGGTGACCGCGGTGGCGGAAGGGCGCGATGCGGCGGCGAGTATTGTGGAGCTTCTGCTGTCCCCTAGAATGTCGTAATCAGCCACATTCGAAGGACTCCCATGCGCATCGGCCTGGCCGCCAACCGGCTGCATCACCATGACAGGCAGGCGGCGCTGTTCCGCTGGCTGGGCCCCTGCGAGGCAGGCCTGCGCGAACTGGGGGTGGAGCTGCATGCGGTCGGCCGCACCTTCGATGCGATCCAGCGCTTCGGTTTCCTCAAGGGCCTGGAGGCATTGCGCCGCTACCCGAACGGCCGCGAGGGCGGGCTGATGAAGCTGGTGGCCGAGGTGGTGGGCATGGGCACCCCGGAGCGCACCCTGGACGGGGCCATCTACCTGATGGACCCGGTCGATCCCTCCTCGGTGTTCCCCGAAGCCACCGCGCTGAAGCGCCAGTGCGTGATCCACGGCAAGCCCTTCATCTCCACCGTGGCCACCGCGCGCGATTGGATCGAGGTGGAACGCCTGCACGCGGGGCTGGCACCGGACCGGGGCGCCGACGATCTGCATGCGTTTGAGCAGCACACCTTGGCCCTGATTGCGCATGACGCGATGAAGCCGGCCATGCTGGCCTTTGCCGACGAGCATTTCGCGGTGCTGTCGCGCTTCCGCAGCCGTGTCGGCACCGGCACCACCGGCCAGCGCCTCAACGAGCTGGCCTGGAGCCGCGGCTGGCCCAGCGACCAGGAATGGGTCACCCGCTACCAGAGCGGCCCGATGGGCGGCGATGCGCAGATTGCCGACCAGGTGCTGGAAGGCCGCTGCCAGCGCGCGATCTTCTTTGAAGACCCGCACGTGGCGCGCCAGCACGAGGCGGACATGCAGCTGCTCGAGCGCGCGGTGACCACCGTGACCGACCAGGCCGTGTGCATCACGGCACCGCGTGTTGCGGCACGCTGGGCTCAGGCGGCCGCATTGCGCGTGCGCTGATCGCCGAGGGTCCGTTTTCACGGTCGGGGGTGGCAAAGCCATGCACCCCTTGCCCACGCCGCCATTCGCTGTCGCCACTGCGACCGCCGGCACTGACGATGTAGCGGCCACGCCAGTGGTCATCGTTCTCGCGGCGGTCCATGCCGTGTGTCGCAATACTGCCTTGGCGGCGCGTGCTTTCGCGGAACAGCAGGCGGAAGCGTTTGCGATGGAACACGCTGCCATAGAGGCCGCCGCTCACCTCCACTCGCGGGCGCTCACGCTCGGGCAGCAGCCGCAGCGGCCCGAAGCCGAGTCCGTCGCGGCACTGCACGCATTCCGCCACGCCCTCCACGCGAACGCCACTCTGCGACAGCATCACCAGGTACACCGCCTCGGCGCGGTCGGGTTGCTCGGGTGCGTAACGGGTCAAGGTCCATACGCCCGAAATATCGGGGACGCGCGCGCGCAGCATCGCCGCGCCACCGAGTACCGCCGCGGCAAGGACATTGGTGAGTACGTCGAAGGCAACCGAGGCCATGGAGGACATGGGGCGCTCCCAGATAGCGGCATGGGCCACCACATTCGGACGTCATGCAGCACCACGCCATGCAACAACGCTGATACCCGGTCGTGCCACGCCCTGCGTGGCAACCACGGCACGCCTGTCGGCGCCGGAGATTCTGCGATGCCTGCCAGCCACGCAGGGCGTGGCTCTACCGTCAGGGCGCAGGTTTACAGCAGCTGGCGAAGCATGGCCTTCAGGCGCCGCCCTTCCAGCTGGAAATAATCCCGCTCTTCCCGCCACGCCGGAAAACGCTGCTCCACCTCGGCCCAGAACGCCGGCGAATGATTGGGCTGGATCAGATGGCAGAGCTCGTGCACCAGCACGTACTCGAACGCCGAAGGCCGGCCGAGCACCAGCGCCAGGTCGAGCGCCATGCTGCCATCGGGGGCAAGCGAACCCCACTGCGAGGACATCACCTTCAGCCGCAGCCGGGCCGGCGCGCGCGGCAGGCCCGGCAGGTAGCGCGGCAGCCATTGGCCGACATCGGCGCGAGTCTGTGCTTCGTAGAATTCGCGCAGCGTGCGGCGCACGGTGGCTTCGGTGCCGCGTGCGGGCAGGTGCAGGCACGCGCCGTCCGCACCGAGCTCCAGGTGCGCGTAGCGGCCGGTGTCCCAGTGCAGGGGCAACAGCGCTCCGCGCAATGGCAGCAGCCCGGGCTCGCCGATCACCAGCGGCGGTGGCAGGTTGGTCGCCTGGTAATTGCGCAGCTGCGTGGACAACCAGTCGCGGTGCTGCTGCAGGAAGCGTTCGCCCATCACCAGGCTGGCCCGCGGTGGCAGGGTCAGGCGCACGCCGCGTTCGTCCACGCTGAGCTTGATGCGGCGCGCGCGCGGATCGCGTACGCGCAGCACGTCGATCTCGGCGTCGTCTTCAAGCCGCAGGCGCACGGTGTCGCGCTGCACGGTCGGGGCGGCGGCCGGGGAGATCAGGCGGCGGAGGAAGCCAGGCATGGGGATAGCATAGCGCCGCCAGCCAAGGGCGAAATGACTGGGGGGTGTCAATCCGCCTTGCTGAGCTTGAACGCCTCTTCCAGCAGCAGGAACAGGCGGCGCACTTCGCCGCTCTGCAGCGCGAAGCGGGCATCCAGTTCGGCGCGGCGGCCGTCTTCGTCGGCATGCTCGAGCTGGTCCAGGGCGCCGTCCAGGAACTTCAGCTTGCGCACGATCAGGTCATCGCCCAGCACGAACGACAGGTTGTCTTCGAACACCAGGGCCAGCTTGGTGACCTGCTTGCCGGCATCCAGGTGCTTGTCGATCTCGTCGCAGCGCAGCTCCTGGTGCTGGCACTTGACCACCGCCCCACCCTCGGCCGGGTCCTTCATCTCGCATTCCTCACCCAGGCTCAGTCCGGTGGGGAGCGGCTCACCGGCGATCCAGCCGGTCAGGATCGAGCGCGGCGCCACTTCGGCATTCAGCGGCATGGCCGGGAAGCTGCCGAGCAGGCCACGGATGTCGGACATCATGTTCTCGCCCTTCTTGCTGCTCGAGCAGTCCACCGCCACGAAGCCGTGGGTCAGGTCGACCAGCGCGTCGGTGCGCGAGCTCTTCACGAAGGCGCGCGGCATCAGTTCGTGCAGCAGGTCGTCCTTCATGCGCTTGCGCTCGCGGCCGCCCGGCTTGCGGCCTTCCTTCTCTTCGATCTCTTCCAGCTTGCGCGCCAGCAGGTCGTTGACCACCGCGCCGGGCAGGATCTTGTCCTCGCCACCCACGGTCAGCCACAGCGCGTCGCCGACGCGGTGCGAGAACACGGCCTTCTCTTCACGGCCGAAGGGGGAAATGAAACCGCGCGAACTCATCTCGAGCGGGCCGACCGGCTTGAGCAGCACCTGCGGCAGCAGGGTGTCGACTTCGGAAAAATCGGTGGCGGTGGGGAAGCGGAACAGGGTCAGGTTGCGAAAGAACATGGAATTCCGGAATAAGGGCGTGAAAAGGAAAGGTCAGGGGGTGCCGTCGGTCCAGGCCGACGGCGGGCTGGGCGCGACCGGGGTACGGCCCAACGCCATGAAGTCGAACAGGGCCGGGTCGGCCAGCTGCGAGGGATGGATGTTGCCCAGCGCGCGCGCGATCTGGTCGATCCGCCCGGGGTGCTGGTCTTCCCACTGCTGCAGCATCTGCGCCACCTGGCGGCGCTGCAGGTTGTCCTGGCTGCCGCACAGCGTGCACGGAATGATCGGGAAACCGCGCGCCTGCGCGTAATCCTCGATGTCGCGTTCACTGACGTAGGCCAAGGGGCGGATCACCACGTGCTGGCCGTCATCGCTGCGCAGCTTGGGGGGCATGGCCGACAGCTTGGCGTGGTGGAACAGGTTGAGGAAGAAGGTGGCCACACTGTCGTCGCGGTGGTGGCCCAGCGCGATCTTGCTGAAGCCGTTCTCGGCGGCGTGCCGGTACAGCGCGCCCCGGCGCAGCCGCGAGCACAGCGAACACATCGTGCGGCCTTCCGGGATCACCCGGCTGACCACCGAATAGGTGTCCTGCTCAATGATCTGGTACGCCACGCCGATCGAGGCCAGGTACTCGGGCAACACGTGTTCCGGGAAGCCGGGTTGCTTCTGGTCCAGGTTCACCGCAACCAGGTCGAAGGCGACCGGCGCCTTCTTCTGCAGCTGCAGCAGCATGTCCAGCAGGGTGTAGCTGTCCTTGCCGCCGGACAGGCAGACCATGATGCGGTCGCCCTCCTCGATCATGCCGAAGTCGGCGATGGCTTGGCCGACCTGGCGCTGAATCCGACGCGCCCCTTTGTCCCGCGCGGCCGCGTCCGCGCGTGGCGCGCGCGGGGTGGGATCGAGCAGGGGCAGGACCGAAGGCATCCGGCCATTCTACCGGCTCGGCACGGCCCCGGCCGGGACCGGGAAGTGACTGCGTTCACCCCCGCCGGTCACGCGCAATGTGTATGCTCGGAGACTGTGGATACCTATACGCCCGAAGAGATCGCCGAACGCCTGCAGGTGCTCCGCAGGGAGCACCGTGAGCTGGATACGGAGATCGAGCGCATGGCCGCCAATGGCGAGGACGAGCTGGAAGCCAAGCGCCTGAAGCGGCGCAAGCTGCAGCTCAAGGACTGTATTGCGCGGTTGGAGGACATGCAGATTCCGGACGAACCTGCGTAGAGACACGCCATGCGCGTCCGCGAGGTATGTGGCGACCCCAATGGATCGCCACCCCCGATCAATCCGCCGCGACCGGTTCCTCTGGTTTGGCCGCTTCCGGGCTGACGCGTTCAATCGTGTGGCGCAACTCGCGGCCCAGGATGAACTTGGCGTCCTTGGCCCATGCGTCCAGCCGTTCGTCGAACAGCAGCTTGCTGTTCTCGTCCGGCCACACCAGGCGCAGCTCGCGCAGCTTCTGGATGAAGCCACGGAACAGGGTGCGGTCGAAGAACTCCGGCGCGGCCGGTGCATAGAGCAGGCTCAGACGCTGCGCCGCCTGCTGGCACAGGCTTTCCAGCTCGGCCGCACCCAGCACGCCCGGGCCGTTCTTCACCAGCACCGAGATGGCGATGTAGTAGCGCTCGAACGCCTGCTGCAGTGAATGGCCAATCGCACGCAGGCGGAATACTTCGTCGGTCTGCCCGGTGTTGCGCGCCAGGATGCCGCCGTCGTCGTCGTTGACGTTCTGCAGCAGGCCCTCGCGCACGAACACGTCGATGGTCTGGTCGATGCGCTGGGCGAACTCGTCCTCGCTCCACGGCAGGAACAGCTCGGCCTGCAGGAACGGGTACACCGTGCGGCCCAGCTGGACCAGGCCGGTGCGGCTCATGCGGCGGTTGTTCTGGAAGCAGCAGGCCACCCACGACGAGGCGGTGAACAGGTGCAGCACGTTGTTGCGGAAGTAGCTCAGCAGCACTGCGGTATCGCCGCTGACGCTGAGCACGTCGCCCAGCGGATGCTTGATACGGGTGAGGACGTTGATTTCCTCGGCATGGGCGATGATCCGCTCCGGCGAGTGCGGGGTCACCGTCACCCGGTCCGAGTACGGCATCTCGACCAGCAGGGTCTTGCACAGCTCGATCTGCGCGATCAGATCGGCCTCGCCCATCGCATGCTTCGGCGTGGACAGCAGCGCCAGCGCCAGCAGGTTGATCGGGTTGACGTCGGCGGCGCCGTTGATGCGCACCTGGATGCGTTCGGCCAGCGTGTCCACCGTGGTCGACAGCCAGGCCGGCTTCTCGTCCTCGGATACCGCCTCGCCCTTCCACTCCGGCGCCTTCTCGGCCAGCACGTCGTTCAGTGCGATCGGTTCGCCGAAGTTCACCACCACCTGGCCGTAGTTCTGCTTGAGCACCTTGGGGATGCCCCACAGCAGCGACCAGATCGATTCCTTTTCCTTCGGCCGCCCGGACAGTTCGTCCAGGTAGCTGCCGCCTTCCATCAGCTTCTCGTAGCCGATGTAGATGGGCTGGAACAGCACCGGCTTGCGCGGCTGGCGCAGGAACGCGCGCAGCGTCATCGAGATCATGCCGCCCTTGGGCTGCAGCAGGCGCCCGGTACGCGAGCGCCCGCCTTCGACGAAGTACTCGATCGAGTAGCCACCGGCCACCAGCTGCGCCACGTACTCGCTCAACACCGCCGAGTACAGCGCGTTGCCGCGGATCGAACGACGGATGAAGAACGCGCCGCCCTTGCGCAGCAGCGTGCCCACCACAGGCAGGTTCAGGTTGATGCCGGCCACGATGTGCGGCGGCACGATGCCGCGGTCGTACAGCAGGTAGGACAGCAGCAGGTAGTCCATGTGGCTGCGGTGGCTGGGCACGTACACCACTTCATGGCCCGGCGCGGCGGCCTTGAACTTGTCCAGGTGGTGCACCAGCACGCCGGCGTAGATGCGGTTCCAGACATGGCTGAGCATGAAGCTGGCCGACCGCACCACCGGACTGGAGTAGTCGGCGGCGATTTCCCAGGCGTAGGCATGCGCCTTCTTCCAGGCATCGGCCGGCTTGGTGTTGTCGCGCTTTGCCTGCGAGGCGATCGCCTCGCGCACGGTGTCCGCTTCCAGCACCTTGTCCACCAGCAGGCGGCGGGTGGACAGGTCCGGCCCGATCACCGATTCGCGGATGCGGCGGAAATGGGTGCGCAGCACGCGCTGCAGCTTGCGCACGGTGCGCTCAGGGTCCAGCCCCTCGTCCACGGTGGCGCGCAGCGAGATCGGCGGGGCGAACCGCACGATGGTGCTGCGGCCATTGAGCAGCACGGCCAGCAGGCGGCGGAAGCGGCCCACCAGTGCCCAGTTTTCCGAGAACAGCACCGCGAACCAGCCGCTCTGCTTGTCCGGCGCACGGCCAACGAAGATCGACACCGGCACCAGGTTCACGTCCAGCTCGCCGCGCGCGCGGTGCGCCTGCAGGACCTTGGCCAGCGAATCGGAATGGGTCTTGGCGCCGCGCTGCTCGGGGATCAGCGAATTGCTGCTGCTCCGTCGCGACAGCGCCAGGTAGGCCCGCTTGCGGCCGGTCGGGTCGCCGGCAATGGGCACCAGCGGCGAGGGCAGGCCGGCTTCACGGCAGGCCTTGTCCAGGATCAGCGCGTTGGACAGACCATAGTCTTCCAGCACATAGACCACCGGGCGGCCGTCGTCGTACTGCCCGGGGTGTTCGGGTTCGATCTTGAGCGAGAGCCATGGCTCGACCAGTCGGCCGAGCAGGCGCGCCCACCACGGGCGGCGCCCGGACGGGGCGCGGGCCACGGCGCCGACCGGGCTCGGCACGATCGCGGCCGGGTCGGTGGCAGCTGCAGGCGCAGGCGCGGCGTCGGGCGACGCGGACGGTGCGTCCGGCGTCTTGGGCGGCTCTTCGCCGGGGAAAGGCAGGGGATTCTGGTTCGGCATCGGCTTCATTATGGCTTAGCCGGTGCAGAAGCACCGTCCTTGACCTGTGCGGCGGCCTCTGCTTCGGCGGCTTGGCGGGCGTCCTGTTCAGCTTTTGCGGCCTCGGCGGCGGCCGCCTCATCGGCTGCGGCGAGCAACGCGTCGGTCTCTTCCAGGGTACGCGCCAGGTACCAGTGGCCGTCACGGCGGGCCATGCGCAGCTGCGCTTCGATCTGCTCACCGGCCAGCGGGTACTGGATCCGTACCACCGCGCTGTCGCCCTGCTGGGAGACCAGTTCGCCCTGCAGTCCGGTCAGCGCCTCGTCCAGCGACAGCCCGTAGCTGGCCAGCGCGGTCTTGAGCGCCTTGGCGAACGGCCCCAGCCGACGCAGGCTGTCCTCCATGCCGGCCGCCTGCAGCTGGGCGTCGGTGGACAGCCCAGCCGTGCGCGCGGTGGCGGTCAGCAGCGTGATGGTGGTCTTCGCGCGTTGCTTGTCGGTCAGCGGCGCCGCTGCGGCCCACCTGCTCAGCGCGTCCACCACCTGGCTGTAGTGGGCGCGCTCGGTGTCGCTGTAATCGGTCTGGTTGCGCAGGTACTGCACGCCGAACAGCCCCATCGAGTGGGCCGCCTGGCGCACCCCGGTGGCCTGCCCGGCAATCTGCGTATCGAACGAGCGCTGCAGGCGCTGCGGTGCATCCGGGGCCGACAGTGCGGCCAGCATCGGCAGCAGCTGCCCGTCCAGCGGCAGGTCGGTCAGTGGCCAGCGGCTGTGGCCGTCCGCCCAGGCGGCCTGCAGGCGGGTGTACTGGGCCGGCGGCACCGACGCACGGGCATAGCCGACCAGGTCGTTGTCGGCCACATGACGGGCGATCTGCTGCAGCGCCGCCACCGGTTCGGCGGCCGGCCTTCCCGGGTCGATCGCATCGCGCTTGCACGCGCCGAGCAGCACCGCGCCGCACAGCAGGAGCGTCATCCCCCAGGGTCGGCAGCGCCCTGTCATCAATGGCATGGACATGAATTCGGACTTCCCCGGACCGGTCCGCATCTTGCGGCCTGCGCATTACAGCGGCAAGCCACCTTGCCCGCAGAACGGGCAAGGCGCTCATAACTCATTGTTCCCGCAGCAGTTCAGTCGCGCGTCCAGGTGGTCTGGATGAAGTCGCGTACGTAACCCTGCGACAGCCGCGCATACACCCCGGGCAGGTCCGGCAGGGCACAGCCTTCGCCCCAGCTGACCGTGCCCAGTACCGTCCAGCCGGTTTTCCGCTTCACCAGCAGCGGCCCGCCGGAATCGCCCTGGCAGCTGTCGATGCCCTCGCTGCCGGCACAGATCACGCTGCCCGCCTGCAGCCCCGGATAGGCCTCGCGGCAGGCCTTGAAGGGCACGAACGGGGCCTGCACGGTCTGCAGTACGGTGGGCCGGGCGTCGCCGGGGAATTCGGTCACGCCCCAGCCGATCACGGTGAAGGCGCGCGCCGGGCGCAGGTATGCGCTGTCGCGGCCCAGCATCGGCTCGGCGGCTTCCACGCCGTTGACCGGTCGCTTGAGCTGGATCAGCGCCACGTCGTTGATCAGATCCTCGGCGTCGTACGCCGGATGGACGTGGATCGCCTTGATGTTCGACGTGCGGCGGCGCGGCGTGGTGCCCAGGGTGTGGCCCACCAGCACCGCCAGCTGGGGCGGCAGGATGCCCTCCACGCAGTGCGCGGCGGTCAGCACCCACGAGGGCGAGATCAGGGTGGCGCCGCAGCGGTGGCGGTCGCGATCGCTGTCACCGCGGTGCAGCGACTGCAGGCTGGCCATGAAGGGGTATTGGCCGGGTTCGGCGTCGGCTCCCCCGATGATGCGCTGGGACGTGTCGGGCGCGGCCAGGGTGGGCACGGCAGCAGCCGAGAGAATCAGGCCGAACATCCAGGCCGACCGGTAACGGGTACGCATACAGCAACTCCTTTGCGAAAAGTGGAATCAACAGGCACGGCGCACAACAGCGCGTGCCAGTTGATTCGACGGCAAAGCAGCCGGGCCGACTGCGTGGTCGGTCCCGTTTTGAAAACGCCGGCACGGTGCCGGCGATTGATGTTTACGATCCTGCGAACCAGCGCAAGTCGATACCGCGACGTAGTTCCGTCAGCGCCGTGCGCCGCGGATCTCGTCCTGGATCGCCAGGGCCGCCGCGCGCGGGTCGGCGGCCAGGCGGATCGGGCGACCGACCACGATGGCATCGGCGCCGTCGGCGAAGGCCTGGGCCACGCCCACGGTGCGCTTCTGGTCATCGCCGACCGGGCCACCGGCGCGGATGCCCGGGCACACGATCGAGAAGCCTGCACCGGTGGCGGCCCGGATCGGACCCGCTTCCTGGCCCGAAGCGATCACGCCGTCGATACCGGCGGCCTGGGCAGCCAGCGCGCGCTCGACCACCACCTCCACCGGTTCGCGGTCGATGCCCATGCCGCGCAGGTCATCCCGGCCCATCGAGGTCAGCACGGTCACTGCCAGCAGGCGCATGTCGCTGCCGTTGGCGGCCGCACAGGCTTCCATCATCGCCGGGTGCCAGCCGTGGATGGTGGCGTAGCTCACCGGCCACTGCGACAGGCGCTTGATGACGGCGGCAGCCGTGGCCGGGATGTCGAAGAACTTCAGGTCCACGAACACGCGCTTGTCGCGCGCGGCCAAGGCGTCCAGCACCTGGAAGTACTCGCCGGAGGCAAGCAGCTCCATGCCGATCTTGTAGAACGACACCGCGTCGCCCAGCCGGTCCACCCACGCCAGCGCTTCGTCGCGGCCCGGGACGTCGAGCGCGAAGATCAGGCGCTCGTCATCGCGCAACGGCAGCGGGGCGCGGCTCACGGCGCGTAGTCCAGCGCGGCGCGCTTGGCGTCGTGGCGGGCCTGGCGCGACTGGCTGTAGTCGTTGTTGAACTGGGCCGGCTCGAAGCCGCCGTAGGTCGGGTTGGGGAGCATCCACCAGCGCTCGCCGAACCAGTCGTGGTACTGCTGCAGCAGGGCGTCGCGGCCTTCGTTGGTGTTGGCGGTGACTTCCACGAAGTCGCCCAGCTGGTCGCCGAACTGCATCAGCACGCGGTAGTTCTGCCCGGCCAGGCGGCGGCGGCAGTTCTTTTCGCTGCCAGCCTGCTCACAGTCCTTGACCACGGTGCCCAGGCCCAGGAACACGTTGTCGTCGGCTACCGGCAGGCCTTCTGCACGCAGGTTGGCCAGGGTGGCCTCCTTCAGGTGCACGGCGCGGTTGGAGATGTACAGCAGGGTCACGCCCTTGGCGTTGGCGGCCTTGGCGAAATCAACCACGCCCGGAATGGCCTTGGCCTTCTTCTCGGCCACCCACTGGTCCCAGCTCATTTCATCGTACTCGCCGCCGTCGCGGACCAGGCGCGCCTGGTAGGGCGAGTTGTCCAGCACGGTTTCGTCCACGTCCAGCACCACGGCCGGCTTCAGGCCCTTGGCGGCGTTGCCGCGCTCTTCGGGCACCAGCGCGTCCCAGTTGGCTTCCTTCAGTGCCTTGTCCAGATGGTCGGCGGCGGCGCGGTAGGTCTGCTCGGTGATCGCCCGGTATTCCTGCGAACGCTGCATCCACAGCACGGCGTTGAGGTTGTCATTGGCGGCCACAGCGGCATCGCCCTTGGCAGCCGGAGCGGCAGCAGCCGCGGCGGGGGCCGGGGCAGCCGCGTCGACGGGGGCTTCGGTGCGCTTGCACGCGCCCAGCGCGATCACGGCACAGGCAAGCACGGACAGGGAAACAGCGTTGCGACGCATGAGGATCACCAGAACGGAATGGCGCCAGTTTACCGGCTTGGCCGCCTGCATTCATGCCCCAGGCGGGCGCTCGGCTATGCTGCACGCCCCAGAAAGCCCCGGAGCGCTGCCATGACCGACGACACCCAGACCCCTGCCCTGCCCGTGCTCAGCGCGGCCCAGGCCCGCGCGTTGGGCTGCCTGATCGAGAAGGAAGCGACCACCCCGGACGCCTACCCGCTGACCGTGAATGCCACCCAGGTGGCGGCCAACCAGAAAACCGCGCGCGAGCCGGTGATGCAGTTGTCGGCCGGCGATGTGCACCATGCGCTGCGCCAGCTGGAGACGCTGGGCCTGGCGCGCCAGCAGTTTTCCTCGCGTGCCGAGCGCTACGAGCACCGCACCGCCACCGCGCTGGACCTGACCCGGCAGCAGCTGGCGATCCTGGGCCTGTTGCTGCTGCGAGGCCCGCAGACCGTGAACGAACTGCAGACCCGCAGCGAACGCCAGTTCCAGTTCCAGGACGCCGACGAAGTGCGCCACCACGTGGAGCGCATGATCCAGCGCGGCCTGGCCGTGCAGGTGCCGCGCGCCGGTGGTCAGCGCGAGGACCGTTACATGCATCTGCTGTGCGGGCCGGTGGATGTGGAAGCGCTGGCCGAGGCGTTCAAGAGCGCGCCGGGTGGCGGCGGCGGTGGCAACGCGGCGCTGGAAGCGCGCGTGCAGGAGCTGGAGACCGTTGTGGCCGCGCTGCAGGAGCAGATGGCGGAACTGCGGGCGCAGCTTGGCGGTTGAAGCGCAGCCGGGCAGAGCCCGGCTCTACGCGAGCGGTGCCGCGCCCGGCGTCGCGAACAGCAATACCTGCTCATCCACCGGCGGCGGCAGCTGCAACGTACCGCGTGCCTCCATCCCCAGCTTGCGCAGCAACGCTGCAGAACGTTCGTTATGCGGCGCAACGATGCCGTACAGCTCCGGGTATCCGAGCACGTCGCGCGCGTAATGCTGCACTCCGCGCGCGGCTTCAAGCGCGTAGCCCTGCCCTTCATATTCCGCCCGCAACGCATAGCCGATATCCGGCCCTGGCAGCTCGGCACGACGCACAAGCCCGGCATTGCCCAGCCACGCACCGTCGCTGCGGCGGATGATCGCGTACATGCCGAAGCCGTTGAGCGTGTAGCTGCCCAGCACCCGCTCGGCGGTGTAGTCGCGCGCCTGCGCCACGGTGCGTACGTTGCGGTCGGCGATGTTGCGGATGAAGCCCGGCTCGTTGAGCAGGGCCAGCATGTCGGCCGCGTCCCGATCCGGATCCATCAGGCGCAGGTGCAGGCGTTCGGTCTGGATCAGGTTGGACATGTCGTTACCGGTCATGGTGGTTGATCAATCAAACAACGCCTGGATCGCCGCCAACCCCGCACTGGCCCGTTCCTTCTTGCGCGCGGCATCCGCCACCGGATCGGCCCCATCGCGCTGCATTTCCTCGGCCGGAATCTCGTCGAAGAAGCGGCTGGGCTTCAACCGCACGTGCTCACCGAACTTGCGGGTCAGCTTGCTGTGGCTCATCCACAGCTGGATCTTCGCGCGGGTAATGCCCACGTACAGCAGCCGCCGCTCTTCCTGCAGGTTGCCTTCGTCCAGGCTGACCTGGTGCGGCAGCACGCCATCTTCGCAGCCGACGATGAACACGTACGGGAACTCCAGGCCTTTGGACGCGTGCAGGGTCATCATGCGCACCTGGTTGCCGCCGTCGTCCTTGTCGTTGCGCGACAACAACGCCAGCTGCGCGGCCAGGTCGGCCGTGGAGGCACCGCGCGGGCCGCCTTCAAACCACTGCGCCAGCTCTTCCAGGTTGGCCAGCCGACGCTGGTACACCGACTCCTCCTTGCACGCGCCGCGCAGTTCGGAGACCAGCCCGGAGTCCTTGACCAGCCGCCGCACCAGATCGCCCGAGCTCAGCTTGGGCATCTCCGCGCGCAGGTCGCGCAGGATGTCGGTGAAGCGGCTCAGGCTGTTGGCTGCGCGCGGTGGGAGCTGTGCAAGCGCGCCGATCGCCTCGGCTGCGTGCGCCATCGGCAGATCTTTTTCCGAGGCCAGCTCTGCGAGCTTGGCCAGGGTGCCGGCACCTACTTCGCGCTTGGGCGACTGCACCGCGCGCATGAACGCGGTGTCGTCGTCAGGGTTTACCAGCAGCCGCAGCCACGACAGCGTGTCCTTCACTTCCTGCCGTTCCAGGAACGCGGTGCCGCCGGTGATGTGGTACGGCACGCGCACCAGCTGCAGCGCTTTTTCCAGCGGCCGCGACTGGAAGTTGCCGCGGAACAGGATGCAGAAATCGCTCCATGGCACCTGTTTCGCCTGTGCGATGTAGGCGATCTCCGCAGCGACCTTTTCCGCCTCGTGTTCGCTGTTGCGGCACTCCCACACGCGGATGCGCTCGCCGTCGGCCTGGTCGCTCCACAGCTTCTTCAGGTGTTCGTGCGGGTTGTTGGCGATCAGCGCATTGGCCGCGCGCAGCACACGGTTGGAGCAGCGGTAGTTCTGTTCCAGCTTGATGATTTCCAGCGCGGGGTAATCTCGCCCCATCTGCTGCAGGTTTTCCGGATTGGCACCGCGCCACGCGTAGATCGACTGGTCGTCGTCGCCCACGCAGGTGAAGTTGCCGGCGCTGCCGGCCAGCTGCTTGAGCAGCCGGTACTGCGCATCGTTGGTGTCCTGGCATTCGTCGACCAGCAGGTAGCCGATCCGCTCGCGCCAGGCCAGCGCGATCTCCGGGTTTTCCTCCAGCACCTGGACCGGCAGGCGGATCAGGTCGTCGAAGTCGACCGCATTGAACGCGGTCAGGCGCAGCTGGTAGCGCTCGTAGACGCTGGCCGCCTCCTTCTCGCGGTTGCTGCGCGCAGCCTGCATCGCCTGCTCGGGCGAAAGCCCGGCGTTCTTCGCGCGCGAGATCAGGTTCTTCACGTCCTCGATGTCGTCCGGCTTGGCGCCGTACATCAGGTCTTTCACCTGCGAGGTGGAATCATCGGCGTCGAAGATCGAGAAGCCACGCTTGAGCCCGACCGCCGCATGCTCGATCTGCAGGAACTTCAGCCCCAGCGCATGGAAGGTGCAGATGGTCACCTCGTCCGCATCGCCGCCGCGCAGACGCTTGGCCACACGCTCGCGCATTTCCTTGGCGGACTTGTTGGTGAAGGTAATCGCCGCGATGCGCTTGGCCGGATACCGCCGGCTGCCGATCAGCTGCGCGATCTTTTCCACGATCACGCGCGTCTTGCCGCTGCCGGCACCGGCCAGTACCAGCAGGGGACCTTCGCAGTGCATCACTGCCGCTTGCTGGGGGGGATTGAGACCGTGCATGCCTTCTCCGTCGGAGGCGCATTGTAGCGGGCGGCGGCGGCGCGGACCCGGCTTGACCGTCACCAGGGGTTGCGGTATTCCGATGGAACGTTCCGTGGAGCTTGACCATGAATGGATTCATGCGCAGCACGACCATTGCCCTGTTGGGCCTGGCCCTGGGGCCGCCTGCAACACCGGCCGCTGCCGAACCCGCGCGCTGCCCGCCACAGCCCGCCCGGACCATACCGTCCACGCTGATGACCGACGGCTTCCTGGACGGCCACCCGGACCTGCGCTGGCGCAGCCTGGGCCTGAAGTACTTTGATCGCGGCAACCTGCCCAAGGCGTTCACCCGCTTCCGCAAGGCCGCCGAGTACGGCGACAAGTACTCGCAGTTGCGGGTGGCGATCATGTACCGCGAAGGCCTCGGCGTAGCGCGCGACCCCGAGCTGGCCTACGTCTGGATGGACCTTGCCGCCGAGCGCGAATACCACGACTTCGTGCTGCTGCGGGCGGCCTGGTGGGCCGAGCTCGACGAGGGCCAGCGCCAGCGCGCGATGGAGCGCGCCAAGCCGGTGTTTGCCCAGTACGCCGACGCGGTGGCCAAGCCGCGGCTGGAGCAGGCCATGCGCGAACGGCTTGGCAGGATCACCGGAAGCCGGGTCGGACACGTGCACAGTGGGCTGCAGGTGGAACAGAAGACAGGCGCGGCGGCCGGTGAAATCCGCACCGGTGCGGACTACTACGATCCGGTCTACTGGCAGCCCGAGCTGTACTGGTGCCTGCAGGACACTTACTGGAAGGCACCGCTGCGCCAGCAGCAGATCGACGTGGGCGCGCCGGAAACGGTGAACCCCGGCGACGGGCGTTGAGCGGCGGTCTAGAATTGGCCCATGGCCAAGCTCTATTTCTACTATTCGGCGATGAATGCCGGCAAGACCACCACGCTGCTGCAGTCGGCGCACAACTACCGCGAACGCGGCATGCGCGTGGCGATCCTGACCCCGCGCCTGGACGACCGCGCCGGGCGTGGCGTGGTCGCGTCGCGGATCGGGCTGAAGGCCGAGGGCGTGGCCTTCGACCGCGAAACCGATCTTGAACGGCTGATCCGCGACGACCTGGCCGCCCACGGGCCGCTCGGATGCGTGCTGGTGGACGAAGCGCAGTTCCTCAGCCGCAGCCAGGTCTGGCAGCTCAGCGAGGTGGTCGACCAGTTGCGCATCCCGGTGCTCTGCTACGGGCTGCGTACCGACTTCCGTGGCGAGCTGTTCGAAGGCAGCCAGTACCTGCTGGCCTGGGCCGACGAGATGCAGGAGATCAAGACCATCTGCCACAGCGGCAAGAAGGCCACCATGACCGTGCGCGTGGACGAACACGGCCACGCGGTGCAGGACGGCCCGCAGGTGGAGATCGGCGGCAACGAACGCTACGTATCGGTCAGCCGCGCGGAGTTCAAGAAGATCACCCGCGGCGAGGGCCGCATCGATCCGATGCAGGCCCCGCTGCCGTTGTGATCAGTACAACGTGCGTTCCGGCGCACCGGCTGGCGGCGGGTTGTATTGGTAGAGCCAGGTTTCCGTCAGCGTTTTTCCGGCGCTGCGGAGGTACAGGCGGATGTCTATCTGGTCGGTGCTTTCATCCGGCGGGACCAGGTCGAACATGGCGCGGTAGCCTTTGATCTCGCGCAGCGGACGCGCCGAGACGATCTCGGTGGTGCCGCGGCTGGTCTGGACGACGGCTTCGACGTCGCCCTTGTCGATCAGTGCAGCCAGTTCGCCGCCCTGGAAGTCGACCGCGAAACGCCACGAGAAACGCTCGCGCTTCTTGCCGATCACCCCGCCCAGGCCGGTGCGGGTGGCCACGGCCTGGGCCAGCGGCGGGCGTGCCGGCGGTTCGGCGCCCCAGTACAGGCGATAGCCGATCAGCATTTCCTGGCCCGGCTGCGGCTTGGCCTCCGGATTCCAGAAGGCCACGATGTTGTCGAAGGTCTCGTCCACGGTGGGAATCTCCACCAGCTGCACCGAGCCCTTGCCCCACTGCCCCTTCGGTTCCACCCACAGGCACGGGCGCTTCTCATAGAACACGCCGTCGTCCTGGTAATGGTCGAAATTGCGGTCGCGCTGCAGCAGTCCGAACCCGCGCGGGTTGTTGTCCACGAACATGTTGAAGCGCAGCTGGCGCGGGTTGGACAGCGGCCGCCAGATCCATTCGCCGGCGCCAGTCCACATCGACAGGCCGTCGGTGTCGTGGATCTCCGGGCGCCAGTCCCAGGCCATGCGGCGGTCGTTCTCGCCCACCTGGTACATGCTGGTGCACGGCGCGATACCCAGGCGTTCGATCGCCTTGCGCGGGTACAACGCCACGTCCACGTCCATCAGCAACACGTCGCCGTTGGTGATCGCAAAGCGGTAGGCACCGGCCACGCTGGGCGAGTCCAGCAGCGCGTACACCACCAGCGTATTGGAATCCTTGGCCGGCTGCTCCAGGAAGTAGGCGATGAAGTCCGGGAATTCTTCCGGGCGATCCATGCCAGTGTCGATCGCCAGTCCGCGCGCGGACTGGCCGTACTGGCCTTCCCTGCCCACCGCGCGGAAGTAACTGGCGCCCAGGAACGCGGCAAAGTCGCGGTCGGTGTCCTGGCGGGTGTTGAGGCGGAAGCCGGCAAAACCCAGGTCGGCCGGCAGGTGGCCATTCTTCAGGCCACTGCTGCCGTAGTCGAACGCGGCCGGGTCATAGGCCAGTTCCTGCGCCTTGCCGTCGACCACGTCGAACATGCGCACCGGCGAATGGAAGTACAGGCCCAGGTGGAAGAACTTGGCCTGGAATCGCCCGGGCTGGTCGGCCCACAGCGCGTGGTCCTGGCGGTAGCGGATCGACTGGTACTGGTCCCAGTCCAGCGCCTCCAGCGGCCCCGGCAGGGTTCGCCGGTGGGTCTTGTAGGCGGCCTCGGACAGCGCGCGCGCCTGCCCCTTGAGGATCGCGAAGTCGAACGGCTGCGGCTCGCCGAGCCGGCGCAGGCCTACCTGGCTGCCCTGCGCGGCACAGGCCGGCAGCGCGGGGAAACCAATGGCCGCCAGGGCCAGGGAAGCGTTGCGGATGAAGTCGCGTCGTTGCATGCAGGCAGCGATGGCAGGAAAGGGCCGGCCATCATAGGCATGCCCGCGTTAATTCGCCGCTGTGGTGCGGGATTGCCGTTCAGGCTGGCAGCCGCGCAGGGCCCGGTCGATCTGACGCGGCACGCGGCCGCCCTGCGGGCGCTGCTGGCGGACCTCGGCCTGCAGCTGCAACAGAGTCGCGCGCCCGCGCGCCGGCGCCTGCACGCAGTCCAGCTGACCCAGCGCGGTCCGGGCCAACCAGCGCAGGTGCACGTTGCGTGGGTCCATCGCGTCACCCGCAACAAGCGGCTGCAGCACGCGCTGCGCCTCCACCGGCTGGTCCATGCGGATCAGGTTGCGCCCCCACGCCAGCTGCACCGCCTGCTGCTGCAGGCGCGCGTCCGGGCCGCCCCGCGCAGACTGGTGCATCAGTCCGGCCAGGCGGTCGCCGGCCTGCCAGGGGTCCACATACTCGCCGATGATTTCGGCCATCCGGCGCTCGGCGCGCTGTACGTCCGGGTCGTCGTCGCCGCGTTGCGCGGCCTGCCACTGGCGGCTTTCGCGCAGCGCGGCCAGCGCGTCCTGCCAGCGCCCGCTGTCGGCCAGCGCGTTGGCGTAGTCGAACAGCCCCTGTGGCAGCAGCCCGATGCAGTCCGGTTGCCGCCAGATCGCCACCGCGCGCGCGAAGGCGTCCACCGCCGCCGTGCTGTCGCCCTGTTCCAGCGCCACCCGGCCCAGCGCATGCCAGGTCTGGCCGGTGTCGCGGTGCTGTTCGCCCAGGGCCTTGCGGGTAAGCCGGTGCACCTCCTGCAGCGCCTGCGCGGCCTGTGCCAGATCACCGCGCTGCATCACCAGCGTGGCACGCAGGCGGCGGATGCTCAGGGTTTCGGGGTGGTCTGCGCCGTACAGCATCACCGCATCGGCCGCGGCCGCCTGCAGCGCCTGTTCGGCGCCATCCAGATCGCCCTGCGCGGCAAGGGTTTCGCCCAGATTCCGGCGGAGCGTCACAAGCTGCGGGTGGCGGTCGGTGGTGCGGGACTGCAGCAGCGTCAGCGCCTGCCGGTAGCCTGACAGGGCGGCCGGCGCGTTCCCCTCGTCGTTCTCCAGTGCCGCCAGGTCGGCCAGGCTTTCGGCCATGCCGGTGGCGTCGTGGGCCACGTCGCGGCGCAGTGCCAGCGCCTGTTGGAACGCCTGTCGCGCCTCATCCCGGAAACCGAGCAACTGCTGGCAGCGGCCCAGCTGCGCGTGGAATTCGGCCACCAGCGAGGGCAGTGCCTGATGGTGATCACTGGCCAGTGATTGCATGGGCAGCATGTGCGCCACGCATTCACGCGAGCGTCCCAGCATGCGCAGCGCGCGGCCGCGCTGGGTGACCGCTTCCAGTTGCAGGTCCGGCGGTACCTCTTTCACCTGTTCCAGCAACGCGCGTTGGCGGTCCAGGGTTTCCAGCGCCAGCGCGTAATCGCCCATGCCGATCCGCAGCCGCCCGATCACCCCCTCCAGATCGGCCAGCGGCAGCGGCTGGTCGGCCAGCTCGGCTTCGCCGCGCTGCTGCCCGGTTGCCAGCAGTTGGCGCACGTCGAAACTGCCGTGGCGCACGCTGGCAGCGCGGTCGAACAAGCCGATGGTGAAATCCTGCATGGCCTGCGCCCGCGCGATCTCGCGCCGCGCCTGCTGCATCTGCCACAGCGCCAGCGCCGCCAGCGCGAGCAGGGCCAGCACCGCCACCAGCGCCAGCCCCACGCCCCAGCGATGCCGTCCCAGGTACTTGCGCAGGCGGTACAGCGAGCGCTGCGGGCGCGCCTGGATCGGGCGGCCTTCGAGGAAGCGCTGCAGGTCCTGCGCCAGCGCCTCCACCGAGGCATAGCGCTGCGCGGGATCCTTCTGCAGGGCCTTGAGCAGCACCGTATCCAGATCGCCACGCAGGCGCCGGGCCAGCCGCCGCGTGGCCGGCGTGACGCCGGTATCGCTGCCGTCGCCACGCAGCAGCACGCTCGAGGCGCGCGGCGCGTCCACTTCCAGGATCGAACGTTCCCACTCGGCGTCGCTGTGCCGGCGCAGGCGGTACGGCTTGCGCCCGGTGATCACCTCGAACAGGACCACGCCCAGTGAGTACACATCGGTCAGTGTGGTTACCGGTTCGCCGCGCACCTGCTCGGGCGCTGCGTAGTGCAGGGTGAAGGCGCGCGCTTCGGTTGGCGGGTGCGCCGCGTTGGCAGGCAGTTCGTCACCAGCCAGCAGCTTCGCGATGCCGAAATCCAGCAGCTTCACCTCACCCTCGGCAGTGACCAGGATGTTGGAAGGCTTGAGATCACGATGCACGATCAGGTTGGCATGCGCATGGCTGACCACGGCGCACACCTGCAGCATCAGCTGCAGGCGGCGCTCCAGCGGCAGCTGCAGGCGCTGGCAGTAGTCGGTGATGGGTTCGCCTTCCACATAGGCCAGCGCCAGGTACGGCTGGCCCTGCAGGTCCACGCCGGCGTCCAGCAGCTGCGCCAGGTGCGGGTGCTGCAGGCGCGCCAGGATCTCGCGTTCGCGGCTGAAGCGCTGGCGCAACCCGGGGTCGGCGTAGCCGCTGCGCAGCAGCTTCAACGCCACCTGGCGCTGGTACAGCCCGTCGGCGCGCTCGGCCAGCCAGACCTCACCCATGCCGCCTTCGCCGAGCTGGCGCAGCAGCTGGTACGGACCGATATGGGTACCGGCGCGGCTGTCTTCCGGCGCGGCCGTCCACAGCGGCTGGGCCATGAAGTCCTGGCTTTCCTGCTCATGCGCGAGCAGCCGTTCCAGGTCGTCGGCCAGCGTGGCGTCGGCCGCACGCAGCTGCGCCAGGCGCGCACTGCGCTGGTCGTGGGGCATTTCCAGCAACTGATCCAGCAGCGAAGACAGCTGCCGCCAGCGCACTGCGTCCATCGTCCCTTCCCCGGGCGCTGCGTTACCTCTGTGCCGAACCGCCCGCGCCACCGCGCGGGACCCTGACCACTGCGGTGCTCAGTCCTCGCGGACCGAGGCCAGCAGGAACATCCGTGCTTTCTGCCAGTCGCGCCGGATGCTGCGCTCGGAGCGCTGGCACAGGTCGGCGATCTCCTGTTCGGACAGCCCCGCGAAGTAGCGCAGCTCCACCACCTTGGCCAGGTGGTTGTCCACCGCCTGCAGCCGCGCCAGCGCCACGTCCAGCGCCAGCAGGTCTTCGTCCAGGCGCACGCCACTGCTGCTGTTTTCGGGAATCTCCGCTACCCGCTTGAGGTCACCGCCGCGCTTGCGCGCCAGCCGGTTGCGCGCGTAGTCCACCACCACGCTGCGCATCGCCGAGGCGGCATAGGCGAAGAAATGCGCGCGGTCCTCGAAGCGCGCCGCGCCGCGCGCACCCAGCAGTTTCAGGTAGGACTCGTGCACCAGCGAGGTGGCATCGAGGGTGCGCCCCTGCTGCCCGGCCAGCTGGCGCCGGGCCATGCTGTGCAGTTCCTGGTACAGCAGGGTCAGCACCCGGTCCAGCGAGGCGCGGTCGCCCGCGCGGGCCGAATCGAGCCATACGGTGATATCCGGGCTTTCGTCCATCGCACACCCCCGCCGGTGACGTTTGGCCGACTATAACGCCCTCACGTGCCCTTCGCGCTACGCCTCAGCGTTGGCAGTGTCCGCACCAGACGCTGGCGCGCTGGCCGATGGTGGCGTGGCGCAGGGCCCGGCCGCACTGTCGGCAGGGCTCGCCTTCACGTCCGTACACCAGCAGCTCCTGCTCGAAATAGCCTGGCGCGCCGTCCGGATTGATGAAGTCGCGCAGGGTGGTGCCGCCACGGGTGATGGCATGGCCCAGGATCTGTTTCACCGCCGTGGCCAGCCGCTGGTAGCGCTCACGCGAAATTTTTCCGGCTTCGCGCAGCGGGTTGATTCCCGCCATGAACAGGCTTTCGGCCGCATAGATGTTGCCGACCCCGACCACGATCGCCTGGTCCATCAGGAAGGTCTTCACCGAGGCGCTGCGGCCGCGGCTGCGCTGGAACAGGTAGTCGCCGTCGAACGCGTCGTCCAGGGGTTCCGGACCCAGCCCGGCGAGCAGCGGGTGGGTGTGGCCGGCCGGCTGCCACAGCAGGCTGCCGAACCGGCGCGGGTCGTTGAAGCGCAGCAGGCGGCCGTTGTCGAGGCTGATGTCGACGTGGTCGTGCGCGCGGACCGGGGTGTCTCCCGGTAGCACGCGCAGGCTGCCGGACATGCCCAGGTGCAGCACCGCACTGCCGATGGCGGTGTCCAGCAGCAGGTACTTGGCCCGCCGCCGCACCCCTTCGATCGCCTGCCCGGGCAGCAGCGCACCGATTTCGTCGGGAATCGGCCAACGCAGGTCCGGCCGGCGCAGGATCACCCCGTGCACGCGGCGGCCTTCCAGGTGCGGCGCCAGGCCGCGGCGGGTGGTTTCTACTTCGGGCAGTTCGGGCATCGGAGTTCCAGTCGGGTGCGCAGCGGGGCAGAGCCCCGCTCTACCGTTGTGGGGCCGCCGGCCGCCGCGTTCAACGCGGGGGCGCGGACAGTTCTTTCGCGCTCAGGAACCCGTCGCCGTTGGCGTCCTGTTTGTGGAAGCGTTCTTCGATGGTCTGGCGCTGCTGCTCGCGGGTGATCGGCTTGCCTTTGCCGCCGGGCAGTTCATCGGCGCTGAGCACACCGTCGCCGTTGCGGTCCATGCGGTCGAAGGCGTACATCATCCACTGTACGTATTCCTCAACGCTCACCTTGCCATCGCCGTCCGCATCCATTCGCTGCAGATAGGTGCCGGTGTCGGTGACCTGGGCCTGCGCGACGGCGGCCAGCATCAGCAGCGCTGCACAGGAAAAACGCCGCGCGAGGCGGCGTTTGCCGTTGGCAGAGTCGGTGCGGCGCACCACTCAGTGCGCCGTCAACGAATAGCCCTTCAGGCGCGCCGCGTAGTTCTGCAGCGCGGCGATGCCGCTGGCTTCGGCCTCGTGGCACCAGGCCTGCAGCAGCTTGAGGCGTTCGGCGGCGTCGTTGCCGCGGGCTTCAAGCAGGGCCGACAGGCGCGCGCGGTGTTCGACCAGCACACGGATGCGCGGACGCTGTTCGACCCAGCTGCTCAGCTCGGCGCGGCAGTCCGGCTTGAGCCAGCGGCCGTCGTTGACCAGGCCACGGCGCATGCGGCGCGGCAGCAGCTGGCGCAGCTTGGCGCCGGCCATCGCGGCTTCTTCACGCAGGGCCGGCACGAACACGTTTCGCTGGTAGTCGGTCATCGCCTGGAAGCGGTGCGAGAGCAGCGCCTTGAGCGTTTCGGCATCCGGCACGGCGATGTTCGGGCGCACGTCCATGCTCGGTGCCACGCGCAGCACTTTTGCCAGGCGCAGCGCCTGCAGGCCGCGGATCGCGGCCCAGCCGATGTCGAACTCCCAGCGGCGCATCGAGAAACGCGCCGAGCTGGGGAACGCATGGTGGTTGTTGTGCAGTTCTTCGCCACCGATCCAGAACGCCCACGGGGTGAGGTTGGTGGAGGTGTCGGCCGATTCGAAGTTGCGGTAGCCCCACCAGTGGCCCAGCCCGTTGACCACCCCGGCGGCCCAGAACGGGATCCATGCCATCTGGATTGCCCACAGCGCAATGCCGGGCAGGCCGAACAGCAACAGGTTCAGCGCGAACAGGGCGACCGGGCCCAGGTTGGCGTGCGGGGTGTACAGGTGGCGCTCGATCCAGTCCTCCGGTGCGCCACGGCCGTACTGCTCGATGTCCGCGCGCATGCCGCGCGCTTCGCGGTACAGCTCCACGCCACGCCAGAACACCGTGCCGATGCCCTTGGTGACCGGGCTGTGCGGGTCTTCCTCGGTTTCCACCTTGGCGTGGTGCTTGCGGTGGATGGCCACCCACTCCTTGGTGATCATGGAGGTGGTAAGCCAGGTCCAGAAGCGGAAGAAGTGTGCGACGGCCGGGTGGAAGTCCACGCCGCGATGCGCCTGGCTGCGGTGCAGGTACAGGGTCACGGCAAAGATGGTGAGCTGGGTGAACACCAGCAGCACCAGGCCCATGCCCCACCAGCTCAGGCCGACGACGCCGCCGGTCAGGAAGTTGAGGAGGACGTCAGGCATCGCAGGACTCCGGGCCGTATCGGCCAGCAGGAAACAGGGAAGTTCCCACCATGATGGGGCCAGACGTTGCAAACTTCATCCGTCTGGTGCCATTTTTGCGTAGTCATTCAGTTGTTTTCCCCCTTCGTGAGCATTGCCCCCGCATTCATGACTGTTGCTACCCCTCCGTCGGCCACTGCAGCCGCCGCTCCCCTGATCGAACTGGACCGGGCCTGCGTCATCCGTGGCCAGGTGCGGGTCCTGCACGACCTCAGCCTGCGCATCGCGCAGGGTCAGCACACTGCGCTGCTGGGCCCCAATGGCTGCGGCAAGTCCTCCTTCATCAAACTGATCACCCGCGAGCTGTATCCGCTGGCGCATGCCGACGGCACCGTGGCGGTACGCGTGCTCGGCCAGAACCGCTGGCAGGTGGACCGGCTGCGCTCGCAACTGGGCATCGTGACGGGCGACCTGAGCAGCAACCTGTCGGACATGCCCGGACTGACCGTGGAAGAAGCGGTGCTGTCGGGCTTCTTCGCCAGTTTCGTGGTCCCGGCCTTCCGCGAGGTCACTGACGACATGCGTGCCCGCGTGCGTGAAACCCTGGCCCTGACCGGCGCGCTGGCGCTGCTGCAGCGGGGCTACGCCGAGCTGTCGGCCGGTGAAACCCGGCGCGTGCTGATCGCGCGGGCGCTGGTCAACCGCCCGCAGGCGCTGCTGCTGGACGAGCCCTCCAGCGGGCTGGACCTGGTGGCCCGCCAGCACCTGATTGCCACCATGCGCACGTTGGCCGCGCAGGGCATCACCCTGGTGCTGGTGACCCACCACATCGAGGAAGTGATTCCGGAAATCGAGCGCGTGGTGCTGTTGCGGGGTGGGCGGATTGCCGCCGATGGAACGCGTGAAGAACTGCTGCGTGATGGCCCGCTGTCGGAGGTGTTTGGCGGGCCTATCCAGGTGGTGGAGCACGAGGGGCGGTTGACCGCGTTCGCGGGGTAAAGCCCGTTTGCCGGTAGAGCCACGCCCTGCGTGGCTCTCCGGCCATCCATCAGAACCTTACTGCCACCGCCCGGCTCTCAATCGGCGCCATCCGGCCTTGGTCCTGCAACTGCAGGTCGCGCAGCTCGAACGGCGCGGCATAGCCGCTGGGCAGTGCGACCGTGTCAAACGCCAGCGTGAGCTCGCCAGGACCCGTCGTGTCGAACCACGCCGCATTGTGCGCCTGCGCCACCGGACGCAGCGTGCCGCCCGGCCCGGTCGCATACAGCGTGCCACGCGCCTCGTAACGCCCCGGCGCGCCGATCTGCAGCGGCAGCCGTACCTGGCGCTGCGCCGCGTCCACCTCGGCCTGCCCACTGAAGCGTGCGGTCGGCCGGGCCACCGCGAACGCCACCTTGGCGTCGCGCTGCACGCCCTGCGCGGTCACGAAGGCCTGCAGCTCCCACAAGCCCTGCGCCTGGCCGATGTCCTCGGGAATCGCCACCTGCGCACGCAGCCCGTCCTTGCCGGCGATCAGCGGCACCGGCCAGCTGCGGCCATCCGGCGCCACCAGCAGGGCCTCCCCTGCGGCCGGCAGCACACGCGCCACCGAGCGCCCTGCCGCCAGCGCCGCGCTGCCGCCATCGTTCTGCAGGCGGGCGCTGAGCGCTACGCGGCCCCCGGCCAGCACCTGCTGGCGGTCGGCCTGCAGCTGCAGCGCGATCGGGCTGTTGGGTTCCAGCACCTGCACCACGTAGCGCCCCTGCGCCTGCGGTGCCTGCAGGCGATAGCTGCCCACCGCCGTACTGGCGCCGGTGCGCGCCATCGCGCTGCCCTCGTTTACGTCCATGCCGGCGGCACGCAACTGCTGGGCCTCAACCACCTGGTCCAGCGCCGGCGCACCACTGGGGTCGCGCACCTGCAGCTGTTCCACCTCCAGCGCGCGGGCACCCTGCACCGGGCTGACCTGGATCACCGCGTCCGGCGCGGTCAACGGCAGCTCCAGGCCGCGCTGCAGGCTGGCCGCATCCACGGTGTCCCAATAGCTGCGGCTCAACGCGGTGAACGGGGTCGGCGCGGTCAGCGCCTGGTTCGGGTCCAGCGCCCAGGCGAACTGCACCGGGGCGCGTTCGATGGTCGCATCAGGCAGGGGTGCGTGTTCCACCTTCGGCGCCACCTGGTCGGTGCCGCGTGCGGGCTGCAGCGGTTGTGCGGCCTGCGCCGGCAGTGCGAACACCGCAGCGGCCACGGCCATGGCCAAGCTCAGTCGTGAAGTCATGGCGTGCTCCTCAAAGGGTCAGGTCGTTGCGCAGGATCGCGCCGAGGCCGAAGCATTCGCGCCGGCTCTGGTTGTGGCTGAGCGGTTCGGCCCCCTGGGTGCGCGCCTTGTCGGTGAACAGCACGCTGCCCGCTGCCTTCTGGCTGCTGCATTCCAGGAAGCCGTCGGAACAACTGTTGAGCCAGTTCTGGGTGAGCTCCAGCCCCACGTTCTGCGCGTAGCCGCCGCAGTAGCTGTTGCTGTCCCACACCGCCGACTCCACGTCCGAGCCCACCACGGCGCGGAACGGTCGGGGCAGTGCCGGGCGACCGGCGGTGCCGTACAGGTTCTGCGCGTTGTAGGTGGCCATCCAGCCCACCTGCTGCATGCGTACCGCATCGTTCTGGTAGCCCAGCAGCCAGCCCACTGAAGCTTCGAAGGCGTTGCCGTTGAGCACCGCGTCGGCCAACGGCGTGCCGGCCGAAGAAGGCGCCAGCGCGGTGACCTTGCTGATGGTCTGGATCAGTTTCGGGTAGCGGCTGTCGTAGGTCGGGTTGGACAGGATCCAGCGCACTACGTTGCCGCCATTGGAATGGGTGATGACCACCAGCTTGGTGATGCCCCGCGCATTGATGAAGGTGGTGAGCTGCCCGGCCAGGCAGCCGGCCGCCTCGGGCTTCCACATGTACTGCTCGAAGTCGCAGTTGACCACGGTGTAGTTGGCGCTGTTGGGCAGCCCCTGGCGCACCGTGTCGATGATGCCGGGCTGCCAGTAGTCGGCGCGCGCATCGGTCTGCTTGCCGGTGCCGTGCACGAACGCCACGCCAAGCACATCGGCGGCGTGTGCGCTGCCGCACGCCAGCATGATTCCCAGGGCGAGGCCGATGCCCTTCCCCACTGCAGTGGTTTGCATTCTTTCGTCTCCGTTTGGTCAGCGGGGCAGAGCCCCGCTCTACCAGTGATTACCCCCTGATTGCTGGCGCCCTTTGTCATTGGCCGTATCGATGAAGAACCCGCTGACGGAAGGCGGCGCCGATGCAGAAGCTATGTCGGCTGGCCATTGCAGTCCGTGACCCAGTCGCGGGTTCGTAGCATTTGAAACGAATCCCACTGCTGCGGCGCAGCGCGCCGTGCCGGGTCTGGCGGCATGACCTGCGGCTGCTGGCAGGCGGGCAGGAAGCTGCGATCATGCCGGCTTCACGCGCACGCCGAGACCCGTCCATGCCTTCCGCCACTGCCCTCCTCCGTCCCCTGCTGACCACTGCCCTGCTGGGGGTGTTGGCCGGCTGCGCCTCGGCGCCGGCCCCGGCCACGCCGGTGGAGGCCTCAGTGGTGACCAAGGCGGTGGGCTACCTTGCCGCCGATGCCGTGCCGGCCAGCCTGGCCCTGGTGCCGTCGCCGCCGCTGGCGGGTTCGGCCGGGTTTGCGCTGGACGAACAGGTCAGCCGCGAGGCCCGCGCGCTGCGCGGCAGCCCGCGCTGGGAACAGGCGCACCGCGACGCCGAACTGGGCTTCCCGGAAGGCGCCAACCAGTTCAGCTGCGCGATCGGGCTGGACGTGGATGCCCGGAAGACGCCGGCCCTTTACCGCATGCTCGAGCGCAGCCGGATCGACGCCAGCGCCGCCACGCGCGCGGCCAAGCACCAGTACCAGCGCGCACGGCCGTTCATGGTCAACGGCGAACCGACCTGCACGCCCGAAGATGAGGACGGCCTGCGCAGGAACGGCTCCTACCCCTCCGGCCACACCTCGATCGGCTGGGCGTGGGCCTTGATCCTTTCAGAGATCGTGCCCGAGCGTGCCGACGCCATCCAGGCCCGCGGCCGCAACTACGGCGAAAGCCGTCTGGTGTGCAACGTGCACTGGCAGAGCGACATCCTGGAAGGCCGGTTCATGGGTGCGGCGGCGGTGGCAAGGTTGCACGACAACGCAGAATTCAAGAGCGACCTGCTGGCGGCCCGTAAGGAAATCGCAACGGCACGAAAGGCGGGCATGGGTTCCAGCCGCGACTGCGCGGCCGAAGAGACCGTGCTGAAGATCAGGCCTGCCAGCGCGCTGTGACTGAAGCAGAAACGGCGCGGATCTCTCCGCGCCGTTTCCGTTTCATCCGATCACACCGCGATCAGAACTTCGCGGTGAACTCCACGCCAAACGTGCGCGGCTCGTTGAGGAAGCCGGTCAGGTTGTTGAAGTCGATCGCACCCACCACGCGGGTCTGGTTGGTCAGGTTGCGACCGAACACCGCCACGTCGTACTGGCCGTATTCCCAGTTGTAACCCAGGCGCAGGCCGCCTTCCAGCGACGAGCGGCTGCGGAATTCCGGCGACTCGTACAGGAAGAAGTTCACCGGGCTGCGGTAGGCCCAGTCGGTGTACACATACAGTTCGCTGGCGTCGCTGAGCGGGAAGCCCGCACGCAGGGTCATGTTGTGGATCCACTTCGGCGCCTGCGGCAGCGGGTTGCCGTTGACCAGCGCGTAGGTACCGCCATTGATCACCGTGGTCGGGTCGGTAATGGTGCAGCCGCCACCGCAGATCGCCACCGCCAGGTCGCGGTCCTTGATCTCGGTGTCGTTGTAACTGCTGCCCAGGGTCAACAGCACGTGGTCGGTCAGGTAGGCCTCGAAGTCCAGCTCCGCGCCCTGGCCGATGGTCTTGTCGGCGTTGAGCAGGGTGGCGGTGTTGTTGCTGCCGCCCACGGCGATCAACTGCTGGCCATCGACGTTGTAGCGGAAGATGTTGAAGCCCAGGCGCGCGCGACGGTCGAACAGGTCGGCCTTGACGCCCACTTCGTACGAGATCACCTTCTCCGAGTCGGCCTGCGAGACGCCACCGAAGGCCAGGCGGCCCTGGATGGACGGGGCGCGGAAGCCCTTGGCCACGCGTGCGTAGGTGTTGACGTTGTCGGTGATCTGGTAGACACCGCTCAGGTCCCAGCTCACGTCATCGACATCGGTGTTGGCGATGTACGGACCGCTCACCGGGGTACCGCCGGGGACGGCCTGCAGCACGCTGGCGGTGAAGTCCTTCTTGTCCTGCGTATAGCGCACGCCACCGCGCAGCTTGAACTTGTCGGTCACGTCGAAGTCGCCGGACGCGAACGCGGCCCACGCCTTGTTGCGCTGGCTCTGCACGGCGTGGCCGGTCTGCGGATTGCCCGGGGTCAGCGAGTCGTAGTTGAAGCTGTCGATGGTGACGTCTTCATCGAAGTAGAACACGCCGGCCTGCCAGTCGAAGCGACCCCATTCGTTGGATTCCACGCGGAATTCCTGGGTCCACTGGCGGTGGTGCGGCAGGCCGTCGGCCGACTCGGACGGGAACGGAATGAAGCCCGGGCCGTAGTTGCCGGCGCCCAGGAAGCTGGCGCCGTAGCCGCCGTCGATATCGCCGTGGTTGAGCGACTCGGCGGTTTCATAGCCGGTGATCGAGTGCAGGGTCACGCTGCCCAGGTTCCACTGCAGGCGCGCACTGCCGCCCCAGGTTTCCAGTTCGGAGAAGTTCTGGCCGTCGTTGGCCACCTTGTCGCGGTCGAAATCTTCCACCAGTGCATTGCTGCCCGGCTGGATGATGTTGGCGCGGAACAGGCGCGCGGTGCCGTTGAGCTTGCGCTTGTGCAGGTTGAACAGCGCTTCGAACTCATCGCCTTCGTACAGGAACTGCACGCGGCCGGCAGACTCGTCGTAGCCTTCAAAACCCTCGGCCGGGGCGTTCGGGCGGGTGTTGTCGACGTAGTTGTCGCGGCGCTGGTACAGCGCCGACACGCGCGCGGACCAGCGGTCGGTCAGCGGGCCACCGTAGGCGGCCTGGGTGTTCCAGGTGTCGTAGGTGCCGTAGGAGACCTTCACATACCCATCGGCGTCCTGCGAAGGACGGGCCGAGTCGAACTTGACCACACCGGCCGGGGTATTGCGCCCGAACAGGGTGCCCTGCGGGCCGCGCAGCACTTCCACGCCGGCCAGGTCGAACAGCGGGAAGCCCTTCAGCAGCGGGCTCTCCTGCACCACATCGTCATACACCAGCGACACCGGCTGCGACGCATTCAGATCGAAGTCGGTATTGCCCAGGCCGCGGATGTAGAAGCGCGGGAAGGCACGACCGTAGGACGATTCGATGTTCAGGCTCGGCACGCGCGCCGACAGGAAGCGGATGTCGTCGCCGGCCGAACCGAGCACGTCGAGCTTCTCGCCCTGGATCGCGGAGATCGAAACCGGCACATCCTTTGCGTTTTCCACACGGCGCTGCGCCGTGACCTGCAGGGTATCGAGCGCAACCGGATCCTTGGTGGCGGGGACGTCCTGGGCTGCGGCCGTCAATGGCAGCAGGGCGGCGAGAGCGAGAACGAGGGGGTGCACGGACGGAGTACGGCCGTGGGCAGTGCGGTTCGAGAACATGGCGATTAGGCTGTGTTGGGAGGGGTGGTGGACCGGCGCTACCAGACAATTGTTGCAGTACAACAACACCGTCGCAAATGCGGATCATTGATTACCAAGATCCCGGGCCGGAAATGTAAAACCAGATACGAACCAAACTGAACATCTTCAGGCGTAAACTCCCCCGCGCCCGGATAAACGTCATCGCGCGGTTGCCGGCCGGCGGCCGGCACTACCGGTATGCTGGCGACCTCCCAGGTCCCTATTCACTTATCTGCCGCCCATGACTGCCTTCCGCCGCACCCGCCTGACGTTGTCCGTTGCCCTGCTCGGCCTGCTGGCCGGCTGCGGTGGTGAAAACGCCCGCCCGACCCCGGTTTCCCCGGTCGTGGTCCCGGCCGCGCAGGCCAAGCCGGTCAGGATCGGCATTGCGCTCGGCGGCGGCGCGGCCAAGGGCTTCGCGCATATCGGCGTGATCAAGATGCTGGAAGCCAACGGCTTTGAGCCGGTGGTCGTCTCCGGCACCAGCGCCGGCAGCGTGGTCGGCGCCCTGTATGCCAGCGGCATGGACGCGTTCCAGATGCAGTCCAAGGCGGTGGCGCTGGACGAAGCCAGCATCCGCGACGTCCGCCTGTTCTCCGGCGGCCTGGTTCAGGGCCAGAAGCTGCAGGACTACGTCAACGCGCAGGTCGACAACCGCCCGGCCGAGAAGCTGAAGAAGCCCTTCGCTGCCGTGGCCACCAACCTGGACACCGGCGACCGCGCGGTGTTCGTGCGGGGCAACGTGGGGCAGGCCGTGCGGGCCTCCAGCAGCATTCCCGGCGTGTTCGAGCCGGTGAAGATCGGCAGCAACCTGTTCGTCGACGGCGGCGTGGTCAGCCCGGTGCCGGTCGACGCCGCGCGCCAGCTGGGTGCAGACTTCGTCATCGCCGTGGACATCTCCAGCAAGGCCAGCGGCAAGTCGCCGACCGGAATGCTGGGCATCGTCAACCAGTCCATTTCGATCATGGGCCAGCGCCTGGGCGAGCAGGAACTGGCACGCGCGGACATCATCATCCGCCCCAAGGTGCTGGACATCGGCGCGGCCGACTTCAGTCAGCGCAACAACGCGATCCTGGAAGGCGAGAAGGCCGCGATGGCGGCGATGCCGCAGATCCGAAACAAGATCCAGCAGCTGCAGCGCGCGCGTGCCGCGGCCATCGCACCGCCGCCGCCCGCACCGAAGTGCGAGGAACCCTCGCGCGTGGGCAAGCTGATGGGGCGCAAGGAGAAGTGCGCGTAACGCGCCGCTTCATTCCAGCTGCGACAACGGCAGCGCCCTGAAATCCTTCACCGTGCGCAGCACGAAACTGGAGTTCACGTCGGCCACGCCGGCCGCGTTGAGCAGCTTGTCCAGCAGGAAGCTGGAAAAATGCTCCAGGTCGCGCACGTAGATGTGCAGCAGGTAGTCCATGTCGCCGGTGAGCGCATGGCAGGCCACCACTTCATCCCACTCCACCACGCTCTCGGCGAACACCCCGATGGCGTGCTGGTCATGCTTCTCCAGCTGCACGCGCACGAACGCCTGCAGGCCCAGGCCGATCCGCCGCGGCTCCAAGCGCGCGCCATACCCGGCAATGACCCCTTCGCTCTCCAGCCGCTGCACCCGCCGCAGGCAGGCTGACGGGGACAGGTTCACCCGCGCCGCCAGCTCGGCGTTGGTGGCGCGCCCGTGTTGCTGGATCTCCGCCAGGAGACGCAGATCCGTGCGGTCGAACTGGTTATCCCCGGACATTGCTGCTCCGCAACATTGAATGGACGCAACGATCTTGCGCCAACTCGGCATATCCATGCAACTTTGCAAACCTCTTGCGCGGTCCCTGCCCTAGCATCAAGGGATGACCTTCCAGGAGCCCACCGTGATGGAAACCGCCACCGCCCCGCGCCGCGTCGAACACCAGCAGACCGACAAGGGCTACGTGCCGGTGTACACCACCGCCGTGGTGGAACAGCCGTGGGACAGCTACACCGCCGACGACCACGCCACCTGGAGCACCCTGTACCAGCGCCAGCGCGAGCTGCTCGAGGGCCGTGCCAGCAGGGAGTTCCTGCAGGCCCAGGACGAGATGGGCATGAACGCGCACATGATTCCGCGCTTCGACCAGCTCAACGAAGTACTGGGCGCGGCCACCGGCTGGACCCTGGTCGGCGTCGAAGGCCTGCTGCCGGAACTGGATTTCTTCGACCACCTGGCCAACCGCCGCTTCCCGGTGACCTGGTGGATCCGTCGCCCTGACCAGATCGACTACATCGCCGAACCGGACATGTTCCACGACCTGTTCGGGCATGTGCCGCTGCTGATGAACCCGGTGTTCGCCGACTACATGGCGGCGTACGGCCGTGGCGGCGTCAAAGCCCATGCCATCGGCCCGGAAGCGCTGCAGCACCTCACCCGCCTGTACTGGTACACGGTGGAATTCGGTCTGATCAACACGCCGGAAGGCCTGCGCATCTACGGCGCCGGCATCGTCTCGTCCAAGGGCGAATCGCTGTACTCGCTGGAATCGGCCGCGCCGAACCGGATCGGTTTTGATCTGGAGCGCATCATGCGTACGAAGTACCGCATCGATACCTTCCAGAAGACCTACTTCGTCATCGACAGTTACGAGCAGTTGATGGAAGCGACCTCGCCGGATTTCACGCCCATCTATGCGGCGCTGGAAGCGCAGGAGCACCTGCCGGCAGGTGAGGTGCAGCCCGACGACCGCGTGTTCCAGAAGGGCACCGGCGAAGGCTGGGCAGATGGCGGCGACGTCTGATTCGTCCCTCTTTTTCCACTGCGATTGACGTTTCTCGCCAAGGCTTTTGAAGGTTAGCGGTGCGCCCAGACGTAGCGCCGGGCTCTGCCCGGAAGGGGCATTACCGCGGATACGCCAGCAGCACCACCAGATCCTGCTCCCCGCGCTGCTGCAGCGCATGCATGCTGCCCACGCGGGTCAGCAGCGCGTCGCCGGCGGCGACGTCGTACTGCTTGCCATCCAGCACATAGCTGCCCTGCCCGCTCACGACGTAATAGATTTCGTCCTTGTGCTGCGGATGCAGGCCGATGCCCGCGCCCTTGTGAAGGACGCGCTTGCGCAGCACGAACGGCAGGTCCTTGTCGTCAGCGAAGAATGGGTACGCGGTGGTCGGGCCGGCGCCGCCATGCGGGCCAGGCTGGCTGATCGCGATGTCGCGCTCATGCACCACCCGCGACGGCCTGGCCGCGTCGCTGCCCTGCCCCACGGGCTGGCCCACGTCGCAGTCGATGTCGCGTTTCAAGGCGGGTTTCAGCTCGGGCTTCAGGACCAGCCAGTCACGCACCACCAGGCACGCCACCGCATTCGCACCGGCCGCGCTGAAGTGCGTGCCATCGGCCTTGTTCTGCTCCGGCACGAACATGAAGTACGGCTTGGCGCCCTGCTCGCCCAGCGCGCGGATCCAGCGGGTGGAGCTGGCATTGAGATCGATCAGCTGCACCTGCTCGCGCGCCGCCAGTTGCTTCACCGCCTGGGTGTACAGCCCGTGCGTGTCCAGCAGCGAACCGAAGTCGTACAGCAGCCGCGCCACCGGGGTGATCAACACCGGCGTAGCACCCTTGTCGCGGGCCAGCTGCACATAGCGCATCAGGTACTGCGGATAGGCGGTGTCCGGGTCGTCGTAACGCGTGGGGTCTTCGAACTTGGCATCGTTGTGGCCGAACTGGATCAGCAGCACGTCGCCGGGCTGGATATCCGCGGCAATCGCGTCGAGGCGCTTTTCCTCGATGAAACTGCGTGCGCTGCGCCCGGCCTTGGCGTGGTTGCGTACGTCCCACTGTGCAGGGTCCAGGTAGCTTGGAAGCGCCTGTCCCCAGCCGGTCAGCGGTGCACGTTCCGGCCCGTACTCGGCCGCAGTGGAGTCGCCCGCGATGAAAATGCGGTGTGGTGCGGCGTGTGCGCTGGTGGCGGTGCTGAACAGCAAGAGAAGCGGGAGCAGAAAGACGCGCATGTTCGGGCTCCTTGAGGAGCCGGCCGGCGGCCGGCACTGCCGCAATGCATCTGGAGGAGAGCCCCCTGAGTCAGGGGGCGACCGCGAAGCGGTGGGGGTCTGGAAGCATACGTCGCTCGGGGCCCACGGTTTGCAGCGCAAACCGTGGGAGCGCCAGCGCGTCAGCGATGGTGTTACCGAGCCAGCCAGCCGCCATCGACCGGAATTACAGAACCGTTGACGTAATCCGAAGCGCTCGACGCCAGGAACACCGCGGTACCCGCAAGATCCTCCGGCGTACCCCAACGCCCAGCCGGGATGCGATCAAGGATCGACTTGTTGCGGTCCTGGTCGGCGCGCAGCGCGGCGGTGTTGTCCGTCGCCATGTAACCCGGGGCGATCGCGTTG
The DNA here is from genome assembly GCF_963519125.1 of uncultured Stenotrophomonas sp. GTDB lineage: Bacteria > Pseudomonadota > Gammaproteobacteria > Xanthomonadales > Xanthomonadaceae > Stenotrophomonas. Next base: position 90,676 of record NZ_CAUQLJ010000013.1, on the reverse strand, counting down.
ACGTTGATGCCCTTGTTGGCCCACTCATTGGCCAGCAGTCGGGTGATGCCGGCGATACCGCTCTTGCTGGCGGTGTACGACGGCACGCGGATGCCGCCCTGGAAGGACAGCATCGAGGCGATGTTGATGATCTTGCCGCGGCCCTGCGCGATGAAATGACGGCCGGCCGCCTGCGAGATGAAGAACGCGGACTTGATGTTGACGTTCATCACGTCGTCCCAGTCCTGCTCGCTGAAGTCCACCGCGTCGGCGCGACGGATCAGGCCGGCGTTGTTGACCAGGATATCCAGCCCACCCAGCCCTTCCACGGTTTCGCGGATCACCCGCTCCACCGGCTCGATGCTGATCAGATTGGCTTCCACCGCCAGGCAGCGGCGGCCCAGCGCGGTGATCTTCGCGATGGTCTCGGTGGGCGGCGCGATGCCGGCCACGGCGACGTCGGCGCCGGCCTGTGCAAGCGCGACGGCGATGCCCTGCCCCAGGCCGGTGTTGCCACCGGTGACCAGGGCGATCTTGCCTTCCAGACTGAACGGATTAGCCATTACGGGTAGTTCCTTATCCAATGCGGGACGCGCCGCCGGCGTGCTCCGGACGGCGCGGTGTGGGTCACTTGAGCTGGCAGATGTCCAGCACGTGCATGTCGGTGTAATCCAGGTTTTCGCCACCCATCGCCCAGATGAAGGCGTAGTTGCTGGTACCGGCGCCCATGTGGATCGACCACGGCGGCGACACCACCGCTTCGTTGTTCTGGATCACGATGTGGCGCTGCGCGTCCGGCTCGCCCATGAAGTGGTACACGCGGTCGTTCTCGCCCAGGTCGAAGTAGAAATACACTTCGCTGCGGCGGTCGTGCAGGTGCGGCGGCATGGTGTTCCAGACACTGCCCGGCTTGAGCACGGTCAGGCCCAGCAGCAGCTGCGAGCTCTGGCAGGTGGCCGGCACGATGTACTGGTAGATGGTGCGCTCGTTGCTGGTTTCCAGCGCGCCGCGCTCCAGGGCAACCGCGTCCTTGATCGACAGCTGCTTGGTTTCGAAACGCGCGTGCGCCGGGGTCGATGCCAGGTAGAACTGTGCCGGGGTGGCGGCGTCGTCGGAGGCGAACACCACGTCTTCGCTGCCCATCGCCACGTACAGGCCGTCCTTCGGACCGAGCTTGTACACCGTGCCGTCCACGGTCACGGTGCCGCTGCCGGCGCCGACGTTGATCACGCCCAGCTCGCGACGCTCCAGGAAGGCATGGCCGGCGGCCGAGGCCGGTTCGGTCTGCTTCGGCAGGGATACCGGGCCCTTCACCGGGGCGGCGCCGCCCAGCACGAAGCGCTCGTAGTGGGTGTACTTCAGGGTCACCGAGTCGGCATTGAACAGGCCGTCGAGCAGATAGAGCTCGCGCAGGTCGTCGTTGCTGGCGCCCTTGATGGCGTCGGGATGGGTGGCGTAGTGGGTCTTGCAGTACATGGCGTCTCCAGAGCAGGGGTGGGCCGACGGGTCGGCCCCGGCGCGATTTCCTGCATTGTAGCGAGACAGGAAACCGGTGTCATTTTGCGGTGCACCGTCGTGCGGACGGGTCCCGAGGACTGATCACCCTGTGATCAGTCCTCGGGCGGCTGGCAGGAATCCCGAACGATCAGGTGTGGGCGCACGCTGGCGATCTGCAGCGCGGCCTGGTCCTCGGGCTGGATCAGCATGGCTGCCGCCGTGCGCCCGGTGTCGCGCGTGTGGCGGCGCACCGAGGTCAACGACGGCCAAAGGCGGGAGGCCAGCGGGCTGTCGTCGTAGCCGATGATGGACAGCTGGCGCGGGATGCTGATCCCGGTGCGCAGCGCCACCTTGTAGATACCGGCGGCCATTTCATCGTTTCCGGTGAAGATCGCGGTCGGGCGGGTCTTGCCCAGCAGCAGCTTCTCGGCGGCGGCCACGCCGGACTCAAAGGTGTAGCCGGCCTCGATGATGCGCCCCGGCGGCAGCTCGATGCCACGCTGCGCCAACGCCTCCACGAAGCCGGCGGTGCGGTCGTGGGCGGAGCGGTAGGCACTGGGGCCGGTAACCAGCGCGATGTCGCGGTGGCCCAGCGAGAGCAGGTAGTCGGCCGCTTCGGCTGCGCCGTCGCGATCGTGGGTGACCACCATCTGCGAGGTTTCATCCAGCGCCGCCGAGGCGATGCGGGTGAAGCGGCAGCCGATCTCATCCAGCATGTCCACCAGCGCCTGGTCTTCGGAGGCGCGGGGCACCAGGATCACCGCATGCAGCTTCTGCTGCTGCACGAAGCGGCGTACGCCTTCGATGTAGCCGGGGCTGCGCGAGTCGCACGGGTGCACCACCAGCTCGAAGCTGGAGCCGCGCAGCGCGTCCAGCGCGCCGTACTGCATGTCCACGATGTACTGCGCGGTCGGGTTGTCGTAGACCATGCCGATCAGGAACGAGCGGCGGAAGGCCAGGCCACGGGCCAGCGGGTCGGGCGTGTAGCCGACCTCGCGCATCAGCGTTTCGACCTTCTCGCGGGTGTCTTTGCGCACCAGCGGCGAGTTGTTGATGATCCGCGAAACCGTTTTCTTGGAAACACCCGACAGCCGCGCGATGTCGTTGATCGTGGCGGCCTTGCCCTTGGTCAACCCGTTCGTTGCCGGGTCGCTCTTGCTGCGCAGTGACATGTGTTCAAACCGAGAGAGGTCGAAAGAGTCTACCGGGCCACTCAGTCGAGGGCGCGGTAGCGGAACTGGCGGAAGTGGACCTTGCCGTCGCCGGCTGCGTACAGGGCCGGTTTCAGGGCGAGGAACTTCCCGGCCACATTGTGATGGTAGCCGGAGACTTCCATCTGAACCGGGTACTTCTTCCAGGTTTTGCCATCGGTGCTGGAATGGATCGTGACGATGTGCCGGTTGTTGGTCACCCGCAGCCACAGCTTGCCGCCTTTGGCACTGGGCTCAAGCCGGGTGGGCCGTTCCTCGCCATAGCGGTGCATGATGAACTTCTCCCCGTTGCTGCCCACGCCCACGTACAGCCGGTCGCTGTAGAAGAGCAGGGCACCGCCCACCGCGCCGGGTTCGATGTCCATTTCGACCTCGAACTGGTAGGCCTGGTCGCCGGCAATGGCAGTCAGCGGCGAACTGTCGCGCGGGGTGTCGCCCTTGCCCTGCAGGGTCATGCCGTCGGCACCGAAGCCGAGGCGCTTGTACTCGTCCTGTGCAGGATTGAAGAAGCTCCACTGCGCGCCCAGCGTGCTGCCGCTGAAGTCGTCCGAGAGCGCCATGCCGTGCTGGCCCACCGACTCGCCGGAGGGTTTGGCCAGCGGCTGGCCCAGGTCGCCGCCCTTGGCCACGAACCAGCCGTCGTCGGTCCACTCGATCGGTTCCAGCAGCGCCTGGCGCCCCAGCGTCCAATACCCGTTTTCATAGCCGTGGTAGATCATCCACCAGCGCCCGTCGGTGCCTTCCACCACCGTGGCATGGCCGCGCGACCACCACGGCTCGGCCGCCGACTTCGTACGCGTGATCGGATTGTTCGGGGCATTCACCCACGGCCCATGGATCGAGCGCGAGCGCGCGGTGATCACCATGTGCCCGGTCGGCGGGCCGGCGGTGCCGCCCACGGCGGTGGTCATGTAGTACCAGCCGTTGTGGAAATTGATCTTCGGGCCTTCCTGCGCGTAGGCCTCCACGTCCCAGCTTTCCGGATACTTCCAGCCGTCGTAGACGTGCTTTGGCTTGCCGACCACGCTCAGGCCGTCGTCGGCCAGCTGCACATAGGCGCCGCCGCTCAGGAACAAGTAGCGTTTGCCGTCTTCGCCCACCGCATGGCCGGGGTCGATGTAGCCACCCAGGCCGATGTCGATCGGCTCGCTCCATGGCCCGCGGATGCTGTCGGACCAGACCACGAAGTTGCTGCGGGTTTCGCCGGTGCGCGCCGGGAAGTAGATGTAGTAGCGGCCATCATGCTTGACGATGTCCGGCGCCCAGATCGCGCCGACATTCTTCGTGATCGCATGGCCCAGCGGCTGCCAGTTCACCAGGTCGCGCGAGTGCCAGATTGGCAGGCCAGGGTAGGCGTCGAACGAGGACAACGTGAGGTAGTAGTCGTCCCCGTCCTTCAGCACAGACGGATCCGGGCGGTCGCCGGCGAACACCGGGTTGAGGAAGGTGCCGTTGCCGAGGTCGGCCTGGCGCTGGTTTTCGATGCCGCGCTTCCAGGTGGGTGCAGCGGCGTCGACCGCCTGTGCGGCGCCGGTGAGCAACAGGCCAGCGGTCACCAGCCCGGCCAGCAGGGTCTTCAGATGCATGGGTGTTTCTCCATCAACAGCGTGGCGGCCGAAGCCGCCACCCAATCAGGCGCGCAGCAGCGCCGGCAGCCACAGCGACAGCTGCGGGAAGAAGGTCACGATCAGCAGCACGCCAACGGCGGCGAACCAGAACGGCCAGATCGAGCGCATGCTCTCGCCCACGCTGATCTTGCCGATCGCGGTACCGATGAACAGCACCGAGCCCACCGGCGGGGTCACCAGGCCCAGGCCGCCGGTCAGCACGAGCACCAGGCCGAAGTGGATCGGGTCGATCCCGTAGGCCTTGGCCACCGGCAGGAAGATCGGCGTGCAGATCAGGATCATCGGCGCCAGGTCCATGAAGGTGCCCAGCAGCAGCAGCATCACCACGATCATCAGCAGCACCATGAACTGGCTGTGCGCGAACGACTGCAGGAAGTCCACCGCGGCCGCCGGCACCTGCAGGAAGGCCAGCAGCCAGCCGAACACAGCCGCCGTGGCGATCACGAACAGGATCACACCGGTGCTGCGCGCAGCGTGGGTCACGGTGCCCATGAACTCGCGCCAGTTGAGCTGGCGATACAGCACCGTGGTCACCAGCAACGCGTACACCACCGCAATGGCCGCACTCTCCACCGCAGTGAAGATGCCGGCGCGGATACCGATGAAGATCAGCGCCACCAGGCCCAGGCCGGGCAGGGCAGAGACCATGCGCAGCAACACTGCGCGCCAGCCCGGAAACACTTCCACGCCATACCCGCGACGGCGTGCCACCACGTAGCCGGTGACCATCAGCGTCACGGTCATCAGCAGTGCCGGCACGATGCCCGCTGCAAACAGGTCAGCGATGGAAAGGCCACCGCCGGCCGCGGCCGAGAACAGGATCAGGTTGTGCGAGGGCGGCACCAGCAGCGCCACCAGCGCGGCGGTGATGCTCACGTTGACCGCGAAGTCGCGGTCGTAGCCGCGCTTGACCATCTGCGGAATCATCGTGCCGCCGACCGCCGACACATCCGCGATCGCCGAACCGGACACACCGCCGAAGAACAGCGACGACAGGATCGAGACCTGGCCCAGGCCACCGCGCATGCGGCCGACCAGCGACGATGCCAATGCGATCAGGCGTTCGGAGATTCCGCCGCGCATCATGATTTCGCCGGCGAAGATGAACAATGGAATCGCAATCAGCGACGCGGAACCCGTACCAGCCGAGATCTGCTGCACCAGCACCAGGGTAGGCAGGTCCAGGTACCAGAGCGTGGCAAGCGCGGCAGCGGCCAGCGCATACGCCACCGGCACACCCAGCAGGAGCAGCACTGCGAAGACAGTGAATAGAATCGTAATACCCATGACTCAGCGATCTCCCTCTGCGTCGACAGCGGCCGGTTGCACGGCCTGCACCATCTGGTTCACGGCGAATATCGCCATCAGCGCGCCGCCAATGCACAGCGGCAGGTAGTTGATGCTCTGTGGCAGGTTGGCGCCGGCGGCCTTGATGTCCAGCCCGTCCATCAGCAGCACAGCGGACCACCAGGCAATCACCACGCCCAGCACGGCAACCACCAGCGACCCGAACACATCCACCGCGCGGCGCAGGGCCGGGCCCATATGTGCGGCCAACAGGAAGAAGCCGAAGTGCCGGCGCGTGTGCACGCCGGTGGCCGCACCCAGGCTCATCGCCGTGGCCAGCAGCAGCAGCGTGACCGGCTCGGTCCAGCTCGGCGAATCGTTGATCACATAGCGCGCGAACACCTGCCAGCCCTGCACCACGACCAGCCCAAGCAGGGCCAGCACGGCGATGTGGATGGTGATGTCGGCGATCAGGTCCAGCGCACGCTGGGGCGCCGAGCGCACGTCTACGAGGGTTTCGGAAGTCGTCTCTGACATCGCGGCGGTCCTCAGGCGAAGTCGCGGATGCGACGGGTGAGCGCAGCCAGTTCCGGCTGCTGCAGGTACTGCTGCAGCAGCGGATCGGCAGCCTTGCGGAAGGCCGGCATGTCGACCTCGTTGAACTGGATGCCGAAGTCGGCCACGGCCTGGCGGGCCGTGCTCTCCGACGCATCCCACTGCTGGCGCATCACGCCCACCGACTCGCGTGCGGTCTGCAGCAGGAGTTGCCGGTCGGCCGGGCTGAGTTCCTCGAAACTGCGCCGCGACATCAGCAGCACGTCCGGCGCATAGGAGTGGTCGCTCTGCGACCAGTAGCGCGCCGCTTCGAAATGGCGGCTGGAATGGAAACTGCGCATGTTGTTTTCCGCACCGTCGATCATGTGCGTTTCCATGCCGGAGAAGGTGTCGCCCAGCGACATCGGGGTCGGGTTGGCGCCGAGCAGGCGCATCAGCTGGATGAAGATGTCCGACGACGCCACGCGCAGCTTCAGGCCGTGCAGGTCCTTCGGTTCGACGATCGGGTGCTTGGTGTTGTAGAAGCAGCGCGCGCCCGAGTCATAGATCGCCAGGCCCACCAGGTCGCGGCTTTCGAAGCCACGCAGTACTTCGTCCGCAATGCCGCCATCGAGTGCACGACGCATGTGCGCCACCGACTCGAACACGTAGGGAAGGCACAGCGCCTGGGTCAGCGGGAACGCGTTGTTGAGCGCACCGGAGTACACACGGGTGATGTCGATGGCACCGAAGCGCGCCATGTCGATCGCCTCGGACTCGCGGCCCAGCTGACCGGAGTGGTACTGGCGCAGCTTCAGCCGGCCGCCGGTTTTTTCTTCCAGCTGCTGTCCGATCCACTTCACCGCCGTCACGGTGGGATAGTCGGCCACGTGCACGTCGGTGGCGGTAAGCAGGCGCGCGCCGTCGGGCGCCGCACCGGTGGAACGGGAACACCCAGCCGACAACAGGGGCACGCTGAGCGCGCCCACGCCGGTAGCCAGGAACTTTCTGCGAGTAATCATCTGCGCCCTCCCAAGCGTACTCGCCATGGCCGACCGGGTTACCCGGCGGCGATGGCCCTGCAGGTAATGTCGCCGTAACCGGCGAAACGGATCAGTGCCTGTTGGCCTACGGCGATGTCATGGATACCGGTGGCATTGCCACTGGCGATCAGATCGCCGGCCTTCAGCGGGCGCCCACGCTGGGCGGAACGGCCCAGCGCGAACGCGAATGCGGTACGCAGCCCACCCGGCAGCAGGGTGGCACCGCCGGTACCCACCACCTCGCCTTCGATGCGGGTTTCGGCGCGCAGGTCGGCGTCGTCCAGCGTGGTCCAGTCCGGAATTTCCGGGCCCAGCACCAGGCCGTTGTTGTTGCCGAAGTCCGAGACCACCACCAGCGGACCCAGCTTGTTGATCGTGGCCAGCGGGCTGCTGGCTACCTCCACGCCGATGAACAGCCGCGCCGGCTGGGCTTCGGCCTCTTCGGGGGTCCAGTGCAGCTTGTCGGCCGGAGCATCCTCGGTCAGCTGGAACACGTACTCGGCCTCGACCGCGCCAAAGCCGCCAACGAACACCGGGATATCGACTGTTCCACCGGTAGCATTCCAGAACCGATTGGAGAAGATCGGGCCCAGCAGGCGGTCGTCGCCGGAGGCATCGCGCCGCTCGGCGGCGATGAAGCCGACCTTCCAGCCCACGACGTCAGCGTTCCACAGTGCAATGGCGTGGTCCTGCGCCTGGTAGGCGGTGACCAGGTCGTCCGGGATGGTTCCCGGGAAATCCGGCAGTGACCGGCCCTGCTGGCGGGCCGAAACGAACGCCTGGGCGATGTCGCCCAATCCCTGTTCTGGCAGATCCTGTTTGCCCTGATCGTTGCTCAAGCGGGTCTCCCGTTGTTTTGTTGCACTGCCCATCGACAGTGCTTGGATGAGCTGTATATGGTAAACCGGTGTCATTGGCAATGTGCAGCGCATCAGACGCTGCCAGCCTCCGGCACGTGGTCGTTTCCAAGCCAAAGGATCCCGGATGCGCTGTCCCGTATTGATGCCCCTGCTGGCAGGCTGCCTGCTTTCCGCCCTCGCCGTTGCTCCGGCACCGGTCCAAGCCGCCGAACGACCGGTGCCGCAGACCGAGCCCGCTCCGGGCGCGTCCGACAGCATCGCACTCTGGCCGGACGGCAAGGTCCCGGGTGAACCTTCCGGGCCGACTGCGCCGAACGTCGTCGAACGCAGCGACAACAGCGCACTTCCAGACCGCTACATCGACAACGTCAGTGCCCCCTACCTGGTGGCGTACCGCCCCACGCGGCCAAACGGCACCGCGCTGCTGGTCATCCCCGGCGGCGGTTATCAGCGCATCGTGCTGGACAAGGAAGGCACCGCCCTGGTGCCGGCCTTCGTGGAACAGGGCGGGGTCACCCTGTTCGTCCTGCGTTACCGCCTGCCCGCCGGGCGGGGTGACCGCCAGGCGGCGCTGGCCGACGCGCAGCGCGCCCTGCGCCTGATCCGCAGCAATGCGCCACGCTGGCAGCTGGACCCGCACCGGATCGGGGTGATGGGCTTTTCCGCCGGCGGCCACGTCGCCGCGCGGTTGAGCACCGGGTTTGCCATTGCGCTGCCAGGCGCCGGGGATGCGGTGGACGCGGTCAGTGCGCGGCCGGACTTCGCGTTGCTGCTGTATCCGGTGATCGACATGGGTGCGCATGCGCACAGCGGTTCGCGTACGCGGCTGCTTGGCGAACGGCCCAGCGCCGCGCTGGTGCAGCAGTTTTCCCAGCAGACCCAGGTGACCGCGCAGACGCCGCCCACCTTTGTGGTGCACGCGCAGGACGATGCCGTGGTGCCAGTGCAGAACAGCCTTCTGTACTACCAGGCCCTGCTCGACGCGGGCGTCCCCAGTGAAATGCACCTGTTCGCGCACGGCGGCCATGGCTTTGGCGTGCGCATTCCGCCCGCACTGACCACCACGCAGTGGCCCGCGCTCGCATTGCGCTGGATGCAGGCGCAGCGCGCGGAGGGCACGCCATGACGCCAGCCGACCTGCAGCGTCGCCGCTTCCTGCGCGACAGCGCGCGCTACGCGCTGATGCTGGCGGGCACGTTGCCAATGGTGTCGGCACTGGCCAGCGCACCCGTTGCCGGCGCGGCCCCGGATTCACTGGCCAAGGTGCGAAGCGGGCGCCTGCGTGGCCGCTACGCGCAGGGTGTGCACAGCTTCCGGGGCGTGCCCTACGGTGCCGACACCGCCACCCGCCGCTTCCAGCCAGCCCTTCCCGAACGTCCCTGGCGCGGGGTGCGCGACGCAGTTGCCTACGGGCCCGCAGCGCCACAGGGCAGCAAAGAGGATGGGCCCGGCGGCGAAGACTGCCTGTACCTCAACGTGTGGACCCCGGCGCTACGCGACGGCAGGCCACGGCCGATCCTGTTCTACATCCACGGCGGCGCCTACAACAACGGCTCGGGCAGCGACCCGCAGTACGACGGCAGCGCGCTGTGTCGGCGCGGTGACGTGGTGGTGGTGACCGTGAACCATCGCCTCAACGTGTTTGGTTATCTGTACCTGGCCCAGCTCGGCGATGCACGCTTCGCGGATTCGGGCAATGTCGGCCAACTCGACCTCATCCAGGCGCTGCAGTGGGTGCGCGAACATGCCACCGAATTCGGCGGCGACCCCAACAACATCACCGTGTTCGGCCAGTCCGGTGGTGGCGCCAAGATCGCCACATTGATGGCGATGCCGGCCGCACGTGGGCTGTTCCAGCGCGCCTGGACCATGAGCGGTCAGCAGGTCACCGCCGCCGGTCCACGTGCCGCCACCCAGCGCGCGCGCATCGCGATGGAGGCCGTAGGGGCCGGTGACGTGGACGCGCTGCTGGCGCTGCCGGCCGACGCCCTGCTGGCCGCGACCCGCGCGCGTGATCCCTCGCGGGTGGAGAGCACCTCGCTGTACTTCGGCCCGGTGGTGGACGGCGGCAGCCTGCCGGTGCACCCGTTCTGGCCGCAGGCGCCGGCGCAGTCCGCGCGGATCCCGATGGTGATCGGCAACACCCATGACGAAACCCGTGCGTTCCTCGGCAACGATCCGGGCAACTTCGCGCTCACGTGGGAGACGCTGCCGGCCAAGCTGGAAAAGGAGCAGTTCGTGGACCTGCTGCCTTCGGTGGTGATCGCCGAATATCGGCGCCTGTATCCTCACTACACACCGTCAGAGGTGTTTTTCGCCGCTACAACTGCCGGACGGTCCTGGCGTGGCGCGGTGGAGGAGTTGGAGGCGCGCGCACGCCAAGGGGCGCCGACCTGGGCTTACCAGCTGGATTGGGGCTCGCCGTTGGACGGTGGCAAGCTCGGCGCCTTCCATACCCTGGATATCCCGCTGGTGTTCGACAACACCCGGGCAGCGGGCTCGCGCACTGGCAACGATGCGGATGCCCAGCGCATGGCCGATGTCATGAGCGAGGCGCTGCTGGCATTCGCCCGCACCGGGAACCCGAACCATGGCGGCCTGCCGCAGTGGGAGCAGTACGGGTTGGAGCGTCGGCAGACGATGGTGTTCGACGCGCGTTCCAGGCAGGAAGATGATCCGCGTGGTGGCGAACGCAGGTTGTACCAGCAGGCGCCGTTCGTACAACGCGGCACCGCGTAGGGACACGCCATGCGTGTTCGAACGTGGCCGGCAATCCGTGGGACACGCATGGTGTGTCGCGAATGGCGCGGTTACAACGCGTACCGATAGGCAGGGTCAACCAAAGAACGGAAATCGATTGATTTTCCGGCCAACGTGCGGCGATTTGTCGTGATTCAGATCAAACACCGCCTTAACGTTCTTCGCCTAGACTGGCGGCATGCAAGCCTATTGCGATGCCTTCCCGCGGTTCCATGGGCGCGATCGACTGATCGCCGCCGTGGATCGCGCGGTCCAGAATGACGATCCGCAGCAGATCGCTGCGACCCTGCGTGGGGCGCTGTGCGAGGCCATCGCCGACAGCCGCATCCAGCTGCCGGCCTGCGTGCACCAGCCAATCAGCGACCACTACGCCCGCCGTGAGCTCTACCGCAGCCCGACCCTGGGCTACAGCATCGTGGCGATGAGCTGGGCACCGGGGCAGGGCACGCCCCTGCACGACCATAGCGGCCTGTGGTGCGTGGAGGGGGTATGGCTGGGCCAGCTGGAAGTCACCCAGTACGCCCTGCTCGAACGCGAGGGCGAACGCTTCCGCTTCCGCGCCGAGCCCGCGGTGGTCGGTGGCTGCGGCAGTGCCGGCAGCCTCATCCCGCCGCACGAGTACCACACCATCCGAAACGCCAGCGACACCGAGCTGGCGGTATCCGTGCACGTCTACCAGGGCGAAATGGCCCGCACCGCCATCTTCGAACCCGACGGCAACGGCTGGTACGAACGCCGCCTGAAAGAGCTTGAGACCGACGAGGCCTGATCGACCTGACGCCATATCGACACGCCATGCGTGCCTGGCGCAAGCCCGGGTGAACCCCGGATCAAATCTAGGAACATCCTCAAAGCACCCTCCCGAATGACGCAGATAGCATCGAAACGTCTTACGACCTTTCCTTGCGGATACAGCCCATTTTGGATACCCCCGCCGCCGCCCTGACCCCGCGGACCGCCCGCCAGACCACGCGCCGGACCTCCCGTGGGCAGTCCCGCGTGACCGAGGGCTGGCGTGCGAGGGAATACCTCGATGACGGCATCGCCCATGTCGAGATCCGCGACCGCAGCGGTTGCCTGCAGGTCATCATCGCCAATGCCGCCGAGCTGTACTGGGCCTTGCCGATCGGGTTTCCCACGGCGCGGGTGTCGTTGCCCAACTGGCGCTTGAAGCTGCCGGAAGGCTGCACGTCGGCTGAGGTTTACGAATGTTCCAACTTCATCCTGATGCGCTACAGCAACGGCAAGGACGTGCTGTGGTTCATCCAGCCCCGCTGACGCTCGACCCGCCGCCGCCTGCACGCGATGATGTGGAACCCCACACCGCGCAGGACCCCGGATGTCGACCCGCCCGTTCCTCCAGGTCAACGTTTTCAGCACCGACCCCTTGTCCGGCAACCCGCTTGCGGTGGTGCTCGACGCCGAAGGCCTGTCCGAGGAGCGCATGGCCGCCTTCGCCCGCTGGACCAACCTGAGCGAGACCACCTTCGTCAGCGCGCCCGGCGACCCGCGTGCGGATTATCGCGTGCGCATCTTCACCACGCTGGGCGAATTGCCGTTCGCCGGGCATCCCACGTTGGGCAGTTGCCATGCGTGGTTGGTCAACGGCGGCGTGCCGCAGGGTGCGGAGATCGTGCAGGAGTGCGGGATTGGCCTGGTGCGGATTCGCCGCAGTGACACCGGATTCGCCTTCGATGCGCCGCCGCTGTTGCGTGCCGGGCCGCTGGAGCCTGCGCTGCGCGAGCGTGTCATTGCCGGGCTTGGCGTTGCCGACGACGACGTGGTGGACGCCCGGTGGGTGGACAACGGGCCGCCGTGGTTGGCGGTGCGCCTGCGCAGCCGTGCTTCAGTATTGGCGGTACGGCCGGATTACGCCGCGCTGGATGGGTTGATGGTGGGTGTGTTCGCCGCGTGCCGTGAAGGCGATGGGGTGGATGCGGAGTACGAATCACGTGCGTTCATCGCGGGGGAGGCGGCGCCGGAGGATCCGGTGACCGGCAGCCTCAATGCGGGCATCGCGCGGTGGTTGCTGGGGGAGGCACCGGCGCGGTACGTAATCAGCCAGGGCACGGTGTTGGGACGCGCGGGGCGCGTGCAGGTGGAGCACGAGGGGGATGCGTTGTGGATTGGTGGTGCGTGCGTGACGTGCGTTGAGGGTAGCGTTACGTTCTAGGGCGGCGTTTTTTCTGGGTCATGCCGACAGCCACGCCTCGGCGAGCCGCGCGCCCTACAGCGTCACGCTGTTGTTGCGCTGGGTCACTTCCGCGCCGCCATCCTGCAGCTCCACGCGCACCCGCAACCCACTGCGATTGCCGGCCGGCAACGGCAGGCCTACGGTGGTCGTCTTGGGCACCAGATCCACCGGCGCTTCCATCGCCGGGATCTCAATCCGCGCCAGCTCACGCCCGTTCGCATCCTCCAGCACCGCTGTACCCACCGGCGTGCCCACGTGCCCCAGGCTGTGCACGGTCACGTGCACCTGGCGACCGTCCACGCGCACGTCGCCACGGCCCACGCCCAGGTCCGGGCGCAGCTCCACTGGCGTGCCGGCGTTGATCAGCTCGAACTCGAACACCTGTGCCACGCCCGGTGCGAACCGCAGCGGAAGGGAGGCGCTGCGCTCCAGCGTCACCTCGCGCGTTTCGCCCTTGCCGTCGATGCGGTCGTCGCCATTACGGTCGACGCCGCTGGTCATCCGCCACTGCCCGGCGGTGACGTTCCAGGTACTCATCTCCGCATCAGCGGCATGCGTGCCGAGGTTGTAGCCGATCACCGTGAAGCGCTCGGTGGACGGCGCATGCACCAGCAGTGCCACCTGTTCGGCCGCGTCCGGCTGCGCGAAGCGCCAGCTCACCGTGTGGCCTGGCCAGCTCTGGTTGCGCTTGAGCGCAATGCCGCCCAGGCGCGCCCGCTGCAGGAACTCGCTCGGCGCCTCGACGCGGTCGGACCACCAGTGACCCTCGGTGTTCATGTACTCGCGCTGCGCCTTGGCCTGTATGCCATCGCCGTGCAGCGCTTCCAGATATTTCTTGTCGCCGGTGGCCTGCCACGCCATCAGGCTGGAGAAGCCGGTGTTGCCGGCGTCTGCGTCAGCGACCAGCTTCGGGTTCCATTCGGCGCCCTTGCCCAGTACTTCGACGAAGTTCTCGCCCAGATTGGCCAGCGCGCCGGGCCCGCCGCGCTGCACACGGTAGTCCAGCGCCTTCAGGTACTTGTCGTCGCCGCTCCAGCGCCATGCTGCCCAGAAGGTGTGCATCACATCGCCACCGCCGGAACCGTTGTTGAGCTCGCCGCCGCGCACCTTGCCCGTGGCCCAGTTGATCTCGTTGGGCAGTGCCCAGCGGCCCTTGTCGTCGGTGTAGGCGTGCGCCAGGTAGCTGTCGGCCAGCCCGGTGACCAGCTTGCGACCGGTCGGGTCGGCGTTGTACTGGCCGACCAGGAAGGCCGGGTGCAGCGCCGGGAACGAGTACGGCTTCTGCCACTGCCAGTTCGGCTCGCGGTACACCTTGTTGCCGCCGAACCAGTTGCTGGAGAACAACAGGTTGCCCTGCGGATTGGGCAGGATGATGCGCTCGTCGAACGCCTTCACCGTTTCCATGAGCCGTTCCAGGGTGAGCGGATCGCCCCAGTTGAGGTACAGCATCGCGCTGTTGGCGTTGATGCCTTCCTCATAGGAATGCAGCTCATCGGTCTCGATGGTGCTCAGGCCGTTGGAGAACATGCCGTTGCGGTACACCGCGTCGGACAGCGCGGTGAGCGAGCGGTTCAAGCGATCCGGCTCCACGCCCATCAGCGCCAGCCCTGGCCACTGCTGGGTCAGGTCGGTGTCGTCGGAAATGCCGCCACCGAAATCGCCGTACGCAATCTGGCGGTTGTCGATCCACCAGTCCACGAAACGACGCACGTACTTGAGGTCTTCGGTCTGGCGGAATGCCCACAACGGCGCGCCCTTGGGCGCTTCGGGCTGGGTGAACGGCGGTTTGCCCTGGCTGTTGTAGCTGATGTAGTTCCAGTACAACCGGCCCAGTTCGTGGTCCGGGTCGATCCGCAGCAGGTCGCTCAGGTCCGCATACACGCGCGCGTACAGGCGCTGGCGCTTGGAGGTGGTGTGCTCTTCGACCAGGAAGCCCCAGTTGTCCCGCACCTGGTTGAAGCGGTCGGCCACGTGTTCCTTCTTCGCCTCGGCGCGGTCCTTGTAGACCATGCGGATTTCCGCGCCGTCGAGCGAGCCGGCATTGAAGCCGGGCGCGCCCGAGGCGATGCTGATCCACAGGCTGTCAGCGGTGAGGATGCGGTCGCGCAGGTCCAGCCACAGCGTGCGCTTCTCGTTCGGCTTCACCGAGACCGACACATCGATCATGTCGCGCGCGGGCCAGATCGGGTCCTTGATGCGGATGTTGAGCGGAATCAGCCCATCGCGCGCGGCAGGCAGGTCCAGCGCCGGCAGGTCGATGGCCACGCCGTCCAGCCCGTCGTACATGTTTTCCCAGCTGTGCGCCCAGCTGCGGATGAGCGGTTGCGCCGCCGGTGCGTCGCCCACGCCGGAAGGGATCAGCACGTGCACGATCGGGAGTGGCTGCGCCGGCAGCGTGTCCGCACCACGACGACGCGAGCCGGCACCCTTGGGCAGCGCCATCACCGTGCTGCGTTCGGCAGCCGGATAGCGGCCATCGATGTACTCGCGCAGCGTGGTGATGTTGAGGTAGTCGGGCAGGGCCTGGCTGTCGATCAGGTAGCGCTGCTTCACCGTGCCGTCCGGCTCGGCGGCGTCGCTGACCTGATAGGCCCAGATCTCCTGGATCGGGGTTTCCTGCGCGGTGTTGCGGAAGTGCAGCACGCCGCCGCTCTGCACCGGAATGTCGTCCACGCTGCGCACCACGCCCTGCGGGCGCTGCAGCAGCGGCGTGGCCCCGGTATCACCCGCACTGTGGCTGAGCCCGCCGAAGGCCGCACCGCGCACTTCAATGCGGTTGACGGTCTCGCCGGCCGGCACGGTCAGGTCGAGCTGCTGCCCGCCTTCCACGTAGGTGTTCCAGTCCGGCAGCTGGAAGTAGTCGTTGCGGCCGGGCAGGCGCGAGCGGTTGTACACGCCCGGCCAGGTCGTCTCGGCGATGCCATCGGTCGCCTTCCACATCCACTGCTTGTGGTCCCTGGTGTCGGCGAATTCGATCTTGCGGATGGTCGTCGCGGGCGCGGTGAGTGCCGGCGGTGCGGCGCTGTCCCAGCCGAAACGGTGGTTCCAGGCACGCATCGGGCCGGCGTCGGCCACGCTGGTCGTCGGCGCTTTGTTGGCCGCCAGCGCCGCCATGCCGGCCGGATCGAGCAGGTGGTCGTAGACGCGGATCTCGTCGAAGTCGCTGCCGCGCAGGAAGTTGTAGCGGCTCTGCACCTGGTAGGGCGCCATCACCCGCCCGGCCAGGCCGAGCTGGTCCAGCGCCGCGTCGTAGTCGGCCGTGGTCTCCGCGCGGGCGACCTCCTTGCCGTCCACGTACAGGCGCACGCCGTGGTTTTCGTCCCAGCCAAAGGCAATGTGCTGCCACTGGGCGGGCGAGGGATTCTGGTCGAGCTTGAACGACACGCGGGTGCGCGCCAGGTTGGCGTCGGTCACGAAAGCGTCGAAGCCGTGCCCGTTCCAGTCGATGCGCAGCCAGGCCATGTCCCAGCTGCTGTGGTCGGCATAGCCGACCCGGAAGATCACGAACGGCGCTTCGCCTACCGCATAGCGCGGGCGCCAGTAGAAACCAAGGGTGCCGCGCTGCGCCTGGATGTTGCCCGGTGCGTTCCACGACAGTACGCCGTCGTCGGCCCACTGGATGGCGCGCCCACGGGCACCGTCGGCCACGGTGGTGACCTTGTCCACGAAGTTGGGAACGGCATCGCCTTCGGCATGGTCGGCCTCGAGGCCGTGCTCAGCCGAGACATGGAACAGGAGGTGTGGCGCGGTCTGTGCAGCGGCGGAGCCGGACAAGGCCAGCAACACTGCCAGTGCCAACGTTCGCGGTAGCGTCGGCCGTTGGCCGACCCGCACACAACCGACAACGCCCGAATCAGCCCGAACCACCCCACCACAAAGCACCATGTGACTTTCCTTTCCACACATCACTGCGGCCGCAGCGTTACGCAGGGCCGCCAGAAACTAGCAAACGGGAAGCAGTGCGGCATCTTGCGCCGCAACAGCGGCGTGGTCACCCACGCCGCTGCCGGTTACGCGCACTCAGAACTTGTAACGAACACCCAGCTGGTACTGCCGGCCGGTCTCGGTGTACTGCAGCGGCAGTCGACCCGTGGCCGGCGAGTACACCCACTCGTCGCTGGCTTCGTTGGTCAGGTTCATGCCTTCCAGGCTCAGCTCCAGCTGGTCGCTGATCGCGTAGCGGATCGAGGCGTCGATGAAGGTGGTGCCGGTCATGCCGTGGGTACCGTCTACGTTGAAGCCTGCTTCGGTGCCCGGCACCTGGGTCAGGTAGTCGTCGCGGTTGGTCGCCGACACGCGGCCGCTCCACATCTTGCCTTCATAGAACAGCGTAGCGTTCCAGGACGATTTCGAAAGGCCGGTCAGGTCGGCCTTCATCACCGGCTGGCCGCTGGAGTTGATGTACTGGATCTGCGATTCCACCCAGGTGTAGTTCAACTGCACACCCAGGTTCGACCAGTTGCCCGGCAGGAAGGTGAACGGCTGGATGTAGTTCGCTTCCACGCCGTGCAGTTCGCCACCCGGGGTGTTGACCGGCTTGGTGTAGGTGAAGTCATCGGCCGGCGAGGCACCGGTACCGATCAGCAGCGAATCGGGCAGGCCGCTGGCGCTGTACGGTGCCACTTCGCGGGTGGTCTGCACGAAGCTTTCGATGTCTTTGTAGAACAGGCCGATGCCGGCCATCGCGCCTTCGGAGAAGTACCACTCGAAGCCCAGGTCCACGTTCTTGGCGCGGATCGGATCCAGGTACGGGTTGCCGCTGGAGATGGTGCGCGCACCGCCGGCCACGGCCACGGTGGCACCCGGGGTCAGGCTGCCCAGGCCCGGGCGGCTCATCACCTTGGCCGCGCCGAGGCGGATCAGGAAGTCCGGGGTGATTTCCGCCACGAGGTTGAACGAGGGCAGGGTGTCGTCGTACTCGCGATCCACCGTGGTCGCCACGGTGCCGGTGGCCAGCGTGGAAAGACCGGTGGAGCTCTGCTTGGTCTTTACGTAGCGCACGCCGAAGTTGCCCGAGAACGGAATGCTGCCGAGTTCGGTGGAGAACTCGCCCATCAGGTAGCCGCCACGGTCTTCTTCTTCCACGCTGCGCGAGTTGTTGGCGCGCGGTGCGACGGCGAAGATGCCGCTGTTGCTGTAGATGTCGAACTGGTCGGCAATGGCGTCCAGGTTCGGCACCACCCACTGGTCAGGCGTACCGGTAATGCCCTTCAGGCCGGCCTGCTGGGTCATGTCCACCGGCACGATCTTGGTGCCGTTCGGGAAGTTCGGCACCGCCAGTTCGCTGGCGCGGCGCAGTTCCACGGTATCGAAGGTGTAGTTCTTGGCCAGGATGCCGCCCTTCAGGCGGAAGCCGGGGCTCAGGTTCCAGTTGAAGTCGATCTGGCCGGTGTCGAAGTCGTTGTCCACGTACTGCGGGCGCAGGCGGATTTCAGCCAGTTCCCAGCCCGCCGGGTTGGTCGGGTCGATGCCGTAGTTCAGCTTCGGGAAACGGCTGTTGCCACGGTAGTCGTAGCTGTAACCGTCCACATCGTACTTGTCCATGATTATGGTGGTCTGGATCGGGTTCTCGTGCTTGGAGCGCGAGATGCCGACCTTGCCGGACAAGGTGAAGTCGTCGCCGAAGCGGTGCTGGCCGTTCAGGGCGATCTGCTTGAACTCGGTGCTCCACTCGTCGTGGCGGTTCTCGGTGCGGATGTCGACGTTGTCGAACTCACCGTAGACCAGCGCGTTGTTCTCAATCACGCCGTCCTTGACGATCATCGCCGGCTTGCCGACCAGGCGCGGGGTGGTGCTGGTGCCGCGGCTGAAGGAAATGGCTTCGATGTAGTGCTCGTCGCGCTTGGCGTCGATCTTCGAGTACAGCGTGTCCAGCGAGATTTCGGTGGCGTCGGTGGGCTTCCACTGCAGGGTGCCGGTGACGCCCAGGCGCTTCTGCTCGTGCTCCATCTGCACGTAGCGCGGGAAGCGCGGGTGGTACACGCTGGCCGAACGCGCCTGGGTGAACGGCGAGGCGGCATTGAAGTTGCCGTTGCTCGGGCCATTGGCCCAGCGGCCGGTGTTGGAGCCTTCTTCCAGCGCCTGGCGCTCGGAGTAGGCGACCGACAGCAGCGCGCCGAAGGTGCCATCGGCCCAGGTGTTGGAGATCAGCGCGGCCACGCGCGGGTCGGCCTTTTCGGCCATCGCGTTGTAGCTGGCCTGGCCGCTGGCGGCGAAGGTGAAGCCGTCATAGTCGAACGGGCGCGCGGTGCGCAGGTCGACGGTGGCGCCGAGCGAGCCTTCTTCCACGTCGGCCGAGGCGGTCTTGCGCACCAGCAGCTGCGAGAACAGGTCCGAAGCGAACACGTTGAAGTCGAAGCCGCGGCCGCGGTTGGTGCCGCCGCTCTGGTCGCCGGCGCCCACCGTGGTCAGCGCTTCCATGCCGTTGATGCGCACACGGGTGAAGTCCGGGCCGAGGCCGCGCACCGAGATGTTGCGGCCTTCGCCGGCTTCGCGGGTGATGACCACGCCGGGCACGCGCTGCAGCGACTCGGCCAGGTTCAGATCGGGGAACTTGCCGATGTCTTCGGCGACGATGGCGTCAACCACGCCGGCTTCGCCGCGCTTGATGTCCAGCGCCTTCTCGACGCTGGCGCGGTAGCCGGTGACGGTGACGGTGTCCAGGTCGGTGGCCGAAGCCGGGGCCGGGTCCTGCGCCAGGGTGGTTCCGCTCAGCGCCAGGCCGATCGACAGGGCGAGCAAGGTAACCGGTGTCTTTTTATGGATGTTTCGATATTGCATGTTTTCCCTCTCCCAAGGTGCTACATGAAACAGCTATCCGGCGACATGTCAGTGCAATGACACCGCTGGTCAGAGCCGACGTTAACAGTCCGTTGGGAATCGAGCATCTTGCACCGCAACAGACCTGCAATGTCCCGTAGACGCCTGCGGGACAAAGGTTTCTGCCCGTCGAGCCGCTGGACGGAGCGCGCCACACGGCTAGAATGACACCGCTAGCCATTGCGATTCGGGGCCTGTCCCCGGGTCATGCCCACCACGAGGGATCCATCGCCATGAGTCGTGTTGTCTGTTTCGGGGAGTTGTTGCTGCGCATGAGTGCGCCAGGCCGTGAACTGCTGCTGCAGACGCCGCAGCTGGCGGTGCATGCTGGCGGCGCGGAGGCCAACGTGGGCGTATCGCTGGCCCACTTCGGGCACCGCGTGCAGATGGTCAGCACGCTGCCGGCCAACCCGCTCGGCCAGTACGTGGCCGGCGAACTGCGCCGGCACGGGGTGGACACCGCCCACGTGCAGACCCGCCCGGGCCGCATGGGCGTGTACTTCCTCACCACCGGGGCGGTGCAGCGCGCCAGCGAAGTGGTCTACGACCGCGTGGACTCGGCGTTCTCGCTGGGCCAGGCCAGCGACTACGACTGGGACACCCTGCTGCGCGGCGTGCAGTGGCTGCACCTTTCCGGGGTGAGCCCTGCGCTGAACCCGGCCATGGCCGAGGCCACGCTGGTGGCCGCGCGTGCCGCCTGCGAGCGTGGGGTCAAGGTGTCCTTCGATGGCAACTTCCGGCCCTCGCTGTGGGCGCGCTGGGACGGCGATGCGCCGGCCATCCTGCGCGAGCTGTTCGCCTGCGCCACGGTGGCCTTCGCCGACTACCGCGACATCGGCGTGGTGCTGGGCGGGCAGTTCGAGCAGGCCGCGCTGGCAGAGCGCGTGGATGCCGCGGCGGTGCAGGCCTTCGCCGCATTCCCGCGCCTGCAGTGGATGGCGTGCACGCAGCGCACCACCCACAGCGTGGACCACCACGCGCTGGGCGCGATGCTGCTGGGCCGCGACGGCACGCGTGCGGTGGCGCCCACGCGCGAGATGATCGGCATCGTGGACCGCATTGGCGGCGGCGATGCGTTCGCCGCTGGGATCCTGCATGGCATGATGCAGGGCTTCGAACCGGACGCGATCGTGCGTTTCGGCCTGGCTGCGGCCAGCCTGAAGCATTCGGTCCCCGGTGATTTCAACCCCGTCAGTGAAGCTGACGTACTGGCCCTGACGGGCGAGGAGCGATTCGATGTCCGGCGCTGATCCGCGCGTACGCGCAGTATTGAAACTGGCCCCGGTGATTCCGGTGTACACCCCGGAAAGCGTGGACGAGGCCGTGCAGGTGGCCCAGGCGCTGTTCAACGGCGGCCTGCCGGTGATCGAAGTGACCCTGCGCACCGCCGTGGCCATGGATGCAATCCAGGCCATGGTGGAAGCCGTGCCGGACGCAGTGGTTGGCGCAGGAACCGTACTGACCGCGGCACAGATGGAGAAAGTGAAGGCCGTGGGTGGGCGGTTTGCGGTGGCGCCGGGCGCGACGCCGACGTTGTATGCGGCCGCGCGCGATACCGACCTGCCGTTCCTGCCAGGCGTGGCCACGTCTTCGGAGCTGATGCTGGGCCTGGAGCACGGGCTGGATACCTTCAAGTTCTTCCCGGCCGTGCAGGCCGGGGGCATCGGCATGCTGCAGGCGTGGAACGGCCCGTTCGGCGACGTGCGCTTCTGTCCCACCGGCGGCATCAGCGCGCAGACCGCGCGCGATTTCCTGCACCTGCCCAACGTGCTGTGCGTGGGCGGTTCGTGGCTGACCACGCGTGCACTGCTGCAGGCGAAGGACTGGGCGGGCATTGAAGGACTGGCAAAGGCATCGGCTGCGCTGGTCGGCTGAGGCGCTCATAATGACGGCAGTTCCGCTGCCGTCTGTGTGACCCATGTCTGCTTTGTCGATCGCAAAAACCGTAGTGCTCTCCGTGCTGTCGGTGGTGGTGGCGCTGTTCGTGCTGGGCATGGTAAGTGGCATCGCCGGCTGGACCGCGCCGTGGGTGGGACTGGGCGACAGCCAGTTGCGGCTGGCGTGGGACCTGGCCTGGACCATCCTCGGTGGGGTAGCGGCCACGGCGTTCGCCGCGCGCTACGCGCCGAACGCACCGTATGTGCATGGCGGGGTGGTGTGGTTTCTCATCGCCGGCGCGTCTGCCTTCGCGGCATGGGATCTGGGGAATGACTTCCCGTTCTGGTTCGTGGTGACGTTGCTGGTGTCGCTGCCGGTACAGGCGCTGGGCATCTGGATCGGGGCGCGTTATCGGCCGCGGTGAGGCTCACAGCGTCGGCAGCACCTGCTCCACGTCCTCAATTCCTTCCCACGGATCTGCCTTCAACCGCTGCGCCCGCTGCAGCGCCTTCGGCAATGGGAATGCATCGGCGGCAGCAATCCGGCCCAACTCTTCCCAGCGCAGCGGCACCGCCACGCCTGCTGAAGGGCGCGCCCGCAGCGACCACGAACACACACTGGTGGCGCCGCGCGCATTGCGCAGCCAATCGATGAAGATCACGCCGTTGCGCTTGGCCTTGCTCATCGTGGCCACATAGCGCTCTGGCGCGTGCTCGGCCATGGCCTGCGCGAACGATTCGCAGAAGTCCTTGGCCTGCGCCCAGTCCGCCTTCGGCTTCAACGGCACCACCACGTGCACGCCCTTGCCGCCGGAGAGGCGCACGAAGCTTTCCAGCCCGATTTCCTGCAGTCGCGCACGGATGTCGCGGGCTGCGGACTTTATCGCGGCCCAGGTCACGCCTTCGCCCGGATCCAGGTCGAAAACCAGCCGGTCCGGGTGTTCCGGGTCGTCCACCGTCGCGCCCCACGGATGCAGCTCCAGGGTGTTCATCTGCACCAGCTGCAGCAGGCCTTCCACGTCTTCGATGTACAGGTAGTCTTCGCGCCCGCTCTTCTGCTGCAGCGGTATCGCCTGCACCGCGTCGCCCAGGCCGGTACCGTGATGCTTCTGGAAGAAGCACTGCTTGTCCACGCCATCGGGGCAGCGCAGCAGCGACAGCGGACG
This sequence comes from uncultured Stenotrophomonas sp., assembly GCF_963519125.1. Taxonomy (GTDB): domain Bacteria; phylum Pseudomonadota; class Gammaproteobacteria; order Xanthomonadales; family Xanthomonadaceae; genus Stenotrophomonas. Next base: position 67,821 of record NZ_CAUQLJ010000013.1, on the reverse strand, counting down.
GCGCGCCACTTCCGGCAGGATCCACCGCGCCATCTGCCGGTAGTACTCGGCCACGTCGCCTTTGGTGAGTTTGGCCTTGGCAAAGACCACGCGTTCGGGATGGCTGATGGTCACCTCCGCCGTGTCATCGGCCCGGGGCTTGGCGTTGCCCGGTGATTTCCCTGGCGCGGCGTTGGCAGCAGGGGCCTTCGCCTTGCTGCCCGTGCCGGCCGGCGTCGTCGAAGCCACGCCCAGATCTTTCGCGCGCTTGTCTTCGCGCAAGCGCTTGAAGCTGGCCTGCCGCAGCAATCCTTCCTTGGCCCAGCCGCGGAACGCGACTTCGGCCACCAGGGTGGGTTTCACCCAGTGCACGCTGCTGGCCTTGAACGGTACATGCGACGGCAGCGCCACCGCCGCCTTGTCGGTGGCCAGCGCCTTGAGCTGCTTATGGATGGCCGCCAGCCTTGCGTCGTCGAAGCCGGTGCCCACGCGGCCCACGTAGCGCAGGCCGTCCTTCTCCGGCGATGCCATCAGCAGCGAACCGAAGCCGCTGCGCGAACCCTTGGGCTCGGTGTAGCCCACGATCAGGAACTCGTCAGTGTTCTCGTGCTTCACTTTCACCCAGCTCGGCGAACGTGCGTTGACGTACGCCGCGTCCACCCGCTTGCTGACGATGCCTTCAAACCCTGCAGCCCCGCTGGCGGCGAATACCTCCGGACCATGGTCGAGCACGTGGTCGCTGTAGGCCAGGGTGCCGGGCACATCGCCCAGCAATTCCTTCAGCAGTTCCTTCCGATCCAGCAGCGGTGAGCGGCTGATGTCCACGCCGGCAATGCCGGGCGTGTCGAACACCACATAGCGCAGCGGCTGCTTGCTGGTGCCGTCGATGACTTTCTGCAGCGCGGTGAAGTCGCTGCGGCCCTCGGCATCCAGCACCACCAGTTCGCCGTCCAGGCGCAGGTCGGTGACAGGGAGGGCGGTGATGGCCTGCACGACCTCGGGGAAATCGTTGCTCCAGTTCAGTCCACCGCGCGAGCGCAGCGACACCACGCCCTCGGCAACGTCGGCCAGCAGCCGATAGCCATCCCATTTGATTTCGTGCAGCCAGGCATCGCCATTGGGCGCACTGTCGCGGTGGTCGGTGAGCTGCGGTTTGAAGTCATGGGGATAGGGCTTCTCCCGGGCGTGTTCGAGTTGCAGCGCGCGCTTGGCCCAGCGCGCGTCCGCGTTGCGGCGGGAAGCGGGTTTTGAGGTCCGGGTCGTGGTGGTCTTCGTGGTCTTCTTTGTAGTTTTGGACGTCGTCGAGGTTCTCGTGGATCGAGTGGTCTTCATCTTCGCCACGGGTTCCTCCAGCAGTGCGTCGGCATCGGCATCGCGCGCCTCGTCATCATCGCGCTTGATCAGCAGCCACTGGTGCTGGCGGCCTTTCATCGCCGTGCGCACCAGCTTCCAACCGCCGTTGAGCCGGGTTCCGTGCAGCACGAAGTCAAGCTTGCCGGCGGCGATCGCCTCCAGCGGGTCGCCCTCGCAAGCCCAGGTGCCATGGTCGAACACGTCTACGTGCCCGGCCCCGTAGTGTCCCTTCGGGATGTCGCCCTCAAACGTGGCATAGGAAATGGGGTGGTCCTCCACCTCCACCGCCAGCCGCTTCTCGCCCACGCGCAGGGACGGACCCTTCGGCACCGCCCAGCTCTTCAGCACGCCGTCGGCTTCCAGTCGGAAGTCGTAATGCCGCGAGCTGGCATGGTGCAGTTGCACTACGAAGATCGGTCGGCGCGCCGTAGCGCCCTGCGGGTCATGGTCCGGCTCCGGCGTTTCCCCGAAGCGGCGCTTGCGGCGGTATTCCTGCAGCGACACAGCCGCTTACCCCGCCTTGCGCGTCGGCGCGCGCTTGGCTGCGGGCTTTTTCGTGGCCTTGGTTGCCTTGGTGGCCTTGCTCGCGGTCTTTGTGGACTTCGCCGCCTTCTTGGCCGGGGCCGCCTTCTTCACCACCTTCGAAACCGCCGCGCTTTTCTTGGCCGGGGTACGCTTCTTGGCGTCCAGGCTCTTCTGCAGCAGCGACATGAAGTCGACTACGTTGGTGGCGGCGTCTTCGCGTGGGGTCGCTTCGTCTTCCACCCTGGTGGTACCGCCCTTGGACTTGATGCGTTTGGTCAGCAACGTCTGCAGGCGTTCGCGGAACTCGTCGTGATAGTCGTCCGGCTTCCATTCGCCGGCCATCGATTCGATCAGCTGCTCGGCCATCGCCGTTTCCTTGCTGCTGATCCGGTAGTCGGCCAGCGAGCCGGTGGGCAGCTTGTGCTCTTCCGGGTCCACCAGCTCCTGCGGGTAGCGCAGGATCATCAGCACCAGCGCGTCTTCATTGGGCATCACCGCACACAGGTACTCGCGGGTCCGTACCACCACGCGCGCGATGCCGACCTTGCCGGTGCTGCGCAGGGTCTCGCGCAGCAGCACGTAGCCTTTTTCGGCCTTCTTGCCCGGTACCAGCAGGTAAGGCTTCTCGTAGTAGCGCGGGTCGATCTGGGACGCGTCGACGAAGGTTTCCACTTCCACCGTTTCATGGCTTTCCGGCGCGGCTGACTTGATGTCGCTTTCTTCGAGTACGACATAGCTGCCCTTGTCGTACTCGTAGGCCTTGACGATATCCTTCCACGGCACTTCTTCGCCGGTGTCCGCGTTCACCCGCTCGAAGCGGATCGGTTTCTTGTCGCGCGAATCGAGCATGCGGAACTGCAGGTCGATCTTGCGCTCTCCGGACATCAGCGAGACCGGCACGTTCAACAGCCCGAATGACAGGGTTCCGGTCCAGATCGGTCGGGCCATGGCGGCGCCACTCCAGTTCGAGAGATGCGCCAGCTTTAGCTCGGGTGGCGTGAAACGGTTGTGGTGGGGCTGTGTATCGGGTGTGTCCTGGACCGCTTGGGACACGCATGGCGTGTCGCTACCGCGTGGTCGGCGTGGGGTTATTGGAGGGCGCCGTGTACGGCGGCTGCGGGCATGTGGTCGAGCGCCATCCAGGCGTCTTCGACGATGGCGCGCGCCTGCGGCCAGCCCAGCCGCGACTGCCCACGCATCTGCTCCCAGTGTTCGGCCAGCTCGCCGTCGGTGTCGTCGTCGTCGCCACGCGGCCAGTCAGCGTAGTGGGTGGTCAGCGCGAAGGTATAGGCCGGGTACAGGTCTTTCCAGCTGCGCCTTCCCTGACTGCGGCGGCGTTCGTAGTCGTTGCGCATGTACTGCAGGTAGTCCTGCGCCACTGCTTCGGGCTCTTCAGCGCGCGGGCGGCGGCCCCGCCGCGCACTCCGGTCCGGCTGCAGGTAGGCGTTGAACAGCACGGGGGCGTTGCGGCGATCCAGGCGGGGCATGACACGTCTCCGGCGAGGGTGGGGCTGGCAGGAATAGCCCCGGCGCCGTTATCCAGCCGTGACAGATGCGTTGTGGCGGTCTTGGCATTGCTTCACGTCGGCCATCCACCCGTGGTGCGTATGCTTTTTCCGCACGGCATCGGGCCGTGTTTCACCCTTTGTTTGTGGAGCCAATCACCATGCCACGCGATCCCCTGCGCGAAGCCACCACCCCGGTTCCCGGCGAACAGCGCGCCAAACATGACCTGCAGGATGCCGAAGACCGCGGCGCCGGCATGTCGCCTTCCGAAGCCCCTGAACACCTGCGCACCGGCGTGGACGAGGTGCACGCCTCACGCGACCGCAAGGATCCTTCCGGCCAGCCGAATGCTGACTGCGAGGAGCACCCGCACCACCGCGCCGCGCGCAAGGCGCATGAGAGCGACAACCAGGACGAGGCACTGGAGGAGACCTTCCCCGCCAGTGATCCCACCTCGCCGTTTGTCCCGGCCAAGATTCCGAAGTGAATGCGGACATCCGGAGCGGCACGACCCAGGGTCGTGCCCTACCGGGGGATTACAGCCAGGCCCACTGCACGCCCACGCTGTAGCGACGGTCCGGACCCGGCTCGAAGTAGCGCTGGTTGCCATCGTTGACGATCACCGAGCCGATGTAGCGCTGGTCCAGCACGTTGTCCACCCGCGCAAATACCCGCAGCGCGCCCTGCGCGGTCGTCCAGCGGCGCGCTGCTTCCAGGTTCAGCAAGGCGTAGCCCGGCGCGCTGTCGGTCGCCAGGTCGTTGACCACCGTATCGCTGGAGGCCACCACCTCACCGGCCCACTGCCACGCACCCGGCTGGTACTGCAGGCGGCCGAACCACTGCTGCTCCGGTACGCCGGGCAGGCGTGAGCCGGCCGGCACCACGGTGTTCGGCGTGGCGCAGCCGGTACTGGCGCAGACCAGATACGGCTCGCGTACCGTCGCCTCCAGGTAGGTGTAGGCCAGGCTGGCCTCCAGTTCTGTGCTGATGGGGTAGAGCAGGCTGGCTTCAATCCCCTGCCGGCGGGTGCGCCCGATGTTCCGGTAGGTGCTGCGCCCGTTGGTGTTGCTGGCCACGGCCAGCTCGTCATCCGTATCGGCGCGGAACACCGCCGCCTCGAATGCCGCGCCGCCATCGCTACGCCACTTGGTGCCCAGCTCCAGGTTCTGGCTGCGCGCCGCCGACAGGTTCAGGGCCAGCCCGGCCGCGCCGTCGGCACGGTAGCCCAGCTCGTTGAAGGTGGGCGTCTCGAACCCGCGTCCGGCCGAGGCATACACCCGCCACGCGTCGCTGGCATGGAACACCACGCCTGCCACCGGGGTGGTGGCCGAGTAATCGCGCGAACCGCTGTCGTCGGGGTTGCGTGCGGTGACGTAGTGGTCGTTGGAACGGAAGCGCACCTCGCTGTGGCGCACGCCGAGCAGCAGCGACCAGCGCGGCGCCCACTGCCAGAACGCCTGCGCGAACTGGTCCACGTTGCGCACCCGGTCGCTCTGGTCACGGCGCAGCGCCCCGCGTACGCCCAGCTCGGACCCAACGAAATTCTCGTAACCGCGCCGATCCTGTTGCTGTTGGTCGGCATTGGCGCCGATCACCACTTCCAGCGGCCGCCCGGCCCAGTCGCCCTGCCAGCCCCAGCGCAGGTCCAGCCCGCCGTAGCCACCGTCCAGGTCGATGACCCCGCCGGCATGCAGCGGATTGGCCTGCGGCCCCGGCGGGATCGCCAGGTACTGTTCAACGCTGCGCTGACCGGCATAGCCCATGGCACGCCAGGTCTGCGCGCCCTCGGTGCGGGTGAACACCAGCCCGGCCTGGGCCTGGCGTGCCGATTTGCGGGTGTTGTACTGGGTGGCCACGGCCGTGGCCTGGCGCGGGTCCTGCCGCACCTGCTCGCGGGTCAGGCCCAGCGGGTCCTGCGCGTCGGGCGAATCGAAGTAGTTGAGCACCAGGTCCAGCTGGCCACCCGCCACGTCCGTGCCCAACCGCGCATTCACCGACTCGCGCCGCGCCGCACTGTGGTCGCGCCAGCCGTCGGTGCGGAAATGGTTGGCCGCCACGTTATAGCGCACCGGGCCCTGCTCACCGCGCAGCTGCGCGCCGGTGCTGAGGGTGCCGTCGCTGCCGCCGGCCATCCGCACCCGCCACGGGTCCCCGGCCTGGCCGTCGGCGCTCCAGATCTGTACCACGCCGCCGGACGAGTTGCCGTAGAGGGCCGAGAACGGCCCACGCAGCACCTCGACCCGCTGCGCCGACAACATGCTGGCGTGGGAAAGCTGGCCCTGGCCGTCGGGCATGGTGGCCGGCACCCCGTCCACCAGCACCCGCACCCCGCGCACGCCGAAGGTGGAGCGCGCGCCAAACCCCCGGATCGAAAGCTGGGTGTCCTGGGCCAGGTTCTGGCGATCGCGCGCCACCACGCCGGGCACCCCGCTCAACGCGTCAGCGATCTGGGCCAGGTTTCCATTGGTTTCGTCATCCAGCCAGACCGTGCTGATCGACGCCGGCAGGTCCACGTCGGCCACCTGCTGGCCCCGCGCAGCCTGCACCTGAACCGTGGGCAGGCGCTCGATGGCGGCCGCTGCAGGCGGGCTGGACTGGGCCTGTGCCAGGTTCGGCAGGGCGGTGGCCGAAAGCAGCGCACACGCACGCGCCAGGGGGGTCAAACGAAAGATGTTCAGAGGGGGCTCTCCGGAAAACAGGTACCGCACGACAGGGTACGGACTTCAACGTGACGGCAGGCGCCGCGCCCCCGCTGCGGCTTTGTTACGATGCGGTCCCCCCCTCCGTCATCGAAAGAGTACCGCCGTGTCCTTCTTTGCAAATGTGGAACTGGTCCCGGGCGACCCGATCCTGGGTCTGACCGAAGCGTACAACGCCGACAGCCGACCCACCAAGGTCAACCTGGGCGTGGGCATCTACTACGACGAAAGCGGCAGGATTCCGCTGCTTCGCGCAGTGAAGCAGATCGAGCAGCAGCTGGCCAACGAAGCCAAGCCGCGCGGCTACCTGCCCATCGACGGCCTGCCCGCCTACAACCAGGCCACCCGCGAACTGGTCTTCGGCAAGGACTCCCCGCTGCTGGCCGCTGGCCGCGTGGCGACTTCGCAGACCATCGGCGGCAGCGGCGCCCTGCGCGTTGGCGCCGACCTGCTGCACCGCCTGCTGCCGCACGCCACCATTGCCATCAGCAACCCCAGCTGGGAAAACCACCGCGCCGTGTTCGGCGCGGCCGGCTTCGAGGTGGTGGAATACAGCTACTTCGACCCGACGACCCATGGCGTTGATTTCGACGCCATGGTGGCCGATCTGAACAAGCTGCAGCCGGGCACCGTGGTGCTGCTGCACGCCTGCTGCCACAACCCCACCGGCGCCGACCTCACCGTGGCCCAGTGGAAGCAGGTGGCCGACCTGCTGAAGGAACGCCAGCTGTTCCCCTTCATCGACATGGCCTACCAGGGCTTCGACAAGGGCATCGAACAGGACGGCGCCGCCGTGCGCATCATTGCCGAAGCCGGTATCGACAGCTTCGTGGTCGCCAACTCGTACTCCAAGTCGTTCTCGCTGTACGGCGAACGCATTGGCGCGCTGTCGATCGTGGCACCCACCGCTGACGCGGCCAAGGCCGTGCAGTCGCAGGTCAAGCGCATCATCCGCACCATCTACTCCAGCCCGTCCAACCACGGCGCTGCACTGGTGGCCGGCGTGCTGACCAGCCCCGAGCTGCGCCAGCTGTGGGAGCAGGAACTGACCGAGATGCGCGAGCGCATCCACGCCCTGCGCCACGGCCTGGTGGACAAGCTGGTGGCCGCCGGTGCACCGGAGTTCGCCTTCATCAACGACCAGGCCGGCATGTTCTCGTACTCGGGCCTGAGCCGCCCGCAGGTGGACCGCCTGCGCGACGAGTACGGCATCTACGCCGTCGGCACCGGCCGCATCTGTGTGGCCGCGCTCAACCAGGGCAACCTGGAATACGTGGCCAAGGCCGTGGCGACCGTCGCCAAGGGCTGAGCGTCGTAGTCGTCTGAACACAACGGCCGCCCAGTGCGGCCGTTGTTGTGTCTGGCTGCCATGAAACCGTTTACGGGAAAAGCTGCCTCGTAATACCGCCAGCGACGGGCCACAATACGGCCCCCGAAATGTCTTTGGCAGCCATTCCATGTCCCGTACGTCGCTTACCCGGTACCTCATTGAAGAGCAGCACGCCGGCCGCATCAACGCCGACCTGCGCCAGCTCATTGCAGTGGTGGGCCGCGCCTGCACCAACATCTCCATCGCGGTCAGCAAGGGCGCGCTGGGCGGCGTACTCGGCGATGCAGGCACCGGCAACGTACAGGGCGAAGCGCAGAAGAAGCTGGACGTCATCAGCAACGAGATCCTGCTCGAAGCCAACGCCTGGGGCGGCCACCTTGCCGCCTGCGCCTCCGAGGAAATGGACCACTGCCAGCCGGTGCCGGACACCTACCCGCGCGGCGACTTCCTGCTCCTGTTCGATCCCCTGGACGGCAGCTCCAACATCGACGTGAACGTCTCCGTGGGCACCATCTTCTCCGTGCTGCGCAGCCCGGCCGGTACCGAACAGCCCACCGACGCCAGCTTCCTGCAGCCGGGCACCGCCCAGATCGCCGCCGGCTACTGCATCTACGGCCCCAGTACCCAGATGGTGCTGACCACCGGCCACGGCACCCATTCGTTCACCCTGGACCGTGAAACCGGCGAGTTCGTGCTGACCCAGCGCGGCATGCAGATTCCCGAAGACACCCAGGAATTCGCCATCAACATGTCCAACCAGCGCCACTGGGAAGCCCCCATGCAGGGCTACGTGCAGGACCTGCTGGCCGGCAAGGAAGGCACGCGCGGCAAGAACTTCAACATGCGCTGGATCGCCAGCATGGTGGCGGACGTGCACCGCATCCTCACCCGCGGCGGCATCTTCATCTACCCGTGGGACAAGAAGGACCCGAGCAAGGCCGGCAAGCTGCGCCTGATGTACGAGGCCAACCCGATGGGCCTGCTGGTGGAACAGGCCGGCGGCGCCGCCACCACCGGCCGCGAGCGCATCCTGGACATCCAGCCGGACCAGCTGCACCAGCGCGTGCCGGTGTTCCTGGGCTCGCGCAACGAAGTGGCCGAAGCCACCCGTTACCACCGCGAGCACGACGCGCAGGCCTGATCGCGCTTCGCCCCGTTGCCACATGGCAACGGGGTGACACGTGCACCAACACAGGTCACCATCGGGCTCAAACGCCCACGGATGACCCCATGACGGCCGAAACACCGCGCGACTTCATCGAAGTAATCCACAACGCCATTCCCGCCGACGCCTGCGCCGCCATCCTGGCCCAGATGCGAGCCAGCGCACAGTTGGTGCCCGGCGAAGTTGGCAGCGGCGTCTTCCCGGAACTCAAGCACAGCAAGGATCTCCGCATCAGCGGCCGCCCGGAATGGCGCCAGGTGGAAATCCAGCTGCAGCAGGCAGTATTCAGCGGGGTTTTGAGTTATCTACGCCGTTATCCACAGGCGCTGATTTCTCCGCTCATGTTGCAGGTCCAAGACAACGATGGCAGCGCACGCCGCCTGCGCGCCGAAGATTTTCCCAGCATGGACGACAACGCGCTCTCCGAACTGGCCCGTACGTGCCTGCGCCCGGGCGCCATCAACCTGCAGTGGTATGCGGCAGGCGAGGGCGGCTACCCCTACTGGCATTGCGAGCTGTATCCGCGCGATCCGGCAGGTGAAACCCTGCATCGCCACCTGCTGTGGACGCTGTACCTCAACGACGAGTTCGAGGCCGGAGAGACCGAGTTCCTGTTCCAGGAGCGGAAGATCGCGCCACGCACCGGCAGCCTGCTGATCGCGCCCACGGCCTTCACGCACACCCACCGGGGGAATCGCCCCGAGGGCGGGGACAAGTTCATCGCGACAAGCTGGATCCTGTTCCAGAACGCACAGAAGCTGTTTGGGGCTGGGTAAGAACTGCGACCACGTTCACATGTGAATACAGCATTCGGGATGCTGCGCGGGTCAGACGCGTCAATTAGTAGGCGCCGTCTATCGAAACCTAAAACTCAACAGAAACAAACACTTTGTGCTGGCGTCGCGATGTCTGCATGGTTGCCGGACGGGGCTCAAAAACTCCGTAAGACCAAAATACTGGATGCCCCATGTCGGGAGGGTGGCTAATACAACACCCTCAACGGGGGAATACGCCCGCCGTCTGGTCTTACACGGTTTTTGACCTCCCGACGCCCTCGCCCTTACCGGCGAGGGCCATTCCCTATTGGAATTGGAGGTACATCCATGAACGCGAACTTGAAGCAGGTCCACCCGGACGACAGCCGGCTTACTCCCCGCGACGAGACCCTCAAGGCCGTCCAGCTACGTAGCGTACGCGCGGTGCCGCAGATCAACGCCCTCGACCGCGACGAGTACGGTCCCATCCCCTTCGTGATGATCCGCGGCGCCTGGCTGCGAGGACTGGGGTTCGAGGTGGGGTCGGAGATCAGGATCGAGGGCAGGGTCGACGAGATCACGGTGAGGCCGAACTGGCGCGATGCGCCCGCCGAGAATGCCAAAGTGCTCGCCGTGAGATACGGCGACGTCGCGGACTGAAAGAAGCGCGGGTTCAGCGCGCCCGCAGCGCCTGCAGCCGCGCACCAAACCACGACGCCGCACTCTGCTCGGGCTGCCCCGGGCAGGCGATCCGGTAGGGCTTGCCGCTCATGCTGCTGCGGCTCGCCGCCCGCTCGATGAACTGCTCGGCGGTATCCACCTTGTCCTTCTTGAGCAGGTAATCGTACTTCCGCTGCAGGTGCTCTCGGGCTTCGGCAGCGTCGTGCCAGCTGCCGTTGCGCTGGAAGCGGCAGGTTGAACCGTCCAGCGCGCCGATCAACGAAGCGATTTCTCGGCGCGCGGATTCGCTGGGCGCGGCTGTCGCATTGCCAACAACGGCGATCAGCGCCGCTGCTATCGTCAGGATCAATCGTGTGCTCATAAGGTGCTCTCTCTCTTTCTCTCTCTCGCTGTTGCTTTGTTCTGATGTTGGCCAGCTGATTAGGGCCTGGCAACAGTGTCCGATCCAGGCTCTCAGCACCAACCCAGCCCTATGACTTGGCGGCCCTTCCCGGCCCGGCTACTATTGAGATCGTGTTCAATCTCCATTCAATGATGATTGGCAGGACGTGCGATGAGTATCGATACCTCAGTTCCCGGCTACCCTGAGCTCAACGACTGGCCAACCGCCCCAGCGCCACCTGTCCATATTTCCAATTGCGGTAGATTGAGGGACTCTGGTCCGCAAGGCGGCACATACTATGTTGACCTGGTGGATTCTAGAGGCAGGCTGTACCCATTCTTCTTTGACCGCTTTCTAGGCCGCCTTTGCTACGGCTCGTACGAGTCTCAGTCTGACGCTGCCTTTCTTCGTCGCGGCAGCCGGATTGAGCAAGAAGCCATCTCACTTATTGAGGTGCTTGCCGCAAAGAAGGTGCAGGATCCGGAGCTTCTGAAAAGGATCCGGCATGCAAAAACCTGGGTCTCCTATGCCTGAACCCCTTTCGATAGGCTACGGTCAAGCTGCGTAGGCCAGTATCGACGCCTCAGAGCGCCCACTGGAACTCGACTATTGTCAACCAGATCGGCAGTGAACTGCATGAAATTGTTCGGCAATTGGTCTTTCAAAGCTGGTTTGGGTGCACTCTTTATTTTGATCCTGCTCCGACTGATAGGGAGCGATCCAGTGAGCTCGCCGAACTTATTCTTGGCATTGAGTTTTGCCTGGCCGTTCCTGGTCTGCTCAGCCCTCGCGTCCGAACAGGGCGTCAGTGTCTCCCAAGGCTCCCCGTGGGGTGCCTTGGTGGTTATGACGAGCTTGATTGTTGGCCTGCTGACCATGATCGCGCTGGGCTTTCCGATGGGCGAAGTGCAGATGGATGCCATTCTTGTCGGATTTCTTGGATTTGTTTCGGTCGTCCTTTGCATTGGGTGGTGGCGAATGATGCGACCGAAAAAGCCGCATGCGTCCGAAGAGAGGGCTCGCCCGTGGCTCTACTTGGCTCTTGGCGTGGTTACGGCAATAGCCGTCGCTGTGGACAAGTTCCACCTGATTCGGTGAAAGGTCCTGGCGCAGTTTCCACTCCCGAACCTTTGGAGACGACACAGTGGTAAGAACCTGCGAATCATCCATGCACCGCGAAGCGCTGCTGGCAAGCGATGTAGCGGCCTGCTACTACTGTTTTTCGGAGTTTCCGCCGAGCGCTGTTGAAGAATGGTGCGACGGCGAGGACCAGGGTCAGACCGCGCTGTGCCCGCGCTGCGGTGTTGATGCGGTGGTTGGGTTCAAAGGCCCGGCTGATGCGACGTGGCTTCGAACCGCGCATCAGATTGGATTCGGGTAGGGAACCTTCCTTGCGCTGGCGAGATTCATTCCGGCTGATTATCTGAGCAGGGGTATATCCCACCCGCCCCACAAGGTGCACAATCGCCCCGGGACCGGGCATGACGCCGGGTACGTTCCGCGCCATGTCCGGGGGGACCGCGCGGGGCACTACAACAGGGGGATGATCATGTTGGATTCGCTCTATCCGGCGGGGCCTTCGGCCGTGCCTGCTCAGTTGATCGCACCCAGCTCTGCCTACCGACGCCACGCATGGCTTGCGGTGGCGGGCCTGCTCAGTTTCGCCGCTGCCTACTTTGCCCTGATGGGCTGGTTTGGCTGGACCGCGTTCCGTGTACTGCGCACGCTTGTGTCCGGCGAGGGCGGCAGCACGCTGGTGAATATCATCGTGGGCGTGTGCGCCCTGTTCCTGGCTGCGTTCATGGCCAAGGGCCTGATCTTCCTCAAGCGTGGCCAGGCCTCCAAGGAGCTGGAGCTCAAGCCGGCCGACCAGCCAGAGCTGTTCGCGTTCCTGCACCGCCTCGCTGACGAGGCCGGCGCGCCGCGGCCCAAGCGGGTGTATCTGTCCTCGCGGGTCAACGCAGGGGTCTTCTACGATCTTTCGCTGTTCAACCTGCTGCTGCCCTCGCGCAAGAACCTGGACATCGGCCTGGCGCTGGTCAATGCGCTGAACCTGACCGAGTTCAAGGCGGTACTGGGTCATGAGTTTGGCCACTTCGCGCAGCGCACCATGGCGGTCGGGCGCTGGGTCTACGTGGCCCACCAGATCGCCAGCCAGCTGGTGGCCCGGCGCGATGCACTGGATACCTTCCTGGCCGGCCTTTCGCGCACGGACTTCCGCATCGCCTGGGTGGGCTGGCTGCTGTCGCTCGTGGTCTGGGCCATCCGCTCGCTGGTGGACACGGCCTTCAGCGTCGTGGCGCTTTCCGAGCGTGCCCTGTCGCGCGAGATGGAGTACCAGGCCGACCTGGTGGCTGCCTCGCTGGCCGGCAGCGATGCGCTGGTGCATGCCCTGCACCGGCTGGGCGCGGCGGACGAAGCCTGGGACAGGTCGGTCGCCTTCGCCTCGCGCGAGTTCGAGGCCGGCCGCGCCGTGGCCGATCTGTTCGCGGTGCAGACGCGGATGCTGGCCAACCTGCGCCGGGTGTCGCCCGACCCGCTGTATGCCGATCCGCCGCAGCTGCCGGAGAGCGACCGCGAGCAGCATCGCGTGTTCCGCAGTGCGATGGTGCGCGTGCCGCAGATGTGGTCCACGCATCCGGCCAACGCCGACCGCGAGAACAACCTGAAGCGACGTTACGTGGCCGCGGCCATCGACGAGCGCCCTGCCATGCTGCTGTTCCGCGATGCGGACGCGCTCCGGCACCAGATCACCCGCGACATGCTCCGCGAGACGCCGCCGGCATTCGCCGACGGTGCGGAGACCCTGACCCGGCTCGACGCCGAGTTCGACATCCGCGCCATGCACCAGCGCTACCAGGGAACCTACCTGCGGCGCTCATTCGTGCGCGGTGTCGCCACGCCCGCCGAACTGTTCCTGCGCACGCTCACACCGCTGGACAACACCGAGGTGCGCGAGCGCATCGCCGGTCTGTATGCAGCCCGGCACGGACAGGCACTGCAGCAGCTGCGCGTACTGGAAGAGGAGCGCGCGACGCTGGATGCAGCCCGTCTGGGCCACCTGCGCGCCTCCGGAAATCGTGTGCATTGGCGCGGCCAGGTGCTGGACGCCCGGCGCCTCGGCCCGGCGATTGCGACCCTGGATGCGGAGATCGCGCCGCTGCGCCAGGCCGTGGTCCAGCACGATCAGGAGTGCCGCAGCCTGCATAGACTGGCCGCGCGCCGCAGCAGCGAAGGCTGGGAGGCGCTGCTGGAGAGCCAGGTTTCGCTGCTGCATTTCTGCGAGCACACCGAGGCTGACCTGCGCGATGTGTACGGGGTCTTCGTCAACACCCTGCACGTGGTGACGGCCGACAAGCGCGTTTCCGACAAGGAGATGCGCCGACTGCTTGGTGACGCGGACCGCGTGCAGCGCGCTTTGGGATTCATCTACGACCGCGCCGGTGACTGCGTCGTCGACGCGACCGTGATCGAGCATGGTGGGCAGCCGCTGGCGCAGGCACTTGGCGAGCTGGGCCTGCTCGGACCGTCGCAGCAGAACATCAACGACTGGGTGCAGCGCGCGGGCGGTTGGGTCGCGCATACGTGCGGCACGCTGTCAGTGCTACGCGCGGCGGCGCTGGAGGCGCTGCTGGCGAGCGAAGACGCCGTGGTCGCTCGTTTGGATTCCGGCGAGGCGGCGCCCGCCGCGCCGACGCCGTCGCGGGTTCCCAAGGGTTACCCGGTTCTGGTCCCCGGGCAGGAGCGCAAGCTGCAGACCAAGCTGGGCTGGTGGGATCGATTCCAGACCGCCGACGGTTGGGCGGCCAGCATCGTGCGCGCGTCGGTTGCGGCGGCCATCGTGGTGGGCGTCCTGGTATTCGGCATGCACACCGGCACCGCGACGGTCTCGCTGTACAACGGCCTGGCCACGCCGGTGCGGGTGACCGTCGACGGCAATACGGTTGCGCTGCAGCCGCAGCAGAGCGCTACCGTGGACGTGGAACCGGGGACCGCGCACAAGGTGGTCACGCACAGCGCGGACGGGCAGCTGATCGAGTCGTTCGACAGCGAACGGATGCCCGGCCGTTCGCACTTCACCTACAACGTTGCCGGTGCGTCTCCGCTGGTGGAGTGGACGGCGGTATATGGCGGTGCAGAGGGCGGCCCTGAGCGCAAGCTGGGGGCGCAGCGCTGGTCGGCCACCGACGCCGACGTCGTGCTGGAAGCGCCGCCGACCTCCATATCGACCAAGCATGGAAGCGGCGGCACGCGTTCGGTGCTGACGGCCATGGGCGACCTGTCTCCGCAACAGCAGCTTGGCTTTGTAAACAGCGACGAGCAGCGTGCGGCCATGGCCATGGCCCATGCGCGCTGGGATGCGCCGGGCTCGCGCCACCTGACAACCTGGCTGTCTGCAGCCGCGATGTACTCGGACAACATGCAGGGTCTCATCGCAGATCGGCTGACGCGGTATCCCGAGGACGTGGCGGCGCTTCGCATGGAGCAGGAGCTCGGCGAGGGCCAGGCCCACGATGCCGTGTGTGATCGCCAGCGACAGATGTCCGAACAGAAGCCCGCATCGTCATCGTTGGCGTATCTGGCGGTGCGCTGCATGGCCGATGGTCCGGAGCAGGACGAGGCTTTCTTCGCTGGACACAAACGCTGGCCCCAGGAGCCCTGGTTCGCGCTTGCGACCGGTTACGTGCTTGCCGCGCGCGGCGACTGGGCCGGCGCCAACGAGGTCCTGTCGAAGTCGGCGATGTCGGCGCAGACGGCGGAGTTCGTGGCACCGGAGCTGGCGCGCATCAAGCGCATGCTCGGCGCCAGCCAAGGCGAGATCGAGTCGCTGGCGGCCCAGTCGGCCTACCTGACCAACATGTTGGCGCTCGACAGCGGAGAGGCTACCGGCTCCCCGTACGATGCCTATCTGCCGCTTGGGCGGGGTGAGTACGAGCAGGCGCTGGAGCTGGCGCAGGCCGATGCGGAACTGTTGCCACGCATGCTTCGTCTGGTTGCCGCGTCTGATGGCGCGTCGCCCGACGTGGCTGAGAAGGCGTTGGCGCTCCCGGCCGAGGCAGGTGTGGACGGGGATTCCACCTGGAGCATGTGGGCGCTTGCGCTGCGGCACGGCCGCGATGAAGCGGCGTGGCGCGAGAAGGTCCTGGCCACCGACCCGGACGAGGCGGCGCGCATGGTGGCGTTCGTCGATGCCGTACGCGCCAATGCCTCCGTACAGCAGGCCGAGGCAGTTCTTGGCCACGTCAACCCGAGCAACCGCGGCTACGCCTATGCCGTTGCGGCCGTAGTGCGCGGCCAGTCGTGCCCGCAGGTGTGGCGCGAAGGCGCCAAGCGCCTGCTGTTCGGTTCGGAGCGCCCGCACCTGATGTGAGGTGGTCAACGTGCGCCGGGCAGATCGCCTGGCGCACGTCCGCGTTGGTTCAGCGGGGCAAACCGCTCAAGGTTTGTCTGCGCAATTGGAATATTATAACATTCCGGTCCATTTTCCCCGCGTAGGAGAACAGATGACCGGTACCCCGACTTCCATGCCGATGGGGGTGAACGCTCGCCTCGGCGCCAAGACGGGTGCGGGTCGCCTGCACAGCATCGACGCGCTGCGCGGGTTCGTCATGGTCCTGATGCTCCTCGACCATCTGCGCGAGACGTGGTTCCTGCACGTACCGGTGGCGGACCCCATCGATGCCAACACGGCGCTGCCGGCCATGTATTGGGCGCGCCTGGCGGTGAGTCTGTGTGCCCCCATCTTCGTGGCGCTGACGGGCGTCTCTGCATACCTGTTCAGCACCAAGCACACGCTGGCCGAAACACGCATGTATCTGATCAAGCGTGGCCTGGTGCTGATGGCGCTTGAAGTATTTTTCCTTTCCGAGCTGTACTGGGGCATTGCCGCGCCCACCTTCTGGTTGCAGGTGATCTGGTGCATCGGCGTGTGCATGATCGTGCTGGCGCTGCTGATCGGCCTGCCGCGCCGTCTGCTGATTGCCGGTGGTCTGTTGATCGTATGCGGCCACAACCTGCTGGATGGCATACGGCTGGAGCCGGGTCATCCGCTGTTCGCGCCGTGGGCCATGCTGCACCAGCGTGATGTCATCGACCTGCCGTTTGGCTTTGTCGCCAAGACGACCTACCCGGTGCTGCCGTGGATCGGCGTAATCGTGCTCGGGTTCGCAATCGGTCCGTGGTTCTCGCCCAACGTGGACGCCACGACGCGCCGGCGTCAGTTGGTCGGGCTTGGCGCGGCCATGCTGTTGGCGTTCTTCCTGTTGCGCCTGTGGAACGGTTACGGCGATACGCCGTGGTTCGTGGTCGAGAGCGACCCGATGCGCACGGTGATGAGCTTCCTGGCACTGACCAAGTACCCGCCTTCGCTGCTGTTCCTGCTGCTTACGCTGGGCGTGGGTGCGTTGCTGCTCGCCGGCTTCGAGCTTCTCCGCCAAGGCCGCATCACGGCAGCCCTGGCGGTGTTCGGGGCCGCGCCGATGTTCTTCTACCTGCTCCACCTCAGCGTGCTGCGGGTGCTGTATCACAGTGCCCTTGCCATCTGGGGGCCAAACCAGGGGAGCGTGTTCGGCGTCGAGAACTACGGCTGGGTGCTGGTTTGGTATGCGGCACTGATCATTCCGTTGTACATCCCCACCGCCTGGTTCTCCCGCTTCAAGGCGGCCCGGCGTGATATTGCGTGGTTGAAGTACCTGTAACGGTGGGATTTCCCATGCAGCTCGTCCGCTCACCTCATGGCAGTATGCAGCGCATGATCAAACACATGAGCCATGAGGACTGGGTTACTTCCGTGCGTGCTCGCGCGGTCGAGATCTGTAATGGGGTTCTGGGGGGATCCATCGATGTGTTGGATGCGTGCTATCAGCTGGCTTCGCTTCGCACGGACATGGAAATCGAGGAAGGCGATGAAGACTTCCGGGTCTTTGCCTTCATTTCCAGCGAGACCGACAAAGTGCCTTCCGGGCAGGGGTTGAAGTACTGGGCTCCGGCAGCCCTCGCGTCATTGGAACCGGAGATCGCGGCTGCGGTTGAATGGGCAACGCCCATGGCACTCCCTGCCTGCAGGTCTGTAGTAGAGCGGTTCGGCCCCTGAGGACGATCCGCCGGGACATCCGGGTGGCTTGAAACCCAACGGGTGTACGCCCCGATGGCTGACAGCTGTCACTTGGCCGTGGGGTAGCGCAACGGGAGAATCTGCCTACACCGCATGGCGCTGTACCGGCGCCCCCACCGAAGCCAAGGACGTCCCATGAACATGCTGCAGCAGTTTGCCTCGCACACCCCCCTCTGGGTCTGGGCGCTTCTCATCTTCCTGCTGACCCGTGGCATCGCCGCCATGAAGCCGGGGGAAACCTCGCTGGCCAAACTGGCGATCGTGCCCGCGCTGTTCACCGTCTGGGGCCTTTGGTCGATCAGTCAGCGCTACGGCGCTTCCTGGGTCGCTTGGGGCGAATGGCTGGTCGGCATCGCTGCAGGCATGGGCATTGGCTGGATGCTGCTGCGTCGCGCCACGCTGACCCTGAACCCGGCTACGGGCAAGCTGTGGCGCAGCGCGGACTTCACCTTGCTGCCGCTGCTGCTGATCACGTTTGCAGTGAAGTATGGCTTCGAGTCCGCCCTGGCAGTGTCTCCTTCGCTGAGCGCGAATGCCACGTTCAGTGCCGCCTACCTGCTGTTGTCCGGTGGCTTCACCGGCATCTTCATTGGCAAGTACTGCCGGTATCTGCGCGCGTCGCGGCAAGCCGTCGATGGAAAACTGGGTGCGGCAAGCTGAAGAGACGTGGGTCTGGTAGATTTTCGATGAGCGACGGAGATTCCAGACATGCTTAAAGAAGTAGGCGGCGTCCCGATTCAACCGAAGCACCGCGCCACCTGTCACTGTGGCGCGGTGGAGCTTTCGCTTGATCTTCCTGATGGCATCGTAAGCCCGCGCCGCTGCGACTGCTCGATCTGTCGGCGCAAGGGGGCCGTAGTGGCATCCGTGCCATTGGCCGGGCTGCACGTTGTAAAGGGTGCGGAACAGCTGAAGCTTTACCAGTTCAACACCCACGCGGCCAAGCACTATTTCTGTGGCATCTGTGGGATCTACACGCATCACCAGCGCCGTTCGAACCCGGAGCAGTACGGCTTCAACGTGGGTTGTCTGGAAGGCGTCAATCCGTTCGCCATTGCGGACGTGCCGGTTGAGGATGGGGTCCACCATCCGGCAGACAGGACGGGGTAAGCAGGTGTAGCGCGAGCGTTACGCGTCGCGCTTGAACCAGGCGACAAGCGCGGAGAACGCCGGCGAAGGCTGCCGCCGATTCGGGTAGTAAAGGTGATAGCCCGGGAAGGGCAGGCACCATTTGTCCAGCACCGCCACCAACTTACCCTGCGCAATGTACTCAGCGACCATAGGCTCCGGTGCATAGGCGAGACCCAGGCCATCCAATGCGGCATTGATGACGTGGGTCATGCTGTTGAACACCAGTTGCCCATCGCCGCGCACGGTGAACTCCTTGCCCTTTTCCTCGAACTCCCACGCATAGATCGCGCCGTTCGGGCGATGCCGGATGTGCACGCAACGGTGCTGGGTGATATCGGCCGGCTTCCTGGGCTTGGGGTGCTTCGCGAAGTACTCGGGTGATGCCACCACCACCAGCCGCCAGTCCGGACCGACCCGTACCCCGATCATGTCCTTGCTCAGC
The DNA here is from genome assembly GCF_963519125.1 of uncultured Stenotrophomonas sp. Classification (GTDB taxonomy): domain Bacteria; phylum Pseudomonadota; class Gammaproteobacteria; order Xanthomonadales; family Xanthomonadaceae; genus Stenotrophomonas. The sequence continues at coordinate 48,759 of NZ_CAUQLJ010000013.1, read as the reverse complement.
GCCTCGCCCAGGCGGATGCCGGCGTCGAAGCGCTGTTCCACCACGTTGGTGAACCCGTAGTCCACATAGAGTTCCAGCGTGATGTCCGGGTACTCGGCGAGGAACCCGGCGAGGCGCGGGCGGATGATGGTTTCGATGGAATCGTCGGTGCAGGAGATCCGCAGCGTGCCGGCAGGCCTGTCGCGCAGGTCGCCCAAGGCTTCCACACTGGCACCGATGGCCTCGAAGTGGGGGGCGATGGAGCGCATCAGGCGCTCGCCGGCCTCCGTGGGCGAAACGTTGCGGGTGGTCCGGGCCAGCAGGCGGATGCCCAGCCGTTCTTCCAGCAGGCGCATGGAGTGGCTCAGCGCCGAGGGCGTTACCCCCAGTCGCACCGCCGCCTTGGTGAAGCTTTGCTCCTGGGCCACCACCAGGAAGGCCTGCAGGTCGTTGGTCTTCACGGTGCTCATGGATCAATTGTGAGCCGAACTCAGCAATCCATCAACTTTCAGCCGGCTTATCGCAGTAGCAGCCGGCGCCTATCGTGGCCTTCCGAATCCCCACACAGGCGCCCCGCACATGAAACGCACCACGCTCCTGCTGGCATTGCTGGCTGGCCACCTGGTTCCGCACGCGGCCTTCGCCGCAGACGTGCCGACGCCAGCCAAGGCTGACAACTTCTACAAGAGCGCCACGGTAACGGGCGAGCGCGTCACCTTCCGCAACCAGTACCAGATGGAGGTCGTGGGCACCCTTTACCGGCCGCAGGGCCCGGGCCGCGGTCAGCGCGCGCCGGCGGTGGTAGTCGGACATCCGATGGGCGCGGTGAAGGAGCAGAGCTCCCAGCTGTACGCGCAGAAGCTGGCCGAACAGGGCTTCGTTACGCTGGCGGTCGACCTGTCCTTCTGGGGCGAGAGCGCGGGTGCGCCGCGGCACCTGGTGTCACCGGAAATTTACGCCGACGACATCAGCGCGGCCGTGGACTTCCTGAGCACCCAGGCGTTCGTGGACCCGGAACGGATTGGCGGCCTGGGCATCTGTGGCAGTGGCAGCTTCGTGATCAGTGCAGCGAAGATCGATCCGCGCATCAAGGCGATCGCCACGGTCAGCATGTACGACATGGGCGCGGCGTTCCGCAACGGGTTGAGCCGTTCGCAGTCGCTTGAACAACGCCGCGACGTGATCCAGGCCGCGACCGCTCAGAGGCTGGTCGAGTACAACGGTGGCCAGCCCATGTTCGTGCCAGGCACGGTCAACAGGCTGGACGCGGACACGCCGGAGGTCCAGCGCGAGTTCTTCGATTTCTACCGTACCCCGCGCGGCGCCTTCGCAGCCGACGGCGAGAAGAGCGAGCTGACCACGCAGCCGCTGCTCAGCAGCCTGGCCAAGTTCGCCAATTTCTACCCGTTAAACGATATCGAGACCATCTCGCCCCGACCCATGCTGTTCATCTCCGGCGACACCGCGCACTCACGCGAGTTCAGCGAAGACGCGTACCGCCGCGCGGGCAGTCCAAAGGAGCTGTACTGGGTAAAGGGTGCCGGCCACGTGGACCTCTACGACCGTACCGACCTGATCCCGTTCGCCAAGCTGGCGACCTTCTTCCAGCAGGGCCTGGCCGCGAAATGAGCTGCGCCGAAGCAACTGCACAACGGGCCAACTGGGGCGGCGTGCTCGCAATGACGCTGTGCGTCTTCGCGTTGATCGCATCGGAGTTCATGCCGGTGAGCCTGCTGACGCCGTTGGCGGCCGATCTGGGTGTTACCGAGGGCCTGGCCGGGTATGGGATCGCCATCTCCGGTGCCTTCGCGGTGCTGACCAGCCTTTCGATTTCCCGGGTGGCCGGGGACATCGACCGGCGAACGCTGCTGCTGGCGTTGACCGCGTTGATGGCGGTCTCCGGGCTGGTGGTTGCATTGGCACCGAGTTACACGATCTACATGATCGGCCGTGCGCTGATCGGCGTGGTGATTGGTGGCTTCTGGTCGCTGTCTGCGGCCACGGCCATGCGGCTGGTGCCGGCAGCGCAGGTGCCGCGTGCCTTGGCAATCTTCAACAGTGGCAATGCGCTGGCGACGGTGATTGCCGCGCCGCTCGGAAGCTACCTGGGCGGCCTGATCGGCTGGCGTGGCGCTTTCCTTTGCCTGTTGCCGGTCGCGGCCGTCGCGCTCGTGTGGCAGTGGGTGTGCCTGCCGTCCATGGCTGCGGAAGGGCGGCAGCCGCAGGGGGGTGTGCTCGCGCTGTTCCGACGGCGCGTGGTGGTACTGGGCATGGCTGCCTGCGGTGCCTTCTTCATGGGGCAGTTTGCGCTGTTCACCTATGTGCGACCGTTCCTCGAGAGAGTGACCAATGCGGGTGACTCGGGCGTACCGTTCGTGCTGCTGGCGATTGGGGTGAGCGGCTTCGTGGGCACGTTGACCATCGGCGCATTCCTGCAACGTGGGCTCTATCGCACGCTGATCACGCTTCCCGCCCTGATGGCGGTGATTGCCGTGGCCCTGGTGCCACTTGGCCCGAAACTCTGGCCCACAGCTGCACTGCTCTCCACCTGGGGCCTGTTGGCCACGGCAGCACCGGTGGGCTGGTGGAGCTGGCTGGCGCGCACCTTCACTGACAACGCCGAAACGGGGGGCGGGCTTATGGTGGCGGTGGTGCAGTGTTGCATCGCGCTGGGCTCCAGCGTTGGCGGCCTGCTGTTCGACAGCTTTGGCTTTGCCAGCACGTTCTTCGCCAGCGCCGGGCTGTTGGTACTCGCCGCGCTGCTTGCGTATCTCACGGCTGCCGAATCGGTACCTGTGCTGGTTGCATCATCTTCCACCCCACAATGAGGTAGTCCCATGGAGATCAAACGCGTTGGAACCCAGGCGTCGGTAAAAGGGCCGGCGGACTGGTTTACCGGTACCGTTCGCATCGACCCGCTGAATGCGGCGCCTGCGCCTTCACGCGTGTCGTGCGCCGCCGTCACCTTCGAACCGGGCGCGCGCACGGCATGGCATACGCACCCGCTGGGTCAGACGCTCATCGTCACTGCCGGGTTTGGCTGGACCCAATGCGAAGGCGGCCCGATCGTGGCGATTGGCGCGGGCGATGTGATCTGGTGCCCGGCCGGTCACAAGCACTGGCACGGGGCGTCGCCCACTACGGCGATGACCCACATCGCGGTGCAGGAGGCCCTCGACGGCAAGAACGTTGAATGGCTGGAGCACGTCAGTGACGAGCAGTATCTGGCGGGGCCGACAGCCGGTACAGCGACGGGCTAGAAGCGCCGCAGGCCGGGTAGGTTATGGCGTTGGTGCAGTCATTGCCTGCGCCAACGCATCCAGGAACACATTCACCCTGGCGGGCACGAAGCGCCGGGTTGGCATGACCGCCCATACAGCGAGGTCTTCGGTTCCGGCATCGTCCAGAGTGATTTCCACCAGCGTGCCGTCCAGAAGCTGTTGCTGCACGTCCCAGTACGTCAGCATGGCAATGCCCAGCCCTTGAAGTGCTGCGCTGCGCGCAGCTTCAACACTATTGGTGGCGACGCGCCCATGGAGCCGCTTGCGGGTGACGCTTCCGGCGACGATGAAGGGCCAGTGCGAAACGGCGCTGAGCTGGATGCAGTCGTGGCGTTCGAGGTCTGCGAGGATCCGGGGCAGGCCACGCAGGCCCAGATACCCCGGCGAGGCGCAGAGCACGCGCGGATTGTCCGCCATGCGCCGCGCCACCAGCTCAGAGTCGCGCAGCGTTGCAATACGGATCGCGAGGTCGAATCCCTGCGCCACTATGTCGAGCATGCGGTCCGATAGATCCAGCTCGATGCGCAGCTCCGGATGTTCGCGAAGCAGGGGGCCGAGCAGCGGCACGATCACGGCCTGCCCGAACACGGTGGGTGCGGAAACCTTCAAGTGGCCGGTGACCTGCTTGGGCGATCGCCCGAGCTCGCGCTTGGCACTGTCTTCGGCCTCCTGCATCGCGGTGGCATAAGACAGGAAAGCTTCACCCTCCGCTGTCAGCGACACCGACCGGGTGGTCCGGTGCAACAGCCTGACGCCCAGTTCGTCCTCAAGCGCGGCGACCCGTCGAGTGACCTGCATGGGCGCGAGATCCAGCTGCCTTGATGCAGCGGCGAGTCCCTTGGCTGCGACCACGGCCAAGAAGATACGCACATCGGAGATCTGCACGGTTTATATCCCAGAAAGATATGACGGCATCTCTTTTACGGGACTGGGCAGGAGGATTCAAGCCGATAGCATGGCTTCACAGGCCGGAACACGTGGCCAATCCCATACGTATAGGCTGCTTCCGATGTCGACTTCACGCCCCACGATTCTAACGCCGTTCGATATTCCCGGTATGGCACTCCGCAACCGGCTCGCTGTGGCGCCGATGACGCGGGTCACTGCGACCGCAGACGGGCTGCCCACCCCGACCATGGGCGACTACTACGCCGGCTTCGCGGCCGGCGGGTTCGGTCTGGTCATCACCGAAGGGCTGTACAGCGATCAGGCTCACTCGCAGGGATATCTCAATCAGCCCGGCCTGGCCAGCGAAGCACAGGCGGAAGCATGGGCCCCGCTGACCGCCGCGATGCGCAACCACGGCGCGGTGACGTTCGCCCAGATCATGCATGCCGGTGCGTTGTCCCAAGGCAATCCTTTCCGCGACGGTACCGTCGGCGCTGCAGCGGTGCAGCCCAAGGGCGAGCAGATGTCCTTCTACTACGGACAGGGTGCCTATCGCTTGCCGGTGCAGATGACCGACGCCCAGATCGAGAACGCCATCCAGGGTTTCGTCGACGCGGCCGAACGGGCGGTGGGCTCTGCCGGCTTTGATGGGGTGGAGATCCACGGGGCCAACGGCTATCTGCTGGACCAGTTCCTGACCCGGCACACCAATACCCGACTCGACCGCTGGGGCGGCTCCATCTACAACCGGGTGGCACTGTTGGTGGAAGTACTCAATGCAGTGAAGGCAAAGGTGGCCGGCCGGGCACCAGTGGGCATGCGTATCTCCCAGGGCAAGGTCAACGACTTCCTGCATAAGTGGGAGGGCGGCGAGCAGGATGCGGAAGTCATCTTTGGCAGCCTCGCTGATGCCGGCGTGGACTTCCTGCACGTGACGGAGTTTGAAGCGTGGCAACCGGCGTTCGTGGGGGAGACCGAATCACTGGCGGCGCTGGCTCGCCGCTATGCGCCGGGTGTACCCCTGATCGCCAACGGCGGCCTCCATGACCTGGCGCGCGCCGGGCAACTGCTCGATCAAGGGGCAGACATTGTTGCGCTCGGCCGCGGCGCCCTCGCCAATCCAGACCTGCCCCGTCGAATCCAGAACGGGGAGCCGCTTCGGCAGTTCGACGCGTCGATCCTTGGGCCAATCGCCGATATCAAGGGCTCGGAGCTGGCGCTGCGCTCCTGAGCCCTGGCAAGGCAGTGAAGCTCACGCCATCAACCACACCCGGATCAGCGACACCAGCTTGTCCACATCCAGCGGCTTGGCAACATAGTCGCTGGCACCGGCCTGGATGCACTGCTGCTGGTCGTCGGGCATCGCTTTGGCAGTGAGGGCGATGATCGGCAACTTGCTGAAGCGGCCATCCTGGCGGATCTCACGGGTGGCGGTCAGGCCGTCCTTGACCGGCATCATGATGTCCATCAGCACCAGCTCGATCGGTGCGGGGCCTTCGACCGCATTGGTCAGCGTGTCGATGGCCTCCTGGCCGTTGCGCGCGATGGTGACCTTGCAGCCATGCGGCTCCAGCACGTTCATCAGTGCGTAGATGTTGCGCACGTCGTCCTCCACGATCAGCACGCGGCGCCCTTCCAGCGCGGTGTCTCGATGCTGCGCGGTGCGGATCATGCCCTGCTGCGATTCCGGCAGGTCGCTGACCACCTTGTGCAGGAACAGGGTCACTTCATCCAGCAGGCGCTCGGGTGAGCGGGCGCCCTGGATGATGATGGTGCTCGAGTAGCGGCCCAGTCGCATCTCTTCGGCCTGCGAGAGTACGCGGCCGGTGTAGACGATCACCGGCGGCAGCGCGTGCACGCTCTTCTCGGTGAGCAGCTCCAGCAGCTCGAAACCGGAGGCGTCGGGCAAGGTGAGGTCGAGCACCATGCAGTCGAAACTGTGTTGCTCCAGCGCCTGCAGACATTCCGAAGCAGAGCGCGCGCCGATGGTCTCCACGTCGGCAACCGCGAGCAGTTCGCGCACGGCGTCCAGCTGCACGGCGTCATCTTCCACCACCAGCACCCGGCGCGGGCGCTGCGACAGACGCCGCTCCAGCGAGTCGAGCACGCCGGCCAGTTCTTCGCGGGTAGCCGGCTTGCCGAGATAGCCCACTGCACCCAGCGACAGCGCCTTGTGCGAATGGTCCATCGCAGAAACCACGTGGATGGGAATGTGGCGGGTACGCATGTCGTGCTTGAGCACGTCTAGTACCGAGAGCCCGGATTGGTCGGGCAGGCCGATGTCCAGCACGATGGCGTGCGGAAGCTCCGTGCGGGCCGCAGCGAGCGCTTCGCTCGCGGTACGTGCCAGCTGCGCCCGGAAGCCCATTTCGTGCGCCAGGTCGCTGACGATCTCACCGAAGGCGAGGTCGTCTTCGATGATCAGGATCAGGCCGCGACCATTGCTGCCGACCGCCGCGGCGCGTGTGTCCTGCGTCCTGGCCGGGCGGGCGGGGGCCGCCATCGTGGGAGGCACGGATACCGGTGCTGCTGCAGCTGCCGCCGGACGCTCCACGTTGGCCAACGTTGTCGCCACCACCAGGCGGAAGCAGCTGCCCTTGCCGGGCTCGCTCTCCACGCTGATGTCGCCACCGAGCAGGCGGGCAAGCTCCTGCGAGATCGACAGCCCCAGGCCGGTACCCCCATAGCGCCGGCTGATCGAGCCGTCGGCCTGCTGGAATGCTTCGAAGATGCGCGCCTGCTGTTCGGGTGCGATGCCGATGCCGCTGTCGGTCACCGCGAACGCGACCTTGCCGTCGCGGGTCGCCGAAGCGACCACGCTGACTCCGCCCACTTCGGTGAACTTCAACGCGTTGGACAGCAGGTTCTTGAGGATCTGCTCGATGCGCTGGCGATCCGATTCGATGATGGACGGGCAGTCAGCCGTTGCCGAGACATCGAACGTGAGTCCCTTCTCGTTGGCGACCGGACCCAGCAGCGCCGAGATGTCGGTCAGCAGCTTCTCCACCCCGAAGCGCTCGGCGTGCACCTCGATATGGCCCGCCTCGATCTTGGACAGGTCCAGGATCTCGTTGATCAGGTTGAGCAGGTCGGTGCCGGAGGCGTGGATGGTGCGCGCGAACTTCACCTGCTCCGCGCTGAGGTTGCCTTCGCGGTTGTCGCCCAGCAGCTTGGAGAGAATCAGCGCGGAGTTCAGCGGCGTGCGCAGCTCGTGCGACATGTTGGCCAGGAACTCGGACTTGTACTGGCTGGCGCGCTGCACGTTGTTGGATTCGGCCACGATGGCCGCATTGGCGCGGGCGAGCTTGTCGCGCTCGTCTTCCAGCTGCTGCGACTGGTCGAACAGCTGGTTGTTGGTCTGTTCCAGTTCGGCCTGCTGTTCCTCGAGTTCGTGCTGGGAGGCGCGCAGCGCGCGGCTCTGTTCCTCCAGCTCCTCGTTGGAGACGCGCAGCTCTTCGCTCTGCACCTGCAGCGTTTCGGATTGCCGCTGGGTCTTGGCCAGCAGCTCGGAGAGCCTGGCGCGATACGCGGCGGACCGCAGGGCGACGGCCATGTCGCCGGAGGCACGCTCAAGCAGTTCGACCACCTCCGGTGGCACCGCGCCGAAGAAGCCCAGCTCGATCACGCCGCTGACTTCGCCCTCGTGGACGCTGGGCGCGATCACAAGATGGCGCGGCTGGGCCTGGCCCAGGCCGGAGCCCACGGTGAAGTAGCCCGGCGGCACGTCCGAGACCACGATCACGCGCTTTTCGTCCACGGCACGGCCGAGCAGGCTGCCGCTGCCACGCTGCTCGCCCGCCTCCGGCGCGTCGGCCGGAGAGGCGGTACCCACCGCACCGATCTGCCTGAAGCCGGTACCCTCCGGGACGAACAGCATGCCGGCTTCGGCGCCGGTGAAGCGGGCGAGGAAGCCGAGGCTGGTCCGCGCGAGGGTGCCGCTGTCCAGATCGCCCCCCGTCGCGGTGGCCAGCTCGAGCCGACCACGCTGCAGCCAGGCGTCGCGTTCGCGTGCGCGGGTGTGGCGGCGGAGCAGGAAGGCGATGAAGATGGTCAGGACCGTTCCCAGCACTGCACTTGCGGTGCCCGAACTCAGCGCCGTGTTGTAGGCGGATTCCATCTCCGCCAGGCGCTCGGCCCGCTTGTCGAGTTCGATCGCGCGCATGGCTGCAAGGCGGGCACGGATGTCATCCATGGCCGCCTTGCCGCTGTTGGAGTTGACCACGGCCAAGGCCGCTTCGAAGCCTTGGGTGCGGCGCAGTTCGATGGTCTCGTGCAGCTCGTCCAGCTTGTCCTGGACACGGCGCGCCAGCAGCTTGAGCCGATCCCGCTGTGCGGGATCGTCTGCGAGCGCGCTTTCCATGGCCTCCAGCCGTGTGCTCGCCACGGCCAGCGCGGTCCGGTAGGGCTCGAGATAGCTCTCGTCCCCGGTGAGCAGGTAACCGCGCTGGCCGGTCTCGGCGTCCTGTACGGCGGAGAGGACGTCGCCCATGGCGTTCATCGTCTCCTGGGAGCGAATCACCAGCGCGCTGCCTTCGCGGATGGTCTGGATGTTCTTGCCGGCCAGGTACCCGCTGCCGAGGAAGAACACCATCACCGCCAGCAGCGGCCAGAGAGTACGCAGGGCGGATCCGGTGTCCCGGGTGGCAGGGCGGGCTTGGGACGAAGGCATCGGCGGGCAACAGGTTGGGCGCAGCCGCGCAGGCTAGCACGCCCGGATGCCTAGACCTGCGCCATGCCGCCGTCAACGAAGAACTCAATGCCGTTGACGAAGCTCGCCTCGTCCGAGGCCAGGAAGGCAACGGCATTGGCTACTTCCTGCGCCTCGCCCAGCCGACCCAGTGGCACCTGCGCTGCCAGGTGATCGAACAGCCCCTGACGTGCTTCGTCGGGCACCAGGTCGCCCAGGCCGGGCGTGCGAATCGGGCCGGGACTGACCACATTGACCCGGATACGGCGGTCCTTGAGGTCCAGCGCCCAGGAGCGGGCGAAGTTGCGCACGGCCGCCTTGCTGGCGCTGTACACGCTGAAGTTGGCGGTGCCCTGGATGGACACCGTGGAACCGGTGAGAACCACCGATGCTCCGTCTACCAGCAGCGGCAGCGCCTTCTGCACAGTGAACAGCACGCCGCGTACGTTGGTGGCGAAGATGCGGTCGAAGTGTTCTTCGGTGATGGCACCCAGCGGCAGCATGTCGCCACCACCGGCGTTGGCGAACAGGATGTGCAGCTTGCCGGCCTGCCTGGCGATCTGCGCATAGACCGCGTCAAGGTCGGTGGGCCGTGATGCGTCGGCGCGGATGCCGGTTGCAGCCGGACCGATCGCGGCGACCGCAGCATCCAGTTCAGCCTGGCGGCGGCCGGTAATGAAGACCCTGGCGCCCAGCGTGGCCAGGTGCTGGGCGGTAGCCAGGCCGATGCCGGTGGTGCCGCCGGTGACCAGTGCGACCTTGCCGTTGAAGGTAGTGCTCATGATGTTCTCCGTTAGGGGCTGCCGGAAGGTGGCAGCGGGGTGGAAGAATCATGGGCGCAGGGAATATCTGGATAAATGCTGCCGAATTACATTGACTATGCACGGGGATGCATAATCCAACGCCATGAACCAACTCATTGCCATCCGCGCCTTCGCGCGTGTCGTCGAAGCCGGCAGCTTCACCCGGGCCGCCGATTCGCTGGACATGCCGGTGACCACCCTGAGCAAGCTCGTGCGCGAGCTTGAAGGCCACCTTGGCGTGCGCCTGCTGCAGCGGACCACCCGGCGGGTGTCTGTTACCGCCGAAGGCCAGGCGTACTACGAGAAGACGGGACGACTGCTGCGCGACCTGGAGGACGTCGACGCCTCCTTCAGTGCCGCCCGTGGCGCGCCGCGCGGGTTGCTGCGCGTGGACATCGGCGGTTCCACCGCACGCGACCTGCTGATCCCGGCGTTGCCGGACTTCATGGCGCGCTACCCGGACATCCGCATCGAGCTGGGCGTCTCCGACCGTTCGATCAACCTGATCAGCGAAAACGTGGACTGCGTGATCCGCGGCGGCGCGCTGGACGACTCGTCACTGGTGGCCCGCCACCTCGGCAATGCGCACCTGATCACCTGCGCCAGCCCAAGCTACCTCAAGGCACATGGGGTACCGGCCTATCCTGATGAGCTGCGAAACGGGCACCGTCTGGTGAGTTACCTGCTGCCCTCGAACGGGCGCGCGGTGCCGTTCCGATTCCGGGGCGAACAAGGTCCGTTCGAGATCAAGGCCGAGCACCGCCTCGGCGTCAATGAAAGCAACGCGCATCTGGCGTCGGCCGTTGCCGGCATGGGACTGGTGCAGACCTTCAGCTACGCAGCTGGTCCCGCGCTGCGCAGCAAGGCACTGGTGGAGGTGCTGCAACCTTGGCGGCCGGCCACATATCCGTTCCATGTGGTCTATCCCAACAACCGACACGTGACGCATCGACTGCGGGTCTTCATCGACTGGCTGGTGGAGGTGATGCCGCCGTTGCTGGCGTCACCTTGACCAGCGACGATGGCAGTGGAGCCGCCGCAGTGGGCCGGTGCATCTTCAGACCAAACAACGGACGCACCCAGGTCATCCGTTTGATGACCTCGTAGAGGAAAAAGGCCAGCGCAAACGTCATCACCACCAGCAGCGGTCCCTCCACCACTGGTGCGAGGCCCAGCGGCTTCAGGTTGTGCGCCGCCACCACGATGATGGTCTGGTGCAGGATGTAGACCGGGAACACGGCGGGCACCAGATAGCGCAGCGCCCGGTTGTCGCCGGGGTTCCAATGCCGGGCAAAGCCCAGCACCGCCACGATGGCGCACCATTGATTCACCCCCCACACCGCGCGCATGGTCATGCGCAGCGCCGGCAGCGGCTCACCTTCGGCGTAGTAGGTGACGAAGTAGGCAATCAGCGCCGCCCAACTCGCCAACCACAGGATCAGCGCGGTCCAACGCAGGCGGGCCAAGGCGTTCCAGAACGCCTCCGCCCCCGCCAGCAGGAAGCCCAGCAGGAACACCGCCCCGTACTGGGCGTGGTTGTACCAGTCGCCCGCCAGCGCATGGGTCGATTCGAAGCGGGCGGAGAGTGTCACCCGCAGCACCGCCAGCAGCACGGCCGGCCAGATCAGCGCACCGTAACCGGAGAGCCCGCGCTCCAACCCCCTTCCCATCCCCTGCAGGGCGCCGGGCGCCAGGCACCACAGCAGCCAGATCACCACGGTGTACACCCACAGGTAGGCGACGAACCACAGATGGTTCCACGTGGGGACGGCCAGACAGCCGTCCGCGTCGCAGAAGCCCTCATAGCCGGACAGGTACTGACCCCAGAAGGTCAGGTAGCCGTGGTGGTAGCCACCGGGCAGCTGCTCTACCACCTCGTAGTACGACTGCGGCGTAACCACCACCACCATGCCGAACACCAGTGGTACCAGCAGGAACCACGAGCGGGTTCCCAGCAGCCGCAGCCGACTGCCGACCGACCCCGCCCTGGCGTCGATCTTTCCGAACATGAAGGCCGTGGCTGCGCCGGAGACCAGGAACAGCAGCGACAACCGCCACGGCGCAGTCAGCACCATGAAAGGCTCCAGCGCGTGGCTGGCGTTGGGGCTTTTTACGTGCCAGTCCCAGGTCACGTAGTACATGCCCACGTGGTACAGGACCAGCACACCAAAGGCGCACACGCGCACCCAGTCCAGGTCATATCGGCGTTGCATGGCACTCTCCAGTGGGCAGGTAGGACTACGCTGCACCTCGGTACCTGGCCCCGCCAGCGCGAAGGGCCGGCCCGCAAGGGCTGAGGGACGAACCGGGGGCCCCGGGGGACGAACCGGAATGGTGTGCCACCGACCTGCGGCCTACACTTTCCCGATGACCCATCCCGACCCCATGCCCTACGAACGGTATCTGCCCTGGCGACGCTGGGTGGAGTGGGGGTTCTGGGTGCTGCTGGTGGGTACCAACCTGCTGGGCAACAGCATCACCACGGTGATCGACCTGCGCCGGCTCAATGCCGGTTTCGAGACCTGGAAGCCGGTGGTATGGGAGGCCAGCAGCGCGGTGGTCTGGCTGCTGGTGCTGATCCCCTTCCTGGCCTGGTACACCCGCCGCTTCCCGCTGCTCTGGGACAACTGGCGGCGGCGCCTGCTGCAGTACATCCCGGTGAGCATGGTCGTGTGCCTGGTACACGTAACCGCCATGGTCGCGCTGCGGATGCTGGCGTACCGCACGGTCGGGCAGGAGTACGATTTCGGCCCATGGCCGCGCGAGCTGGCCTACGAGTATCTGAAGGACGTACGCAGCTTCATCTCCATCGTGCTGGTGATGGAGGGCTACCGGTTCGTGATGCGGCGCTGGCAGGGCGAAGTCAGCCTGCTGAGTGCGCCGGACAAAGGCCCGCCGGTGGAGCCGGTGGACCGCCCGGAGCGGTTCCTGGTCCGCAAGCTGGGCCGCGAGTTCCTCATCTCCGCCGATGACATCGAGTGGGTCCAGGCGGCCGGCAACTACGTGAACCTGCGCGTGCGGGGGCATGACTACCCGTTGCGCAGCACCCTGGCCGGCGTGGAAACGCGGCTGGACCCGCAGCGTTTCGTGCGCATCCACCGCAGCTACATGGTGGCCCTGCCGCACGTGGCCTCGATCGAGCCGCTGGAGACCGGCGATGCGCGCGTCCACCTGCGCGATGGCACCACCTTGCCGTGCAGCCGGACTTACCGGCAGGAGCTGCGGGACAACGCGGGCGGGATGGCCGCCTGACGGCACTTGATTCTCCGCGCGGCAGCGGCGACGCTGCGCGGGTGGTCGAGTGAAACCCTGATTCAGAACGGATATCCCACACATTGGAGGTGCACCATGAAGGTCGCAGCCGCTTTACTGTCCCTGTGTTGCGTTTCGTTCTCCTCGTCTGCGGCTGCTCCGCAGCGGGTGCAATTCACCGGCAGCCTGCAGCGGGATGCGTTGCCGGCAGTCGCCGTTGACCTGCAGCTTCCTTCCAGCCAGGCCGCTACGCTACAGCTCTCCAGTGGTTATGCGTTGGAGCTCGCAACGCCTGGCAACCCGGCCAGCCCGGATGGCGCCCGCATCAAGTTGCTTTCGCCCGACGGCAAGGTCGTGCACACGGCGAGCGTCCCTGATGCCGGCATCGCCAGCATTTCTTTCGCTTACCGTATCTGTGCTGGCCAGGTCACTTACATGAGTCCTGCCCCGGTAGTCTTGCCTGCATGCGGAGCGTAAGTGCGGATTCTGTGAACATGGAAGAACGCCTCCAAGCAAGGTAATCGATAATGCTCCACCACATTTCCATTGGCGTTCGCGACATCGACCTTTCGGCGCGTTTCTACGATGCTGCCCTTGGCGCCATGGGCTACCGCCGTGTCTTCGAGGACGACACGGCGGTCGGGTACGGGCTGGTCGATGGCGAGGATCTGCTGTGCCTTAAGCTGCGGGTAAATGCACAACCGCCAGGCGAGGGCTTCCATCTCGCATTTGCAGCCCCGTCACGTGCCGCCGTCCAGAGCTTCCATGCGTCCGCGCTCAAGGTCGGCGGCGCCTGCAACGGCGCGCCCGGCTTACGCCTGGATTACGGGGACCACTACTACGCAGCCTTCCTTGTAGACCCGGATGGCCACCGCATTGAAGCGGTCATCAATGGATCCCCGCCTTAGCGGGTTTTCAAAGTTTGCCGGCACCTTCGTAGCGCGCCACGCCCTGCTCAATCAACGTCTGCAGCTCTTGCAGGAGCGCGGGATCGTAAGCGTCGAAGTTGAAGCAGGATTTCCCCTGCATGCGCTTCTTCAGCGCAGGGCTGATGTTGTCCAGCAGCTCCGGGAAGTCGTACACGGGCATGAAGTGAAGTACGAGCTTGCGCCCTGATGCCTTCACCGCACCGAAGAACTGAGCCTTTCCTTTGGCGTCGGTATTCTGGCAATTGGCGTAGAAGTGGCCGTCTTCATCGTGAACCACGAGGAGCCGGTGCCGATAGGGGAGCAGAAGGTTCCGAAGGGCAGTGAACACATCGACGGACGCTTGCATGCGTTATCCCAGTCTCGAAACGAACGCATCGGTTCCTGCAGCGTTGCTTCCACCCTCGGCACGCGTGACAGCATTGAACAGCGCCATCAGCTGCTTGAGACGATAGGGTTTGGAAAGGAAGGTGACGCCCTCCGGCAGTGGCGGCAGCTGGCTTCGGGCGTAACCCGAGGCCAGTATTACCTGCGCCTGGGGCAGGTAGCGTGCGACGGTCTCGGCCAGTTCAATCCCCGATACACCGTTCGGCATTTCAATGTCACTGAAAACCACGTCGAAATCGCCGTGGAGCCTGATCAGCTCCTCGGCGCATCGGCCATCCTCTGCCAGGACGACGTCGACGCCGTGGTCTGCCAGTGCATTACCGATCAGATCGCGCAGGTCCGGCTGGTCTTCGACCAGTAGAACGCGGGGCCGCTTCAACATGCAGATTCCGATACGTCAGTGGGTGGTCTGGAAGCCAGTGTGTCCGGTGGACCCGCGCAGCTCAACGGGATTTCCCTGAACCATACATCTTCCTCATCAATGGCCCGACGTCTTGGAGAGCGTGTTCATCACCACCACGCCGCCGGTGATCATCGCCATGCCGATCACGCCCCACAGGTCGATCTTCTGACCATGCAGAACCCAAGCCACCAGTGTGATGAACACGATGCCGACGCCGGACCAGATGGCATAGGCCACTCCTACTGGAACGCTCTTGAGGGTCTGCGAAAGGCAGTAGAAGGAAATGCCATAGAAGAGCACGACCAGGATGGATGGACCCACCCGTGAGAATCCTTCACTGGCCTTCAATGCGCTGGTGGCGATGACCTCACTGAGGATCGCCACCGCCAGGTAGATCCATGCATTCATTCCCGTTTCCCGCTGTCTGGATCGGCCGATCTTGGCCGATGACAGTGGAAAGGGGAATCTTGTCTGTTCTTGAATACTGTGCGCAAAGCCGTCGTTGCGCGATGCGCAACGCGCGAGAAAGTAAAGCGGGCGAGTGACGCAGGGGCGCCGTCAGTTCCCCATCACTTCCGGGTTGCCACGCTCTGCGCGGCGATCTCGGCCTTCGCCAGCTGCTTGCCGCCGTGGTAGCCGACTAAGAACACTCCCGCTGCCAGGACCAACCCGGCGAACAGCAGCTTCATTGCCTTGATGCTTGTCATCGGTAGGCCGTGGTGTTGGGCGTAGCTTCCGATGCTAGCGGGTTCGCGGAAGGCGCAGTATCAGGGAAATCTGACGTGCCTACAGCACCGACATCCCACCATCCACGCGCAGCACCACGCCGTTGACGAAGCTGCCCGCGTCCGATGCCAGGAACAGTGCGGCGCTTGCCAGTTCATCCGGCTCGCCCAACCGGCCCAGCGGGATGGCGCTTGCCACCTGCTGTTCGAAATCACCGCGCTGTTCGGGCGGAATGCCGAGCTTGTCCAGGATGGGCGTGTTGACCGGGCCCGGGCTGAGCACGTTGACGCGGATGCGGCGTGCGCGGAACTCGACCATCCAGCTGCGCGCGAAGGCTTCGATGGCGGCCTTGGAACCTGCGTACACGGCGTGCCCGTCCAGCACTTTCTGACTGGCGATCGAGCTGGTGATGATGATGGCGCCGCCGTCGCGCATGATCGGCGCAATGTTCTGCACGCCGAAGAACACGCCACGCGTGTTGGCGCTGAACTGGGCATCGAATTCTTCGGGACTGACGCGGGCCGACTCGTTGATGGTGTTCAGGCCAGCGTTGGCCATGTAGATGTCCAGGCCGCCAAGGCGTTGCTTCAGCTCGGCCGCCACAGCGTCGTGGTGGGCGATATCGGCGACGTCTCCAACAAGACCCGTGGCCGCACTGCCGATGGAGGCCACTGCAGCGTCTACGATGTCTTTGCGTCGCCCGGTGATGATGACCTTGGCGCCCTGTGCTGCGAAAAGCCTGGCAGTCGCCAGTCCAATGCCGCTGCTGCCGCCGGTGATGAGAGCGGTTTTGCCATGGAGGGTCTGCATGGTGTGTCCGGAACGTGGGGGTTCCGGGCACGATAGGCAGGCGCGCGGACGTACGGTAGACAGTGGACGGGAAACGTCGTGTTGAGTGCGGTGAACCAATCAGAGAATCACTACCTGTGCGCCATGCCTACGCGCCGATGGCCGTGACGGGGCGTTGGACCAGATCCCAGCGATGCGCCGCACGGCTTCGATAAGGTCCGCCTCGGGCCGCACGAAGGGGATGCGCAGCCACTGGTCGCCGCCGCCTTCCACGCTGAACATCGGGCCAGGCGGGATGTGTACGCCGGCGGCTTCCAGACGGGTCGCAAACTGGGTGGCACTGACGGCCGTCGGCAACTGCAACCACAGGGTCATGCCGCCCTGTGGAAGGCGGAAGCGCCACTCCGGCAGGTGTTCGCGCATGGCGTTGGCCAGCGCATCGCGGCGCTCGCGCAGCTGGCTGCGGCGGACGTCCAGCAACGTTTCGTCCTGCAGCAGTTCGGTCACCACCAGCTGGTCGAACAGGGCAGTGCCCAGATCCAGCTGCAGTCGCGCCTTGATGAGGGTGTCCATCATTCCCTGCGGCGCGCGGATCCAGCCCACGCGCAGACCACTCCAGTAAAGCTTGGACACGCTGCCCAACGTGATCGTCTCCGGGGCGTGCGCGGCGAACGGCAGCGGCATTGGCGTGTCGGTGAGCGACAGTGCCTGCAGCGATTCGTCGACGATGGGCACGGTGCGCGTGGCCCGCAGCGCGGCGGCGTAGCGTGCGCGCTGGTCGTCGCGCATCATGAAGCCGGTGGGATTCTGGAAGTCGGGAATGAGGTACGCCAGGTGCGGCCGGGTCTGGGTAAGGGTGGCGGCGACGCCGTCCAGGTCCCAGCCTTCTTCGCCCAGCGCGTCGCCCATGGGAGAGGCCACCAGCCGCGCGCCGCCCAGCCGAAGCGCTTCGATGACGTTGGGGTACACCGGCGATTCGATCATCACCCGGTCGCCGGGGCGCGACAGCGCCCGCGCCACCACGGCGGTGGCGGCCAGTGCGCCCGAGCACACCATGATCTGGTCGGGATCGGTGGGCAGCCCGCGTTGGGCGAACTGGTGCGCGATCAGGGCGCGCAACGCCGGCAGGCCGGTGGGACGATAGCCATCACTGCCGAAATACCCTGGCAGTCGCTCCATCGCTCGCTGATAGGCGGCGCCTATGCCAGGGATGGCCGTGGTGGAAGCGCAGGTGAGGTCGATGCTGCCTTCCGTGTCGTGCGGGTTGGCGACCGAACGCAGTGCATGGTCGTGCGCGCGGCGGCGGTCAGCAGGCACTGCGGCGAACGTGCCGGCGCCGTGTCGGGTGCTGGCGAAGCCGGCAGCGACGAGGTCGGCATAGGCACGCGTGACCGTGTTGCGGGACACGCCAAGCTGCACGGAGACAGCCCGCTCGCTCGGCAGCCGGGTGTCGAGCGGAATGCGACCGTCACCAATGAGTTCCTGCAGGACCTGGCGCAGTCCGCGATAGGCGGGCTTGCGTGGGAACTGGCCGACCAGAGTGGCCAGGTGCTGGGGAGTCAGGGCGCGATTCATGGGGCCACTATGGCTCAACTGGCTCTACGTGGAAGTGCCACTGGTGCGGATACTGGCCCCATGAACCTGAATACCTCTCCGCTCGGACTGGCCAACCTCGGCCCTCTCGATCAACTCCGTGCCGGCCGCCTGCCCGAACGCCTGGTGCGGCTGCTGGTCGGGCTGTACCTGTATGGCATTTCCAACGCGCTGCTGATGCGCAGCACGCTGGGCGGATCTCCGTGGGTGGTGTTCCACGAGGGTGCCGCGCGGCATCTGCCGCTGTCGCTGGGCACGATCATGGTGCTGGTAGCGCTGGGGGTGCTGCTGCTGTGGATTCCGCTGCGGCAGATGCCCGGGCTGGGCACGCTGGCCAACACCTTGTTGCTGGGGCCATTCACCGACATCAACCTGCACCTGTTCGACCCTCCCGAAGGCTTGGGCCTGCGTTGGCTCTATCTGCTTGCCGGCGTGGTGATGTGCGCTATCGCAACCGCGTTGTACGTTGGCGCGCAGCTGGGCCCCGGTCCGCGCGACGGCCTGATGACCGGCTTTGCCCGCCGTGCGGGCTGGTCCATCCAGCGGGTCCGCACCTGCATCGAACTGGTAGTGCTGGCGCTGGGCTTCGCGCTGGGTGGCATCGCCGGGGTTGGGACGGTGGTGTTCGCGTTGTGCGTCGGGCCGATCACGCAGTTCTTCATGCGTTACCTGGTGCTGCGGCTGGATGTGGCGCCAACGTCGGCGCCGTGATGCTGCCCTGCAGGGCGGCCGACAAGCAGCCCGCCCAGCTCATCCGTCAGCGCACCCGCCAGTTGCTCGGGCTCGCTGATGGCTACGGCACGTGGGTAGTACCTGCCAGCGTTATGGCCCATGCCTATCGCCACCAGCTCCACCGGAGAGTGCTTCCCGATCATGCCGATCACCGCCCGGAGGTGGCGCTCAAGATAGTCGCGTGGATTTGCTGATAGCGTGGCGTCGTCGGCGGGCGCGCCATCGGAAATGACCATGAGAAGTCGGCGCTGCTCCGGCCGGGTGAGCAGGCGTTGGTGTGCCCATAGCAGCGCTTCGCCGTCAATGTTCTCTTTGAGCAGCTCGTTGCATAGCATCAGGCCGAGGCTGCCTCTCGCACGGCGCAGAGGCTGTTGCGCGGATTTGTAGATGATGTGGCGGGTCTGGTTCAATCGGCCAGGAGCAGGGGGCCTTCCCGCCTTCAACCACTTCTCCCGGGACTGTCCACCGTTCCAGGTCCCTGTGGTGAAGCCCAGGATCTCAACGGTGACACCGCAGCGCTCAAGCGTGGCAGCAAGGATGTCGCAACACACGGCAGCCACCGCGATGGGGCGGCCGTGCATGGAGCCGGAGTTGTCGATCAGCAGGGTGACCGCAGTATCGAGGAAGCGGCTCTCGCGCTCCCGTTTGAACGTCAGCGCCTGCGTGGGGTCGATGATGATGCGCGCAAGCCGGCCAGTGTCCAGCTCACCCTCCTCGAGGTCGAATGCCCAACTGCGCTGTTGCCGCGCCATCAGATGCCGCTGGAGGCGAGCGGCCAGCCGACCCACGGTGACGCGCTGGGCGGCGCGATGTCGGTCGAGCACGCCGCGTAGCCGCTGCAGCTGCTGCGGGCTGCGGAGTTCGCGCGCGTTGGCGACCTGATCGAACTCGGTGGTGAAGGCGCGATACCCGGTTGCGGCACCCGCCATTGCATCCGCCGCGCGCAGGCGTGCCGGATGCAACGGAGGGTCATCGCACCCGTCCAGGCCCTCAAGCGCATCTGCAACAGCGGGTTCTGCGAGGCCAGACGCCTCGACGGTGTGGTCATGCTGTTCGTCATGCTCCGCCTCGGTCTGGCCAGCGTCGTCTGCGCCTTTGTCTGTCGTGTGAACCAAGGGCGCGCGAATGACCTGCGCGTCCGGCAACACCTCCACTGCCAGTCCAGCAAGATGCGCCGTGACGAGGCGTGCGTAGGCTGCCTGCTCGTGCAGAACAACGGGAAGTTCCTGCAGTATCGTTCCGAACTGGATCTGCACCCACTCACCGTACCTGGCAAGTACCCGCGCGCCGCTCTCGGGCGTCGGTTCGCCGGTAAGTCGCGTTCGCGCGAACAGCGCAAGTGCTGTTGCTGCGTCAGCCTCGCGCTCGGCCAACGTATGCTCCAGTGCGGCGGCCAGGTTGCGGGCAACGCCGCGCATGCGAAGCGTGCCCAGGGCTTCAATGCGAACGTCTTCCAATGCGTCGTACAGCACGCGCGCCTGCGGACTGTTCGGCGCAAAGGCCTCGTGAATGCGCGCGTCGTGGTGCGCACGGCGCAGCGCACGGGCATCGCTCATGCCGCGTGCTACAGCAACCCGGCTCAATGCCACGCCGCTACGCGAATATGATTCTTCAACACCCCGCTGCCCTGCAAGGGCTCGTGAGCATGCGTCCAAGGCGCGCCGGACAGCCTCTTGGGAAGATCCCCGGCGTGCGTTCATCTTACGGCTGCTGCAGGTTGGCCACCGACTCCGGCAGTTCATCGCCGAAGACGCGCTGATAGAACTCCGCCACGATGCCGCGCTCCAGTTCGTCGCATCTGTTGAGGAAGGTGAGCTGGAAGGCAAACGCGGTATCGCCGAAGATCTCCGTGTTCTCGGCCCAGGTGATGACCGTGCGCGGGCTCATTACCGTGGCAATGTCACCATTGCCAAACGCGGCGCGGGTGAGGTTCGCAACCTGCACCATCCGCACGACTGTCTCGCGCCCTGCGTCATTGCGGTAATGGCTGGCCTTGGCCAGCACGATCGCCACTTCATCGTCCTGCGCCAGATAGTTGAGCGTGGCGACGATGGACCAGCGGTCCATCTGCGCCTGGTTGATCTGCTGCGTACCGTGGTACAGGCCGGTGCTGTCGCCGAGACCCACGGTGTTGGCGGTAGCGAACAGGCGGAACGCAGGATGCGGGAGCAGCACGCGCGCCTGGTCAAGCAGCGTAAGCCGGCTGGACGACTCCAGCACGCGCTGGATGACGAACATGACGTCCGGCCGGCCGGCGTCGTACTCGTCGAGTACCAGCGCCACGTTGTTCTGGTAGGCCCACGGCAGGATCCCATCTCGGAACTCGGTGACCTGCCGACCGTCGCGGACCACGATGGCATCCTTGCCGATCAGATCGATGCGACTGACATGACTGTCCAGGTTGATGCGCACGCACGGCCAGTTGAGCCGCGCCGCAACCTGCTCGATATGCGTGGACTTGCCAGTACCGTGGTAGCCCGAAACCATCACCCGGCGCCGATGGGCGAAGCCGGCGAGGATGGCCAGGGTGGTTTCACGATGGAACACGTAGTCCGGATCGATCTCCGGAACGTGCACGTCCGCCGTCGCGTAGGCAGGCACACGCATGCGGCTGTCGAAGCCGAACACCTGCGCCACCTCGACCGCGGTATCGGGCAGCGCGGTCGCGTTGCCCGGCGTCGCCGCGTCAGGCGTTGAGCCCGCCGTTTTCCATGATGAAGTCGACGATTTCATCCAGGCCTTTTCCTCTCGACAGGTCCGTAAATCCGAACGGACGGTTGCCGCGCATTTTCAGCGCGTCGCGCTGCATTACCTCGAGATCCACATCCACGTACGGCGCCAGGTCGCTCTTGTTGATGACCAGGAAATCCGACTTGGTGATGCCGGGACCGCCCTTGCGTGGAATCTCCTCGCCCTGGCAGACCGAGATGACATAGAGGGTGAGGTCGGCCAGGTCCGGCGAGAACGTCGCGGCCAGGTTGTCGCCACCGGATTCGATGAACACTACGTCCAGATCGGGGAACGCCCGGTTCATTTCGGCGATGGCCTGCAGATTGATCGAGGCATCCTCGCGGATCGCGGTATGTGGACAGCCACCGGTTTCCACCGCCATGATCCGGTCTTCGGACAGCGCCTGGCGACGCGCCAGGATCATCGCGTCTTCCTTGGTGTAGATGTCGTTGGTGATCACCGCAATCGAGAGGCGATCACGCAGCGCCTTGCACAGTTTCTCGGTCAGCGTGGTTTTGCCGGAGCCGACCGGCCCGCCGATGCCGATGCGCAGGGGACCATGTTGTGAGCTCATGGGGTATGTCCGTGCGAATGCGAGTGTTGATGGCTGTACGCGCCTCGCGCCGGACTGAACGGCTCATTGACCTCGCGCACCACCGCACCCAGGCCTTCCAGCATGGCGGTGATGACATGGTCACGCGCGATCAGGATGCGGTCGGGATAGATGGCAGCGGCGAGGTGCCGGTTGCCGATGTGCCATGCCAATTCAGTGAGGTGCAGCGGGGTCTTCGCGGTCACTTCCAGCAGTGCTTCTTCCGCAGCATGAATGTGGACGACGGTACCGTCTTCCAACAGCAGCTGCGCACCGGAGGCGAGCACCACCGGCTCAGGCAGGTCCAGAAGGATCTTCTCGCCGGTCGGCAATGTGAGTGCGCGCCTGCGCACATGGCGTTCGTCATAACTCAGTACCAGCGTCCCCAGAGAAACGCGGGGCAACCAGCCGGACTCGATGGAACCGTCTTCTACCGCGATGGCCTTAAGCATCTTTCACTCCGGCTGAACATGGCGGGTGTCCAATGAATCTACTCTAGCGCAGTCGATTCGAATGCGTCGTTGGCCTGCAAGTCACAGGGAGTCCTTGATGGCTGCGAACGATTGGCGTGGCAAGCTTGAGCTGTGGTTCGAGCACCAGGAAGGCAAGACCCGCCTCATGCGACGCCAGCATGTTGGGCCACTGGCTGTGCAGCGCGCGTTCTATCCAGAAACCGACGGATCCGCACATGTGTACATACTGCACCCACCCGGCGGCATTGCCGGTGGCGACCAGCTGGCGATCGATTGCCATCTGGCCGAGCAGGCGCGGACGGTGCTGACTACACCGGGCGCAACCAAGTTCTACCGCAGCGAAGAGCGCACCAGCACGCAGCAGGTTCGTATCGACGTCGCCGCGGGAGCGGTCTGTGAATACCTGCCCCAGGAGACCATCGTGTTTGCCGGTGCGAGTGCTTCCATGAAGACCCAGGCCGTGCTTGCGGCTGACGCGGTCTATATCGGCTGGGACTTCGTGAGCTTCGGTCGACCTGCTGCGGGCGAGCGCTTCGGCGCGGGCACTTTCAGGCAGAGCGTGGAGATCGTGCGTGCGGGTGAACCGATCTGGTTCGAACGCTTCTGCGTGTCCGGACCGGAGGCGGTGAAGGACCAGCCCTTCGTGCTGGCAGGCCAACCGATCATGGGCACGCTGGTGTACGCCGGACCGTCCATTGAAGACGCGGCCGCGCGCGTTCGCGACACGCTTGGCGACGATGCGCAGCACGTGTTCTCGGTGAGCGCGCTGGAGCGGGTGGTGGTCTGCCGTTATCTGGGCGACCACATGTCGCAGGCCAAGTCGCTGTTCCGCAGGGCGTGGCACGTGCTGCGTGAGGGCGGTATCGGCAAGGGCGGCGTCGCACCGCGCATCTGGGCGACCTGAAACAACCAACGAGAGCAGAGCCATGGACCTGTTGCCACGCGAGAAAGACAAGCTGCTGCTGTTCACTGCAGCGTTGGTGGCCGAACGCCGCAAGGCGCGTGGCGTGAAGCTCAACTACCCCGAGGCGGTGGCATTCATTTCCGCGGCGGTGGTGGAAGGCGCGCGCGACGGCAGGACGGTGGCCGATCTGATGTCCTATGGCGCCACGCTGCTGACCCGTAGCGACGTGATGGAAGGCGTGGCGGAGATGATCCACGACATCCAGGTGGAAGCCACGTTCCCCGACGGCACCAAGCTGGTCACCGTCCACAATCCGATCCCGTGAGGTGGTTGCCATGATTCCCGGAGAGTATTTCATCGAGGAAGGTTCGATCGAGCTCAACCAGGGCCGCGAGCGGCGCAGCCTGCAGGTGAGCAATTCCGGCGATCGTCCCATCCAGGTCGGCTCGCATTACCACTTCTTCGAAACCAATACCGCGCTGTTGTTCGACCGCGATCAGGCCCGTGGCTATCGGTTGAATATTCCGGCCGGCACCGCGGTGCGTTTCGAACCGGGCCAGGACCGCGTCGTGGAGCTGGTGGCGCTCGCCGGTGCGCGCGAGGTCTATGGGTTCAACGGCAGGATCATGGGCAAACTCTAGGAGCAGGCACATGGTTACCATCACGCGCGAAGCGTATGCGAATCTGTATGGCCCGACCAAGGGCGACCGTGTACGGCTGGCCGACACCGAGCTGATCATCGAGATCGAGGAAGACCGCACCATCTACGGTGAGGAGGTGATCTTCGGCGGTGGCAAGGTCATCCGCGACGGCATGGGCCAAGGCCAACGCCTGGCCAGCGAAGTGGCCGACGTGGTCATCACCAGCGTGATCATTCTCGACCACTGGGGCATCATCAAGGCCGACATCGGGATCAAGGATGGACGCATTTCCGGCATCGGCAAGGCCGGCAATCCCGACATCCAACCCGGCGTGGACATCGTGATCGGTCCAGGTACCGACGTCATCGCCGGCGAAGGCAACATCGTCACTGCCGGTGGCATCGACACCCATATCCACTTCATCTGCCCGCAGCAGGCCGACGAGGCACTGGCCAGCGGAACCACCACACTGGTGGGCGGCGGCACTGGCCCCACCGTGGGCACCCTGGCCACCACCGTGACGCCCGGACCCTGGGCAATCCATCGCATGCTGGAGGCAGCCGATGTGCTGCCGCTCAACATCGGCCTGCTGGGCAAGGGCAATGCGAGCCAGCCCGAACCGCTGCGTGAGCAGATCCGCGCGGGCGTGATCGGGCTGAAGCTGCATGAGGACTGGGGCACCACCCCGGCGACCATCGACAACTGTCTGACCGTGGCCGACGAGGAAGACATCCAGGTCGCCATCCACACCGATACGCTCAACGAGAGTGGCTTCGTGCGCGACAGCTTCGCCGCGATGAAAGGCCGCACCATCCACAGCTTCCACACCGAAGGTGCCGGTGGTGGCCACGCGCCGGACATCATCACCGCCGCCGGCGAGGAGAACATCCTGCCCTCGTCGACCAACCCGACCCGGCCATACACGATCAACACCGTGGACGAGCACCTGGACATGCTGATGGTGTGCCATCACCTCAGTTCCCAGGTACCCGAAGACGTGGCCTTTGCCGAGTCGCGGATCCGCCGCGAGACCATCGCCGCCGAAGACATCCTGCACGACATGGGCGTGTTCTCGATGATGTCCTCGGACTCGCAGGCGATGGGGCGCATTGGCGAAACCACGCTGCGCTGCTGGCAGACCGCGCACAAGATGAAGGTCCAGCGCGGACCACTGCCTGAGGACAACGCACGCAATGACAACTTCCGGGTCAAGCGCTACGTGGCCAAGTACACGATCAACCCGGCGATCACCCACGGCCTGGCGCACGAGGTGGGATCGGTCGAGGTCGGCAAGCGCGCCGACCTGGCGCTGTGGAAGACCGATTTCTTCGGGGTGAAACCCAAGGCCGTGCTTATTGGCGGCATGATCGCAGTGGCCCCGATGGGCGATCCGAATGCCTCCATCTCCACGCCGCAACCGGTGCATTACCGGCCCATGTATGCCGGCATGGGCCGTGCGGGCGCCTCCACCGGGGTCACGTTCGTGTCCCGGAGTGCGCTGGCCGATGGCATCGGCGAGAAGCTCAAGCTCAACAAGCACCTGGTGGCGGTCAAGGGCATCCGTTCGCTGCGCAAGAAGGACATGATCCACAACGGGTTGACCCCCAAGCTGGAAGTCGATCCGCAGAACTACCAGGTCCGCGTGGATGGCGAGCTCATCACCTGCGAACCGGTGGATGTGTTGCCCATGGCCCAGCGCTACTTCCTGTTCTAGGCCAGCGCGATGAACGTGGTCAGCTGGACACTGCGCGGGATCGGCCAGGTCGTGTTCCAGAACAATCCCTGGAGCGGCCTGGTCATCCTGTTGGGTATCGCGTTCAACTCGTGGATCTACGCGGCGATCTGCGTGGTCGGCGTGCTGGCCAGCACATTGACGGCGGTCGTCCTCAAGGCCGACCGCGGGCTGATCCGCGATGGGCTGTTCGGCTTCAACGGTGCGCTGGTGGCCCTGGCGCTGATTGCGTTCACCAGTGAGGACTTCCAGACCGGCGCGGTCCCGTCCTTTGCGATGTTCGTCTACCTGGTCTGTGGCGCGGCCATGAGCAGCATGGCCTTTGCCAGCCTGGCCGCACTGCTGGGCCCACACAAGGTCGCGCCGTTGACCATGCCGTTCGTGCTGATCGGCTGGCTGTTCCTGTTCGCGATCCTGAAGTTCGACGCGATCGAGGCTGGCCCGATGGCCAAGCCGGTGTCGCCGGATCAGTTCTCATACGTCGCACCGTATGTGCTGCCTACCTGGTACATGGGGATCGGCGCGTCGATAGGCCAGATCTTCTTCCAGGACAACTGGATCACCGGGTACATCATCCTGCTGGGCATTGCGCTGCATTCGCGCATAGCGGCGGGCATGTGCCTGCTGGGTGCCATCACGGGTACGGTGGTCGCCGCCCTGTTCGGTGGTCCGGAAGGGGCGATCCGCGATGGCCTGTTCGGCTACAACGCGGCGCTGACTGCGATGGCGCTCGGTGGCGTCTTCCTGGTGCTGACCTGGCGCAGCTTCTGCTACGCGCTGTTCGGCGCGGCGGTGTCTGCGTGGCTATGGGCGTCGGTGGCGATCTTCCTCAAACCCATCGGCATGCCGGTGCTGACCTCGTCGTTCGTGATCGTCACCTGGTTGATGCTGGTCGGGCAGTACGCGTTCAAGGCGCTGGTACCGGTGCCACCGGCGGAGTCAACCACGCCGGAAGACAACCGGCGGCGCCACGTCGCGCAGTCCCCCCGCTGATTACGAGCGGAACAACCGGCTGTACTGGGTTTCGTGCCACGCGCTCATCATCGCCAGCGCAGGGGAGACGTTGCCGACATCGTCGTCGCTTACAGTCATCGCCCGGCCAGCGGCGCGTTCGATGACCGGCATCGAGGCGATCAGGATGCGTTGGCCGGAGGTGTGTCCCAGCGGCACCAGCCGCATCGCGGCAGCGACCTGGGCTTCCACCACGCTCCATATCAGTCCACGCAGCGCCGTGGGTGGCGCAACATCCCAGTGCGCGCAGGCCAGCGCAAAGGACGCGGGGTAGGTGAGGCGCACGTTGGCAGGGTCGCTGGCTCGCTTCACGCCGAGGTCGATGAGCAGGCGCAGCAGCGACTCGGCCATGCGCCGGTCTTCCAGCTCGAGCTCTCTGCTCTCGCGCCCGGCGGCCAGCCACGCATTGGCTGATCGGAACGCTGCGTCGTCGTCCTGCTCCAGGGCGTGGGCCATGCGCCAGAACAGGGCGCCGTCGAGCAGCGCGTAGCTGTGCTCCAGAACGCCCAGTATCCAGCGGGACGCCGTGCCTTCATCGTGCACGACGCCGGCGTGCACGGCCGGCTCCAGGCCCCTCGAATAAGAGAAGCTGCCGACCGGCTGGCTGGGGCTGATCAGCCGCAGCAGGTGCAGGGGCAGTGCAGAGGAGGGATCGAAGCAGTCCACGTTCTGGAATCCGCTTCAGCCCACCATCATCAGCAGGCCCCATGCGGCGATGGCACCCCCCGCCACGCGAAGCGAGAGGCGGCCCGCTTTTGCGTTCATCAGGCGCCCGGCGCCCACGCCGAGGCCCAGGCCAACCGCATGCAGCACCACGGTCGCGAGCACGAACCCGGCGCCATAGGTGAGCATGTGTGCCCCGCCGATCTCCGCGCCATGCGCATAACCGTGGAAGAACCCGAAGAAGCCGGCGACTGCGGCGCCGAACAGCGGGGAGACCGGCAGCGCGAAGGCGATGGCCAGCCCGAGCACCGCCACCGAGGCGAGGATCACCGGCTCCACCAAGGGCAGCGACAGGCCGCCCACTGCAGCCAGGAAGCCCAGCACCATCACCCCCACGAACGCGGCAGGCACCGCGATCAGGCCGCGTTTGCCCAGGGTGCTCGCCCACAGACCCACTGCGACCATGGCCAGAATGTGGTCGACACCCAGGAAGGGATGCGCCAGCCCAGCAGCGAAGTCGCTGTGTGCGTGGTCGGTCGCGCTGACGTGCGCGAACGCGGGGAAGGCCAGCAGGAGCGATGTGGCCGCGAGGAACTTCACCAACGTTTTCATGACTGACTCTCCAGATACGGAAGCGAGGTTGGAATCAGAAGGAGCCGAAGGTGGCACCAAGGAAGAAGATCGCCACCAGCGAGATCAGCACGCCGACGATCACGGTCATGAACATGTCGAAGTAGCTGTTGGCGTGGGTTTGCTTGCTGATCTGCAGCAGCAGCAGTACCGTGCCGTTGTGCGGAAGTGCATCGAGCGTGCCGGCGCTCACCACGGTAAGCCGGTGCATCAACGCCGGATCGATGCCGTACTCGGCCGCCATCCGCATGTACTCGCTGCCCAGTGCGTTGAGGGCGATGGCCATGCCGCCCGAGGCCGTTCCGGTCAACGCGGCCAGCGAGTTCATCGCCACCACCAGCGATACCAAGGGTCCGCCCGGGATGTGCAGCACGGCGTCGCGCACCACTTCGAAAGTGGGCATGGCCGCGACCACCGCGCCGAAGCCGACCAGACTGGCGATGGTGAGAATGGGCAGTGCAGACGAATTGGCGCCGGCGTCCAGGCTCTCGCGCAGGGAAAGCAGGCGTTTGAAGTTCAGCACGATGGCGGTGAGATTGGCTGTTGCCAGCGCTATGAGCACTGCCCAGACGCCGATGGAAGCGTTGACGTCGATTCCCCATGGCGCGCTTTCCAGTGCGGAAAAGTCCACACGGGGCAGCACGATCAACGCCATCAGGAAGTTGACCACGATGACGACGACCAGCGGCATGACGGCCACGATGAAAGGAGGGTAGTCGTCCGTGCGTTTGCCGTGATCGAGTTCGGCCGGATCGAAGTCGCCGGCGTTGGTGGCCTGCTCGCGGGTCTTTTCCGGAATGACGATCTTGCCGTCGTCTTCGGTGTACGACTCGCCGGCGGTACGCGCCTTGGCTTCAGCTCGGTGCAGCCACCACATGCCGAACACCAGGGTGATGATCGAAGCCACGATGCCAAGGCCGGGGGCGGCAAAGGTGGTGGTGCCGAAGTACGGCATCGGGATGGCATTGTTGGTGGACGGGCTGCCCGGCATTGCCGACATGGTGAAGGTGAAGGCGCCCAGGCCGATCGCTGCCGGCATCAGCCGCGATGGAATGTTCGCAGCCCTGAACATCTCGCGGGTCATCGGCACCAGCACGAAGAACGCCACGAACACGCTGACACCGCCATAGGTGACCACCGCAGAGGCCAGCACCACGGCCAGCATGGTGCGCTTCACCCCGAGTTGCTTCGTCAGGTACTTCGCAATCGAGGTGATGGACCCGGTGTCGTCCATCAGCTTGCCGAAGATCCCGCCGAGCAGGAACAGCGGGAACCAGCGTATGACGAAGCTGCCGGCGCCGGACATGAAGGTGGTGGTCCAGTTGGCGAGCACTACTTCGCCGGAGAGGATCGCGGTAAGCAGCGCGGCGGCCGGCGCCAGCAACAGTACGCTCCAGCCCTTGTAGGCCAGCCACATCAACAGCGCCAGGGAAATCAGAATCGCGAGCAGACCCATACATGCACTCCCAAGGACGGACCCGCAGAGGCTGGATGGGGAAAGGATACCGCCGCAGCACCGGTGCATTCCGGCAGCCAGTAGATTTACTGGTAGGGCACAGGTCGTTCACGCAGACGACTCCAGACTGCAGCCAGCCGATGGCGGCCACACTGGAGAAGCGTCATGCGTAGCAATGTGATCGTGCTGGCGGTACTTGCCGTGGTCGGTATGGCGGGGTGTTCCCAGCAGAGCCAGGAAGTGCACGAGACCCAGGTGGGCATGGCCAACCCGGCTTCGGTGCACTGTGAAAAGGTCGGCGGAAAGGTGGAGATCGAGAAGGACGCACAGGGGAACCAGAAGGGCATCTGCCACCTGCCGGACGGCACCCGGATCGACGAATGGGAGCTGTTCCGTCGCGACCAGGCGCAGAAGCCCGGCTGATCCATGCGCGGCTAGAACAGAGATCCCTGTGGTGAAGCTTCACGCGGCGGCAGTGGCCGCACGAATTTCGTGCAGTCCAGTTTCGGCCAGTGGCTGTTCTGGGCGTCGAAACCCAGTCTTCTTCGCGCCAGCTTGAAACGATGCGAGAGCAGGTCGGCGTAGACACCTTCGCCGCGCATGCGGGTGCCGAACTCGCTGTTGTAGTCCTTGCCGCCACGCAGCTGGTTGATGGTGCTCATCACGTGTGCGGCGCGGTCGGGGTGGTGCGTGTCGAGCCAGTCGCGGAACAGCGGGGCGACTTCCAGTGGCAGGCGCAGCAGCACGTACCCGGCAGTGCTGGCGCCAGCGTCGCGCGCGGCTTCCAGCACCGCTTCCAGTTCGGCGTCGTTGATCCAGGGAATGACCGGGGCGACCATCACGCCGACAGGAATGCCGGCATCATGCAGGCGGCGCATGGCGCGCAGGCGCGCGTGCGGGGCGGAGGCGCGCGGCTCGAGCCGTGCCGAAAGATGCGGGTCGAGCGAGGTGACCGAGAAGTGCACGCTGACCAGGTTGTTTTCCGCCAGCGGCGCGAGCAGGTCGATGTCGCGCTCCACCAGCGCGTTCTTGGTGATCAGCGAGAACGGATGCTGGGTTTCCTGCATCACCTCGATGAGCTGGCGGGTCAGTTTGAGCTTGCGCTCGATCGGCTGGTACGCGTCGGTGTTGATGCCCAGCGCGATCGGTTGCGGGGTATACGCCGGGCGCGACAGTTCCTTGCGCAGCAGCTGCGGCGCGTTGGTCTTGGCGAACAGCTTGGTTTCGAAGTCCAGGCCCGGGGAGAGGTTGAGGAACGCGTGCGAGGGGCGGGCGAAGCAGTAGGAGCAGCCATGTTCGCAGCCGCGATAGGGATTCACCGATTGGCTGAAGCCTACGTCCGGGGACTTGTTGCGACTGATGATGCTGCGCGCGGTTTCGGCGCGGACTTCGGTCCGCAGGCGCGGGGCGGCGAATTCTTCGCCGGTGTCCGGTTCCCAGCCGTCGTCGATGGCCTCGCTGACGGTGACCTCGAAGCGGCCTGCGAGGTGCGTGGTGGAGCCCCGGCCTTTGATTGCGATACCCATGTGGGTCACAGGGTAGGGCTGAGGCGTCTCATTGATTGAGACGTCGGGGCGGTGGGAGGGGGCGGAAAGCGGGTGTTCATGGGTTAGTAGTATTACTAACCACAGGGGAGTTTGGAAGCGGATTCGTTGGGCTGGTTGGGTTCTGGATGAACCGGTTGGGGTTTCTCCCCATGGTTATCCACAGGAAGGAATTCTTCTCAAACCAACGCGAGATACCGCTTCACGGTGGCGTCCAGCCCGGCATACAGCGCCTCCCCGATCAGCGCGTGCCCGATCGAAACCTCCAGCACGTCCGGCACCGCCTGAAGGAAGTCCCGCAGGTTCTCCTGCGACAGATCGTGTCCTGCATTGACGCCCAGCCCGGCGGCCTGGGCCGTGCGGGCCGCCTCGGCGAACAGCGCCAGCATCACCGTCGCATCGCCCGCCGCGTGCGCCTCGGCGTACGGACCGGTGTAGAGCTCGATACGGTCGGCGCCGATCGCGGCTGCCTGGGCGATGTCCGGGTTGCCGGCGTCGACGAACAGGCTGACCCGGCACCCATACGACTTCAGCGCGGCAATCAGTGGCCGCAACCGTTCGGCGTCGCGGCCGAAGTCGAAGCCGTGGTCGGAGGTGAGCTGGCCGTCGCCGTCCGGCACCAGGGTGGCCTGGGCCGGGCGGGTCTGTTCGCAGAGCGGCAGCAGCCCGGGGTAGCCCGGGCGGGGCGGGGCGAACGGGTTGCCTTCGATGTTGAACTCCACGCCACGGGCGCGGGTGAGTGCCGACAGTGCAAGCACGTCCTCGGCGTGGATATGCCGGCGGTCCGGCCGCGGGTGCACGGTAATGCCGTGCGCACCGGCGTCCAGGCAGGCGGTTGCCGCCCGCACCACGTCCGGGTCGTGGCCGCCGCGCGAGTTGCGCAGGACGGCGATCTTGTTCACGTTGACGCTGAGCTGGGTCATGGGCGCGGGGGCAGGTCGTTCTGGTCGCGTTCGGCGTCGCGGCGGGCCTGGGCCTGCTCGCGCAGCCGGCGCAGTTCGGTAGGGTCGATGGCGTTGTACATCTCGCTGCCGGTATCGCGCTGGCCGCTGCCGAAGGTGGCGACATAGCGACCGCGGACCCAGGCCAGCAGGAACAGCAGGGCGCCGAACAGTGAAAGCATCATCAGCCCGGTCGAGGGCGTCTTGACGGCGAAGGCGAAGCAGCCGATCGCCAGCAGCATGAACAGCCAATACATTGTCATTCTCCCCGGTTGACCGCGCCAGTGTAGCGCCGCTGCACGGCGCGGTTCCACGTGGGGGCGCCTACAGCAGCGGCGAGGCCAGGCGGGCGAAGGCCTCGGGGACCCGGTGGAGCCACAGCGAGCGGCCACGGTCGTTGCGGACCGGGCTGGAAGCGGCGAACTCGGCGATGAGGATCTTCTCGAGTTCGGCCACGCACGCTTCGTTGCTGATCATCATCGAGAGCTCGAAGTTGAGCCGGAAGCTGCGGTGATCGAAGTTGGCGCTGCCGGCGATGCACACGTCGCGGTCGGCAATGAAGGCCTTGGTGTGCAGCATGCGCGGGCCGTACTCGTAGATCTTCACCCCAGCCTGCAGCAGCTCGTCGAAGTAGGAACGCGCGGCCTGGGTGACGAACCAGGAATCGCTCATCTTCGGTACCAGCAGGCGCACGTCCAGGCCACCCAGCGCGGCCGAGGTCAGCGCCATGCGCGCGGCTTCGCCCGGTACGAAGTACGGGGTGACCAGCCACACGCGTTCGCGCGCTTCGTGGATGGCTGCAACCTGCAGGCGATGGATGGTTTCCCACGAAGAATCCGGCCCGGACACCAGCACCTGCGTGGTGATCGTTCCATCCTGGCGCGTCGGCATGTCGTTGGGCCACAGCTGCGCGATGTTGAAGCGGTCCTTGGGCTCGCCGGTGGCGTAGATCCAGTCCTCGACGAACACCAGCTGCAGGCTGCGCACCACATGCCCGGCCAGGCGCATGTGCAGGTCGCGGTAGGCATTCGGGTTGCGGCTTTCGTCTTCCTCATCGGTGATGTTGATACCACCGGTGAACGCAACACGGCCGTCGATCACCACCAGCTTGCGGTGCGTGCGCATGTTCATCCATGGCCGCTTGAACGGCTTGAGGAGTTGCCGCGGGTGGAACCATGCCACTTCCGCGCCCGCCTCGAGCAGCGGTTTGAGGAAGCGCTTGCGGATCGACGACGAACCGACCGCGTCCAGCAGCAGGCGCACGCGTACACCGGCGCGGGCGCGTTCGACCAGTGCATCGCGCAACGCGGTGCCGGCATGGTCGGGGTTGAAAATGTAGTACTCCACATGGAGGTGGTCGCGTGCCTGTGCGACCGCCTTCAGCAGCGCGGCGTAGGTCTGCGCGCCGTCGACCAGCCATTCGACTTCGGTGGCCGAACTCGGCGCCAGCCCGGTGGTGGCCTGGCCGATCTTGGCCAGCTCGGTGCAGTCCGCATCCGGTGGACAGACGCTGTTGTAGTGCTCCATGCCCGAGCGTGCGCGACCGCGCCGCAGGCGCTGCCGCTTCACTTTCTGCGGGCCCAGCAGGTAATAGATGAAGAGGCCCAGGTAGGGCAGGGCGGCCAGCGACAGGATCCAGCTCAGCGTGGCCACCGGCTCGCGTTTCTGCAGCATGATCCAGCCGATCAGCCAAAGCAGGTACAACACGTAGGCTGCAATCATCCACGGACGCAGGTTGGGAATCGCGTCCATCCAGTGGAGCCAGTCGGCCAGTGCGGGGTAGGTAGGAAGCATGCGCGGATCATAGCCGGACGCGGGTGTCCGGTGCGCGCATAAAAAAAGCGCCCCTGTTTCCAGGGGCGCTTTCCAGTCGCGTCATGACTTGGTGTTGCGTATTACTGCTGCTGCTGGAACCCGATCTTCTTCATCTGCGCGTTCTTCGCGGCGGCCAGAACCTTGGCCATCACGTCGTACTCGGAGTCCGGGCTGGCGTCGATGCGCAGCTCGGGCTGGTTGGTCGGGTCACGCTGCACTTCCTGCTCCATGCGCTGCTGGAGTTCGCCCACTGCAACCGGGCTGTTGTTCCAGAACACCTGGTTGCTGGCGTCCACCCGCAGCTCGATCGGCGGCGGCGGCTCGACCAGCTGCGGCGGTGGGTTGAGCACGCGCTGCGGCAGGTCCACGGCGATCGGGTACGTCATGATCGGCGCGGTCACGATGAAGATGATCAGCAGAACCAGCATCACGTCCACGAGGGGCGTGACGTTGATGTCTGCCATGGGGCCCTTGCCACCACCACTACTGAATGCCATGGCTTATTGCCCCTTTTCTTTGGTCGCGACGAAGCCGACGTCCAGCATGCCCTGTTCCTGCGCGACCTTGGTCAGGTCGTTGATGACGCGCATCTTGGTGGTGCGGTCACCACGCAGGTTCAGCGGCGGCTGCGGGGTCTGCTGTGCGGCGGTCGCCAAGCGGGACTCGAGAGTCTGCTTGTTGATTTCTTCGTCGTTCCAGTAGATCGAGCCGTCTTCCTTGACTGCCAGCGTGATCGGTCCGGAACGCTTTTCAGCATCTTCCGGCTTCTGGATCAGGTTGGCTTCCGGCAGATCCACCTTGACCTTGTGGGACATCAGGGGCGCCGTGATGATGAAGATGATCAGCAGCACCAGCATCACGTCCACGAGGGGCGTAACGTTGATGTCGGCCATGGGGCCGCCGCTGTTACCACTACTGAAAGCCATAACGGGCTCCGTCTAGATCTTGGTGACTACTTACGTTCGTCGCTGGGTGACGCGCGCCGCAATTAGCGGACGCGCGAGCCGGTGGCGAAGAAGTCGTGCAGGTCGTGCGCGAAGGTATCGAACTTGCTGATGGTCGCGCTGTTGATCTTGCTGAAGAAGTTGAAGGCGAACACGGCCGGGATCGCGACGAACAGACCGATCGCGGTCATGATCAGCGCTTCACCCACCGGGCCGGCAACGGCGTCGATCGAAGCGGAGCCGGTGGCACCGATCTTGATCAGCGCGCCGTAGATGCCCCACACGGTACCCAGCAGACCGACGAACGGAGCGGTTGCACCGACGGTGGCCAGCAGGGTCATGCCCGACTGCAGCTTGTTGCTTTCGCGGGTCACGGCCTGACGCAGGGCGCGGTCGACGAACTCCGAACGGCTCAGGTTCTCACCCACGCCGCCGGTGGCGCCGCCTTCAGCGCGCTGGTGGTGGGCAGCCGCCTGGGCAGCGTCCAGGGCGATCTTCGAGAACGGCTCGGAAGCCGGCTGTTCTTCCATCGCACGGATGGCGTCCTGCGCGTTCGGGGTGTCCCAGAACAGGCTGACGACGCGATCGGCGGCGCTCTTCAGGCGGGTAGCACGGAAGATGTTGATGACGGTCCAGTACCAGGACATGGCCGACATGACGACCAGGGTCAGCAGCACGACCCAGGAAACCGCGAAATCACCCGGCTTGGTGGTCATTTCGTGGATCAGGTGCTCGAAGCCCATCTGCGACAGGGCGTTGGACGGATTGCCCCCGGCAGCAGCGGCGATGAAAATTTCCTGCAGCATGACGCTTACCTTTGTTGTGTGTGGTGATAAAGGGTGTAGCTAAGCTAAACAATCGAACCGGGAGCGGGGGTGGCCGGCGGCCACCCGGGCGCATCAGTTCAGCGCAAAGTTGACCGGAACGCGAACGCGACCTGCCGTCTTCTTACCGCCTGCTTCAGCGGCGTTGAAGCGCCACTTGCGAGCCGCTTCCATCGCAGCACGGTCCAGGTCGCGGTTACGGCTGGACTTTTCCACCGTGACATTGGTGACGTTGCCGCTGGCATCGACATCAATGATCAGGATCACTTCGCCCTGGATACCCGCGCGGAAGGCTGCCGGCGGGTAGCGCGGCGGATTCATGGCCTTCGACGAGATGTCCACGCTGGCCTCGATCGAGGTCGGCGGTGCCGGCGGCGCCGGAGGCGACGGCGGGGTGACGATGTCGTTCGGGCGCGGTTCCGGCACGTCCACGACCGGCGCCTGCGGCGGCGGCGGGACCGGCGACGGCTTCGGCGGCGACAGATTCTTCACCGGCGGCGGCGGGGCGTCGACGATCGTCACCATGACGTTGCGCTCCTTCTCAGCCACGGCCTTGGGAGCCACGGCGGGGATCAGGAGCATCATGAACGCGGCCAGATGCAGGGCAATTACAAACGCGATGCCGACGATGCGAGGCCAGCTCAGCCCCTTGTCATCGGGTTGTTCGTACCGGTGAACGACTAGTTGTTCCGTCATGCGCCAAGAGCTCAATAGTGGGGCCGGGATGCCGGGGGCGGAATCCCTGATCAGCGGTGCATGACACCGCAGGAACCTCCAAGCTTATACCAATCCTGAGCGCCTGCGCATCACTGTCGCAGGCGTTCAGGCGTTATTCCTACTTACTTCAGGTTGATGATTTTCTTCGCATCGGCCTGATTCTTCACACCCTTCGCCAGCGCCTGCTGGGCGGCCTGCTTGGCCTCTGCAACACGACCTTCAGAATGCAAGACGCGTGCCAGGTTCAAGTAGGTTTCACCGTCCTTGGAAAGCGGGGCGGCCTTCTGCCACGCGTCGATCGCCTTTTCCACCTGCGGCGGGTCCATGTAGTAGTTGGCCTGCGCCAGGGCCAGGTAGACCTGGTAATCCGGCTTCAGCACGCCCTTGGCCAGGCCGTCGTCGATCACCTGGATGACCTTCTTTTCCTGGTTTTCGGTGTTGGCGTAGATCGAGTAGGCCTGCTTGTACTCACGTTCTTCGCTGAGCTGACCGGCCGCCAGCAGCTTGTCCATGACCGTGGCCGCCTGGGCCATCTGGTCGGCCTGCAGGTACATGCTGGCCAGGTTCATCTGGGCCTTCTTGTCGTTCGGGTTCTTGGCTGCCAGCGCTTCGGCTTCCTTGACCGCTTCACCGGTCTGGCCGGCTTCGGCCATGGCGCCCATCAGCAGCTGGTTCCAGTTGTCCTTCGGCGCGGTGCTGCCGGCGATGGCCGCCTTGATCACCGGGATGGCTTCCTGGTAGCGCTCGAGCTGATACAGGGCCTGGCCCTTGATGATCAGTTCTTCCGGCTTGTTGGACTTGGACTCGGCAAAGTACTTGTCCAAGGTGGCCAGGCCTTCGGCGGTCTTGTCGTCCTGGATCTGCAGCTGGCCCAGCATGAGCATCGACTGGAAGTGGCCGTTGTTGTCCAGGCCGTTGAATTCCAGAACCTGCTTCAGGTAGCCGATGGCGGCGGCGCTGTCGTCGGACTGGTACGCCGCCTGCGAGGCGAGCTGCGCAGCCAGCGACTTGTCATAGGTGTTGGCGGCGCTGTTGGCCAGGACTTCATTGGCCGCAGCCAGGGTCTCCGGGAACTTCTGATCGTTGTAGCTGTCGATCAGCTTCTGCAGCTGCTTGCCCAGCTTCGGCGAGGCCTTGACGCTCGGCTCTTCGCGCGTCGCGTTGGGATACAGGACTTCGGCCTTGGCCTGGTCCTTCTTGCCACCCCGACGATCGGCGCTGCGGTCGGTGCCGCGGGACTGCGCGATGGCGTCAGTAACCACGACGCCACCGAGGGCGGTCGCGATGAGTACGGTAAGCACGGCTTGCTTTGGGTTGCGGAGAATCATCTTTCACCTCGGTCAAACCGCCGTGGCGGCATCAAAACGGACTGTCAGAAAAATCTGAGCCGCCAAACGTATCAGAAACCGCTGGCGTGAGAAATCGTTTCCGATGCTGCAGCACAGCATCCTTTGGTCTAATCACCCGCACTTGGGGCGCCGTCCCGCGGCCTGCGCCTGCTGGAATACGCCGGTCAACGCCGGTGCGTCGCGCTGGAGTTCACGGATCCGGTTGGCCGGGTCGGGGTGGGTGGACAGCCACTGTGGGGAACGACCACCGCTGGCCGCCATCATGTTCTGCCACAGGTTGACCGCCTGCGCCGGGTCGAAGCCCGCCTCGGCCATCAGCCGCTGGCCGACCACGTCGGCTTCGCTTTCCTGGGTCCGTGAGCCGGGCAGCAGGAACGCCGCCTGGGCACCTGCACCACCGAGCTGGTTGACCGTGCTGGCGGCGCCGTCGCCGTAGGCGGCTCCGGCCAGCGCGCCGAGCACGGCCAGGCCGGTCTGCGCGCCCATCTGGCGGGTCAGGCGCTCTTCGTGGTGGCGCGAGATGACATGGCCGATCTCGTGCCCGATGACGGCCGCGAGCTGGTCCTGGTTCTTGGCTACGGTAAAGATGCCGGTGTTCACCCCGACCTTGCCGCCGGGCAACGCAAACGCGTTTGGCTCGGCATCGACGAACACGGCGGTTTCCCACCGTACGCCCTGGTACTGAGGGGGCAACTGCGCAACCAGCGCATTGACCACGCACTGCACGTAACCGTTCTGGCGGCCGTCGGTGCTGATTTTTTCTTTCTGCTTGGTTTCCGCGAACGCCTTGGCGCCGAGCTGGTCCAAGTCGGCCTGGGAAACACCGCCCACCATCTGCCTGCGCCCTGTAGGCGAGGTGGTAGTGGCGCAGGCGGTGGCCAGGAGGGTAATGACCAGTCCAAGCAGCAACGGTTTCAAGGCGGAACTCCCGTGTTCATGTCAGCAGTGTCGCTGACCGTACGTAAGGTTTCGTCAAGCCGGTGTCATGTCAGTGAATGCCCAGGAAAACCAGCGCAGCCAAGGCGATCGCGTTGTTCAGTGCATGTGCTGCGATTGGCGCCCACAGGGTGCCGGTACGTTGGTACAGCCAGGCAAACGCGGCGCCCATTCCGCCGTATACCAGCCACAACTGGGCAATTTCCCAGGGGCCATTTGCGCTGGTGCCCGGCACTTCATGCACCAGTGCGAACGCCAGGCTGCTGAGCAGCATGCCCAGCCACGGCCGACCGGCCTTCCACAGGCGACCGAACAGCACGCGGCGGAACAGCAGCTCTTCGTAGGCCGGTGCCAGCACGATCGCGAACAGGGCCAGGAACCACGGGAAGCGGGCCAGCGCCTGTTCCATCAGGGCCAGGTTGGTGGGCACCGGTTCGATGCCGGCCTGCCGGGCCAACCAGGCAATGCCATTGCTGCCGATCACCACGCACGTGGCCACGAGCAGGGTCCAGCCCCAGGTCGAGGGACGGCGCGCGGCCTCGAACGAGGCGCTGCGTTCGGCGGCATCGGCGCGCCGGCGCAGGAAATACAGGAACACCGCCGCACCACCGGTAGCGAACAGGGCCATCAGGATCTGCGCGAGTGCGCCGGGCTGGCCCACGTGCTGGGCGAGCGCTTCCGCGGGCTGTGCGCCGGTGTCGCGCACTACGATGATGGCGCGGTACATGCCCCACAGCAGGCCGCTGGCCATGCTCAACCCGAGCAGCGCAAGCGTGCCGATACCGAGATCGATCAGGAACCCCGCGATCGGGGAACCGGGCTTCCGTTGAGGCGCCTTGGGAACGGCAGGGGGCAGCGGAGGCGTCGTGGACGCCGGGGCAGTAGCGGACATCGGGTTCCTGGCAGCAAAAGGCGGTGGCCAGGCCGGTTGCAGGTCGCAACCGGCCGGCCTTGAACCGATTGTGTCAGATATCCAGGTTGGCAACCCGCAGGGCGTTGTCTTCGATGAAGTCGCGGCGCGGCTCCACCACATCGCCCATCAGGGTGCTGAAGATCTGGTCGGCGGCCACGGCATCTTCGATGCGGACCTGCAGCAGGCGACGCGTATCCGGATTCACGGTGGTGTCCCACAGCTGCTCGGGATTCATTTCGCCCAGGCCCTTGAAGCGCTGGATCTGGCGACCCTTCTTGGCTTCGTCCAGCAGCCAGTTGCGCGCGTCGGCAAAGCCGGTGATCTCCGACGACTTGGCGCCACGCACGATCTTCGCACCACTGCGGATCAGGCCATGCAGCAGCAGCGACGACTGGTGCAGGGCACGCAGCTCGCCGGTTTCGAAGGCGGCCAACGGCAGCACCTGGATCAGCACCTCGCCCATGTGGCGACGGGTGACAAGCACGGCGGCGGGGCGCTCTTCGGTAGGTTCCTGCAGTTCCAGGCTGAAGCGCGGCGAGCCCAGGCTGCCCTGGTTGAGACGCGCAGCCAGT
Source organism: uncultured Stenotrophomonas sp. (assembly GCF_963519125.1). Lineage (GTDB taxonomy): Bacteria > Pseudomonadota > Gammaproteobacteria > Xanthomonadales > Xanthomonadaceae > Stenotrophomonas. The sequence continues at coordinate 8,926 of NZ_CAUQLJ010000013.1, read as the reverse complement.
GCGGCAAGGCCTTCGCCTTCGCCGGCCTTGCGCAGGTGCTCAAGGTCCATCGGGGTGAAGTCGACCAGCGCTTCGAGCAGCTGGCGGTCATAGCGATGGGCATTGCGGCCGATCGCTTCCTGCGCCGAGGCGTAGGCCAGCAGCAGCTTTTCCAGCGCCACGCCTTCGATGGCCGGCTCGTTTTCAGCCGGAACCAACGAGGCGTTTTCCACCGCGTTGCTGGCCAGGTAGGCGTCCAGCGCGGGGTCGTCCTTCAGGTACAGCTCCTGCTTGCCCTGCTTGATCTTGTACAGCGGCGGCAGGCCGATGTAGACGTAACCGCGCTCGATCAGCTCCGGCATCTGACGGTAGAAGAACGTCAGCAGCAGGGTGCGGATGTGGGCGCCGTCGACGTCGGCGTCGGTCATGATGATGATCTTGTGGTAACGCAGCTTGTCCGGGTTGTACTCGTCACGGCCGATGCCGGTGCCCAGCGCGGTGATCAGCGTACCGACCTGGTCGGAGGACAGCATGCGGTCGAAACGCGCGCGTTCCACGTTGAGGATCTTGCCGCGCAGCGGCAGCACCGCCTGGTTCTTGCGGTTGCGGCCCTGCTTGGCAGAACCACCTGCGGAGTCACCCTCGACGATGAACAGTTCGGACAGCGCCGGATCCTTTTCCTGGCAGTCGGCCAGCTTGCCGGGCAGGCCGGCGATGTCCAGCGCGCCCTTGCGGCGGGTCAGGTCGCGCGCCTTGCGCGCCGCTTCACGGGCACGGGCGGCGTCGACGATCTTGCCGGCGATGGCCTTGGCTTCGTTCGGATTTTCCTGCAGGAACTCTTCCAGGCGGGTGCCGAACGCGCTTTCCACGGCCGGGCGCACGTCCGAGCTGACCAGCTTTTCCTTGGTCTGGCTGGAGAAGCTGGGATCAGGAACCTTCACCGACAGCACCGCGATCATGCCTTCGCGCATGTCATCGCCGGTCAGGTTGATCTTGGCCTGCTTGGCGATGCCGTTCTGTTCGATGTAGTTGTTGAGCACGCGCGTGAGCGCGCCGCGGAAGCCGGCAAGGTGGGTGCCGCCGTCCTTCTGCGGGATGTTGTTGGTGAAGCAGTACATCGTTTCCTGGTAGGAATCGGTCCACTGCAGCGCCACGTCCACGGTGATGCCGTTGGATTCGCCCACTACCGAGATCACGTTGGGATGCAGCGGGGTCTTCAGCTGCGCCAGATGCTCCACGAAGCTGCGGATGCCGCCTTCGTAGTGGAAGTCGTCGCGACGGCCATCGCCGCGCTCGTCGACCAGGACGATCTTGACCCCGGAGTTCAGGAACGAGAGTTCGCGCAGGCGGCGCGCCAGGATCTCGTAGTGGAACTCGACGTTGTCGTGGAACGCGGTGACCGACGGCCAGAAGCGCAGGGTGGTACCGCGCTTGCTGCTGGCTTCCACCTGGGCGAGCGGGCTGACCGCCGCGCCATCGGCGTATTCCTGGTGGTAGTGGAAGCCACCCTGGAAGATGTCCAGGGTGAGCTTCTGCGACAGCGCGTTGACCACGCTGACGCCCACGCCATGCAGGCCGCCGGAAACCTTGTAGCTGTTGTCGTCGAACTTGCCGCCGGCGTGCAGCACGGTCATGACCACTTCGGCAGCAGAGACCTCGCGACCGAGCTTCTGGCTCATCTGCGCGTGCTTGCCGGTGGGGATGCCGCGACCGTTGTCGGATACTGAGACCGAACCGTCGGCGTGGATCGTCACCGCCACGTGGTCGGCATGGCCGGCCAGCGCTTCGTCGATCGAGTTGTCGACGACTTCGAACACCATGTGGTGCAGACCGGTGCCGTCATGGACGTCGCCGATGTACATGCCGGGGCGCTTGCGGACCGCCTCCAGGCCTTCCAGTGCGGTGATGCTGTTGGCGTCGTAATTGCCGGTAGGTGCCGGAGTGTTCTGTTCTTCAGTCATCGCGCTTGCCATAGGCTCCGCAGGTCGGGCCGCCGCCGTGGGGCGGGGCACCGATGGATTAGGGGTTGCAGAAGCAATTATACCAGTAGGGGGCTTCCGCCCCTGTCCGCACTATGGCACAGGCTGAACCTGCCCATGTTCCACGTGGAACCGGGTGATATCGGTAGGTCCCTCCAACGCAGCGGGGGTTTCGGTAGCGGTGATGAATATCTGCGCCGGGCCGGTGCGTAAACGCTCCAGGACCCGAGCCTGGTGGGTGCGGTCGAGCTCCGAAGCGATGTCGTCGAGGGCAATCACCGGCCATTCGCCGCGCTGCTCGGCGTAATCCTCGGCCTGGGCCAGCAGGCAGGTAAGCGCGGTGAGCTTCGCCTGCCCACGCGAGAGCGCATCCCGGCCGGGAATGCTGGCGAACCCCACGCTCCAGTCCGCGCGATGCGGACCTACTGAGGTGTACCCCGCCAAACGATCACGGTCGCGGGCCAACAGCAGCGCGTCGGACAGTGAAAGATCCTGTTTCCGCCAGCCGGGGCTGAGGTTGAGCGACTGGATGCCCAGGTTCGGGGCCAGTTCCTGCGCCAAGCTGACCGCCCGGTCCTGCAGCCTGTCCAGATAGTGCTGGCGGCGGCTGGTGAGCGGTTCGCCGGCCTCGGCGAGCTCATGATCCCATGCGTCCAGCGCGTGCGGGTGTCCTCCCTGCTTGAGCAGGGCATTGCGCTGTTTGAGCGCGCGCGAGTAACGCCGCCACAGCGCCAGAAAGTCTGGTTCCACGTGGAACAGTCCCCAATCGAGGAAACGCCGACGTGGCTCACCGCCGCCACTTACCAGTGCGTGGCTGCCAGGTTCGAACGTAACCACCGCAAGGGCTGCGCAAAGATTTCCCAGTTGGGCCACATCTTCGCCATCCAGCCGGCCTTTCCAGTCCTGGCCGCTGTGCCGCAGGCCGGCCTTGCGGCGGGTGGGGGAGTCGGCACCAACACGTTGTTCGTCCCATTCGACGAAAACGTCCAGCGCCTCACACCCTTGACGCACCAGGCCGTCGCGCACCCGACCACGGAAGCTTCGCCCATAGGCCATCACATGCAGGGCCTCCAACACGCTGGTCTTGCCGGCGCCGTTGTCGCCCGTGATCAGGTTGATGCCGGGTTGTGGAGCAAGTTCCACGTTGTTGAAGCGACGAACGTTGTGCAGGGAGAGACGGCGGATATGCATCCCACCATTGTAGAGCCACGCCCCGCGTGGCCGCTGTTCCACGTGGATGCATGCAGCGCTTGGCCGATCGGCGTGGGTGATCTCTGCCCGGGTGCGCTTGGCGTTGCGGGCCACCTTGGTTCATGCAGACACGCATGGCGTGTCACTACGCCCAGGATGAGGGTAGGGAGACGCCATGCGTGTGCGACACAGCCCGAATTCCTTGAAATCTGGAAGCTGTGCAGGGCCTCTGCCTTGCAGATTTCAAAGAATTTCAGGCTTCGCCGGCCTGCTCCGAGGCGCGCCGATTGGCAGCAGCTCGGGATTGTTCAAATCTGCGGCGCTCACTGAGGCCAGGTTCCACAGATCGTGAAACATCCAGGCGCATGCCCGCGCACTTACCCACACCCGCTCTGTATGACTTATGCACAAGCGCTGGGCAGGCTGTGGATAAAAAAGGCTCCAAATCGAACCTGAAAACATATCCACAGGCTGACCCCCACCTTCAGGGGCCTTTTTACAGGGGGTTTCAACCCAACATTTACCTTTAAATTCAATGACATAAGGTAGTTTTCAACCAAATCTGGCTCTACCATCACCACCTAGCTTTAGATTTATATACAGTTTTTAAAGCATAGAGCTGTGATCCAAGGACGTGAGAAAGCCCGGTCGCGTAGAGACACGCCATGCGTGTCTGCGTTGGGCCAGGCAACCCAAAGCGGGAAGGGCAGCCACGCAGGGCGTGGCTCTACCGGGGTGCGCTTTCTGAGGTTGGGCGCCAGACACGCATGGGTGTCTCTACGCGAGATAGCTTTGCCTCGTTCCTGAGTGGCGATGCTCCACGTGGAACGTGCGCGAAAAAAAACCCGACACATGGCCGGGTTCTTTTCAACGCTGTTCCACGTGGAACAGGTCAGAGGCGCAGCGGCATCACCACGTGACGCGACTTCTCGCTGCTGGCTTCACGCACCAGGGCCGAGGAGTTGGAGTCGCGCAGCTGGATGACCACGTGCTCGTCGCGCAGGGCGGACAGCGCGTCCAGCAGGTAGTTCACGTTGAAGCCAATGGCCAGATCGCTGACGGTGGTGTCCGCTTCGATCTCTTCCTGGGCTTCTTCCTGCTCGGGGTTGTGCGCGCTGATCTTCAGGTTGCCCGGCGAGACCTCTACGCGGATGCCGCGGTACTTCTCGTTGGACAGAATCGCGGCGCGCTGCAGCGAGGCACGTAGGGCTTCGCGATCCACCTTCACTTCGCGGTCGGCACCGATCGGGATCACGGCCTCGTAATCCGGGAAGCGGCCGTCGATCAGCTTGGAGGTGAAGGTCACATCGTCGCGCTTGACCCGCACATGGCTGCGGCCGACTTCCAGCTCGATCTCACGATCACCGCTTTCCAGCAGGCGCTGCAGCTCGGTCACACCCTTGCGCGGCACGATGATCTGGCGCTTGGCGCCACTGGCCTTCTCCAGATCGGTCTCGCACAGCGCCAAGCGATGGCCATCGGTGGCCACGGTGCGCAGGGCATCACCGCGCAGGTCGAACAGCAGACCGTTGAGGTAGTAGCGGACGTCCTGCTGGGCCATCGCAAACGCGGTGCGTTCGATCAGCTCCTTCAGGGTCGCTTCGCCAATGGCCACGCGCTCGGTGGCTTCCACCTCGTCAACCGACGGGAAGTCGTTGGCCGGCAGGGTCGCCAGGGTGAAACGACTACGCCCGGCGTGGACGGTGATCTTGTCGCCGGTCTGCGAGACGGTGATCCGGCTGCCGTCGGGCAGGGCGCGGATGATCTCGAACAGCTTGCGTGCCGGGATGGTGGTCTCGCCGTCCTGGGCATCTTCCACCGCGATCCGCGACACCATTTCCACTTCCAGGTCGGTACCGGTCAGCGAGAGCTGGCCGTTCTGGACCTGGACGAGGAAATTAGCCAGAACCGGCAGGGTCTGGCGGCGTTCGACCACGTTGACGACTTGTGCCAACGGCTTGAGAAAGGCTTCGCGCTGCAGTGTGAAACGCATGTGGTTCCGTGCCCCTATGCTTTAAAAAATGTGGAATAAATCAAAAGCTTGGTGGTGCTGGTAGAGACAGAATCGCTGGAAAACAACGCTAAGTCTTTGTAAATAAAAGAATTTCAGACATCGAAACCCTCTGTATTACCGACCCCCAGGGGGTGGGGAAAGCTGTGGATAAATTCGGCGCGATTTCAAACGCCATTTTTATCCACAACGTGTCCCGCGCTTGCTACCGGATTCTGCACCGTTTTGTGCGATGACGCCTCATCGGCATCCGTGCATCATTCGCTCAGCTTCCGGATCAGCTTGTCCCAGTCCTCGCGGAGCTTGCCGTCGGTTTCCATCAGGGTCCGGATCTGACGGCAGGCATGCAGCACCGTGGTGTGATCGCGACCGGCAAAGGCATCGCCGATCTCGGGCAGGCTGTGCTCAGTCAGTTCCTTGGTCAGGGCCATGGCGACCTGGCGCGGACGTGCCAGCGAACGGGTCCGACGCTTCGACAGCAGATCCTTGATCTGCAGGCCGTAGTAGTCGGCAACGGTTTTCTGGATGTTGGGAATGCTGATCGCCTGCTGCTGGGCGCGCAGCAGGTCGCGCAGGGTTTCCTGGGCGAACTCGGTGGTGATCGCGCGGCCGGTGAAATTGGCGCGGGCGGTCAGGGTATTGAGCGCACCTTCGAGGTCGCGCACGTTGGAGCGCATCTTCTTGGCGATCAGGAACGCAACATCATCGGGAATCTCGGCACCGCGTTCGCGTGCCTTGGCCAGCACGATCGCGGCGCGGGTCTCGAAGTCCGGCGGTTCGATCGCGACCGACAGGCCCCAGGCAAGCCGCGACTTCAGGCGCGCTTCCAGGCCTTCGACCTCGCGCGGATAGCGGTCGCAGGTCAGGATGATCTGCTGCTTGCCATCGAACAACGCGTTGAAGGTGTGGAAGAACTCTTCCTGGGTGCGGTCCTTGCCCGCGAAGAACTGGATGTCATCGATCAGCAGCGCGTCCACCTGCTGGAACTGGCGCTTGAACTGATCCATGGTCTTTTCCTGCAGGGCCCGGATCATCGCGCTGAAGAACTGTTCCGAACGCAGGTACAGCACCTTCGCGCCCGGATTGGCCTGGCGCATGGCGTTGCCGGCGGCGAACATCAGGTGGGTCTTGCCCAGGCCGGTGCCTCCGTACAGCAGCAGTGGATTGTGCGCGCGGTCGCCCGGCTTCTGCGCTGCCTGGAAGGCGGCGGCCAGGCCCAGCTGGTTGCTGCGGCCTTCGACGAAGTTGGCGAACGTGTAGTGATTGTCCAGGTTGCCGGCGAACGGTACCTGCGGTTCACTGGACACATGCGCCGAGGGCGTGGAAACCGGCGCGTTCTGCGCCTCCACGGGACGCGGGCGCGAGCCGATTTCAAGAAAAACGTCGCTGAAACCGGCGAAATGCGCCAGCAGTTCGCGGATCCGGGCCAGGTACAGCTCGCGGACCTGGTCGACAATGAAGGCATTCGGTGCATACAGCACCAGGCTGTCCACGCGCAGATCGGCCTGCAGTGGCTTCAACCAGGTATGAACGTCTTCCGGCGGGAACTCCGCTTCGAGGCGCTCGAGACTACGGGACCAAGCATCCATCAGCAATAATCGTCCGGTGGCCGGGGCATGGACGCGACAAGGCGCCCAAACACAGGCCGGAAAGGGGGGAAATGGATGGCTCAGACTACCACCGAGCGCCCGCCTTCGGAATGCTTGTCCCCTACTTATTCACAAAAACATCCACAGCTATTGCACAGCCCAGTGAATTCGCGTAGCTGCCAGGGGTTGACTTGGGGCGGGGTACCTCTCTAGAATTTCCGGTTCTTTCCGTCCCATTCATACGAGAGGCCCCCAATGGCCACGAAGCGCACCTACCAGCCCAGCAACCTCAAGCGTAAGCGCGACCACGGCTTCCGTGCCCGTATGAAGACCGCTGACGGCCGCAAGATCCTGTCGCGTCGCCGCGCCAAGGGCCGTAAAGTCCTGAGCGCTTGATTGCGATGCCGCTTCCCGCGGCAGACGCAATCCTGACTGTGAGCAGTTCCGACCCGCGCAAGCGATTCCCTCGCTCGGCGCGGGTTCGTACGCGTGCCGAATATACAACGGTCTTCGACGGCGCCCGCCGTGTGTCCGAACCGCTGATGACCCTGCACTGGCTGAAGAGCGACACGCCGGCCAGGCTGGGTCTTGCCGTTTCGCGCAAAGTCGATCCCCGAGCTGTGGGTCGCAACCGTATCAAGCGTGTGCTGCGCGAGGCCACACGCCACCTGCGACCGTGGATGACTGCCGGCGATTACGTCGTGGTAGCCCGCAGCGCGGCCCGTACCGCAAGCAATACCGAGATCCGCCAGGCCTTCGAGCGCCTGTTGCGCCGGCTGGGCGCATTGCCCATGCCAGGCGCGGACGGCACAATGCCGCCGCTACCCCCTTCCCAGTCCGAGCCGGCACCTGGTGCCAGCCCCGTCGAGCCTGCACGCTGATGAACCAGACCCGCGTTTTCCTGATTGTTGCCTGGCTGATGGTGGCCATCCTGTTGTGGATGGAGTGGGGGCGCGACAAGACCGCGCCGGCCCCGACCGCCCCGGTGGCCGCCCAGACCCAGGGCACCGTCCCGGGCGCTGCCGGCACCGTGCCCAGCGCCAACGTGCCGCAGGCCCCGGGCAGCGCCCCGGCCGTGCAGGCCACCGCGCCGGCCGCCGCCGCCGCCGGCGCTCCGCGCGTGACCGTGACCACCGACGTGCTGCGCCTGGTGCTCGATGGCGGCAACGTGCTCGACGCCGAGCTGCTGCAGTTCCCGCAGACCAAGGCTGACGGCAGCCCGCCGGTCCGCCTGCTGACCGAAGACCCGGCCCACCCGTACCGCGCGGTGACCGGCTGGACCAGCCAGGACAAGAGCATGCCGGTGCCGGAAGCCAGCGGCTTCACTCTGGTTGGCGATGCCAAGGACTTCGTGCTGGCCAAGGGTCAGAACGAGCTGCAGATCCCGTTCGTTTGGAACGGCCCGAACGGCGTGACCATCCGCCGTACCTTCACCGTCAACCGCAACGAGTACGCGGTAAAGGTCAAGGACGAGGTCGTCAATGCCGGTACCACCCCGTGGAGCGGCTACGTGTACCGCACCCTGGACCGTACCCCGACCATCCTCTCGCGCAGCATGACCAACCCGGACTCGTTCAGCTTCAACGGCGCGACCTGGTTCGACAACGACGGCAAGTACCAGCGTCGTGCGTTCAAAGACTTCCTGGAAGACGGCCCGCTGAACCAGCAGGTAACCGGTGGCTGGGTGGCGATGCTGCAGCACCACTTCTTCACCGCGTGGGTGCCGCAGAAGGACCAGGCCGCGAACTACCAGCTGTCCCAGCATGACGGTCGCGACCAGATCCAGGCCACCGGCCCGGCGTTCACCGTGGCCCCGGGCAGCACGGCCAGCACCGAGGCGCGCCTGTGGGTGGGTCCGAAGCTGGTCAACCAGATCGCCAAGGAAGACGTGCCGGGCCTGGACCGCGTTGTCGACTACAGCCGCTTCTCGATCATGGCCGTGATCGGCCAGGGCCTGTTCTGGGTACTGAACCAGGTCCACAAGGTCGTCAACAACTGGGGCTGGGCCATCGTGGGCCTGGTGGTGCTGCTGAAGCTGGTCCTGTACCCGCTGTCGGCGGTGCAGTACAAGAGCGGCGCGAAGATGCGTCGCTTCCAGCCGCGCATCGCGCAGCTCAAGGAGCGCTATGGCGATGACCGCCAGAAGTTCCAGACCGCGATGATGGAGCTGTACAAGA
>NZ_CAUQLJ010000012.1:0-154458 GCF_963519125.1 uncultured Stenotrophomonas sp. | reverse complement strand
GTTCACGGCGTGTCTCGGAGCGGGGCTGCCCGGCGGCCGCCCCAGCACGTATGAACCGAAGCGCCGTCAGCGCGCTTTGCCTTGATTCGCCACGGCTTCAGCCGCCTTGCGCGCTGCTTCCGGGTCACCCAGGTAGCGGAACGACTGCACGGTAAGGTCGTCGTTGAGTTCGAACAGCAGCGGGATGCCGGTGGGAATGTTCAATTCCAGGATGGCTTCCTGCGAGACGTTGTTGAGGTACTTGTACAGCGCGCGCAGCGAATTGCCGTGCGCGGTGACCAGCACCGTCTTGCCGTCCTTCAGCTGCGGGGCGATCGCGTCGAACCAGTACGGCAACACGCGTTCCAGCGTAGTCGCCAGGGATTCGGTGCCCGGCAGCGCGTTGCGGTCCAGGCCGGCGTAGCGGCGGTCGTGGATCGGGTGGCCCGGATCTTCGCGGTCCATCGCCGGCGGCGGAATGTCGTACGAACGGCGCCAGATCTTGACCTGGTCCTCGCCGTGCTTGGCTGCGGTTTCAGCCTTGTCCAAGCCCTGCAGGCCGCCGTAGTGACGCTCGTTCAGGCGCCAGCTCTTGCTCACCGGCAGCCAGTCCTGGTCCAGCTCGGCCAGCGCGCCCTGCAGCGTGTGGATCGCGCGCTTGAGCACCGAGGTGTGCGCCACGTCGAACTGCAGGCCTTCTTCGCGCATCAGGCGACCGGCGGCGGCGGCTTCGCGGCGGCCCCGCTCGGTGAGTTCCACGTCCACCCAACCGGTGAAGCGGTTGTCCAGGTTCCACTGGCTCTGGCCGTGGCGCAACAGTACGAGTTTCCGGGTCACTGCGGTTTCTCCGAGGGGATGGCAAGGCAGGCGCTCATTGTAGCGGCGTTCCCCCGGCTCAGGCGTGCGGATGACCGTGGTGGCCCTGCGCATCGGCGCCATGGTCGTGGTCGTGGTCATGGCCCGCATGCCCGGCGTTCGCCGCCGGTGTGCCGCCGCCGCAGTCATCGCCGCAGTGGTCCGCTTCGATCTGCAGGGTCACGTGGTCGATCCCGAAGTCCTCGTGCAACGCGCTGCCGAGCCGGCGGCGCAGTGCGTCTGCATCCACGCCCTCTGCCATCACCACGTGCGCGGTCAGCGCCGGGGTGCTGGAGGCCAGCGCCCACACGTGCAGGTCGTGCACGTCCAGCACCCCCTCGTGCGCGCACAGCCGCGCGCGCACCGCGTCGACCTTAATGCCCTTGGGCACGCCTTCCAGCAGCACGTTGATCGCTTCGCGCATCAGCACCCAGGTGCGCGGCAGCACCCACAGGCCGATCAGCACCGCCAGGATCGGATCGATCGGCTTCCAGCCGGTCCAGCGGATCAGCAGCGCACCGATGATGACCGCCACCGAGCCAAGCATGTCGGCCCACACTTCGAGGTAGGCGCCCTTCACGTTGAGGCTCTCGCGGCTGCCGGCGCGCAGCAGTCGCATCGAGATCAGGTTGATCAGCAGCCCGATCGCAGCGATCACCAGCATGCCGGTGGACGCGATCTCCTGCGGCTGGCGGAACCGCGCCACCGCCTCCCACAGGATGTAGGCGGCCACCACGAACAGCATGCCGCCGTTGATCATCGCGCCCAGCGCTTCCAGTCGCGCATAGCCATAGGTGCGGCGCGCATCCGGCGGACGCCGGCTCAGCCGCACCGCGACCAGCGCGATCATCAGCGCCAGCGTATCGGTGGCCATGTGTGCGGCGTCGGACAGCAGCGCCAGGCTGTTGGTCCAGAACGCGCCCACCACCTCCACGACGAGGAAGGTGGTGGTGAGGCCCAGCGCCCACCACAGCGGTTTCTCGTGGCGGATCTCGCTTGGCAGGTGATCGTGGTCGTGGCCCATCGGAACAGCTCCTGTGCAATGGGCAAAGCCTACTGCGACCGGTGCGAAGGAGACTATTACGGTGTTTATAACATTGCAGTGGGGATCCTCTGCGCGGTCGAAACCACCGCAGCACAAGGGCTTGCGGGGCGCATCCCTCCATCGGGTGATTCGACAGGGCCGCCAGCGTCAAATAATATTGATTCTCAATTACCTGCCGTCATCTCGATTTTCCCGATGTCCCACGCACCGCCGCCCGCACCGCCTGCCGTTCCCCCTGCCCGCCGCAGCGCCACCCGCAAGGGCGGCGGCAATCGCGTGCTGTGGGCGCGCGGGCTGTTGGCCCTGCTCGGCGGCTATGCGGTGGCCGCGACCTGGGCGGCAGCACTGGCCCGGCTGCTGCCCGGCAGCCTGGCCGACGCCGCGCTGGCCGCGACCATGGCGTCGTTCGTGATCTACACCCTGGCCGCGATCTGGGCCTATGCCGCGCGCAGCACCACGCGCGCCACGGTGGGGCTGGCCGTGGCGGCGGCCCTGGGCCTGGGCCTGTCGCTGCTGTTGGCAAGGGGCGCGGCATGAGCCAGGGCTTCCGCCAGTCGCAGGCGGTGCTGCACACCTGGTCCGGGCTGGTCGTGGGCTGGGTCCTGTACCTGATCTTCATCGCCGGCACGGCCAGTTACTGGCGGGTGGAGCTGACCCGCTGGATGCAGCCGGAACTGACCCTGCCGGCCAGCGCCGAGGTCGCCCTCGACCAGGCCCAGGCGTTCCTGGCGCACACCGCACCGGATGCCAGCCGCTGGTCCATCGAGCTGCCCGGCAGCCGCAGCAACGCCACAGCCGTGCGCTGGCAGCCCAAGGATGCGCCGGAGCCCAGACGCGGCCAGCCCAATCCCTGGCAGGCCACGCTCGACGCCAGCGGCCAGCCGGCACAGGCGCGCGACACGCGTGGCGGCGACTTCTTCTACCGGCTGCATTTCGACCTGCACTACGTGCCGGTGATCTGGGCACGCTGGTTCGTGTGCTTCTGCACGATGTTCATGCTGGTGGCCATCGTCAGCGGCGTGATCACGCACAAGAAGATCTTCGCCGACTTCTTCACCCTGCGCCGCGGCAAGGGACAGCGCAGCTGGCTGGACGGACACAACGCGCTGGCCGTGCTGTCGCTGCCGTTCCACCTGATGATCACCTACACCGGCCTGATCACCTTGATGACGGTGTACATACCGTGGGCGGTGGACGCCAACTTCGGCGGGCGCGATGCATTCTTCGCCGAGCTGTTCCCGCGCGACGCGAAGGTCGAACCGAGCGGCCAGGCCGTAGTGCCGCCGGCGCTGGCGGCACTGCTGCCCGTCGCGGCGCGCCAGTGGGGCGACGGCCATACCGCTACGGTCGTGGTCGAGCAGCCCGGCGACGCGGCGATGCGCATCACCCTGCGCCGCGACAGTGGCGATCGCATCGCCGACAGCGGCGAACCGCTGCGCTTCGATGCACAGGGCATGCTGCTGGGTGAAGCGCCGCAGCGCTCGGCCACGGTGTACACGCGCGACGGCATGATCGGAATGCACGCCGGACGCTTCGCGCCGATTGCGATGCGCTGGTTGTTCTTCCTGTCCGGCGTAGCGGGCACCTTGATGGTGGCCAGCGGGCTGGTGCTGTGGACGGTGAAACGCCGCGAACAGCTGCCCGACCCTACCCGGCCACCGCGCGCGTTCCGCTTCGTCGAACGCATGAACATCGCGTTCGTGGCGGGGCTTCCAGTGGCGATGCTGGCGTTCCTGTGGGGCAACCGGCTGCTGCCGGTCGCGCTCGAGCAGCGCTCCAAGGCGGAAATCAGCGTGTTCTTCGCTGCCTGGGTGCTGTGCCTGGTGCATGCCACGCTGCGCCAGCCGCGCCGCGCCTGGGTCGAGCAGCTCATCGCGGCCGGCGTGCTGGCCGCGCTGCTGCCGGTGTTCAACATGGTCGCCTGGCACGGCGGCCTGTTCAGTGCCTTCGCCGCAGGCGACCTCGCAAAGGGTGGGCTGGACGTGGGCCTGCTGCTGATCGGTGCGGGCCTGCTCTGGACCGCGCGCCGCGTGCACCGCCACGTGCCGGCGCAGCGCCGCGTGCGCGTCCCGCGCGCGACCGCGACCGTGGCAACGGAGACCCACGCATGACCGTGCTCGCCCTGCTGCTGGCGCTGGCCGGCTTCGCCTGCCTGTCGCTGGCGATGGACCGCCACCATCGCGACGTGTTCGGCGCCCTGCCCATGGCGCGACGCCGCCAGCTGTTCCGCCTGGGCGGCTGGATGGCCCTGCTGGCCGCCGTGGCCTGCTGCATCGTCGGGTGGGGCGTGGCCTATGGCGTGATTGCCGGCTGCGGCATCTTCGCCGTGGGGGCCGCGCTGCCCCTGCTTTGGCTCAGCTACCGGACCGCGCCCACGGCGCGACCCACGCCACGCGCCCCTTCCAAGTCCTGATACCCGCTCCCACCGAGGCCTCCATGTCCCGATACCCCACCGCTGGCGCGCCGCGCCGGAACACGCTTGCGCTGTGCCTGGCGCTGGCCGCCGCAACCTCGCCGCAGGCGTTCGCACAAGCCCCCGTCACGCCCGATGGCGACACCCCGCGCACCACCGAGCTGGACAAGGTGATGGTCACCCAGCGCACCGAGGGCTACCAGGTGTACGGCACCAACACCGCCACCAAGTTGCCGCTGACCCTGCGTGAAACCCCGCAATCGCTGACCGTGTTCACCCGCCAGCGCATCGAGGACTTCAACCTCATCACCATTGCCGAAGTACTGCAGCAGACCCCGGGCGTGACCGTGCAGTCCTACGACAGCAATCGCACCCTGTTCACCGCGCGCGGCTTTGCGATCAACAACTTCATGTTCGACGGCGTGCCGACCAACTACACCACCGGTGCCGGCGGCAACTCGATCCTCAGCGACACCTCGATCTATGAGCGCATCGAGATCGTGCGCGGCGCCAGCGGCCTGGTGACCGGCTCGGGCAATCCGTCGGCCACGGTCAACATGGTGCGCAAGCGCCCCACCGACACCTTCCAGGCCAGCACCAGCCTCAGCGCCGGCTCGTGGGACTATCGGCGCGCCGAAGTAGATGTATCCGGTCCGCTGACCTCCGGTGGGCGCGTGCGCGGCCGCTTCGTCGGCGCCTACACCGACAAGGAAAGCTGGGTGCGCTTCCAGCACGACACCTCGCCCAGCCTGTACGGCGTGGTCGAGGCCGACCTGACCGACAGCACCCGCCTGCGCGCCGGTATCGACCATCTCGAGACGCAGTCCGACGGCGGTGCGTGGAGCGCTTCGCCGCTGTTCTTCCGCGACGGCAGCACGGCGAAGATGCCGCGCTCGTACAGCGCGGCGGCGCGCTGGAACCAATGGAACCGCGAAAGCACTAATTACTTCCTCACCCTGGAACAGCAGTTCGGCGCGGGCTGGAGTGGGCGACTGGCGTACAACCGCCGCAACACCGACACCGACAGCCTGTTGCTGGCCGGTTCCAACACCGGCAACTGGGCCGACCCGGTCACCGGCCTGGGCCTGCGCATTGCCGACACGTACTCGGTGTCGGAAACCCGCGAGGACGCGTTCGACCTGTACGCCTCCGGCCCGTTCCAGCTGTTCGGCCGTTCGCATGAGCTGGTCGCCGGCATCAACCACTACGACCGCGACCTGGACACCATCCGCGCCAGCATCACGTCGCGCCCTTACAACGTGGCCGCCTTCCCCAGCATCTTCAGCTGGGACGGCAACATCGGCAAACCGACCACGCTCAACTACGGCATCCCGTCGAGCACGGTCAATACCACCGAAACCGGCTACTACGCCGCCGTGCGCCTGAACCCGATGGACGACCTGAAGGTGATCGCCGGCGCGCGTTACTCCGACTACCGCACCACCACTGACAACTTCGACGTCAACGGCAACTTCACCGGCCGCAGCGCACGTACCACCGCGCACGAACCCACGCCCTACCTGGGCGCGATCTACGACATCAACGCCAACATCTCGGCGTTTGCGAGCTACTCGGACGTCTTCCAGGCCACCGCGCTGCGCGACATCAACAATCAGCTCCTCGACCCGGTGACCGGCGACAACTACGAATACGGCTTCAAGGGTGAGTTCTTCGGTGGCCGGCTGTACGGCTCGCTCAACGGCTTCTACATGAAGCAGGACAACGTGGCCACGCGCGATCCGGCCGGCGCCGACATCATCCTGCCCGACGGCAGTGTGCCGTACATCGCCAGCAAGGGCATCGAGACCAACGGTGGCGAGTTCGAGCTCTCCGGCTCGATCACCGACAACTGGAGCGTGACCGGAGGCTATACCTATGCCTACAGCACCAACCCGGATGGCAGCCGCTTCGCCAGCACCAGCCCGATGCACCTGGCGCGCTTCAACACCACCTACCGCCATGGCCGCTGGATGGTTGGTGGCGGATTCACGGTGCAGAGCGAGATCTACCAGCTGCAGCCGATCCCCACCGGCCGCTACACCGCCACCGGTGCGCCGATCACGGCCACCGGCAAGATGACCCAGGGCGGTTACATGCTGTTCGACCTGATGGGCCGTTACCGGATCAACGACAACGTGAGCGTCGGCGTCACCGTGACCAACCTGTTCGACAAGGTCTACTACCGCAACGTCGGCTTCTTCAACTCCGGCTACTGGGGCGAGCCGCGCCGGGTGCTGTTCAACCTGCGCGCGAACTTCTGATCGACCGCATCGCGCATCCCATTCTGACCCATCTGGCATACCCGCCGGCACCGCCGGCGGGTAGCATCGGGCAGGCGGCAGATGGCCGCCCGCCCTGCTGGAACGCCCCGATGCCGCAACGCCCCAGTTCCAACGCCGCCCGCCTTCTGCTGGCGGGCCTGCTCCTGATGCCGCTGCTGGGTGCCGCCCGCGAGGTCGCCGCCCCCGCAGAGCACGTGGACGCCGACGGCCCCTACGTGTTCACCACTGCCAAGGGCCACCAGGCGCAGTGGGTCTGCAGTGACCATGTGGTCCAGCGCGACCTGCCAGCGCGCGGCGACAGCACCGTGGTGCTGCCCGAATGCGGGTATCCGCATCCGCTGACCGTGTCAGGGCCGAAACACGCAACCAGCGCCCGCTACCCGGCCACGCCGCGCATCGTCGCCCTGTCGGACATCCACGGCCAGTACGGCCTGCTGGTCAAATTGCTGCGCGCCCACCATGTGATCGACAGCGACGACCGCTGGTCGCTGGGCAACGCCACCCTGGTGGTGGCCGGCGACGTGTTCGACCGTGGCCCGCAGGTCACCGAAGCATTCTGGCTGCTGTACAGCCTGCAGCAGCAGGCCGCGGCTGCAGGCGGCGCGGTGCACTTCGTGCTGGGCAACCACGAAACCATGGTGCTCTACGACGACCTGCGCTACGTCAACCCGAAGTACCTCAGGAGCGCGCAGCTGCTGGGTCGCAGCTACCCGGCCCTGTACGGTGCCGATTCGGTGATCGGCCAGTGGCTGCGCACCCGCCCGGTGCTGCTGCAGATCGGCGACACCCTGTTCCTGCACGGCGGCATCGCGCCGGACAACCTGGACCTGGTGCGCAACCTCGACGCCACCAACACGCTGTACCAGGCCTCGGTCGGCCTGCCCAAGGAACAGGTGAAAGCAGCACCGGATACCGCCCGCCTGTTCGACGGCAAGACCAGCCCGATCTGGTACCGCGGCTACTTCGACGGCCGCATGGATACCGCCCAGGTCGACGCGCTGCTCAAGCAGCTGGACCTCAAGCGCATCGTGGTCGGGCACACGTCGATGCCGCACGTCAGCAGCTTCCACGACGGGCGCATCATCGCCATCGACAGCAGCATCAAGAACGGTGAGAACGGCGAACTGCTGTTCATCGAAGCGGGCAAGGTGACGCGTGGCCTGCTCGATGGCTCGCGGGTGCCGCTGGCGGAAGGACGGATGGGCGAAAGCGATTGAAGCGGGGCGTTACGCCCCCTGCTCCGCCGCTACCAGCGGGCGCACCCGTGCCGGACGGCTCGGGAACGCATGGCGCAGGATGCGCCACATCACCTGGCCGAACTGCTTCGGCAGCGAACCGGTGTTGTAGTGCTGGCCGTAGCGCGTGCAGATCTCGCGCACTTCAACGGCAATGGCCGCATAGCGGTTGGCCGGCACGTCCGGGAAGAAATGATGCTCGATCTGGTGGCTGAGGTTGCCGGTCATCAGGTTCATCACCTTGCCGCCGGCGATGTTCGACGAACCGCGCAGCTGGCGCAGGTACCAGTGGCCACGGCGCTCATCGCGCACGCATTCCTTCGGGAAGGTTTCCGCGTCGGCAGTGAAATGCCCGCAGAAGATCACCACGTAGGTCCACACGTTGCGGATCATGTTGGCCACCACGTTCCCCAGCAGTACCGGCAGGAAGAACGGGCCGGCCAGTGCCGGGAACAGCAGGTAGTCCTTGAACATCTGCCGGCCCATCTTGCGGCCGACCGGGCGCGCCTGCGCCAGCAGCTGGCGGAAGGTGATCTTGCCGGCGAACCAGCGGCCCAGACGCAGATCCTGTATGGCAATGCCCCATTCGAACAGCAGCGCGAAGACTACCGCCACCACCGGCTGGGTCAGGTAGAACGGGCGCCAGCGCTGCTCGGGGAAGATCCGCAGCAGGCCGTAGCCGATGTCGTCGTCCAGCCCGCGCACGTTGGTATAGGTGTGATGGCGGAAGTTGTGGGTCTTGCGCCAGTTGTCGGCAGTGCCGACGATGTCCCATTCGTAGGTGCTGCCCTGCAGCTGCGGGTCCCCCATCCAGTCGTACTGTCCATGGATGACGTTGTGCGCCAGCTCCATGTTCTCCAGGATCTTGGACAGCGCAAGCAGCACCACGCCGGCAATCCAGGCCGGGATCAGCACGCTGTGGACGAACGCACCGAGGAACAGCAGCGCACGGCCGGCCACGCCGGTCCAGCGGACACCGGCCACCACGCGGCGGATGTAGCGCGCGTCGGCCGCACCCAGCGTCTCCAGGTGGCGCGCACGCAGGGCGTCGAGTTCAGAGCCGAAGGCATCGAGTTCGGCAGCGGACAACACACGGTTCTGCACGGCAGACATGCTCAGAGCTCCAGGATCAGGTTGGTGCTGGCGCTGTTCACGCACAGCTTCACTTGCGTGGCCGGTTCGGCCGCGTATTCACCGGTCAGGGTGTGGCGGGTCACGCCACTGGCCTTGCCGCACACGCAGGTATTGCAGATACCCATGCGGCAGCCGCTGGCCGGGCGCAGCCCTTCGGCTTCCAGTGCCTGCAGCAGGGAGGTGCCACGCGGAAGTTCCAGGGTGCGGCCGCTGCGGCGCAGTTCCACCTGCACCGTCCCGGTTTCCACATCCGGCAGCACCGGCGGGGTGAAGGCTTCGGACTGCAGCGTGGCCACCTGGCCGCGCAAACGCGCCTGCGCCGCTTCGACGAATCCACCCGGGCCGCAGGTCATCACGTTCGCAGTGGACAGATCGCCCAGCGCGCTGAAATCGTAGTCGCCCACCCGCGCGGCCGGGGCCGCAGGGTCGCGGGTCAGCGCCAGGTGCAGGCGCAACCCCGGGTGGCGCGCGGCGATGGCGGCCAACTCCTCGCCGAAGCACAGCGCATCGCGTTGCTGCGCCCAGTACACCAGGTCGACCTGCACCGGCATGCCTGCAGCGTCAAGCTGGCGCAGCAGCGCGCGCATCGGGGTGATGCCGCTGCCGGCAGCCAGCAGCAGCATGCGCGCGGCGGGACGGGCCGGCAGAATCATCTCGCCAAAGGCCTCGCCGAGCTCGAACACCTCTCCCACCTGCGCTGACTGCGCCAGGTGCCGGCTGACCTTGCCGCCCGCCACGGTCTTGACCGTGATCGCCAGGGTGCCGTCTTCCAGCACGGTCGGGCTGTAGCTGCGGCTCAGCCGACGGCCGTCCACCTCCACGCCAAGGGTGACGTGCTGCCCGGCGGCCACGCCACGGAAGTGCCGGTTCGGGCGCAGCACCAGGGTGACCGCATCGGCGCTGGCCGGGTGGCGGGCCACCAGCCGGGCGCGCGCACGGCGCTGGGTCCAGAGCGGGTTCACCCGGCCCGCCCAGAAATCGAACAGCTCCTCGGACACCCAGTGACGGGGCGAGAAGGACGAACGGCGGGCAGCAGGACGAGGGAGTGCGCTCATGGAGCACACTATACGGGCGAGCATACAGGTGTGTATACAGTTGTATATTGCCCAGACCGGCTATGATTCAGGGACTTGACCGTCTGGCCCTTGGATGACCCCGCCCGATTCGCACCTGAACGTCCAAGACGACGCCCTGCCGGGCCGCAAAGCCTCGATTTCACGCGAGGATCTGCTGGCTGCCGCGCTCGCGCTGATCGGCCCGCATCGCAGCGTGTCGACGTTGAGCCTGCGCGAGGTAGCCCGCGAAGCCGGGATCGCGCCGAACTCGTTCTACCGCCAGTTCCGCGACATGGACGAGCTGACGGTGGCGCTGATCGACCTGGCCGGCCGTTCGCTGCGCACCATCATCGGCGAGTCGCGGCAGCGCGCGGCATCGTCGGACCGCAGCGTGATCCGCCTTTCGGTGGAAACCTTCTTCGAACAGCTGCGCGCCGACGACCGCCTGCTGCACGTACTGCTGCGAGAAGGCAGCGCCGGCTCGGACGCGTTCAAGCAGGCGGTGGAGCGCGAACTGAACTACTTCGAAGAAGAGCTGTGCGTGGACCTGATCCGCCTCGCGCATGCAGACAACGGTGCACTGCTGTATCAACCGCATCTGGTGGCCAAGGCCATCACCCGTCTGGTGTTCGCGATGGGCGGCACCGCGCTGGACCAGCCGCCCGAGCGTGACCCGGAGATGATCGAACAGACCGCGCAGATGCTGCGCATGATCATTACCGGCGCACGTACGATTGCAGGTTTCCCGCCGACCCGATAAAGAAAAGGGCCGACACATGGTCAGCCCTCTCTTTTCATAGGATGCCCAGTAATCGCGCTGGCATCAACGGCGATAGCACTGGCGCTCCACCACGCGGTCGCCGCTCTTGTTCTGGTGGTTGCCCTGGATCTGACGACCGGCCGCGCCGCCAGCGACGGCACCTGCAACGGTGGCGATCTTCTTGCCGCTACCGCCACCAACTTGGTTGCCGAGCAGACCACCTACCACCGCGCCGGTCGCGGTCCCGGCAATGCGGTTCGGATCCTTGCTGTTGCGCTGCACTTCGACATTCTTGCAGACCACCTTGGTGCCGTCGTTGAAGCGGCGCCCTTCGTCCTTCGGCCCGTAGGTCTGGGCGCTGGCACTGAATACCGAGGCCATCAGGGCGGCTGCACACAGCACGTTCCGGGTTGAGAGATTCATGGGTGTCTCCTCGCTTCATGACGTATGGCCAGTGTCGGCGTGCGGCTGGGAATCCCCCGTGAAAACCCGTCGATGCCGCGTCAAGGCCATTCGACCCGTTCAGGCAACAGCCGGTGGAGCATGCGCGGCATGCCGCTCAGTGTTTTGCCAACGTGTACTTCTTCTCGCCGGCAAGCACCGCCAGCCGTTCGCGCTGACCATTGCCGTCCTGCCACGCGAGTCGATTCTCCGGCGGCGGCAGCGGGCACGTCGCGTAATCGGTGTAGGCGCAGGGCGGGTTGTAGGCGCGATTGAAGTCCACGGAGACCGTGCCATCCGCCGCAACCGGATCGGTATGCAGGTAGCGCCCTACTCCGTACGTCAGTCGGCCGGTGGTCTGGTCCTGGAACATCAGGTTCAAGCCCTTTGCCGGATCCCCCAGCGCTTCCAGCCGCCACTCGCGTCCGTCCTTCTCGAATGTCACATAGCCCGGATTGGGCGTATCGGTCACCGTGCCGATCACGCTCGCGATGGGCAGCGTCCTCCCGGCCGGGTGCGGCACGAACTGCGCCTGTACCCGCCAGTCCGGGTCCGCCGGGAAGAAGTCCAGGTCATGGAACGCCAATCGTGCCGGCGCGTCCGCATGGCGCACCCGCAGCGCCAGCCGCTGGCCGCGCTTGATCGCGGTGATCTGGCCCTTGCCCCCGTCATAGGCCAGCTTGGTTCCTCCCCCCGCGCCTTCCGGGTTCACCTTCACCTCGCTGTGCAACGGCTTGCCATCGGCCGTGATCGGCACGCCATCGGCCGGTGCGAAGTACAGTCCATCGGCGCGCTGTTCCACCTGGCCCAGCCGATCCGGCGCGATCGCCAGGTGGATGGCATTCTCCGCGCCGCCGCCCACGCTGTGCGTGCCGGGTTCGATCCAATGCAGCCCGATCAGGCTGATCCAGCCATCGGGCTTGCCCAGATCGGCGGCACGCTCCCGTACCCACGCGGCGTGCTCGCGCTGGAACGCCTGCGCCACCGGCGCAACAGCGGGCTTATCGACTGCCACCGTCTCCTGCTGGCTGCAGGCCGTTGCGAACAGGCTCACCACGAACAAACAGGCACGTGCGTGCGTCTTCATGTCGTTCACCAGTTTTTGGAAATGCCGAGGTAGAGGTAACGCCCATAGGTTTCGTGCAGCGCGCTCAGGTAGTTGCCGGAAGCATTGAGCGGTGGTTCCTTGTCGAACAGGTTTCTTGCGCCCACTTCCACTGCCGCGCCCGCGAGCGCGCCCTGGGTGAACTCCTTCTTCACCGAGAGCGTCCAGCGCTGGGTGGAACCCACCACGAACGGTGTGCGGTCCGCATAGGCGCCGGCGGTCACGCTGTCGATGTAGTCGTCACGCAGCCGCACGGTCCAGTCCTGCAGGTTCCAGATCAGCGTCGCGCTGGCCCGCCATTCCGGTTTGGCGCCATTGATGCCGACTTCGTTGGCCGCACCCAGGTCCGGTGCGATGATGTTCAGCTGCCCGCTCGCGATCGCCGCCGCCACCTGCTGCACCTCGGCAGGCTTCTCCTGCGTGTACTCCTTGAGCTGGCTGGCACTGAGCAGGAACGCGAAGTTGCCCCACGCGGTCCCGGCCAGGCGCCAGGTGAAGTTGTAGTCCACGCCCGAGGCCGTCAGCGGGTTGCGATTCTGGTAGCGGTTGTAGACATGCGTCACCACGCCGGCCGGTGCAAGGCCCGATCCTGCGAACTGCGCTTCATCTTCCGCTGTCACCGCGGCACGCACCACGTTCGGATTCCTGCTGCCTTCCACTACGCGCAGGTACGCGTCGTAGAGCAGCTCATCACCAAGGGTGCTGATCGGATTTTCAACCTCGACCCGCCACGCGTCCACGCTCAGGCTGAACGTGCCGAAGCGCTCCGGCAGGAACCGGGGTTCGAACACCGCGCCCCACGACGACTGCTTCGTGGTTTCCGGTTTGACGTCCTCACCATACGAGGTCACCGCGCTCACCGACGGCTTCACCACCGAGCCGCTGCTGAAGGCGTTCAAGCACGCGCTGTAGTCGGGCTGCGCGCCCTTGGCGATCAGTGCGTGGCAGCGGATGGCATCGTTGTTGAACCCGAATCCGTAGGTCGGTGGCGAATTCACCAGCTCCAGCCCCGGTGCGCGGAATCCACCACTCACCGAGCCGCGCAACAGCACGCTGTCGTTCACCTTCCAGGCGGCTGCCAGTTTCGGCTTGGCGACCTGGCCGGCATCGCTGTAGTCCTCCCAGCGCCCGGCCAGCTGCAGGTCCAGCGACTGCACGAACGGCACGTTCTGCGCAGGCGAAACCAGCGGTACCGCGAACTCGATCAGCGCCGATTTGACGTTGCGGCTGCCGTGGACATCCGGGCGCGGGCTGTGGGTGAAGAAGTTGCTGCGCGCGACCGTGCCGGTGTACCAGTCCGTATAGGGATTGCTGCCGTCGATGTTGTCGTCACGGTCATCGGTGCGGCTTTCATACCGGTACTCCACCCCCGCCGCCATGCCGATGTCGCCGGCATACCAGCTCAACAGGTCGGAGCGGTTGATCTTGAAATCCCACAGCGCCAGTTCGGCCGTGCCTTCACGGGTGGCCTCGCCGATGAACAATGAGGTGTCGTAAGGCGTGGCGTCCCCTACCCGGATGCTGGCCGGGTCGCCGCCGCTGAACGGATTGTAGGCACTGGCATCGGTGCGGTTCACCGCTTCGATGAAGGCGTCGGTCAGTCCGCCCAGTTGGGTATCGGTGCTGCGCGCACGCGAGTACAACAACGCGCTTTCCCAGTTCCAGCCGCCCTCGGTCCAGCCGCGGACGCCGAGCAGCAGCCGCGACTGGTCGTTGTCCACCTTGACGCGGCGGATGCCGGAGTCTGCAAACTGATAGTTGAGCAGCCGGATCGCATCGGCGCCGCGCAGCGACTGCGGCACCCAATAGGCATCCGGGCGGATGTGCAGGAGGAAGCCATCCCCGCCAAACCCCGACTCGCTGCTTACCCAGGACTCGGAGCTGGCGCGGTAATAGGCCAGCTCGCCGAACAGCTGCACGCTGTCCGTCAGGTCGTAGCGACCGGTGGCAAACACGTTGCCCTTGCGGATCGCCGGTGCCGAGGTGATGCCCGGCTCGGCCGCCGAATCGTAGTGGTAACGCGTCGGCACCGAGCCGCTGGTCAAGGCGCCGGTGGTCGGGTTGACGTACCAGCTGCCGGTACGGCGCCCGCCCGAATAGGTTTCGAAATGGCCCCATGGGGTTCGGGTGCTGAATCCGGTGGTGCCGTTCGGGTCCGGCACGCTGGTGCCGTCGCCCAGCGGACGGCGGCCGTCGGTAGCGGTGAACCAGGCGTCGGAGTTCAGCTGGGCGGTGCGCTTGGAGAAGCCGTACAGCACCGACAGGTTGCCGCGCCCTCCGGCAAAGTCGCTGCCGAAGTACCCTTCCAGCGACACGTCTTCGCGGTGGCCGTCGGTCACCTTGCCGTAGTTGAGTTTGATCCCACCGCCGTCGGCCAGGTTGCTCGGCATCACCAGGTCGACCACGCCTGCGATGGCGTCGGACCCGTAGATGGAGGACGCGCCGTCCAGCAGCAGGTTGACCCGTTCCAAGCCGAACACCGGGATCGCATTCGCGTTGTAGGTAGTGTCGTCGCCGCTGTTGCTGATCGGGTGCTGCACGGTGCGGCGCCCGTTGACCAGCAACAGCGTGTACTTGGAGCCCAGGTTGCGCAGATTCACCGAGCCGACATCGCCGCGCGCCACATTGGAATTGCGACCTGCGTTGGTGGTGCCCTTCTCGGTGATGGCCACATCGCCGAACTGCGGCAGGCTGCGGAACAGCTCGTTGCCGTTGGTCGCTGCCGTGGCGTCGATCTGCTCACGGTCCACCGCGACCACCGGCAGCGCCGCCTGCGCGCCGCCCCCGGCGATCTGCGAGCCAAGCACCGAGACCTTGTCCAGCAACCGGGCGTTTCCACTCTGCGCCTGCGAGGCCGCCGCAGTGCTTTCCTCGGCAGGCTCGGCGGCCTCCCCTACCGGCGCCAGCAGCGTGCACAGGGCCAGCGCCAGGTGGCTGCGACGCCAAGGCAGGCCACGGGCGGCGCGGCGGCCGAATGCACTCTCAGCGCGCGGCTTCTGCATACGCGCCTCGCACGATGCTGCCTTCCAGCTTCTGCTCGTCCTTGACCAGGTTGTACAGCGGGCAGGTGGCTTCGACCGACTGGCGCAGCGCGTCGATCTCCTGCTCCGAGGCCGGCGATTCGATCCGCACTTTGTAACGGATGCCGCTGTAGCGGGCCGGCAAAGTTACGTTGCTGCCAAAGCGCGGACTCACCTGGCCATCGACGGTGAGTTCGAGCGAATCCAGCAGCACGTTCCGCGACGCGGCCTGCACCTCGAATATGTGGGTCAGGCAGGTACCGGTCACGCCAAGCAGGTGTTCCTCAACCGTCGGGGCCAGTCCATAGCCCAGCAGCTCGGGCGCGCTGTCGTGCAGCTGCTGGTGGTAGCCGTCCTTGCCCAGGAACACCTGGCGCAGGCCGGTGTGCGGCTCGACGTGGGCGCGCGCCACCAGTGGCTCCGGGCCGGCGGGCTTGGCCTTCCCTGGGGTCGGCTTCACCTGACGGGCAAGCACCGCCGGACGCTTTTCCTCGGTGATGAAATCGCGCAGGCCCGGCGGCAGTTTCGGGTCGCGGGTGGCGGCACTGTGGATGTACTCCACCTCGGCATGGCTGACCTGTTGTGGGCGGGTGACCAGGTCGATGGCCGAGGACTTCTCATGGACGGCACGCTTGAGCGCCTGCAGCTGTGCGTCGGTCGCCGGCGAATCGATGTAGGCCACGTAAGACAGGTTGTTGGGGTACGCCAGGGTCTCGCTCTTGCGTTCTGGAATGCTGGTGAACACCACGTCCAGCCCATCCAGCGGCACGCTCTGCGCCGCCGCCTGCACGATGTACTCGTCGGCCACGGCGCTGGCCAGCGTGCCCACCAGCGAGTCCCAGGAACCGGCGCCGAGGTTGTAGCCGGCGTAGTCGCGGCCGCTGTCGCTGATGTACTGGAATTCCCCGGTCGGCCCGATACGCAGGCGGCGCACGCCCGAACGGCTTTCGGCGGTGACCTTTGCGTGGATGGCGGTGGGCGTGGCCGGCTTGGACGACTGTGCCTGGATGGCATCGTGCTTGGCGGCCAGGTAGGCCCGCAGTGGCGAGGCGGCATCTTCAGCGGAAACCACCTGCGGGGCAGCCAACAACAGCATTGCAGTCAGTGCGGTGGCACCGATGACCTTGAGCGGCGACATGGAGCGGGCGATGGACATGGGCGAACGGCCTCCGAGGCGGATCGTGAACGGAAGCCCACTCTTCCATGCCGCATCGCCGCAGTTAAATAACCGTTGGCGATTCCCATATATGTTTGTAGCGGCCCGGGCAGCCGCCCCATAGTTGCCAACATCCTTCGGCACAGCGCCAACCATGCGCAGCAACCGAGAGCAGATGTCGCAATCGGGTATCGCCCCCTGCTACGTCGTGCAGCAGACTAGTTGCCAATGGAACGTCCTCCGCGCGCTGCTGCCGGCAGCGCTCGCGCCTCTGAAATGATCGGGCCGACTATCAAGGACTATCGAACGAACCATGGACAACTTGTTTTCACAGGCAACGCCGCTCCTCATGTTTCTATTGCCAGGATTTCTCTCAGCCTGGATCTTCTACGGACTTACCTCTCACCCCAAGCCCAGCCAGTTTGAACGCACGGTTGAAGCGCTCGTGTTTACCTTCGTAGTCCAAGGCATCACGGTTCTAGTCAAAGTGGCACTTCTCGCTTGCGGAAGAGTTTGGAGCACGGGCCTTTGGACCAACGAGAGCCAAACGGCATGGTCAATCGCGGTCGCCGCTGCTCTGGGAATTACGGTCGCAGCCGCCGTCAACAAAGACACGTTCCATTCATGGTTAAGGAGCCGCGGGTTTACTTCTCGCACCTCACACCCAAGCGAGTGGTTCTGTGTCTTAGATTCAAATCCCGCGTACATAGTCCTGCAGCTGCAAGACGGCAGACGCCTTACTGGCTGGCCAAAAGAATGGCCTACGAGTCCCGCCACTGGTCAGTTTTACATACAGCAGCCCGCCTGGATCGACGACGCAGGAGACGTTGTAGACCTCGCCAAGCTTGATGGCATAATCATCCATGCGACCGACGTACGTTGGGTCGAGGTATTCCCCAAGGAGTGAACCGAAGATGACAAATCTGCGAAAGGGGTCTAACCCGCCTCCCCCTGGGAGACAGCATGTTTTTGACAATGCCAACTCCCCTGCCCGGGGTGGTCGTCCTGCTCCGCCGCCGAACCCGCCGCCACCGCCGAAGAAGCCTTAGCGCGGCACCGATTAAAGCCCCCACGCAGGGGCTTTTTCGTATCCTTGTATTTTGCAGCTAACCGACACCGAGTCGTGCCCGGCCTGCGGTGGTCTGGATTGGAAGCCTCAGGAAGCACTTCGTTGTCCCCACTCCGATGGACAGGACCGAATGACAAACCCGGATCCAAAGGTGCTGGTTCTCGAGGGCGGCGCCGTACACGACATCCCCAGCTTCTACGCGGAGATCAACCGACTCTTCATGGCCGACGAGGACTGGCAGCTCGGGCACAGCCTGGATGCGCTGGATGACATGCTCTACGGCGGCTACGGGGTGTTGGCCGGACACGCAGGCGCGACGTTGATCTGGAAAGACATCGAGCAAAGCCGCAATGCGCTCGGTGTGGAGACCACCCGTGCCTGGCTTCAGGCCAAGCTCGATGGAAACGACGGGTTCAACAGAACCCTCATCGCTCGCCAGTTGGAGGCGCTCGACGCCGGCGAGGGAGAGACCTACTTCCGGATCGTCATGGACATCTTCGCCGCCCATCCCCGCATCACCGTCTTGGCTGGCTGACTCGCGACGCGGTGGATCAGCTCCGGGCCCAGCCACGCAGGGCGTGGCTCTACAATAGGGGGACCAGCCCGACCCCCGATGGACCCCGCGTGACCCAGAAGCCCGCCGAACACACCCCGCTGATGAAGCATCATTAGCGTCTGTTCATTTTCGAGCGCGAAAGCCTTGCTGGGCAAGGCCCGGACAGCCAGGCCAATACTCTGACCTGACCGCCGCAACACTATCGCAACAACTCTTCCCTCTTACTTACGCGCTGTGCGGCCACCCGTCATCCCCAGGCCCAGTCACCGGCATCCGCCTTGACCGCCCAATGCCACGCGCCTTCTGCCCCTGTCACGCGATCGGCAATCGGTTTGACTTCTTGCCCTTGTGTGTGCTATGGCTTGCAACGGGGCAGGGTTTCTTACTCTTTTTCCCTGCCTCATTAAGCCCCCGAGCTGCAGGCCTCCTCCCCCGGTCGTTCGGGGGCTTTTTTTAGCTCGCTTGCGCTTTCCTGAAAATCCACTACCCCTGAAAGCATCTATCTACCTTTCTGGGAGGAAAGCATGCAACCGCGCTTTACCATCGCCGTCGTTCTGGCTTGCCTGACACTGGCTGGGTGTTCGACCGTTCAACCCAAACCCAAGCCCAGCAGCCCCTGGGTTTTCCAAACCCCGAAGCCGCACGGCGCCATTTACCGATTCTTCCATCCGAAAAACGAACGGATGTGGAAGGGGGTTTCCCCAGCGCTGCGGGAAAAGGTGGAAGCCGTCCAGGCCCAGCTGGCCGCGGAAGGGTTTGATGTGCGGCCCGTGGAAGGGTATCGAAGCCCCGAGCGCCAGGCGGCCCTGCTTGCCTCCGGGTCTGGCGTGACCAGCGTTGGGGCATTCTCCAGCTGCCACAACTTCGGACTGGCCTTGGATGCCGCCGTGTTCATCAATGGGGAGCCCAGCTGGAACTTGGACGATGCCCATGTGATGGCCGGCTATCAACGCTTTGGGGAGCTGGCGGAGATCGTGGGGCTGAACTGGGGCGGCCGATGGACCAGCCCGAAAGACTATCCGCACGTCGAGCTGAAAGCCGAGTGCGGCCAAGCCAAGTGGGCCTACCGGCAGGGGCGCAAGCCGGGCGCGTTTCCTTCGGTGACCGGGGAGCCCTCTTCGGAAGTGCTGGCCCGTGCGCTGGCACCGGCTTGGTGCCCTGCGGGGATGGAAACGGCGTGCTTGGCCTGGGGCAATGAAAACCGGATGGCCTGGAACTGGTTCGCGCCGGCACGGGTTTGCTTTGCGACCTTTCCTAACACCTTGAAAAAGATCGGATGATCACCTTGCGGAAATGAAATCGCCTGCTATGGATGAAGTATCAATCCATACTCGGGAGGGTTTTCATGTCTTCGCTTCGCGCATCCATCTTAACGGCTTTGATGGGGGCCTCGTTGTTTGCCTCCCCATCGTTTGCTCAAACCGCCACGGGAACCGGGGCCACGGCTTCGGAACCCAACTCGACGGCGACCGGGGAATACGC
Source organism: uncultured Stenotrophomonas sp. (assembly GCF_963519125.1). GTDB lineage: Bacteria > Pseudomonadota > Gammaproteobacteria > Xanthomonadales > Xanthomonadaceae > Stenotrophomonas. The sequence goes on along the minus strand of NZ_CAUQLJ010000012.1, from coordinate 134,871 downwards.
CCAAGCCTCAGCCCCGAATGCCACTGCAACGGGGGCCTATGCCAATGCCTCCGGGAACGGGGCCATCGCCACGGGCGTTCAAGCCAACGCCTCCGCAGACAACGCGGTGGCGTCGGGCACGAATGCCCAAGCGTCCGGTGCGAACTCCATTGCGACGGGCCAAGCCGCGAATGCCGCGGCAGCGAGGACTGTTGCCATCGGCACTTTGAGTTTTGCTGGTGGCGAAGATGCGGTAGCCGTTGGACAACAAGCCGTCGCGACCGGTGTTAAATCGTTGGCTCAAGGGGTGCAGGCGCAAGCCAGTGGGGATCTTTCCATGTCCTTTGGCTATTCCAGCCGTTCGCGGGGCAATGCATCGATTGCTCAAGGCCACTTGGCAGAGGCAAACGCTGACCATGCCGTCGCCATAGGCACCTCTGCCGTTGCCGATGCATTTCAGTCACTTGCGTTAGGCGTTGGGGCTGAAGCACGCGGGCAAGACTGCGTTGCCCTGGGCTCACATAGCCGCTGCTGGGCCAGTGACGAAGTCAGCGTGGGATCCACGTATGAGGACGGGGGCCAGAGCACCCGCCGAATCACGAACGTTCGAGCCGGCACCTCAGACACCGACGTCGCAAACCTCGGACAGGTCCGTCAGGCGGCCCAAGCGCTGGGCGGCGGTGCCACGTTCGTCAACGGCAACTTTATCGCGCCCATCTATCAGTTCCGCAGCGGTGCCACGCATCAAACCGTGGGAGCCGCATTGGACGATCTGGACGGACGCGTGACTTCGCTCGAGCAAAACCCAGGCAGCGGCTCTGGCACGCCAGGCCCGCGCGGCGCGGATGGGTTGAGCGCTTACGAGGTGGCCTTGGCCAACGGCTTCCAAGGGAATGAACAAGATTGGCTGGCAAGCCTGAAAGGGGAGCCAGGGGTCCAAGGGCCTGCCGGCACCGATGGGGTGGATGGAACCGCCGGGACCGGCGCGGGCTGGACTGTAAGGGCGGGCAAGAACGTCGAGGTGACCGACAACACGGACGGCACCCAAACCGTGGCGGTCAGCGACAACGTTCAACTGTCTGACGCGGGCTCGGTCCAGGTCGGCCAGACCACGGTCAACGCCCAGGGCGTGAGCATCGAGGGCGGCGCTTCGGTGACGACCGCGGGCGTCAACGCGGGCAACCAGCGCGTGACCGGCGTGGCTCCGGGGCGCATCGAACGCGGGTCCACGGATGCTGTGAACGGTGGTCAGGTCTACGAAATGCAGCAGGTGTGGGATGACCGCTGGGTCGATACGGACCGCCGCCTGCGGCACCAGGATCGCCGCATCAACGGCTTGGGCGCGCAACTCGGCGCGATGAGCCAGATGGCCACCGCTGCGGCCCAGAACGGGGGCACCGCCGTTGGCCAGGTGAACCTGAACGTGGGCGTGGGATTCTCGGGTGGCAGTGCTGCAATGGCCGTGGGCTGGGGTGCTCGGGTGTCTGAAAAGGTCAGCGTCTCGGCGGGCCTGTCCTTCGGCTCTGGCAACAAGCCGGTAGCCGGCTTCGGGTTGAGCATCAACTTGGGGCGCTAAACGATTGCGTGGTGGAAAAGGAGGTGATTGCATCTCGGCAAGGGCCCTTCGGGGCCCTTGTTCGTGCCATGGCTTGACGAATCGGTTCTTTCTTTTATGGGTATGTAGGTATACCCATCGATGGAGGACCCTTGAACTGGAAACGCAATCAGAAATACCTGCCCCGCCCACGCCATCTCTACGGGTTGTTCTTTGACAACGGGTGCTGCTACGTGGGGCAGACCGTCGATTTAAAGCAACGCGAGCAGCAGCACCGCAGTGCTCGTGGGGGCTGGCAGGGACGCCGATTCTCGTTCGTCCCGCTGTCGAGCATGACGGGCACCCAGGCCGATGCCGAGGCTCACGAATACGCGTGGCGCTACAAGGCCTTTCAGCATGGCTGGCGAATCTATAGCAAGCCGCCGGGCATTCTTATCCGCGACCCACGTCGCCGCACCACGGGTTACGTGAAGTCCTTGGCGGCAGGGTATGCGTGGCCCGAGGCGGTTCCGCGCCGCTCGGCGGGGGCTCCATCGTCCCTGGCTTGGGGGTTCTTCAAATGGCTGTTCCTCTACCCCTTCCTTTTCGGCGTGGCGGTGATGGTGCTGCAGGCCTTGGTCATGGCCCAGTAAAGCAAGGGCCCCGGCGGAAGCCGCGGGCCGCCCCTGCCCCACCCTCTATGCGCTTTTGCTCCATGCCGCTTTTGACGTTGCTTTGGTGTCAAAAAGAACGCGGCCAGTGGCCGCGCCTCAAAGCAAAAGCAGTGTGGAGAGAAAAGCACATGGGCGGCATGGCCGCCCAGCCTGCTGCTCACAACGAGAAGCCCTGCGTGTGTTTCGGGGACTGCGCCGGCAGCTTGGGAGAGGCTTGGCGCGCCCGCCGCAACGGCTCCAGCACTTCCGGCAGCCAACGGGCCTTGTGTTCGCTCTCGCTCCTCTGCGGTTTTGGGCGTTCCGCGTGCTCCTTCAGCAGCGCGTCGAGCTTGCCTTGGATGCGCGTTCGCTGAGCGGCTGGGCGTTGAGCGGTGGGGCGTGCAGCTGCCCCAGGGGGCTGGACAACCGGCCGTTGCGGATCGTCTTTCAGTCCCGCGTCGAGCACGGTCGCTTTCAGTCGCTCCAAGCCCAAGCGGGTGTTGAGCTGCTCGACGTCATCGTAAGTGCCGTAAAGCCTGTAGTGGCCTTTCGTGAGGCGAGTAAAGGCCACCAGAGAACTGGCGCTGTCCATCATCCCCAGGTTCATAAGGTGGAACACTTCCCGCTTGCCCTGCCCCTGGCTCTTGTGGACGGTCACCGCGTAGTCGTGGACCACCGCCTTGTGCTCGTGCGTGTTCCACACCACCTTGCGCCCATTCTCCTTTGGGTTCTCCGAACGCAAGGTGCCGACGATATCGTAGCCGCCCGAGCGTGACGCTTTGATGGATTCGATGGTGGCCTGGGTGCCATTGACCACACCCAAGTCCTTGCTTTTGGCTGTGAACATCACCCGATCTCCCTCTACCAAGGCCAGATCGAACTTTCGTCCATTGACGCGTCCCTCCACCACCACCTCATCCGTGCCGATCTCGCCGCGTTCTTTTAGGCCTTTTCGAATCCCTGCGTTGAGAGCGCCGACCTCGGCCCGGCTGTGGGCCAGCACCAGCTTGTCGTCCAGCGCCGCTGGATTCTTGAAGTAGTCGTTCACCAGGCGCTCGATGCATTTCTCCTGCGAGTGGGCTTCCACGATGGAGTCCATCAGGCGCTCCTTCTGCTCATCGCCCAGCTCCAAGGTTTCGCGCCGGCTGCGGGTGCCCTTTTTCAGATCGACCACTTCACCGTTCTCGTTTTTGGCGTAGAACCCCATCGCCGTCTCGCGGTCCTCCTGCCGCGCCTGTCGGCGAATCTCGGTCAACTTCACATCGCCCACCGCTTGCTTGGTGAGCTGAAAACCGGACCCGGCCCCGATGGGCTGCAGTTGCTCGGCGTCGCCTTGAAGGATGACCTTGGATTTCGCCTTCTCTGCGTAGGCCAACAAGGCTCGGGTGTCCCGCGTGTCCACCATGCCGGCTTCGTCAATGACCAGCACGTCGTTGGGCTGGAGTTCGCGCTTGCCTTCGGCCAAATCGTGAAGCATCTGTGCCATGGAGGTTGAGGGCATCCCTGATTCCACTTCCAACTTCTGGGCGGCTTTGTTCGACACGCACACCCCCAGCAGCACCATCCCCTCAGATTCCAGCGCTTCCTTGTAGAGCTCGGAAATCGTGGTCTTGCCGGTGCCTGCTAAGCCGCTCAAGTTTGCCACCCCGCCACTGCCGCGACAGATGTGGTTCACGGCCACCAACTGCTCTTGCGAGAGCTGGAAGCCCTTGGCTTTCTGGTAGTCCTCAATGACGCGATCCACCGTGGCCTGCGAAGCATGGTGCTGGGTCTCGTTGGCCCGGCGGTTGGCGATGTCCACCACCGCTTGCTCCGCTTGCAACATCCATGGCGCGCAGAACCGGTCTTCCGTGTGCTTGCGGGCCAGTGTCTGCCCCCGGTCTTCGTCTGCCAAGCGCTCGGCGTTGACCAGCACCAGCCCATTGTCTTGCTTGAACTGCTCTATGCGGGCATGGAGTCCGGCCGCGTCCAACTTGCCGGCGTATTCCATTCCCAGCACCCGCACCAAATCAATGTCGTTGAACACGGCTTCGTTCTCGTGGAGCAGTTCCAGCAGCTCGGCGTCGCTCTTGTGTTCCACCTTGTCCAGGTTCCCCCGCGCTGCTTTCAACGTCTCCGGCGTCAGCTCGAAGTCCTTCAAAGCCTCCTGCCAGTGCTCGACCAACTCCGTGTAAGTGGGCTCGTTCTTGTGCTTCCGCGTGGCCTTGTTCGCCTGTTGGGTGCTGACCCCATGCTGCTCCGCGTATTCGAGCAGGGCCTTCCGGCGCTTGCTGAAGTGGTCGATGACGTCCTGGTCGATGCCCGCAAGGCGTGCGTAGGATCGGTTGGTCTCCTTGCCGTCGTCGTCCAGTTCTCGGACGTGCTCGACCTGATAGCCCAACCCTTGAAGGTTCTTGTAGAGCTCCAGCTTGTAGATTTCATCCATGGCCCGGGCATGGCGATAGATTTCGACGGCATCGAAGGTCGATTCCTTGCCATCGGCTCCCAGCGCCACCCCATAAACGAGATGGTGGGTGTGCAGATCCATGTCGAGGTCACGCCCGGCGAAGTGCTGGTGGCTTGACCACACCAGGCCCTTCACGCCGATCACGTCCTTGCCGCCCTTTCCCCGTCGAGTCTCAACCATCTGTTCCAGCCGGTTCATCGCTTCTGCAGAGGCGGCTTGGTGCGCCTTGAGCACGGCATCGCGCCGTTCTGGCGACTCCATTGCAAAGAGAATCCCAACGTCCTTGGGCGCCGACACCGTGACGTCGTAGCCGACCCGGTGGCCGCCGACCACCACGACCTCGGGCTTGCCTTGGGCGTCCAGGACGGGATCCCCGTTCTTGTCCACCTTTGGCCGCACCTTGCCTTTCTGGCCTGCGTTCTGGCAAAGCGCCCTCCCTGTCTGGGGGTCGAATCCTTCGGCCAGCTTGCTCATGCTCTCCCGTGTTACCGCCGTGGACAAGAGATTGAGGTGCGCGGCCATCTTGCCGCCCCAGGCCATGGTGTCCTGCGCGTTTCCGTCTTTATCGAGGTAATACTCGGTGAGCATCAGATACTCGACCACGGCCGCGCCGGACTTGCTGTCCGTGCCTTGAGCGGTCAATGCGGTGACGTTGAACATGGAGTCCTCCAGGAATGGGTATCCCTTCAGATCTACCAAAACCCAGCGACTCCACAACCCCACTACTTGCGGAAGATGGCTTCCAGCTCGTCGTCTGAAACGGCGCGGAGCTTCGGCGGCGTGGCACCGCGTTTTTGCAGCTCCGCGGCGGCCTGGTCGGCGGTCATCTTCAGCACCCGCTGGACCTCTGCAGCGCTCTGCGCGTCGCTCGGTGGCATGGGCTTTTGCTCCACCGGGCGCGCCCCCTGCTTCGTCCACCTCGCCCGCTTCTGCCCCTCTCGAACCTTCGGATAACTCACGCCAGGCCAGTCCAGCAGGAGCAAGTCACCGGTGGTCTGGACGATGGCCCGGATGCCCCACCCTTCAGGGCCGTATTGCTTTCCCTTCCTGGGCCCTAGATCATCGATCAGCCGGCCGGGGGAAACTACGGCCCTCGACTCCTCGTGGAGCGTGGCGTTCTTGTCATGCGTGCGCCAAGCCACGGTTCGTTTGCCCATCTTGCCGGCCAGCTCGATCGCTGTTGCCCCGGCGGTCTTGCAGCAGACCACGGTGCCGATCATCGACTCGAACGCTTGGGCGGCCTTGTCTCCGTAGACGTCTTGGATCTGACTCAAGTCCTGCACGCAGGCGACCAGCGAGACGCCCTTGCTTCTGCCCACGGCGATCAGCGGTTCAATGTTCAGTTTTCCGGCCGTGGTCAGTTCGTCGAAGTAGAAGCCCAGGTGACGACCTCGCTCATCGTCTTTCAATGCCAGGATTTCCGGAACAGCGATGTTGACCATCGCGCTGATATACGCGCGTGCGAGCAATGGATCCGGCCCTGATTGCACTATCAGCTGTTTGCGTCCTTTGTATCCGTCTTGGATCCACGCCACCATTGAGAAGCTCCGCTTCGGGTCTCGCCTTGGCCACGCAGTCGCCAAGCGATCAATCACGGCGGTGCCGTTGGCCAGGCAGGCGAGGACACTGCCGGTCGTGTTGGAGTCCTCAGACGCGATCAGCATCGCTGCGCGAGGGAAGTAAACGGACATGGCCTCGAACATGGACTTGGCCGGCCTGGCGAGCAACGCAGCCAGGTCCGCCCAGCCCCAATCCCGTCGCCGGGTGGCCTGCAGTTCGCGGACACACCCCTCTAACAGGGTCTGAGCGGCAGTGGCCCAGAACGCACCGGCTCCGCTTTCCGGCGGGATGATCGACTGTGCAAATGCTGAGGCTTGTGTCTGCGTTGCGACATCTTGCCCCACGTCCCAGACGTAGCTCCGCCTATCAAACGGGCAGACGATCACCGGGCGCCGGAATATGGCCGTGAAATCCCCCTTGATGTCGTAGATGAACGCCTTTTTGTTCTTACCGACGACCTGAGCGAGGATGTGCTTGAGAATGACGGACTTGCCTTGGCCTGTTCCGCCCCAAATGAACATGTGCTGGGCCCAGTCCTTCTTTGATCGCATCCATTCCGGGTGGATGGAGACTGCGTGCGTCTCTGAGCGAGACTCCTTTGGACTGAGAGAACGGCGACGGGCTTCGGCAACCGCTTCCTTGCCTTCAAGCAGTTGAGCTCCCGAAACGTGCCACTGGTTGGCTCGAGGGATGAGCCCCCGACGCGTCACCCAAACCGACGCCCCTCCAGCCAAGCCCGCCGCAACGCCGACCCGTGCCAACGTGCCAAACGTGGCCTGCTCCTTGGCCACCTCCCAGAACGCGGCGGCAGGCTCTCGGAATGAGATCGTGCCGGTGGCAAGGTTGCCCAGCGCTGCCAGGCTGCCAGTCAGTGCCTGACCGAAGTTCATCAGCGAGTGTGAGGATGGGATTTTCCAACCCAGCCAGAGCGCGGCCGGATACGTCAGGGCTGCGATGACCGAACCGGAGAGCAACGCCTGGGGCCAATATCGAACTGGGCGGCTCGGCTCAATGTTCGACCGGACCGTCCAGCTCCAGCAGTCATAGACCGAGGGCTTGCCCATGCCCCCTCTCCCTCACTCGATGCAGGTCCCCCGGCTTGCGGCCGGCGTTGTCGAGCCGCCCAGGGTCCGCGCCTGCAGCCATGAGCTCCAGGCAGCATTGCGCGCGTTTGTGCTGGGCCGCCACATGCAGGGGAGTCTCCCCGCGGGGGTTCCCCAAGGCGGGGTCCGCGCCGGCCTCAATCAACCGACGAACGATGCCGGGGTGGCCGTGGCGCGCGGCGAGGTGTAGCGGCGTCTCGCCGTTGGCGTCGGGCACATTGGGCTCGGCCTGCATGCGCAAACAGGCCTCCACCCCCTTCAGGTTCCCGGTCGTGGCGTTCTCGCAAAGCCAGGTCTGCCAAGGGGCTCCGTATAGCCCCAAGTGCGGGGCATGCGCATGGGCTGCTGCCAGAACCTGGCTACCATGCATCGTGGTCAGCGCTCCTCCATAGGTTGCCTTGACGTGGTCCGCCGCCAACCGGGCTTGGGCATCGGGGACCTCAAACCGCCGGAGCAGTTGGGCGATGTCCAGAGGCGGCTGAGACGGCACCGGCAGTTCAGGCAGGGCTCGGAGGGCCTGGAGCTGCTTCGCTGCGGAACGGTTCGACTGGACCTGGTCGATGGATTCCCTCAGTTCTCTCAACAGCCCATCCCGCTGCTCGGCCGGGAGCACGGCGTAAGCGGAAGCCAGGGGTTTGTGGCCCAGCACGCCGGTATGGATGGCTGCGTCGAGCGGGTGAGCGGACAGGTCTGGATCGACCTGAAGCAACGCGGCGTGGCCGCCCTGCCCCAGCTCCAGGGAAATGCGGCTGGAGAAACGGCTGGGGGTCATCACCCAGTCGAAACCCGCGTCGGTCTGGGTGTCCAACCCGAAAACCTGGGCCTCTCGGCAAAACCGCGTGGCCAGGTCCAACACTTCCCGCGCATCGGCGGCAGCGGCGGCCTCGTGATGCTTCCCGTAGAACTGGGCCAGCGTCAGGGGGTGGAGAATGGGATGAAGCAACGGCTCGTGGGGACGATTCAAGAAATCGCCCCCACCGGGGTTGCCTGCTGGGTTGTCGTGTTGGGGTTCCATCCCCTTTGCATACCGTCTTTTTCGGTTTTGGCAATCAGCAAGCGATCTTGAGGATGAAAGCCGCGCCGACCAAAACCCCGGTTTGTAGGAAAAGTGAGACGGTGTGCAGATCCATCTGCTCTAAATCCTCCCTCAACCAGGCCATCATGCCAGCAACCCTGCCACGTTGGCGGCCACGTAGCTCACCACCGAAAACGCACCCAACGTCAACAGCAGGTTCCCCACGTTGTCCACGGCGAACTCGTAAGCATCGGCAAAAATATACATAGGGGCCTCCCCCGGTTGTGTTTGACTGATTACAGTCAACCACATCTCACAAAACTGGCAACCCTAAAAATCTCGATTGATCGACACTTTTGATGTTTAGTCAAAACCTTTCTTCTCTTTTCCAACCCCCATCCCGCCTCTTGCTTTGAGCCGCGTTTGACGTTTGCTTTTATGGGTAGATCGATCCACTCACAAACAAGGGAACGTGCCCAACAAAAAGGGCCCCGAAGGGCCCTGGATGCGACACGGGGAATGGACCGTCATTGACGGTAGATGTTCTTCTGCACCTGGGCCTCGTGTTTGTCCCAGTCGAAGTTGGCCTCGTAGTTCCTCATGAACTCCGCTTCCTTCTTCGCGCTGGCGGCGTAGTGCGCGTAGCCCAACTTACCAGGCCCCATGGTTTGCTGCCGCTGGGCCGCAGTCAGCATGGGGATGTTTTCCCCCAAGGATTGCCCCCCGTCCTCCTGCTGGCGCTTCTGTCGCCATTCGTCCACGGTGCTGAACACCACTTGGGCGTGCTTGTCTTTGGGAGCGTCTTCAGCGCGCTGCTGCACCTGTGCGTGCAAGCGCTCTCGTGCGTCGGTGATCTCGTCGGGCTTGGCTTGCTTGGCCCAGTCCAACACGGCTTGTTGCTTCTCCTGGATATCGGCCTGGTCCTTCGCCAGCGACTGGTCGAAGACTGCTTTCTTCTGCGGTTGGTGGTCGTTTGGACGCTCTCCGGCCAGCTTGGCTCGCCGTTTATCGCGAGCGCCCAGCAGGTCGTTGAAGACGTCGAAGTGGGCATTGCTCATAAAGTCCTCCTTCAAGGAAATGGATGGTTAGGTCAGCATTGATCGATTTTGGGAAAGGGCAAGGGTTGCCTTGCCCTTTTTGGGCTCAATCGTTGGGCATCATCTCGGCCAAGTCCGTGCGGCTCACGCCTGCCCGGCAGAGCGAGACAATCGCATTGCCGCGTGCAGCGGTCAGGGCCGGGTATTCCTCTTCCAGGAAGAGCGGCAGGACCTCCCGCTTGCCCCCTGTGGGCATGTCGATGTCCCGTGCCAGCTCCTCTTGGCCCACCGTGTCTTCAGCCCCGACGCGCCATTTGCGCCCCGTCGCCGGATCCACGCGAAGCGCGCTCAAGCGGCCTGCGCCCTGCATCAGCATTTGCTCGTAGGCCGCTGCGTAGGGGTGGTTCGGATCGTTGAGAACGCTGTGGCGGAAGTTGGTCAAGCCGCCCGAGAAATCGATGCCACGCGTCGGCTCCTTGAAGGTGGTCAACTGAGCCTTGCCCAGCCGCTTCATCAAGTAGTTGCGTGTGACAAACGAGTGGTTGAGCGCGACGACCGATTGCATGGTGTTGGCCAGCAAATCGGCTTCGTTCTCCGACCCGTAGGTGTTGATAAGGCTGTCGTGGCCCTGCACCGCGATCACCGGCATCAACCCCAGGCTTCGGGAGGTGCTGAAGAGCAGCACGTCGTCCGAAGTCAGCAGCAAATGCGCCTCGTCCATCATCAGCAGCACGTCGGTTTGGCCCGGCAGCATTTCGCGCCACTTGTCGCCGTGCGCCCCACGTGCCCGAATGCCGTTCATGACACGCTGCTTGAGCAACCGCTGCATCATGTCGCCCGCTTCGCCGAACTGGGTGGGGGGCAGGAACAAGCCCACGAACTTTCCGTAAAGCGCTTGAGAGACGTCAACGTCGCCACGTTCGACGGAATGCCACGGGATGTCATCCGCCGTCCGGAGCTTTTCACCCCGAAGCAGTTTTTCGATGAGCCCCCGCGAGTTCAACGTGAAGGACTGGCGCTGCTCCTTGTGCATTGCGGGAACGCCCAGCAATGCCCATTCCAGCGAGCTTTGCAGCTGAGACATGGGACGCAGCAAGTCGGGATGGACGGTCTCGGACCGGGTGGCCAAGCGGTTTTGGTAGTCCCGGGAGTAGGCGGCATAGGCCTCCCGCTCTTCGTCCGTGCTAGACGTGTCCGGACGCTCCAACCCCAACCAGTTCACCAACTCCAGCACGCGAGCGCTGGCGATCTCCCCGCCACGCGGCGTCGGCACCACCTGCTCGACCATCGCCAACAGCTTGGCATGGTGGAATGGGGTGTAGAACCAGTTCCGGGAAGCCTCCGCCACAATCGCGTAAGTGCCCATTTGCTCTTCCACGCGAGCCAGCGCCGCTTCCAGGTCTTCCAACCCCAAGCCACGCTTCTCCAACTCCTCCCGCTCCAGCAGCATCATCAACCGGGCGTGCTCCAACCCTTCCAGCTTGGCGATGCAGAAGTCTCGGTAGGCCTGCTCGTGCTCGCATGCGGCCTTCAGGATGATGCCGGTGTGGAAGAGGAACGCGTCGCCGCCGTCGCTCCAGAGCTTGGACTTCTCATCGACCTTGCCACCGGTCGCGCCGCGAAGGGCCTTGGTGATTTGGTCGGGCTCCAGGCCCTCGTAGGGGGCCACCGACATGCCTGCGCGCACGATGATATCAAACGCGTCCTTGCCCAGATCGGAGATGATCGCGCCGTCCTTCGCGTCGAGGATGAGTGCTCCACCCCCGCTGCGCTTCGCATCAAGAACGGTCTCGCCCGCGGCGCTCCCCTTCAGTTCATTCCGCAGTCCTACGGCCAATGCGGACTCGCGATAGCGACGGGCCAACGGTCGCAGCACGCTGAAGGACTTGCCCGAACCGATACGCCCGTAGACGATCAGGCCTTGGGTCAGGTCGCGCCAGGACAGCATCATCACCGTGCCCTTGTCCGGCGCAAAGCCATGGCCGCGGTCGTTCAGGTGACCAGACGCTCGACCCACCTTCAAAAGCGGGGTCTTGTCGCGCAACGCTTCGGCAGCCTGCTGCTCGCGGGCCTTCACGTGGGACTTGGACAGGGCACCCTGGGTCGCCAGGTTGTTATCCATGTTCTGCAGGTAGAGGCGAGCGGCCGTTTGAACGAAGTTGCCTTCCGTGAACTGCAAGGCATACATGGCCGCAATCACAAACGCCACGGCCACGCCCATTCCGTCCGGGAGAAGGGAGCCAACCCCAACAAGGGCCAAGATCACCACCATCCACTTCATCATCTGAATGAAGCGCTCGGCGGTCCCCCCCAGCACGCCCCGGTGGGGATGCGAGGCCGCACTCAGGAAGGCCGCAAACAACAGCAGGCCAGGAATGGTCAAGATCAGAAGAACGATGCCCGCCATTTTGGCAAAGCCCGCAGCGACCGCCATCATCCCCGCTCCCGTGTTCATCGGGTCAACCGCTGCTTGCCCCATGCTGGCCGCGTCCACGTGGAGCGCGGACGACAACGCCGCCGAAGCGGTTGCAATCAGCACGGGCAGCACCATCAGGGCCAGGCCCTTGAAGGCTTCCTTCATCCCTTCCGCTTGCTTCAACGCAACAAAGTAAGGAATGGCAGCCAGCAGCACCACGTAACTAAAAGCGCCAATGAGCGAGCCCAAGAAGTATTGAACCGCACCAATCAGCGGGAAGGCCAGATACATCAGCGAGGTTGCAGTGCTGTCGCCGCCCAGCGCCATGTCGTCCCCCAGCACGAAGCCTTCGGCACGACGTCCTTCCTTGGTGATGATCATGCGGGCCTGGGTGTTGCGCAGATCCTCCGGAACCTTCGGCCACCACGGATGGAACTGGTCCAGATCCAGTTCTTCGGGCACAACCAGTGCCATCTCTTTCTCGTCGAAAACCGCGCCCGCTTGGACCGCCATATCTACATCCTCTGGGGGAACGTCCAGCACGCGGCTCTTCACGCGGTCGCTCACGTCAAAGCGCCCGACCAAGTTTTCGTAGCGGTCATTGCCGTCCAGAATGATTTGCTCCAGCGTGCTCGACGCTTGATCGTCCTTCTTGAACAGCTTGCGGCCAATACCGACCGTCCAATCCATCAGCGATAGCAACATGCTCAGTGCCTCCCGTTGTTGTTGTTGTTGGTTTGAGATAGCGCCTGACACGCCACGATTTCCTGAGGCGTGATGGTGCCGCTCGTCCATTTCTTTTTGCACTCGTTCAACGACAACGAGGGCGCAAGTTGGATCGCCGCCGGCGAAGGGCGTGTTCCTTTCACTTTGTTGACGACCAATGCCCCAAAGCAAAAGGCCACGCACGCGGCGGAGGTGACAAGGAAGCCGGCTTTGGACACATGTTTTTCGCTGGCGTGCCGAACCTGGCTGGCGCGCAGGGCGTCCATCCTCCAGGCATCAAAGTCCTCGTCGTTTGCCACCGGCATCTTCCGGTCCGCCCGCAGGTAGTAATACGAGGTCAGGACGTTTTCCCTGCAATCGGAGAGCCCAAAGCTTTCTGGGTTACCAATGAAGAAGCGCCCATGCAGGTTGAGCCACTTCGATCCGAAGTGGAGCTTTCCGGGCTTTCGATACTGCGTAAACAACCACCCAAACATTTTTCCTCCCATCTTTCATGGATACACATTCTTTCTAGCAAGGCTTTCGATAAGCGCAAGCACTTCACCTGATCTTTTCTGCCCACGCGTCGATATCGCTGTTGGCTTGGTCCTGCCAATCGTTTTTCGGTTCGGGTTTGGCAACCGGCTTGGGGGCCGGTTTGGGCTTTGCAGCCGGTTTCGAAACTGGCACCGACTTTGACGCCGGGGCAGTTGCCGGGGTCTGGGCCTTAGGTGGCTCTGCCTGCACCGGGGCTTCCACAACCGGGGCAGTCACGGGCTCGGGCTCCTCGACCTGGGGCGGCGCGGATACAACCGGAGCAACTGGCACGGTGACGGGGGCCGGGGCAGTCACTGCTGCAGCCGGTTTGTCTTGGAGCGGAACGGTTTCGCTGGAGCGGTGAGTGGTCCACCACGCCAACGCCCCACCCAGCACAAGGACGGCCACGCCCGACCCAGCCAGAAGTTGCCAACCCTTCTTGTTGCTGTCCTTCGCAGTCGCCTCACCGGACGGCTTGGCGGGGCTGGCCTTGGGGGCTTCCGGTTTCACCGGGGCCCGGGTCGCCGTCGCCTTGGGGGCCGCTACCGGGGCTTGAGCCGGCTTGCTCGGAGCAGAGGCCGGAACAGACGGGACCACCAGCTCGACAGGTGCTGGAGCGGCAGGCGTTGCGTCCACGGCTTCACTGACGGCAGGCGCAGGAGCGCTGACCGGCTCTTTGATGACAGGCGCGGGGCCTGCTTCTGGTTCTGCTGTCGGCTCGGGAACCACCTCCTCAACAACCGGCTCGGGCGCTTCGGGAGCGGAATCGGTTTGAACGGGCTCGGGCTCAACCACCCGCGGCTCGGGCTGGGCAGTCGCTTCTTGCTCGGCCAACGCCTGGGCGCGCTCGACTTCCAGGCGCGCGTTCTCTGCGGCTTCGGCTTCCTTGCGCGCTTTGGCCTCTTCCGCACGCCGAGCCAACGCTTCTTGCGCCTCTCGCCCCTTCTCAGCGGCGACCGAGGCCGCTTGCTTGGTTTTGTCTGCCAAGGCTTTGCCAAAACTTGCAGCCAGTCGGCCTGCGGTTTTCAAGTTTTCTTTCGTCGCATCGCTGACGAGCTTCTCCGCGTCCGTGGGCGCGGTGGTCTTGGCTTGTGCTGCTTTGGCGAGCAGCTCGCGCTGCTTGCGTTGTTTGATGAGTTCTTCGGGTGTCATGGTTCCTCCCAGGCGCTTGAAAAAGATTTGCGCCAGGGGGCTCTCGCCCCCCAGCTCTCGGTTGGCTTAGCGAACGTCGGGGATCGGCGAGACCGTGATGGCGTAATCGCCCCGGCCGCACTGGTCATCGACCGTGGCGTTCTGAAGCGCACCGCGCTTTGCCAGCTCAACGACCGGCACCTGGCACACGGCGGCATCGGCACCACTGAAGCCAACCGTCAGCTTTTCTTTGCTCGCCTTGAGCAACGCGGCCAGCTTGTCCAGCGTGGCGCCGGTCTTGGCGCTCACCGGTTGCATGTCAGCGGCCGGGTAACGGATGACCAGCTTGTCCAGGGCTTCGGCCTGGCCGTCCTTGGTTTCGACGGTCTTGGTATGCACCTGAGCATCCAGGCCAGCTGCCTTGGCTTCGGCTTCCAGTTCGCGGAACTCCTTGAGCTGGGCTTGATAGGACGCAATGCCTCCGACAATCGCCCCAGCAGCGCACACCGTCAGGGCCTTGTCTTTCTTGCCGGTCAGCAGGGCGATGCCTGCACCGGCAGCGCAGCCAATCCCGCCGGCCTTGAACAGGCGCAGCTTGTTGGTCTTTTGGGGTTCGGGCCGGGTGCTGTCCTGGGCAAACGAAAGCCCCGGAGCCAGCAACGCGGCGATGGTGAGAGTGAGGATGAAACGCTTCATGGGTATGCCTCCTTATGAGGTAGTGGGGAAAGGGTTAGAGTTTTGGAGGCAGGAACGCCGAGGTAGCAGCAGAAGCTCGACTGGGTTCGGCAGCCGGTTGCTTGGAGAGGGTTTCGGCGTCGGGTTCTTGCTGCGCCAGGAACTGGGAAAACGCTTGAAGGGTTTTCACCACCAGTTCTTCATTGGCCTGGAGCGCCGCGCTCTGCTCTGCTCGCAAGTCCGCCAGCGCGCTTTCTAGGGCAAGGGCATTCCGCGTTTCGGATTCGCGGACCGTGGCTCGGATGTCGCCCAACGCATCGGACGCTTCAAGCCCCTGAACCACGCCCCGGTTTTTCTCCAGGACCGCCAGGCGCAAATACTTGTTCAAGGAAACGCCTTGTTCTTTCGCGCAATACCGCGCGCTCTCCAACTCATCGGGAGCGATGCTGAAAGATTTGGTTAGAAGCGACGGACGACCCACTTAACCCCCTGCAATGAAAATCCACACCCATGGATTAGCAAAGGATTTAAGAAGCGCAAGTGGGCTAAGCCGTTTTTCTTCTGTTTTTCTGGGGTTCCGGCCATTTTTCAGCCGAACGGTTGGCCAAGTTGTTAGCCAAGACTGAAAACAAGGCGCAGCAAGGCCTGGACGGGTGGAAAGGCGCAGCGTTTCTAGCCAAGCCGGAAAAACACTTCAGTGCGACTTGTGTATGGCCTACTCCCTTCACCCTTCGGAAAACCTTGAACGGTGAATGGGCAGCCAACCTCTTCCCCCGCAGTCCTCCCCAAGTTTTTGCTCCCCCGCTCTTGCCCTTCCGCTTTTCCCCGGTAGAAGTTTAGGAAAGCCCCAATCCTCAACCCAACCGGAGCCCCCTATGCCCCTCACTCCCGCCACGCCCAGCCGCTCAAAAAAGTTTTCGCCAGCCCCCGTAGCCTGCCTCCCCACCCATCCAGCTCCCCACCTCTCCACCGACGCCGCACCCCCTGTCTCAGAAATCGGGGACCGCCGTTTCCCCCACGCCCCAGCCCTGTCCCAGTTCGTTTTAGTCAAGCGGAGGCCAGCATGGGATCGCGTGAGTGGTTGGGTTCAGTCACGCTGCTCGGGTGTTCTGAAAGCCCTGCCTCCATCTGTTTTAGTCAACTTTGCTCGGGGGTTCTGGAGGACGACTGCAGGGGCTATTGGTTTTGGTTCGGGTGCCTGGAAAGCGTTGACCCCATCCGTTTTAGTCAAGCGAGTGGCCTCGGTTGAAGTTCACTGCCCCCCGGTATTCGATCAGCGGTTGGGGGGCCAGTGCTGGTCTGGAAATGTTTCGGGCAAGCGGGCTCTGGGTTTTGGATCGGCGGTCGCTGGGGAGGTTCGACAGGCTCGGCAAAGCGTTTTAGTCAAATCTTTTTCAAACTCCTGCAACGCCCCACTGCCCCTGTTCTGCGATCCGGTTGCTGGGCCTGCGTTGAACGGCTGGGGGGTGTTCCGTGTTTGAGCTGACCCCCTTCTTGGATGCCATTGCTCAAGCCGATGCCCCGCTGGAAGGCAAGGCCAACGGGTGGCAACGCAAGGCTGTTTTGGCCGAGTTCGGCAACGCCTGCGCCTTCTGCTCCGCTCCGCTCGACCTGGCCTCTCCC
The DNA here is from genome assembly GCF_963519125.1 of uncultured Stenotrophomonas sp. GTDB lineage: Bacteria > Pseudomonadota > Gammaproteobacteria > Xanthomonadales > Xanthomonadaceae > Stenotrophomonas. The sequence goes on along the minus strand of NZ_CAUQLJ010000012.1, from coordinate 118,457 downwards.
AAGTCTTGGACGGCTACGCCACTGGTGCCCGCGCAACTGGGCGGCCCCGTCAGTGTCGTGGAGAACTGGGTGCCTGCCTGCCGTCCCTGCGTTGCTGCCAAGGGCCTGCGAGATATCGTGTGCTGGAAAGAGTGGCAAGCGTCGGCGACCCCTGACCGCGTGGCGCTGCTGCTGGAACGTCGGCGCTCTGCGTTGCTGTATGCAGAGAACCACTTCACCCCGTTGAGCCGCCACTCGAAGCGTGAGCGGCTGCTGGCAAACCTGTCCGCCCGTTTCGACAAGCCCCGCTTCCGCGTCTACGCCTGGTCGGGTGAGGTGGATGGGGAGCGCGTTGGCCTGGTGGGCTGGAGCACGCGGTCAGGCGATGCCTTGGCACTGAGCGAGGCCCTGCTGGCGTTACGAATGAGGGACGGGGGCGAGGTGGTGGCAGAGGGCCAGGTGACCCTTCTACGGCTTCCGGTGGACGCGTTCCTGCGGGCCGTGTGGGCGCTCATCGAGGCCCATGGGATCGTCGTGCCGTTGGATGTGCCAAGCGATGGGCCGCTCAATGCAGATGACTGGCGGGAATGCTGGCGACACCGAGTCATGGACCCGGTCAGCAACCACAAGCGGGTTCCGATGACCAGCAGCCAGGCGCTGCCTCATGCTCCCCGCGTGCTGTCCACCAACCCGGATTCCGTTCGCCGGCTGGCCCAGCTGCGGGCCGCCCGCCGTGCTGACCGGGTGGAGGAGGCGGAGCTGCTGTATCGCGAGGCGATGGCCCGAAAGAGCAAATACCTGGAGCGTGTCAGACGCGGCTTGGAGGCCCCGATGCCGCTGGACGAATACCGGGCGTGGAGCGATGAGGTGAGGCAGCTGGGCGTGGACTGGGTGAAGCTAAAGAACTAAAGCCGCTCTCTCGCTATCATTGCCTCAGAAGCGGCACGGTGGGCATCGATTGAGTGCCCCGACAAAGGAATCGTCAAGGGACTACGAAATGGCAATCAGTCAGCAAGTGATTCATGGCTTGAACATCACGAAGCTCAAGGGAATCTTGGCTTTGGATGAGATTCGATTCGACGAGAAACCGCTCACTGCAATCCTCGGGCCGAATGGTTGCGGCAAGTCAACGGTATTGCACGCGCTCGCTTGCTGTTATAGGCCACCCGAAGGATCGGACGGCAAGAGCTGGCAGTTTCGGGAGTTCTTCACTCCCACATCCGATTCAACGTGGGCAGGCAGCTCGCTGATCATGCATCATTCATTTAGAGACGGCTCGACTGAGCATAAAGACATCAGCACCGAATACAGAAAGAAGGCGGACAGGTGGTCCCCTCGCTATTCGAGGCGCCCGGAGCGCGACGTTTACTTCATCGGAATAAAGTCCTGCGTTCCTCGCATTGAGGAAGAGACCTATAACTCAGCCATCAACTATCAAACAGAGGTGCACGCTGACGCCACGCTCATAAAAGCAAAAATGGGTGTAGTGTTCAACCGTGCCTATACCGAGCTCAATGTTCACAAGACTCATGCCGGACGAAAATACAATGGCCTTGCACTCGATGGCAACAGGTATTCTGCGCTTGCCATGGGAGCGGGCGAGCAGAGAGTTCTGGAAATCCTATCCGTCGTCTTCAAAGCGCCGAAGTATTCACTCATCCTGATTGATGAGGTTGACCTCCTACTACACACCGCCGCGTTGACTCGCTTGATGCAGCTCCTACATGATCGAGCTAAAGAAAAATCGCTCCAGATAATCTTCACAACCCACAGAGAGGCGATTCTTGACCTCACGAAGATTGCCAGCATCAAACACCTACACACGGTCAAAAATCAGAACAAGACGTATTGCTTCTCAAATACGAAGCCTGAGGCACTCCACCGACTGACCGGGGAACGGGATCGGCCGCTTGAGGTTTTTGTCGAAGACGAAATGACCTTGACAATCGTGGAACACGAGCTTTTTTCGCTGGGAATGAAGCGCTATGCAAACATAACATCCTATGGCGCGGCGACAAACTGCTTCACCCTCGCTGCTGGATTGATGCTGTCCGGAGCACACAGCGTCGAATCTCAGCTGTTCTTGCTGGACGGTGATGTTTATGCAAGCGAAGACCAACAACGGGAACGTGTCAACGCGGTCCTAACTGGAACCGAAACCAGCGCGTCGGAGCGCCGTGAGCGTTGCCTCGAAGGCATCAGAAAACTTATGCCGGCGAACGATGCAGCTGCGGCGCCGGAGACGCAGCTGCATTGGATGATCCGTAGCCTGCCACCACAAGATGACATTGAAGGAACTGAGATCATTGAACTCGCACAAGGTATAGAAGCAGTCGATGATACGCACTCCTTCATCGAGCTGATCATTAGCACACTTAACATCAACAGGGCTGCCGGCCTATCGCGCATAGTTGATGTCGCTTCAAGGTCGCCGCATTGGCAACTCTATGTGTCGGAACTACGGGAATGGCTGGAGCTTAGGCAAGCCAGTGTTATCGAATCAGATACCAAGCCCTTGCCAGCAGTAATACCCACCCCCTCTGCGGAGTAAGCAAAAGCGGCTGCGATGGCCTTGCAGCATTCTTCACCTGCTCTGCTCCAGGCACCGGTCCACCAGTTGCCGCATCGCCTCGCCCAGCGAGATCCCAGCAGCTCGTGCGTCCTGGACCAATCCCCCGGCCACCTCTTCAGACACCTTCGGGTCCGGCAAAATCGCGCCGTAACGCTTCCCATCCGGCCCATGCTTGGCACGGACTCGGGGCCCGAACGGCTGCCGGATGTCGGCATGGGTGGCCACCAGGGCAGCCAATGCACTGCTGGCCGTGAGCCCCTGCTGGCGAGCGAGAGCCCGGAATGCGGCCGCCTTGGCCGGGGCAATGCGAACCGTGGGCAGCCGGCGGGGAACCGGCTGCTTGGGGGCGATGGCGTATCCCTTAGCCATTGATGAGCTCATCCCGGACGTGGGCGCGATACCAGCGGCGGCAGACCTTCTCAAACCCTTCTTGATCTTCGCCCTCGTAGGAATGGGTGTAGCCATTGCTATCGCAGATCTGCTCACCGAGGGTGCCTGGTTGACCATTCAAATCAGCGTAGATGTAGGAACGGCCAGGGCGAGAGAAAGTGATGGTGCGGTTGAGTTTACGGCTATTGATGATGAGTTCCATGATGATTACCTTTTTGGCTTTTTCGGTCAGCGGTATTGCCTCCCTACAAATCCAGGCTACGACAGAGCGTAAAAATGTAAACCCGAAAACAACACATTTATTTGACTAAAGTGCAGAAGTGACGGGCAACCGCAAAAGACACGAAAACCCTGAAACGCCTCACACTTCCAGCCAAGCACCGGGCTCGGCGGAAGCCGAGGCCCCACCCGCCTTTTCCCCATGCCGCTTTTGCCGTTGCTCTTTCCACCCGCCGCCAGCCATAAAAAAGGCGGCCGATGGCCGCCTGTCTTTCACTACCACCCCAGGGATGGCGTAGGACCTGCTCATAGCTCTGCCATGATTTCCTTGTGATCCAACGCCTCGGAAACCTCGGCCAGGGTGGCATACCCGCAAAGACTGTCTTGGTATTTCCCGTCCGAAAGCTCCCACCGCGGCATGGCTTCGCAGTTGTTGGCGGCTTCCATTTTGACGTGGAGCCCAGCTTCGGAGAGTCGCAGTCCCAAACGGGCGGCGCGGTTTTCGAGGGTTTGGCGGCGAGGGGTTTTCATGATGAATCCTTGTTTGGTTTTCAGGTCAGCGGTATTGCCTCCCTACAAATCCAGGCTACGACAGAGCGTAAAAATGTAAACCCGAAAACAACACATTTATTTGACTAAAGTGCAGAAGTGACGGGCAACCGCAAAAGACACGAAAACCCTGAAACGCCTCACACTTCCAGCCAAGCACCGGGCTCGGCGGAAGCCGAGGCCCCACCCGCCTTTTCCCCATGCCGCTTTTGCCGTTGCTCTTTCCACCCGCCGCCAGCCATAAAAAAGGCGGCCGATGGCCGCCTGTCGTTCACTACCAACCCAGGGCTACCGTTGTTTCCTCGCCCGCCCCACAATCGCCTTCCGGACCTGTTTCCGCACCGGATCCAGGTCGTCGGTCGCCGTCGCCACCACCAAGCGCCGCTTGCTCCTTTTTAGTTCCTGGCAGGCCCAGGACGCCAAGGCGATGATCGCAGTGGTGATCACCGGGCTCTCTTCTCCCGTCAAATCCTGGAGCTGATCGCGGAGCTTGGGCGGCACGGTCACCATCGTTCTCTCGGTCCTGACGCCCTGGGCGTCTCGATAGTCAAACATCTGGCTACCACGCCCCACTTCGAGATACACCTTCTTCCCCGACCGGATAAAGGGCTGCTCTTCGCTGTAGTCGAAATAGGTCTTGCGCCCAGGCGCGTCCCCTGCAGCCACCATCAGCTCTGCCAGCTGCTCCTCGGAAAACTGGTCCAGATCAATGAGCGGCGCATACGTGCGTTGCGGCTTGGCGTGGACCACTTTCGCGGCCTTGGACAGGTCTTTGCGGGCTTTGGCAACGGCGTTCTTGGCGGGGGTCTTCTTGGCAGCCATGAGGTCCGGCAGGGGCAGCATTGGGAGCTCCATCATGCCTGCCCCCGGCCCGGGTTGGCCAACCTTTTTTGGATAGCCTGACCTACCCGCAAAATGTCTTCTCGGGCCTTGTCCACGCCAGCGCCGCGCATGGAGAACACGGTCTCGCCAAGCTCGTAGTAGCTCGCCAACGCCGCCCGCTCGGGAATGACGATGGCGCCTGCCAGGCTGGGATCTTCCAGCCGGCGGCGGTGCTCCGCCCGCTTGAGGTTGACCCGATTGGCGACCGGCAGGAAGGGCTTGCCCTGACGTCGCAGGGTTTCAATCGTCCGCAAATAGACCACAAACGATCCACCATCGAGCAACGTGGGAACTAGATAGAGGTCCGCGTCCGGCAGCTGGTCTTTCACTGGGGCGCTGGGCGGCAGGTCTTGAATCTCCAGGTCGAAGCCTGGGGATGAGGCACGGCTCACGGTGAACGGCGTTTCCCCGTCGCTCATCGCAGACCAAGCGACCGAACCACATTGAGGGTCGCGGTCGTTGACGAGCACGCGGGATTGGCCGGCAAACGCGGCGGCGAGGTTGAGCGAGAGCGTGGTGCGCCCCACACCCCCTTTGAAGCAACAGACAACGAGACGCATGAGACAGGCTCCTTTTATGGGTAGGTCGTGCAACACACTACGTTGCAAACCTAATCCCGCAAGGGCCGTGCAGCTAGAGGGTTTCAGCGGTGCAGACGTCGGAGGTTCAGCGACCCCAGGGCCCGGCGGAAGCCGTGGCCCACCCTGCCGTTGTCTCCACCCCGCCTTTCGGCGGCGAGTAGCCGCCGGCCTGAGCTTCAGGCCACGGCTTTATGGTTGCGACGGAGGTGGGCGTAGGCGGGGTGAGGCCGATGAAGCGCGGTGTGGGACCATTCGCCTGCCCGTTGGCGTCCAAACCATGCCTGCATGGCCGGGCAAAAAACGCCCCCGCAGACCTCCGCCAGCGTTCGGCCTTCGTCCACCCGTCGCCGCTCCAGCTTCCCAGTGTGCCCCCGTCGCACCACGAACCGCTCCCCGATCTGAACCAGCGGATTGGCCCCGGCGTCCATAAGCGCCTCAATCATCGCCGCATAACGCGTCGCCAGGACCGGGTCCGACTGGACGGCCTTGGAATACATGAGGGAGGCGACGGCCAACGCAGTGATGCCAGGGTCGCCGGCCACGCCAGCGTCCAGGTCGGGCGTCCCTTTGAGTGTGTGGAGCCACCCATAAAACGCCAGCGGGTCGTTGGTTTGGATGGCCCTGATGAGGCTTTCGGTCCCGGCACTCATTGCCCACCTCCCAGAACCCCGATGAGCACCAGGGCCACCAGCACGTAGAACGGCACCAGCACGATGCTCCACCACTGCCGGGATGCCTCCTGGGCCTTGCTGCCCTGTCGAACAGGAGCTGACACGCGATAGAGGCGCACCAGGGCGCGCCCAGCGGTGATGGGGTTGGCGACCAGGTCCTGGTAGAACACCGCGATGCCCAGGAGACCGACAAACAGCAGGGCCATGTTCAAGAGGCTCATGCGAAGCGCTCCTCTTCCTTCTTCCAACGCCGCTCATGGCGGGCGCGGGTGGCCAAGCGCTGGATCCTGCGGTGCTTGTCGGCCAGCTGATTGAGGCCATTGGTGCGGTCCAGGAACCGCGCGGCCGTGTGGAGTTGGAAATGCGCCAGGTCAGTGCTGGCAGGCTCGACGGGATGAATCTTCATGTCTTCACTCTCTTTTTGTGGGTAGGTCGGCTTACCCATTAAACCGCTCCTACACCACGATCCAACCACATCGCCAACCGATGTCAACCCATTGATTTGAAGGATTTTTGACTAAAATCAAGAACTGCCGTCAGGGCTTGTCAAAACGCGGTTGTGTCGCATGCTGAAATGCATGACACCGCAAGCCCGCCCTTCCCGTCGTCCTCCCGCCCCAGGCTTTGGCCTGGTCGAGTTGCTGCTCGCATTGGGGGTTGCCACGGCCATGGGGGCCGCCGCGTTTTGGGTCTACCCCCGCGTTACCACCCGGGTGAAGGTTGCGTCGGACGTCGAGAACGTTCGGGACCTGGCCAGCCGCGTTGATCGGTCCCATGGCGTCGTCGGCTCGTTCCGCGGCGTCAGCACGTTGAACGTGCTTGAAGATGGGCTGGCCCCCACCGACTTCCGCCAGGCCAGCGCAGCGACCATGAGCAACGCGTGGGGCGGCGCAGTGACCGTGTCCCCGGCCACGGTGCGCCTGGCAGGAGATGCCTTCACCGTGGGGCTGTCTGGGCTTCCTGCGCGGGCCTGCGTGCCGTTCGTCTCCGCCATCGCGGACGACGTGAACGTGCGGGACGTGATCGTGGGCAACACCAGTGTTCTGCTGAGCAACCGAGGGAGCTTGGACGTCCCCGGCTTGGGATTGGCGTGCGGGGCCGATGGGGCCGTGGTCGACGTCGTCTATTACTCAGGCCTGGTCGCCGGGTCGTCGGTCGCCGTGGTGCCCACGCTTCCCCTGCCCTCCACGCCCGCCGTCCCTGGCCCTTCAACGCCGACACCGGCTGGCCCCGTATCCACCGCTCCCAGCGTGCCCGATGCAGTGCCGGGCGTTCCTGGGAGCGTGTCGCCAAGCCCTGGGGTTGCTCCTTCCCCGGCGGTTCCGCCACTTCCTGTTGCGCCCAGCGTTCCGGTGCCTCAGCCGCTCCCAACGCCGGTCCCCACCCCGGCTCCGCCGGCCTTGGTGCCGTGCCGGCAATCGGAAAGCTCGGCGGCCCGGGCGAGCTGTCCGGCGGGCACGTGGGGCACAGAGACGGTGCGCACGCGCCAGGTCTGCGCTCCCGGCGACGTGGATCCAAACTCAGACGCCGCGCGGGAGCATCCCGAGGCGTGGGTTCAAGCCCAGACGGTGGCGGCCGTGACGACGAGGGATTGCCAGGCCTGCCCGGGGACCACCCGTGAGGAACGCGATCAATGGCTCCCCACGTCGCAAGCCTGCCCGTCGGGTCAAACCGGCACGCACACCTGGGAACGGCAGCAGGTGCGGTCGAGGGACGTGTTTACCCATTGCCCGTTTGGCACCACCGCTCTGCCCGGCCCCACTTATGGCGGCTGGTCCAACTGGGTGGATACAGGGGCGCGTCGCAACGAGGTCAACACATGCAAGCCCACGGCTGCTCGCTGCAGCGATGGGAGCTTGCAGGTTGTGGCGTGGCACACGGCCGATGGGCAGGACGTGCCGCCCCCCTCGGGTTCGAGTGGCATTTCTTACTGGTATCCCGATGCGGTGGTGCGCCTGACGCCAGCGGAGAAAGCAAAGCTGGACTGGGCCATCGCCAACGTGCCCATCCAACGGGTGGAGACGCCCGCACCGATGCCCGGCAACTGGCCCGCCAACGTGAGCGAGTCGGCTTTTTACGAAGAGCAATGCAACACGCTTTCGGACGCGGGGAACATCCGTTATGCCTACTCCTACGATTTTGAATGTGTCTCCAACATGGGCATGCATTACTGCGACTACAACTGGACCAGCGGCGGCACGTCCTTGGCCGTGTGCCGGCAAGCGTGCGCGTCCGATTTGGTGGGCAAGACCAACAATCCGTATCGTTGGGAGTGGCCTGCATCCTCGGTTGTGGCTTCGACGCCCTACACGACCTGCACGGGCCAGCCCGGATGCACGCCCAACGGTGGGTTTGGCACCCAGCAAGGCCTGCCGGCGTGCAACGAGCACAACGTGGGCCAGACCTTGGCGTTCAACTGGTATCGCCAGTTCTACAACCCGGTGCGGGTGGACTATCAAGAGATTACGTTGACGTGCCGGGGGCCAACCTGACATCGAGCTAGAGCCCGAGAACAGGTGATTTGCCCTTAGAAGGGATTCACCACTGGTTTCTCGGGCTTGGCAATACCAATCGTCAAACTCTTAACCTTGATCGCACCAATCGCATAGCGCAGGTTGGAAGGACACATGTCCATCACCACATCCGACAGCGAAGCTGTGACCGCTTCTGCATTTGGGCGATCCTGCTTCCACTCGTAGCGAATCGCTCCCGAAGAAACCTTGAAGTTCTGCCCGCCCTTGTAGACGCACTGCTCTTCTTTCATGGAGTTGTCCACCTTGGGCTCACCATACTTCCTGGTGATCAACGACTTGACGCTATCCACGATCCGATTGGAATCACCCAGATCAATATTTATCGATTGCAACTGCCCTGCGACGAACGTAAGAACCGCCTCTTGAGGCTGGTCACTCAAAGGACTGACGATCTTCGTATTAAACTTATCCTCGCCCGACACTGGACTTGAATGTTTGTATTCGTAAGGCTCCAGAGGAGCGGCAAGGTAAACCCCGTCAGTGGGCGAAAGGCCCTCAACGGCGCTGCGCGACACTCCAACCTCAAGCTTTCCAATACCTATAGGCCCCTTGGCAAAACATGCAATAGGCACTAGAGCCAATGCTGAGACTACGATTCGGATAACCTTCATGACTCCCCCTGATTGAGTTCCCGCACGCTTACCTAAGCGCGTTGCAAATGACATTAGGCGGCACCAGCTGGTCTTCCTGACCCAATGAACGGCGCGGTCGTAAGTCCGGCGTGGTGCTGCTTAGGTAGGCGAATATATCATTCAGACTAGGCGGCCAGTTGCAGAGAGCATCATCTGGGGAGGGCCGTTCTATCCCACGCCCGCTTGACCCACCCGAACACTACGGCCAGCACGCCGATCAACAGCACGCCCCAGAGCCAAACCAAGTAAAACGCTGCGGTAGCGATCTCCCCAAACTGGGGATGCTCCGCATACTTGAACCCCAGAACGGCGGCCGCCACCACCGTCACCACGCCCAATCCGCCCCCGAGCAGCGCCCCTTTCAGGAAGCCGTGCTTCCGAAAATACGGCATCCGCCCCGTGCGGACGTGCCAGTCCCAGAGCTGCTGAGCCCGGATGTGGAGCGCCAGGCAAAACGCCAAGAACGCGAAGACGAGCGCACCGGGCACACAACAGACCAGGCCAATGAAGAAGTCGCGCTTCATCACCTCCAGGCCGGCCGCCAGCCCAACCAGGCCCAACGGGCCCAAGATGACGCTAGGGAGGATCAGCGCGGATGGGCCCGGCGGCGCATACACAACTTGCTGCGGCGGATAGCGGTTCATATGGTCCTCCCCTGTTGGATGGCTGCACGCTTGATCGGGACCGGCGTGCAGTCAAGCGGCGGACTGCGGCCCGTTTAGCCCGCAGACGTCCCTTCGTCGGTCACTTCGACCACTTGCCAGCCCTCGCCCTGCGGGCGGAACAGTGCACGCAGCTTCGGCTTGAGGGTGCTTGGCTCGGGCTTGGTGGGCTGGCCACCGATGGACCCCTGCGCTTTTACCGACCCGCCCACCATGCATTCTTGATCCCCATTGGGCTTCTTCTCGCAGTCGAGATCCAAGCCGCCCGCGTCGGTCACTTCAAACCGCCAAGAGCGCTGGAGGGTTGCCTGCCTCCCCTGCTCGGTGAAAAAGCCTTCCACGACCTTCACCCCGTCCTCCTTCGTGGGGCCCTTGTCGCCAGAGCAGGCCGTCAGGGTCAAGAGTGCCGCTGCTGCGGCCACGATCATTGTGTGCTTCATGTCATGCGTCCTTGTCTTTGGAAGGTGTGATGCCGATGACCTGGTTCTTGTAGCCGATCTCGAGCCGGTCGATTTGCAGAACGATGTCGGGCAGGCCGTTGGGCTTCAACCTGCCCTCCACGACCTTGAAAAAGATTCGGTCCCCCGTGGCGTCGCGCCCCACGCGGCGAAGTTCGGCTGCGTCTTCCGGCTTCAATCGCAGCGCCGCGTGGTAGCGCCCGCCATGCTCGACCCCGACCACCGCACTGCCCTTGCCCAACGGCGAAGGGCCGACAACAGCCGTCGGAAGAAAGTCAGGCGAACGGGGATACCACTCATGGTTCAGGACCAACACGTAGGCGTGGAGAATGTTGGTCTTGGGGTCGAGCTCCACATCGATATAGGGGCGCAGGTAGAACGCGTCGGTCGAGGCGATCTGCCGCGCCTTGGCCTCAAACGCAGACGCCGGGTCGCCCTGCAGGCCTATGCGTTTGAACTGGTGCCCCCATGAGCCGATGCAGTGGGCCCGCATGGCCGGTGTCAGCGCCGCGCCGGCCTTGGCTTGGGCAAAGAGGTCTTCTTCGCACATCTTGTGACCACCCGACGCGGTGGCCGCCAAGCCCCACCGGATCCGGGTGTAGCCGTCGAGCATCGGAGGGTCGCCGTCGTCCCAATAAGTGCCGTCGGGTTCCAAGTAACGCTTGGTCGCAGGCGCGGAGGCTGCATCTTTCCCCGCCTGCATCAACCCCTTGCCAATCTTTCCCAGAATGCCGTGCTGAGCGGTGGCGGTGCCGCTGGCCAACGCTAGGCACACGGCCACGGCTGCAATCGCTTGCTTCATGCATCCCCCTGATCCCGGCCACCATGGCCTTGTTTGCCATTTTGGCAAATGCGGTGCAGCATGGGAAGCGGCAGACTGAGGGATTGTTCCCGGTTCGTGATCGCCCATGCCTGCCCCTCTCGCCCCAGCTCACACGTTTGGCCGCCGCTTACGCGAGGCCCGGCTGGCCAAGGGCCTGACGCAAGCAGAGTTGGGAGCCGTGCTTGGGTTGGACGAGGAGAACTCCGCCGCTCCCAGGATTTCTCGTTACGAGAGAGGAGATCGGGTGCCGGATCCAGCCACGATGGAAAAGCTGGCCCAAGCGCTGGGCTTGCCGGTCGCCTATTTCCATGCCACCAACGATCTCATGGCGGAGACGTTGTTGGTGATGTCGCGGCTTGACCCAGAGCAGCAGCGAGAGCTGCTGAAGAAGGTGAGGGATTACGCCCAGAGCCGCGGCGTGGACATCGATCCTCCCGAGTAACGTCAACGATCTCAGGGAAGAGGAGACATGCTGAAACGACTTCGACGCTGGTGGCTGCGGCGGGATGCGCCAAGCCCGATGGCACCGGAGCAGTTGCAGGCGCTGATGGACATCAACCTTCTGGAAATCCAGTTGGCAGCGTTGGACGCCCTCAGGCCCTCGACGCCAGCCGCGGAGGCGACCAGGCTGCGATCCCATGCTTGGCTCGCGTCGGTCCGTGGCCAAGGCCCGGTCGGGACACCGAACTGGAGCGAACTGCGGGCAGAAGCGCGAGCACTGAACCGTGATCTGGCGGCCGCCCTGGCTGCCGCGCACGTCGCTGCGCCTTCAGAGACGTGAGACGAGCCTATCGCTGAAGCGCTCCCCTTCCTACGACGATCACCGACTTGCCTCCCAATGTGAACAGGTCATTGTTCAGATCGCTGCTGGACAGAGGGGAATGGAAATCGGCCCCCTCTTGGAACGCCTGAAGCAGGTGCTGCCGGGCAAGAGGATCCCGGCGTGCCGCCCATGCGAGGCGAACGAGCTCCGACGATGGCCAGGGTGCGGGGGTCATCAGAACTCGTAACCGTCTGGCACGCCCGAGGGGATGCCCTGCATGGGGCCCGAGTAGCCCACCTGCTGAACCAGGTTCTGGGCGGTTTGCGACATGCGATCCAGGCGTTCCGGGACTTGGTCCAGGGCGAACAGAACCATGCCAAAAAGGGCGATGTTGAGCAGTTTGTTGAAAAGTTTGCGCACGAGCGGGGTCCTCCGTGGTTGTCAGGGGTTCGGGTTTCAAAAAAGTTGGTGGTGTTGGGCGATGCCGAACAAGCAAAGCGCCCAGGTGGCCGCAATCGTTGGAGGAGCCAGGCAAAGCGGCACGCCGAGGGCGATGTCCGACAGCTTGGCCTTGGGGTCGGTGACCATCTCCCATCCCAGCTTGGCCGCCCCCATCCCCGACATGGCGTCGAACAGGAATCGCAGGAGCGCTGAGGTGGTGGCGACGGAGGACCGGGCGGGCGCTTGGGTTTGGCTGCGGGTATTCATCAGAGCGCATCCAGTCGGTCAGCAATGGCCAGTCCGGCGACCAATCCAGCCAAGAGGCAAAAAGCAAAGAACGTCAACATGGGGTTTCCTTTGGTTAAAGAGCATCGGCGCCCTTCTCTGATCTCAAGGTAAAAGAAAACCAACTTTTCGCAATAGATTAACCCTACATTTTTCTGACTAAAACACAAAACTGACGGGCAACCGCAGAAAACACAAAAACCCTGAAACACCTCACATTTCCCGCCCAGCGCTGGGGCCGGCAGAAACCCCGCCCCCCGCCCTTCCCCCAATGCGCTTTTGCTTTGAGCCACTTTTGCCGTTGCCTTCTCTCTCCTAGATCTCAAAAGAACGCGGCCCGGGGCCGCGCCTGAAAAGCCCCCTTCGGGGAGGAAAGGCCCAGGGCCGGGGCTTCCGCCCCAGCGTCCGCGTGGCTGTCCTTGGCCCCATGCCCGCAAAAGGCAGTCCGATTCGTCAGGCGCTGGATTGGATGCATCGCCAGACCAACTGGCGAACGGCTTCTGGCTGACGAATGCCGATTCGGTTGGCGTCGATGAGCAGGGCCATGGCGACCTGGGGAGCCACCTGCACACTGGGGAGCGCGGTTTTGTAGCGCTCTCGCCCCTTCGCCGCCTCTCCGGTCCAAGGCGTGGGGCGTCGAGGGGAAAACGGTTCTCGAATCTGGGCGTGTTGCTCGATGAGCTGGGCCAGTGCAGCGCGCATGCTCAGGCCTTGCGCGGCGGCCAGGGCTTGAAACGCGGCTTTGCTAGGCGCGTCAATCCACGTTTCGTGGATGGTCTCCACAAGTGGCATGTTGTTCCGCTTGGGTTGTAGCGTGTAGCGGCTCATCCGCTCCTCCTCTTCTCCTTCAGGTCTGCTCTTACATACAACCCCGAATCCATAAAAACGAGGGCCATCTCGCGAAACGAAACGCCCGCCGGAAACTCTTGACTCCAGACCACAATCCCATCTTTGAGGTAGCTGTATTCCTGGCGAGTCACTACGCCAAAGCCATCTTCTGAGTCGCACATGTATTTGACCCGGTGGCGGTAACCGGCGTTCTCGATTTCAATCAACTCTTTCATTCGAACCCTGCTTGTGAGGGCCAGAGGACGTAGCGCCTTCTCATGCGGTCCTCCGGCTGGGCTTGGCCATCCAGCCCTGGGCGGCCGCCTCTTCAGCGGTCAGCAACGCGGAGGTGCCCAGGAAGCGCGTGAGCTGGTAATGGCCGATGGTGTGGGGATACCGCTGGAGATGGGCGTGCATGTTCTTGTCGAAGTAGCACTGACCACCCGAGCGGCGCTCGTAGGCAAAGTAGCGGCGGCGGCGTTCAAGCAAGCCCATTATTCGCGTTCCTCTCCGCAGCGTATTGCTTGGCCTTCTCTTCTGCCCCGCCCTTTGAAAAAACCATGTTCCAAGAGTCGGTGAAATCTTCATTCACCACGACAAACACCCCTTCTTTGAAGCCATAGATGCGCCCGGGAACCACGGTCTGCCTTACGAACTTCCATCTCATCAGAAGCGCTCCGACTTGTCGTAAGCAATAGCTTGAATACCCATGTCTAAATCCCGATTTATAGAAAGGAGTTATCTCATCTTTACAAATCCAGATTAGGGCAGCAGAAACAAATCGCAATAGGTTTATCCGATCATTTCTTAGCTAAAGTTCAAGATTGACGGGGCAAAAGCAGTTTTAGGAAACCTTTGCATCACATCACACTTCCCGTAAAGCCCATGGCACGGCGGAAGCCGTTGCCGCTTTTCGCCGCCTTTCACTCCCCAGACTCGGCGGCAGCGCCGCCGGCTCTTGCTTTAGCCGCTTTTGCTCTTTGCCTCCAACCCCTCGCTCAAAAAAAAGCCCCGGTTTCCCGGGGCTCTGTCTGCAACGCTCAAGGGCAATCAGGCCTTGAACGGGTGCGCCGGCCATTCCTGGTCCGGGTGCTTCTTTTTCCACGCCTTGCCTTCAGCGGTTTCGGCCCACGCAAGGAAGGCCTTCGGCTGACGGCCAGTGCCAGCCCAGGTGGTGCCGTCCGGGATCTGGAACTTCGGGGCGCGACTGATGCCGGCGCTCGCGGAAACCGCCTTGCGTGGCTCAAGCAGCGCCTTCAGATCGTTCTTCTGCTTCGTTGTGTAATGCTGCCCAAACTGCTGCAAGGTCTCATAGACTCCTGCAAAGCTGGCCCCGGCTTCAGCGGCGACCGCTTCGCTTTCGGCTTTTTCCATTTCGGCCAGCAAGGCCTCGGCCTCGGCCTTTTTCTTTCGGATTTGTTCAAGCGTAAGTGCCACGGCTTTCCCTTGGGGTTGGTCAAACCCCGATCCTGCCGTTTTGCGAGATTACTGTAAACCCTCAACGGCCCAACCCCGGCTCTCCAGTGGCGACTGCCACGGGGCTTCACCCTCAAAAGTCACTGAGGGCATGCCTTCCGCCGGCCACTGGAGCAAGCCCTTGGCGGTTCAGGGGACCGGCCGTGCCCACCTCCACGTTCCACCATGCAATGCCGCAATGTCCAGGGGCTACCGGGCGCCGGCAAAGCCTTGGGCAGCGGTCCCGCGATCCGGGCGTTCAGGCGGTCAACCAGGTGCAAGGCGTGCTTGTGGAAGATGACGTGGATGTTGCCGTTCTTAAACCGCCCGCCCAGGAACGGCTTCAGCAGTTCCCCACCTCGTGCGTCACCAAGAACCCTTCGGAGCCCCGTGTCTCATCGGATGCAGACTGCTGGGTGGCGCGATTGGCCTTCATGGCCATCGTCTCGGCCCAGACACGCAATCCGATGTCCTGCAAAAGGATATCTTCCCTCTTTCTCGCGGTCGATTCGATGATCCAGTGGCGGCCATACGCGCCATGCATCAATGGCCCCTCTGGCCATCCCTTCCGGGCGACGGTCATGGCCAGTCCGGCGATCAACTGCACGTCAAAGCATCGCCCCGCCTCTCCCTCGGATAGCTCCAGGCGTGGAGCAAGCAAAGCTTCCCGGGCCTTCGTATTGGTCTGTATGACCCGCTCAAGCTCTGCTGGGGTTGGAGCCTCCATGCGCGTCCACACTTGCGCTGGCAAGCATGCCTTGACCCAGTTCCAAGCGCTTGCGGTGTCGTCAGACGGATCAGCCGGGTGCAGGATGAGCCGACTTTCAAACAAGGCCCGGAGGGTTTTCGGGTGCTTCCACTGGCGACCGTGGATGTAGTGTCCCCAAGCCAGGACCTTGTCGCACACGGGCACCACCACGGGTGCTGGCACAGTCAGGAAATCGTTCAACGCCCGCCGCACTATTTCGGCCACGCTGACCTGTTCCATCCATGCCCTAGACTTCAACCTCGCCACCAACTCTGCTGGGGCCGACACCGGAGCCAACGCGATGCGAGGCCCAAGCACCTGGCCTTGCGACGGGGATAAAGGCTTGGTGATCGCATCGGTCAGCACTTGGCGCACGGCTTCGGCGATGGTCACGCCTGCACTGCTGGCTTGCACTTGGAGCGCTTGGTGCATGGCCTCCGGAAGCAAGACCTTGGGAAGGCGCTGCGGGGATTGAGGCTTGATAAGACGCGGCATCAGAACACTCCCCTCTCTGCCGACGTCACCGCATTCGGCCGCAAATCAGCCGACCATCCAAGACGCCTTTCGGCTTCCCACATCAACCGCATAAAACCCTCCCGTCAGAATGTTCAATACATTCATCCTTGATCGAAATCTGACGTTTGCAAGATGCAGCCACCCGTCGGCGTTTGACTAAATATCGAATCCGCGAAGCGGTCCACAAAAACCCAAGGCACCGCGAACTGGGCCCATGTCATCGCGCCCTGGCTCCGCGTGCCGGGCCACTCAAGTGGTCCATGGGAGGCTTGAGGCTTCTCTCAGCGTCCTTGAGGTTGCCCAAGCGACTCACGGATGATTCGGGTGGCTGTCGCTACCTCATGGCCAAGGGCCCCAAGCCGTCGTCGTAGCCGGCATAGGGGGGCAACGCTGTCTAAGCGTTGCCTTGTGGGGCGGCGGCCCGATCCGCCACTCAGCCTGGCGTTCACCGGCCCCAGACGCAGGATCTGAATAATCTATCGCGGTAACCCTACATGATGAAGGTGACCGATGGCCGAGTCCGAACGCCTTGCTGCACTAGGGGGATTGCGTATATTGGATTCCGACCCGGAGCCCTTTTTCGACGCCCTGACCCGCGCCGCGCGGAACATGACGGGCATGCCGATCGCCCTGATCTCCTTGGTGGACGGGGACCGCCAATGGTTCAAGGCCCAAGTAGGCCTTCCCGGCGTGGACGAGACGCCCCGCGACATTTCCTTCTGCACCTGGGCCATCCAGTCCGATGAGCTGTTTGAGGTGGCAGACGCCGCCCAGGACGCCCGCTTTTCGACCAACCCGTTGGTCTTGGGTCCTCCTTTCGTCCGCCACTACGTCGGCGCGCCCATCAGCGCCAATGGTCAGAACGTGGGAACGCTTTGCCTGCTCAGCCCAAACCCGGGAACGATCTCAGCGGAGCAGGGAGCAGCCCTGTCATGCTTGGCCCAGGCCGCCGCAGTCGGCATGCAGCAGCGCGCTCGCCTTCTTGAGCGGGTCACCGAGTCCCAGGCCTTGCAACGGCGTTTTCAGAGAAGCCAGTTCTTTCTGGAGCGCACCAATGCACTGGCCAAGGTTGGCGGGTGGGAGCTGGTGCTTGGAACTGGAGAAGTCAAATGGACCAAGGAGACCCGGAGGATCCATGGCGTCTCTGACGACGCGGTGCCCGGCCTGGACACGGCGATTGCCCTGTATCCGGAAGGCGCACGGCAGCGGCTGGAGGCCGCCCTGGAAGACTGTATCTCATCGGGTGTGCCCATCGATTTGACCCTTCCGTCCAGCAAGCTTTCGGGGGAGCGCACGTGGGTCCACGTGGTGGGCCAGCGGGAAGAGACCGAAACCGGTGCCCGATTGATCGGCGCGATCCAGGACGTGACGGAACAACGGGCGGCGGTCGAGGCCTTGGCGCATAGCGAGGCACGCTACCGCAGGCTGTTCCAACACAGCCTCGGCCTCATCTGCACGCATTCCTTGGACGGGACGGTCACGTCGGTCAACCCTGCGGCCTCGCACTCACTGGGTCTCTCGGAGGGTGACGTCGTCGGCCGATCGCTGGCCGAGCTCATTCCCCAGAGCAAGCAGGACGCGTTCAAGGCTTACTTGGATCGCATCCGGGAAAACGAGAGCGACTCGGGCATGATGGAGGTGGTGGCCCGCGACGGATCGCGCCGCTTCTGGGCGTATCACAACGTGCTGGACACAGAAGCCCAACCGCCCTACGTGCTGGGCCACGCGCAAGACATCACGACTCAACACATCCAAGAGCAGCAGCTCCACGACTTGGCGACCCGCGACCCGCTCACCCGAGCGTTCAACCGTCGCTACTTGGCCGATCTGGCCCACCAGCAGTTCGATGGGTGGGGCTGTCTGGTGTTTGACTTGGACCACTTCAAAGAAGTCAACGACACCCAAGGCCACGCCCAAGGCGACAAGGTGCTGGTCGACTTCGTGGCTTTCCTGTCCGCCCCGCTCCAAGGCGAGGAAGCGGTGGTTCGGCTCGGGGGCGACGAGTTCCTCGTGTTCGTCCCCGATGCGACGTTGGAACGGCTGAGCGTGTTGGAGGACACCTACCACGAGCGCGCCGGCGAGGCACCGATCCGCTTTTCCGGCGGTTGCGCCATTGGTCGGCCCTCGGAATCGGTGGCCGATACCATCAATCGCGCAGACATGAAACTCTACGACCGCCGAAAGCGGGAACGGCAGTGAGCCTGCCCTCAGATCCGGGCATGGGGCCAGTTGTGGGCTGCCCCCTTACGCCGATGATCGCCTTTAGCGTAGCAAGCGGCCCTTCAGTGCCGCCCAATCTCACCGATGGAGAGGGCAACATGGATAAGCGGGTGTGCTTTGATTTCGAGATTGATTTCAGCAACGGGGCGGGATTCAGGGCCAAGGCTTCCGGCTGGACATCGCCGGTGACGACATCACCAATGAGGCGTTGGCCGACTACATCGTGCGCGACATGCGCCTGCTGATGGTGGGTGAGGTTCGCATCCTCAACAAGGAAATCATTGAGGAGCCTCATAAGCGCCCGGCGCACGACCAAGACGGTTCAACTGTCCACGACTCAAAGGACGGGTGAGCGGCCATGTGCTCATTCTCGGCCCGGCCGAGCAAGCGGGGGACAAGCCCGTTTTCTGCCCGAATACCAAGTGCAACTCGAGCTATTTGGCCATCAAGCGGGACCCGGAGCGGCGGGTGCAGAAGGTCGAAGCCCTAGGGCTGCGCTGCGAATGCGAGGCCATCGTTCCTATCTTGCCAGAGAGGCTTCTCAAGCCTGCGGTTTGCCCAGCTTGTGGGTCGACCGTTTGCGCAGTCATTGCTGCAAAGGCAAGGGTGCTAGGGGTGCCGCCCACTCGCGAGGGAGACCTGAGCGGCTAGTTGCACCTTAACTTCGCCACTTCGTCCACGCCCGGTAGGGGCGACGGCAGCACCGCTTTGCACACGCCCAACACCTCGACGGCCATCCCCGGCTCGGGGTGCTCCAAGTAGAGCGCTCCGTCGTAGCCCACCATTGCTTGTTCGTTCGGCGTAGATGCCAAGGTGCCCGGCGCGATGCTGGCCCCTGTCAGGGTGAAGGCCCGGGCGTTCTGGGTCAGCACGGGGAAGGTCACCCGCACGCCGCCTTGGCGGGGGGCCACGGATTGCTTTTCGGTCTCCCCGATCTCCACGCCCACGGGCAGGTCTTTGTCTTTGAGGCTCACCGTGGTGGGCAGCAAGGAGGGAACGTCGGTCACCAAGACGCGGCCTTGCTTGTTGGTCTGGCCGACCGGCGCTCCGTTGACCCGCACCGGCAAGCCCGCCTGGCCCGGCACGTCCACGACCGCATAGCTGGCGTAGGCCGGACGCCCGAAAGCCACGCCGCGGTGGTCCAGGAACACGGAGCCGGAGAAGTTGGCCGCCACCTGGGTTTGCCCGTCGTAGCGGTCCAGCATGATCCGGGCGTCGCCGTAACGGGTCATGGCATCCGCCGTGGCCCGGGTGCTGCGCAGGTCGCCGTCGGTGTGCTCCGCGGCCAAGCGAACGCCGCCCTCGGTGCGGTAGGTCGCTCGGGTGGTCAGCGAGTCTTGGCCTGGAGCTTGGCGGGCGCGCACGCCCACGCTGGCCTTGCTGCCGAAGCGGTAGGTGTAGCTGGCGGACACTTGGAGATCGTCTCCTTGGAGGTCTCGGAGCACGTTGGCAGACACCTGGCCCGCGGCACCCATGTTCGCGCTCACGCCCAACGAAGCGAAGGCCAGGCGAGAGCGCCCCGTGTCGATGGCGCTGTAGGTGCCGCGCACGGTGAAGCGGCGATCCGGGCGGTAGGAAATGCTGGCTTGGGTGCGCGAGGCGATGGGCAGCGCCGTTTCGCCCTGCAATCGCCAGAACCCGTCGTTTTCTTCGTGTTCCAATCGCACGCCAAAACTGGGCCCTCGGTAGTCGTAGGCGGCAGCCCAGCGCGTCCCGCCGTCGCTTGAGCGGCCCACCTCGCCATCGAAAACGCCCCAAGTGCGCGGGGCCCAGGTGGAGCCCACGGTGACGTTGCCCTTGCCGTTCTCGTCCACCTGACCACCACCTCGGATGGTCCAGCGGTCGTTGATGCCCTTGGCCCACGACGCGCTGACGCCGGCCGTGCCGTAGCGGTTTTCGTCTTCGCGGACTTGTCCGGCCGCGATTTCCCAAGCGGAGAGGCCGGGACGCAGCAGGGTTGGGCCAACGTAGAGGCGTGCAGTGGAAACGGCGGTCTCGCGGCCGTAGGCGTCTCGCACCACCACGGCCGTTTGGCTGGCCCCCAAGGCCACGTTTCGCCCGTCCACGGTGAAGGGGCCGGCGTTGACGTCTTGGCGTGTGATTTCGGCCTGGTTGGACAGGACCTTGACCTGCCCCGGATCCAACGCGATGCCCCCCAAGGTCGGGACGGGCCACGTCGGCGTGAGCGGATCCAGCGCTGCCGGGTCCTTCGCGAGGCGAATGCCGCCCAGCGCCACCGGGCCGATGCGGGGCGTGGCGTAGACATCGCCGGCTTGCCAAGCCAGTTGGCGCTGCAGGTCGTCTTTCTGCCAGGCGGTCATGCCGCGGCGCATGCCAAACCCGTTGGGGGATTGGTTGACCTGCCCGGTGGTGGAGACCACGCCCCAACGCCCTCCGGTGCGCGCGTCCAGTGCCAAGGACGTCGCTTGTTGGCCGCCTGCAATCTGGGTGGCGAGGTTGTAGTTGACCAAGACGCCCCCGATGGCCGGCGAGACCTGGGAAGCCGAGGTGCCGCGTCGGGTGAGCTGCTGGGCTGGCTTGCGGTCGGCGGGGATGGTGAGTTGGACCGTGGCGTTCTGGGGGTTGTAAGCCACCGTGACGCCCAAGGCTTGGTCAGTCAGGTCCTGCCCCTCTTCGCCCGGGCGAAGGGTCACGCCGAACTGCTGCCAAGTCGTGGCTTCCGCGACCCAAGCCCCGTTCTGCTGCCAGAGCACCACGGGGTCCTTGGCGGGCTGGCCGTTGGCCAGGATGGGCGCTGCAAGCACGGGCTCCACCCCGTCTGGAATGGCCGCGTGCGCGCTGCCGATGGACAGGGCCAGCGCAAGGCCCAAGACGCTTCCCCGCCGCACGTGTCGCCCTCAGTTCACGGGGACGGTAGCGGGGGACCCGTTGGCCGTGATTGAGAGCGTGGACGCTTTCAAGCCGGGCTTGAGCTCAACCAGCTTGCTCTGACCAGGGAGCACCCACCCCAGCGCCCCTTCGCGCCATGCCGGCATGCCTTGAGGACCGACGGCGGTCAGGCGCGCGGCGGTCGAACCGGTGTTGGTCAGCAGAAGGCCGTCGGCGGTGAAGCGGGCCGTGAGCACCGGAGGACCGGCCTTGGCGTCTTCAAACCCCACCGGCAGGTTCTGGTGGATCAACAACTGCACCTGGCCCGCCGTGGACGGCTGGGGCAACTGGCGCAGCAGCACGCGGTAGTAGCCGGGCGTGCCGACGCCCTGGGTGCGGACCAACCGCACGGCCCGGCGGGACCCAGGTGGGATTTCGACAATGGACGGTGCCGCGATCACCGCCTTGGCGGGGCCGGTCACGTCCTGCCCGCTGGGATCTTGGGACCAGTCCAGCACCGTCACCTGAAAGCGCTCGGGGGTTTCCCCATGGTTTTCCAAGGTCAACGCCCCTGCCTTTTCTCCAGCCGGGGCCACGATGCTTGTGGGAAACAACGACACGTTGCCCGCCCACGCAGGAGCGGCGCACAGCATAAACAATGGAACCACCAACAAACGCTTCAACATCATTCCTCCAAATCGATCACCTCCTTTGATCCAACCAAAACATTTAAAGTTGTCAACCCACCCTCAAAAGAAAACCCCCGGAGATATCCGGGGGTTTGGTAGAAACCCTTTAAGGGTCAGTAAGTCAGGGTCACGGCGATGGTATCGGAGAAGGTCCCGCCGGGCACCTTGTTCAAATCATAGAAGGCATAACCGATGCCAATCATCTGCTGCTCACCGGTTCCCACGCCCTCCCAAGCGTCGGCCCCACTGCCCCACACTTGACTGGCACCAGGATCTTTGAAGAGGCCGTAGGCGACGAAGTTTCCGGCCCCATCGGACACGGCGCGGTGATTGGGACGAGCAATCGCGGCGCCGTAGTTCAACCCATCGCCAGGCACGATGCTGAAGGCGGTGCCTTGGTTGCAGCGAACCATCAACGCACCATTGGAATAGCCCTGCGTGCCGGACGCCAAGCCGTTGTATTCACCGCCGCCCAGCTGGGTCACGAGCAGGCTGCACTCGTTGTTCACGGTCGCAGAAATCATCAGGTCTTCGGTGACGTCAGCGGCGGACGCCGAAGTGGCAGAAAACGCGGCCATCAAGGCCAGAGAAAAAGAAAGGGTCTTGCGCATGAAAAATCCTCCTCGGATATTGGGGAAAAGGGATATGGCCCGGCTTGGGCTTACTTCACCAATACTCGATAAATCTATTTCCGCAAGAGGATCTGACAACACGATTTTGCAGATGCCAACCCAAGCGCTTGCACCGAAGACACGAGTAAGCTAAAAAGCAATCGCCGGTCGCAGAAGCGTCGGTGTTGTGCCCGCATAGCCAATAGGCTCCGGGTGCCCGAGGTCCACCCAATGGGGGCGCGGGAATCTTTTTTTGATTCCGGAGCCATCCATGACGACCAAGCGCCGCAAATCCCTCCGCACGTCTGCCTTCCATGCCCAGTTCGGCCGCTGCTACTACTGCGGCCTGCCGATGTGGCTCGCGGCTCCTTCAGAGCTTGGGCTGAAGCCCAGCAAGGCCCGAGCCTTTCAATGCACCGCCGAGCACCTGGTCGCCCAGCAGGACGGGGGCCGAGACGTATCCGGGAACGTGGTGGCCGCACACGCCCGGTGCAACCAGTGCAGGCACAAGCGAAGCGGGCCAGCTCCTTCCCCTGAAACGTTCCGGGCGCTGGTTCAGAAGCGGCTGGCAGTGGGAAGATGGTGGTCCAGACTGCCGCCAGGGATTGCGCGTGCTCCTGTATGACCTCATCAAGCTATACGAACCTTCGTTTGATCCGGCTCGCACCAAGGTTCACTTGGCCCGAAACAACAAGATCGACGATCCGATCGACGTCTGGCTGGACGGCCGGTTTGACGATTGGCAATGCTGGCAGCGGCAGCGAAACTTTGACCGGGACCTGGTCTTGTCCCTCGTCCAGATCCCCCACACCTACCGCTGGATGTTCGCCGGCCTCTTCCGATCCGTGGGAAGCAGGCCCGATGTGGATGCCAACGGAACGCCCCACGTTGACTACACCCTGGAACGCATCGACAGCACACTGGCGTTAGAAGGACGCCTCTTCGTGACGGGGAAATACGTCAGCCGCACTTCCTACCTCAGAGGCGAGACCCTCTCGGGGGACATGGTGGTGCACGAACTTCTGGCAGAAAAGCTGGGAGACGGAGAGTTCCCTGGGTTCGGTCACGTGGACATCGACAAAGGCACCCTGGACCGCATCGTTGCCAGCGGCAACAACTCTTGGCGTGCAGCTCTTTCCAGTGTCAAAGGCATCTACCTTTTAACGGACAGCAAGACCGGCCTGCTCTACGTCGGAAAAGCGGACGGCGACGCCGGCATCTGGGGTCGCTGGTGCCAGTATTCGAGCACCGGGCACGGCTGGAACAAGGCCTTGGTCCAAGAGTTCGGCATCAAGGCCACCGAGCGCCAGCGCGATCTGCGCTTCTCGATCCTCGAAGTCATGGACCGGCGGTCCCAAGAGAGCCAGATCGACAAGAGGGAGTCGCATTGGAAGCGAATCTTGATGTCCCGCAACGGCTACAACCGCAACTAACAATGTTCAGCTGAGCCGCAGCGAACCGTCATGTTGTGATCGTAAGCGGCATGCCCGAGGCACGCCGTTTTGGGCACAGGACGCTCTTTCAGACAGGCAGGCGCTCGGCGATCCAATCCATCCATCCGGATTGTGCAGCCGTCGCATTGGCACTCAAGGCTCCACGCCCGGGGGCTGCCCCACGGCCGCGGCTCGCACCTCTTGAAGGCGCAGGGACAGCTTGCTGGCAGAGACCTTCCCTCCGCGACTGCCGCGCGCCTCGCGGACAATCGCCAGGGCCATGACCACGGCTTGGAGGAGATCCGATTTCGTCCGCCCCTGCTCGCTCCACTCGCCCGGAAGGGCGGCCAATGCAGCGACCGCGTCCTTCCCTGACAAGTATTGGACGCACGTCAAGGCGGACCAGTGAAGCCCAAACTCAGTGCGCAATCGCGTTCCCGCCTCCTCTTGCAAGAGCGTTCCGTCGGCCATGTCGAGCAACACGTGTGCAGCGGCCAACGCCTTGGCACGGGCATTCGCAGGGCCTTTGTCCACGGGATTAAGCAGCCGGCTTCGGCTTGGCCTTCTTGGCAGGTTTCCGAATCGGCTTTGCCTTCTTGGCGACCTTGCCCACCTTCGCAGCTCCCTTAGCCGCGGCCTTCTTCACCTTGCCAGCGGCGGGCGGGAACTTGGCCCCAGGGTTCGCCTGCGCCCACGCCTTGCCTTCGGCCGACTTGGCCCATGCCGTGAACGCCTTGGGTGCCAGTCCTCGGCCTGCCCAGGTCTCTCCCGTCGGAAGTCGATACTTGGGAGCGACTTTGCCGAGCTTTCGACCCTTCAGCGGCCCAGCAGAAGGTTTCGGGGAACGCGCCGGCGTGACGTCGATGGCCTCGCCAATGAGCTTGGCAACCTGACGACGCTGGGCGGGACTGAGAACCTTCGCATACTTCTGAAGCACCGCGATGGCCTTGGGCACTTCACCGTCGCGTTTCTCCACCAACCGCTTTTGGGCTTCGAGTTGTTTGATTTCCGCGTTGATCGACTGAAGGGTGGTGAAGGCCATTGGCATACTCGGTTAGATAAGGACGCCTTGGTTATATCCGATAAAGCGCCCAGGAGACAGACATCCCTCCTTCCGCGGCCCCCAGCAATGGCTCGTTCGCACGCCTCGACGGAGCGCTCTCTATGGGGACGGTTGACCCAACAGCTTGCTCTTTTGCGAGTCGAACTCGGCCTGCGTCAGGATGCCCTGCTCCTTGAGCTTCAGAAGCTTGGCCAACTCATCGGCAACCGAAAGGGCTGGTGCCACGGGAGTGGGCACCGCCGCGGGCTCCTCGGCGACGCTAGCGGCCTGCGTGGCCGTGGGTCGGTATTCCCGGTCGACGGTGAGCGACATTGCAGCGTCGTTGCGCGTGACATCGAGCTGGTAGGTCGGTGCCTTGGCTGCCTTTGCTAAGCCGTCTAGGAACTCAACATCCGTCTTGAACTTCTTTCCGGCCACGGAGATGATGACGTCTCCCGCCTTGAGGCCCGCTCGGTCAGCAGCTGCACCAGGCGTCACCTCAGCCACCTCGTAGACAGCAGCTCTGCCGCGCGGAGCGACTTTCCCTAGAACTCCGAGCACGGCGTGGTTGGGGAAGGTCGTCCCTGCGGGGAACGCACCTCCCGCACTGATCAGGAAGTTCATGATGCTATTGTGGAAGTCCGCCCCTGAAAAGGGAGCGCGCTGCATTTGGCCGAAGGCCATCTGAGTTTCCATCCAGCCCGACACCTGCACACGCGAGATTCCGGACAGCTCACTCACGTTGAAGCGGAAGAAGCGCCGAGGCGGCGTGGAGTAACTGTTCCCGAGTAGCATCTGACCCATGATGGACTGGCCCGTGCTCAACGGCGACTCGCAAACGAGTTCTGTATCGCTGCTGCTCACGACTGTCCACTGCACATCCATGCATTTGCTGGACAAGCGGGACACCGCCACCGATGCCTTGCCTGAGAACACGGCCTCGGGTGTGCCACTGGGAGTCACGGCGAACAGCTGAGAGCCAGTCGCGGTGAACGGCAGGACGATGAAACCGAGAAGAAACACAAACGTTCGAATCGCCATGTGCGCTCCCCCTAGAGCATCTGACGTTGGACCTCCTGCCAATGCTATTACATTAAGCACCTGGCAGCTATCTGCTGCAGGACAGATTGACGCAGGGTCGCCAGCGATCTGCACTGCGGACGCGAGAGGCCAAGGACTGCAACACGTGAACTCGCGCTTGAAGCGCCTGCATATAAAGGGAAATGGCGTCCGATCTAGAAACACTGGCTAGCCATTGGTCCGACACACCTCGCTAAGCAGCCCGGCTCATCAAATGATGGGCCGGGCATGTGCATCACTTCTTAAGCATGTCTCTCATCGCGCTCTTAAAGCGGGCACCTATCTCTTCGCCAGTTGGTGACGCATCCGGGTCGTCCGTAAAGATAGCGACCATAGCGGCAAGGTAAGCTTCGCCCAGCGCCGACGTCAGCGCGACGGCCGTGGTTCCAGAGATGGCCGCTCCCGCGGCGGTCCCTATGCCCGGAGCGAACTTAAGCAGGTTGCTCACCAAGGTGCGGCCGAGAAAGCTAGCACCGGCCACGCCCACCGCAGAGCTGACAAGCGATGTGAGCATCGAGTTAGTGAGATTGACGCCGAAGATCGATGTGATCTTGGCGATCATGCCGATTTGCACGGGGGCAATGATCATCGCGTCCGAGAAAGGAATCGGGCTCACCCCCGCGGCGCCAGACGCCGTGGCTGCGGCCATAATAATCTTCCGAGCCTCAGACTTTTTTGTGTTCAGATCCGCCTTTTGAGCAGACGCGAAAGCGCGCTTTGCACCTTCGGGAATCGCACCAATGGTGACCTCAACCAGGGTCGAAAGGCCCTTGGGCTGCAATACAACGTCGTCATCAAGCTCTTCTTTGATTGCGCGCACCTGGACCACATTCCTGCACTCTGGCAGAAGGCCCTCCACTTCCTTCTTGAAGCCTTGGTCGGAGCGATGCTTCGTGATCACGCCGATGACAGGAACAACTTTGGAAAGAGCAGCATGCAGTTCCACTTCCGCGGGTTCCACGCGGCGGCCGTCCTCCATCACACAAATCCAAGCAACATGGATGTGCTTCGTGGGGTCAACCTCGTTTTTACGAGCTTGGATGAAATCCGTGAGCGCACCAATGGTGCTCTTATAGTCAGCCATCTCCAAGCCACGGGTATCGAAGATCGATACCGGCATCCCTTCCTTGGTGATCTCCTTGGTCTCCTTTGTAACAGGCCGTCCCTGCCCGGTTTCAGCCAAATCTTCATGGAAGATGGCGTTGACCAGCGTGCTCTTCCCGACTCCAGACCGACCGGCGATCAGGATGTTGACATGCCCCATCTGCTTGGCCGCGTCTGCGACCGCGTCTGCGATTGTTGAAGCAAAGTTTCCGTCCATATTCCCCTGTATCCTTTTTCTTACCCAGTCAACCAACAATAACCCGCAGCTAAGCCACCGCGTGTCGCTCTATTTGTAAGGCCCGAGGAACCGCTCACCGTTGAAGTGCATCAGGTGCGTGGGGGCATCAGCGGCCCAAGCCTCGGTTTCCCAAGCAATATCGGCCAGATACTTGCGCATCGTGGCGCGGTCAGGGAACGCCGACACATAGACCAGGCCAGCTTTGCTGTCCTTGAAGAGTTTCTCAAGCTCTTGGTGCCGCTTTCCATCTACCGGTCCATGTGAGGTGACCGCTTCGCAGAGCAGCAGCCATTCCCGCTTGCGGTCATACAACACCACGTCAGGCATCTTCCCGTGACTGTCCACCGTCACACCCAGCTGCGAGAGTGCCTTTTTATCGAAGACACCAACCTTCTGCCCGGTGTCGCCAGCGTAGATGAGTTCAGAGCCTGGGGCGAAATGCGGGGCGAACACCTCGATGATCTGCTTGATGAGCTGGCTATGCTCACCTGGGCTCAAGATCACTTCACCGCCGCCCGGGATCACGACTGGCACCTGCTTCAACTCTCTGGCTCGCGCGTATTGATCAGCAAGTGACTGCCTGCTCTCCCGGAACACAGCAAGAGACGCTTCCCACTCCGCCGTGTTGTAGGTTTTGATGAGCGCCAGCATCTCGGGGGTGAGCTGATAGACCGCCTTGGGGCTGTTGACCGGTCGTTCCGGATTGTCCGGGTTGTAAAGCGCGATGCCGCCATCCACGAACTGGTGCATCGTCTGCCGCCGGAACGTTTCCCGGGTGTTGGGCGCATACAACTTGCCATACTGCTCGCGCACCCAATCCATGATCGGCGTGATGCCAATCAACGGCGCGGAAGCTCTCGCCCATTTCTTATCCGGCGTCAGATCGGCAAGCGCCAGCAGCGAGAGCGCCGAGCGCTCGTTCAACTGCGCACGGGGCATCCCCACTGCGGCCAAGATTGCCTCGGCGGCATCAATCCTTTTCTGCGTCATGCCAGCACTTGCTCCATTTCCTTGTCGATAGATTTCTGACCGAGGTCGGCGGCCTTCTTGGCCCAACGCCCCATCTTTTCCAGGGTTTCACGCGTGGGGTAAGGCATGTTCCGCAGGTCAGTTGCATTGACCTGCGTGTGCCCAGAGAACCGCCGCAGGTGGTCATCCAAGGCGGTGCTATTGAGGTAAACAAATAGGCCCCAAGCCACATCTTCTTCAAGACCCTGTTTGTTGAAGTGGAAAACATTCGAGTGGTTTTCGAATGCTAGACGCTCCTGCCCCTTGAGGTCCTGCGGCTGCACGAGGTAGGCGACCACGCGGCGCTTTTCTTCCTTTGACGAGAACCGCCGCACGACAACGTAGTAGCCGGTCGGCCATATCGAGCGTTCGGTGCGCGCGTCTCGAACCAGTGCGTTCGCTTTTTTGGCCCCCTCAATGGGCCAGGTCGTCTTGGTCCCATCGATGTGGAAGGCGTAAATCAACGGCACCGTGCCCTCTTCCGGCATTGCACGCAGATGCTCGCGCGTCCGGAAGTCCACGATGGGGCCGGTCGAGACCGATACCCCCACGTCTGCAAGCGATGCGCCCACGAGAGGGGAGGCTTCAATGAGATCAGCCTCGTCTGTCGGGACGTGGATAAAGCTTTCCTTGTCTTGAGGCTTCACGATGGCCGAAAACGGAAACTCTTGTGTGCGCAGATCAGAGAACGAATCGTCGGTTGACGATGTGATGGTCACGTTCCCCTGTTCCCCCCCGCGCTCCAGCAAAAGAATGACGTTCTCTTGCAATACTTCGTCGTCGCGAAATGCCTTCGTTCGGCTGTCGAACAGGTGAATGTGCTTGAGAGAGGCTCGATCCAGGATGAAGCGCCGGAAGGGCTTGTAATAGGGCCCGTTGGCGAAGCTGCGGGGGATAATCGCGACCAGCTGCCCGCCATTGGCCATCTGCGCCAGCGCAGCCCCAACAAACGCCGAGTAGAGGTTCACGGTCTCCAGTCCGATGCGCCTCGCTTGGACGCGCGCATTCGAGCTGGCGGCAATCTTTTTGTAGGGAGGGTTCATCACGCAAAGCGTGAAAGGTGCCCTGCTATTCTCCAAGTCATCGGCTGCGGCGGCCAAGTAATCGCCCTCTCGGACCGTCACCCTCACCCCGTCTGATTCATACCCCACCAGCGTCGCTTCGAGGTGTTCCCGCAGCCGGCCATCCAGCTCATGTGCCTCAACCGACATCGAGCCGTCGCCCAGCTTCCCGCTTTTCCAAGAATCCAGCACCGCACAGCTGAGGGCCCCCAAACCCGCCCCAGGATCCAGCAGCACGTGCGGCCCCGCTTTGGGCTCCAGCAGACCAGCCATGAAAGCGGCCACGTCGGCGTTGGTCATGAACTGCCCCATGGCACTCTTGTGAAGTCGGGGGGTGAGGCCGGCGACTTCCCGGCGTTGCAGTTCGGCTCTTTGGAGCATGGGTGTTCACATTAGGACCATTGGGGGCCATTTTATCGCACCCGAGCGTCTCAAGGGCTGATACAAACCCCTCGGTATGCAACCACTTGGAACAGCTCCGCATCGCAGGCTTGAGCCCGGGGAGCGCCGCCGAACCCCAAGGATCTAAGCCATTTCCAAGCCAGAACGAAGCAGTCCAAAGCCCATACGATTGGCAGGTCAAGCACCCTGTTGAGGCAGCCGCTAAGGGCACTAAGGGTGAAGGGCTGGCTTGGTGACGCCGTCGCAAGATGGAACGAGGCCCGCCTTCCTGCAGTAACCATAGACGGCCGAAGTGCTCACCCCAAGCTCCCGCGCCAACTGAGCCCGGCTGACCTCCTTTAAGCGAGCCCGAACCTGGTCCAGGCCCAGCCCCTGCAAGCTGCGCTGCTCCGGCCCTTTCAGGACACGCCCCAAGCGAAGGGCTCGGCGGTCCAGGCCGATGGTGGCCGGCGACAAGCCCAAGCGCTGGGCCACCTCGGCCGAGGTCAGCCCGGCTCGGACCAGCCGCTGCACCTGCTGGCGACGCTCAGCGAGCTCGCGGGCTTGGCGGTCCCGGAACGCCTGCCGTCCGGAACCCGCCAGGCGGTGCCGCCGGACAAAGCGGTTCACGGCTTGGTGGGTGACGCCCAGGCGTTGGGCCAAGGCGCGCTGAGTCACCCTTTCGTCCAGCAAGGATTGAACCTGGGCCGGGGATCGGCCGCCGAGGAAGCCTTTGCGTGGACTCATCGATCCATCGCCGCCAAGTCGCCCTGAATCTCGGAGGGTGACACACCAAGCGCCTGGGCGATGGCCCCAAGCGTCAGGCCTGCGGTCATGCCGGCGCCAATCGCATACCGCCGCTGACGTTCATAGGCTTGGCGACGAGCCTCCGGGTCGATGGGCATGGCATCGGACGGGTCTACCCGTCGGGCGTGCTCGATTTGATCCCGCTCACCACACGTTTGGCGGTGCGCGGCTAGGGCGTCGTCCACGTCCTTGCTGAAAGGCGTGTTGCGTTGGGCTGCGTCGTAGAGGGCCTGGATGTCCGGAGACATGGGGAGCAGCTCGAAGCTGCCCGGGCCGGAGAGAGGGCCTGGCTCAAAAAGGGTGGAAAGCTCGCGTGTCATCGGCCCACCCAGTAGCCCAGTCCCGCGCTAAGCAAGGTGGCCGCGTATAGAGCGGCGTCCTCAGCGCTGGAAATGTTGAGGGCCATTACCACCGCCCCGAATGCGAGCGTGAGGACGCAACCCGCGAAGATCCCCCCAAAAATCGCGAAATCCACGTAGCGCGATGCGTCGCGCTTCCCGGCGCAGAATAGGGCCAGCGATTGCTTTACGGTCGGGTAAGTCAACGCGATCATAAAAGAGAGAAACGCCGCCGAGCAGAGAAACACAGCAAGGACCAGCATGGAAAGGACCAGCATCGTCAACGCACTCATCCGCGCGACCTCCCCTTGCCCCAGAAAAAGGCCAGCAGACAGAGCACCGCGACCGTGCCGAGGACAAACAGGCCTCCCCCGGTGGCGAGCTGGTGCCAGACGCTGAAGGTGGCTTGGGCCAAGAACGCGGCGATGACCACCATCCCAACTCCAAACAGCCCGCCATGGATCACGACGCGGCCGTGCGTGCGAGCGTCTCGCTCACCGCCCCTCACCCGTTGCCAGGCTGCCTTGGCGTCGGCAAAGCGCTTCAGCGTCCAGAGAGGGACCAGGACCATGAGGCCGAGCAGGGTCAGCAAAAGAATCGCGCTCACCATGGGCGGCCCCCCGGGTGACTTCTGAGAGGGCGCGCTTGGAAGGTGAGAGGTTGGCCCCACTGGCTGGGCTTGAGATTCCACGCCATTGGCAGGTGGTGCAGCTCGTGAGGTTGCGCAGGGGAGCAATCCATGCCGTCTAGAATGAGGTGACCGTAATGGTGGGCAATGCTTTTGAATGTGGCTCCCATTAGCGCCGCCCTTTGCCGGTCGTTGCCGCGTTGGCAGAGCGCACGCCCCAGCCCTTGGCTTGGCGCAACCGATCGATCTGGGCTGCTGCTTCGTGAGAAAGGCCCAGGTATCCGCTCTCGTCCATCAAAACGTGGCCTGGAGATTGCTTGAAGTCCTCGATGCTCAGCGCGGCATCGGGGCGCTTGCGGAAAAATGCGAGCCATTTCATCAGCGCTGCCCTCCAACGGCTACATTTTCTCTGCCCGCACCGATGACTACGGATACGGAAGCTGCCTCAAGCTCTGTAATCACTGGCTGCGCGGTCCCTTCGGAGCGGAGAAAAACTTGATCCCCCACCTCAAAAGCCCCCTGCTCGTCGCCCTGCATGTAGAACGGCAGAATGCGGCCAGCGATGCGCAGCGCACATACGCTGTCATCCACACCGTTGTTTCGCGTGTCGCGGCATGGGACGCGCTCATACGTCACTCGGAGCGTGTAGTAGCGCTGCGCCTCGTCAATCACCCACAGCGTGACGCTTTCGCGTGTTGCGGGGTTCTTCTTCAAGATTGAGTTGTAAGCCGCGTATGGGCCACGGCCCGGCGCTTCCATGGGTTCGAAGGACTGAACCCCGGTGGCGGTTTCCGTGGGGGACGCCTCCCAGGCGTGTGTGACCCTTACTGCGATGGTGTGCGGCGTGATCACGGTGGCATTCACCCCGACGGCAACGGCGACCGAATCGCTACGGGGCTCGGCGGCGCTGGCGGCAAGGGGGAGCAGGCTGGCAAGGGCCAGAGAAAGAATCAACGCGCGCATGAGGCCTCCTTTTTTGAATGGGTTGCACTACCCATAACAAACGGTTTGGTTTGCGCAAGGGGATCGGGAAAAGAAAAGGCGGCTTTCGCCGCCCTTTCCCTTGGCCTTAGAAGCGCGCTCGCAAGCGAGGGGCTTCCAGGGTTTGGCCGTCCTGCCCATGGGCCTTCATGGCCGCACCGACCTGCCGTTGGGCGTCGGCCCCAAACCCGCCTTCCGGTGGTTTCCAAGCGTTGGCAGCGGGAAGAAGCTCGTCCAAGAGCTTGGATCGGTTGTGGCATCGCAGCTCGTTCTCAGCGTTGCTCAAGAACGACTTGGTCTCTCGTTTGCTCGCAAAATCGATGGGCTTCATGCCAGGCTCGTTTCGAAAGCCGTTGACGTAGTTGTCAAAGCCTTGCTCGCCGACGAGCTTACACTCTTTGTTCCAGTCCGCCCCTGCGAACACCAGTTCTCGGCAGAGTTCCGTGTTCCCCTGCTTCGCCGCTTCGTGAAGGACGCTGTAGCCGGCATAGTCGTTGTAAGCCCAGCCCTCGTCTCCGTCGATGTTGAACGTTCGGTTCCGACTGACCAGTTCTTCGTTGGGATCCACCTGCTCCAGCAGACGTTTGGCGTCGCCGGCCTCAATGAGTTCCACAATGTTGAACACGCGGTCTTGCGCCTCCTTCGTCTGCTCCGCCTTTTCCGCGGCCTGCTCTTTCGCTTCGGCATCCCAATACCGAGCCTCGTGGTAGTGATCCCGGGTCGCATAAGGGGTTTCCCCCCTGTCGTTCTCCACATGGTGTTGCGAAACGCCTCTCCCCACCCCATCGACCAACTCTTCCATCGCGCGCTCGTCCGCGGTATGGGCAGGAATGTTTCCCTCCATGTCTTTTGCGTCAACCTGGGCCCCGGCCAACACCAACGCCTGCACCATCTCCCCCGTTTTGACGTAATGAAGCGCGGTTCGGCCCAGCGCATCGGTGTCCCTCACACTACCGCCCTGCCCCAACGCAGCGACAAGCTCGCTGGGCGTCTCGGCCAGGAAAATCGGGTCGGTCGCCGCATCGACGCGCTCACGCGGCGAAAAATCGTCTCGGTGGTTCCGAATACTTTCTCGATAAAGCATAGGATCATGTTTTAGCGCTGGCTCGCCATTCGAGTTCAGCAGGGAGGGATCGGCCTTGGCATCCAGCAAGCGCAGCACAACGCTTGGGTCGCTGGCCAGGTGGAGCGGGGTGTCTCCCCCGTCCGTCCGCAGATTCACGTCGGCGCCGGCATCGATAAGCATGTGGCAATCGCCTTCAAGCCCTCGCTTCGCAGCAACATGCAGAGCGGATTGCCCTTGGCTTAGGGCATTGACATCCGCTCCGGCCTTCGCCAACAGCGCCAAACCTTCCGCAGTAGGTTTTTCGGACCAAGCGGGTTCCCTTTGGTATGTGCTCAACAGGCGATCAAAAGGCGAACGCCCTTGTTTGTCCAACGCGTGAACATCCGCCCCAGCCGAGATAAGCAGTTCCATCTGCCACGGCTCCTGACATTTATGCAAGGCGGAATCGCCGCGCGCGTCGCGATACCCTTTCACATCGGCGCCGTCTTCGATGGCCTGCCTTACCTCGTGCTCGAAGCGACCCTTCGTCTTCAGACCAGCGAAGACCAAAGTGTTCCCCAACCGATCCGTTGCCTCATCGTTGAACGATGGGGGCACACTTTGAGGGCCCTCAACGGGCGAAAGGGTTGCCGGCTCCGCTGAAGCCACTGGCCGCTGGCTTGAATCATCCAAGCGCTCCCGGACCGGGGGTTCAAGCGGCTCAGAAGAAGCCACGCCTGGTAGTTCCGTGTCCTTTTGACGGATGAAGGGTCGAAGTAGATTTGAAAAGACATTGCCAGCCATGGTTCCTCCGCTTGGTGAGTGATACTCATGTCTTAACAAAGAAAGGGGGATGCGCAAGGGGCTGCAAAGAGAAAAGGGGCGGCTTTCGCCACCCCTCTCAACCCAGCGTAAGAAGCTCAAGAAAAAACATGGCGCCTAGTTATTGATTTCTCAGGTCGGTTAACTAAGCATTCTTTCCACCCCGGCGACAGCAACCACCGGAAACCACCAAAAACAGCAAGGATAACCACCCAACCACCTTCTAACCGCTCACCCTGGAAAAGTTCTCAGTTAGAAGTAGAGGAATCGGACCACAGCCGGGACTTCCCCCAGCACATTCATTTCTAACTCGAAACCTCAAAAGGTCAACCCCCTACCTGCGCTAAGCAACCTGGCGCTCCTTGCGTCGCGATGGGGACCTTCGGTCGGCTTCCGCCTTCCGCCTCTGGTCCATGCCCTGCTCCTTCTTGACCTGCGGCAGCGGTTCGCGCTCGAACGCGGGAATGTCGAGGAAGGTCATGACCTTCTCGGCTTGGCTGGCCGCGCGGAACAGGCATTTCGCGTCGTCTTCAAGCGCCCTCATCCAGCTCTGCAGGTAGCCCGCATGCTGCTCTTCGTGTTGCCTGCCTAAGCCAATGCCCAGGCGCTCGGAAATGAACAAACTGGACAGCTCTGCAACCAGCTCCTCTTTGGCGTAGTCCTGGCTGCCGAATCGCCCGGTCTGGTCTCGGTCGAGGCGGTGCTTCGCTCCAGTCCAATGGGCCAGTTCGTGGAGCAGCGTGGCCTGATAGCTGACGTCATCTCTGAAAGTGTGGTGCTTCGGCAGGTGGATTGAATCGGCAGCGACGCTATAGAACGCCCGGTTGCCACCGTCGTGGTGAACCTTCGGCTGGTGACGGTCCAGCAGCTCCCGCACACGCAAGTTACGGATCGACTCGGGCATGACGAAGGGCGGCGGGGGCTCCGGCATGCCGTCGATCTGGCTGGCATTGAACACCGTGGCGACGAACACCGATGGTCCCTGGTATCCGCTCTTCTCTTCGCCTTCGGTCAACGGCTCGGCACCGTCTTTGGCTTTGCCGGCCTTGCTGAAATCCCAGTAAGCGATCTGCTGGCCCTTTTCGCCGCGCTTGACTTGGGCCCCAATGCTTTCTGCCTGCCGGTAGGTCAGCCAGCGATTGTCGTTGTAGCCATGGGCCATCTGCGCCCCGAGAAGGATCAGTGTGTTCGAGCCCCTATAGGACTTGCCCGAGGTTGGATTCCACGGCCCGTTGATCGAGCCGTTCTTCGGGGCGTCGGGGTCGTTCCAGGGTCGGCGCCAGGGGATGGTGCCCTGCTTCATGAGGTCGAGCATTCGCTCGGCGGTGGCTTGGATGAGATCGGAATACTTGGACATGGGTGGTTGCCTCAAATCTTTTTCAACCTCCTGCGCCTCTCAACAGGTGGTTGTGGGTAGATGGGGTCAGAACTCGATATGAAGGGTCAGACTCTTGCGGTGATACAACGCTCGCCGCACCAGCTCGGCGATTTCGTCCTCGCTGCGCAATCCCTGGTCGCCGTCTTTTCCCAGACGGACGTGGAGACCAAACCCGCTTTGCACGAGCAAGTATTGCGGGTCCGCTTCCGGTGTCTCTGGGCTCTCTAGATCGGCAGCGGTGATAGCTTCTTCGTGGAAAGCGTCTTCGGGAATGTGGTCGGGCGATGGCATGGGGGCTCCGTCTTGGTTTGGATACCCCTTTGCAATAGCGCACCATCGCCGGTTGTAAAGGCCTACGCGGCTTCAGCCATCGGTGCGCCCGACAGGAGGGCGATGGCTTCCATGGCCTCTTTGCTCAGAGGGTCACCCAACGGAACCTCCTCGTCCGGGATGGCCTGGGGAGCCCCGCCCTCCAGGCGCGGCTTCAATCCCCCCACGCGCAGGTTGACCCAGCGCTCGGCCTTCGATCCCTTCGTCGCCTTCTTCTGCTTCTGCTGGAGCCCCGGCATCCGTTCGCGCACCCGCTTCCAAAGCTCTTCAGCACCCACCGGCTTGCGGCCCAGCTCATCCAGAACGTAGTTTCGGTAGTCTGCATAGATGTCGTTCTTGTCGGTCCACGTGCCTTCTTCTTCGATGACCATGCGCTCGGCGAAATAAGATGCCGTGGTGTCCGTCTCTTGCCGGGTCTGCTCGGCCAGCGCTTTGACGGCCTCGGGCATTTCCTCGGGCAGGCCGCCACGCTCAATGAGGCGCATGGCCCCCTCCAGCAGCCAGTCGATGATCACGGCCATTTCCGCCGGGTCCTCGGTCAGCTTCTTGTGGAAGTCCGGATCGCGGTCCTTGTCGTTCTCGGCCAGGCGCACATTGAACGGGATCATGCAAATCTTTCGCCAGAAGCCGTGTTCGTGACTCGTCACCGAGAACATGGCGTTCAGTGCCAGGAAGAGCGTGCCGCGCGGCACCGTGGTGTAGGCATCTTTGCCCTTGTTCTCCGCTGACATGGGATCGCGCGAGATAAGCGCCTTCAAGACCTGCTGGATGGGATCGGAGAGGACCTTGGGCGCCTCTGTCGCCAGATAAAGAGTCTTGGAAGCGAGAGGTGCCATGGCGAACTGCCCATCCAGCTTGTCGATGCGGACCGCAGTGTTCTTGGGGTGGATGGCTCGCAGGACGTGAAGCAAGGTGCTCTTGCCGTTGCTGCCGCTTCCCAGCAACAGGAAGGCTTTTTCCAGGCACATCGGCATGACCGACGACGCCATGGCTTCTTGAAGCAACCCTCGCACGGCCATGTCCGGCATGAAGCGATCCAGATATTTGGCCCACCGCGACTTGGGGTCCAACGGCTTGGGGGTGTAGCGGCCGGACCTCACCTGGTCGAGGTTGAGCTTCGCTGGGACCAAGGAAGTGATCCCGTGTTTGGGGTCGGCCGGCAGGTATTCGATGTAGGCCTTCTTGTTGGCGTCCTTGAGGATCTCCAGGTAACCGCCCTTCAGCGGCACGATGGCCCGATGCTGGCTTTCAGGCAACTTCATGCCAGGCAAGCGGATCATTTCGAGAATGGCCGTCTTGACGCAGCTGGTCGCGCTGCTCTGCTTGGCGTCCTCCGGGGCGTGCTTGCGCATCCAGTCCAACGCGTGGGCTTCTACTTCCCGGGTGGCTTGCGGGGCCCAGATGCCTTCGGACTCATTCCACTGATACAGCGAAAAATCGATCTCGCCGTTGTCCATCTTGCCGCCAATGCGGAAACAGTTGGCGCGGCGCATATCGTCGGCATAAGCCAGCTCAAACGAGAGGTCTTCCCCAATAACGCCCAGGTCATCCGTGGCGTCGTTGGGATTGGCATCGGCCCCAAAGGCCTTGCCCTTTTTCTTCGGAGCCTGATCAACGGCGTCGCCATTGGCCTCCCCGCCCTTGACAGGGCCAGTCTTCGACTTACTCTTCATGTTGTAATCCCTAGTAGTAAACGCCCCGGTTCGCACCCGGGGTTTTTTATGCCGCTTGACTGGGGCGATGCACCCACTCTTGAAGCGCCTGACGCATGGCCTCGGAAGGGGTTTGCCCACGGGCCACCGCCGTCTCCTCCACCAACGCCTTAAAACTTTTGCTGACCCGGGCCTTCAACAACTCATCCCGTGCGGTCTTTTCGCGTTTCGTCTTCACTGCCTGCTCCGTTTCTTGATTTGTGGTCCTGTTGTGGCCACAAATCCATCTAAGCAGGCTTTACGGAACTGGCAAGGGCTCGCGCCAACGGATGTTCGTTTCTGCTTTCGATGCTCCAGAAACACTTGAAAGTGTGAAATACCTCAAGCATCAGCCTGGGAGGTAGCAAGTGCTTGTTACCCACTTGTTACCCTTCAAACCCTTATGTTTACTGGGGGTAACAGGTGGTAACAAGGTAACAAGTGGTTTAAGAGATCCACGCAAGAAAAATCCACTCACCGCTCACAACATCCATGCATACACCCATCGGGAGCTCGCGATCCACCCGTTACCCTGTTACCCCTTGTTACCTCCTTATGGGACAAGGCTTTCACGGGTAACAAGGGGGTAACAGGTGCTTGTTACCTGTTAGGAAAAACAAGAGCAAAAGCGGCTTGAAGCAAGAGCCGGCGGCTGCTCGCCGCCGAGTCTTGAAGAGGGAAAGGCGGGCCTCCGGCCTCTACTCGTAGAGGTGGAAGCGGGACCAAAACCCGGGGCGCCTGGGACCGATCAGTTCGTTCCCCACCGTGACTTTGACCGCCCCAAGCGGCAAGAAATGAAACGTTTGATTCGCGTGGATCTGCAAAGCCGTCATCGCTGCGCACAACGGATCGATGTCCCCCGCCAGCACCAGGATTTTTTCGCTTGGAAGGTGTTTCTGTTGACTCCTGATCGCGGCAAGGGCAAGCGAACCCGCGCCGCAACAGCTGTCGTAGACCTTGGCTCCGCTCCCACCAGGCCGATGCCTGGTGGCAAGGGTTTGAACCAGATCGAGAAGATCG
Organism: uncultured Stenotrophomonas sp.; assembly: GCF_963519125.1. Lineage (GTDB taxonomy): Bacteria > Pseudomonadota > Gammaproteobacteria > Xanthomonadales > Xanthomonadaceae > Stenotrophomonas. The sequence continues at coordinate 79,733 of NZ_CAUQLJ010000012.1, read as the reverse complement.
CCGGGAGTGAAAGACTGACCCAGCCCTTCCCCACCCTTCCTGGCCAGCAGCTCGGCATGGACCCGTCCCAGGACATCGTCAAACGGCCTGCTTGCGAAGACCGCTTTGATGTAAGCGTTGATGGCTGCTACCACTTCAGGCGCTTCTTCGACATTTTTTTTCAAGGGTCCAAAAGCAAGGACTTTGGTGTCGAGGTGACCCTTGGTGTCTGCGTGGATATGTGCCATTGACATCAGTGCGTGCTGAACGAACGTTTCGAATGCAACCCGCGGATTCCACGGCTTGCCAGGAGTGGAAGGGATGGCGCGGATGGCCTTCACAAGGTTGGCGACCTCATTCATCGTTGGCCGCCCCCATGTCAGCGCCCGTCACCCGGTTGGCCTTCTCGAGCCGGATCTCCTCATCCATGGCGATGAACCGATCTCGCGTGAGAGACCAAAACACCACCCGCGTTTCCAGGTATTGAGTGATGATGTCTTTGCACTCGACCACCACGCGCCCGATGGGCATCCGCCAGATCAACTGGTTTGACAGCAACTGAAGTGCGGTCATCGCAGCACACAACGGATCGCGGTCGTTCGCTTTCACGGTAAGCCCCCGAAGGGCCTTCGAATCCTTCCCGGCCAGTTCGTGAAGCTTCACAAGCAACAGCGTGCCGGCTCCGCAGGTGGGGTCACCCATGGGCCACTCGTCTTTTTGAGGCGCTTGAGCAAAGGCGTTCATCGCCCTCGCCAAGCCCCAAGGGGTGAAATGTTGAGCGTCGTTCTTTTTCCCTGACCACACCAACTCATTAAACAATCGGCCCAGGATGCATTCGAACGGCTCGAAGGTTTCCACTGCGCCGCCGTAGGCCTGGCCCGCTTCGTGGCACCAATCCTCGCTTCCTTGCACGTCAGTCCCAAGCAGCGTCAAGTCACACCAGGCGACCAAGGGCCCAAATCCCCGGGTGAACAACTCCTCGGCCTGATTGATCACGCAAACCTTCAGCGCAAACGCGGTGAACTTGCGCATCTTTTCCCTGGGCGATTCCCCGGGGATGGCTTGGATAGCCTTCAACAACCGCTGGTAAGCATTGTTGCGGGGATCGGTCGGCTTTGCCTTCTTCGAAGTGCCCTTACTCATCGTTGGCCGCCCCCACGTCAGCGCCCACCCCAGAACTCACCCGGGCAAAGTCCAGCTCCAGGAAACATCCGCGGATCTGCCCCTCCCTGACCGCCCGCTTCAAGCGACGGGCGCCCTCCTCGCCGTAGGCAATCCACGCAGGGCCAGCAGGGGGCGCGTCACCTACGTCTCCGTTGGCCCGGTGGAACTTCAAGCGGCCCTCCTGGAAGACCACCGCGCTGACATCGGGGTGGTTCAGCACGAAACTTTGGAACCAGCGGGTCTCGGTTCGCGCAAACACCAGGGCGATGCCGCCCCCCGGGTGGTTGGCCATCTTCTCCATCCAGGCCTCTTGCCCCCGGCCGAACGGCGGGTTCATGAAAACGAAGGCATCCGCCGGCCATTCCGACGCCAGGCCGTCATCGCTGGGCTTGAGCATCCGAGCCGCGGTGGGCCACGGCATCCCGTTCTCGGGCGTTGCCGGATCCAGGTCGAAGGGCCCCAGGCCCGTGAAGCCTTCCCTCGGGCTGCCCCAAATATGCTCCGGAGGGGTGAGCCAAGTGGTGGTTGTCTCGAACTGCGGCAAGCGGTCGAAACCAACTGTGGCTGCGGCGAGCTTTTTAGTCCGGGGGATGGAGGTGGTTTTGCGCTCCTTCGGCATGAAGAGGTTGTTCGGGTCAGACGAAGCGGAGAGGATGTTCAATGTGCACACCTTATGGTTGATAGGGAGTTGTTGTTAGTTCGAGGGATTCAGACCTGCGTAGCGGGTCCGAGGTACAGCAAGGGCATCTACGGCAGCTGCACGTCCAGGTGCATGGCAATGTCTTCCAGCGCGTCTTCGTCGGCTTCACCGCCCTCGACCAATGCCCCCACGACAAGGCTGACGTCCACGTCCAGATCAATTCCCCAAATGCTCCACGTCGGCGCATTGAGCTCCTCGGTGCTGAGCCCGTGAAACTGACTCAATGCGTCTTCCCATGACTCGGCTTCGAAGGTGTAGCGGCGGCTGGCGAGCCCCGTCGCCGTCAGCAAGAGGCGTTGCGGCAACGCGGGCGCGACGGGATCGGCGACACCATCGTGGTCGTCCTCCTCGTCCGATCCGAACTCCATCTCACCGGCTCGGTTGAACACGTAGTCCGGGATCGCCTCGTACACCGCGTCCCCCACGCCTCCGCATACCTCGTGTTCGATTCTTTCCAGAGAGTAGGCCGATGACTCAATCAGCCACTGTGCGGCGATTTCAGGATCAAGCGATTCAAGATGGTTGATCGCATCGGACACACACGTGACATCCATGGCGACGCTGTAGTCGACCCACACCGGGCCGGTGACGCTGATGGTGTATCGCTGTTTCATTGGCTGTTCCTTGATGATTTGGCAAAGCTCCGCCCTCACGGCCAAAGGGCCGCGTTGAACGTTTGCTTTATGGGGTTGGGTTACTGCGCGCCAGCAGAGAGGCAAGCGATGCCCGCACTGCCTTAGGCAAGCCCGGAAAGGCGATCGCTGCCCGGGTTGGGGTTACGACTCGGACTGCAAGCCGGGCAGCGGCGCCGTGCGCAGGAGGGGCTGGAAGCTGCCGAGCCACGAGGGAGGCTGCAAATCGCCGGGTGCATGCTGATCGTATGTATCCAGAACAAAGCCGGGCTTGGATGAATGGCCTTTCGTAGCGGCGCGGCACCCCACGGACTCGACCACAAACTGCGTGTCGAAATGGGTCACGACTGCTCGGTAAGAACCGTAAACTTGAATGCAGGACGTGACTTCCTCCGACGTCAGCAAGTCCGGGAGCGTCATTTCAAAGAGTTCCCTTTCAATGCTATCCATCCCCTCAATGAGGGAAGCCGCACTGGTCGTCAAATAGATCTGCGGAACGATCGCTCCATGAGATCGAGAGGAACGATTCGACTTCCGATTACGGCGGGATTTGCTGCTGGGCTTCTTGCTCACGATGGACTCCGAAGGTTGATGGATGCGGAAGGTTGGGTAGCGGTACGAGAGGACAGAGATCACCACCACGAGTCGTAGAAGACATTCCAACCCTGATCGATGAGGCGGCACGCTCCATCGATGAAGATCAGGTCGAAGTGCTGTTCTTCGGGAAGAGACTCGCCAAAGAAGTGCCCCTCCGTTTTCGGAAGCTGTCCGGAAAGCACGGCCTGCCGGAGGTCCTCCAGGTCCTGCCTAGACAGAAACAGGGGCTTCTTGTTGAACTTCATCGGGTCTTTGCAGCCGCTCCGGCTGGCATACAGCGCCTGCATGTAGCCATGCAGATCCGGGTGCTTGCGCCATTCCATGATCGGCACGGCGGTGTTGTCCACCACGTCTTTACGGGTTTTTCCTGCAAACATATCGAGTCCCACGGGAGCATCTCCTTGGTTTTTGGGTAAAGCTTCGCCGTCGCGGCAGATCTGCCGCGCGGAAGAAGTGATCGAAGTAGTGAGCCGCTTGGCCTGACCTACGCCCTTACTCGGAAGCGGTCACGCCCGGACTACAGGTTTCCTTAGGCACCGACCCAAAGTGCGTGCTGAGAGCAGTGCCACTGGGCGGGCCTGGTAGGCGGGGGAAGTGTTCAAGGGCGTCTCCGTTTCTTGTGCGCCCATCCTACCCACTCGCTGGCGACCTCCCATGAAGGGCTAAATCACTGAAAGTGATCGTTTTTCAAGGGCTTGCAAGCAATCATTTTCACGACAAAGTGCGCGAGGACCCGGCATTCGGGCATCCCATTTCGCGGTAAGCCTTTGCCTCAGCCGAGGCTTGCCTCACGCGCCCTGTTCAGCGCTTGGCGGACATCGCTCAGGATCGAGTCGACAGCGTCCATCAGCACGTCGTGCAGACGCCGCTCGACCCAGGGCATCTGGAGCGCCTCCAGGGTCGTGTGAGGCTTTGCGAGGTGGGCAGGGTAGGCCGCGGCAGAGCCAAGCACCCGCCCTCGATCATCCACCGCCCAAGGCAGCACGCGTTCAAGCGCCTTAATGCCAAGCCGCTTGAGTGCCTTTGTCAGGGATTCAATCTCGGCATCGGCCTCAGCGCGCCTGATCTTGGCTACAGCCAATGCTGCCGACAGCGCACTTGCCTCATCCTCTTCGATACGTTGGCGGCCGGCCGATATCCATCGCCCGTTCACCTCCGCCTCGCTGCAATCCAGGACGGATCTCCAGTTGTAACGGGTGCCACCTTTGTTGCTCTTCGCCCTCGTGAAATCAGGAAAGAGCCCCTTCCCCGCCCGGCGTCGACTGTTCAATGAGTCTAGGCTGATGCCCATCGTGTAAGCGGCGACGGCGCCGCTCACATCAGGCTCCAAGCCTTTTCTTGCTCGCGATAGCTCGTCCTGATGTTGCTCGCTCAATGTAACGAGCGGTGACGTCGGATCTTTTCGAGGCCGGCCACGACGCTTGCCCCCCATAATCCCTGGGTCTCGACCTTTAGCTGTTGGCTGGCGTTCTCTCACTGGGCGGCCTCAGAAGCGGAATCGACCGCCACCGACATCTTTTGCGGGTCGGGCAGGCTCAGGCAGAGAGTCGTCCAATGCGTCTTGGCGGGCAGAAGAACGCGCCACCCGCAAGACCTTTTCCACCTCGTCCAACGCAGCGCTCATGGCGGCGTCGTAGGGTTCTCTTGCGTCGACGCTGACCCAAGCCTCCAGCAGAGCCTCGGACAGCGATGCATCCCACACGTTGCCTTCGTCCAGGGCCCGGTCCAGCAGATCTTCCGAGACCGAGAGAACGTGACCGGCGATACAGCCGTCGCTCATTACCCACCCATGGCTGATCGACACGCAGTCTCGCAACGACAGGAAGGACACGCCCTTGCCGACCGCCTTCTTGAGCTTCTCCAACTCCGTCCGGCCCGTCTTTACCGCGAGCTCCCGCTCGAGCTCGCGGATCTGCTGGCGCAGAGCGTCTTCCTCTGCCACCAGCCGGCGCTCCTTGGCTGAGCGACCCAATCGAGCGCGCTGCCACTCGACGAGATCCTCGTACAGATAGCGGACGTGCTGATTGGCCCCGCCGTGAAGGCTGCCCGCGCCTTTTTGAAAGGGCGGCCCCAGCGGGGGCGACCGGCGGCGCCACTCGCCCAGCGTGTCGAAATGCACCCCGAGAAACTGGGCTGCGGCCTTGGTTGAAACGGTGGGCGTCAGGCCGGCTGCAGCGCGCGACAGCTCTTGGTCCAGCGCGCGTTGAAGCTTGGCGCGGTAGTCCTCGTCACTGCGAACCGTTTCAATCGTCTGCATGGCTCAGCGCCAACTTCCTGTTCCTTGGAGCGAACAGTTTAACCGGCTCCTCGCCGGCCTCGTCGAGGCGGGGCTTGTCCAGCCCCTTGAGCCGGTTCCAGACCCGGGGACTGCGGGCCACCATCATCTCCTCAACCTCACCAAATGCCTCGCGAAGGCGTGCCCACTCCTGCTGCGTGTAGCGTTCGGAGACCGGAGACATGCCATCGCCACCGGCCGTGCGGACGTGGTGGTGGAGCATCTGCGAGACAATGCGGCTCTCGCCAAACTTCAGGGCCGCATAACGCCCAAGGGTCCGCCGCAAATCATGCGTGGTCAGGCCCTGGTCGACGTCATCCCGAATGTCCCCCGTATCTCCCTGCTGCCCAACCAAGCCCGCGTCGCGACGCACATTGGCGAGGATCGATTTGCTATCGAGGTAATGGCCCGACTTGCTGCGGCTAGAGCGGGCGGGGAACACGAAGCGTGTCCGGTCCACCTTGCGCAACGCTTCCTGGACGCCTGCCTCCAGTGCAGCAAGGACCGTTCGTGCCGCCCCCTTGGCCTTGGCTGACTTCAGCAACGACTCTGCTGCAGCCAGTTCGCGCAGGGCACCGTCGTCGTCCAGCCGGGTTTCAAAGCGCAGTCGCAGCACCCTCTCCGCGAAGTAGCTGATCGGCAGGAAGCGCTCTTCGCCCGATTTGGTGTCGAACATGAAGACCTGCGGGCCCTCCCGCTTCGTATAGCGGTTGATCTCCCCGGGCTGGCCCAGCCAGACCCATGACACTTCTTCTTGGATCAACTCGCTGTGGGAACAGCGATCCATCCAGCGCAGTTGCGCGGCTTCGCTTCGACGCGTGCCCCAAAGCAAGGTCAGCAGCAGATAATCGGACGCGCCGGCGTTGTGGCCACCCTGCTCATCCCGGCGCCCCACAATCGACTGCAACACCTTTGGGAGCGTGTTGTCGGTCAGCGGATTGCGGACCGCCGCCTTCTCATAATGCTTGCGGAGGTTCCGGGCGCCTCTCAGCAAGTGCCTATCAAAGATGGCCTGCAGGGGGTTGTGCCTCAGCCTAGACTCTCGCCCTTCCCGTCCCGCCAGGACGCTCTCACGTTTCAGCACCATGGCCACCGCGCGATGGGCATCCGTGAAGCTGTGTTCGGTGGCGGCCAGGCCACTGGCCCGGACGCGCTGGACATACTTTCCCGTGATCCCCAGGCTTTCCAGTGTCCGCGTATCCAGCTCCGCCCAGTCCTCGTAGCCCGCCAAAGCTTCTCGCATCGGGGTCGGAATGCGGTTGGATCGGACCATCGCGCTCTTGCGCAACGCGTCGAACGCGGCTTCCACGTCGTCGTCGGTCACATCGGCCACGGCCCGCTGAGCGAACCCCACTTCCGGACGTGACAATCGAGCAAGGCTGTCCTCCAACGCCGTCAGGCTGGACTGCTTCACCAGTCGCTTGGTCACCCGGTCCTTCATGTCGGCGATGTAGACGTCGAAACAGTCGGCCACGGTGAGCCGAGCCAGTCGACCGTCCTCTTGCTGCTGCTGGCTAGCCCGCGCTGCCCGAGTCTTCGGGTTCTCGCCTGACGCCTTGAGCTCCTGAATCAGCTCCCGGGCCACGGAGTAGGCCTCTTCCAGCCCCATGTCCGTGACGTTGCCCAACGCAAAGCGGCGGACCCCCTGCGTTCCGCGCCGAACCACTTCATAGGTCGTCCGGGTCTTGCCCACGTAGAAGCCAAACCCTACCGGCGCCCCTTGGTTTCCATCCAGCACGCGATAGGCCTTATCGCCCTGCTCCGCCGGCCGCTCCACCAGCTTGGCGCGCTTGCCCAAGCCTCCCGACGCAGGGATGCGCCGAACTGAAAGCTCCATCACCTGTTGGTGGGTCAGACTAAACTTGGTGGCCTGGCGCCGGGTGGCGCGGTCCGTCGCAACATTTTTTGGCATGATCGTCCGTGTCCCGATTGGCGTCGCAACACGATCTTTGCCCAAGCAACCGGCCGTCGCAACACCATCGCAACAAAAAACCCCGTTACTTGCCGTTTCTGACGGCAACCCGCCTTCACTCACCGAGACGGACTCCATTGCAAGCCACTGATTCAAAAACAAAACGGAACGAATCCAAGGGGAGTCAAGAGCACACCCCCCTGATGAAGCAGTTCTTTGCCGCCAAGTCCGATTATCCGGACCTGCTGCTGTTCTTCCGGATGGGCGACTTCTACGAGCTGTTCTACGACGACGCGCGCAAGGCGGCGCGGCTGCTGGACATCACCCTGACCCAGCGCGGCAGCTCCGGCGGCGCGCCCATTCCGATGGCCGGCGTGCCGGTGCATGCGTATGAGGGCTACCTGGCGCGGCTGGTGGCGCTGGGCGAGTCGGTGGCGATCTGCGAGCAGATTGGCGACCCGGCGCTGGCCAAGGGGCTGGTCGAGCGCAAGGTGGTGCGCATCGTCACCCCCGGCACCGTGACCGACGAGGCGCTGCTGGACGAGCGTCGCGACACCCTGCTGATGGCGCTGTCGCGTGGCAAGAATGGCTACGGGCTGGCATGGGCCGACCTGGCCGGCGGCCGCTTCCTGGTCAACGAGGTCGATTCCGACGACGCACTGGAGGCGGAACTCGCCCGGCTGGAACCGGCCGAACTGCTGGTGCCGGACGAAGAGAACTGGCCGGAGTTCCTGAAACAGCGCAGCGGCATCCGCCGCCGTGCGCCGTGGCTGTTCGACGCCGACAGTGGCCGCCGCCAGCTGCTGGCCTTCTTCAAACTGCACGACCTGAGCGGGTTCGGTATCGACGACAAGCCGCGCGCCACTGCGGCCGCCGGTGCGCTGCTCGGTTACGTGGAAGAAACCCAGAAGCAGCGGCTGCCGCACCTGACCGCGATTGCCACCGAATCGGCCAGCGAAGCCATCGCGATGAACGCGGCCACGCGCCGCCATCTGGAGCTGGATACGCGCGTTGATGGCGATACCCGCAACACCCTGCTCGGCGTGCTCGACACCACGGTGACGCCGATGGGCGGGCGCCTGCTGCGACGCTGGCTTCACCGCCCGCTGCGCCTGCGCGAGGTGCTGCAGCAGCGCCACGATGCGGTAGCGACGCTGATCGACCGCGGTGCCGACACCGATGTGCGCGACGCTTTCCGTGCCCTGGGCGACCTGGAGCGCATCCTGACCCGCGTGGCACTGCGCTCGGCACGCCCGCGTGATTTCTCCACCCTGCGCGACGGCCTGGGCCTGCTGCCGGACGTACGCGCGGTGCTGGCACCGCTGGATTCGCCGCGCCTAATTGCGCTGCGCGAGTCATTGGGCTCGCATGACGAATGCGCACACCTGCTCGCCTCGGCCATTGCCCCTACCCCGCCGATGAAACTGAGCGACGGCGGTGTGATTGCCGAAGGTTACGACGCGGAGCTGGACGAACTGCGTCGTCTGTCCACCCATGCCGATCAGTTCCTGATCGATCTGGAACAGCGCGAGCGCGCCAGTAGCGGCATCGCCACGCTGAAGGTCGGCTACAACCGCGTGCATGGCTACTACATTGAAATCAGCAAAGGCCAGAGCGACAAGGCGCCGGTGCACTACACCCGCCGCCAGACCCTCACCAATGCCGAGCGCTACATCACCGAAGAACTGAAGTCGTTCGAAGACAAGGTGCTCTCGGCGCGCGAACGTTCGCTGTCGCGCGAAAAACTGCTGTACGAACAGCTGCTGGACACGCTGGGCAGCGAACTGGAGCCGCTCAAGCAATGCGCGGCCGCGCTCAGCGAGCTGGACGTGCTGGCCGGTTTCGCCGAACGCGCGCAGGCGCTGGACTGGGCCCGCCCCGAACTGGACAGCGCGCCATGCCTGCGCATCGAGCGCGGCCGCCACCCGGTGGTGGAAGCGGTGCGCGAGCAGCCGTTCGAGCCCAACGACCTGGACCTGCACCCGGACCGCCGCATGCTGGTCATCACCGGCCCGAACATGGGCGGTAAATCGACCTACATGCGCCAGAACGCGCTGATCGTGCTGCTGGCCCATATCGGCAGCTTCGTACCGGCCAGCCGCGCGGTGATCGGCCCGATCGACCGCATCCTCACCCGCATCGGCGCCGGCGACGACCTCGCGCGCGGGCAGTCGACCTTCATGGTGGAAATGAGCGAGACCAGCTACATCCTGCACCACGCCACCGCGCAGTCGCTGGTGCTGATGGACGAGATCGGCCGCGGCACCTCCACCTATGACGGCTTGGCCCTGGCCGACGCGGTGGCCCGCCACCTGGCCTTCGAAAACGGCTGCTACACGCTGTTTGCCACCCACTATTTCGAGCTGACCGCGCTGGCCGACGAGCAGCACCAGGGCGGCACCAGCGGCATTGCCAACGTGCATCTGGACGCGGTCGAGCACGGCGAGGCGCTGGTGTTCATGCACGCGGTGAAGGACGGCCCGGCCAATCGCAGCTTCGGCCTGCAGGTGGCGGCGCTCGCCGGCCTGCCCCGGGCCACGGTGGCCCAGGCCCGGCGCCGGCTGGCCGAGCTGGAACAACGTGGCGGCGAGACCATTACCGCGAGCGTGACGCCGCAGGCGCTGGATGCGCCGCAGCAGTTCGGGTTGTTCACGGCCCCGTCCAGCAAGGCCCAGGAGGCGCTGGCCGCGATCGACCCGGACGAGCTGAGCCCGAAGCAGGCGCTGGAAGCGCTGTACCGGTTGAAGGCGCTGATCTGACGGCGCCCCCCCGTAGCGCCGGGCTATGCCCGGCCCAGGCGGTCCCTGCCCCCTCGGCGTGAAGCCTTCGCATGCCCTTCGTGCACGCGGCGTTATGCTCCGGCCGTCCCATTCCGGGGCAAAGGAGTCGGTCGTGAATGCGAATTCGCTAACTCAAGCTCTTTTCTCGCAATTGCAGCAAGGCCAAGGCTTGCAGCAGGTTTCCCAGCAGCTGGGCCTGGACCCGCAGCAGGCCTCTTCGGCCATCGGCGCCGCCGTACCACTGTTGTTGGGTGCGCTGGGCACCAATGCCAGCCAGCCACAGGGCGCCCAATCCCTGCTCAACGCCCTGCAGAAGGACCATAGCGGCGGAGGTGGGGGCGGCCTGGATGTAGGCGGCATCCTCAGCGCCGTGCTGGGCGGCGGCGGTAGCGGCGCCACCAACGGGGCCGGCATCCTGGGTCACATGTTCGGCGGGCAGACCTCCCAGGCGGCCCAACTGCTTGGCCAGAAGACCGGCCTGGACAGCGGACGCTCCACCCAACTGCTGGCCGTGCTGGCACCCATCGTTATGTCGTTCCTGGCCCAGCGATTCGCCCAGCAGGGCAACGCCGGGGAACTCAGCCAGGCCCTTGGCGCCGAAACACCTGCTTCAGCCAGTGGCGGCATCGGCGGGCTGCTCAACGCCTTCGACCAGGATGGCGATGGCAAATTCGGCGTCACCGACGTCCTCGGCATCCTCACCAAGCGCTGACCCGGTCGCCGGTTCCCTTGGCCGGCGCCCTTTTTGATAGATCACGACTATCGATTCCTTAGTTTCATTCAAATTTACCAATGGCAACGCCGCGCATAGGGTGGATGGGCTGCCCTTGCACGCATCGCGGGGCCCCTCCCACATTCGCCAGTCCACAGGTAAAACGACCCATGAAAAGCGAAGCGAAGTGCCCGTTCAACCATGCCCTCGTCGGCGACGCCACCACCAACCGCGACTGGTGGCCCAACCAGCTGCGCGTTGACCTGCTCAACCAGCATTCCTCCCGTTCGCATCCGCTGGATGCGGACTTCGACTACGCCAAGGCCTTCGCCAAGCTCGACTACGCCGCGCTCAAGGCCGACCTGACCGCGCTGATGACCGATTCGCAGGACTGGTGGCCGGCCGACTTCGGCCATTACGGCGGCCTGTTCGTGCGCATGGCCTGGCACAGCGCCGGTACCTACCGCATCGGTGACGGGCGCGGCGGCGGCGGCCGTGGCCAGCAGCGCTTCGCCCCGCTCAACAGCTGGCCGGACAACGTCAGCCTGGACAAGGCGCGCCGCCTGCTGTGGCCGATCAAGCAGAAGTACGGCCAGGCCATTTCCTGGTCCGACCTGCTGATCCTCACCGGCAACGTCGCACTGGAATCGATGGGCTTCAAGACGCTCGGCTTTGCCGGCGGCCGCCCGGATACCTGGGAGCCGGACCAGGACGTGTACTGGGGTCGCGAAACCACCTGGCTGGGCGGCGACGTGCGCTACGCGCATGGCTCCGAAGGCGTGGTCGAAGACCACGGCGTGCTGGTTTCCGATGACGACGCTGACGGCGACATCCATTCGCGCAATCTGGAAAACCCGCTGGCCGCCGTGCAGATGGGCCTGATCTACGTGAATCCGGAAGGCCCGGACGGCAACCCCGACCCGATCAAGGCCGCCATCGACATCCGCGACACCTTCGGCCGCATGGCGATGGACGACGAGGAAACCGTCGCGCTGATCGCCGGCGGGCACAGCTTCGGCAAGACCCACGGCGCCGGCCCGGCCGATAACGTGGACGTGGAGCCGGAAGCAGCCGGGCTGGAACACCAGGGCCTGGGCTGGAGCAACAAATTCCGCAGCGGCAAGGGCGGCGACACCATCACCAGCGGTCTGGAAGTGACCTGGACGCGCACCCCGGCGCAGTGGAGCCACGACTTCTTCGAGATCCTGTTCGGCAACGAGTGGGAACTGACCAAGAGCCCGGCCGGTGCGCACCAGTGGGTGGCGAAGAATGCCGAGGCGGTGATTCCCGATGCGCATGACCCGTCGAAGAAGCACCGCCCGACCATGCTTACCACCGACCTGTCGCTGCGCCTGGATCCGGCGTACGAGAAGATCTCGCGCAACTTCCTGGAAAACCCGCAGGCGTTTGCCGACGCCTTCGCCCGCGCGTGGTTCAAGCTGACCCACCGCGACATGGGACCGCGTGCGCGCTACCTCGGCCCGGAAGTGCCGGCCGAAACCTTCATCTGGCAGGACCCGGTGCCGGAAGCGCCGAAGGCGCAGATCAGCGCCGCCGACGTGACCGCGTTGAAGCAGCAGATCGCGGCAGCGGGATTGAGCGTGGCCGAGCTGGTGTCCACCGCGTGGGCGTCGGCCTCCACCTTCCGTGGCTCGGACAAGCGCGGTGGTGCCAACGGTGCGCGTATCCGCCTTGCCCCGCAGAAGGACTGGGCGGTGAACCAGCCGAAGCAGCTGGCCAAGGTGCTGGCCGCGCTGGAGAAGATCCAGGGCGGCTTCAAGGGCGACGGTGGCGCGCAGGTGTCGCTGGCCGACCTGATCGTGCTGGCCGGTGCGGTGGGCGTCGAGCAGGCGGCCAAGGCCGGTGGCCACACGGTCAGCGTGCCGTTCACGCCGGGCCGCACCGATGCGAGCCAGGAGCAGACCGATGTGGAATCGTTCGCGGTGCTGGAACCGTACGCCGATGGCTTCCGCAACTACACCAAGGGGCATTACGCGGTGCCTGCCGAGGCGCTGTTGATCGATCGTGCGCAGCTGCTGACCCTGACCGGGCCGGAGCTGACCGCACTGGTGGGTGGCCTGCGCGTGCTGGGTGCGAACGTCGACGGCAACACCGACGGCGTGCTGACCGAACGCCCGGGTACCTTGAGCAATGACTTCTTCGTCAACCTGCTGGACATGGGTACCGAGTGGAAGGCCAGTGGCGATGGTTACGTCGGCAGCACGCGCAGCAGCGGCACGAAGCGCTGGACCGGCAGCCGTGCTGATCTTGTGTTCGGTTCCAACTCGGTGCTGCGCGCGGTGGCCGAGGTGTATGCCAGTGCGGATGGCGAGAAGAAGTTCGTGCAGGACTTCGTGGCCGCCTGGGCACGGGTGATGGAGCTGGACCGGTACGACCTGCACCGGTGAGGCACCGGGAGGGGCCCGCAGGGTGCGGGCCTCTCCGGAAGATTGCGGTGAGCCCGCGTTTGCGATGCCTACAACGCGTCCAGATCGCCCAGCGCACGGATCAATCGCCGTGCGCGCTTATCCGGCCGATGTTCCGGCGGCTGGTAGCCATTCCGCGCAGCTGCACGCTGGGCGCGCAGCTCGGCACGGCGTGCCAGCGACGCTTCGCTTTCCGCATACAACTGCTGCGCCACCGGCGCCGGACCGCGCAGGTCGCTCAGGCCGCGTACCTGCACTTCATAGACTTCATCGCCGCGGCTGATCTGCAGCTGCTCGCCTACGCGCACCGCACGCGAGGATTTCGGGCGTTGCCCGGCCACGTCGACCTTGCCGGTTTCCACCGCCTGCTTGGCCAGGCTGCGGGTCTTGAAGAAACGTGCCGCCCACAGCCACACATCCAGGCGGACACTCGGTTCGGGCACGAAAACGTCGGTCATCGGTGAATCGTTACTCCGGTCGTATGTTCAGGGGCGTGGGCTGGGACGGGTCGGCGCGGCAGCCGGTTCCACCGATCAGGGTGGGCACCCCGGCGCTGAGGTCACGGCGCTGGCTGCCAACGTTGCATTCGGGCCGGTCGGTGGGCCGGACCTGGGTATCCCGCATGCGGTCTGTACTGGAACATGCGGGCAGCGCCGCGGCTATCAAGAGCAGAAGGGACGCTGCCATGAATCGGTCAGGTTTTGCGAGGAGCCGGCCGGCGGCCGGCACTACCGGGCTCTTGTACATCGCGATGTCCCACTGACGGGCTTGGTGCTAGTGTGCCGCTGTCCGGACCTGATCTCCATAGCACATGGCCAAAGCGCCGCTTGACCTGACCACCGGCCCGATAGGGCGCAACCTGTTCCTGTTCGCCCTGCCTATCCTGGCCGGCAACATCGCCCAGTCGCTGAACGGCTCGGTGAATGCGGTCTGGGTGGGCCGCTTCCTCGGCGAGGCGGCGCTGACCGCGACCGCGAACGCCAACAACATCATGTTCTTCCTGATCGGCTCGGTGTTCGGCATCGGCATGGCCGCCACCATCCTGATCGGCCAGGCAATGGGCGCACGCGACATCGGCCAGGCGCGTCGGGTGATGGGCACCAGTGCGACGTTCTTCATTGGCCTGTCGGTGGTGATCGCCATCGCGGGCTGGTGGCTGTCGCACCCGTTGCTGGCAGCGATGGGCACGCCGGCAGCGTCGCTGCCGCTGGCCGAGGCGTACCTGCGCATCATCTTCCTGGCCATGCCCACGCTGTATGCCTTCGCCTTCCTCAGTTCGGCACTGCGTGGCGTGGGCGATTCGCGCACGCCGTTCCGCTTCCTGCTGCTGTCGGTGGTGCTGGACATCGGCTTCAACCCGCTGCTGATCTTCGGCATCGGCCCGTTCCCGCAGCTCGGGATTGCCGGTGCGGCGTGGGCGACGCTGATCGCGCAGACGCTGTCGCTGATTGGCCTGCTCTGGTACATGCGCAACAAGCGCCACGTGCTGTGGCTGGGGCGCAAGGACATCGCCCTGTTCAAGATCGATACCGAAATCCTGCGCGCGCTGGTGGTCAAGGGCGTGCCGATGGGACTGCAGATGGTGCTGATCTCGCTGTCGATGATCATGATGATGACCATGGTCAACAGCTACGGCACCGATACTGCGGCGGCGTATGGCGCTTCGCTGCAGCTGTGGACCTACGTGCAGATGCCGGCGATGGCGATCGGCGCGGCGTGCTCGTCGATGGCGGCGCAGAACGTGGGCGCGGGCAACTGGTCGCGCGTGCGTGGTACCGCGCGCAGCGGGGTGATGTACAACTTCCTGCTGACCGGCGTGCTGATCCTGCCGCTGATCCTGCTCGACCGTTACACGTTGGCGCTGTTCCTGCCCAGCGGCAGCGAGGCGCTGGACGTGGCGCGCCATCTCAACCACATCGCGGTGTGGTCGTTCCTGTTCTTCGGCGTGAACTTCGTGATTTCCGGCGTGGTGCGCTCCACCGGTGCGGTGATTCCGCCCCTGCTGATCCTGGCCGCGTCGCTGTGGGGCATCCGCGTGCCGTTTGCCGAGCTGCTGCAGGACCGCTGGGGTGCCGATGCGGTGTGGTGGAGTTTCCCGATCAGTTCGTTCTGCGCGATGCTGATGTCGCTGGCGTATTACCGCTGGGGCGGATGGCGCAAGGCGACGATGTTGCCGACGCATCGGGAGGAGATGGCCGCGCCGGCGGAGATTCCGGCAGCGCCGCCGTCGCCTGTTGCGGATCCGGATCCGCGGTAGAAACGAAAACGGCCACCTTGCGGTGGCCGTTTCGTTGACGCGACAACCAAGGTTGTCGGTCGGAATTACTGGGCCTTGGCGGCAAGGCGGGCAGCCTTGGCCTGCGCAGCGGCAGCCAGATCTTCCTTGATGCGGGCAGCCTTGCCTTCCAGCGCGCGCAGGTAGTACAGCTTGCCCGAGCGGACCTTACCGCGACGCTTCACTTCGACCGAGTCGATGATGGCGCTGTGGGTCTGGAAGACGCGCTCGACGCCGTAGCCGTGCGAGATCTTGCGGACGGTGAACGCGGAGTTCAGGCCGGCATTCTTGGTGCCGATGACAACGCCTTCGTACGCCTGGACGCGCTCGCGGTTGCCTTCCTTCACCTTCACGTTGACGACGACGGTGTCACCCTGGCTGAACTTCGGCAGCTCGCGCGTGATCTGGGCGGATTCGAAATCCGAAAGGATGGTCTTGTTCAGCTTGCTCATGGGTGCACCGATAGTGTGTTCGGGTGGTCGTGTCGTTTCGACAACGTGGGCTCATGCAGTCACCGGACTGTGCTGCACGTTTTTTGTTGGGTTTCCGGCATCGGGCCGGTTGAGGCCTGATGGGAATCCGCGATTCTAGCGTATTTGGGAGCCCCGCGCTACGGGGACCCGTGCTCGGCCTTGGCCTGTTCCAGCAGCTTGCGGTCGGCCTTGGACAGGGTGGACTCGTCCAGCAGGTCCGGGCGGCGCAGCCAGGTCCGCAGCAGCGACTGCTGGCGGCGCCAGCTGGCGATGGCGGCATGGTTGCCCGAGCGCAGCACGTCCGGGACATTGCCCCATTCATGTTGTGCCGGCTGGCTGAAATGCGGGCAGTCCAGCAGCCCCTGCGGGCCTTCGAAACTGTCCTGGGCGGCCGATTCGGCGTCGTTCAGGGCGCCTTCCTGCAGCCGGGTCACCGCGTCCACGATCACCGCCGCGCCCAGCTCGCCGCCGGACAGTACGTAATCGCCGATCGAGATTTCCTCGGTCACTTCAGCCGCCAGGAACCGCTCGTCCACGCCTTCATAGCGACCGCACAGCAGGATCATGCGCGGCAACGCGGCCAGTTCGCGGACCTTGGCCTGGGTGAGCGGCTTGCCCTGCGGGCTCAGGTAGATCACCGGGGCCGGCGCCGGGTCGGCCGCCTTGGCCGCAGCCAGACAGGCGCGAAGCGGTTCGATCAGCATCACCATGCCCGGGCCACCGCCGAACGGACGGTCGTCCACCCGGCGATAGTTGCCCTCGGCGTAGTCACGCGGATTCCAGCCATGCAGGTCGAGCAGGCCGCGCTCGGCCGCACGGCCGACCACGCCCAGCGCGGCCGACTGCGCCATGAATTCCGGGAACAGAGTGATGACGTCGATGCGCATCGATCAGAACTCCGGGTCCCAATCGACGACGACCAGGTTGGCCTCGAAATCCACCGACACCACGAAGTCCGGCTGCACGAACGGAATCATCCGCTCACGGTCTCCCTGCACCACCAGCACGTCGTTGGAGCCGGTCGAGAACAGGTGCGAGACCCGGCCCAGTTCGACGCCTTCAACGGTACGCACCTGCAAGCCCTCGAGGTCGACCCAGTAATACTCGTCGGCCTTCGGAGGCGGCAGCGCGCTGCGTGCCACATAAACTTCGGTTCCGTACATCGACTCGACCACGTCGCGGTCGGTGACATCGGGAAACACCGCCACAAGATGCTTGCCGGACTGACGTCCACGCGCGCCCTTGAGGGTGCTCTCCTGGCCGGCGGGTGTACGCAGGATCCAGGGCTGATAGTTGAAGATGGCGGTACGCGGCTCGGTCCAGGACTCGAGCTTTATCTCGCCTCGCACACCAAAAGCGCCGACAATCCTGCCCAGCAGGATGCGGCGCTCGGTATCTTTCATCTGCGTATGCCGACGGGCCGCGCCAGGCGCGGCCCTTCAGGATCAGGCCGCGACGGCCTGGGCCTTGGTCGCTTCCTTGTACAGGTTGCGGACCTTGTCGGTCATCTGGGCGCCGTTGGCGACCCATGCGTCGACCTTCGCCAGGTCCAGCACGATGCGCGACTCTGCACCCTGGGCAACCGGGTTGTAGTAGCCAACGCGCTCGATGTTGCGGCCGTCGCGCGCGCTGCGCGAGTCGGTCACGATGATGTGGTAGAACGGACGCTTCTTGGCGCCGCCGCGGGTCAGTCGAATCTTGACCATGGTGGTAATTCCTCTATTGCCCAGTCGCCAGGATGGCGCGGTAAGCCGGCGATTATAGCGGCGGGGGCGGGGCATTCCAAGCCCGGGGAGGATGGCGAACCTGAATGGGGGTCGTGCGGGACACGCGTGGCGTGTCTCTACAGGGCTACCCACGCTTCAGCGTCAAGGATTTCCGCCGCCCGCTGCGACAGCGCCGCTGATTCGGGGAACTGATACCCGTCGATGCTCGCGATCGGCCATACGCCGGTCGCGTTGAGGCCTATCGCCGCATCGAATCCGCCCAGGTCGGCCAACCCCACCGGTGCCAGTTGCGGTTCCCCGCCCCACCCCGCCTGCAGCAGCCGTTCGTGGGTGCCCCGCAGCGCCGGCGCCTGCGGCCACACCAGCTCGCCCCCGCGCGCAAACGCCGCGTTCCAGGTGCTGCCCTCGCTGATCCGACCCTGCGCGTCGACGAACACGGCGTCATCGAAACCGTTTTGCATCGCCTGCCGACGGTGCTGGAACAGCGCGAAGGTCCCCACGTGTTTCAGGTGCGGCAGCTCCCGCTGGAACACCACGCTGCGCACGCGCTTCGGCGTACCCGGCATGGAAGCGGGCGCGGCCACCGACACCAGCACATCCACCGGTACCACCTTCAACGGCTGGCGGAAATCGAACGCACGCGAGAACACGGTGACCCGCACCGAGGCATCGGATACACCTTCTGCCTGCAATGCCGCCGCGATCCACGCCTGCACCTGGGTGCCATCCAGCGCGGTACCGAACAGTTCTTCGGTCCCTTGCCTCAGCCGGCGTAGATGCAGGTCCAGCCCCTGCACTGCAGCTCCGCGCACCTGCAACGAGGTGAAGTGGCCGTAGTTGACCAGCGCCGCAGCAAGGTCATCGGCCGTGGCACGTTGCCCGTTGCAGTACACACTCATCCGAGCAGCCCGCGCGCGTCGGCCCACATCGCCTGCAGCACCTCGGCGGCCGGACGTTCCGGCGCCAACCATGCCGACTGCCCTGCCCACGCCTGCATCGCATCGATGCGGTGCTCACGATTGGCCTGCGCGCGCATCGGCGCGGTCAACCCGCGCTGCACAGGATACGGACGCGGCGGTGGCGCGGCGGGATCGGCCGCTGCGCGCACGTAGGCGGTGGCCAGGCCACGCCCGAGCCGACCACTGAAGGCGCGCGTCGGCCAGGTGTCTTCCGGTTCGGCCGCGGCCAACGCCTGCGACCAGGCAGGGTCGATCGCGCATTCGGGAGTGCGCAGGAACGCCGTACCCACCTGGACTGCGCTGGCCCCCAGCATCAAGGCCGACGCCACCCCGCGCCCATCGGCGATGCCACCGGCGGCGATCACCGGCACCTGCAGACGGTCGGCCAGGCGCGGCACCAGTGCGAACAGCCCGACGAGCTGGCGCTCGGCCGCTGCCGGATCGAATGCGCCACGATGGCCACCGGCCTCGAAGCCTTGCGCGACCACCGCATCGGCACCGGCCGCTTCCGCGGCCAGCGCTTCGGCCAGGGTGGTGGCGCAGGCGAACCAGGCAATGTCGGCGTCCTTCAGGCGCTGTACCTGGGCATCGCAAAACACCCCCATGATGGTCGACGCCACCGCCGGGCGCGCCGCGATCAGCGCGTCGAACTGCGCATCGAAATCGGCGGGGCCGGCGTCGGCGGCCTCGGCCGGCACCGCCGGCCCCCACTGCGCGAGAAACGCGCGGCTGGCCGCTTCGGCAGCGGCATCACGCAGCGGCGCGTCGTCGGGAATCCACACATTGACCTGGGCCGGGCCGCTGGATTGCGCACGGAAGGCATCCATCCAGGCCACGATGTCCTGCGGCTGCGAGAGCACCGCGCCCATCGCGCCCATGCTGCCGTGATTGGCGAGCGTGGCCGAAAGCGCGACTGGGCAGGCGCCCGCCATCGGGGCCAGCAGGATCGGGGCCTGCAATGAAAAACGCCGACAGAAACTGTCGGCGCGTTCGAGGATTCGCGGGTTGCTCACGCTCGGCGCACCTGTGGGGTCACGGCCCCACAGCATACGCCCGATGACAATCAGCGGAACGGCAAACCGCCGCGGCCGCCCATGGCACCCATCATGCCCTTCATGCTGCGCATCATGCCCTTCATGCCGCCGCCGGCCATCTTGCTCATCATCTTTTCCATCTGCTGATACTGCTTCATCAGCTTGTTGACGTCGGCCGGGGTCAGGCCGGAACCGCGTGCGATGCGGGCGCGACGCGAGCCGTTGAGCAGGCCCGGGTTGCGGCGTTCCTTCTTGGTCATCGAATTGATGATGGCGATCATGCGCGGCACTTCCTTGCCCTGGCTGACCTGCTGCTTGAGGTGCTCCGGGATCTGGCCCAGGCCCGGCAGCTTGTCCATCAGGCCGCCGATGCCGCCCATGTTCTGCATCTGCTCCAGCTGGTCACGCATGTCGTTCAGGTCGAACTTCTTGCCCTTGGCGACCTTCTCGGCCAGCTTGGCGGCCTTGTCCTTGTCGACCTGCTGCTCGACCTGCTCGACCAGCGACAGCACGTCGCCCATGTCGAGGATGCGGCTGGCAATGCGGTCCGGGTGGAACACGTCCAGGCCTTCCGGCTTTTCGCTGACACCGACGAACTTGATCGGCTTGCCGGTGATGTAGCGCACGCTCAGCGCGGCACCGCCGCGGGCGTCGCCGTCGGTCTTGGTCAGCACCACGCCGGTCAGCGGCAGGGCGTCGCCGAAGGCCTTGGCGGTGTTGGCCGCGTCCTGGCCGGTCATGGCGTCGACCACGAACAGGGTCTCGGCCGGGTTCACCGCCGCGTGCAGGGCCTTGATCTCGGCCATCATCGCTTCGTCGATGGCCAGGCGGCCGGCGGTATCGACCAGCAGCACGTCGACGAACGACTTGCGTGCATCGTCGATGGCGGCGCGCACGATGGCTTCCGGCTTCTGGTCGGCGCTGGACGGGAAAAACAGCACGCCCACCTGCTCGGCCAGGGTCTTCAGCTGCTCAATCGCGGCCGGACGGTAGACGTCGGCCGAGACCACCATCACCTTCTTCTTGCGTTTTTCCTTCAGGTGCTTGGCCAGCTTGCCCACCGTGGTGGTCTTGCCGGCGCCCTGCAGGCCCGCCATCAGGATGATGGCCGGGGCCGGAACATTCAGGTTCAGGTCGCTGGCTTCAGCACCCATCACCGCGGTCAGCTCGTCGCGCACGACCTTGATCAGCGCCTGGCCCGGGGTCAGCGACTTCAGCACTTCCTGGCCGACCGCACGCACCTTGATGCGCTCGATCAGGGCCTGCACCACCGGCAATGCGACGTCAGCTTCAAGCAGCGCGATGCGGACCTCGCGGGTCGCCTCGCGGATGTTCTCCTCGGTCAGGCGACCGCGGCCACGCAGGCGCTCGATGGTGCCGGAAAGGCGCTGGGTCAGGGACTCGAACATGCGACGCAACCTGTCTGAAAGCGGGGGACAATAAGGCAGAGAGTATAACGGGTCCGGCTGTCTCCCCGGGCTGCGACCACGGGGCCGTCGCCACCGCCGCAGGGGTATGCGAAACTGCAACGATGACAATCGTTCTCATCGCGGTCCTGCTCTACCTGGCAGCCAGTGCCCTGCTGGTGCGCGCGCTTGGCCGCGATGAAAGCACCGGCTCCCCCACCTGGCTGTGGCCCGCCCTGCCGGCGATGCTGCTGCATGGCGGCTACCACGTGATGGTGGCGATGCGTACCAACGGTGGGCCGGACATGCACTTCTTCGCCGCGCTGTCGCTGGTCGGCCTGGGCATGGCCTGGCTGACCTCGCTGGTCGGCGCGCGCGGGCGGATGTCGGCACTGGGCGTGGTGGTGTTCCCGCTGGCCGCGGTACTGCTGCTGGCCTACCACGGCTACGGCCACGAACCGAGCAAGGTGCTGGGCTGGCGCCTGGCCAGCCACGCCTGGCTGGCGCTGCTGGCCTACGCCACGCTGAGCATCGCCGCGCTGCTGGCGATCATGCTGTGGCTGCAGGAGCGCGCACTGCGCCGCCGCGAGTTCCGCCCGTGGCTGCGGGCGCTGCCGCCGCTGGCCGACCTGGAATCGCTGTTGTTCCGGGTCATCACCGTCGGCTTCGCGCTGCTGACCCTGACCCTGGTCACAGGTGTGCTGTTCGTCGACGACCTGCTGGCACAGAAGCTGGTGCACAAGACCGTGCTGAGCGTGCTGTCGTGGATCGTGTTCGGCGTGCTGCTGATCGGCCGCCGCCGTTACGGGTGGCGCGGCGCCAAAGCCGTGCACTGGACGCTGACGGCGATGGCGCTGCTGTTGCTGGCGTTCTTTGGCAGCCAGTTTGCGATCGAGCTGGTGTTCGGGCACTCCCGATAGCCGGTTGCGCCCATCGGGCCTACAGGCCGTAACGCTCAATGACGTCCAGGTGCGGCTGTTCGTCCTGGTCGCACGACTCCGCCAAGCGCAGCCAGCACATGCGGTGAGGCCAGCCTGCGGTGGCTTCGAGCAGGAAAGAGTGCAGCGCAAGCGGTTGTTCCCCGCGCTGCTGGGCGACGGTGAACAGGACGCCCGGCAGCGTCACGTCGTCGGTATTCGTGTCGACCACCTCGTAATCGTCCCGGTTATGGGTCCACAGCTTCCAGCCCTGGCCCGCGACGGCCTCGGAGAATGCGTCCCACGCCTCTTGGCCGGGGTGCACGCCATCCACCAGCCAGCTGGTGGCGTGGTTCCCCTCCTCCAGCAGGTGGACTTCAGGATAGGTCGGCATGAAATGCCTGCGCTCGTCCTCATCTTCCGGCGCCGGGTACACCAGTGCTGCGTCGAATACGACCCAATCGTCGACGCGCTGGCGGCGGTTGGACGGCGCGTTTTCCACAATCCGCGCCGTGACCGGGCCGGTGCGCCGTGCGTAATATTCGATCGGGTCGTCCGCGTCCATGGAGCGGATGATCACGGTACCCCAGGCCTCCTCGACCGCGCCTTCGGTGCTCTCCAGCGCCAGGCCAATGGCAGCGGCCGACGCGCGTACGGCGTCCCAATCGCGGGCAGCACTGGCGGCTGTCATGTGGTCCCAGTAAGTACTGCGCGGCGCATCCATCGCCTCTGTCAGAAGGCGGTATTGGGCAGCGGCGTCCTGGAAACGCCCCATCGACATCAACACCCCGGCCAGCAGGTTGCGCGCCTCCTGCGAGTCGGGCGACAGCGCAAGCAGCGCCGAGCAGGCCTGCTCCACTGCCGGCCAGTCAGACAGCTTGTGCGCCATCTGTGCATGACACCACAGCGCGAATACCGGCACCTGCGGCTGGTAGTGCCGCACCAGCCGGTCGAGCCCGACCTGGTCGCCCCTCTCCACCAGCATTCGCAGCAGGGAATGTGCCGGGGCGACGTCCTCGTGGGGATGGCGGTCGACAAACGCCCAGAGCAGTGCGAGTGCTTCCTCCCCGGCACCACAGGCAGCGAGCGCCGAGGCCGCCATGTCCAGCAGCGCAGCATCCTCCGGCCGTTCATGGATGGCCTGCAGAAGCCATTGTACCTCGCGTTCCGGGTCCCGGTTGCTTTCGTCCTGCCCTGCCAACCACTCCAGAAGCAGCTCGGCGGGCACCGGCGTGGGGGCTGCGGCCGGGGCGGCGTCGATGTCCGCCGCCATGGCTGCCACCGCCTGCGCAGCACCTCGATCCTGTCGCAACCGGGTCACGTGCTCACGGGCCAGCGCCAGATGGCGTCGTGCACTCCACAGCGCGCCACGCTGCAGCGCCATCTCCACGCAAAGACCGGCTGTTTCGACCACCATGCGGTGCGCGCCGACCTGCGCGAAATGCGCCAGGGTCACGCTGAGCCGGCGCCCCAGGTCCCAGCTGTTGCGCTCGGGTGCGTTGCGGACCAGCAGCGCCACCGTGTGCACCCACATGCGACGGTAGTTGGGCGACAGCTGCGCCCAGGGCACCATCGCCTGCATTGCTTCGTCGTCGCGGCCCAGCTGCGCCAGCGCCCACGCGCGCGACTGTCGGCGTGGCACGCTGCAGTTCGCCGGTTCGTCGTAGTCGCCTGCGTCCACCTCGCCCTGGCGCTGGTCGATCAACGCCAGCGCTTCGGCGGCGCGACCACTTCCGAGCAGGATCTTGACGCGCATCTCGGGAAAGCTGTCGTCGACCGTGCCGCCATGCGCAAGCACCGCGCTGGCCTGCATATCCAGGTAGTCCAGGGCCGCCTGGCTGTTGCCATCGTCCATCATCGCATCCGCCCGCTCGCAGCTGAGGCACTGGTAACAGGCCCAGCCCGGGTCGATCCGCGCCAGTGTTTCATCGCACACTTCGATGCGTTCAGACACCCACCCCGGACCGTCGATGTTGCCGTAACAGGCCGCCAGGTCCTGGGTGACGCACACCGACTGGGGGCACTCCACGGTATCGTCGCGATGGGCGCGCTCGAACAACGCAACGGTATCGCCCAGCGCCGCCTCACCCTCGAGGCGGTTGCCTACCCGGTTGCGCAGTTCCCAATGGCCAACGAACACCTCCACCCACGGATTGGCCAGCGACTTACCCAGCGCGCGCGCTTCCGGCAGCAGTGCCTCCACGCGGTCAATGCGCAGCTCGCAGACCTCATCGGATAACCGCGCCAGCAACTGCGCGCCCTGTGCCTGTCCTGCCTCGTCGAGGTCGTGCTGCAGCTTCCAAACCCAGTTCCAGATATCCACGCGATGCCGTCCTGTGTTGCGTATCGTTGCAATGAAAGTTTCAGCGTGCCTGCAGCATCTGCTGCAATGCTTCGGCAATGCCACCAAACGCGCGGTTGAGGTCGCCACTGGCAACGCCACCTTCCTGCGCACGCCCCTGCGCACTGATGATGACCTTCAGTGAGCGCAGCAGGCGCGCGGCAGCGGCAGCCTGCGGGTTGCCGACGCGCAGTGCGGCCAGCAGCGCCTGCACAGCGGGATTGTCCAGGTTGAGGTAGAGGCGCGTGGGTGACCGCGCGTCGATCTGGGCGGTGAACTGTCGCGCCAGGCGCAGCGCGGCGGTCGACACGCGCCTGTTGTTCTCGTCGTCTTCCAGGCGACGCTTCAGCTCGGCGTCGCGGTCCGGCACCACCACCACCGGCAGCTCGACCGGGCTGAAGTGTGCGGGCAGCAATTGCTCGCCGTCGCCCAGATGGGTCTGCAGCCAGTCCAGTTCCGCCTCGGGCAGGGTGTCGGTACGGAACAGTGCGCGGTTGCCCTGCTCGGTCCCCAGCTCCACCAGGCGCACGCCCTTGGCCTGGGCCCAGCGCCGCAGGAACGGCACCACCGCATAGCGGTTGCCATGCGCCACCGGCACGCCCATCGCACGGAACAGCATTTCCTCGAAGCCGCCGCCACTGTCGAGGATCACGTGGACCGCGCCTCCCGACGGCAGTTCACCGGCCCTGATGTCGCCGTGCGAACTGGGAACGCGCACGTGCTCGAGCAGCAGCGAGAACAGGCGATCGTCGCAGAGCGATGCGCCCAGCAGTGCTTCATTGTGCCGCACCAGTATCCGTCGCCATGCCTCGGGCTGCTGTCGGGCGATGCCGGCCAGGCCGTCGATCAGCGCCTCGGACAAGGTGTGCTGGACCGCGTGATAGGTGTCATCGCGCTGCAGGTCCTCGCGGCTGGCGGTTGGCGTCAGCCGGCCGGACTCGATCACCCCGCCGATGAAGCCGGCCCACGGCGGCAACAGGTCGCGCGCGTCGTCGTCGAGCAGCATGCCGCGCACGAACACCGAAAGGTTGCGGTTGTCGCTGGTGCCGTAGGTCGCGCCATCCTGTACCCACAGCAGCCCGACCGCGTCGCTCTGTCCCTCGGCGCCCACCGGCATGCAGGCAATGGGTTCGAAGCTGCGCTCGAACTGCGCGGCGAATTCCAACGCGCGGCGCTGCGCCTGCAGCGGGTGCAACGCTACTCCGGCCCGCGGCCGCCACGGCGGCGGCTCGGGATTTACCGCACGCGGATCATGGCCGATGTGGATGGGCTCGCCCAACAGCGCGCAGTAGCGCCCCAGGATGTCGCGCAGCCTGGACTCCTGCGCCAGGTGCGCGTAGCTCGCGTGCAGCTCCAGCACCACCTCGGTGCCGACCGCGCGCGCCGGCATCGGCGATACCGTGTACTGCTCCGCATTGCTTGAAACGTAGCAATGGCCCAGCGTGGGTTGCTGGTAAGAGGTGCTGCGCACGATGACCCGGCGCGCCAGCACGAAGGCGGAGAGAAACCCCAGCCCGAACATGCCGATCAATCCTTCGTCGTCCGCACCCGCCTGGCGCAGGCCGCGCGTGTAGCCCACGCCAACGGTGGCGAGGTAATCGTGGATCTCCTGCTGGGTCAGGCCGGCACCGGTATCGATGATGCGCACGATCCCGTTGGCCGCATCCCCATGCACTTCGATCCGGCCCGCGTCCTGCCAGTCGACCTGCTCCAAGCGCCGCCGCCGCAGCGAATCGTGCGCGTTCTGCACCAGTTCGCGCAGCGCCACCACCGGAGTCGAGTACAGGTGTTTCCCAAGGACCGTCATCAATCCGTTGAGGTCGACACCGGCGCGGCGGATCTCGCTGGGGCCGGTTACATCCAGGGGCGCGTCTTGCATGCAGTCGTTTTCATCGGGTCCAGTAGCGGAAAACTAGCACAGCAAGGCGACGGATTCAGATCGCGTCAATGGCTTCCGACAGCCGCTCCACCGCAATGACCTCCATGCCTTTCACGCTGCCGGTCTTCGGCGCATTGGCCTTCGGCACGATGGCGCGCTTGAAGCCGTGGGTAGCGGCTTCGCGCAGGCGGTCTTCGCCGTTGGGCACCGGGCGGATCTCGCCGGACAGGCCGACTTCGCCGAAGGCAATCGTCTTCTCGGCCAGCGGGCGGTCCTGCAGCGAGGACAGCACCGCCAGCAGCACCGGCAGGTCGACGGCGGTTTCCTGCACGCGGATGCCGCCCACCACGTTCACGAACACGTCCTGGTCGCCGACCAGGACCCCGCCGTGGCGATGCAGTACCGCCAGCAGCATCGCCAGCCGGTTCTGCTCCAGGCCCACCGCCACGCGGCGCGGGTTGGACAGCGGCGAGGCGTCCACCAGTGCCTGCACCTCCACCAGCAGCGGCCGGGTGCCTTCGCGGGTGACCATCACGCAGCTGCCCGGCTGACGGGTGCTGCCGCCGGACAGGAAGATCGCCGAGGGATTGGACACTTCCTTCAGGCCCTTCTCGCCCATCGCGAACACGCCCAGCTCGTTGACCGCACCGAAGCGGTTCTTGAACGCGCGCAGCAGGCGGAAGCGACTGCCGCTCTCGCCTTCGAAGTACAGCACGGCATCGACCATGTGCTCGAGCACGCGCGGGCCGGCAATGCCGCCTTCCTTGGTGACGTGGCCGACCAGGAACACGGCGGTGCCGGTTTCCTTGGCAAAGCGCACCAGCCGCGCAGCACTCTCGCGCACCTGGCTCACCGAGCCCGGCGCGGCGGTGAGCGACTCGGTCCACAGGGTCTGCACCGAGTCGGCCACGATCAACTTCGGCTTGGCCGCGCTGGCGTGCTGCAGGATCGCCTCGACCTGGGTCTCGGCCAGCGCGTTGACGTTGTCCAGCGGCAGGTCCAGCCGCACGGCGCGACCGGCCACCTGCGACAGCGACTCCTCGCCAGTGATGTACAGCACCGGCAACCCGGCGGCCATCTTCGCCACCGCCTGCAGCAGCAGGGTCGACTTGCCGATGCCCGGGTCGCCGCCGACCAGCACCACCGCACCTTCGACCAGGCCGCCACCGAGCACGCGGTCGAACTCGCCGACGCCGGTGCTCACGCGCAGGTGTTCGGTCTGCTGCACGTCCTTGAGCGCCATGATCTTCGGCGCGTCGACCTTGCCGGCCCAGCCCGAGCGGCGCGCGGCCGGCGACTTGGCGGCGGTCGCGCTTTCCAGCGTGATCTCGCTCAGCACGTTCCAGGCACCGCACTCGGTGCACTGCCCCTGCCACTTGCTGTATTCCGCGCCGCATTCGGTGCACACGTAGGCGGTAAGCCGCTTGGCCATGTCAATTCCAATTCATTCTCTGTGCGGCAGGATAGCCGAGCCGCGTCGCAGCAACCGAGACGTGCGCCCAACCGCCGGCTGAATGCCCCCGCTCAACCTTGTGCCGCCCCGGCCGATACCGTGGCGGGTGTCCCCGCCTTCCCTTCCCCATGTCCTCCCAGGCTTCTCCATGACCGGCACCTACAGCCAGAGTCTCGTCGTTTTCTCGCTGCTGGTTGCCATCCTCGCCTCCTACACGGCGCTGGACATGGCCGGCCGGCTGGCCAGCACCGAAGGCCGCGTGGCGCGCTGGTGGCTGGCCGGTGGCGGCGCCGCCATGGGCCTGGGCATCTGGTCCATGCACTTCGTTGGCATGTTGGCCTTCCACCTGCCCATCCCGATCGGCTACGACCTGGCCATCACCCTGTACTCGCTGGCCGCCTCGATCGGCGCCTCGACCTACGCGCTGTGGCTGGTTTCGCACGCCGCGCTGCCGTGGCCGCGGCTGATCGCCGGCGCGGTGCTGATGGGGCTGGGCATCGCCTGCATGCACTACCTGGGCATGGCCGCCATGCGCATGAACCCGGGCATCGATTACGACCCGTGGTGGTTCGGCGCTTCGCTGCTGATCGCCATCGTAGCGGCCGGCGCGGCGCTGTGGATCGCGTTCCGCCTGCGCACCGAACAACGCCGTCCGCTGCTGCTGCGCGGGCTCGCCTCGCTGGTCATGGGCGTGGCCATCGTCGGCATGCACTACACCGGCATGGCCGCCGCCAACTTCTCCGAAGGCAGCATCTGCGGCGCCGTCTATGCCGACGGCCTGGACACCAAATGGCTGGCGGTACTGGTCATCGTCACCACCCTGGGCACGCTGGGCATCGCGCTGATCGCCTCACTGTTCGACCGCCAGATGCGCACCCGCACCGGCATGCTGGCCGAGTCGCTGGCCCAGGCCAACGAGAAGCTGTTGCAGGCCGCCCTGCACGACCCGCTGACCCAGCTGCCCAACCGCATGCTGCTGCAGGACCGGATCGAGCAGACCATCGAGAAGGCCAAGCGTCGCGACTTCAGCTTCGCGGTGATGTTCTGCGACCTGGACGGGTTCAAGGCGGTCAATGACGCCTACGGCCACCAGACCGGCGACAAGTTGCTGATCCAGGTCAGCGAGCGGGTGAAGGGGCTGCTGCGCGGCCATGACACCTTCGCCAGGCTGGGCGGCGACGAGTTTGTCATCGTGATCCAGCTGGACGTGCCGGAAGATGCGGCCGAAATTGCCGAGCGCATCATCGCCACGGTGGGCGAGCCGTTCGAGATCGACGGCGTGGAGCTGCAGGTCACCGCCAGCCTGGGCATCGCGATGTACCCGACCGACGCCACCACCGAACGCGAGCTGATGGCACACGCCGACGCGGCGATGTACCACACCAAGGATTCAGGCCGGAATGGCCATACGTTCTTCACCGAGTCCATGCACGTCAGTGCCAACCGCCAGCTCAAGCTGCTGCAGGAGCTGCGCCGCGCGATGCAGCGCGATGAAATGGTGCTGCACTACCAGCCCAAGTTCCGCGCCGACGGCGGCGGCGTGATCGGCGCCGAAGCGCTGGTGCGCTGGCAGCACCCGGGCCTGGGTTTGCTGGGGCCGGACACCTTCATTCCCATCGCCGAACGCAGCGGCCTGATCCTGCCGCTGGGCGACTGGGTGCTGGACCAGGCCTGCGCGCAGCTGCGGCAGTGGCACGACGCCGGGCATCCGGAGTGGTCGATGGCGGTGAACCTGTCACCGCTGCAGTTCTCCTCGACCACGCTGCTGGAAACGGTGAAGAACACGCTGGAGAAGCACGCGCTGGCGCCGCACTTCCTGACCCTGGAAGTGACCGAGACCACTGCGATGCAGGACGTGGAAGCGAGCCTGCAGATCCTGCATGGCCTGACCGAGATGGGAGTAAAGATCTCCATCGACGATTTCGGTACCGGCTATTCCAGCCTGCTGTACCTCAAGCGCATGCCGGCCACCGAGCTGAAGATCGACCGCGCGTTCGTGCGCGAACTGGAAGAGAACGCCGAAGATGCGGCAATTGTTTCCTCCATCGTCGCACTGGGCCGCTCGCTGCAGCTGCAGATCGTGGCCGAGGGTGTGGAGACGGCCGGGCAGCGCGCGTATCTCAATGAGCTGGGTTGCGACCTGCTGCAGGGGTACCACCTGGGCAGGCCGGTAGACGCCGACGAGTTCCTGCGCAACGCGGCGTGATGCGCGTGACGGAATCGGCGCCCGTGAGATCGCCGGGGTAAGCCCCGCGGTAGGGTCGGTTCCCAAACGACCGCCGATAACGCATCAACGTTCGGTAACGCATGACCTGTGACGGAAACGCGCCTTCGTTTGGGGATCATGCGTTAAAGAACGTTGCACCGTTATCGGCGGTCGTTTGGGAACCGACCCTACCGCTACACCTCATCTGGTCGTAGGACAAACAAAAAGGCCGCCCTTCCGGGCGGCCTTTCTGCATGCGCGACATCCGGAGACGTCAGTGCATCATGTGCACGTTCATGTTGTGCATGACCCACAGCGTGCCGGCGACGATGATGCCGATCACCACCACGGTGAAGGCCGCCGCACTGACGTTCCAGCGCTGTTCCGACGAGCGGTTCAGATGCAGGAAGAAGATCAGGTGCACGAAGATCTGCAGGATCGCAGCCACGATGATGATCACACCGGTGGTGAACACCGGCAGGCCGCCCTTCATCACTGCCCAGAACGGGATGATGGTGAGCACCGCAGCCAACAGGAAACCGACCAGGTAGGACTTGACGGTGCCGTGGCTCTCGCCGCCAGCGCCGTGACCATGGTCGTGTGCGTGATTGTCATGTGCCATTACAGCGCTCCCTTCAGGTAGACGACGGAGAACACGCCGATCCAGATCAG
This sequence comes from uncultured Stenotrophomonas sp., assembly GCF_963519125.1. Classification (GTDB taxonomy): domain Bacteria; phylum Pseudomonadota; class Gammaproteobacteria; order Xanthomonadales; family Xanthomonadaceae; genus Stenotrophomonas. Next base: position 49,214 of record NZ_CAUQLJ010000012.1, on the reverse strand, counting down.
GTCCAGGAAGTGCCAGAACAGGCTCAGGCACGCCATGCGGGTCTTGTTGGTCGGGGTCAGGCCGTACTTCTTCAGCTGCACGAACATCACCAGCAGCCACAGCAGGCCAGCGCTGACGTGCAGGCCGTGGGTACCGACCAGTGCGAAGAACGCCGACAGGAAGGCACTGCGGTCCGGACCGTAGCCCTGGTGGATCAGATGCTGGAACTCCCACACTTCCATGCACATGAAGCCGAAGCCCAGCAGCCAGGTGATGCCCAGCCACAGGTACATCTGGCCCATCTGCTTGCGGTGCATGGCAATCATGCCCAGGCCGAAGGTCAGCGAGGAGGTCAGCAGCAGCGCGGTTTCCCATGCAACGAACGGCAGTTCGAACAGGTCCTTCGCGGTCGGGCCACCATCGGTACCGCCCGCCAGCACCACGTAGGTGGCGAACAGCGAGGCGAAGATGAGGCAGTCGCTCATCAGGTACACCCAGAAACCGAAGACGGTGTTGCCGCCGGTGTCGTGGTGCTCGTGGTCGTCATGGCCATGGGCCGCCGCGTGCGCGGCGTGCCCGTGGCTCAGGGTCGAGGTATTGGTGCTCATGCCTTCAGCTCCGACTTCACCAGGCCCTGGGCTTCCAGGTGCTTGCGGTGTTCGTTCTCGATGCGTTCCACCTCGGCGGCCGGGACCCAGTAGTCCACGTCCTGGTCGAAGGTGCGGTAGATGAACGTGGCGATCATGCCGACGAAGCCGACGATGGCCAGCCACCAGATGTGCCAGATCATCGCGAAGCCGAACACCAGGCTGAAGGCACCGATGACAACGCCCGTGCCGGTGTTGCGCGGCATGTGGATGTCGGTGTACTTGGCCGGCTTCGGCCAGGCTTCACCACGCTGCTTGCGCTCCCAGAAATCGTCCAGCTCGGTGACTTCCGGCAGGGTGCCGAAGTTGTAGAAGGCCGGCGGCGAAGAGGTTTCCCACTCCAGCGTACGGGCATCCCACGGGTCGCCGGTCAGGTCGACGGTCTTCTTGCGGTCGCGGATCGACACGGCCACCTGGATGATCTGGCACAGGATGCCGGCACCGACGATGAACGCACCTGCGGCGGCGATCAGCAGCAGCGGCTCGTAAGCCGGGTTGACCGTGCTCTGCAGGCGGCGGGTCATGCCCATGAAGCCCAGCACGTACATCGGCATGAAGGTCACGTAGAAGCCGATGAACCAGCACCAGAACGCGCACTTGCCCCAGAACTCGTTCAGGCGGAAGCCGAACATCTTCGGCCACCAGTAGGTGATGCCGGCGAACATGCCGAACACCACGCCGCCGATGATGACGTTGTGGAAGTGGGCGATCAGGAACAGGCTGTTGTGCAGCACGAAGTCGATGGCCGGAATCGCCAGCATCACGCCGGTCATGCCGCCGATGACGAAGGTGACCATGAAGCCGATGGTCCACAGCACCGGGGTGGTGAAGTGCACGCGGCCGCGGAACATGGTGAACAGCCAGTTGAAGATCTTCACGCCGGTCGGGATCGAAATGATCATCGTCGTGATGCCGAAGAAGGCATTGACGTTGGCACCCGAGCCCATGGTGAAGAAGTGGTGCAGCCACACGATGAACGACAGCACGCCGATGCAGGCGGTGGCGTAGACCATGCCCTTGTAGCCGAACAGCGCCTTGCGCGAGAAGGTCGCGATGACTTCGGAGAACACACCGAACGCCGGCAGGACCAGGATGTACACCTCCGGGTGACCCCAGATCCAGATCAGGTTGATGTACAGCATGGCGTTGCCGCCACCGTCATTGGTGAAGAAGTGCGTACCCAAGTAACGGTCCAGGGTCAGCAGCACCAGGGTGATGGTCAGCACCGGGAAGGCGGCGACGATCAGCACGTTGGTCACCAGGGCGGTCCAGGTGAACACCGGCATCTGCATCAGCTTCATGCTGGGGGTACGCATCTTCAGGATGGTGATGAAGAAGTTGATACCGCTCAGCGTGGTACCCAGGCCTGCGACCTGTAGACCCCAGATGTAGTAGTCCATGCCGACGCTTGGACTGTATTCGATGCCCGACAACGGCGGGAACGCCAGCCAGCCGGTGGCGGCGAACTCACCGATCCACAGCGACAGCATGATCAGTACCGCACCGGACACGAACAGCCAGAAGCTGAGCGAGTTGACGAACGGGAACGCGACGTCGCGCGCACCGATCTGCAGCGGCACGGCCAGGTTCATCAGGCCGGTGATCAGCGGCATCGCCACGAAGAAGATCATGATCACGCCGTGGGCGGTGAAGATCTGGTCGTAGTGGTGCGGCGGCAGGTAACCCTCGGACCCGCCGACGGCGAGCGCCTGCTGGGTACGCATCATGATGGCGTCGGAGAAACCGCGCAGCAGCATGACGAAGGCGACGATGAGGTACATCACGCCGATCTTCTTGTGGTCGACCGAGGTGAACCACTCCTTCCAGAGGTAGCCCCACAGCTTGAACTTGGTGATGACTGCCAGCAGGAGCAGACCACCGATGCCCGCGCCTACCAGCGTGGTCATGATGATCGGGTCGTGCGGGATGTCCGCGAATGTCAGTTTGCCCAACAGATTCATGCTTATTCTCCCGAGCCTGCGTGACCGGCGTGACCGGCGGCGGCGTGCTCGTCTGCAGTGTGTTCGGCATGGTCGGCCGCAGCGGCACCTGCCGGAGCGGCAGCGGCGTCGTGGCCTTCATGGTCACCGGCCGGCATTTCATGGCCTTCGTGGCTTTCGCCAGCAGCACCATGCGACATGCCCGTGTGGTTCATGCCGTAGTGCTGGTTGTTGCCCATGTGCTTGGCGATGACCCAGTCGAACAGGCCCGCTTCGCTGCTGCCGAAATAGGTGACCGGATGCCAGTCGTGGTTGCGGTCGGCCACCAGGGCGGCGAACGCGTCCTTGTTCAGCGTGCTGGACTCGGCGCGAACCTTGGCCAGCCACTGCTGGTACTGCTCGTTGGTCACCGAATGCGCCGTGAAGTGCATCTTGCTGAAGCCCGCGCCGCTGTAGTGCGAGGACATGCCCGGGAACTCACCGATCTCGTTGGCGATCAGATGGAGCTTGGTCTCCATGCCGGTCATCGAGTAGATCATCGTGCCCAGCTGCGGGATGAAGAACGCATTCATCACCGAATCGGACGTGATCTTGAAGTTCAACGGGGTATCGACCGGGAAGGTGATCTCGTTGACCGTCGCGATGTTCTCTTCCGGATAGATGAACAACCACTTCCAGTCCAGCGAAATGGCTTCGATCACTACCGGCTTGGTCTCCGACTCGAGCGGTCGGTACGGGTCGAGCGAGTGCGAAGAGCGCCAGGTCAGCACGGCCAGCACCAGCACGATCATGCAGGGGATCGACCACACCACCACTTCGATGGCGGTGGAATGCGACCACTTCGGCTCGTAACGGGCCTTGGTGTTCGAGGCACGGTACTTCCAGGCGAAGGCGAGGGTCATGATGATGACCGGCACGACCACCAGCAGCATGAGCACGGTAGCCGTGATCAGCAGCGTCTTCTGGTCATGGCCGATCTGGCCCTTCGGGTCGAGAATGGCCGAGCTGCAGCCCGTCAGGAACACGGACAACGCAAACAGCAGGCCCGGGCGCAACCAGCGCCCAAGGGGTTTCAACGGAATCATCGGTCGATCCAATTGCGTAGGGAATGCCATCTCAAGCGCGCCCCGCCAGCCAAAGCCGGGTGTACCGGTCCCAAGGGGGCGGCACGGAGGACGTACATGTCAGCCCCCTGATTTTATGCCGTTATGCACCATTTAAGAAGTCCATTGACAATGATCTGGCGCAGGATCAGCCCGGAAATGGCTGCGACACGTTGTCGCATGGCGCGGGCAGTTGCCGAATTCGGCAAAGTCGCGGTCACATGTATAGACATGAATCCGGCATCGCGCAAACGGCGGCCCGGATTGGGGCCGGGATCTGCCCGGCTGCTGCGGGTAGAGCGGGGCTCTGCCCCGCTGCGGTAGAGCCGGGTCCTGCCCGGCTGGAACGGCCGACGCACCCACGACCACGCGTGCGCCTTTCGCGACACCGCTCTGGCCAACCCGCGCTCCGGCTATCGCCGCAGCCGCCACCCCCAATTGTGCCCACGATCACACCCCAAAGCACCATTTCACGCGCTGCACGGGCCAGTCACGTCAATCAGTAGGCACAGCCTATCGAAATCGAAAATTCAACAGAAACAATCACTTTGCCTCATCTGGCAGATCTGCCCAAGGTCGCCCCCGGAGCTCAAAACTCCGCAAGTCGAAACTAGTGGTGTCCCATGTCGGGAGGGCGGCTAATACAAGACCCTTCACGGGGAATATGCCCGCCGTATGACTTGCACGGTTTTGACCTCCCGACGCCCTCGCCCTGACCGGCGAGGGCCATTCCCTTGATGGAGGCAAACAAATGACCCTCGCTCCGGACCAGTCGCCCCTAGAATCGCCCACCCCGCCGCTGCCGCTCTTGCCCCGCTACCGGCCCCGCTACGCCCACAACATCCGCGCGGTCCTGCAGATCGACGAGCACTGCCGCGACGAGTTCGGCCCCCTCCCCCTGATCACCCTGAGCGGCGCTTGGATGCGGACCTTCGGCTTCGCGGTCGGCGCGCAGGTGCGGATAGAAGCCTTCCAGGGCAGGATTGTCATCACACCGCTCTGGAACGGCGAGCCCCTTGGGCTCGTGAACGGCGAGCCCGAAAAGCCCGTCGTCCGTTACACCGGCGTGGAAGACCGGGAGGCCAAGGCTGCCTAGGCAGCCGCCACCCTGTTCCTGCACTCCACCCCGTTGGCGAAGTCGGCCAGATTTCCCAAGGTGATGCTGCAGATTTCCTGCAATGCCTCGACCGTGAAGAACCCCTGGTGACCGGTCACCAGCACGTTCGGGAAGGTCATCAGGCGCTGGAACAGGTCATCGTCAATGATCTCCCCCGAGAGGTCCTGGAAGAACAGCGCGCTTTCCTGTTCGTACACGTCGATGGCCAGGTGCCCGAGGTGGCGTGACTTCAGCGCGCGCACCACCGCATCGGTATTCACCAGCCCACCGCGCGAGGTGTTCACCAGCATCGCGCCGGGCTTCATCCGCCCCAACGACTCCTCATTGATGAGGTGGTGGGTGTCCGGCGTGAGCGGGCAATGCAGCGACACGATGTCTGAACGTGTCAGCAGCTCGTCCAGCGCCACCGCTTCACCAATCTCCGCAAACGCGGCCGACGGGTACGGATCGAACCCCAGCACCGTGCAGCCCATGCCTTTCATGATGCGCGCAGTGGCCAGGCCGATCTTGCCGGTGCCCACAATGCCAACGGTCCTGCCATGCAGCGTGCGGCCCAGCAACCCGTCCAGCATGAAGTTACCCTCGCGCACCCGGTTGTAGGCCCGATGGGTCTGCCGGTTGAGCGTCATGATCAGCGCCAGCGCATGCTCCGCCACCGCCTCGGGGGAATACGCCGGTACCCGCGCCACGAACAGGCCCAGCTGCTCCGCCGCCGCAATGTCGACGTTATTGAAGCCCGCGCAACGCAGGAGTACCGCACGTACACCCAGCGAATGCAGGGCCTTAAGCACCGGTGCATCCAAGCGATCATTGACGAACACGCATACCGCCTGGCACCCCTGCGCCAGCGTTGCGGTCGCCAGATCGAGGCCTACATCGAAATAGGCGAACGTGAAGACATCGACCGTACCGCCCTGCTGGTTGGCGGCCTCCAGAAAGTGCCGGTCGTAGGGACGGGCGCTGAAAACGGCAGTTTTCATGTCAAGACCTGACGGGAGCATGCCCCGACGTTAACTCATTCACGCCGCCCCAGTACAACTACGCAGCACGCTTCAGTAGTCCTTCGGATGCCAAGCCCCCGCCGGAATTCCAATCTTGGCGCATCCATCGGAGGCAAGCCCATGAGTTCGAAGAACGCAGCCAAACCCAACATCCTGGTGATCTGGGGCGACGACATCGGCATCAGCAACCTCAGCTGTTACAGCGATGGCCTGATGGGGTACCGCACGCCCAACATCGACCGGCTCGCCCGTGAAGGCATGCGTTTCACCGATGCATACGGCGAACAGAGCTGCACCGCCGGCCGCGCCTCGTTCATTACCGGCCAGAGTGGTTTCCGCACCGGCCTTACCAAGGTCGGCATTCCCGGCTCTCCGGTTGGCCTGCAGGCCGAGGACGTGACCATTGCCGAACTGCTCAAGGAACAAGGCTACGCCACCGGCCAGTTCGGCAAGAACCACCTGGGCGACCAGAACCGGTTCCTGCCTACCGCGCATGGCTTCGATGAGTTCTACGGCAACCTCTATCACCTCAATGCCGAAGAGGAACCGGAGCTGCCGGACTACCCGAAGGACCCGGCATTCTTCAAGAAGCTCGGGCCACGCGGCGTGCTGCGCAGCTTCGCCACCGACAAGGACGACAGCACCGAGGAACCGCGCTGGGGCCGTGTCGGCAAGCAACGGATCGAAGACACCGGGCCGCTGACCAAGAAGCGCATGGAAACCTGCGACGATGATTTCGCAGACTGCGCGGTGGACTTCATCAAGCGCCAGCATGCGGCCGGAAAACCGTTCTTTACCTGGGTGTGCTTCACCCACATGCACCTCCGCACGCACACCAAGCCGGAAAGCGTGGGCCAGGCAGGCGAGGACCAGTCGCGCTATCACGACACGATGATCGACCACGACAAGAACGTGGGCACGGTGCTGGACGTGCTGGACGAGCTGGGCATCGCCGAGAACACCATCGTGATCTACTCCACCGACAACGGCCCGCACATGAACACCTGGCCGGACGGTGCGATGACGCCGTTCCGCAACGAGAAGGACACCAACTGGGAAGGCGCGTTCCGCATTCCACTGCTGGTGCGCTGGCCGAACAATGTGCCGGCCGGGCTGGTCAGCAATGACATCGTGCAGCACCACGACTGGCTGCCCACCTTCCTTGCGCTCGCCGGCGAACCGAAGATCGTGGACAAGCTCAGGAAGGGCCACAGCATTGGCGACACCACCTACAAGGTGCATATCGACGGCTACAACCTGGTCGACTTCCTGACCAAAGAAGGCGTGCCCAGCCCGCGCAAAGGGCTGGTGTATTTCGACGACGATGGCAACCTGGTTGCGCTGCGTGCCGGCAACTGGAAAATCGTGTTCATGGAACAGCGCGTGCAGGGCACGATGCGGATCTGGTCCGAGCCATTGGTGGTGCTGCGCGTGCCCAAGCTGTTCAACCTGCGCACCGACCCGTACGAACGCGCGGACATCACCTCCAACACCTACTACGACTGGTTCATCGACCACGTGCCGCAGGTGAACCTGGGCATGGCGGTGGTGCAGCCGTTCCTGGACTCGTTCAAGGAGTTCCCGCCGCGCCAGAAGGCGGCCTCCTTCAACCTGGAACAGGCCATGGAGAAGATCGCCGATACGGCCTCTGGGGGCCGTTGAACCACGCCGGTAACGGCCCCATGATCCGAGACACACCCCACGCGAGCTTCCTCCGTGCCCCTGCTCTCCGCATTGCGTAGATTCACCGCCAGCACGACAGGTCGCCGGATGCTGGCGATTTCCACGGTAGCCGTGGTGCTGCTGTTGGCCAGCAATCCGGAGCTGGTCCCCCTGGCTGCGCTGGTGGATATGGTGGGGCTGGATGTACTGGCCCTGCTGCTGGGCAGCCAGTTGCTGGCTACCCTGCCTTGGGTGGTGGACCGCGCCCCGCTCACCTTTGATCCGGCGCGACGTGCAATGGTCGGTCTGGCGGCAGGTACGATGGGTGGTTATCTGCGCCAGCTGGTGTTCGGGCATGCGCGGAGACTGGTAACGATCAACCGGTAGGCATCCCCCTCTGCCCTCAAGGAACCGAGAGGGGTGTCGCGTCGTCTCAACGAGTGACACCGACCGCCGCTAGCCTGTGCTGATGACGACAACCCACCACGACACCACTACTCACGGGCGCGCTGAGCGCGCCGGCATGTTCAATCACATGTGCTTCGGGCCTGACCGCCGCTCCCCTGAGGAACAGCAGGAAGCGCAGCGAAAGGAGCGCGCGCGACGAACCGGCAGAGGTCGAAAAGATTGGTGGAAACAGCAGACCTGAGGTTAAGGCAGGTGCCTGGCCACCAACGCCCTGAGCGCCGGGTCGCGCAGCTCGAACACCTCGAACAGACCAAGCGCCTGCATCGCTGGCAGAACCGACACCATATCCGCCTCTGCCGTGGCTTTGGCATCTGCACTGGCGGCAGGGTCGCCCCACACCTGCACCGAGGTGAGGAAGGCACCCACGGTGCCTTTGCGGATCACTAGGCCACCGCGTTCGGTTTCGTTCGTGTTGTCGGGCAGGAGTTCTTCGGGACGCATGGGGGAAAACTGGAGGACGTCTGGACGGGTGCCTATGATGCACCGGGCGCGGCGTTTGAAGGGCGGTCCCCGCGGCAGCCGAGACGAATGGCGGTCACTCCGCAAAAACAAAATGCCCCGACCAAAGCCGGGGCTTTCGCTGCAACCGGCGCCGTGAACGGGAATCGAACCTGCGACCTACGCATTACGAAAAGGAGTTCCCGCCGCACCATAAGGCGGCGTCCTTTACCCTGGACCAGGCGCTGGAGAAGATCGCCGCGGCCACCCCAGGGGGGCGTTGAAGCCGGCTGCTGACGGCGCCATGATTGGATAAAGACCCCACGCGAGTAACCTCCGTGCCCCTGTTCTCCGCTCTCAGTAGATTCACCGCCAGCACAACCAGTCGCCGGGTGCTGGCGGTTTCCACCATCGTCGTGGTGGTGCTGATGGCCTGCAACCCGGAGCTGGCGCCCTTGGCTGCGTTGGTGGATATGGCGAGGCTGGATGTGCTCGCACTGCTGCTGAGCGCCCAACTGTTGGCAACCCTGCCGCGGCTTTCGGACCACGCCAGGCGCATCCTTGATCCGGCGCATCGTGCAGTGGTCGCCCTCGCAGCAGGCGCAATGGGCAGTTACCTTCGCCAGCTGGTATGTGGGGTCGCCCAACGGACTGTGGCGAACAACCGGCAGTTTGGTCGGTCCGAAAGAAAGATGACGAACTCCTGCCCAATCATTTGCCTGCTCGGCGGTGGAGACTCACAAAGAGAAGAACCGCCACGACGGTGGCAACAGGCACGGCCAGCACGATGAGTACGAGAAGCCAGTACCACAGTGACATACCAGCCATGTGCGTTCCAGCTCGTTTGAAGTTGATCCCGATCGCACAAACACCTCAATCCTGGGTGAGCTGCCACCTGCGCGATCGGCACAAACAGAATGGCCGGCCATGGCCAACTGTTGCGCTCAGAAGTGGCCTAGACTCAACATATCATTAGCTAGCGGTTATGGACCCGATCGCTCCCGCCCCCGGGCATCTTTCAAGTTCCACGCAACAAAAGCACTTGACAAGACTGGCCTTTGAATGAGATCAACCGCCAGGCGACTCCGCGCATAAGCAACCACCACCTCCAATAACTTACGGTCAGAAGATGGCATTTACGATCAAAGCAGTAGCGAGCGAAGGAGCGTGGACACCCCTAACTTTCGGCCGAAGCGACTCGGAAACGAACGTCTTTAGCCTTATCGTGGGGCGCAATGCAACAGGCAAAAGCCGACTATTACGTAAAATTGTAAGTCACTACATCTTCGATCACGACTCGAAGTCAATTCTCGACCCTCAAGTAGCGCACGACATAACGGCAGCCTCGAATGTTGGCGAGATGCTGCTTTCGCCAAACTCCAACCTGACCCCCTCCAGAGTCATTGCTGTTTCTACTGGAAGACACGATCGGTTCCCACGACCCCGGGAACCCAGCTATACATTCTCAAAATATCACTACATTGCGCCGTCCGAACACGGCGGCCCCACCTCCCTAACGCGAAGCCTCACATCTATAATCGGCGGGCTGGAAGGAACAGATTCGAAGCATTCGGATCTCCTTGACATTTTAAAGTACCTCGACTTCGCACCCCATCTCGAATTTAAAATTCTGGTAAGTCCACGCTATAGAAGCTTCATTAAGAGTGAGAACGATCCGCAGTCGTCGATCCATTGGATGCTACTGGAAGAAGGCCACTCGAATCGACGCTCGAAAGAACACTGGTCGCTTGATCGCCTGCATCACACACTTTCGTATATCGGCTCGAGGAATGGCATCAACTGCGAAATTGACCTTATCTCCGGAATACGAACACATGCCGCCATTTCGTCACCCGAGATCATGGAAGGCTTGAATTCAGGAGCACTCAAAATAGCCGACCTCACGCTGTACACGCGCTCCACCAAGCGAAAGGTGAAACTCTCTCAGGCAAGCTCTGGGCAACAGTGCATGCTGACAATGATACTAGGAATTGCCGGATCTATTCAGGACAATTCCCTGATATGCATTGACGAGCCGGAAATAAGCCTGCACCCTGAGTGGCAAACAGACGTCATAGGCAAGCTACAAAGGGCCTTCAGCGGCTACACGGGCTGCCATTTCATAATAGCAACCCACTCACCACAAATCGTCGCCGGACTTACTACAAAAAATGGATTTGTTCTAGACCTTGAGGAACAGCAACTTCATCAATCCAAAGACTATGCGAATAGATCCGCCGACTTTCAGCTTGCTCAGATTTTCAATGCCCCGGGCCTGAATAACGAGTACTTAATCCGCGTCTCGCTTAGCATTCTTTCCAAACTTTCTAAGAGACAAGATTTAAGCCCCGATGATGCGGAGAAGATATCAATGCTTGCCGACATAAGAGAATCTCTCTCAGAAGTTGATCCAGTGCGGCATCTGGTCGACCAAGTTCTGGCATTGAGGTGATCGGTGAAGGCAATCACGTTCCATGGGGATGATTTGCTCCACGTCCAAAGCTATGACGGCGTCTCTCACGAAGAATGGGACAAGACCACCGGCCCCATCGTGAATCTCAGAAAATCGCTTCGAGATCACTACCTGGCAGAGCAATCCTTCAGATGCGCCTACTGCCGATCCGTAAAGAAGGAAACCCACGGTTTGACCTGGGATGTGGAGCACGTTATCCCGAAGTCAACCCATGCAAAATTCATGTATGAGCCATGCAACCTTGCTATGGCATGCAAAGAGTGCAACATTTCCAAGGGAAATAAGAATGTCCTTACAAAAAAACTAAGGGCCGGCCAATGCATGCCGACCACACCCGACTCGTATGTGATTATACACCCGCATTATGATGCGTACTCCGATCACATCGAAATCACAAATGTCGATGGAAAAATTACTCACCGACCAAAGAACCCGCACAAGGGAAAGGAGACCTACTTACTCTGCGACCTTGTTCGATTCGCCTACAAGTTCGCTGAGTGGGAGAACTTTGACGTAGCAATTGTCGACGAGTTCAGTAGGTTTGTTGAGCGCTGCCCAACCGATGCCACGCCAGCCCAGATCGGGGCGTACATGCGGACTTTGCGCTTTACTGTAAAAGCAGACTTCTAACCATCCAAGCTGAAGTTAAGTCGGCGCTTTCAATCGACAGAGTTCGTGGCGCGGCGCTGGATCCACCGTTCGCAGCAGCGCTCGACGCACCTTGAGACCGTAGGTAGTGCGGATTCGTGGAGAGGTTTGGCGGAGAGCTGCGGGACGAGTTACTCAATCGCGAGTAGCTCCGTAGCTGGATGGAGGCGAAAGTGTTGATCGAGCGATGGAGGAGCTCCACGGCGAGCTATAACCGAATAGCGCCCATGGCATCAAGCGGCCGGCAATGGTGCGCCGCGCCTGGTACTGAACCGATATCATCGCGCCCAAGCACTGCGTGATTGGCCACAAGTATATCATCCGCAGCTCAGCCACGCCCCCCCTTTTTCTCCACAGATAAGCCATTACCAAGCGCGCGACGCAGCTCGCCAAAGGGCTTGCTCGAACGTTACTTGCTACCCTGCGCTCGGGATCGGCAGCATTAAAGCCCGGGTGGCCGGATTGACAAGCCTACCTGCATCAAATCCGTCTTCCGTGAGGATGGGATAACAGTCAATTAGACCCTTAGCGCGCAGCCCATCAACATACTTTGCCATGCTTTTGCGGTCTTCCGTCAGCAACACTGCAGCACCTGAACGCTTTGCCTGCGCCACAATTTTGACGTCCGCCACCAAGCAAACTCTGTCGTTTTCAGCGTCCTTAGGAAAAAGCTCGTTGGCAAGTTTCGCAGCCTCTTGTCCGTCGTCAAAATTAAACGGCACAACACGAAAGTTCCCAAGACCGAGAGTACTAATTGCCTGTTTACGCTCAAATTCCGCCACCACCAGCGTAGACAGAAGCATCGGAAGCTGTAGACGAATTGCTTCGCGAAAATACTCTTTAGCGACCAAATGATAAGCACGCGAGGGATCGGCATAGGCGATGAGGAAGCTGGTATCGAGCATTACTGGGCGCATTATCACTCTCGACTCCCTCTCAGTGCTCTGACCCATTCAGCCGCATCACCAATGTCATTCCATGCGCGCCGACCAACTTCCGTAGCGTTCGTGTATTCGTCTTCATCGATGCGTGGCTGGTAGTCGGCAAAGTCGATAAACTTGGCGTTACGCCTATCGCCACTGACCAGGTCCTCTTCAAGCTCCGCGCGGATCACCACGAAGCGGTAGACCGGGTTTCGCTCATACCCGCGAATCTGGGCACGTGTAGCGTCTACCTTGATGGAAGACCCGTCCTCCAGTCTAAGATGAATGTTTGGTGAAGTCAGACCACCCCAATCCTCGACAATGCCGGAGAGGTAACGTTCGACCAACACCCACTGGGCGGTGAACTCACGCGAAAAGTATGTATCCGAGTTAATCGCTATGAGGTAGTCGTGCGCGGGATCAGCAATCTTGAAAGTACGCCCAGGGTGCCTTAAAGCGTCCAACCGCCACTTCTCTGCCACGCCCGCACGTTTTGCGTCGACCCCGTCCAAGACGCCTTTTGAAAGGCGCTCGAGGTCCCCCCAAATGGCCAATTCCTCAGGCAGTTCGCCGTAGCTCTGGAGGGCAAATGAGCCTTCAACTACCGACACTAGTAGATCCTTAGTGTCAATTGCCTTGTCATCACCACGGATGAATGAGGCCACGTCCTTCACGAACTCTTTGAGTAGGCCAAGCGGTACCGTCTGCGGGGTCACGTCGTGACCATCGACCCTGTCAGATACGGAGAAAAGTAGCTTCCGCTGATTTGCCATGATGACCCAGCCAATCTCGATTTGAGTATTGCATGGATAGCGATAGGGCGTCGCGCAGGCTGCGACCCGCAAATAGGCAGTTGCCGCCCCGTTACCAAAAAGCGAGCAATAGCTGGCTTTCTGCGAGTCATTCATTTGTAACTGGTGCCGGAAACAGGAATCGAACCTGCGACCTACGCATTACGAATGCGCCGCTCTACCAACTGAGCTATTCCGGCTGAGCACGCAATTCTAAGGGGAGCGGCTGGGTGGGTCAATCGGCGGTAGAACCTGTGCTGGCCGGGCCGCACCCGATGTTGACGTTCCTGCCCCTAGAGTCAGGGGTGTTGCCTTCCGGATGCCGTTCATGAAGTCACCCGTGCGCTTGCCCGGCCTGCTGCTGGCCACCCTGCTCTGTTCCGCTGCGGCGGCAGCTGCCCCGCCCGCCCAGGCCCCGCAGCCACCGGACCAGCAGTGGCAACCCCTGTTCCAGCAGGTCCAGCGCGCGCACCTGTTCAAGGACCAGAAGACCTTTGCAGACGCGGTGCCGCATCAGGACCCGGATGCCCTGCTGGCGGAGTGGGCGCGGGCCCAGGGGCAGCCGGGGTACGCCCTGCCCGCCTTTGTGGCTGAGCACTTCACGGTACCTGCCGAGGGCACACCCTACGTGCCGCCTGCCGGTGAAACCCTGCGCGGGCATATCGAGGGGCTGTGGCCGGTACTGACCCGCACCACCGAGACGGTGGATCCGCGCGGGTCGCTGCTGCCTTTGCCCAAGCCGTACGTGGTGCCGGGTGGGCGCTTCCGCGAGGTGTATTACTGGGACAGCTACTTCACCCTGCTGGGCCTGGCCTCCAGCGGGCGCTGGCAGCAGGTGCGCGACATGGTGGACAACTTCGCGTGGCAGCTGGATCAGTACGGGCATATTCCGAACGGCAACCGCAGCTACTACCTGAGCCGGTCGCAGCCGCCGTTCTTCAGCCTGATGGTGGATCTCCTGGCGACGCATGAAGGCGATGAGGCGTATCGCCGCTATCTGCCGCAGCTGCGCACCGAGCATGCGTTCTGGATGCGTGGGGCGGAAGGACTTGCTCCCGGTTCGGCCAGTGAGCGCGTGGTGCGGATGAATGATGGCAGCCTGCTCAACCGCTATTGGGATGCGCGGGCGGTGCCGCGTACGGAGTCGTGGACGGATGACCTGGCCACGGCGGCGACGGTGCCGGATCGGGCGCCTTCGCAGGTGTATCGGGATCTGCGTGCGGGGGCGGAGTCTGGATGGGATTTCAGTTCGCGGTGGCTGGTGCATCCGGCGGAGCTGGGGAGCATCCATACCACTGAGATCGTGCCGGTGGATTTGAACAGTTTGTTGTTCCACCTGGAGGTGACGTTGGCGCGGGCGAGTCGTGTTTCTGGCGAGCGCAGTGCGGCGCGTGAGTTCCAGCGGCAGGCCGAGCAGCGCAAGCGGGCGATCAATACGCTGCTGTGGGATGAGCGGCAGGGGTGGTATGCGGATCGCGATCTCGAACGTGGTACGCCCCGCCCTGCGCTGACGGCGGCAGCGCTGTTTCCGTTGTGGTTGCAGGTGGCGGATGAAGCGCAGGCGCGGCGTACCGCGGATGCGGTGCAGGCGCAGTTGGTGCGCGCGGGTGGGTTGTTGACGACCACGGAGAACACGGGGCAGCAGTGGGACGCGCCGAATGGGTGGGCGCCGTTGCAGTGGGTGGCGGTGGATGGGTTGCAGCGGTATCGGCAGGATGCGCTGGCGCGGCAGATCGGGGTGCGGTTCCTGCGGACGGTGCAGACGGTTTATGACCGCGAGGGGAAGTTGGTGGAGAAGTATGTGGTGGATGGGTCTGCGGGCGGTGGGGGTGGCGGGGAGTATCCGCTGCAGGATGGGTTTGGGTGGAGTAATGGGGTTGCGTTGGCGTTGTTGGATCGGTTGTGTGCGGAGGGGAAGCGGTGTGAGAGTGCGGGGGATGTTGGGGAGTGATTGATACGGGCAGGAGCGTGTCTCCGGCCAGGGTCATGCGTTACAGCAGTGATTGGCAGGGTCGGCGGTCGTTTGGGAACCGACCCTACCGCCGGTGTTTTTGATGAGTTGAGGTCGTCTGGGTTCGCGAACGGTCAGCGCGCGGAGACTGCCGAGCGTGCTATGCAGTATTGGGCTGCGTAGTAGGTGGCGAGCACGCATAGGGATGCTAGAGGCAGGCCGCCGCCGAAGCGGTCCCAAGCTAGGGTGCAGTCGCTTATGACGAAGAGCACTGCGCCTATGGCGGCCCAGTGCGTACCGGGGGATGCGCCGAGTGGATTGCGCGACCACGCGCGTGCGAGCGCGAGTGTGGCCATGAGGGCGAGCACTACTACGTAGACGACGACCGGAATGCGCAGGTCGGCTGGCAGCAGCGGCCATAGGCCGGCCAGGTTAATGCCGGCGAACAGGGCTAGTAGTACGCTTGCCAGCAGCAACCCCTTCCCTGCCCTGAAGCCTGCGCGGAAGGCGACGATGTAGCAGACGTGCGCGAGCAGGAAGGCGATCAGGCCGGGGACGAAGGCGTCGAATGGCAGCATCAGGGCGATGTCGCCGATGCAGGAGAACCCCATGCCGAGCAGCAATGCGCGGCGGTAACCGGGCGGTGCCGAAGTCGCGCGCCAGACGATGGCGGCGATCAGCAGTGTCGTGAGCGGCTTGGCTATCCAATGCAGCCAGCGGCCGTCGCCGTCGAGCGACGCGCCGATGATGGCGGCTGTCGCCGCCAGCAGGATCGGCGCGTCGCGGCGCAGGTTCATCGCGCCTTCCACAGCTCGGCCAGGCGGTCGGGCTTGCCGGCGATGCGCTCAAGCTTCGGGTACAGCAGGCCGCCGTGGTAGTCGAGCTTGACCGTGTCGATGTGGTCGAAGTTCTTTACCAGCAGGGTCAGCGGTGCCTTGTCGGTCTTGGCTGCGGTCACAGCGTCCTTGAGGTCTTCGCCCTTGAACACGCGGCCGTTGAGGGCAAGTACGGTCATGCCCGGGGAGAGGCCGGCGTTGAAGGCGGGGCTGTCCCACAGCACGTCGCTGATGGCGCCGGCGTCATTCAGCGCCAGGCCCAGCGAGTACAGAAGGTTGGTGTTCTTGGCGCGGGTTTCCTGTGCCTTGAACGCGTCGTTGGGGGTGTCGGTGTAGACCAGCTTCCAGCCTGCTGCTTCCAACCCGCCGGTGAGCGGGCCGTGGCCGTCCAGGCGCTCGCGCAGGAAGCTGGCCCAGTCGTACGGGGCGATGCCGTTCAAGGTGCCGACCACGTCTTCGAACGTATACGGGTTCACGTCCCAGTCGCCGTCGTGCATGCCGAAGAAGGCCTTGGCGAAATCGTCCAGGCTGCGCTTGTTGCCGGTGAGCGCGCGCAGCTTGCCTTCCACTTCCAGCCACACCATCTGGCCGCCGGAGTAGTAGTCCTCGCTCATCTGATAGTTGCGGTACGCAAGCGCGCGGCGCTGGGCGATGGTGGGGTCGTTGGTGGTGTCCTGCAGGTTGCGCCAGGCCAGGCCGGGGCGGCCGCGATCATAGGTGGCGGCCACGTTGGCGAGCATGTCGCGGGTCTGGTCGGTGGTCCACAAGCCCGAGCGCGCGGACAGCACGTGGCCCCAGAACTGGGTCTGGCCTTCGTACAGCCAGAGCAGGCTGTCGCCCATGGGGACGTTGAAGTTGGCGGTGGTGAGGTCGGCGCCGCGGCGGTACTTGCCGTTCCAGGAGTGGTTGAACTCGTGCGGCAGCAGGTCGCGGCCGAGCCAGGTCTTGTCCCACTCGGTGAAGTAGCCGGTGTCGCCGCTGTTTTCGCTGGAGCGCTGGTGTTCGAGGCCGATGCCGCCGAGCTTGTCGGTCAGGGCCAGCAGGAATTCGTAGCGGTCGAAGTGGCGGGCGCCGTAGAGCTTGTAGATCTGCTGCACCAGTGCGCGGTGTGCCTGCAGCTGTTCGGGCTTGGCGACCAGCGATTTGGCGTCGTCGGCGAACACGTTGAGGCGCACCGGGACCTTGGCGCCGGGGTCGAGGTCGAACTGCTGGTAGTGGCGGCCGGCGTACAGCGGCGAGTCGACCAGGTGGTCGTAGCTGATCGGCTTGAACACCACGGTGTCGCCGTCGCGGCGCTCGGTATCCAGCGCGGTGGCGTAGGCCCAGCCCGGCGGCAGGGTGACGCTGGCCTGGGCCTGGATGTTGCGGGTGATCACGCCCGCCGGGTACAGCGAGTTGGCGATCCACTGCAGGTTGAGCATTTCCGGGGTCATCACCACCCGGCCCTGCCCTGCGCCCTGCGAGGAGAGAAATTTAAATTCGGCGACCACTTCACTGGCGCCTTGGGGTACGTCCACGGTGAAGGCGTACACGTTGTACGGGTCGCGCTTCCACGCCAGCGGTTTGCCGTTGGCGGTGACCACCAGGCCGGCGACCTTGTCGACCGGGCCGCTGGGCGAATGTGCGCCGGGCAGCCATTGCGGGTACAGCAGGGTCAGCGGGCCGGGCTGGGCCGGCACGGTGGCCTTGACCTTGAAGATGCGGCGGCCGATGTCGCGTGCGTCCACGTCGATGCGCAGCAGGCCCGGGAAGGCAACGTCATGCGGCGGTGGCGTCTGCGCGTGGACACCGGTGGCGGTGGCAGCGAGAAGCACGGAGAGGACGGCGGCACGCAGTTTCATCAGGCGAAGATTCCAGCATACGAAAGGATCGATGCTAGACCTCGGGGGTGCGTGGACCCATGGCCAAAGGTCACGGTTTTGGGGCGCCGCGAAGAGCCTTGCGGTCTGAGGTCATGCCTTCGTCGCGTGGGGCGAAGTTATCGGCGGTCGATTGGGATGCGACCCTACCGGCGAAGCGTCGCGGGACGACGACAACAGCCGCGCCACAGACTTTACGAAATCAACCGCAACCGCAGTTCCTTCGGCAGCGCGAACACCATCGATTCCGGTTCGCCCTCGAGCTCGCCGACGCCGGTGGCACCGAGCTCCTTCAACCGCTCGATCACGCCGTCGACCAGCACCTGCGGGGCCGAGGCACCGGCGGTGAGGCCGATGTGCTTCTTGCCCACCACCCACGCCGGGTCGATCTCGTGCGCACCGTCGATCAGGTAGGACTCGACGCCGTCACGGCGGGCCAGTTCGCTGAGTCGGTTGGAATTGGAGCTGTTCGGCGAGCCGACCACCAGCACCAGGTCGCAGCGCTTGGCCAGGTCGCGCACGGCGTCCTGGCGGTTCTGGGTGGCGTAGCAGATGTCGTCGTTCTTCGGGCCCTGCATCGCCGGGAAGCGTTCGCGGAGGGCGTCGATGATGCCGCGGGTGTCGTCCACCGACAGCGTGGTCTGGGTGGTGTAGGCAAAGTTTTCCGGCTGGTTGAGTTCCAGCGTGGCCACCTGCTCCACGTCTTCGACCAGGTAGATGTGCCCATTGCCGGCTTCCTGCTTCCACTGGCCCATGGTGCCTTCCACTTCCGGGTGACCGGCGTGGCCGATCAGCACCACGTCGCGACCGGCGCGGCAGTGGCGGGCGACTTCGAAGTGGACCTTGGTCACCAGCGGGCAGGTCGCGTCGAACACCTTGAGGCCACGGCGGTCGGCTTCCTGGCGCACGGCCTGGGACACGCCGTGCGCGCTGAAGATGACGGTGTTGTTGTCCGGCACTTCGTCGAGCTCTTCAACGAAGATCGCGCCGCGCTGCTTGAGGTCGTCGACCACGAAGCGGTTGTGCACCACTTCATGGCGCACGTAGATGGGCGCGCCCAGTGTTTCGATCGCGCGCTTGACGATCTCGATCGCACGATCGACACCGGCACAGAATCCACGCGGGTTGGCGAGCAGCACATCCATCAGACAGATCTCCCGGCAGCGGCCGGCAAGGGGTTACGGGTTGGCATTATCCGCCTTTTTGGCGGACTTGCCGTCGAACAGGCCGAACACGGCGATACCGATGGCGCCGACCACGATCGCCGCATCGGCAATGTTGAACGCGGGCCAGTAATGCTCGCCCACGTACCACTGGATGAAGTCGACCACGTGACCGTGCACCTGGCGGTCGATCACGTTGCCGATCGCACCGCCGATCACCAGCGCGTACGGCACCGCGCTGCGCCAGTGGGCGCGCGGGGTGCGCGAGAGCCAGAACGCCATCAGGCCGCTGATGCCCACCGCCAGCGCGGTGAAGAACCACAGCTGCCAGCCACCGGCGTCGCTCAGGAAACTGAACGCCGCACCGGTGTTGTAGGTGCGGTACCAGTTCCAGAAGCCATCGATGACCACCACCGGCTGGAACTCCGGCAGGCTCGACAGGACCCAGGCCTTGGACCACTGGTCCAGCCCGATGATGGCCACCGACAGCAGCAGCCAGACCAGGGCGTTCGGATGCGGACGGGGCGCGGCCATCAGAACCAGCTCCGCACTTCACCGGCACCGGTGATGTTGCTCACGCAGCGGCCGCACAGTTCCGGGTGGTCGGCATTGCCGCCGACGTCGGCGCGGTGGTGCCAGCAACGCACGCACTTGGCCTTGGCGGTCGGCTGGGCGCTGACGAACACCTCGTCGGTGGTCGCCGGGCGCACCTGCACGTCACCACTGATGAACAGGAAACGCAGTTCATCGGCCAGCGGCTGCCAGCGCGCGGCCTGCTCTTCGCTGGCGGCGATGGTGATCTCCGCTTCCAGTGCCGCACCGATCGCTCCATTGGCACGCATCGGCTCGAGCACCTTGGCCACCTGCTCGCGCACGGCCAGCAGCTGGTCGAAATCGGCGGCGTTGAGCTGGGCATCGGCCGGCAGCGGCGCCAGGCCGTCGTACCAGGTGGTGAACAGCACGTGGCCGGCGTGCTCGCCCGGCAGGTAGCCCCACAGCTCGTCGGCGGTGAAGGTCAGGATCGGTGCGACCCAGCGGGTGAACGCTTCGGCGATGTGGTACATCGCGCTCTGCGCCGAACGGCGACCGTGCGAATCGGTCGGCATCGTGTACAGGCGGTCCTTGGTCACGTCCAGGTACAGCGAGCCCAGGTCCACGCTGCAGAAGTTCAGCAGCAGCTGCACGATCTCGGCCACGTTGTAGCCGTCGTAGGCTGCCTTGATCTTCTCCTGCAGCTCCCACGCGCGATGCACGATCCAGCGGTCCAGCGCGACCATCTGGTCGAGCGGCTGCAGGTGCTGGGCCGGATCGAAACCGTCCAGGTTGCCCAGCAGGAAGCGTGCGGTGTTGCGCAGGCGGCGGTAGGCGTCGGCGTTGCGCTTGAGGATCTCCTGCGACAGCGACATCTCGTTGCTGTAGTCGGCCGAGGCGATCCACAGGCGCAGGATGTCCGCGCCCAGCTTGTTCATGATGTCCTGCGGCTCGATGCCGTTGCCCAGCGACTTGGACATCTTGCGGCCGTGCTCGTCCACGGTGAAACCGTGGGTGAGGCACTGCTTGTACGGGGCGCGCTTGTCGATCGCCACGCCGGTCAGCAGCGAGGACTGGAACCAGCCGCGGTGCTGGTCGGAACCTTCCAGGTACAGGTCGGCCGGCTTGCCGAAGCCACGCGCGGCAAGCACGCCTTCATGGGTCACGCCCGAGTCGAACCAGACGTCGAGGATGTCGGTGACCTTCTCGTAATCGGCCGATTCGGCGCCCAGCAGTTCGGCGGCATCCAGCGAATACCACACGTCGATGCCCTCGGCTTCGACGCGGTCGGCGACCTGCTGCATCAGCTCCACCGAACGCGGGTGGATCTCGCCGGTCTGGCGATGGGTGAACAGGGCGATCGGCACGCCCCAGGTGCGCTGGCGCGAGATGGTCCAGTCGGGGCGACCGTCGACCATGCTCTGGATGCGCGCCTTGCCCCAGGTCGGGAACCAGCCGACGGTGTCGATGGCGGCCAGCGCATCGTTGCGCAGATTGGCCTTGTCCATCGAGATGAACCACTGCGGGGTGGCGCGGAACACTACCGGCGTCTTGTGGCGCCAGCAGTGCGGGTAGCTGTGGCGGATCGGATGGAACGCCAGCAGCGAACCGTTGTCGCGCAGCACGCCGACGATGGCCTCCTGTGCCTTCCACAGGTGCTGGCCAGCCAGCACCACGTCACCGGCCGGCGGGGTCGATTCCAGGTACACGCCACGGCCGTCGATCGGGGTCACCTGGCCGGCGTTGTACTTGTCCAGCAGGCCGTACTTCTGGCTGACCACGAAGTCTTCCTGGCCGTGGCCGGGGGCGGTGTGCACCGCACCGGTACCGTCTTCGTCGGACACGTGCGCGCCGTTGAGCAGCGGGATGTCGCGCTGCGGGTAGAACGGATGGGCCAGCAGCAGGTTTTCGAGCGCTGCACCGGCGGCATGGCCATGCGCGACCACGTCTTCCACGCCGTAACGGCGCAGCGCGCGCTCGGCGAGGCTGGCGGCGATCACCAGCCAGCGACGCTTGCCGGCATGCGCCGGGCCTTCAACCAGCGCGTACTGGATGTCCGCACCCAGCGACACCGCCAGCGAGGCCGGCAGGGTCCACGGGGTGGTGGTCCAGATCGGCACGGCCACTTCGACATCGGCCGGCAGGCTCACGCCGAAGCGCGCGGCCAGCTGCGCGCTGTCGCGCGCCACGTAGGCCACGTCGATGGCCGGCGAGGTCTTGTCCTGGTATTCGATCTCCGCTTCGGCCAGGGCCGAGCCACAGTCGAAGCACCAGTGCACCGGCTTGGCGCCGCGCACGATGTGACCGTTGGCGAAGATCTTGGACAGCGCGCGGATCTCGTTGGCTTCGAAGTCGAAGCTCAGCGTCTTGTACGGGTTGTCCCAATCGCCGATCACGCCCAGGCGCTTGAAGTCGCGGCGCTGCAGGTCTATCTGCTCTTCGGCGTACTCGCGGCACTTCTGGCGGAACTGTTCGGCATCGAGCTTGACGCCGACCTTGCCCCACTTCTTTTCGACCGCGATTTCGATCGGCAGGCCGTGGCAGTCCCAGCCCGGCACGTACGGCGCATCGAAGCCGGCGAGGTAGCGCGACTTGACGATGATGTCCTTGAGGATCTTGTTGACCGCATGGCCCAGGTGGATCTGGCCGTTGGCGTACGGCGGGCCGTCGTGCAGCACGAACAGCGGGCGACCCTGCGCGTTTTCGCGCAGGCGGGCGTACAGGCCCTCGTCTTCCCAGCGCGACAGAATGCCCGGCTCGCGCTTGGGCAGGTCGCCGCGCATCGGGAATTCGGTTGCCGGCAGATGAAGGGTGGCTTTGTAGTCCTGGCTCACGCAGTGGCTCGCAATCTGTGTTCGGAAAGGATGCGACGCGCCTGATCGGCGTCGCGGTGCATCTGGACGGTCAACGCCGCCAGGTCTTGGAACTTTTCTTCGTTGCGCAGCTTGGCGACGAATTCGACTTCGATGTGCCGACCGTACAGGTCGCCCTGGAAGTCGAACAGGTGCGCCTCCAGCAGGGGCTCCACGCCGTCCACGGTGGGACGGGTGCCGAAGCTGGACACCGACGGCCACGGCTGGTCGAACACGCCGTGCACCCAGGTGGCGTAGATGCCTGCCAGCGCAGGGGTCTTCGGGAAGCGCAGGTTGGCGGTGGGGAAGCCCAGGGTGCGGCCGAGCTGGCGGCCGCGCACGACCCGCCCGCTGATGGCATACGGGCGCCCGAGCAGGTCGCCGGCGCGGGTGAAGTCGCCGTCGCGCAGCAGCTGGCGGATGCGCGTGCTGGAAATGCGGTCACCGTGCAGGTCCACCGCTTCGATCTCGCCGGCGCTGAAGCCGAGCTGCGCACCCATGGCCTGCAGCAGGGCCAGGTCGCCGCGACGGCGGTTGCCAAAGCAGAACTCCGGGCCGATCCACACTTCGCGCGCGCCCAGGCGCTGGGCCAGCAGCTGCTCGACGAAGGCTTCGGCGGGCATGGCGGCCATGCGCGCGTCGAAACGCAGCAGGCCGATCGCGTCCACGCCACACTCGCGCAGGATCGCCACCTTGTCGCGGGCCAAGGTCAGCCGCGGCGGCGGCTCGCCCTGGGCGAAGTATTCGCGCGGCAGCGGTTCAAAGGCGACCGCCACGGCGGGCACGCCCAGCGCCCGGGCACGCGCCACGGCATGCCGCACCAGCGCACGATGGCCCAGGTGCAGGCCGTCGAATGCGCCGATGCAGACCACGCTTCCGCGCGGGAACAGGGGCTTGCCTTCGATGGATCGGAACAGGGTGCTCATCTGGGGGAGATCCGGCCGGTGTGGGCCAACGTGTTGCAGTGCATGACCGGCAAGTATAGCTGGGGTGTCCAGCCAAGCCACGCAGGGCGTGGCCCTACCGCAACCGGGCAAAAATGCGGCATGACCAGAGAGATATGGCCGCGCCGCACCTGGATCAATGCTCGCGCAGGTGGCGCGGGCGGAAGCCCATGGCGACCAGGGCGACCAGGTAGGTCAGGCCGCCGCCGCCGACGAGCAGCGTGAGGTTGCCGATGCGGTGCCATTTGTCCATGCCGGTGAAGCCCGGCATCTGCCCGCGCAGCACCAGCAGCACCGCGACCATGGCGCCGCAGGCCAGGACCAGCCGGACCATATAACCGCCCCACCCTGCCTTCGGCTGGTAGACGTCGGTCTTGCCCAGCCAGTACCAGAGCAGACCGAGGTTCAGGTAACTGGACAGCGCGCTGGCAATGCCCAGCGCCAGGTGCAGGCCCGGCTGCTTGCCGAGCGCGACCCAGACGCCCTGTGCCTTGAGCGCCTCGGGCACCATCACCTGGTACAGGATCGCCAGCAGGATGAAGTTGAAGACCATGTTGGCGACCAGCGCGACCAGGCCCGCACGCACCGGGGTCCGGGTGTCCTGGCGGGCGTAGAACGCCGGCAGCACCACCTTGAGCAGGGCGAAGGCCGGCAGCGCCAGGCTCAGGCCGTACACCGAGAGTGCGGTCATGCGGGTGTCGAACGCGGTGAACTGGCGGTACTGGAACAGCGTGGCGATCAGCGGCTCGGCCAGCAGCAACAGGCCGAGCATGGCCGGCACCGCGATCAGCAGCGTGGTACGCAGGCCCCAGTCCAGCGCGCTGGAGAAGCCGGCCTTGTCGGTACTGACATGGTGGCGGGCCAGCGCCGGCAGGATCACCGTGCCCAGCGCCACCCCGAACACGCCCAACGGCAGCTCCAGGAAGCGGTCAGCCAGCGACAGCCACGACTGCGAGCCGTCGGTCAGCTTGGCCGCGATAACGGTGTCGAGCAGCAGGTTGATCTGCGCCACCGACGAGCCGAACAGGGTCGGCACCATCAGGGTCAGCACCTTGCGCACGCCGGGGTGGTTCCAGCCCCAGCGCGGCAGGGTCAGCAGGTTGATGCCCTTCAGCGAAGGCAGCTGGAACAGCAGCTGCAGCATGCCGGCGGCCAGCACCGCCCAGCCCAGCGCCAGGATCTGCTTTTCCGGGGTGCCGCCCAGCCGTGGCGCCAGCCACAGCGCGCCGGCGATCATGCAGACGTTGAGGATCACCGGGGTCAGCGCGGGCATGGCAAAGCGCTGGAAGCTGTTCAGCGCCCCGCCCGCCAGCGCGGTTAGCGACACGAACAGCAGGAACGGGAACGTCAGCCGGAACAGGTCGACCAGCAGGCCATGCTTGGCCGGGTCGGTTTCTACCCCACTTGAGAACAGCGTGGCCAGCTGCGGCGCGAAGATCAGCGCCAGCGCGGTGACCAGCAGCAGTACCGCCCCCAGCGTTCCGGCCACGCGGGACATCAGCTCGCGCAGTTCCTCATGGGAGCGGGTTTCCTTCACTTCCGTGAACACCGGCACGAACGCGGTGGCGAACGAACCCTCGGCAAACAGGCGGCGCAGGAAATTGGGCACCCGGAAGGCGACCCAGAAGGCGTCGGTCACCGCATTGGTGCCGAAGGTGGTGGTGATGACCTGGTCGCGGACCAGCCCCAGCACCCGTGAAATCATGGTCATGCTGCTGAAAGACAGCAGCCCGCGCAACATCCTTGGTGAACTCACCC
The DNA here is from genome assembly GCF_963519125.1 of uncultured Stenotrophomonas sp. Lineage (GTDB taxonomy): Bacteria > Pseudomonadota > Gammaproteobacteria > Xanthomonadales > Xanthomonadaceae > Stenotrophomonas. The sequence goes on along the minus strand of NZ_CAUQLJ010000012.1, from coordinate 24,129 downwards.
GTGTTTCCTCTTGACAATTGACTTGACGTACATTTTTCGAGCCATCATACTTTCCAGCTTGCTGTTCCCATTACACCGATTTTTCAGGAAACCACCACTGTGGCCAATATCAAGTCCGCCAAGAAGCGCGCCAAGCAGACCGTCGTGCGCAACGCGCGCAACACGGCTCAGCGTTCGATGCTGCGCACCGCTGTCAAGAAGGTTATCAAGGCTCTGGATGCCAACGATGCCGCCGGCGCCGAGGCAGCCTTTGCCGTCGCCCAGCCGATCCTCGACCGTTTCAGCTCGCGTGGTCTGATCCACAAGAACAAGGCCGCTCGCCACAAGAGCCGCCTGACCGCGCGCATCAAGGCCATCAAGGCCGCTGCCTGATCCAAGGCCGTAGAGCCACGCACTGCGTGGCTTCGACCAAGGTGAAGAGAAGAACCCGGCCCCGGCCGGGTTTTTTGCGTTGGGGTGCGACGGCAGCCGGGCGGTAGAGCCGGGCTCTGCCCGGCTGCGACGCCCACAGAAAAACCCGGCCAAGGCCGGGTTTTTCTGTGAGGCAACGAGAACGTCAGAGCGCGTTGCGCGCATCCGCCTCGTCTTCCTTCTGGCGGTCGAAGAACGCCATGATGTTGGTCATGATCGGCCAGGTGCCTTCACGACCCAGCGCCGAGACCAGGTACCACGGCTGGGTCCAGCCCAGCTCGGCGATGATCTTCTCGGCTGCGGCCTTGGCCTCGTCCTCGAACATCAGGTCGGCCTTGTTCAGCACCAGCCAGCGCGGCTTTTCCAGCAGCTCCGGGTCGTGCTTGGCCAGCTCGCGCTCGATCGCACGGACCTGCTCGATCGGCGAGATTTCCACGCCGCCTTCCATCGGGGAGATGTCCACCAGGTGCAGCAGCAGGCGGGTGCGCTGCAGGTGGCGCAGGAACTGCGCGCCCAAGCCGGCACCGTCGGCAGCCCCTTCGATCAGGCCGGGAATGTCGGCGATCACGAAGCTGCGGTAGTTCTCCACGCGCACGACGCCCAGGTTGGGGTAGAGGGTGGTGAATGGGTAGTCGGCCACCTTGGGGGTGGCAGCGGACACGGCGCGGATCAGGGTGCTCTTGCCGGCATTCGGGAAGCCCAGCAGGCCCACGTCGGCCAGCAGCTTCAGTTCCAGCTTGAGCAGGCGCTCCTCGCCCTCTTCGCCCGGCAGCGACTGGCGCGGCGAACGGTTGGTGGAGCTCTTGAAGTGCATGTTGCCCAGGCCGCCCTTGCCGCCCTTGGCCACCAGCAGGATGTCGTCGTGCTGGGTCAGGTCGCCAATGACTTCGTCGGTGGCCACGTTCATCACCACGGTGCCGACCGGCACGGTAATGATGAGGTCTTCGCCGCCCTTGCCGTAGGCCTGGCGGCCCATGCCGTTCTCGCCGCGCTGCGCCTTGAAGATGCGCTCGTGGCGGAAGTCGACCAGGGTATTGAGGTTTTCGTCGGCGCGGATGTACACGCTGCCGCCATTGCCGCCGTCGCCGCCGTCCGGGCCGCCCAGCGGAATGAACTTCTCGCGACGGAAACCGACGCAGCCGTTGCCGCCATTGCCGGCGGTAACCTGGATTTCTGCTTCGTCTACAAGTTTCATGATTCTGGATGCCACCTGGAGGCGGTGGGCAGGGAAAGCCCGACCGCAGAGTCTAACGTGAAAAACAAAAGCCCCGCCGAAGCGGGGCTTTCGCAAGCGGCCCCACGCCTAGGCGGGGGCGACGCCCGGGTCTCGCGAAGCTCAGGCTTCGGCGACGACGCTGACGGTACGACGCTTCTTCGGGCCCTTCACCGAGAACTCCACCTTGCCGTCGACCAGCGCGAACAGGGTGTGGTCACGGCCGAGGCCGACGCCGGTACCCGGATGGAACTGGGTGCCGCGCTGACGCACGATGATGTTGCCGGCATCGATGGCCTGGCCACCGAAGATCTTGACGCCGAGGTACTTCGGGTTGGAGTCGCGACCGTTGCGCGATGAGCCTACGCCCTTTTTATGTGCCATGACTGCTTCTCCTTATTACTTGCTGCCACCGGCGATGCCGGTGATCTCGATTTCGGTGTAGTACTGACGGTGACCCTGGCGCTTCATGTGGTGCTTGCGGCGACGGAACTTGATGATCCGGACCTTGTCAGCACGACCCTGGGACAGGACCTTGGCGGTGACGGCAGCGCCCTTCAGCGCATCGCCCAGCTTCACGCCGTCGCTGTCACCCAGCATCAGGATGTTGTCAAACTTGATCTCGCTGCCGACTTCGACTTCGAGCTTTTCAATGCGGAGCTTTTCGCCCTGCGCCACGCGGTATTGCTTACCGCCGGTGACCAGTACTGCGTACATGACCAGGCCTTCCTCTGTAGTTATTGTGGTCTGAGCTGCCGCCATCGAGGGCGGACAGGAGCGGAATTGTACGCAGATCAGCGGGCGCGGGTCAAGTCAACCCCTGAACGGCCTGGAGGCCGGGCCGGAACGGGGTCAGATCCCTCTTCACGTGATGAAAAGGGATCTGACCCCTGCCTGTCGGCCTGTCTCATCAGGTGAGACATCGGGCTGGCATTGTCGCCCATTGCCCCCATCTGGTCACCTCGGTAGGCTGACCGATTGCCGTTCCCTGCTGGCCCGGCACCCAGCCAACGCCCCCACAACCGGATCCCCCATGGCGATGGATTTCATCCGCATCCGCGGCGCGCGGACGCACAATCTGAAGAACCTCGACCTCGACCTGCCCCGCGACAAGCTGATCGTGATCACCGGCCTGTCCGGTTCGGGCAAGTCCTCGCTGGCGTTCGACACCATCTATGCAGAAGGCCAGCGCCGCTACGTCGAATCGCTGTCGGCCTATGCGCGCCAGTTCCTGAGCGTGATGGAAAAGCCGGACCTGGACCACATCGAAGGCCTGTCTCCGGCCATCTCGATCGAGCAGAAGTCGACCTCGCACAACCCGCGTTCGACGGTCGGCACCATCACCGAGATCTACGACTACCTGCGCCTGCTGTACGCCCGCGTCGGCACTCCGCGCTGCCCGGACCACGGCTATCCGCTGGAAGCGCAGACGGTCAGCCAGATGGTCGATCAGGTACTGACCCTGGACCCGGAACAGCGCTACATGCTGCTGGCCCCGGTCATCCGCGACCGCAAGGGCGAACACGCCCAGGTGTTCGACCAGCTGCGCGCGCAGGGCTTCGTGCGTGTGCGCGTGGACGGCGAGCTGCATGAAATCGATGCGGTGCCGCCGCTGGCGCTGCGCCAGAAGCACACCATCGAGGCGGTGATCGACCGCTTCCGCCCGCGCGAGGACATCAAGCAGCGCCTGGCCGAGAGCTTCGAGACCGCGCTGAAGCTCGGCGATGGCATGGCCTCGGTGCAGAGCCTGGACACCGCCGACGCCACGCCGGCACTGTTCTCCTCCAAGTACTCCTGCCCGGTCTGCGACTACTCGCTGCCGGAGCTGGAACCGCGTCTGTTCTCGTTCAACGCACCGATGGGTGCCTGTCCCGGCTGCGATGGCCTGGGCATCGCCGAGTTCTTCGACCCTTCGCGCGTGGTCGTGCATCCGGAGCTGTCGCTGGCCGCCGGTGCGGTGCGTGGCTGGGACCGTCGCAACGCCTACTACTTCCAGCTGATCGCCTCGCTGGCCAAGCACTACAAGTTCGACGTGGACGCCGCGTGGAACTCGCTGTCGGCCAAGGTGCAGCAGGCCGTGCTGTACGGCAGCGGCGACGAAACGATCACCTTTACCTACTTCACCGAAGCCGGTGGCCGCACCCAGCGCAAGCACCGCTTCGAGGGCATCATTCCCAACCTCGAACGCCGCTACAAGGAAACCGAGTCACCGGCGGTGCGCGAGGAGCTGTCCAAGTACATCAGCGAACAACCGTGCCCGGAATGCAACGGCGCGCGCCTGAACAAGGCGGCACGCAACGTGTTCGTGGCCGATCGTCCGCTACCGGAGCTGGTGGTGCTGCCGATCGACGAGGCACTGAAGTTCTTCAGCGAACTGAGCCTGCCGGGCTGGCGCGGCGAGATCGCCGCGAAGATCGTCAAGGAGATCGGCGAACGCCTCGGCTTCCTGGTCGATGTCGGCCTGGATTACCTGACCCTGGAGCGCAAGGCCGACACCCTGTCCGGTGGCGAGGCGCAGCGCATCCGCCTGGCCAGCCAGATCGGCGCCGGCCTGGTCGGCGTGATGTACGTGCTCGACGAGCCGTCCATCGGCCTGCACCAGCGCGACAACGAGCGCCTGCTCGGCACCCTGACCCGCCTGCGCGACCTCGGCAATACGGTGATCGTGGTCGAGCATGACGAAGACGCGATCCGCCTGGCCGACTACGTGCTGGACATCGGTCCGGGCGCGGGCGTGCACGGCGGCGAGATTGTCGGCCAAGGCACCCTGCAGGACATCCTGGAGGCGCCGCGTTCGCTCACCGGCCAGTACCTGTCGGGCAAGCGCGCGATTGAGATCCCGGCGCGGCGGCACAAGCCGAATCCGAAGATGACCCTGCACCTGCGCGGTGCCAGCGGCAACAACCTCAAGGGCGTGGACCTCGACATTCCGTCGGGCCTGCTGACCTGCATCACCGGCGTGTCCGGTTCGGGCAAGTCGACCCTGATCAACGACACCCTGTTCTCGCTGGCGGCCAACGAGATCAACGGTTCCTCGCACCCGATCGCACCGTACAAGTCGGTCGATGGCCTGGACCTGTTCGACAAGGTGGTGGACATCGATCAGTCGCCGATCGGACGCACGCCGCGTTCCAACCCGGCCACCTACACCGGCCTGTTCACGCCGCTGCGCGAGCTGTACGCGCAGGTGCCGGAAGCGCGTGCGCGTGGTTATTCGCCGGGGCGTTTCAGCTTCAACGTGCGCGGCGGCCGCTGCGAAGCGTGCCAGGGCGATGGCCTGATCAAGGTGGAGATGCACTTCCTGCCGGATGTGTACGTGCCCTGCGACGTGTGCCATGGCAAGCGTTACAACCGCGAAACGCTGGAGATCCTGTACAAGGGCTACAACATCAACGACGTGCTGCAGATGACCGTCGAAGATGCGCTGAAGCTGTTCGAGCCGGTGCCGAGCATCGCGCGCAAGCTGGAAACGCTGGTCGACGTGGGCCTGAGCTACATCAAGCTGGGCCAGAGCGCGACCACGCTGTCCGGCGGTGAAGCGCAGCGCGTGAAGCTGTCCAAGGAACTGTCGCGCCGCGATACCGGGCGCACGCTGTACATCCTGGACGAGCCGACCACCGGCCTGCACTTCCACGATATCGAGGCGCTGCTCGGCGTGCTGCACAAGCTGCGCGACGAAGGCAACACGGTGGTGGTGATCGAACACAACCTGGACGTGATCAAGACCGCGGACTGGATCGTCGACCTGGGGCCGGAAGGTGGCCATCGCGGTGGCACCATCCTGGTCACCGGCACGCCGGAAGACGTGGCGGCGCACCCGGCGTCGTACACCGGCCAGTTCCTGGCCAAGATGCTGCCGTCGACCAGTGCGCGTCCGGAACGTCCGGCGGCCACGGCCAACAAGCCCGACGCGCGTCCGCCGCGCAAGGCCAAGCCGGAAAAGCCGGCCAAGGTCGCCAAGAAGGCGGTCGCGGCCAAGCGCGCCACCACCCCCAGCAAGACCAGCCCTGCCAAGACCACGAAGGCGAAGAAGAAGTAATGAGCAGCGAACACAAGATCCTGGCCCGCGTACCGATCAGCGTGCGCTGGCGCGACATGGACAGCATGGGCCACGTCAACAACGCCAAGTACATTTCCTACCTGGAAGAAGCGCGCGTGCGCTGGATGCTGGGCGTGGAAGGCGTGTCGATGACCGACCGCATCGCACCCGTGGTGGCTGCGACCAACGTGAACTATCGCCTGCCGATCGTGTGGCCCAACGACATCGTGGTGGAGCTGTTCGTCGAGCGCCTGGGCAACAGCAGCGTGACCATCGGCCACCGCATCGTCGACCAGAAGAACGACAGCACGTTGTATTCGGATGGGAATGTGGTCGTGGTCTGGATGGACACGCAGACCGGAAAGAGCGCCCCGCTGCCGGACGCCATTCGCAGCGCGTCGAGCTGACGCCCTGCAACAGCCTTTTTCGATCTGAGGTCATGCCCTACCGCACGTGGACAGCCCACGTGCGGTCGACTGGGGTGCGACCCTACCGCCGCACCTGCAACGTGCCATCCACCTTGCGCCCGTCCTCCAGGCTCAGGCGCACAGGCAGCTCTGCGCCTTCCGTCACTTTCACCACCGGCTCCATCAACATCAGGTGCAGCCCGCCCGGCTTCAATGTGACCTCTTCCCCGGGCGCAATCGGCAACGCCTCCACCGCGCGCATCCGGCTGACGCCATCGGCCATCGTGGTCTCGTGCAGCGACACATCATCGAAGGCCTTGCTGCCCACGCCGACCACGGTCACTGCGGCCTTGCAGTCATTCCGGATCGTTCCGTAGCCGGCCGCCATCGTCATCCCCGGCGGCGGCAACCGCACCCAGCCCCCTTTGAGGCTGACACACGCCGGCTCCGCCGCACCCGCAGATGCTGCGGCCGCACACAGACCCAACAATACGCACACGAATGGTTTGGTTATCATCGCCTCAGTTCCCTGCCCGCAACGAGATCGCAGCATGACGACGCTTATCGAGGTGATCAACCATGGCCCCATCCGCGAGCTGCGGCTTGCCCGCCCGCCGGTCAACGCGCTGGACACCGAGCTGTGCCGTCACCTGATCCAGGCGATCAACCAGGCGATGGCCGACGACGCGCACGGGATCGTGCTGTCGGGCAGCGAGCGCATCTTCAGCGCCGGCATGGACGTGCCGCACCTGCTCAGCCACGGCGAGGACAGGCACAAGCTGCTGGACAGCTGGCAGGCCTTCTTCGGCGCGGTGCGCACCCTCGCTGAAAGCCGGATCCCGGTGGTGGCCGCGCTGACCGGGCATGCCCCGGCCGGCGGCTGCGTGCTGGCGCTGTGCTGCGACTACCGGATCATGGCGCGCAGCGCGGACCCGGCGCAGCCGACCGTGATCGGCCTGAACGAAGTGCAGGTGGGGCTGGTGGCGCCGGAAGGCATCCAGCGGCTGATGCGCCGCGTGGTGGGGCACCACCGGGCCTCGCAGCTGCTGATCGGTGGTGAGATGGTGCCGGCCGAGCGTGCGCTGGAGATCGGGCTGGTGGACGAGCTGGCGGCCCCGGCCGAGGTGGTGCCGCGCGCGGTAGCCTGGCTGGCTCGTCTGCTCAAGCTGCCCCGGCAGCCGATGCTGCACACCCGCAGCGTCGCCCGCGCCGACCTGCACGAGGCCCTGCATGCCGACCTGATCCAGCTGGACCGGTTCGTCGAAGCCTGGTACGCGCCGGACGCCCAGCAGGCGCTGCAGACGCTGGTGGCTCGATTGGGTAAATCCTGAGGCGGGGCCACCACCCGTATAATTCCTGTTCGTCCCCCTGCAGGCCGCCGCCTTGTCCCAGCCGCAAGAACCCGTCGTTTCCGAGCTGATCGACCTGCTCACGCTCGAACGCCTGGAAGACAACCTGTTCCGTGGCCAGAGCCGCGACATCGGCACCAAGTACGTGTTCGGCGGCCAGGTGCTGGGCCAGGCGCTCTCGGCCGCACAGGCGACCGTCGACAACGGCCGCCACGTGCATTCGCTGCATGCCTACTTCCTGCGCGCCGGCAACATCGACCACCCGATCGTCTATGACGTGGACCGCACCCGCGACGGCGGCAGCTTCTCGGTGCGCCGGGTCACCGCGATCCAGCACGGCAAGGTGATCTTCTTCTGCGCGGCCTCGTTCCAGCAGGCCGAGACCGGCGCCGAGCACCAGCACAAGATGCCCGAAGTGCCGCAGCCGGAAGACATCGAACCGAACCGTCCGCTGCCGGCCGAAGTGCTGGAGCGGCTGCCGATCAAGGTGCAGCGCTGGCTGTCGCGCGGCGGCCCGTTCGAGTTCCGCCATGTCTACCCGCGTGACGAACTGAACCCGCCCAAGCGCCCGCCCTACCACCAGGTGTGGCTGCGCCTGAGCGAGCCGGTCGGCGACGCCCCGGAACTGCACCAGGCACTGCTGGCCTATGCCTCCGACTTCCACCTGCTGGGCACAGCGACCTTCCCGCATGGGATCAGCTACTACCACCCGCACGTGCAGATGGCCTCGCTCGACCACGCGATCTGGTTCCACCGCCCGTTCCGCGCCGACGACTGGCTGCTGTACTCGCTGGACAGTCCCAGCGCGCAGGATTCGCGCGGGCTGGCACGTGGCCAGTTCTACACCCGTAACGGCATCCTGGTTGCCAGCACCGCGCAGGAAGGGTTGATCCGCGTGGTCGACGACAGTGCCGCGGCCGCCGCCGTACCGGCCAAGGAATAATTCGCCATGCGTCAGATTTTCAGCAGCCAGCGCGTTGAAACCGTGGAAGGCGTGGCCCAGCTGCTGCGCGATGCCGGCATCGAGGTGCGCATCACCAACGGCCGTTCGTACCACAGCAAGCGCGGCAGCCAGTTCAGCTACCTCGACACCAGCAAGGCCAGCACCCACCCCACTCTGTGGGTGGTGCACGCCAACGACCAGCCCCGCGCCCGCGAGATCCTGCGCGACGCGCGCTTGCTGGAAACCACCCGGCGCGACCACCCTACCGCCGAATTCGCCTTCCGCGACCAGGTCGCCGAAACCGCGCCGCGCCGCAACTGGGCCTGGCGCATCCGCATCGGTCTGCTGCTGGTCATCGCTGCCGTAGCGATGGTGGTGATGATGCGCCACCGCAGCGCGCCCACCGCGGTACCGGCGCCCGTGCAGCAGGCACAGCCGCAGACCCCGGCAAACGAACCGGCACCGGCGCAGGAAGAGGAAGAGGTCCGCGTGCGCATCCAGCCGGTGCAACAACCGTAAGACCCCGCCCGGGGCGCGGTCACATTCCGCGCCCCACCCCGTCATGATGTCACCACCCGCCGGGATCGACGCCATGACCACCCTGCCCCTGACCGACACGCTGGAACGCGAACTGCCCGCCGCCGCCAGCGGCTGCCAGCAGTCCTATGGCCGCATCGTGCTGGCCTGCCAGAACACCGTCACCGCCATCGCGCTGGCGATTACCCGCGACGTGCAGGCCAGCGAAGACATCGCGCAGGAAGCCTTCATCAAGGGTTGGCAGCAGCTCAACCAGCTGCACAGCACCGCCAGCTTCCTGCCCTGGCTGCGCCAGATCACCCGCAACCTGGCCCGCGACTGGCTGCGCGCCAACCGCGGCCGGCCGTTGTCCGGTGAAGCGGCCGAGATCGCGATCAGCATGGCCGCCGACCCCAGCCCCAGCGCGCCGGACTACCTGCAGCGGGTGGAAGAAGAACTGGCTGCCGAAGAGATCATTTCGGCACTGCCCGAAGACAGCCGCGAAACCCTCCTGCTGTACTACCGCGAAGGCCAACGCTCGCAGCAGGTGGCCGACCTGCTCGGCCTGAGCGACGCGGCCGTGCGCAAGCGCCTGTCGCGTGCGCGCGCCTCGGTGCGGGAAGAGATGCTGCGCCGCTTCGGCGACTTCGCGCGCAGCAGTGCGCCCGGCGCCGCGTTCGCCACCACGGTGGTGTCGATGGTGATGATTGCCGCGCCGGGCACCGCCAGTGCCGCGATCCTGCTGGGTACCGGCGTGGGCGTGGGCAGCGGCAAGTTAGGGCTGGGCGGCGCCAGCCTGACTGGCGGTGCTGCGATGGGCTCGCTCGGCGCGGCGGTCAGCCAGACCCCGCTGATGAGCCCCGGGATGGGGTTGGGCGTGGCAATCACCGGCATGCTCGGCGGCATCATCGGCAGCTACCTCGGCGGGCGCTACCTGCTGTGCTACACCGAGACACCGGCCGAACGCGCTGCCGTCTTTCGCTTCGTGCATTACAGCACCTTCACCGCAATGCTCGTCTGCATGGCCGTACTCGCGTTGACGATGCTGCACGTGCCGCTGCACTGGCCGCTGATCGTCATGGTGCTCGGCACCGGCGTGGTGAACTACCAGTGCCTGGTGCCCCTGCAACGCATCATGGCGCCGATGATCGCGCGCGATGCGGCGCGGCATGGACGCAAAGGGCCGAGCTGGGTGTATCAGTCGATGTATGGTCGGCCTGCGTTGATCGTGACCAACCTGTTGGTGATCGGCATCGTGCTGGCGATGGCGTGGGATGCCCGGTTGATCTGAGGCATGAAAAAGCGCCGGTCATTGACCGGCGCTTTTGTTTTCGCAGCCGGGCAGAGCGCGGCTCTACCCGATTATTTCGCCTTCGGCGGCATCGGCGGCTTGTCGCCGCGCGGGCCACCGAACGGCTTCTTCGCTGCGTCGAACTCGGCCTTGCTCAGCTGGCCGTCCTTGTTGGTGTCGGCGGCAGCGAACCACGCGTCACGGTGCTGCTTCATGCCGAGCTCGCGGTCGGTCTTGTCCAGGTAGCCGTCCTTGTTGACGTCCATCCTGTCGAAACGTTCCGCCAACCGTGGGTCGGCTTTGGCTTCGTCACGGCTGATCCGGCCGTCCTTGTTCGCATCCAGCTTTTCCATGCGCTCGTGGCCGCCACCCGGGCCACGCCCGTGGCGCTTGCCCTGCCAGCGCGGCATTTCTTCGCGCGAAAGCTTGCCGTCCTTGTTGGTGTCCAGGCTGTCGAACTTCTCGGCCAGGCGCGGCGCCTTGGCGGCTTCGGTGCGGTCAACGAAACCGTCACCGTTGGTATCCAGCTTCACGCGGGCCGGCGCGGCGGGCGCGGTCGGGGTATCGGCGGCCACCGCCAGGCCGGCAGCGCCGGTGGTCATCAGCAGGGCCAGCAGCAGAAGGGGTTTGCGGTTGCGCATGGGGTACTCCGGTTCTTTGGGGGGAAGCGTCGTGCGGTGCTCGGCACCCACGGGAGAGAAAACGCCCGGACGCGACCCGCGTTGACAGCCCACACGGTCGCGTTCATTCACCAGACAGTCGCGGCGCCTGCGACGCCCCGGCGCTATGCTGTGGCCATGGCGATCCACACCGACCGCGACGACGAGCTGCGCCTGTTCCAGACCGGGGACCATCCCTGTGGCTACTGGCCGGACCGCGCTGCGCGCGACCTGGTGCTGGATCCGCACGACCAGCGCCTCGGCAGCCTGTATCCGATGGCCCTGAGCTGGGGCTTCCGCCGCTCCGGCGACCTGGTCTACCGCCCGCACTGCGCCAACTGCCACGCCTGCGTCTCGGTACGCGTGCCGGTGGCCCGCTTCGCGCCTGATCGCAGCCAGCGCCGCTGCCTGGCGCGCAACGACGACCTGGAAGTACGCATCGTCGCCGCCGAGCAGACCGACGAACAGTTCGCGCTGTACCACCGCTACCTGACCCACCGGCATGCCCAGGGCGGCATGGACGAGCACGGCCCGCACGAGTTCGACCAGTTCCTGATCGGCCAGTGGTCGCAGGGCCGGTTCCTGGAGGTCCGCGGGCCTGCCGTGGATGGCCACCGCGGCCCCCTGCTGGCGGTGGCGGTCACCGACGTCACCGCGCACGGGCTCTCGGCGGTCTACACCTTCTTCGACCCCGATCATGCCCAGCGCGGCCTGGGCACCTTCGCGATCCTGCAGCAGATCGCGTGGGCCCGTCGCGAGCAGCTGCCGCACCTGTACCTCGGCTACTGGATCCGCGGCCACCGCAAGATGGACTACAAGCGCCGCTTCCGTCCGCTGGAGGCCTACGACGGCCGCCGCTGGCACGCGTTCGACGACGCCCGCGACGGCATTTGACCCGCCATTGCAACGCGCGCCCGTGCAGAATAGGCGCATGAAAGCCCATCCCCTGATCCTCGCCCTGGCCCTGCTCTGCGGCGCCTGCGCGCAAACCTCGACCAAGACCGCCGCCATGCCGGATGCCGCCCCCGCACCGCTGCGGATCGCCACCTACAACACCTCGCTGTACAGCGACGAGACCGGCGGCCTGATCGCCGAGCTCGAAGGCGACAGCGCGCACGCGCGCAAGATCGCCGCGGTGCTGCAGCAGGTCCGCCCCGACCTGGTGCTGCTCAACGAATTCGACTTCGACGACGCCCACCGCGCCGCCGACCTGTTCCAGCAGCGCTATCTGGAAGTGGCCCAGCCCGGCGGCGGCGAGCCCCTGCACTTCGCCTACCGCTACCTGGCCCCGGTCAACACCGGCGTGCAGAGCGGCCTGGACCTGGACAACAACGGCCAGATCGGCGGCGACGGCCGCGCCCGTGGCAACGACGCCTGGGGTTACGGTCTCCACGCCGGCCAGTACGGCATGCTGGTGCTCTCGCGCTACCCGATCGACGAAGCCAAGGTGCGCAGCTTCCAGCTGCTGAAGTGGAGCACGATGCCCGGCGCGCTACGCCCGATCGACCCGCGCACGGGCAAGTCCTTCTACAACGACCACGTCTGGTCGCAGCTGCGCCTGTCCTCCAAGTCGCACTGGGACGTCCCGGTGAACACCCCCAACGGCGTGGTGCATGCGCTGGTCTCCCACCCCACCCCGCCCGTGTTCGACGGCCCGGAAAAGCGCAACGCCGCGCGCAACCACGACGAACTGCGGCTGTGGCAGGAATACCTTTCCGCCGGCGACAAGCCCTGGCTCTGCGACGACCGTGGCCAGTGCGGCGGCCTCGCCCAGGACGCCCGCTTCGTGATCCTCGGCGACCTCAACAACGATCCCGTGGACGGCGATGGCCGCCATGACGCCATCGTCGAACTGATCGAAAACGCGCGCGTGCTGCGCTACCCCACCCCGCGCAGCGTCGGTGCAGAACAGACCAGCCTGGCGTACGCCGAAAAGGGCATCGTGCGGAAGGGCGCCCCGTTCCACGCCACCGGCGATTTCGGCCCCAAGTCCGGCACCATGCGCCTGGATTACGTGCTGCCGTCGGTGGGATTCAATTACATCGGCAGCGGCGTGTTCTGGCCCGCGAATGAAACGCCCGAGGCGAAGATTGCCGATGGCAGCGACCACCATCTGGTGTGGGTGGACGTGCGGTAAAAGCCGTTCCGATTATTCGAATGCGTTACCGGGCGCGGCGGATTTCACGGCAGTCGTCTGGGGACCGACCCTACCAAAGCAGAATCCGCGTAGTGACACGCCATGCGTGTCAGGTCCCGACGGCACCAAAAGACCATCTGGAGGAAAGCCCCCTTCTTGTTGAAGGGGGCGCGCCGAAGGCGGGGGGTTAAGGTGGAATGCTCGGATATCGCGGGCCGAAGGCACGCGATATCTCGGAGCGGGGCTGCCCGACGGTCGCCCCAGCACGTAGAGATAGAAACGCCAGCGCTTTACGCGCGCAACTCAATAGAAATCGCCTCAGCCGCCTCACGCGCAATCTTCCGCGCTTCATCAACGTCCGCGCCACGCGCCAACGTCACACCCACGCGCCGATGCCCGTGCACGCTCGGCTTCCCGAACAGGCGCAGCGCCGTGTCCGGATGCACCAGTGCCGCCTCAACGTTGCTGAACACCGGCACGCCCTCGCCGTGCGCCAGCATCGCGCACGACGCCGACGGACCGCTCTGACGGATCAGCGGAATCGGCAGGCCCAGGATCGCCCGTGCATGCAGCGCGAATTCGCTCAGCTCCTGCGACGCCAGCGTCACCAGCCCCGTATCGTGCGGCCGCGGCGACACCTCGCTGAACCACACCGCGTCGCCCTTCACGAACAACTCCACCCCGAACAACCCCCAGCCACCCAGGTCGTCGGTGATCGCCTGCGAAATCTCCTCCGCCCGCGCCAGCGCCGCCGCCGACATCGGCTGCGGCTGCCAGCTCTCGCGATAGTCCCCGTCCTTCTGCCAATGCCCGATCGGCGCGCAGAACGACGTCCCGCCCGCATGCCGCACCGTCAGCAGCGTGATCTCATAGTCGAAGTCGATGAAGCCCTCCACGATGCAGCGCCCCGCACCCGCCCGACCGCCGGTCTGCGCGTACTCCCACGCCGGCGCGATATCGTCCTCGCTGCGCAGCGTGCTCTGGCCCTTGCCCGACGACGACATCACCGGCTTCACCACGCACGGCAGCCCGATCGCCGCCACCGCCGCCCGGTACTCCGCCTCCGTATCCACGAAGCGGTACGGCGAGGTCGGCAACCCCAGCGTCTCCGCCGCCAACCGCCGGATGCCCTCACGGTCCATCGTCAGCCGCGCCGCGCGCGCCGTCGGCACCACCCGCTGACCGGTTTCCTGCTCCAGCTGGACCAGCGTCTCGGTATGGATCGCCTCGATCTCCGGCACGATCAGGTGCGGCTTCTCCGCCGCGATCAGCGCGCGCAGCGCCATCGCATCCAGCATGTCGATCACGTGCGAGCGGTGCGCCACCTGCATCGCCGGCGCGTTCTCGTAGCGGTCGGCCGCGATCACCTCCACCCCCAGCCGCTGCAGCTCGATGGCGACCTCCTTGCCCAGTTCGCCCGAGCCCAGCAGCAGGACACGGGTGGCGGAGGGGGACAGCGGGGTGCCGAGGGTAATCATGGTGCTTCATTCCGGACAGCGGACGGGAACGCATTGTAGAGCCGTGCACCGCCGACGGTGCGCGGCGGTCACATCCGTGCCTGGTCAGACGTCAATGAATGGCCTGCTCCCGCTGACAGGCCGGACCCGACCCCAGCCCGCCCCTTGCAGAAGTGATATCAAATTGATATCAATAGCTGAAACCCACCGCAAAGGATGCCCCGCCATGAAAGAAAAGCCCGTCCGCTCGCTCTCCGGCGTCCCCTTCCTGCTGGCCATCCTGGCCCTGCTGGCCGTGGCGGCCTGGATGTTCCTTTCTGGCGTAGAGCGCGGCAACGTCAATCTGCTCCTGATCCTCGGCGGCCTGCTGCTTGGGCTGGCAGGCACGTTCAGCCTGGTAGGCCTCTACACCGTCCAGCCCAACCAGGCCGCCGTGCTCAGCCTCTTCGGCAAGTACGTCGGCACGGTCAAGGACAACGGCCTGCGCTGGAACAACCCGTTCTTCAGCAAGAAGAAGGTCAGCCAGCGCGTGCGCAACTTCGAAAGCGGCAAGCTCAAGGTGAACGAACTGGACGGCAGCCCGATTGAAATCGCCGCCGTCATCGTCTGGCAGGTCGTGGACGCTTCCGAAGCGGTTTACAACGTCGACGACTACGAGAGCTTCGTGCACATCCAGTCCGAATCGGCGCTGCGCGCGATGGCCACCAGCTACCCCTACGACCAGCATGAGGAAGGCCAGCTCTCACTGCGCAGCCATGCCGCCGAGATCTCGCAGCACCTCAAGGACGAACTGGCCGAGCGCCTGGCCGACGCCGGCGTGCAGGTGCTCGACGCCCGCATCAGCCACCTTGCCTACGCCCCGGAAATTGCCCAGGCCATGCTGCAGCGCCAGCAGGCCAACGCAGTGATCGCCGCACGCACCCGCATCGTCGCCGGTGCGGTCGGCATGGTCGAAATGGCCCTGGCCGAACTGCAGAAGAACAACGTCGTGCAGCTGGATGAAGAGCGCAAGGCGCAGATGGTCGGCAACCTGCTCACCGTGCTGTGTTCCGACCGCGGTACCCAGCCGATCGTCAACGTCGGCTCGTTGTACTGAGCATGAGTGAGAAGAAAGCCTATCCGCTGCGTATCAATGCCGACGTGCTGGCAGCGGCGCAGCGCTGGGCCGACGACGAGCTCCGCAGCCTCAACGCGCAGATCGAGTACGTGCTGCGCGACGCACTGCGCAAGGCTGGACGCCTTCCCAAACCCGCACCTGATCCGGAGAGCAAGGAATGAGCAAGCGCTGGACGTACCTGACCGTTGAAGTGAAGCCGTCGTGGACCGGTTTGAAGCCGGAGGACCTGCAGGCCGAAATGAACCGCCAGGGCCAACTCGGTTGGGAGCTGGTGAACGTGCTGCAGGGCACCCCGATGGGTGTGGCGCTGCTGTTCTTCAAGAAGGAGAGCTGACATGCGCACCTGGAGCAGGTATCTGGTTGCGTGGATGCTGGCGTCGGTGGCAGTGGCGGCAAACGCGGCCACGCCCCAGCAGACGGCCAGCCAACTGCTGGACAGGCTGGACGCCGGCGACGTGGCCGCTGCCGAAGCCATGTTTACCCCGGAAATGGCGAAGGCCGCACCCGCCGCGTCGCTGCAGGCACTGTGGCAGTCGTTCGGCGGGCTGCGCAGCCGTGGTGCAGCGCGCGTGGTCGAGCAGCAGGGCTTGCAGGTCGTCCAGCAATCGCTGCAGTTCGGCAGCGGCGCGGTCACGGCCACCATTGCCGTGGATGCCGAGGGGCGCGTTGCAGCCCTGTATCTCCAGCCGGCAGCCGCAGCGTCCCCACCGCCGCCGCCCGCCTCAGCCACCTACACCGAGCGCGAGCTGCAGATCGTGGCCGGCAAGGGGCCGCTGCCGGCCACCCTGGCGCTTCCCAACGGTGCCGGCCCGTTCCGGGCCGTGGTGCTCGTGCACGGCTCGGGTCCGCAGGACCGCAATGAAACCATCGGCCCCAACCGCCCGTTCCTGGACGTAGCGCGTGGCTTGGCCGCGCAGGGCATCGCGGTGCTGCGCTACGAAAAGCGCACCCGCGTGCGGCCGCAGGATTTCAGCGACGGCGACTACACCATGGACGATGAGACCACCAACGACGCGGTGGCCGCCGTTGCCCTGCTGGCCAACACGCCGGGCATCGACCCGAAGCAGATCTACGTGATGGGCCACAGCCAGGGTGGCATGCTCGCCCCGCGCATTGCCGCGCACTCGGGCAAGGTCGCCGGCGTGGTGCTGTGGTCGGCACCCGCGCGTTCCCTGCTGACCCTCCTGCCCGAACAGAACCGCTACCTGCTCAATCTGGATGGCGAGATCAGCGCCGACGAGCAGGCCGCGCTGGACAGGCTCGACGCACAGATCGCTGCCGCGCGTGGTACCGGCGTGGTGGCTCCCAAGGACCTGCCGCTCGGTCAACCGGCCCGCTACTGGCGCGCGTTCGACGCGGTGGATCCGGTTGCCGACGCACAGTCGCTGAAGCAGCCGATCCTGCTGCTGCAGGGCGGGCGCGACTTCCAGGTGGTGGACGCCGATTGGCAGCGTTGGACGCAGGGCCTGCCGGAAGGGCCGAAAGCGCGCTTCCACCGCTACCTGGCACTGAACCACCTGGGCATCGCCGGGGAAGGCCCTGGTTCGCTGGAGGAATACCGTGCCGCTGGTACGGTGTCGCCAACATTGATCGACGATGTCGCCGCGTGGATCAAGGAACAGGGATGAACACCCTCTCGGACACCCGCAGGGAATTCGCGGTCGCGCCCGCCCCGGTCTCGCGCCTGCTCTGGCTGTGGCTGCCCATGCTGGGCGTGGCAGTGATGATCGTGGCCACTACGCTGCAGTCCGAACAGCGCACCCCGATGGATCTGGCGATCACCCTGCCGTTCCTGCTGCTGGTCAGCGGCGTGCTCACCTGGGCGTTCTTTCGCCGCCGCATAGAACTGCAGGGCAGCGAGCTGGTGGTCACCGCCACCTTCTACCGCCGGCGCACCGCGGTCTCGGCACTGCAGCTGGACCGGGCCCGCATCGTGGACCTGGCCGAGCACGCCGAGTTCAAGCCGGGCATCAAGATCAACGGCTTCGGCATGCCCGGCTTCCAGTCCGGCCATTACCGCAGCGGCGGCAGGAAGATGTTCTGCCTGGTGACCGATGCCAGCCGCGTGCTGTACCTGCCGCTGCGCGACGGCAGTGCGCTGCTGCTGAGCCCGGAAAACCCGCGTGCGCTGCTCGATGCGCTGAACGCGCAGGCCACGCGCTAAGCTGGGCGCATGCGCCGATACCCTGCCCTGCTGATCAACACCCCCGACATCGAACTGTGGCCCGGTGGCCTGCTGCGCGCGCGCAGCAATGCCGACGCGCGGGCGCTGGCCCGGGCGCGCTGGGTACTGCGGCGCAAGCGCGACGGCCAGTACCTGGCGGCCGCCACCGCACACGGGCTGCTGCCGCTGGTGCCGCACCTGATGCGCGAGCCGGGCATCGAGGAGGCGCTGGACGCCCTTGATGAGGCCCTGAGTGGCACGCGGCGTGCCCATGCCCCCGATGACCTGCTGCCGCTGAGCGGGCTGCAGGCGCGGCTGGAGGAACTGGGCATCGACGCGGAGCGATATGAGGACGATACCGGGCTCGTACTGGAAGCGGAGCCTGCGCGGTTGTCACTGGCCGGCTTTGACCGCTACCGCCGGCCGCTCTGGCTGCAGCAGGGCGCGGCGCAGGGATGGCAGCGCATGCAGCAGCATGCCGCGCGCGAGGGCGTGGTGCTGGACGCCATCTCGGGCTATCGCAGCCATGATTACCAGCTGGGCATCTTTGACCGGAAGCGTGCGCGCGGGCTTGAAGTGGCGGACATTCTGCAGGTCAATGCCGCGCCCGGGTACAGCGAGCATCACAGCGGGCGGGCGCTGGACATCAGTGCGCCCGGCGAACCACCTGCCGAGGAGAGTTTCGAGGCGACTCCCGCGTTTGAGTGGCTGCAGCAGCATGCCGGAGCGCATGGCTTCCAGATGAGCTATCCGCGAGGTAATCCGCACGGGATTGTCTACGAGCCCTGGCATTGGTGCTGGCGCCGGGCGTAGTGACACGCCACGCGTGTCATCGCACGAACGAACCAGGCGCGATGTCGTTCGACACCCCGGGGACACGCATGGCGTGTCACTACGCGGAGATGTTTCGGCCGCCGATCAATCCTGCGACCGGTTTGTCGCCGTCTTCGGCACTTCGCTGAAATCCGCAATCCGCCACAGGTACAGGCTGGCATAGGTCCGGAACGGACCCCACTTTTCCCCGCGCAGTGCCAGTTCCTTCGGCGTCAGCATCACCTCTGCCTTGTCCACGCGCTGCGCACCCTTGCGGATGCCGAGGTCGTCGATCGGCAGGATGTCCGGCCGGCCGAGCCGGAACATCAGCATCATCTCCACCGTCCAGCGGCCGATGCCGCGGATCGGCACCAGCGCCTCGACGATGGCGTCGTGCTCCATCACCGACATCCGGCGCAGGTCCGGTACTTCGCCGGCAGCTTCACGACGGGCCAGGTCGCGCAATGCCAGCGCCTTGTTGCCGGACACGCCGCAGGTGCGCAGGCCGGCATCGTCGATGCGCGACAGCGTGTCCGCGTGCAGGCGGGTGCTGCCGATCGCCGTTTCCACCCGCCCCACGATGGTCGAAGCGGCCTTGCCGCTGAGCTGCTGGAACAGGATCGCGCGGGCCAACGCGTCCACCGGGTCGAAACTGCGCGCCCAGCCCGGCGGTGGCTCGATCGGGCCCAGGCGCTTCATCCAGGTGCCCAGCCGGCGGTCGCGCCTGGACAGCCACGCATGCGCTTCGTCCACGTCGAACCCACGGCGGAAGCGCGGCATGTCAGCGCCTCAGTGCGTTGAAGCCGTACACCACCCAACCGAGCATCAGCGCGGTACCGCCGACCGGGGCCAGCCCGGTACTGAGCTGCCACAGCGCGCCCGCCACCAGGCTGCCGGAGAACAGCAGCGTGCCTAGCAGCAGGACGTACAGCGCCAGCTTGCCCACGCTGTTCTGCTGGGTCGGACCGAGCACCGCCAACGCGACGCCGTGGCCAAATGCGAACAGCGCAGCGGTGTTCACATGCGACTGCGCCAGCGGCTCGGCGATGCCGTGCGAGGCATAGGCCGACAGGCCCACTGCGGTGGCCGCCAGCAACCCGCCAAGGCAGGCCAGCAGCGAAGGTCTACGCGCGCGTCGTTCCAGGTTGAGCATGCTGCATCCTCCAAAAAAAAACGCGCCGCAGGAAGCGGCGCGTTTTCTGTTCTGCGTTACATCACGGCAACCGTCGGATTACTTGACGGCCCAGTAGATGTCGTAGGTCGCTTCCGGCGTGAAGGACTTCTCAACGCCTGCGTTCCAGGACTCGTACGGACGGTCGATCACTTCGTTGCCACCGGTCACGGCCCAGGCACGCAGGGCGTTGCGGGCGATGTCCAGGCCAGCCATGTGGCCGGTGTACTTCGCATGCGCGGTGCGGTGCGGTGCGACGTGCACGTACTTGACCGGGGCGCCACCGTCGATCTTCACCGTCAGGGCTTCAGCCGAAGCGCCTTCGGTACCCTTCTTCTTGACCGGCTGGGCCACGTCGAAGGCGTACTTTTCCTGACCGAAGTCAGTGGTGATGATGCGGAACGGACCGGCGGCTTCGAGGTCATTGGCCTCCATCACGCGCTTGATCCACTCCTGGTTGTCCTTGATCGACTTGCTGATGGTGGCTTCGCCACGATCAACGTTACCGGCGGTGACCACCAGCAGATCTTCGGCCGGGGCGTCCACGATGGCCAGGTCGGTCAGCGGGGCTTCGGCGGTGCGGTAGTCCACGTTCGGCACGGTGGCCAGCATGTTGGCCATGCGCGACAGACCCAGCTTCAGGTCGTCACCGACGTGACGGCTGACGTACAGGCCCGCATAACGACCAAACAGGTTGAAGCCGTACTTGACGCTGTAGTCCTGGGTGATCTTGACGTTGCGGCCACCCTTGCCGGTCGGCTCGAGGGTGAAGCTGGTCTTCTTGTCGTGACCCTTGGTGGCGTCTTCGATGTCGATGGCCACGCGCTTGTTCGGCTCGGACTCGGTGATCACCCAGCTGCCATTGCCCAGCGACGGCTCCTTGGAGGAGAAGTCCAGGCGGGCACCCACGCCGGAGGCGGGGCCGGAGTGCTTCAGTTCAACGGCGGGATCGCGCAGCACGAGCGGGTTCCAGTCCTTGAAGCGGCGCAGGCTGTTGACCGTGTCGTACACGATCGTCATCTTGCGGTTGGTCTCGATGCTTTCAGTGATGTGACGCTCGCCCGGCAGCACAACGCCAATGATGACGAACAGGCCAGCCACGATCCCCAAGGCGATCAGGAACTCGATAATACGGGTCATTCAGAGAGTCTCCGGGGCCGATCCCACGGCCGGGTTGATTGAAGCGAAGCGCCAATCCTAGCAGGCTTCGCGGGTGTAATGGATCAGGATTGGCGCACCGGTTTCCATACCGGGAGCGGTTTTCAGAAGGCAAGGAGCGGAAAGATAGCGCATCAGGTGGGCCAGCACGTGGCCCCGCGCGATATTTATTTGCCGGTATCGGCAAATGGGCCGTCAACGACGGCCGCATGCCTTGTCCCACAACGCTTTCAACTGGCGTTCATTTTCAGCAGAAGTCCGCCTTCACACCAGCTGCAGTTCGAACGCCTTCAGCACCGCGCGGGTGCGGTCGCGCACGCCCAGCTTGGACAGGATGTTGGAGACGTGGTTCTTGATGGTGCCCTCGGCCACGCCCAGCGAGTTGGCGATCTCCTTGTTGGAGAAACCGCTGGCCATCAGGCGCAGGATCTCGGTCTCGCGGTCGGTCAGCGGGTCGGGTCGGTCCAGGCTCACGAACTCGTTGCGCATGTGCTCCAGGCCCGACAGCAGCCGCTGGGTCACCGCCGGCTGCACCAGCGAGCCCCCGTCGGCAACGGTGCGGATGGCGCCGACCAGCTGCTCCAGGGTCACGTCCTTGAGCAGGTAGCCCTTGGCCCCGGCCTTGAGGCCGGCCAGCACCAGCTGGTCGTCGTCGAAGGTGGTCAGGATGATGGTCGGCGGCAGCTGGGCCGTGCGCGACAGGCTCTGCAACGCTTCCAGCCCGGACATCACCGGCATGCGCATGTCCATCAGCACCACGTCCGGGCGGATCGTGGGGATGAGGTCGACGGCCTGGCGTCCATCGGCCGCCTCGGCCACCACTTCGATCCCGTCGTCCAGTGCCAGCAGCGAACGGATCCCCTGCCGCACCAGGGTTTGGTCGTCGACCAGGCAGACGCGAATCATCAACGCACTCCTTCAGGAACCTTGGTAAGGGTGGCCACCAGCACCGTTGCCGGCACCGTCGCCCGCAACCGGAAGCCTTCACCGGGACGGGTTTCGACCTGCAGCTGGCCACCACATTGTTGCAGGCGCTCGCGCATGCCGCGCAAGCCATTGCCCACATTGACCATATCCGCGCCGACACCATCGTCGCGGGCCTCCACCACCACCCGGTCGGGGGCTTCACGGTACACCTTGATCCACAGGTGGCGGGCACCGGCGTGGCGCACCGCGTTGGTGATGATCTCCTGGGTACAGCGCAGCAGCACGTGGGCCCGCTGCGGGTCCTCCACGTTCAGCGGATCCTCGATGTCCAGCTGGATGTCCAGCGAAGGCACATTCTCGGTCAGCGGGCGCAGCGCCGCGGCCAGATCGATGGCGCCGGTCTCACGCAACTGGCTGACCACCTCGCGCACGTTGCCCAGCAGCAGCTTGGCCAGGGCGTGCGAGCGCTTCACGTGGTCCAGCGCCTGGCCCTCGGCCAGGTGGCCGGCCACTTCCAGGTTCAGGGTCAGCGCGGTCAGCTGATGCCCCAGAAGATCATGCAGTTCACGCGAAATGCGGGTCCGCTCATTGACCCGGGCGCTTTCGGCCAGCAGGGCGCGGGTGGCGCGGAGCTCCGAATTGAGCCTGCGCTGCTCGTCGCGGGCCTGGGTCTGCTGCCGCGCGACAAGGCTGGTCACGAAGATGAACATGGAAAAGCCGCCATACAGCAGCGATTGCATCACGGCTTCGAACAGCGGGAAGTGCAGCAGCATGTAATAGACCGGGGCCACCGCCAGCTGGCTGACCAGCAGCCACAGCACGCACAGGCGCGCCGACAGCATCCACGGAATGACGCCGGCAGCCACCATCATCAGGATGCTGCCAAGGCCGGAACCACTGAGGTAGCTGACGCCCAGCGCCGAAACCGTCAGCAGCAGCAGCAGGCCGCGGTCCAGCCAGGTGGTGTGACTGTCGCTGTCGCTGCGCAGGAGGCGGGTCAGCCAGTAGTACGCGGCGCCGAAGGACAGGTAGGCGACGAACAGCAGGATCGCCCAGCTGCCCGTATCGCTGCGGCTGTGCAGGTTCTCGAACTGCGAGTACGCCAGTGGCAGGCCGACCATGACCCAGGTAAACAGGCCGGCCAGACGGAGGACGCGGGTATGGCTGAGGACTCCCAACATGCCAGCACTCTACGGGCCCGGCCTGCGTCGCGCACTCCCACGGAAGTCATGCATCTGCGGTCCCCTGTTCATGCCGCAGCCCACCCCGGGCATGCAATAATCGTGCGCAGGGTCCAATTTGACGGACCAACCGCGTTACCCCACGGAGTCACAATGTCGATTGTCATCCGCGACGTGCGCGAGCACGAGCTCGATTCCGTCCTGGCCCTGAACAACAACGCCGGTCTGGCCATCCTTCCTCTGGATGCCGCCCGCCTGCGCCTGTTCTTCGATACCGCTGAATATTTCCGCGTCGCCGAGCGCGACGGCAACCTGGCCGGCTTCCTGATCGGCTTTGGCAGCGACAGCCAGCACGACAGCAGCAACTTCGCCTGGTTCCAGCAGCACCTGAGCCAGAAATTCTTCTATATCGACCGCATCGTAGTGGCCAGCCGCCGCCGCGGCGGTGGCGTTGGCCGCGCGTTCTACGCCGACGCCCAGAGCTTTGCCGAACTGCGCTATCCGCAGCTGACCTGCGAAGTATTCCTGGACCATGGCGCCGATGCGGCGCTGCTGTTCCATGGCAGTTTCGGCTTCCGCGAGGTCGGCCAGAACAACATGCCGCACGTGGACGTGCGCGCCAGCATGCTGCTCAAGGACCTGTGCAGTTACCAATGGGTGCACGACACCTACGGCGATGCGCTGCCCGACGTGCCCTGGGTGGGCCACCGTCGCGAGCTGCAGCGCGCGCCTCGACCGACGGGGACCTGAAGTGGCGGCAAACATGGATTTTGAACAGGCCGGTGAGCTGAAGATCGGCCAGGTGGGAATCGCCAACCTGCGCATCCGCACGCTCGATGTGGAACGCCTCACCCGTGAGATGCACGACCGCGTGGCCCGCGCGCCGAAGCTGTTCGGCCGCGCCGCGGTGATCCTGGACTTCGGCGGGCTGAGCCAGATGCCCGACGTGGCCACCGCCCAGGCCCTGCTCGACGGCCTGCGCAGCGCCGGCGTGCTGCCGGTGGCACTGGCCTACGGCAGCAACGAAACCGACCTGCTTTCGCAGCAGCTGGGCTTGCCGCTGCTGGCCAAGTTCCGCGCCCAGTACGAGCGCACCGAGGCCGAACCGGCGGTGGCGGCGGTTGCGCCGGCCCCGGAACCGGCCCGCCGCCCGCGCGCCGCTGAACCCGCCCCGGC
>NZ_CAUQLJ010000011.1:0-166533 GCF_963519125.1 uncultured Stenotrophomonas sp. | reverse complement strand
TGTTGTTGTTGTTGCGCGGGCCGCCGTCGCCGGCGTCCTGGCCACCGCCCTGCGCGGCCGGGGCATCGCCGCTGGACGCGGCCGGTGCCGGAGGAGCCTGCACAGGTGCCGGAGCAGCCGGCGCCGGCGCGGCGGGCGCGGCAGCCAGGGGCAGGGCGTTCTGGGCGGGGGTGGACCCGGTGTCGGCGCTGGGAGCAGCGGCCTTGGCGACGCGCGGCTTGCGCACGCGCTTCTCGGCGGGCGCGTCGGCGCTCCCGGGTTCGGAAGTAGTGATATCGGACAAGTGCTGAATTCCTCGCTGGAAGGTGCGAGCGCCCGGCAGGGGCGGCGAACGTTGGGAAGGGATTCTGGAAAGAGACGTCGTCCAGAAGATGCGGCGCGCGAATGCGGCCGGATGTGCCGACACTAACACCGGCTCGCGGCGGCGCGCAAGCCGGGTGGGGCAGGATCATTCATGCGGGCGTGGGGCCCGCGGGGCAGCCGGCTGGGCCGGCTGCCGGGGTGGATCAGGCCAGGGCCTTGTCGAGCAGGCCGGCCAGCTGGGCCTTGCCCACTGCGCCGATCTGTTCGTTGACCTTCTCGCCGTCCTTGAACACCACCAGGTACGGGATCGAACGGACATGGTACTTGGCGGCCAGGGCGCGGTTGTTGTCCACGTTGACCTTCACGATCTTGGCGCGGCCCTGGTACGCGTCGGCGAGCTCGTCGAGCGCCGGGGCAATCATCTTGCAGGGACCACACCATTCGGCCCAGAAATCGACCAGGACCGGTTCCTTGGAGTTCAGTACGGTGCTATCGAAGTCGGCATCGCCGACGTGTACAACCTTGTCGCTCATCTTGGTCTCTCGTTTTGGAGTGCACCTGGACGTGGCCACTAAAGACCTCATCCGCTCTGCTGCCTCGTTCCCCCTGGGGTCGTCGGCGGTGCGCCCGATGGATGCCTGGACGCTCACGGCCGGCAGTGTACCCCTATCGTCGCGGGGTGGCAGGTGCCGGCTGGAAAGAATTGTCCTGTGACAGCGGTCGCGATTTGCCGGGGGTGGCTTCAGCTATGTGGGGGTAGGGGCTGACGGTTCCAGAGCGGGTGCGCGGGGCGTTCAACTGGGGGTTGGCGGGGTGAAGGGGGTGGGAGGACAGCCACGCAAGGCGTGGCTCTACCGGGCGGACGTGGTGTCGCAGAAGGGCGTGCGACGGGGTGGGCCGGTATCCGGGCGGGTTTGCGCTAAACTGGGTCATTGTGCGGCGCCCCGGGACCCGGTCGGGTCCGGCCTCCGCCTTCCCCGGCGCAGGGCCCGCAGTGGCGACGGTGCCCCCCAAGATTGCAAGCCACCCGCTCTTCGTCGGCTGGCCTTACCAAGACGGACTCATGAGCGACAAACCGCTGACCGATTTGACTTTCTCCTCCTTCGAGCTGCATCCGGCCCTGCAGGCGGGCCTTGAAGGCGCTGGTTTCACCCGCTGCACCCCGATCCAGGCGCTGACCCTGCCGGTGGCATTGCCCGGCGGCGACGTCGCTGGCCAGGCCCAGACCGGGACCGGCAAGACCCTGGCGTTCCTGGTCGCGGTGGTGAACCGCCTGCTGACCCGCCCGGCCCTGGCCGACCGCAAGCCGGAAGATCCGCGCGCGCTCATCCTGGCACCGACCCGTGAGCTGGCGATCCAGATCCACAAGGACGCGGTGAAGTTCGGCTCGGACCTGGGTCTGCGCTTCGCGCTGGTCTACGGCGGCGTGGATTACGACAAGCAGCGCGAACTGCTGCAGCAGGGCGTGGACGTGATCATCGCCACCCCGGGCCGCCTGATCGACTACGTCAAGCAGCACAAGGTGGTGTCGCTGCACGCCTGCGAGATCTGCGTGCTGGACGAAGCCGACCGCATGTTCGACCTGGGCTTCATCAAGGACATCCGCTTCCTGCTGCGCCGCATGCCGGAGCGCACCACCCGCCAGACCCTGCTGTTCAGTGCCACCCTCAGCCATCGCGTGCTGGAGCTGGCCTACGAGCACATGAACGAGCCGCAGAAGCTGGTGGTTGAAGCCGAGACCATCACTGCCGCGCGCGTGCGCCAGCGCATCTATTTCCCGGCCGACGACGAGAAGATTCCGCTGTTGCTTGGCCTGTTGTCGCGCAGCGAAGGCGCGCGCACCATGGTCTTCGTCAACACCAAGGTGTTCGTCGAACGTGTTGCCCGTTCGCTGGAAAAGGCCGGCTACCGGGTCGGCGTGCTGTCCGGCGACGTGCCGCAGAAGAAGCGCGAGAGCCTGCTCAACCGCTTCCAGAAGGGCCAGCTGGAAATCCTGGTGGCCACCGACGTGGCCGCGCGCGGCCTGCACATCGACGGCATCAAGTACGTCTACAACTACGACCTGCCGTTCGACGCTGAAGATTACGTGCACCGCATCGGCCGTACCGCGCGCCTGGGCGAAGAGGGCGACGCGATCAGCTTCGCCTGCGAGCGCTATGCGATGGGCCTGCCGGACATCGAGGCCTACATCGAGCAGAAGATCCCGGTCGAAGCGGTCACCAGCGAGATCCTTACCGCGCTGCCGCGCCCGGAGCGCGCGCCGCTGGCCGAAGGCGAAACCGACGACAACGAAAGCGTCGGCCAGATCTTCCGCGAAGCGCGCGAAGCGCGTGCGGCCGAAGAAGAACGCCGTGGCGGTGGCAGTGGCCGCGGTGGCAAGCCGTCCGGTGGCCGTGGCGAACGCCGTGGCCCGGGCGAGCGCAGCAGCGATGGCAAGCCGCGTCGCGAACGCAAGCCGCGTGTGGAAGGCGAACAGCCGGCCGCCGAAGGCGCGCCGAAGCCGCAGCAGCCTGCCAAGGACGCTGCACCCTCGGCTGCCAGCAGTCCGGCAGTGGAAGGCGAGCGCGCGCCGCGCAAGCGCCGTCGTCGTCGCCATGGCCGTCCGGTCGAGGGTGCAACCGCCGAAGGCGGCGCTGGCCAGCCGGTGACGCCGGTGCAGGTCACCGCCAAGTCGATGCGCAACCCGGCACCGGCCGCGGACCCGGGCGCTTCGTTCCTGACCCGCATCGGCCGCAAGATCCGCCGCATGCTCTCGGGCAGCTGACCGATCAACGGTGGCGCCCAACGGTTGGACGGGCGCCACCGCATCCCCACGCCGTCGCTTCGCTCCTGCATAATCGGGGAATGAGCGTCCTGCGTTTTGACAATGTCAGCAAACACTATGCGGGCGGCCACCAGGCACTGGTGGACGTCAGCTTCGAGGTTGCGCCCGGCGAAATGTTGTTCGTCACCGGGCACTCCGGTGCCGGCAAGAGCACCCTGCTCAAATTGATCCACCTCGACGAGCGGCCCAGCCGCGGCGCGGTGGTGTTCGACGAACGCAACCTGCTGAAGGTGCGCGGTGGCGACATCCCGCATCACCGCCGTGCGGTCGGCGCGGTCTACCAGGACCATCGCCTGCTGATGGACCGCAGCATCGCCGAGAACGTCGCGCTGCCGCTGATCCTGCGCGGTACACGGCGCGGCGACATCGGCAAGCGGGTGCGCTCCGTGCTTGAACGCATGGGCCTGGGCCACCGCGAAAAAGCGCTGCCTTCGCAGCTCTCGGCCGGTGAGCAGCAGCGCGTCGGCATCGCCCGTGCGATCGTCGGCGAACCCAAGCTGCTGGTCGCCGACGAGCCCACCGGCAACCTCGACCCGACCCTGGCTGCGGAAATCATGGCGCTGTTTGCCGAACTTCCCGCGCGCGGCACCAGCGTGCTGGTGGTCAGCCACGACCTGGCGCTGCTGCGGGCCATGCGCAAGCGCGTGCTGATCCTGGACCACGGCAAACTGATCGACGACATCTCGCCGCAGGACCTGGCCGAATGAGTACCGCCACCAACAAGGAAGCCGCCGCGCCGTCGCGGCTGGGCGTGTGGCTGCATCATCATGGACACAGCGTGGTGTTCAGCCTGGGCCGCGCCTGGCGCAAGCCCTGGGCGACCCTGCTGACCATCATGGTGATGGCCCTCGCGCTGGCGTTGCCGCTGGGCCTGTCGATCGCGCTCGACAACCTGAAGCACTTTGCCGGCAGCGTGCAGCAGTCGCGCGACATCAATCTGTTCCTGAAAACCGACGTGGACGCCGCAGCTGCAAAGCAGGTGGCCGACACCCTGCGCGGCCGTGGCGACGTGGCCGGCGTGACCCTGCGTTCACCGGACGAAGGGCTGGGCGAACTGCGCGACAGCGCGGGCCTGGGCGAGGCGATCGATGCGCTGCACGACAACCCGCTGCCCTCACTTCTGATCATCACCCCCGCCAACCGCACCGACGATGCGCGCCTGGCGCAGTCGCTGGAAGGCCTGCCGCAGGCCGACCTGGTGCAGCACGACGCGCTGTGGCGCAAACGCCTGGACGCCTGGCTGGGCTTCGGCACGCGGCTGGTGCAGGTGCTGTCGGTGCTGCTGGGCCTGGGTGCTGCGCTGGTCGTGGGCAACACGGTCCGCCTGGACATCCAGGCACGACGCGACGAAATCGGCGTGCTGCAGCTGCTGGGCGCCAGCGACGGCTTCATCCGCCGTCCGTTCCTGTACCTGGGCGCGTGGTACGGCCTGGGCGCCGGTGCACTGGCGCTGGCACTGGTTGGCGTTGCCGGCCTGGCCCTGCGCCCGCCGCTGGCCGCGTTGTCGCAAAGTTATGCCAGCCCGTTCGTGCTGCACGGGCTGGATCTGCTGCATTCCTCGCTCGTGCTGGTCGGCACTGTAGTGCTGGGCTGGCTGGGCGCGTGGCTGGTGACGGGACACTTCCTGCGCCAGACCCGTCCGACCGAAACCTGAAGGCCCATCCTGCATGCGTCCGCAAGTATTGAAGCACCTGGTCGACGACGCGCCGCGCGTCATGGTGGTCGACGGTTCCAAGCTGGTCCGCAAGCTCATCGCCGACGTGCTGAGGCGCGAGCTGCCGGCCGTGGAAGTGGTGGGCTGCGCCAGCATCGAAGACGCGCGCATGGCGCTCGAGGCCGGGCCGGTCAACCTGGTCACGACCTCGCTCACGCTCAGCGACGGCGACGGGCTGGCGCTGGCGCGGCTGGTCCGTGAAACCGCCGGGCAGGCCTATGTGCCGGTGATCGTGGTCTCCGGCGACGCCCAGCAGCACCTGGAGCAGCGCCGCTTTACCGATGTCGTCACCGACTACTTCGACAAGGCGCTGGGACATGAAGCACTGGCGACCTTCATCCGGGGCTATGTGCAGCCGGAAACCATTCCCGGCGCCACCATCCTGTACGTGGAAGACAGCCGCGTGGTCGCCGAGGCGACCAAGCGCATGCTCGAGCGCCAGAGCCTCAACGTGCTGCACGTGATGACTGCCGAGGAAGCGTTCGCGCTGCTTACCGCCGAATCGCTGGGCCGCGGCAGCCACCGCATCGACCTGGTGCTGACCGATGTGACCCTCAAGGGCGAGCTCAGCGGCCTGGACGTGGTCGAGCGCGTGCGCGTGGACTTCGGCTACGGCAAGCGCCGCCTGCCCGTGCTGGTGATGACCGGCGACGGCAACCCGCTCAATCAGTCCAGCCTGCTCCAGGCCGGGGCCAACGACCTGGTGCAGAAGCCGATCGAAGAACGGTTGCTGGTCACCAAGGTGCTGTTCCAGCTGCGTCTGGCGCGCCTGGGCGACAAACCCGGCGCGCGATGAACGACGACGTACAGGCGGGCATCCAGCTGGAAGCGAGCTGGAAGGCCCGCATCGGCGATTACCTGCTGCGTCCAGAGATGCGCGCGCTGTCGGCGTACCTGCGCGAGCGCAAGGCGGCCGGGGCGCACGTGTTTCCGCCTGGCCCGCAGATCTTCGCCGCCTTCGACGCCACCCCGTTCGAGCAGGTGAAGGTGGTCATCCTGGGTCAGGACCCGTACCACGGCGCCGGCCAGGCGCATGGCCTGAGTTTCTCGGTGATGCCGGGCGTGCCGGTGCCGCCGTCGCTGTTGAACATGTACAAGGAGCTTGAGTCGGACCTTGGCCTGCCGCGTCCGGACCACGGCTGCCTGCTGCCGTGGGCGCAGCGGGGCGTGCTGCTGCTCAACGCGGTGCTGACCGTGGAAGAAGGGCAGGCTGGCGCGCACCAGAAGCGTGGCTGGGAAGGCTTCACCGACCAAGTGGTGGACACCCTCAACCGCGAACGGGAGGGCCTGGTATTCCTGCTCTGGGGCAGCTACGCGCAGCAGAAGGGCAAGGTGATCGACACGTCCCGCCATCGCGTGCTCAAGTCGCCGCATCCCTCGCCGCTGTCGGCGCACCGCGGCTTCCTCGGTTGCGGGCATTTCTCCGCAGCCAATGACTACCTGGAGCGACGCGGCCTGGGCCGCGTCGACTGGTCACTGCCGCCGCGGGCGGCGTTGGACCTGGCTACACCCCCAGCATCTCGATGATGGCGTGGGCCATCCGGCGCTTGCGCGGCGGCAGGCGCCGCACCAGCGACAGGATGTTGCCTTCCAGGTCGTTCTGTACGTAATCCGCATTCGGCTGCACGGTGCCGTGCAGGCCTTCGCCATCGGGTTTGGCACATCCCCTTCCGGTTGCCAGCCACTCGAACCGTACGCGGGTGACCACGGCAATTTGTGCCAGATGCGTCACGCTGGGGGTAGTGCCCTCCTTTCGCTCCCACTGCGCGACCGCACTGCGTTTCACTCCGGTTTCCAGGGCCAGCTGCGTCTGTGAAAGCCCTGCAGTGGTCCTTGCTGCTCGAATTCGATCCGACATCGACAGCATTGAAATCTCTCCCTTGCGTGTCCTTCCTGCGATGGGTAGTTATCGATACTAACCGGGCAGTGATTCTTTTTTTCGAATGTACAGAATCGCTGTCCGTGTCTGCCGCCCAAGGGTTTCCCATCTTTTCCCCCGTGAACGTCAGTACTGCTAACTGCGGTCTTCACAAAACCTTGTTTGCGTCTATCCGTTCGCCGACGTAATTAATTGTGAAACCGGCCACACATCGCCGGCTATTCAAAAAACGTCGAAAAATGCAGTCCTGCATGCGTCCCATGGTTGGCTCGCCAACCGTGCGGGAGCAGTGCAGCTCGGCGCAGGGGGACGGAAAATGGATAATGTGTTGAGTGTGAACGTTGCGTCAGGGCGATTCAGGTTTCCGAATGTCCTGCTGCTGTTTGTGATGGCTTTCTCGTTATTCGGCACAGTATCCAGCGTGAAGGCGCAGGACGCGTGCACCGCCAACGGCGCCTGTGTTTCTGCCGGGCCGCGGCTGGTCCAGGTAAGCAGCGCCGAGAGTCCCGTGCTGAATCTGCTGTTTTCCACGCTGCTGCCCGGGACCAATATCAATCTCACGGCGGTGGACTGGAACAGCATCGCGGCCGCCGATGTAAATCTGAATGCGCTGATTACGCAACTTAATGGGGGAGTTGTCGTAAGCGACCCCAGTCAGGTGCTCAATGCGAACATTACGCTGGCCCAACTGCAGGCGGCGCTGGTGTCCGTGCTGCAGGCCGACGGCCAGACCGCAGCGGCCAATGCGCTGAACCTGCTCACCCCCTCCATCGGCGGCCTGACCGGCAACATCCGCCTGGCCGACCTGCTGCAGGTGAGCCTGCCGCCCGGGTCGCTGGCCAACGTCAACCTGGACGTGCTCGACCTGATCACCGGTGGCGTGCAGCTGTACAACTTCCGCAACGTGGTGACCACGCCCACGCCGGTGACCCTCACTACCGCACAGCTGGCGCCGCTCGGACTGGGCGGGCTGGCCAATGTACGGATCTGGGCCCAGGTGATCGAGCCGCCCACCTACAACTGCGGCCCGGTCGGCACTGGCTTCCACAGCGCGGCGATCCGCCTCAAGCTCGATTTCGATATCGCCCAGGGGCTGACCCTCGCGCCGCTGGTGTCCGCGCTCAACGGGCTCAACATCGGCGGCCTGGTGTCGCTGGCTGGCACCAACATCACCGCCTCGCTCCTGCACCTGTCGGTGTATGCCGACATCGCGCGTGCCGAGGGCACCATCAACGCAGTCAACCTGGCCAGCAATGCGGTGACCCTGCAGGCGCGCCCGGGCCTGGTGAGCCTGTACATCGGCACCATCAGCGACGCGGTGTTCTTCAACCGCAACGCGGTACTGACCCCGGCCAGCGTCACCCCGATCAATGCAACCTCGCTGGCGGTCACGGTGGGCGTCAACCTGCTCGGTGGCCTGAAGGTGGCCGATGTGGACATACCGCTGACCGTGTCGCTGCGCGCGGCAGCCACTGCCACACCGCCAACGCAGTCGGTGGTGTTCACCGGTCCTTTCAAGCAGACCCGCACCCTCACCAGCGGCACAGTAAGCGCCACGGCGCTGGTGACTTCCCTGGTGAATTCGCTTGAACTGCAGATCACCAGTGGCACGCCGGTGGTGCGCTTGATCAACAACCTGATCGTGCTGCCACTGCCGGTGGGCAACATCGTCAATGCGGTCGTGGGCACCCTGCTGCAGGCACTGCGGCCGGTGGTCACGGCGGTGGTCGCACCCGTACTTTCGGCGGTTCTGGGCGGCGTTGTGGACAACCTGCTGGGCCTGCTCGGCATCCGCATCGGCCAGGCGGTATTCACCGTGGAAAGCATCTCGCAGAGCTGTGCGGCCACCGTGCAGCTGGTCAAGACGCTGGCGCCGACCACCGACACCGGCGTGTTCAACCTCAGTGTCGCGCAGGGGGCAACCGTGCTCGCCAGCGTTGCCAACGTGGGCAACAACGGCGCGACCACGGCGGTGGTGACTACGCCCGGAACGGCGTACACCCTTGCGGAAACCGCCGGAACCGCCACCGTGCTGGCGCGCTACGCAAGCACCTGGGAGTGCAAGGACCAGGCGGGCACCACGCTGAGCAGCGGAACCGGCCAGAACTTCACATTCACGTCGCCGGCCTTGTCGGCGCAGCCACTGAATGTGGTCTGCCGGATCACCAACCGTACGCGACAGGCCGATCTGTCCATCACCAAGACGGATGGAAGCGGCACGTACACGCCCGGTGGCACCGCCAGCTACGTCATCACCGTCAGCAATGCGGGGCCCGACCCGGTTACGGCTGCGCAGGTCAGCGACACGCTGCCGGCGGGCGCCACGCTCGGCGCGCCATGGACCTGCACCGCCTCGGCGGGCAGCGTCTGCAGCGCGGCCAGCGGCGGTGCCGCCGGGACCAACGGGGTAAGCCTGGGCGTGGACCTGATCAACGGCGGGACAGCGACGATCACCGTCCCGGTGATCTTCAGCGCCGACCCGGCCGCGTACTAGTCGTCTTCATCCGGTGCGTCGCCGTGATGGCGCGCCGACAGCAACGTCGCAATGCGTAGCGCGCGGGGAGCCCCCTGCGCGGTGCTATCGAGGATACCTGCATGTCGACCGCCAGCGCCCGCCGCTTCCTTGCCGCACTGCTCATGACCCTGGCCACGGCCAGCGTCCACGCGCAGGCGTATCGCAACCCGCTGGTCAACACCGCCACAGTGAGCGCGCCGGCCGACATCGCCGATCCCACCCCAGGCAACAACAGCAGCAGCGACAGCAATACGCTCGCCGCCACCGCGCAACTGAGCGTGCTCAAGACCATTACCACGGCGGTTCCGGTCGCTGCCGGCGGACCGGTGCAGTACCGCATCGAAGTGCGCAATGCGGGCCCGTCGCAGGCGGTCGGTGCGACGCTGTCCGATCCGGTGCCGGCGCAGCTCACCGGGGTCACCTGGACCTGCGCGCCGGTATCGGCAGCCACCACGTGCAGCGCAGCATCGGGCACCGGCAGCATCAACGTCGGTGTCAACGTCGGGGTAGGGGAGGTATTGGTGGTGCTGGTCAACGGCACCGCGCCAACGGTGACCCCCGCCACGGTATCGGCCAATGCCGCAACCATCACCGCGCCGCCCGGAACCACCGATCCCACGCCGGGCGACAATACCGGCACCACGCCGACCATTCCGGTGCAGGCAGTCGCGATCGTCGCCAACAATGACGATTACAGCGCCGCGCCGGTGGCGCCGGGTGCCGGTGGCACCACGCCGCGCGTGTTCGCCAACGATACCCTCGGCGGCGTTGCATTCGCCGACGCCGCCGTGGTCGCGACACTGACCACCGCGCCTGCGGGCTACGCGATCAACGCCAACGGCACCATCAGCGTGCCGGCTACTGCCGCCGCCGGCCCGGTTACGCTCGTCTACCAGATCTGCGAGGTCGCATCGCCGAGCAACTGCGCCAGTGCCAATGTTGCGCTGATCGTCAGCCCCAACGCGGTGGACGACAGCGTTGCGGTCCAGGCCGGCCAGGCCGTCAACGGTGACGTCGGCAGCAACGACAACGCCGTTGCCGGTGCTACCTTCGTGCAGACCGGTGCCACCCCTACCCAGGGCAGCGTGGTGTTGCAGTCCACCGGTGCATTCACCTACACCGCCAACCCCGGTGCCACCGGCACCGATACGTTCGCGTACCAGCTGTGCCTGCCCGCGCCCAATGGCGGCGTATGCGACACCGCCACGGTGACCATCAACCTCACCGCCAACATCATCGACGCAGTCAACGATGATTTCAGCGTCCCCGCGATTCCCGCTGCGGCAGGTGGCGCCACCCCAAGCGTGCTCGCCAACGACACCTTCAACACGGCACCGGTGTCGTCCGCCGACCTGACCACCACCCTGATCACCGCACCGGCCGGTTACACCCTGGATGCAGCAGGGGTAGTCAGCGTGCCGGCCAATGCCGTGGCAGGTCCGGTCAGCCTGGCATACCGCATCTGCGTGACGGCCGCACCCACGCTGTGCGACACGGCCAGCGTGCAGCTGGTGGTGGGGCCCGATGCCGTCGACGACGCAGTCACCACGCCCGGCGCCGGGCAGCCGGTGTCGGGCAACGTGGGCAGCAACGACAACACTCCCGCCGGCTCGGCATTCGCTGCCAGCGGCGCTGCGCCCACCAAGGGCAGCGTCACCGTCAATGCCGATGGCTCGTTCACCTACACACCGGGTGCCGGCGCCACCGGAACCGATACGTTCGGCTACCAGGTATGCCTGCCAAGCCCGGCCGGGGTCTGCGATACCGCCATCGTTACAGTGACCTTGGGCGCGAACGCGTTGATGGCCAACGATGACCTGTTCCCGACGCCGGTGCCGGCGCTGACCGGCGGCAGCACGCCCAGCGTGCTCGGCAACGACACCCTGAACGGTGTGGTGGTTACGCCAGGCACCGTGACCGCCACCCTGCAGGGCGGCGTGACCGGCTTCACGCTGGATGCGTCCACCGGTGTGATCACGGTGGCGGCTGGCGTGCCTGCCGGCGCCACCGCGCTGAGCTACCAGCTGTGCGAGAACGCGGTGCCGGCCAACTGCAGCACCGCCAACGTGCAGGTGCTGGTGAGCCCGGCGGCGCAGCCGGATACGTTCAACGTGCAGTCCGGGCAGGCGGTCAACGGCAACGTGGGCAGCAACGATGCGCCGCCGGCCGGCGCCGTGTTCGCCGCGCTCACCCAGCCCACCGTGGGCGGCCTGGTATTCAACGACGACGGCACATTTACCTACACCTCGCTTGCAGGCAGCACCGGCAGCGATACCTTCAACTACCAGGTCTGCCTGCCTGCGCCGAACACCGCCGTGTGCGCGTCCACCACCGCCACGCTGGTGATTGCCGCCAATACGGTCGACGCGGTGGACGACCCGTTCACCGCCCCGGCGATCTCGCCGGTCACCGGCGGCAGCACGCCGTCAGTGCTGGGCAATGACCTGTACAACGGCGCGCCTGCCGCCGCAACCCAGGTAACCCTGAGCCTGATCAATGCACCGCCGCCGGGCTACACCATCACCAGCGCAGGGGTGATCAACGTACCGGCTGGTGCTGCCGCCGGCGCGGTGAATCTCACCTATGAACTGTGCGAAGCGGGCACCACCACCAACTGCGACACCGCGCAGGTGGCGTTGCTGATCGCGCCTGCGGCCGCCGATGACGCGTACACCACTCCGGCCGGTCAGCCGCTGCTGGGCGATGTCAGCCTCAATGACAACGCACCCGTCGGTTCCGCCTACACCGTGTTGACCCCGCCTGCCGCGGGTACCTTTGCCCTGCAGACCAGCGGTAGCTTCAATTACACGCCGGTGGGCGCCGGCCCGCAGACCGTGCAGTACCAGGTCTGCCTGCCGGCACCGGACGCAACCACCTGTGCCACCGGCACGGTCAACATCACCGTCATCGCCAATACGCTCAACGCGCTGGACGACGATTTCCGCACACCGGCGTTCGCTCCGGGCACGGGCGGCAGCACGCCCAGCGTGCTGGGCAATGACACCTTCAATGGTGCGGCCGCCAATCCGCTGCAGGTGACCGTGAACCTGGTCGGCGCACCGGCGGGCTTCAGCATGGATGCGGCCGGTGTGATCGACGTGTCCAGCTTCGCCCCGGCGGGCGCTGCCGCGCTCACTTACCAGCTGTGCGAGCTGGGCTCCACCACCAACTGCGACACCGCTGCAGTGCAGGTGCTGATCGCGCCGGACGCGCTGGACGACAGCGTCGCGGTCACGGGGACCCAGCCGGGCAGCTTCAATGTGGCCGCCAACGACAACGTGCCGGTCGGCGCCACTTTTACCGTCACCGTCGCCCCAACCAAGGGCACAGGCGTGCTCGCCGCAGATGGCACCCTGCAGTACACCGCGACCGCCGGCCAGAGCGGGGCGGACACACTGACCTACCAGGTGTGCCTGCCGGCGCCGGATGGCGCTGTCTGCGACAGCGCGCAGGTGGCGATCAGCATCGCCGCCGCCGCACTGGTCGCGGTCAACGACGATTACAGCGCCAGCCCGATCCCGCCCGCTGGCGGAAGCACGCCCAGCGTGTTGCTCAACGACACCTTCAATGGTGCGGCGATCGTGCCCGGCACCACGCCGGTGACCGCGTCGTTGACCACGCTGGTGTCGGGTTACAGCATGGCCGCCAACGGCGTGATCTCGGTGGCCGCCGGCACTCCGCCGGGTTCGGTCGCGCTGAACTACCAGGTCTGCGAAACCGCGTTGCCCAGCAACTGCGCCGCCGCCACCGCAGTGGTGGTGATGAGCCCGGACGCGGTCAACGACGTGCTGCCCGCCACCGCCGGCGCCGTCACCGTACTCAACGTGCTGGCCAATGACCTGGCGCCGGTTGCGCCGGTGGTGACCGTCACCGTTCCCCCGGCGGGCGGCACGGCAGTGCCCAACGCCGATGGCACGGTGAGCTATACGCCCACCGGAGCCTTCGTCGGACCCGATGCCTTCACCTACCAGCTGTGCCTGCCGGCGCCGCACGGCACTGTCTGCGACACCGCCAGCGTGGCGCTGACCGTGACCGCGACCACGGTCACCGCAGTCAACGACAACTTCACCGGCACGCCGATCGCACCCGCCGCAGGCGGCAGCACCGCCAGCGTGCTGCTCAACGACACGTTCAACGGTGCGGCCATCGTGCCCGGTACCACCCCGGTCACTGCCACGCTGCTCAATGCCGTGCCCGGCTACACCATGGCGCCCACCGGGGTGATCACCGTGGCCGCCGGGACCACGCCTGCAGCGGTGACCCTGAGTTACCAGGTCTGTGAAACCGCCTTGCCGACCAACTGTGCCGCCGCCACGGCGGTGGTCGCGGTCAGCCCGGATGCCGTCGACGACGCGCTGCCGGCCACCGCCGGCACCAGCACTGTGCTCAACGTGCTGGCCACTGACGCGGCGCCGCTCAATCCGGTGGTCAGCATTGTCGGCGCGCCCGCGAACGGGGCGGCCGTGGCCAATGGCGACGGCAGCATCAGCTACACCCCGAACGCGGGTTACACCGGCGCCGATGCCTTCACCTACCAGCTGTGCCTGCCGGCGCCCGGGGCTGGGGTCTGCGACACCGCCACCGTTGCGGTGACCGTCAGCGCCACCACCCTGAACGCCAGCAACGATGACTTCACCGCCACGCCGATCGCGCCCGCCACCGGTGGCAGCACCCCCAGCGTGCTGCTCAACGACAGCTTCAGCGGTGCGCCGATCGTGCCGGGCACCACGCCGGTTACTGCAAGCCTGTCCACGCCGGTCGCCGGCTACAGCATGGCGCCCAACGGCGTGATTACCGCGGCGGCTGGCACCACGCCCGCTGCGGTCAGCCTGAACTACCAGGTCTGCGAAAACGCGGTGCCGACCAACTGCGCCGGCGCCACCGCCGTGGTCGCGGTCAGCCCGGATGCGGTAGCCGATGCCTTGCCCGCCACTGCCGGCACCACCACCGTACTGAACGTGCTGGCCAATGACACCGCGCCGGTCAATCCGACGGTCAGCATTGCGGTGGCGCCCACCAACGGGGCCGCTACGGTCAATGGCGACGGAACCGTCAGCTACACGCCCAATGCCGGCTTCACCGGTCCGGATACCTTCACCTACCAGCTCTGCCTGCCAGCGCCCGGTGCGGCGGTGTGCGACACCGCCACGGTCAACGTGACGGTAGGTACCAGCAGCATCACGGCGGCCGCCGACGACTTCACTGGTACGCCCGTGGCACCGGCCGCCGGTGGCACCACCGCCAGCGTGCTGCTCAACGACACCTTCAACGGTGCCCCCATCGTGCCCGGCACCACCGCCGTGACCGCAACCCTGCTTACCCCGGTGACCGGCTACAGCATGGACGCCAACGGCGTGATCACCGTGGCGCCCGGCACCGTACCCGCTGCAGTCACGCTGAACTACCAGGTCTGCGAGAACGCGGTGCCGACCAACTGTGCCGGGTCCAGCGTGGTCGTTGCGGTCAGTCCGGATGCGGCCGACGACGCGTTGCCGGCCACTGCCGGTACTACGACGGTGTTCAACGTACTGGCCAACGACACCGTGCCGACCACTCCGACAGTCACCGTAAGCGTGGCGCCTGGCAACGGCAGCGCCGTGGCCAACCCCGACGGCACGATCAGCTACACCCCCACGCCGGGCTACACCGGTCCGGACACGCTCACCTACCAGGTGTGCCTGCCTGCGCCGGGTGCCGCGGTATGCGATACCGCGACGCTGACCATCACCGTGAGCGCCACCACGCTCGCCGCCACGGCCGACGACTTCAGCGCCACGCCGATTGCGCCGACCAGCGGTGGCAGCACCGCAAGCGTGCTGCTCAACGACACCTTCAACGGTGCACAGATCGTGCCGGGCACCACGCCGGTGGCGGCGTCCCTGGTGACGCCGGTCGCGGGCTACAGCATCGCCGCCAATGGCGTGGTCACGGTTGCAGCGGGTACAACGCCGGCCGCCACCACGCTCAACTACCAGGTGTGCGAAGTCGCCGTGCCGACCAACTGCGCGCAGTCCACTGCGGTGGTTGCGGTCAGCCCGGTGGTAGTCGATGACACGCTGAACGCAGCGGCCGGTGCCACTACCGTGCTCAGCGTGACCAGCAACGACACGCTGCCGACCACGCCGACCCTGAGCCTTCCGGTCGTCCCGACCAACGGCACAGCGGTGTTCAATCCGGACGGCACCATCAGCTACACACCCAACGCGGGCTACACCGGGCCGGACAGCTTCACCTACCAGGCCTGCCTGCCGGCGCCTGCAGCGGCTGTTTGCGATACCGCGACCGTGAACCTCACCATTGCGGCGACCAGCGTTGCCGCAACCAACGACGACTTCACCGCGACGCCGTTCGCACCGTCTACGGGCGGCACTACGGCCAGCGTGCTGCTCAACGACAGCTTCAACGGTGCAGCCATCGTGCCGGGCACGACGCCGGTGACCGCCACGCTGCTCGCGCCGGTCGCGGGGTACAGCATGGCAACCGACGGCGTGGTCACCGTGGCGGCGGGCGCTACACCGGCCGCCACCACGCTGGGCTACCAGGTGTGCGAAACCGCCGTACCGGCCAACTGCGCGCAGGCTGCCGCCGTGGTCGCGGTGAGCCCGGTCGCTGCCGATGACACGCTGTCGGCCGGTGCCGGGACCACCACGGCGCTCAAGGTCACGGCCAACGACACGCTGCCGCTCAACCCGGTCATCACCGTTCCGGCGGCACCTGCCAACGGCACCGTCGTGGTCAACGGCGACAACACGATCAGCTACACGCCGAATGCCGGCTTCAGCGGCAGCGATACCTTCACCTACCAGGTGTGCCTGCCTGCGCCGGGCGCCAGCGTCTGCGACACGGCCTCGGTCAGCCTGACCGTGACCGCCACGACACTGACCGCCGTGGGCGACGACTTCAGTGGCACGCCCATCGCACCTGTCGCCGGTGGAAGTACCCCCAGTGTGCTGCTCAACGACACGTTCAACGGTGCGCTGATCGTACCGGGGACCACGCCGGTCACCGCCACGCTGGTGACGCCGGTTGCGGGCTACAGCATCGCGCCGACAGGCGTGGTCACGGTGGCGCCGGGGACGCTGCCGTCCGCGGTCAACCTTGCGTACCAGGTGTGTGAGAACGCACAGCCCACCAACTGCGCCCAGGCAATCGCAGTCGTGGCGGTGCGGCCGGATGCCGCCGATGACAGTCTTGCCGCCGGCGCTGGCGCCACCGTACTCAACGTGGCTGCCAACGACACCCTGCCCGCCAACCCGGTGTTCACCGTGCTGGTGCCGCCGACCAACGGCCTGGCCGTGGTCAATGGCGACAACACCGTCAGCTACACGCCCACCGCGGGCTTTACCGGGACGGACACCTTCACCTATCAGGTCTGCCTGCCTGCACCCAACCTCAACGTGTGCGATACCGCGTCTGTTTCCGTTGCGGTGACCGCCAGCACCCTCGATGCAGTGGATGACACCCTCACCAACGTGCCGGCCACCGGTGCGCTCGGCGTGGTCAACGTGCTCGCCAACGACACCTTCAACGGCGCCGCGCTGGACCCGGCCACGGTGCAGTTGACCCCCAACAACACAACCGCACTCACCATCCAGCCCAACGGCAGCCTGGACGTGGCGGCCGGTACGCCGGGCGTCACCTACACCACTACCTACCGCCTCTGCCTGGTGGTGCAACCCGCGGTATGCGACATCGGCACCGTGTCGGTCACCCTGGCCAGCACGCCGGGCCTGCTCGACGCGGTGGATGACACGGTGGCCAACGTGCCAGTCGCAGGCGCAACCGGTGTGGCCAACGTGTTGGCCAACGACACCTACAACAGCGTGGCACTCGATCCGGCTACGGTGGTGCTGACCCCGGTCAATACCACTGCGCTCACCATCCAGCCCAATGGTGCCGTGGATGTTGCAGGTGGTACGCCCGGCACCACCTACACCACCACGTACCAGATCTGCCTGGTGACGCAGCCGGCGGTGTGCGACGTCGGCACGGTGTCGGTCACGCTGGCCAATGCGGGCGTCGTGGTAGCGGCAGACGACAACGTTCCCGATGCGCCCCCGGGCGGCGGGAGTGGTCTGGGCAACGTGCTGGACAACGACACCCTCAACGGTGCGCCGGTGGACCCCTCCAGCGTGGTGCTGACCCCCGTCAACACGCCGGCGCTGACCATCCAGCCCGACGGCAGCGTGACGGTGGCGCCGGGTACCCCGGGTACGACCTATACCACCACCTACCAGATCTGCCTGGTGGCGCAGCCGAGCGTGTGCGATACCGGCACGCTCTCGGTGACGTTGGCCGCTGCGCCCACCGCAGTGCCGGTAGCCAGCGACGACCAGGCGAACACGCCGCAAGGCGTTGCGGTGGACGTGCCGGTGCTGGCCAATGACGTTGCCAATGGCACGCCGATCAACCCGGACGACGTGGTGGTCACCGTCAGCACCGCGCCCACGATGGGAACGGCTGCGGTGCTTCCGAATGCCCGGTTGCGCTATACCCCGATGACCAATTTCAGTGGCATGGACAGCTTCACCTACAGCGTCTGCTCGACGGCCACGCCCCAGCAGTGCAGCAGCGCAACGGTCAGCGTGCAGACCGGTCTGAACGATGTGGATGTCGTGGACGAAAACATCACCGTGCTCAGCGGCACCAGTACCACCGTTCCGCTGCTGGACAACCTGACCACCAGCGGGGCCGACATCAACCCGGCGTCGATGCGCTTGGGCCGCGCCGCGTCCAGTGGCCGCGCCACCTGCGCGAACGGCGACTGCGTCTACACCGCCTTCGTCGGCTACAGCGGGCTGGACAACTTCAGCTACAACATCTGCGACCGCTCGATGCCCACCCCGGTGTGCGTGGAAGGCTGGGTCAACGTGGTGGTCACCGCCGATACGATCGTGCTGCGCCTGACCAAGCAGGCCACCCAGCGCAGCGTGCAGGTGGGCGACGTGGTGCGCTACGTGGTCACTGTTGAAAACATGGGTGATGTCGACGCGCTGGGCGCCACGCTGTACGACACGTTGCCGAGCGGCTTCACCTTCATCCCCGGCGGCTTCGAAGTCCGCGACGCCGACAACGCGGCCCGCGCCAGTGGTGTGGCCCCGCTGCGCATCGATGGCGTGGACGTCCCGGCCGGTGGCACCGCCACGCTGGTGTATTACCTGCGCGTCGGCGCTGGCGTGGGCGTGGGCATCCACACCAACCGCATCACCGCCAACGATGTCCTGGGCACCACCATCAGCAACGTGGCGTCGGCCGATGTAGAGGTGATCGGCGATCCGCTGCTGGACGAAAGCCTGGTGATCGGCAGCGTGTTCGACGACCGCAACGGCAACGGTGCGCAGGACCCCGGCGAACGCGGCATCCCCGGCGTGCGCGTGGTGTCGGTGGAGGGCCTGGTGATCGAAACCGATGCCTGGGGCCGCTACCACCTGGTCGGCATCAACGGGGGCCAGGCACGCGGACGCAACTTCATCCTCAAGGTCGACCCGACCACGCTGCCGTCCGATGCGCAATTCACCACGCGCAACCCGCTGGTACGCCGGATCACCCCGGGGCTGCCGGTGCGCTTCGACTTCGGTGTGGCCATGCCGGACGGACAGCTGGGCGAAGGGCCACCGCAACGCCCACAACAGGTGCTGGAGGTC
The DNA here is from genome assembly GCF_963519125.1 of uncultured Stenotrophomonas sp. Taxonomy (GTDB): domain Bacteria; phylum Pseudomonadota; class Gammaproteobacteria; order Xanthomonadales; family Xanthomonadaceae; genus Stenotrophomonas. The sequence goes on along the minus strand of NZ_CAUQLJ010000011.1, from coordinate 147,654 downwards.
GGCGAAGCGCTGTTCGTTCCCGGCCAGGCAACGCTCGGTGCAGCCGCCGAAGCGGTGCTGGCGCATGCGGCAGACACGCTGAAGGGCCAAGGCGGTGGGCGGGTCGACGTTGCGCGCGGCCAGGCGACGCCTGCGCTGGCCGCACAGCGCGCCGGAGTCCTGCGAAACGCGCTGTTGCCACGCCTGCCTGCCGACGTCGCCGCGCATGTGCAGGTCCAGGTGCAGCCCGCTGCACCGGACCGCCCCGCCACCCGTGCGGACCGCTGAGGAGATGACCATGACCACCCAGACCTCACTCAGCGCCCTGATGCTCCTGTTGGTCCTCGGCCTGCCAACGGCGCAGGCCCAGCAGGGTCAGCCCGCTCCCGACGTGCCCGCGACGCTGTGCGGCGTGGACGGGTGCCGACAGGGCAACGACCTGCTGCTGCAGGTGCATCCCGCCACTGGACCGGCCGCGCCGGTCGAACAGCCGCCGGGTTCGGTCACGGCTTCGTCCACCGAGCTGCCGGATGGCGCGGTGGTGTGGGCCACCGAAGACCCCGCGCTGTCCGCGCCGGTCCTCAACGTGCAGACCGGCTCAATGGCGCCGTTCGAGAACGGACGGTTGACCAAGCCGCTGCGTTTCCACGGTTACAACAACTATTCGTCGTTCATCGAACGGCTGGAGGTGGTGATCTACCGCGGCAGCGACACCGACCTGGTCACCCCGCTCGCACGCATCGACATGCCGGTGGACTACGTGGCCAACACCGAGTGGGATGGCCAGCTGCCGGACAGCCTCAACCTGCGCGTGGGTGATGACCTGCAGTACATCGCACGTGCGTACGGCCGCGACGGTTCATTCGACGAAACCAATGCCCAGCGCTTCCAGCTGGTGCTGCCCACCGACTACGAGCGCGGTACCCAATTGGTGCGCGACGACGTGCAGCGCTCGCTGGGCCGCGTACTCAGCGGCGATGACGCACAGGCGCAGCAGCTCAGCAACGCGATTTACGGACAGAACGCGCTGCGCCAGCAGAACATCCCGATCTACGGTTCGCGGGTGCGCATCTACGGGCGCGGCCTCAGCCCGAACGCACGGGTGATGATCAACGGGCAGAGCTTCCCGGTGGACCTGGAGCAGAAGTTCGCCGCCGAGTTCCTGGAGCCGATCGGACAGCACCGCTACAGCGTGCAGGTGGAGGCGCTGGATGCGCCGACGCTGACCCGCACCCTGGACGTGGATGTGACTGGCAGCTACCGCTTCCTGGTGGCGCTGGCCGACGTGACGTTGTCCAGCAACACCGCCAGCGGCAACCTCGACCCGCTCGCGGCCGATCGCGACCAGGACGACAGCTTCCTCAGCGAAGGCCGGCTGGCGTTTTACCTGAAGAGCAAATACCGCGGGAAGTACCTGGTGACCGCGCAGGCCGACACCTACGACCGGGAGCTGAAGCGGCTGTTCGACGGCTTCCTCGATGCCGATGCGCGCGATGTGTTCCGCCGCCTCGATCCGGACCAGTACTACCCTGTCTACGGCGACGATTCGACCACTTACCGCGACGTGGACACCCAGGGCCGGCTGTACGTGCGCGTGGACTGGGACCAGAACCAGGCGCTGTGGGGCAACTTCGCCACCGGCTTCACCGGCACCGAATATGGGCAGTACGTGCGTTCACTGTACGGCGCGGCGGTGAGCTGGCGCTCGCGCGCCATCACGCCGCTGGGCGATCCCCGCTCGCTGCTGAAGGCGTTCGGCTCCGAAGCCCAGTCCGCGCTGGGCCACAGCGAATTCCTCGGCACCGGTGGCAGCCTGTATTACCTGCGCCATACCGACCTGCTGCCCGGTTCGGAACAGGTGGTGCTGGAAGTACGCGACCGCACCACCGGCCGCACCGAGGTGCGCACCAACCTGACCCGGGGCGTGGACTACGAGATCAACGAAATCCAGGGCCGCCTGTTCCTGACCCGCGCGCTGGCGCAGATCACCCGCGAGAACGTGCGCACGCTGACACGCGACACCCCGCTGGACGGCTACGACCAGCTGCTGCTGGTGGACTACGAGTACATCCCGCTCGGCTTCAGCACCGACGACGTCAGCGCGGGTGTGCGCGGCAAGCAGTGGTTCGGCGATCACGTGGCACTGGGTGGCACCTACGTCGACGAGAACCGCAGTGGCGACGACTACAGCCTGATGGGCGCCGACCTGACCCTGCAGGCCGGGCGCGGCACCTACCTGAAGCTGGAACAGACCCGCACCGAAGCCACGGCCGCGCCGATCTTCTATTCGGACAACGGCGGCCTGAGCTTCATCCAGCGCAACCCGGTCAGTCCCGACCGCAAGGGCGATGCGCGTGCGGTGGAGGCGCGTGCCAACCTGCGCGAACTGGGCTGGACAGAACAGGACTGGAGCATGGGCGCGTGGTGGCGCGACGTCGATGCCGGCTTCTCGGTATCGCGGATGGACAGCGGACTGGCGCTGGAAGAATACGGCGCGGAATTCCTCGGCTATTTCACCGACAACCTCAGCCTGTACGGCCGCTACAGCCGTGCCGAGCGGGGCGAGGTGGCAGTGGAGCAGTCGCAGCTCACGCTGGACTGGCGCCTGGGCAACGACGGCCAGCTCGGCGCTGAACTGCGCCGTGTGCAGGAAGGAAACGCCGGTATCGATGTTGCCGGCACGCTGGCGGCGTTGAGCTACCGGCAGCGCCTCGGTGCCAAGTGGGAGCTGTACGGGGTAGGGCAGCTGACCGTGGACGACGATGGTGGCGCCTACGAAGACAACAACCTGGCCACGCTGGGCGCACGCTACCTGTTCGGCAACCGCTCCAGCCTCGGCGCGGAAGTCAGCAGCGGCAGCCGCGGCGAAGGCGCCAAGCTCGAAGGCGAGTACTGGATGACCCCCGAGCACAGCTTCTACGGCAATTACACCTACAGCACCGACCGGACCACCACCGACCCGCTGTACAACAACACCGGGCTGCAGTCGGGGTGGACGCTGGGCCAGCGCTGGCGGCTGAGCAACCAGGTCAACGTGTTCAACGAAAGCCAGTACCTGAAAGACCGCCGTGACGAGAGTGCGGGGCTGGTCAACACCTTCGGCATGGATTTCTATCCGTCGCAGGGCTGGACGCTGGGCTTCAGCGTGATGGACGGCAACCTGGACGCCACCACCGGACGGGTCGACCGCCGCGCGTACAGCGTCAATGGCGGGCGTACCGACGCCAACACGCAGTGGACCAGCAAGCTGGAGTACCGCCGCGATGAAGGCGCCGAGGAGCGTCGGCAGTGGGTCACCACCAACCGCCTGCTGTATAAGGTCAACGAAGACTGGCGGATCGCACTGCGCGCCAACTATGCCGACACCGACGACAAGCGCAATCCGCTCGCCGACGCAAAGCTGGTCGAGTCCAACCTGGGATTCGCCTGGCGCCCGCACGACAACACGCGCTGGGCCGCGTTCGGCAAGTACACCTACCTATATGACGTGGCGTCACTCGGCCAGGAAGGCGGCAACGTGTACGACCAGAAGTCGCGGATCGTCTCGTTCGAAGGGGTGATGCAGTTGACCGGGCGCTGGGAGCTGGCGGCCAAGCTGGCCGGGCGCTGGGGCGACTACCGCACCGGGCGCGGCGAGGGGGCGTGGCTGGACAGCCGGGTCAACTTCTCGGCCCTGCAGCTGCGTTACCAGCTGTTCTCCCAATGGGAGGCGATGGGCGAATACCGCTGGCTGGACGTGCGCGAGGGCGGTGACAAGCAGGGCTGGCTGGTGGGGGTGGACCGGCAGGTGGGGCAGAACTTCAAGATCGGGGCGGGGTACAACTTCACCGAGTTCAGCGATGACCTGACCGAGCTTCGGTATGAGAGCAAGGGGTTCTTCCTGAATCTTTCGGGGTATTACTGAGGCTCCAGGGCTGAACCAGTGGCAACGTTTTCAACCTGAACGGGCGGAACAGGATGGGATTGTGCGGCCCAAACCACGCTGCGATGACGCTTTTGGCTGTATGTTATTGAATATAATGGAAATGATCCCGGCGCTGAGCCTCTCGCCAGTGTCACCATTTCCCTGTAGGTTAGAGGGGTGATCCGATCCATCGTCTCATCAGTGGGACGCTGGAACTTTTCCACCCCTTAGCAGTCCAATTCCGTGACTGCTAAAATGCCAACCTATGAGCCAGAACATGTCTACTGCCCTTGTGGCAAACAATCTTCCGATTCCCAGTGCGCTCGGTTCGCTGGACGCCTACATCGGCGCCGTGCACCAGATCCCGGTGTTGACGGTCGATGACGAGCAGGACCTGGCCCGCCGCTTCCGCGACGAGCAGGACCTGGACGCCGCGCGCGAGCTGGTCCATTCCCACCTGCGCTTCGTGGTGCACGTGGCCCGTGGCTACAACGGCTACGGCCTTGCGCTGGGCGACCTGATCCAGGAAGGCAACATCGGCCTGATGAAGGCGGTCAAGCGCTTCGACCCCGACATGGGCGTGCGCCTGGTGTCCTTCGCCGTGCACTGGATCCGTGCCGAGATGCACGAGTTCATCCTGAAGAACTGGCGCATCGTCAAGGTCGCCACGACCAAGGCGCAGCGCAAGCTGTTTTTCAACCTGCGCAAGTCCAAGACCCGCCTGGGCTGGATGAACGCGGCTGAAGTCACCGCCGTGGCCAAGGACCTGAACGTGTCCGAGCGCGAAGTGCTCGAGATGGAATCGCGCCTGTCCGGTCGCGATATCGGTTTCGACGCACCGACCGACGAAGACAACGACCATGCGCCGCCGTCGCCGGCTGCGTTCCTGGTCGCCAACGATGAAGATCCGTCGCAGGCCTACGAGCGTGCCGACAGCGAAGACAACCAGCTGCAGCTGCTGCGCGAAGGCATGGCCGAGCTCGACGCCCGCTCGCGCGACATCATCCGTCGCCGCTGGCTGGACGCCGACAGTAAGGTCACCCTGCAGGAACTGGCCGACGAATACGGCGTTTCCGCCGAACGCATCCGCCAGGTCGAAGCGAACGCGCTGAAGAAGATGAAGGCGCTGTTTACCGCCTGATGCAGGCTTGAAGCAACAAACAAAAAACCCGGCAGCGCCGGGTTTTTTGTTGTCTGGAGTTTCGCGTGATCAGGCCTGTTCGCGCGCGATCGCTCGCCAGCCGATGTCATTGCGATGGAACTCGTGCTCCCACGAGATCTTCGCCACGCCTTGGTACGCGGCTGCCTGTGCATCGCTGACGCTGTCGCCCAGTGCCGCCACGCACAGCACGCGGCCGCCGGCGCTCAGCACCTGGCCCTGTGCGTCCAGCGTGGTGCCGGCATGGAACACCTTGGCGGTGGACGATACCTGCTCCAACCCGTGGATGACATCGCCGGTGATGGGCGTTTCAGGGTAGGGCGCTGCGGCCATCACTACGCCCAGCGACGGGCGCGGATCCCACTGCGCTTCCACTTCGTGCAGCCGCACGTCGATGGCCGCTTCGACCAGATCCACCAGGTCCGACTGCAGGCGCAGCATCACCGGCTGGGTTTCAGGGTCGCCGAAGCGGACGTTGAACTCGATCACCTTCGGCGCGCCGCTGGCGTCGATCATCAGGCCCGCATAGAGGAACCCGGTGAACGGAATGCCGTCGGCGATCATGCCCTGCACGGTGGGATTGACCACCTCGCGCATCACCCGCGCATGTACTTCATCGGTCACCACCGGTGCCGGCGAATACGCGCCCATGCCGCCGGTATTCGGGCCGGTGTCGCCATTGCCAACCCGCTTGTGGTCCTGCGAAGTCGCCATCGGCAGCGCGGTGGTGCCATCGACCATCGAGATGAAGCTGGCTTCCTCGCCGTCGAGGAACTCCTCGATCACCACGCGTGCGCCGGCGTCCCCGAAGGCATTGCCCGACAGCATGTCGCGGACCGCGTCTTCGGCTTCCTGCTGGGTCATCGCCACGATCACACCCTTGCCGGCAGCCAGGCCATCGGCCTTGACCACGATTGGCGCGCCCTTCTCGCGAATGTATGCCAGCGCCGCGTCCACCTCGGTGTGCACCGCATAGAACGCAGTGGGGATGTTGTGCCGGGCCAGGAAGTCCTTGGCGTAGGCCTTGCTGCCTTCCAGCTGCGCGGCGGCGGCGGTCGGCCCGAAGATACGGTGCCCGGCAGCGCGGAAGCGATCGACCACGCCTGCCACCAGCGGTACTTCCGGACCCACCACGGTGAGTTCGATGCCTTCGTCCTGCACCAGCTCAAGCAGCCCGTCCAGATCGGTGACCTTGACCGCCACATTGCGGCACTTCGCTTCGGTCGCGGTACCCGCATTGCCCGGCGCCACCAGCACTTCGCTGACACGGGGAGACTGGGCCAGCTTCCAGGCCAGCGCATGTTCACGGCCGCCGGAGCCGATGACGAGGATTTTCAAGGCAGTTCTCGCACAGAAGGGGAAGAATGAAAAACGGGGACCTGGCTGGGCCGGGTCCCCGTCGATATCAATGGCGGAAGTGGCGCACGCCGGTGAACACCATCGCCAGGCCATGCTCGTCGGCTGCAGCGATCACCTCGGCGTCGCGCATCGAACCGCCCGGCTGGATCACCGCCTTGATGCCGGCGGCAGCAGCGGCGTCGATGCCGTCGCGGAACGGGAAGAACGCGTCGGAGGCCATCACCGAGCCTTCCACCACCAGGTTCGCATCGGCCGCCTTGATGCCGGCGATACGCGCCGAGTACACACGGCTCATCTGGCCGGCGCCGACGCCGATGGTGCGGTTGTCCTTTGCGTACACGATCGCATTGGACTTCACGAACTTGGCGACGTTCCAGGCGAACAGCAGGTCGGCGAACTGCTTGTCGGTCGGTGCCACCTTGCTGACCACGGTGAGCTCGTCGCGCGACATGCCGCGGTTGTCCGCACTCTGCACCAGCAGGCCCGAACCGATGCGCTTGGTGTCGTAGTTGTTGCGGCCGTCGCCGTGCGGAATGCGCAGCACGCGCACGTTGGCTTTCTTCTGTGCGTATTCCAGCGCAGCCGGCTCGTAGTCCGGTGCGATCAGCACCTCGACGAACTGGCGGTCCAGGATCACCTTGGCGGTGGCCGCATCCAGCGGCTTGTTGAAGGCGATGATGCCGCCGAACGCGCTGGTCGGATCGGTCGCGTAGGCCAGCTCATAGGCATCGCCATTACCGGCGCCCACGGCCACGCCACACGGGTTGGCATGCTTGACGATCACGCAGGCCGGTGCGTCGAACTGACGCACGCATTCCCATGCAGCGTCGGCGTCGGCCAGGTTGTTGTAGCTCAGCTCCTTGCCCTGCAGCTGCTGGAAGGTGGCGAGCGTGCCCGGCACCGGGTATAGGTCGCGGTAGAACGCGCCGGCCTGGTGCGGGTTTTCGCCGTAACGCAGGTCCATCACCTTCACGAAGCTGGAGTTCATCTGCGCCGGGAATTCGGTGCGCAGCGGCACGGTCGCGTCGGTCGCGGTGACGGCCGACAGGTAGTTGCTGATCGCCGCGTCGTACTGGGCCACGCGGTTGAACGCGGCCACCGAAAACGCGAAGCGCTTTGCTGCCGACAGCTGGCCATCGTTGGCATCGAGCTCGGCCAGCAGTTCAGCGTACTGCGACGGGTCGGTAGCAACGGCGACGCGCGCGAAGTTCTTGGCAGCCGAACGCAGCATGGCCGGGCCGCCGATATCGATGTTCTCCACCGCGTCGGCCAGCGTGCAGTCCGCGTTCGCCGTGACGCTCTCGAACGGATACAGGTTCAGCACCAGCAGGTCGATCGGCGCGATGCCGTGTTCGGCCATCACCGCTTCGTCCTGCCCGGCGCGGCCGAGCAGGCCGCCATGCACCAGCGGGTGCAGGGTCTTGACCCGACCGTCCATCATTTCCGGGAAGCCGGTGACGTCGGCCACGTCCTTGACCGGCAGGCCCGCGTCGCGGATCGCCTTGGCGGTGCCGCCGGTGGAAAGCAGTTCGACGTTGCGCGCGGCCAGCGCACGGGCAAGGTCAAGCAGGCCGGTCTTGTCGGAAACGGAAAGCAGGGCCCGGCGCACGGGCAGCAGATCGGAACTCATGGGGGCAGGAGATCGAAGCGGAGCGGGCCCATATTGTAGGCCGTCCCGACCAGCCCCGGGCATCAGGTAGCGATGCCGTATTCCTTCAGCTTCTTGCGCAGGGTCGCGCGGTGGATGCCCAGCATCGACGCCGCACGGCTCTGGTTGCCTTCGCAGTGGTTGAGCACCTCCACGAACAGCGGGATTTCCATCTCGCGCAGCACGATCTCGTAGACGTCATCCGCGTCGCAGCCGTCCAGGTCGCGCAGGTAGCGTCGCACCGATTGCGCCACGTGTTCGCGCAGCGGCGGCTTCGGCGCGCCACGACTATTGTCAGGACGAGAAAGGACTGCGTTCAAGAAGGATCCCGGTGCGAAGCCAGGGCGGACCACAACCCTGGCGGACAAATTGGAGGGGGTCAGTCTAGCGCGTGCGCCGCCGCCCCGCCACGCTCGCTGACAGGATGCCGGGTTACAGGAATTCGAAGGTGAATGCGACAGTGGAGGCGGCCGGCTCGCGCACCCGGAACGCGATCTGCGCGCTCTGGCCCGGTTCCAGGACCGCTGCGGCATCCGCGGAGGGGTCTAGGTAGTCGTAAGGTGCGAACACGCGGGTGCCGATCACGCGGCCATCGGCGTCGGACAGCGACAGCCGCAGCGACGGCCAGCCTTGCGCCCAGCGCGCGTCGTTGCGGAAGCTGGCCTGCACCTGCAGCGCCCCGGCCAGGCCCGGCACCGGGCGCACGTCGCGGCCGATCATGCTGAAGGCGGTGGGTTCCCGCCACGCGGGCAGGCTGCAGCGCAGCACGCTGCACAAGCCGGCGATCCACGGGCGGCTGCCGGCATCGGCGGCCAGGCGCGCGCGATCGGCCACGGCAATCTGCAACGCCAGCACCACGACCAGGCCCGCCACCAGTCCCCACTGCCAGCGAGGGCTGGGCAGCGGCGCTTCGGGTGCCAGCATGAAGCTGGGCGCGGTGGGTGCAGCCTCCGCTTCGGGCTGCTCCGCCAGGCGCCTGAATGCCGCGTCGCCTGCAGGGTCGTGCGCAACGCTGTGGTCCGCGCTGTCGGCGGACACGGGTTCGACGCCTGCATCTGGCGCAGCGATGTCTTCGCGGCCGCTATCACTGGCCGCGTCGTCCGACGCACTGTCCAGTTCCGTGTCCACTTCGTTGTCCACTGTCGTTTCGCGGACATCTTCCGGCGGCACCGTGGCGTTTTCCGAGGGTGCCACGGACGCACGCAGGAACGTGGCCAGCGGGCGGCGCGGGGGCGGGGTGGACTCGGTCATCGGGTCAGCGCCGGGCGAAGGTGCCTCATTCAAGCACGACGCACGCCGGTGATGCGCATCCAGTCGCCGTCCTGGGCCACTTCAAGCTGCTCGAACCACGGCGCGTAACGCACCAGCAGTTCGTCTTCCTGTCCGTGCAGGATGCCCGACAGCGCGATCCGGCCACCCGGCGCTACGCGCGCGGCCAGCACGTCGGCCAGCGCGTCCAGCGCCGAGGCCAGGATGTTGGCGACCACCACCGGGTAGGTGGCCTGGGGTTCGTCGGCCGGCAGGTAGACCTGCACCTGATCCTGCAGGCCGTTGCGTTCGGCGTTGTCGCCGGTGGCGATCACCGCCTGCGGGTCATTGTCCACGCCCACCGCGCGGGCGGCGCCGAGCTTGAGCGCGGCCAGCGCCAGGATTCCCGAGCCGCAGCCGAAGTCCAGCACGGTCTGCCCGGCCAGCGCGCCCTCGGCGGCCAGCCCGTCCAGCCAGCGCAGGCACAGCGCGGTGGTGGGGTGGGTGCCCGAACCGAACGCCAGGCCGGGGTCCAGACGCACCACGGCCGCGTCGGCGGCCTGCGCGGCGTCCGGCAGCTCGTGGTTCCACGGCACGATCCAGGTGCGCTCGCCGAACGCCATCGGCTGGAACTGGTCAAGCCAGGCACGTTCCCAGTCTTCGTCCTGCACCGCGCGGAAACTGGCGGTATTCCATTCCAGGCCCGGGTCGAATGCCTCCAGTGCGGCCAGCAATGCCAGCGCATTGGTGTCGGACGGGAACAGGGCGCTCAGCACCAGATCGTTCCACAGCGGCGTTTCGCCCACCCCGGGCTCCAGAATGGCGCGCTCGTTGCTGGTATCGGCATCGGCGTCGAGCAGGGTCACCGCCAGCGCGCCGACGTCGTCCAGCGCGTTCTCGTAGCGGGGCTGGGTAGCTTCGGTGCAGTGGAGGGTGAGTTCCAGGAACGGCATGTCGGTAACAACCTGCGGAAAACAGTGAATGCTAGACCATTGCGCCGGGTGGCGGCAGGTGCAGTCTCCGGTCACCATGAGAATCAATGGGATGCCGTGTTCAGACAGCGGGAAGCGTCATTGCTAAACTCCGCAACCTGCGGCGCTCGTTCCGCGAACCGGTTCCCGTGAATGGCCCTCGTGCCCACCCTCAAAACCTGGTTGCTGGTGGTACCGGCCCTGGCCTTGCTGGGGGTGGTGGGGTATCGCGCGGGCGGGCGTGCCCTGCATCTGGACACGGCGCCCACGGCGGCCAGCGAATTGCCGACCGCCAACAGCGCGACGATGCCGCTGCAGGCCCAGCAACTGGCGCGCCAATTGTTGGCCAGCGAGCGCAGCGCTGCAGTGCCGTCGGGATTGCCGCTGGACATCCGCGCCGACATCGAAGGCGACACCGACCTGTTCGCTTATGCGCAGCGCCTGCGCCTGCAGGCGGCCAACGGTAATGCCGAAGCGGGCTGGATGGTCAGCCGGGTGTACGACTACTGCGCGATCTATGCGATGGACCCGGGTGGTTACCAGCTCGACAACACGCTGCTGACCGGCATGGGCTTGAGCGCGTCGGCGCCGATGGTGCAGGCACGGGAACGCGTGGCGCGGCGCTGTGCGGGGTTCGTGTCCAGCGATGGGCTGGGCCGCAGCCTGATCCTGACCCAACGCGTGCTGGCTGCGCGCGCCGGCAACCTGGCTGCGGAAGCCGCACTGTTCGCTGACGGCCAGCCGTTGAAGGACGGCCCCGATTACCGCCGCGATCTGGTGGAACGGGTGATGGAGTCGCGTGATCCGGAGGCGTACATGGCCATTTCCACGGCCATGGGTCAGCGGGCAAGTGGCGATGCCGCGTTGCAGGGCCTGGTGGCGGGCGACCAGTTCAGCGAGCTGGCGTGGCGCCTTGCAGCCTGCGAACTGGGCATGGCCTGCGGGCCTGACAGTGTGTTGATGAACAATTTCTGTGCGAATGGAGGGATCTGTTCGCAGGACGGTGGGCAGGACTTTTCCACATTCGTGTATGACGCCGCGGTATCGCGGCAAGGTGCGGGAAAAATGAAGACGTTGGTTGAACAGTTGATCAAGCGGAGTGGCCGCGCATGAATTACCGTCGATTCCTGCATGGCGCAAAATTCTGGTTCTGGGTGGCCCTGTTCGTGGCCTACTCGGCCGGCGCGGTCGGGCTGGTCATGATCGATACCTACGATGACCGCTACCGGCAGTTGTCCAAGGTAACGCTCACCTCGGTGAAGGCGCAGGAAGACGTACGCCGTGCCGGTGCCAGCCAGGTCGCGGCGGTGTACCGCGCACAGAGCGGCATGCCGTTCGCCTCGCTGCCGGCCGGCAGCACCTTCCAGGTGGTCTGGCCGGATGGCTCCACCGAAACCATGGTGATCGTCGACCCGACCTCGTCGCTCGGCGTGGCCCCGGTCAAGGACACCCAGATCACCGCGGCCGACGTCGCGCGCTGATGACGCGGACCCGGCACGCTGTGCCGGGTCCGATCATGTAGTGACCGTGCCGATTGCGTCACCGTGATTCACGGCATCTATCGTTTTTGCGATTAAGGTAGACAGCGTCGCTTGGACAGGAGCGCGTGGCTTCGATTTCATCGGGCACGCCTTTCCATCGAGCCGCCCATGCCTACTTCCGCTGCCGAGCACCGGCACACCACCGGTCGCCACCACGCCGGCCGCCCTGTTTTCGCGCCCACGCCGCAACCGCTGGATACCCGTGCGATCCGCCGGGTGGAAACGCCCATACAGGCGCTGGCCGCAGTGCTGTCGATCACCAATGCGACTGGCGTGCCGACGACCACGGCAAGGCCTGCGACGCTGCCAGCGACCTGCGTTCCCGTACCTCCGGCACCCGGCATCCCGGGCGCGCTGCACAACGTGGCGGGACTGCTGCGCAGCCCGGTAACCGAGCTGTTCACCGACGCCCGCAATGCCTGGGAGCGGCACGAAGGCGTGCGCTGCGCGCCGCCGGTGAGCCCTGGCGTGCGCGCGCTGCTGCAGCTGGGCGATGCGGCTGTCACGATCGTAGAAGCGGCCGGCATCGGCGCCCGCGGCGTGTTCGCCCTTCAGTCTGTGGGAGAAGCGCTCGACCTGACCGCAGATGCGCTTGAACACAAGCCACTGGGCCGCGCCGAGGTGACCGACGCCGCACTGGCTCTCGCCGGCGCCAAAGGACTGGTAGAGCCGGGCCCTGCCCCGCTGGAGTCAGACCCACCCGCCCAACCCCGCCCCGCGCGCCGCCCCACCAGCGCCATCCGCCAGACCAGCGCCGAGCTGCACGATGGACGCATCCTGGTGCCGTTCGAAGGCCGCGAGCGCGCGCTGGGGATCAGTGAAGGGCGCCTGCAGGTGCTGGGTGACAGCGGCTATATCGACGTTGAATACGACAACAGCGACTGGACCTGGAAGCGCGCCGCGCCGTTGCAGGGCGCATCCTCCCGCGTTGCCCGCATGGACAGTTCCGTTCCGCTGTTCGATACAGTCGCAGCGCAGGTGAAAGCGCAGAAGCCACTGGATCGCGCTACGCTGCGCCTGGACCTGCTCGGCCCGGACGGCATCCTGTACTACCACGATGCGGTCAGCGGGCGCGCCGGCAATGCCGTCTGCGTGGATGGCCACTACTACGCCGCCACGCCCGGTGAGGCATTGTCGCTGCGCATCGGCACCCTGGAGCTGGTCAAGCGCGACGGCGTCTACCAGCTCCGTGAAAAGGCGCCCACGCGGCTGCGCACGCTCCGCTGTCCACGCGCACCCGGTGACGCCTGCGCGGTGCTGGCACCGGAATTTTCGACGGAGTTGTCCGGCACGCTGGAATCGCACTACGCACGCGCGCTCGATGCGAAGCAGGCCAGGGCGCGCGGACTCCAGGCCGACGTAGGCCGGCCTGGCTGGTACATCAGCCTGAAGGGCGGCCGCCTCCGCCATTTCATGCGCTACCGGGAGCGCTACTTCCGCGTGCGCATCCGCGACGTCGACGAGCACACCCGGCGCATCTCGGTGTACCTGCCGCGTGGCACCGGCGCCGCGCGCCTGCATCGGCGTGGCCAGCCCGCGCATCACATCGTCGATATCCGCCAGGCCATTCCCCAGGAGGAACAGCGCTTCATGACCCAGGCCGAGTTCAACGTGGAGTACCGCGGCATGCCCAGCCTGGAGGCCGCACAGGTGTATGAAAGCGCCGTGGCCCACAACGAGCGCTTGCGGCTGAGCCAGCTGCAGCGTGCTGCGATCCGCAGTTACCTGACCTGGCGTCGGCGTTCGATGGACGACTTCCTGCAATACGGCAGCCTGCAGCCGGTGTTCCGGGATTCCGAGGAAGTCGTGGCGCGGATCAATCGCGGCCTGGCGCGCATTCCGCCCCACGCCGGTCGCGTGTACGCCGCGCTGGCGCTCGACGCCGCGCAGCTGGCCGGCCTGGAGGAAGGCCAGGTCGTATACAGCCGCACCTTCCTGGTGGCCAGTGGCGACCGCGGGCGCGCGATCGGTGCGGTGGCAGGCGCTGCCGATGGCCTGCAGGGCGCTTCAACGGTAGTGACCCTGCAGGTGCAGAAGCATGCGCACCCCACCGGTCTGCTCTCGCTGCAGGACGAAGCGCAGGTGATGATCGGAAACAACGTGCTGTTCAAGGTCGCCGGCAAGGCGCCGGGCGAACTGCAGCTGGAGGAACTGGGCGTCGCCCGCCAGGCGCTGGGCACGCTCGGCGCGCAGCCGCTGCTGGCAACCCCGTTAAGGGACTGACCCTGAAACGCGTAGAGCCGGGCGCTGCCCGGCTCCACGCAATCCAGCAACCCACCTCGATCAGGTCAGCGCGATCGACTTGTTCTTGCGCTCGGCCAGTCGCTTTTCCAGGTAGTGGATGTTCTGTCCACCGGCCTGGAAGCCCTTGTCGCGCATGATGCGCTGCTGCAGGGCCACGTTGGTCTTGATGCCGTCCACCACCATCTCGCTCAACGCCACGCGCATGCGCGCAATCGCGGTCTCGCGGTCCGGGCCGTGCACGATCAGCTTGCCGATCATCGAGTCATAGTTCGACGGCACGCGGTAACCGGCATAGATGTGCGTATCCACGCGCACGCCCGGGCCACCCGGCGGGTGGAAGGCGGTGATCTGCCCCGGGCTCGGCACGAAGGTTTCGGCATCTTCGGCATTGATGCGGCACTCGATCGCATGGCCGGTCAGCACGATGTCGCTCTGCTTGATGCTGAGCTTGTGGCCGGCGGCGATGCGCAGCTGCTCCACCACCAGGTCGATACCGGTCACCATTTCGGTCACCGGGTGCTCCACCTGGATGCGGGTGTTCATTTCGATGAAGTAGAAGCGGCCGTCTTCGTACAGGAACTCGAAGGTGCCCGCACCGCGGTAGCCGATGCGTACGCACGCCTCGGTGCACACCCTGCCGATTTCTTCGCGCTGTTCGGCGCTGATGCCCGGTGCAGGCGCTTCTTCCACCACCTTCTGGTGACGGCGCTGCATCGAGCAGTCGCGCTCACCCAGGTGGATGGCGTTGCCCTGGCCGTCGGCCAGCACCTGGATCTCCACGTGGCGCGGATTCTCCAGGAACTTCTCCATGTAGACCTCGCCATTGCCGAACGCGGCCTTGGCCTCGCTCTTGGTGGTTTCGATCGAGGTCTTCAGCGAGGCTTCGGCGTGCACCACGCGCATGCCGCGGCCACCGCCGCCACCGGCTGCCTTGATGATGACCGGGTAGCCGATCTCACGGGCGATCTTGGTGTTGGCGACGATGTCCTCGCCCAGCGGGCCGCCCGAGCCGGGCACGCACGGCACGCCGGCGGACTTCATCGCGCGGATGGCTTCGACCTTGTCACCCATCATGCGGATGGTGTCGGCCTTGGGGCCGATGAAAATGAAGCCGGACTCTTCCACGCGTTCGGCGAAGTCGGCGTTCTCCGACAGGAAACCGTAGCCCGGGTGGATGGCCTGGGCGTCGGTGACTTCCGCCGCAGCGATCAGTGCCGGGATGTTGAGGTAGCTCTGCGGCGACGGCGCCGGGCCGATGCAGACCGACTCGTCGGCCATGGCCACGTGCTTGAGGTTGCGGTCGACCGTGGAGTGCACGGCCACCGTGCGGATGCCGAGGGTGTGGCACGCGCGCAGGATGCGCAGCGCGATTTCCCCTCGGTTGGCGATGACGACTTTGTCGAGCATGGCGTGCCCCTCAGCCGATCACGAACAACGGCTGGTCGAATTCCACCGGCTGGCCGTTCTCGCCGAGGATGGCGACGATGGTGCCGGACTTGTCGGCTTCGATCGGGTTGAACATCTTCATCGCTTCGATGATGGCCAGAGTCTCGCCTTCCTTGACCTGCTGGCCAACGCTGACGAAGGCCGGCTTGTCCGGGGCGGACGACGCGTAGAAGGTGCCGACCATCGGCGAGCGCAGCACGTGGCCTTCCGGCAGCGCCGGGCCCGGCTTGGCGGTGCCGCCGGTGGAGGCTTCGGTCGGCGACTGCATCGGCATGGCCGGTGCGGCGGCCTGGGCCGGCGCGGGTGCCATCACCATCTGCGGCGCCTGCACCATGCCGTAGCCGGAGACCGGGGCGCGCGACAGGCGGACGGATTCTTCGCCTTCCTTGATTTCGATTTCGGCAAGGTTCGACTCTTCCAGCAGGTCGATCAGCTTCTTGATTTTGCGGAGATCCATAGGGGCCTCTTGTTTTTGATGTCAGTGTGGTGGGAAGCGCGTTGCGCTCGGGTCAATTCAATGGGGTTCAGGCCGCTGCCAGCCGGGCCAGGGCCGCATCCATGGCATAACGGTAGCTGTCGGCACCGAAGCCGCAGATGACGCCGACCGCCTTGTCGCTGAAATAGCTGTGCTGGCGGAACGGTTCGCGGGCATGCGGGTTGGACAGGTGGATCTCGATGAACGGCACATCCACCGCCGCCAGCGCGTCGCGCAGTGCCACCGAGGTGTGGGTGAACGCGGCCGGATTGATCAGGATGAAGGTGGTACCGTCGGTACGGGCGGCCTGCACCCGGTCCACCAGCACGTGCTCGGCGTTGGACTGCAGGCTGTCCAGTGCGTGCCCGGCGGCCTGCGCCTGCGCCAGCAGTGCCTGGTCGATCTGCGCCAGCGTGGTGTGCCCATAGACCCCCGGCTCGCGCGTACCGAGCAGGTTGAGGTTGGGGCCATGCAGGACCAGCAGTTTCGCCATGGGTGCCACGTAACAGGAAAGGGCGGAGTCTGGCGGAACCGGTGGATCGTGTCCAGTTCGGCGAAGTTACGCGCGTTTCAATCGTTTGTTTGAAATATGGGCATCGGGTATGGCTGGTTTCAGGTTACGGCGGCCGCAACCTTCATGCGAGAGGGCTTCTCGATGCCACTCACAGCCTCCCTTGATCGCTGGACTGGCCAGATGGCGCACGCTAAGGTCGGCGCAAACCTGGGAGAACGGCGATGCGAAGGACTGCAGTTCTGTTGGTGTGCCTTCTGGTTGCAGGGGCAGCGGGCGCGGTGCCTCCGGCAGCCGTTGAGCTGCTCAAGTCCACGCCGCCTACCTGCGTGGCCGAGCGCTTCGGACGCGTCACGGTCAAGCTCGGTTCCAAGGAGCCCAATACGCGCACCGGAATGGCCCCGTCGCCGGTGAACTACCGCAGGGCGTTCGCCAAGCTTCAGAAGGAAGCTGCCGAGCGCGGCGGGCATGCGGTGGTGCTGCGCGGACATGAAGCCCATTTCTATGCAAAGACCGCCCGCCCCCCGCGGGAACCCACGTTCGTCCAGTTGAGTGGCGACGTAGTGAACCTCAAGCCGGATCTGACCGGGTGCCGGCTCGTTGCGCTGGACACGGATCAGTTCGCACAGGACGTCCTGGAGCGGGAGGGTGAGAAGGTGACGCTGCACACCACGTCGGTCTACTGAGCTTCTCGCCCAGCTCAAGCAACGCTGTCTGCTTCACCAGCTCAGGCAGCGAGCGCGCGCCCATCTTGCGCATCGCCTTGCCGCGATGCGCCTTGACCGTGATCTCGCTGATATCCAACGCCGCCGCAATCTGTTTGTTCAGGCGTCCGCGCACCACCAGACCGAGCACGTCCCGCTCGCGAGGAGTCAGCGACGCATAGGCGTCCCGCAGCGCCTGCACCGACGCCTGGCCCTGCAGCGCTGCCTCGCTGGACGCCAGCGCTTCTGAAATGGCGCTCAACAGTGCATCGTCGTCGAACGGCTTGGTCAGGAACTCGACGGCCCCGGCACGCATGGCGCGCACGGTCAACGGGATGTCGCCATGGCCGGTAATGAAGATGATCGGCAGGTCGGGTCGCTCCTGCCCCAGCGAGGTCTGCAGGTCCAGTCCATTCAGATCCGGAAGGTGGACATCCAGCACCAGGCAGGCGGGCACCTGCGGACGTGGCTGTTCGAGGAAGGCCGTGGCCGAACTGAACAACCGGGGTTGCCAGCCGGCATGCTCGATCAGCAGTTCGAGGGACTCGCGCACCGAGACATCGTCATCGACCACGAACACGAGGGCGGAAGCGTGTGGCATGGGGCGTTCTCCGGGAACGGGGCCGTCGCTCAGGGCTGCGGCAGCGCGGCGTTGAGCGCCCGCAGCAGCTCAGCTTCGCTGAACGGTTTGGCCAGGCAGTCCACAGCACCCTGCTCGACCAGGCGCGGACGCTCGCTGGCCGACCCGTGTGCGGTGATGAAGATCAGCGGTATCGCATAGTGGCGTCGGCGCAGTTCCTGCATCAGTTCGGGCCCGCTCATGCCAGGCATCGCAATGTCCAGGATGAGGCAGCGGGTGCTGTCGATCTCCGCAGAGGCGAGGAATTCGGCGGCCGAGGAAAACGCCGCCACGGCGAAACCCAGCTCACGCAGCAGGTCGGGCAGGGACTCGCGCACCGACTCGTCGTCATCCACCACCGACACCAGCAGATCCGTGCTCATGCGCGTGCCTCTGCGCGTGGCAGGGTGAACGCGAACATGGCACCGCCCGCGTCGGAGGCTTCCACCCACAGCGCGCCACCGTGGCTGTCGATGATCGAGCGGCTTACCGAAAGGCCGACGCCCATGCCGGTGCGCTTGGTCGAGTGGAAGGCCTGGAAGATCCGTTCCACGTCCTGCGGGTCGACACCAGTGCCCGAGTCGCCCACTGACAGGCGTACGTTCCCGGTCCCCTCGGTGGACGTGCCCACCCACAGCCGTTTCGGCCGGTCGTCGAGCGCGGACATGGCTTCCAAGGCGTTGAGGAGCAGATTGAGGATGACCTGCTGGACCTGGACGCGGTCGGCCCATGCCCGGGGCAACCGTTCGGCCAGGTCCAGGTGCACGCAGACATCGGCGCGGTCCAGTTCGGCCGAAGCCAACGCCAGCACTTCGCGGGCTGCTTCGTTGAGGTCCAGCGGCTCGGCGCTGGCCTCGGTCCTGGCAAACAGCGCACGCAGGCGCTTGACCACGTCCGACGCGCGGTTGCCGTCGCGCAGGGTGCGACGCACCGTCTCGCGGGCGCCTGCCAGGTTCGGTGGTTCCGTATTCAACATTCGCATGCAGGTATTGGCGTTGGTGATGATGCCGGACAACGGCTGGTTGACCTCGTGTGCGATGGAAGCGGTCAATGCGCCCAGGCTTGCCACCCGTGCAACATGGGCCAGCTCCGAGCGGACCCGGGCCAGCGAAAGTTCGGCCTGCTTGCGATCCTCGATGTCGGTGTTCTGGCCGTACCAGCGCAGCACGCGCCCGGTGTCGTCGAGCAGCGGCACGGCGCGGATCAGGAACCAGCGGTAGCTGTCGTCGGCGCCGCGCAGCCTGGCTTCGAAACTGCCCGGCTGGCCGGATGCAAGCAGGCCTTGCCAGTACGCGCCCAGCGGCGTGGCGTCGGCGGGATGGATGCGTGACGTCCAGCCGCTGCCAAGCGCGTCCTCGAGCTGCATGCCGGTGTAGTCGAACCAGCGCTGGTTGAGGAATTCCACGCTGCCGTCGGGCGCGGCCTGCCAGACGAAACCCGGTACCGTGTCGATCAGGGCGCGCAGGCGCAGCTTGGACGCGGCCAGCTCCGCCAGTGTCTGCGCCAGCAGCGCTTCTCCCTGCTTGCGGTCATCGATGTCCACGTCCAGGAAGCACCAGCGCAGGATGACGCCTGCCGCGTCTTTGACCGGTTGGCCCCGCACGTGGAACCAGCGGTATGCCCCGTCGGCGCGCCGCACGCGGTATTCCATCTCGAACCGGTCACCGGTTGCCACGCAGTGCGCCCACCGTTCGATGGCCTGCGGCAGGTCGTCCGGATGGATCAGCTGTGCGGTTTTCCAGGCGCGCTGTTCTTCCACGCTGGCGCCACGGAATGCCACGGCCTGCTGGTTGGCGTACTCCACCTGGCCGTCGGGCGTCATCAGTAGGACCGAGGCCGGCATGGCGTCGGCCAATGCACGGAAGGTGGCGATCGTGGGGTCTTCCGGACCGCCGCTGGGTTCTGTCTCAACCATGGGCTCTTTCCAGCGATCGTCAGCGGTAGATGGTGCGCGCCGCTGCGGCGTGTTTCAACCATACCTTGGTGTCGATCCGCGTCCGGCTCATACCTAGGTATCGACCGATACCTTGGTTCAAGTGCGCAGCGGATGAGCGCCTGCTGATATGCGCCCACAGCGACGCTTCCGTCGTGCGGAGTCCTCCCATGTCTTCCACCGCTTCCTGTACACACCGCACTGCCGCCTGCCTGCGCCTGGTCGCAGTACTCGGTTTCGCCGTCGCGTGCCCACTGTCGCCCGCCCTTGCCACGCCGGCGTCGCCGAACTCGCCCGACACGGCCATTCGCCCCTATCACGTGCACGTTCCCGAGTCGGAACTGGTCGAGCTTCGCAGGCGTATCGCACAGACCCGTTGGCCCGACCGGGAAACCGTTACCGACACGTCCCAAGGGGTGCAGCTGGCCGCCCTGCAGGACCTGCTGGGGTACTGGGGCAGCGGCTATGACTGGCGCCGGGTGGAGAAGCGGCTCAACAGCCTGCCGCAGTACATCACCACCATCGACGGGGTGGACATCCAGTTCATCCACGTGCGCTCCCGCGAGCCGAACGCGATGCCGCTGGTGCTCACCCACGGCTGGCCGGGATCGCCGCTGGAGTTCATCAATGCGATCGGGCCTTTGACCGATCCGGTAGCCCATGGCGGTCGCGCCGAAGACGCCTTCGACGTGGTGATTCCGTCCATACCCGGCTACGGCTTTTCGGGCCAGCCAACGGCGCCGGGTTGGAATCCGGATCGGGTGGCGCGGGCCTGGGACGTGCTGATGAAGCGGCTGGGCTACACCCATTACGTATCCCAGGGGGGCGACCACGGGTCGGTCATCTCCGACGCCCTGGCGCGCCAGGCGCCGCAGGGTCTGCTGGGCATCCACCTCAACATGCCGGCCACCATCCCGGCCGAGCTGGTGGACGGCATCAACGCCGGCCGCGCTGCGCCGGCCGCACTGGGCGAAAGCGAGCGCGCGGCGTATGACCAGCTGAGCACGTTCTTCGGCCGTAACGCCGCCTACGGCGCGATGATGGTGACCCGCCCGCAGACGGTGGGCTATGCGCTGACCGACTCTCCGGCAGGCATGGCGGCGTGGCTGTACGAAAAGATCGCGGCGTGGACCGACAGCAACGGTCACCCTGAAACCGTGCTGGGACGCGATGCCATCCTCGACGACCTGACCCTGTACTGGGTCACCCGTACCGGCGCGTCGTCGTCGCGGTTCTACTGGGAAAACAACAACAACAACTTCAGCGCCGCCGCGCAGAAGACCGCCAGCATCCACGTGCCGGTCGCGGTGACGGTCTTCCCCGGCGAGATCTATCGCGCACCGGAAAGCTGGACGCGCCAGGCTTACCCCTCGCTCTATTACTTCCACAAAGCCGGCAAGGGCGGCCATTTTGCCGCCTGGGAACAACCTCAGCTGTTTGCCGAAGAGCTGCGCAGCGCCTTTGCGCCGTTGCGCGAAACCCGTCCGTGAACTCACCACAGCCAACTTTTCTGGAGACGACGATGAACGTTTCGATGACCCGTGCCACTCCCTTGCCCCACCGCGTCAGCGTGCTTGGCGCTTCCCTCCTGGCGTGCCTGTTCCAGTTAGGCCTGGCCGGTAGTGTCGCTGCACGACCTGCGTCCTCCGCGCCCGCCGCAGCGACGACGCCGCAAAGCGCACTCGGCGCGCTGAAGCACGTGCGCGCCGGCGTGCTGGACGTGGCGTATGCCGAACTCGGTCCCGCCAAGGGACCGGTGGTGATCCTGCTGCACGGCTGGCCCTACGACATCCACAGCTACGACGACGTGGCACCGATGCTGGCGGCCAAGGGCTACCGTGTGCTGGTGCCGTTCGCACGCGGCTATGGCGATACCCGCTTCCTCTCCAGCGACACCCCGCGCAACGCCGAGCCTGCCGCGCTGGCCCAGGACGTGATCGACTTCATGGACGCGCTGGGCATCAAGCGTGCCGGGCTCGCCGGATTCGACTGGGGTGCGCGCTCGGCCAACATCGTCGCCGCGCTGTGGCCCGAGCGCGTGCGTTCGCTGGTATCGGTCAGCGGCTACCTGATCAGCAGCCAGGCGGCAGGCAGTGCGCCGTTGCCGCCGAAGGCAGAGCTGCAGTGGTGGTACCAGTTCTACTTCGCCACCGACCGCGGCCGCGACGGCTATGACAAGAACCGCCACGACTTCGCCCGCCTGATCTGGCAGCTGGCCTCGCCACAATGGACGTTCGACGACGCAACCTTCGCGCGCAGCGCGGCGGCGCTGGACAACCCCGACCAGGTAGCCATTGCCATCCACAATTACCGCTGGCGCCTGGGCCTGGCCGAAGGCGAGGCGAAGTACGCGCCGCTTGAGCAGCGCCTGGCCAGCCTTCCCAGCATCGGCGTGCCGACCATCACCATGGAAGGCGATGCCAATGGCGCGCCGCACCCGACCGCCGAGAGCTACGCCAAGCGCTTTACCGGCAAGTACGAATACCGGTTGATCACCGGCGGCATCGGTCACAACCTGCCGCAGGAAAGTCCGCAGGCGTTCGCGCAGGCGGTGATCGACGTCGACCACCTGTAGGCGCGGGAGATACCGATGAAGATCGCCCGGATTGCACTGTTCGTGCTGGTCTGCGCCCTGATCGTGCTCGGCACCGTGTTCATCGCACGCGGCGCGCCTGCTGCCAAGCCGTCATCGCCGATCTACGGCGTAACCCCGCCTGACAACTACCGGCGCTGGCAGCTGGTGGGCGTGGCGCAGGAGGCCGCACCGTTGAACGAGTTGCGCGCTGTACTCGGCAATGAAATTGCCGTACGTGCCTATCGGGAGGGCAGGTTGCCCTTTCCCGACGGCACCGTGCTGGTGAAGCTCGCCTGGAAGGATGTGCCGTCGAGCGAATTCGCCCCTGCTTCGGTACCCGGCGCGGCGACCACCGTGCAGGTCATGGTCAAGGACTCGAAGAAGTACGCCGCCTCCGGCGGCTGGGGCTATGGCCGCTTCATCGACGGGCAGCCGGCCGACCGCACCCAGCACGACACCTGCCTGGCCTGCCATCAATCGCGGGTCAAGGACCACGATCTTGTTTTCACCCGTTGGGCGCCGTGACAGGCCCCACCCCCCACTCTCCCTGAGGAACGCCCCCATGATTACGCGCAGACACAGTTCACGTTCGACCGCCGGCACGCTGATGCTGCTGGCGTTGTCGCTGGCCACCCCGCTGGAAGGCTTCGCTGCGCCTGCCACACCGGCCAAACCCACGGTGGTGCTGGTACACGGTGCCTTTGCCGACGGTTCCAGCTGGAACGGCGTCATTGATCGGCTGCATGCCGATGGCTACCGGGTGGTGGCAGCGCCAAACGAACTGCGCAGCGTGCGCACCGACGCGGCGGAAGTCGGCAGCCTGCTCCGCAGCATCCCCGGGCCGGTGGTGCTGGTTGGCCATTCCTACGCGGGCTCGGTGATCAGCGCGGCGGCCGATGGGCTGTCCAACGTCAAGGCGCTGGTGTTCGTCGCCGCGTTCGCACCGGCGGTGGGCGAGACCGCAGCGCAGCTGTCCGGCAAGTTCCCTGGCAGCAGCCTGGGCGCCACGCTGGCACCGCCGGTGGCCCTGGTGGACGGCGGCAAGGACCTCTACATCCAGCAGGACAAGTTCCATGCGCAGTTCGCCGCAGACGTTCCGGCAGCGCAGGCGCGCTTGATGGCGGCCACCCAGCGGCCGATCACCGAGGCGGCGTTGAACGAAGCCAGCCCGGCGTCGGCGTGGAAAACGCTGCCCAGCTGGTTCGTGTACGGCGACGCCGACCTCAACATCCCCGCCGCTGCGCAGGCCTTCATGGCCGAACGCGCGCATGCGCGCGAAACCGTGGTGATCAAGGGTGCCTCGCACGTGGTCATGGTGTCCCACCCTGACGCCGTGGTGGCGTTGATCGAGAAGGCGGCGCAGGGAGAACGTCCATGACGCAACGATGGCTCATCACTGGCGCGTCGCGCGGCATTGGACGCGCGTTGGCGGAGGCGGTGCTGGACGCGGGGCACCGGCTGGTCGCCACTGCCCGCGATCCGGCCCGACTCGACGATCTGGTGCAGCGACATGGCAGCGCGATACGCACCTTCGCGCTGGACGTCACCGACCCGGCCCAGGCAGAGCAGGCAGTGGCGCTGGCGGAGGCATCATTTGGCGGGCTGGATGTACTGGTCAACAACGCCGGCTACGGCGATGTGAATTCGGTGGAGGACGCCAGCCTGGCCGAGTTCCGCGAGCAGATCGAAACCAACCTGTTCGGCACCATCATCATGACCAAGGCGGTCATCCCGATCATGCGCGGGCAGGGCAGTGGCCACATCATCCAGTTCTCCTCGGTCGGCGGCCGCATCGGTGCGCCCGGGCGCGCGGCATACTCTGCCGCCAAGTGGGGTATCGAAGGCTTTTCCGAGTCGCTTGCCAGGGAGATGGCGTTGATCGGGGTGCAGGTGACCGTTGTCGAGCCCGGCGGCTTCCGTACCGACTTCGCCGGTTCATCTACCACCTTGCATGAGGGCCGCCGCGAGTACGACGCCGTAGTGGGCGCCACCGCACGTGCGCAGCGCGGCTACGACGGCCGCCAGCCCGGCGACCCGGCGCGCGCAGCCGCTGCGCTGCTGAAGCTCGCAGCACTGGAGCGGCCGCCGCTGCGCCTGGCTCTGGGAAGTGACGCGCTGGAGATCATCGCCAACGCGGACCGCGACAGGCTGCGGGAGCTGGAGCAGTGGCGGGTGCTCAGTGCTTCGACGGATTACCCACCGACAGAGTGAATGCCAATCATGTGCCGATGTGATGAGGAACACGCCTGCGGGTAAACTGAGCGTATCCACGGGCGGCGCTGCAGAGGAATACATGAACGCTGTCATTTACCACAACCCCAAATGCAGCAACTCGCGCAACGCGCTTGCGCTGATCCGGCAGGCCGGCATTGAACCGGACGTGGTGGAATACCTGCGCGATCCGCCAAGCCGGGCGCGGCTTGCCGAACTGATCGAGGCGGCCGGGCTGCGCGTACGCGATGCGATCCGGACCAAGGAAGCGCCCTATGCGGTGTTGGGCCTGGCCGACGCCGGCCTTGGCGATGAGGCGCTGCTCGACGCAATGGTCGCCAACCCGATCCTGATCCAGCGGCCGCTGGTACAGACCACACTGGGTACCCGCATGGCGCGGCCGGCCGACGTGGTACTGGAGATTCTTCCGTCGGTGAAGTAATCAGGCTGCAGGCGAAGCGAGATCCACGCCGCTGATGATCTGCTCGACGCGGAACAGCAGGTCGTCGATGTTGAACGGCTTGCCTATGAACGGTACGTCCTGGTGCGCCTTTGGAATGGCCTGGAAGTAGATGGCCGACGCGAACAGGTAGGGTGTCCCCTGCGCCGCCAGCCGGTCCGCTACCGGGAAAATAGCGCCGTCGCGCAGTTCGACATCGAGTACTGCAGCGTCGAAATGCTGGTAGGCCATGGCGGCAATCGCATCGGTCACCGAGTAGGCCGGAACGGCGGTATAACCTGCTGCGGTCAGTACTTCGATGAAGAGGCGTGACAGTTCTATTTCATCTTCGACCACCAGCACGGTAGCGCCGGTGGGTGAAACGGCAAAGCTGTTCATGTTCTCTGCGCGGAATGAAGGCAGTTTCACTATACCTCCGCGCATGTCAACGCCGGGGCAAGCGCTCTTGCCCCGACCTTCATCGCATCTGGCACAAACCATCAACCGTTCTGCTTGCCGGCCGCTTTCAACAGCACATTGGCCGCTTCTTCAGACGAAGCGGGGTTCTGACCGGTGATCAGCAGTCCATCGCGCACCACGTGCGAGGCCCAGTCCGGACCCTTCGAGTAATCGCCACCCAGCGACGTGAGCGTATCTTCCACCAGGAACGGCACCACGTCGGTCAGGCCAACGCCCGCTTCTTCGGAATTGGTGAAGCCGGTGACCTTCTTGCCCTTTACCAGCGGGTTGCCATCGGTCGCTTTCACGTGGCGAAGTACGCCCGGCGCATGGCAGACCAAGCCAACCGGCTTCCCGGCGCCGATGAAGGATTCGATCAACGCAATGGAAGTGCGGTCTTCGGCCAGGTCCCACAATGGACCGTGGCCTCCGGGGTAGAACACCGTGTCGAAGTCATCCTGCGAGACACTGTCCAGGCGGACCGTGTTCGCCAGCCTGGCGGTCGCCTCTGCGTCGGCCTCGAAGCGGCGCGTGGACGCCGTCTGTGCGTCGGGCTCACTGCTCTTGGGATCGAGCGGTGGCTGGCCGCCCTTGGGAGAGGCCAGGGTGATGCTCGCGCCGGCGTCCAGGAAGGCGTAGTAGGGCGCGGCGAGTTCTTCAAGCCAGAAGCCGGTCTTCTTGCCCGTGGTGCCAAGTTCGTCGTGCGAGGTCAGGACGATCAGTACGTTCATGGGGTGGCTTCCTGTGGGAGAGGGGGTGTTGGAGCGCTCCCCCAGTGTGGCCAGGAGGCAGTAAAAGTACGGTGTTGAAGCTGCATGGCCATTGTTAGGCTGCGGCCATCCCTGAACGGAGATGCCGCTGTGAGCGCTGCCCCCCTTCGAAGCAGTCACGTTGTTCTTCTCTCGACCGCGCTGGCCGTCGTCGCAGCCGTATCGGGCTGCAAGCGCGAGCCGGAGGCGGCGGCGCCGGTCGCCGCAGAGACCCCTGCGCCAGCGCCTGTCCCCTCCGCCACCGCCCCCACGCCGGCCCCGGCCGCCACGCCGCAGCCCGGCAGCGTGCCGGTGACCGCCGACAACTTCGTCCGCGCCGAATCCGACCGGTATTTCGGGTCGCTGGTGAAGCAGGGCGGGTTGGGCAAGCTGTTCCATCATCGCGAGCCCGCGCCGATCGATGCGCAGGACGTGGTGCGCCTGAATCGCGACACGCTGTACTCCAGTGGCGTATTCGATCTCGACGCGGGACCGGTCACCATCACCCTTCCCGACGCAGGTGGGCGCTTCATGTCGATGCAGGTGATCGACGAGGACCAGTACACCACCCAGGTCAACTACAAGCCGGGCGCCTACACGCTGAGCCGTGGCAAGGACGGCACCCGCTACGTGGTGGTGGGCATACGCACGCTGGTCGATCCCACCAAGCCGGACGACGTAGCGCAGGTACATGCGCTGCAGGATGCGATCAAGGTGCAGCAGGCCGCGCCGGGGAGCTTCGACGTGCCGCAATGGGACACCGTGAGCCAGGACAAGGTGCGCGACGCGCTGCTGACGCTGGCAGCGACCCTGCCCGATACCCGACGCATGTTCGGCACCCGTGAGACCGTGGACCCGGTCCGCCGCGTGATTGGTGCGGCGTCGGGATGGGGCGGCAATCCGGATGCCGATGCGCTGTACCTCAACGTCACACCCGCCAACAACGACGGCAAGACCGTGTACCGCCTGCACGTGGCCGACGTACCGGTGGACGGGTTCTGGTCGGTGAGCCTGAACAACGCCAAGGGCTACTACGAGAAGAATGCGCAGGACGCCTACACGCTCAACAACCTTACCGCGAAGAAGAACGCGGACGATTCGGTCGACATCCAGTTCGGTGGCTGCGACGGCCAGGTACCCAATTGCCTGCCGACCATGGCGGGCTGGAATTACCTGGTGCGTCTGTACCGGCCTCGCGCGGAGATTCTGGACGGGCGCTGGACCTTCCCGGAGGCGGTTGCCGTACAGTAAGCGCACGCTGCGCCGCTGCGTGCGCGCCGTTTACGCAGGGTCTGCGATGCTGGGGGCATGAACCCGCCCACGCCTCCCGATACGAACGCCTCAGCCGTTCCGAAACCACGCCCGCGTTCGCGGGCGTTCACCCTGCGTCGATGGCTGGCCTGGCTGGTGGTTCCCTGCCTGCTTGGCCTCGCGGTGCTCGCGTTCTGGAACAGTGAATGGTTGAGGGCACCGCGCGCCATGTGGGAGCTGTCGCGCATGCCGGCGCCCACGTCGCTGCCGGTACCCGTCGACGGTGTGGCGGCGCGCCGCATCGCCGACACGTATGGCGCGCCGCGCGGGCGCGACCGCACCCATGCCGGCGTGGACATCTTTGCCAAACGTGGCACGCCGGTGCGCAGCGCGGGGCCTGGCGTGGTGGTGGCCGTGCGCGATAGTGGGCTGGGCGGACGCCAGGTCTGGGTAGTTGGGCCTGCGCGTGAGCGCTACTACTACGCACATCTGGAAGACTGGCGCGAAGGATTGGCCGAAGGCGACGTACTGGCCGAGGGCGACGTGCTGGGCTACGTGGGAGACAGCGGCAATGCGGCCGGTACGCCGCCGCACCTGCACTGGGGCATCTATGGCAGCAACGGGGCTTACGATCCCCTACCGCTGCTGCGCGCGCACGCCACCCGCGAGTCGCGCGCCTCAACCCCGCCCTGATACGGGCCCGGACACGTGCGCATGGCCGCGCACGTGCCACCGCCACGGGAACTCCACCGCGCGACGGATGCCGATGCGCGGCCCGGCCACCGGGTGCTCCGGCGGCGGCATGCCGTCGGAGACGATGCGGATGCCGCGATCATTCCTGACCAGGTCGGCGCCATCCAGCGCCTTGTCGATGCCCATCGCCTGCGACAGCCGCCCCGGACCGCTGGCGAGCTCGCGGTCGCGGCGAATCGCCGGGCGCGCCCCGCGGATGAGGTCCAGTCCGTGCACCGGCTCCAGCGCCCGCAGCAGCACGCCCCAGCCTTGACCGACCTCACCGCAGACCGCGTTGCTGCCCCAGTGCATGCCGTAGGTGAAATACACATACAGGTGCCCGCACTCGCCGAACATGCTGGCGGTGCGTGCGGTCATGCCACGGAACGAGTGCGCGGCCGGATCCTGGTCGCCGGCGTAGGCCTCCACTTCCACGATGCGCCCGGCGCGGCCGTCGTCACGGACCAGCAGCTTGTTGAGCAGCTCCGGCGCCACCTCGGTCGGGTGGCGCCGGTAGAAACGGCGAGGCAGCGTGCGCCAGCGCGAAGGGGGCAGCAGGTCGGAAGCGGGCATGGCAGGTTCCAGCGTGGATGCCTGCAGCATGCATCGGCTGCCGTCGTCGGCGCATCAAGCCTCAGCGCAGCGACAACGGCTGCTGCGCCAGGATCCGCGCCAGCTTGTTCGGGTTGCGCTGCACCAGGATCTGGGTGATGCGCTCGCCGTCGGTGTCGAACGACATCGCCGAATCCAACTGGTCGCCGAAGTAGCGCAGCAGGCCCATGCGGCCATTGAAGAACACCGGCACCATGCGCAGTTCGGCGCGCCGCCGCAGCGTGGGTGCGAACAGCAGCTGCGCGATGCGTGCGCCGCCCAGCATTGGCTTGGGGAAACTGCTGACGATGCCACCGCCGTCGCCGATCAGCTGCGCCGAGCTGTCCATCAGCGCCATCATCGACTTCAGGTCGGCCTTGTCCAGCGCGTCGGCGAACGCCTGCAGCAGCTGCTGGTGGGTGCGGTGCGGCACCACATGCAGCGGCCGTTCTTCGCGCAGGCGGCTGCGCGCACGGTGCACGATCTGCCGGCAGGCCGCCTCGCTCTTGTCCAGGATCCCGGCGATTTCCGGGTAGTCGCGGTCGAACACATCGTGCAGCAGGAATGCGGCGCGTGCTTCCGGTGCCAACCGTTCGAGGACGGCCAGGAACGCGACCGAAAGATCGCTGGCCGCTTCGTGCAGGCGTTCGGGCGTGTCCGCGTCCTCGGTCGGCACCGGCTCGGGCAGCCAGATACCCACGTACTGTTCGCGGCTGCGCCGGGCCAGGCGCAGTTCGTCGATCGCAATGCGGGTGGCGGTGGCGACCAGCCAGGCTTCGGCGTTCTCGATGGCTGCACGGTCGGTGCCATTCCAGCGCAGCCACACCTCCTGCGCCACGTCTTCGGCCTCGGCCATCGAGCCCAGCATGCGGTAGGCGACGCCCAGCACGCGCGGACGCAGCGAAGTAAACAGGTCGGGAGCGGTTTCCATCGCGGCATTCAACACGAGCAGAGGCCGCAGGAACAGTGCCGGGAGAGGGGCATCGTTCCTGCGGCATGTGCCAACGTCCTCAGTGCGGCGGCAGAACCGCGGGTTTGTCCGCGTCCTTGAGCAGGAACACCACGAATCGCGCCGGTTTGGTGCTGCTGGCATTGCGGCCCACGGTGTGCAGGTCTTCCGGGCCTTCGTGGAAGGCTTCGCCAGGGCCCAGCGTGACCTCGCGACCACCGGCCACGCCCATCACGATGTTGCCCTCCAATACGTAGACAAACCCGTGCGCATCGTGTCGATGTACCGGATCGGCACCGCCCGGTGGGTATTCCACGGTGAGGATCAACGCTTCCTTGCCCGGATATTCGGGCAGGGCTTTGCTCATGACCGATGTCACCACCGGCTCGGGGGCGGCAGGCGCGGGCGAGGCCGCCATCGCGGCGGGGCTGGCGGCAGCCAGCAGCAGCGAGCACAGGAACAGGCGCATGGGTGTGTCTCCGTCAGTTGAGGTCGGCCTTGTCCAGGCCCCAGGCCTTGTCGCGCGAACCCGGCTCGCTGCGGAAGGCGATGTTGATGCGGTTCCATGCATTTATGCCCATTACCGCATGGGTGAGATCGAGCACTTCCTGTTCGGAAAGCTGACCCCGCACGCGCTCGTAGAGCTCGTCCGGCACGCCCTGCGGCGGGAGCTGGGTAAGCACTTCGGTCCAGGCCAGCGCGGCGCGTTCGCGCGGGCTGAACAGGGTGGACTCGCGCCACACAGCGAGGTGGTGCAGGCGAAGCGGACGCTCGCCGTGGATCGTGGCCTGCTTGACGTGCATGTCCACGCAGAAGCCACAGCCATTGAGCTGGGAAGCGCGGATCGCGATCAGGTCCTGGATCGGTTCTTCGATGGTGGTGGCATGCGCGGCCATGCTGTAGTCGAGCAGTTTCTTGAACAGGGCGGGCGCTTGCTTCTGGTAGTCGAGACGTTCGCTCATGGTCGTGTTCCTGGCAGTAGAGGGGGCAGATCAGAGGCTGCAGGCTAGGCCCGGCGCCGCCGCCCCGGTAGCCGGCACGGCGGACGCACCGTGTTGAGCGCAATGCACCAATCCCGGTGGGGTGGGGCTGTCACAGCGCAGTGCGCTGGTCCGTCTGACCGGTATGAGCACCCCGAACGCCACCGATGCCGCAGGCCCGCCGTGCCCCGCCGACCAGGTGTGGACGTCGTTCCTGGTCGCGCTGGACGCCCTGCCGGCCGACGCGCGCCTGCTGCTGTTGCTGCACGACGTGGCCGGGGCATCCATCGAAGAGCTCATGCCCCTGCTTGGACTCTCTGCCGCCGACTGCCGGCAGCGTCTGCAAGCCGCCCATGCCTGCCTGCGCGCCCACGCGCGCCTTCCTGGAGTGCCACCCGCATGTCCCTGACCGAACCGGGCACCGTCGAAGACGGTGTCGATCCGCTCACCACCGGCTTCTCGGCAAGCTATGCCGGCGTAATGGCCTTCATTGCGGTGGCCCATGAGGGCAGCTTCTCGCGCGCGGCCGACCGACTTGGCATCGGCCGCTCGGCGGTCAGCCGCAGCGTGCAGAAGCTGGAAGGGCAGCTCGGCGTGCGCCTGTTCCTGCGCACCACGCGGTCCACCTCGCTGACCCGCGAAGGCGAGCTGTTCCACGACGGCTGTCGGCCCGGCGTGGACCGCATCCTGCAGGCGCTGGAGGAAATGCGCGACCTGCGCGACGGACCGCCCCGCGGCCACCTGCGGGTCAGTGCCAACTACGGCTTTGGCCGCAAGGTGATCGCGCCGCTGCTCTCGGCGTTCCGTGCCCGCTTCCCGGACGTCACGCTGGAGCTTCAGCTGGAAGAGCGCGCGCTGGACCTGGCTGCCGACCGCATCGATGTGGCTTTCCGCGATGGCGTGCTGGAAGACAGCGAGGTGATCGCCAAGCACCTGATCCCGATGCAGCTGCTGGTCTGTGCCGCCCCGGCGTACGTACAGCAGCACGGCCTGCCCGGCACCGTGGCCGAACTGGCCGCGCATGCCTGCATCAGCCAGCGCCAGCCGAACGGGCGCCTGCAGCCCTGGGAGTTCCGCGTGGAGGGTCGCCCCCTCAGCGTGGAGCCGTCCTCGGCGCTGGTGTTCAACGACGCAGACCTGGCGCTGCAGGCGGTACTGCAGGGCCAGGGGTTGGCGCAGCTGCCGAACTACCAGGTGCGTGCGGCGCTGGACGCCGGCCTGGCGGTGAGCTGCCTGGACCAGTACGCGGCCGACGACCGTGGCCATTACCTGTGTTACCTGAGTCGGCGCCAGCTGCCCAAGCGGATCCGCGCCTTCATCGACTTCATCACCAGCGAGGTCCGCGCGCTCGACCTGGACGTGGTGACCCACTGGGAAAGCGTGCAGCAGGCCAGCGCCCCGGCGCGCGACATCGACGCCGGGGCCTGGCGGTGACCCCGATTGGTTCCCGGCGGGCAACAGTGCGCGTCCGTGCGCGGATCTACTGCCGCCGTGGCGGCCTGCCTAGCATCGTCACACGCCCCCGCTCCGGCGGGTCGTCCCCTTCCAGCAGTGGAGCATCCCCATGAAGTTCCTGGTCATCGGCGGCACCGGCCGCATCGGCAGCAAAGTGGTCGACCGCCTGCGCGCGGCCGGGCACGAGATCGTCATTGCCGCGCCCTCCACCGGCATCGACATCATCAGCGGTGAGGGTCTGGACGCGGCCATGGTGGGCACCGACGTGGTCATCGACCTGGCCAACTCGCCGTCGTTCGAGGACGCGGCGGTGCTGTCCTTCTTCCAGACCGCCGGCCACAACATCCTGACGGCCGAAAAGGCGGCGGGTGTGCGCCACCACGTGGCGCTGTCGGTGGTGGGTACCGACAAGCTGGCAGCCAGCGGTTACTTCCGCGGCAAGATCGCGCAGGAAGCGCTGATCCGCGACGCGGGCATCGCCTACACCATCATCCATTCCACACAGTTCTTCGAATTCCTGCCGGGCATCATCCAGTCCGCCGGAGACGCGCTGCGCCTGCCCACCGCACTGGTACAGCCGATCTCGGCCGAGGACGTCGCCGATGCCGTGGCAGCGGTGGCGCAGAAGCCCGCGGTCAATGGCGTGGTGGAGATCGCCGGCCCCGAGCGCGCGCCGATGGACGAACTGGCGCAGCGCTTCATGGACCGCACCGGCGATCCGCGCCGCGTGGTCGGCGACGCGCAGGCCCCGTACTTCGGCGCGCAGCTGCAGGACGACACGCTGGTGCCGGCAGGACAGGCGTGGCTGGGCCGCCAGGGCTTCGACGGCTGGCTGCAGCAGTCCGGACTCGTACAACCCCACTGACCCTCCGCACTGCGTGGATCTGCCATGTCCGACCTGAAGCCGCC
Organism: uncultured Stenotrophomonas sp.; assembly: GCF_963519125.1. GTDB lineage: Bacteria > Pseudomonadota > Gammaproteobacteria > Xanthomonadales > Xanthomonadaceae > Stenotrophomonas. The sequence continues at coordinate 114,613 of NZ_CAUQLJ010000011.1, read as the reverse complement.
GTCGCCCGCCGTTCTCGACAAGTATCGTGGCGACGAGGTGCGCCCGCTCTATACCGGACGGGTACGGGTGCAGGGCGGCGTGACCGGGCACGGTCGCGCCTCGGGTGTGGTGGTGTCCGACGACGGCGCGCTGGAGCTCGACCTGCGCCTGCCGCCGTCGCTGGGTGGTCCCGGCGGCGGCAGCAACCCCGAGCAGCTGCTGGCGGCCGGTTACGCCGCCTGTTTCCACGGTGCCATGAACCTGCTGGCCAGCCGCGCCGGTCTGGTCCTGGTGGACGCGTGCATCGAGGTGGCGGTGACCTTCTCGCGCGATCCGATCGACGGGTTGTACCTGCTGTCGGCCGAGGTGGAGGCGTACCTGCCGGGTCTGGAAAGCAGCGTGGCCGCCGAGCTGGTCCGCAACACCGAACGCGTCTGCCCCTACGCAAAGATGTTCCGCAACGGCATCACCCACGTGGTGAGCGTCGTGCCCACCGCAGCGCCCTGAGCGGCGCTTCCCACTGCTGGAGACAATGATCATGCACGCCGGTCGCTCATACACCTTCACTGAATTCCTGGTCTGGACCCGTCGTCCGCTGTACCTGCTGGCCCTGTGGAACGTGGCACTGGTCGCGCTGTACCAGTGGGGCGGACTGCATTGGCTGACGGTGCCGTGGAACGTGATCTTCATGCTCGGTACCAGCGTGGCGCTGATCGCCGGGTTCAAGAACACCCAGACCTACAACCGGCTGTGGGAAGCGCAGCAGGTGTGGGCGTCGATCACCGCCGCCAGCCGGGTGTGGGGCACCCTGAGCCGCGACTACGTCGCCCATCCGGAACACACCCGTCGGCTGGTGTACCGGCACCTGGCCTGGCTGACCGCGCTGCGCTACCAGATGCGCGACAGCAAGCCATGGGAAACCCAGAAGCTGACGCCGAACGTGGAGTACCGCAAGCATTACGATGTGCCGGAAAAAGCGCGCACGCTGGATGCGGAATTGACCAAGTACGTGACCCCGGACGAGCGCTCGCGCATACTGGGCGCGACCAGCAGGGCCACCGAAGTGCTGTCGCTGCAGGGCGCCGCGCTGCGCCAGCTGCTGGACGACGGACAGATTCCGCAGGCCAGTTTCGCCGAGCTGCAGCGCGTGCTGCGCGACCTGCACGACCAGCAGTCACGCAGCGAGCGCATCAAGAACTACCCGTACCCGCGCCAGTACGCCGTGATCAACGTGATCTTCGTGCGCATCCTGTGCCTGCTGCTGCCACTGGGCATGATCGACCTGCTGGCACCGATGAACGCTACCGTGGGCGGCGCGATGGCCGGGCACATGGTATGGCTGGCGATCCCGCTGGGCGTGCTGGTGTCGTGGATGTACGCCGCGCTGGACCAGGTCGGTGAAAGCAGCGCCAACCCGTTCGAAGGCGGTGCCAACGACATTCCGATCTCGCAGCTGTGCGGCACGGTCGAGAGCGACCTGCGGCAGATGCTGGATGAGCGCGATGTGCCGATCCAGCAGGCGCCTGCCAGCCCCATCGTGATGTAACCACCACCTACCAGGACCGCACACATGAAGATCGTCGTCATCGGAGGCCACGGGCTGATCGGCAGCCGGGTGGTGGAGCATCTGGCCGCTCACGGACACGAGGCGGTGCCCGCATCACGGCGCACCGGCGTGGACGTGCTGACCGGGCAGGGCCTGGTCGCCGCACTACAGGACGCGCAGGTGGTGGTGGATGCCGCCAACGCGCCGATCTTCGATGACCCGCAGGTCGGCGACTTCTTCCAGCGGGCCACCACCCAGCTGCTGGCGGCCTGCGAGCGCGCCGGCGTGGCGCATCTGGTCGGCCTTTCCATCGTGGGTACGCCGTACCTGCAGGACAGCCCCTACTTCCGAGCCAAGGCGGTGCAGGAAGGCCTGATCCGGCAGTCCGGCCTACGCTCGACGCTGGTACGCGCGACCCAGTGCCACGAATTCATGGCCCAGCTGGTGGCGCCACTGGCCCAGCGCCAGCCGCTGCACCTGTCGCCGGCCAAGGTCCAGCCGGTGGCCGCCGATGATCTCGCCGCACTGGTGGCCCAGGTCGCGATGGCCGCACCGGCCCGGCGCATGGTGCAGATCGCCGGCCCCGAGTGCCACCGCCTGTTCGAGCTGGTGGAGCGGGTGATGTACTTCAACCAGGACGACCGCCCGGTCGTCGAAGACCCGGATGCGCGCTACTACGGCGCCCGGCTGAAGGACACCACCCTCACCCCCGAACCCGGCGCGCTGCTGGGCAACACCCGCTTCGGCGACTGGCTGGACAGCCACACGCGCGGACCGCTGCCACTGGTGCACCTGCCCTTGCCCTGATCCGCAGGGAGGGTTCGGTTCGTCATCATCCCGTCGTCTACGCACGCTACAACGTCTGCGTAGTTTGACGGCGCTCAAGGTTCTGCAGAAACACCCCTAAAGTTGCTCCAGCCCAGGCCGATACCGATGCGTCATTCCGCCTGGAGTACGCGATGTCGGCCTTCCCCCGCCGCCTGTGGTTGTCCCTCACCCGACGCGGTGAGTCCGTTCCCGTCCGGCATGCGCTGCGCGACGGGCTGGTTGCTCTGCGCCGGCTGAGCGTGGCGCGCAAGCTGAAGATCAGCGTCGTCGCCTGCGTATCGGGTCTGCTGCTGGTGGCCATGGTGTACGCATGGACACGGTACAACAGCGAGCGTGCCGCAGACACCTATGCCAGCCACCAGCAGGTGGCCGGGCTGGTGGCGGCAGTGGGCACCCAGGTCGCCGACGCACGTCGCCTGCAGACCCGCTATGCGACCAGCTTCGACGATGCCGACCGCCAGGCGCTGCAGCAGGCCCGGCAGCGCCTGCAGGACTCGCTCGCCGAGCTGCAGCGCGCCGCCGCAGGCAATGGCAGGGCGGACGCGCTGCAGGCACTGGCCGCACGCATCGCCGAGTTCGCCGACGGCATCACCGCGTTGAACGCACGCGTGGATGAAATGGGGCATGGCCAGGAAAACCTGCGCGCGCAGGTCGAGGCCGCCGCAACCGCGATGGAAGATGCCCTGGCCACGGTGCAGCGTCCGATGCTGGACGCGCAATGGCAGGCGATCCGCCGACAGGAGGCGTTGCTGCTGCTCACCGGCGATTCCGCCCACACCGACCGCGCCAGCGAGGGCAAGCTGCCGTTCGAGCTGGCGGTCGCAGCGCCGGGTCTGCCTTCCGACGCGCAGGACGCGCTGCGCGCGGCGATGGACGCGTACCAGGGCGCACTGCTGGGCTACACCGCCGCCCGGGTCGGCCTGGACATCGAGGCGCAGTCGCTGGCCGACACCGCTGCGCAGATCGCACCCAGTCTGGAACAGGTCCAGCAGGCGCAGGCCGCGTCGCTGGAAGCGGCGCGCGGTCGACTGCAGAGCCAGGCGCGAACCATGACGGCCGTGTTCGCGGTGACCCTGTTGCTGGTGGCGCTGCTGCTGGTCGCCACCCTCCTGCTGACCCTGCAGGCAGTGAAGCGCCCGATCGCCGACACCCTGCGCTTTGCCGAAGACATCGCCGAAGATCGGCTGGACACCATGCTGGTCGTACGCAACCCGCATGACGAGTTCGGACAGTTGGCGCAGCGGCTGCTGCACATGCAGGGCCGGCTGCGCAGCCGGATCGAGGCCGAGCGTGCGGCCGCGCGCGACAACACCCGCGCCCGCCAGGCGCTGGACAGCGCCCAGACCGGCTTGATGGTGCTCGAGCCGGACGGCAGCATCGGCTTCCTCAACCGCGCGCTCTGTGGCGCGCTGGAGTGCACGCCGGAACAGTGGCGCGGCCAGCCTGCGCATCGGCTGCATCCGGTATTCGCCAACGTGGCCGCACAACTGCAGCGTGGCCACGGCAGCGTCCATGAAGTCGAGCAGGGCGGTGTCCGCTACCAGCTGGTGCTCAATCTGATCCTGGACCAGGACCAGCTGCTCGGCGCGGCAGTGGAGTGGCGCAGCCGCGCACTGGAAACCACGGTAGAAACCGAGGTGGCCGCCCTGGTGGACGCGGCCGCGCACGGCGAGCTGGACGCGCGCATCGCCGTGCACGACAAGCAGGGCTTCGTACTGACCCTGGCGGTCAGCATCAACCGGTTGCTGGACACCTTCCAGGGCAACCTCGCCGGGCTGCAGGTGCTGCTGTCGGGTCTCGCACGGGGCGACCTTGGCCTGCGCATGCAGGGCGACTTCCAGGGGGTGTTCGCGCAGATGCGCGACGACGCCAACGCCAGCGTGCAGCAGCTTTCCGACATCGTGGTGCGCATCCAGCAGGCCACCGGCGCCATCCATGGTGCGGCCGACGAGATCGTTGCCGGCAATCGCGACCTGGCCGAGCGCACCGAGCGCCAGGCGGCACATCTGGAAGAAACCGCCTCGTCGATGGAAGAACTCACCGCGACGGTTCGCCAGAACGCGGACTCCGCGCTGCAGGCCAACCGGCTGGCGGTGGGTGCCGGGGACATCGCGGTGGAAGGCGGCAGCGCCGTCGCGCAGGTGGTGGCGACCATGCACGACATCGCCGCATCGTCGCGCCGGATCGGTGACATCACCGGGGTGATCGACGGCATTGCGTTCCAGACCAACATCCTGGCGCTCAATGCAGCGGTGGAAGCCGCGCGTGCCGGCGAGCAGGGCCGCAGCTTCGCGGTGGTGGCTGGCGAAGTGCGGCTGCTGGCCCAGCGCAGCGCCGACGCCGCGCGCCAGATCAAGACCCTGATCGAAGCATCGGTGGAGAAGGTGAATGCGGGTACCCGCCAGGTCGACCAGGCCGGCGCGACCATGACCCGCATTGTCAGCAGCGTGGAACAGGTCACTGCGATCACGGCCAGCATTTCCGCCGCGTCCCAGCAGCAGAGCGAAGGGATCGAACAGGTCGGCAAGACCCTGCTGCAGATGGATGGCAGCACCCAGCAGAATGCCGCGATGGTCGAGGAGGCCAGTGCATCGGCACAGGCCATGCAGCGACAAGCCGGCCAGTTGTCCGAAGCGGTGGCTGCCTTCGTGCTGGAACGACCGGCGGAGCCCGTCACCAGGCGCATGCGCGCGGTGGGTATGCTGGGTGCATGAGCACCCGCAAGAAGCCCGTTTCATCCCACGTTGCCGCTGACGCGTTCGTGCGTGTTCGCGGCGCCCGCGAACACAACCTCAAGAACGTCGACGTGGACATCCCACGCGACGCGCTGGTGGTGTTCTCCGGCATTTCCGGTTCCGGCAAGTCGTCGCTGGCCTTCGGCACGCTGTACGCCGAGGCGCAGCGGCGTTACCTGGAATCGCTGTCGCCGTACGCGCGGCGGCTGATCGACCAGGTCGGCGTTCCCGACGTGGAGGCCATCGAAGGCCTGCCTCCGGCGGTGGCGTTGCAGCAACAGCGCGGCACCGCCAGCGTGCGTTCCAGCGTGGGCAGCGTGACCACCCTGTCCAGCCTGCTGCGCATGCTGTACTCGCGCGCCGGTACGTATCCTGCGAAACAGCCGATGCTGTACGCCGAGGATTTCTCGCCGAACACGCCGCAGGGTGCCTGCCCGAACTGCCATGGGCTGGGTCACGTGTATGAAGTGACCGAACAGTCGATGGTGCCCGACCCGTCGCTGAGCATCCGCGAACGCGCCATCGCTGCGTGGCCACCGGCCTGGCACGGGCAGAACCAGCGCGACATCCTGGTCACACTCGGCTACGACGTCGACATCCCCTGGCGCGACCTGCCGAAGAAGCAGCGCGACTGGATCCTGTTCACCGAAGAGCAGCCGGTGGTGCCGGTGTATGCCGGCTTCACCCCGGCCGAAACCCGCGCGGCCGTGCGGCGCAAGGAAGAGCCCAGCTACATGGGCACCTTCAGCGGCGCACGACGCTATGTGCTGCACACCTTCGCCACCACCCAGAGCGCCATGATGAAAAAGCGCGTGGCGCGCTACATGGTCGGTACGGTGTGCCCGGTGTGCGACGGCAAGCGCCTGAAGCGCGCGTCGCTGTCGGTAACGTTCGCCGGGCTGGACATCGGGGCGCTGTCGCAGCTGTCATTGGCGGCCATGGCCGATGCGCTGCGACCGGCTGCCGAAGGCAGATTCGAAGCGCCTGCGGCACGCGCACCGCGCAGCCGTGCCGCCGGGCGCAAGGCCGAGCAGCAGCGCGTGGCCGCCGGCGGCCTGCAGCACGCGGGCAGCAGCGACGTGCGTCGTACGCCGGACCTCTCCGAGGAAAAGCGCATCGCCGCACAGCGCATCGCGCAGGATCTGGTGGAGCGCATCGCCACGCTGGAAGCGCTGGGGCTGGGCTACCTGTCGATGGACCGCGCAACGCCCACGTTGTCGCCGGGCGAGCTGCAGCGGCTGCGTCTGGCCACCCAGATCCGTTCCAGCCTGTTCGGCGTGGTGTACGTCCTCGACGAACCGACCGCCGGCCTGCATCCGGCCGATGGCGAGGCGCTGTATGACGCACTGGAGCAGCTCAAGGCCGGTGGCAACACGCTGTTCGTGGTCGAGCACGACCTGGAGATGCTGCGCCGCGCGGACTGGCTGGTGGACGTGGGCCCCGGTGCCGGCCAGCACGGCGGGCAGGTGCTGTACAGCGGTGTGCCGGAGGGGCTGCGCGCGGTGAAGGCGTCGGCGACCGCGCCGTACCTGTTCAACACCCACCCGGCCAGGCGACGCACACCGCGCGAACCGGCCGGCTGGCTGGAGCTGCGCGGTGTCCATCGCAACAACCTGCACGGGTTGGATGCACGCTTCCCGCTAAGCGCGTTCTGCGCGGTCACCGGCGTGTCCGGCTCCGGCAAGTCCAGCCTGGTCAGCCAGGCACTGGTGGAGCTGGTCGGCGACTACCTCGGCCATGAGCCGCCGGCGGCGGACACCGACGACGACCTGCCGCAGCCGAGCCGGATCGAACGTACGCGCGGTCGCCTGCACGCCGGGCAGGCTGCGATCAAGCGACTGGTCAACGTCGACCAGAAGCCTATCGGGCGCACCCCGCGTTCCAACCTGGCTACTTACACCGGCCTGTTCGACCACGTGCGAAAGCTGTTCGCTGCCACGCGTACGGCCAAGGCGCGGCGGTACAGTGCCAGCCGCTTCTCCTTCAACATGGCGCAGGGTCGCTGCGAAACCTGCGAAGGCGAAGGCTTCGTGCACGTGGAACTGCTGTTCATGCCCAGCGTGTACGCGCCATGCCCGACCTGCCACGGCCAGCGTTACAACGCCAAAACCCTGGAAGTGGAATGGAACGGCCGCAACATCGCGCAGGTACTCGCGATGACGGTAGAGGAAGCGCTGGCGTTCTTCGTCGACGAAGCCGTCGTGCAACGCCCGCTGCAGCTGCTTCGCGACATCGGCCTGGGCTACCTGCGGCTGGGCCAACCGGCCACCGAACTGTCCGGCGGCGAAGCGCAGCGCATCAAGCTGGCCACCGAACTGCAGCGCAGCCAGCACGGCAACACCCTCTACGTGCTGGACGAACCCACCACCGGCCTGCATCCGGCCGACGTGGACAAGCTGATGGCGCAGCTGCACGGCCTGGTCGATGCCGGCAACACGGTGGTGGTGGTCGAGCACGACCTGCGCGTGGTGGCCGACACCGACTGGGTGATCGATGTAGGTCCCGGCGCGGGGGAGCAGGGCGGCCAGGTGGTCGCTGCGGGTACGCCCGAGCAGGTGGGTCGTTCGAAACAGGGAAAGACCGCCCCCTACCTGCGCCGCTTCTTTACCTGAGGCTCGCCCATTCCTCTACTTCGCCTGCGGCGAACGGCCCGAGCTTCTGTTTGACGATCCTGCCCTCGGCATCCACCAGCACCGAATACGGCAGCAGGCCCTGCGCATTGCCGAGCCGCACGCTCGCGTCATCCGGCGCGGGCTGCTCGATCACGATGGGGTAGCTCACCGGCACCTGTTGCAGGTAATCGCGCACGCCGTCGGGCGTATCGATGGCCAGGCCGACCACCTGCACGCCGTCGCTGGGCTGTGCGGCAGCGAAGGCGGCCAGCATCGGCATTTCCTCGATGCAGGGGCCGCACCAGCTGGCCCAGACGTTGATCAGCAGCGGACGGCCGTGGAAACGGGCGAAATCCACCGTCGCACCGTCTACGTCGGGCAGGGCGATCGCCGGCATCGGATCGCCGGGCCGGGCCGGGACCGCGGCAGGACGTTCCACCGCAGCAGACCGGGGTTGCTGTGGTTCACGCGCGAACTGGTACAGGCCGGTGCCAAGCCCCAGCGCTGCCGCGATCAGCCCTACCACCAGCAGCGACCGGCGCGGCGGTGCGCTCATCGTGCAGTGCGAAGCAGCGCTTCTTCGACCAGCGCCTGGGTCAGCACGGTCGGCAGCACCGTCGGCGGCGCGCCGGGACCATAGACCACGTACAGCGGCACGCCGACCGCTTTGTGTTCATCCAGGAATGCGGTGATCTGTTCATCGACATTGGTGTAGTCGCCGCGCATGTACACGGCGTTGGTCCGGCGCAGGGTTTCTTCGAACGCGTGGGTGCCGAGCACCGCACGTTCGTTGGCCTTGCAGGTCACGCACCAGTCGGCGGTCATGTTGACGAACACCACGCGGTTGTCCTGGCGCAGGCGGTCGAGCATCTGCGGCGAGTAGGCCACCACGTTGTCGGCGGTGGGCGCCGCGGTCTTGCCCGGGGCATCGATGCGGGTCACCGCCCACACCGGCACCAGCGCGCCCAGCAGCAGCACCAGGGCCAGCACTGCACCCACCCGCTGGCTGCGCCAGCGGCTGCGCTCGAACCACCACAGCGCCAGGCCCAGCACCACCAGCCCGGCCAGCACCAGCGCCATCGCGTCCACGCCGCGCTGCTTGCCCAGCACCCACAGCAGCCACAGCGCGGTGCCGTACATCGGGAAGGCCAGCACCTGCTTCAGCGTTTCCATCCATGCGCCGGGGCGCGGCAGGCGCCTGGCCAGCGAGGGCACGAAGCCGATCAACAGGAACGGCAGCGCCAGGCCCAGGCCCAGCACCAGGAACACCAGCATGGCCGGCAGTGCCGGCGCGGTGAACGCGTAGGCCAGTGGCGCACCCATGAACGGCGCCACGCACGGGCTGGCGACCACGCAGGCGAGCACGCCGGTGAAGAAATCGCCGACCGGGCCGCTGCGCGAGGCCAGCGACTGGCCCACGCCACCGAGGCTGCCGCCGAGGGTGAACACGCCCGACAGGCTCAGGCCCACGGTGAACATCAGGTACACCAGCGCGGCGATGAACCACGGGTGCTGCAGCTGGAAGCCCCACCCTGCAGCCTGGCCGGCCGCACGCAGGGCCAGCACCAGCGCGCCGATCGCCGCGAACGCCACCAGCACGCCGGCGGTGTACCAGAGCGCATGGCTGCGCGCGCGCTGGCGGCTTTCACCGCTCTGCGCCACGCCCAGCACCTTCAGCGACAGGATCGGCAGCACGCACGGCATCAGGTTGAGGATCAGGCCACCGGCCAGCGCCAGCAGCAGCGCGGCGATCAGGGTGGTCGGGGTGGCGCCGCTGCTGCCCGGCGGGGGCGTGCGCTGCGCATTGTCGGCGCTGGCATCGGGCGTCTCGGCCTGCGTCGCATCCGCCACCGGCTCGTTCGGGCGGATCAGCATCGGCTGGGTGGCGACGCCGTTGGCCTCGCGCGCCTGCGGGCGCTTGTCACGGCTCACCAGTGGCGCAATCACGTCGTTGCGCCGCACGGCTTCATCGGCGCTGGCGTTGATCTTGCCGGCCGGCAGCGCCAGTTTCACGCGGCGCGTCATCGGCGGGTAGCAGATCCCGTCGGTCTGGCAGCCCTGGAAGGTGATCACCAGGGTCGCCTCGGCGGCGTCGGCGACGCTGCGACGCAGCGGCAGTGTCACCTCCGTCTGGTCGAAGTACACCGACACGTCGCCGAAGTGTTCATCGCGGTGCGACTTGGCCGCTGGCCAGCGCGGTGTGTCGGCGCGGATGCCGGGGGCGCCTTCCAGTTTCAGCGAGGTGCGGTCGCGGTACAGGTAATACCCCGGCGCCGGGCTGAAACGCAGCAGCACGGTGTTGCCATCGCCGACGATGGCTTCGAAGCCGAATGCGCGCTCGGAAGGCAGCGGCAGCGCCTGGGTGTTGGCCGTTCCGGGCAGACGCAGCCCACCGGCAGCATCGCCGCCCAGCGCGGTGTTGAACGGCGAGGCCGCCGCGCCGTTGAAGGCCGGGGTTATCGCAGTGTCGCCGCGACCGGTACCGCCCGGCAGCTTCACCTTCAGGCTGCGCTTCTGCGGCGGGTAGCACACGCCCGCATCGGCGCAGCCCTGGTAACGCACTTCCAGCGTGACCGTGCCGGCGTCATTGGTGGCCTTGCCCGGCAATACGGCGACAAGACGGTCGCGGTAGGTTTCCACTTCGCCGAAGAAATCGTCGTGGTGCTTCTTGCCGGCCGGCATCTGCAGCGCTTCGGCGCTGAAGGCCGCGTCGCTCTTGACCGTGGTGCGGTGGCGGTACAGGTAGTAGCCCGGGGCAATCTTCCAGCTGACCTCGATGTGCCCGCGGTCTCGCGCCTGCGCACTCAGCCCGAAGGCCTCGTCCACCGGCAGCAAGTCTTTCTCGCTGACGGCCAAGGCCGGCAGCGACACCACGAACAGCGCGCACAGCGCGGCAAAGCGACCAAACAGCGTCATCAATCGGTTTCCTCTCGGGTCTGGGCCCGAATCCAATCCAGGTAGGCCGGCAGGCCAGCGCGGGTTTCGACCGCGACGCACTCGGGGAGTTCATACGGGTGCAGCATCTGCACCCGGGCGATGGCCGCATCCAGGCGGCTGCCGGTGGTCTTGATCAGCAGTTGGACCTCATGGTCCTCGGTGACCTCGCCATGCCAGCGGTAGGTCGAGTGCGCCCCGTCCAGCCGCGTCACGCACGCGGCCAGGCGTTCTTCCACCAGCGCATGCGCCAGCCGGGCGGCGGTGGCCGCGTCGGGGCAGGTGGTCAGAAGAATGAATACGGAATCGGCGGTCGACATGACCGCCGATTATAGGGATGGAATTCCACCGCTGCCGGCCGGCCCCAGGGGGGGCCGGCCGACACGACCGTGCGACGCCGGCCGTTGGCCGGCTCCGCCAAATCCCTCAGTTCGCCAGCTGGCAGCTGGTCGGCTTCGCCGATGTGAACAGCGCCGGGGTGGCCCACTCAGGGTGGTCGATGAACGGATTGCGGTTGCCCTGGAAGCTGAAGACCACCTCATTGCGGGCCTTTTCAGCCGCGTTCGGCGGGTCGGCCAGGTGCCACTCAATGAGGGTCGAGAGCAGCCCCATGTAGGCCGGCGAGGACGAGGTCTTGACGATCTTGTTGCGGTCGTCGGTCAGCTCGAGGTCCGGTTCGGACTGCCCGGTGGCCGCGTCCTTGCCGCCCTCATAACGGATCGCCATGTACATCACCGCACGCGCCATGTCGCCCTTGCGCTGGCCCCACACTTCGAAAGTGCCGGCATTGCCGTCCGGGCTGCGGACCCAGTTGGAGTTGCCCGGATACCCGCCACTGCCACCGCCCTGGCCGTTGTTGTTCTCGGTGGCGCGCTCGCCGCAGTTGACGTCGCAGGTGGCGAACGGCTTGTTGCCGCGGTCCGCGTTCCACTGCGCGTCGGTCAGGTACAGCATGTGGGTATCGGTGTAGGGCGCATACGGCAGGCCCTTGTCGCCGGTGGTGCTGGCAAAGCCCAGCGAGTTCGGCCAGGTGTGCTCGCGGTTGTAGGTCAGGCCGCTGCCGGTGCCCGCGCGGTCGCTGACCTTGGCATAGCTGCGGTTGCGGTACGCATCCAGGATCCGGCCGCTGTTGTTGGGATCCTCATCGGCGATTTCCAGGATGGTCCAGGTGCTGGTTCCCGAGCCGCTGTACGGATACGAGGTGTGGCCCTTGATCGTCTCATGCAGCGAACAACGCAGCTGGCTCGGGCTGGAGGTGTTCACCTTCGAGTAGTAGCTGCCCGGGTCCGGGTCGGGACCGGGATCGGTGCCGCCCCCGGCGGCCACGTTGAAGGCGATGCGGGTGTCCGCGGCCGGGCGGGCGCCCTGCGCGTCCTTGATCCGGGCGGCCCGGATATCGAACCGGCAGGCTTCACCGGCGACCAGCGCGGTGTTGGTGGACAGGGTGAAGGTGGTGCCGCTGGTGGCATGGGTGAGCGGCACGCTGCCGGACTGGCCGCAGCTGAGCACGAACGCGCCGCTGCTGACCGTGACGCTCTCGCTGAAGGTCACGGCCAGGTCGGCGGCGGCGGGGAAGGTGGTGGCGCCCTGCTCCGGGGTGGTGGTGCGCACGGAGGGCGGGGTATTCGGACCGGTGCCGCCGCTGCCACTGAAGGTCTGGCCGTTGTTGCAGGCGCCGAAGGTCTGCGCCGCCGAGGCCGCCCAGGTGAAGTGGGCGTACTGGCTGCCGCTGCCGGTGAGCTGCAGCGAGGTACCCGGCGCGGTGCTGTTGGTCTCGCTGACCGGGATGTTCTGGCTGGTCAGCCCTGCCGCCGGACCGCTGGCCGCGGTGACCGTGCCTTCATAGCTGATGAACTGCACCACCTTGCCACTGCCATCGACCAGCGCGATGCCGTCGTTGGCGCCGTTCTGCAGGCCGTTGGTGGGGTAGGTGACGGTGGCGATGCTGGCCTTGCCACAGCCGGCGGCGGTGCCGGCCGGTACCGGGTTGCTGGCATAGACCGTGGCGGCGGAGGGAGTGCTGCCGTTGTACAGGTACAGCGTGTAGCTGCCGAGGTCCTCGCCGCCGGTGGCGACCACCTCGATGGCTTCGCCAACGTCCCCGGCCGGGGTGCTGTCGTCGTAGTGCAGTTCGTTTATGAATACGTCGGCCCAGGCGGGACTGGCGGCCAGCGCCAGCAGGCACCCCAGGGAAAGCGGTGTGAGCAACCTCATCTACGGCTCCTTGTGATTGGGTTTTGCCCGCCGAATCTAGCCAATCCATATGACACATCTATCGATATGTCGTAATCAGCACGCCGCACTGGGACGTGCGTCAAGAAATTGGCGGAACTTTGTCGGGTTGAGCCTCTCCGACGTTTCCCCATCCGCGAATAATTCGGGTCCGGCCCCTTGAAAGGCACCTGTGGGCCACCATCTCTGCCCTGTCCCGCACTGGCGGGTTTTTTCACGAGCGGTGCTGGCAGTCACCTGGGGTGAGTGCTAACATCGCCGGACTTTTTCAGCTCAATCAATCACTTAAGAGGTCCCACATGAACATCAAGCCGCTTCACGACCGCGTTGTGGTCAAGCCCATCGAAGCCGACGAAGTTTCCGCCGGCGGCATCGTGATCCCGGACTCGGCCAAGGAAAAGTCGACCAAGGGTGAAGTCGTGGCCGTGGGCACCGGCAAGGCGCTGGACAACGGCAGCGTGCGCGCCCCGGCGCTGAAGGTCGGCGACAAGGTCATCTACGGCCAGTACGCCGGCAGCAGCTACAAGAGCGAAGGCGTGGAATACAAGGTCCTGCGCGAAGACGACATCCTCGCCGTCATCGGCTGATTGATGCTGCCGGGCCCAGCGCCCGGCCACCTGCCCCCCAATTATTCAGAAGGTAATCGCAATGGCTGCCAAGGAAATTCGTTTCGGTGAAGACGCCCGTTCGCGCATGGTGCGCGGCGTCAACGTTCTCGCCAATGCCGTCAAGGCCACCCTGGGCCCGAAGGGCCGCAACGTCGTGCTGGAAAAGAGCTTCGGCGCGCCGACCATCACCAAGGACGGCGTCTCCGTCGCCAAGGAAATCGAACTGGCTGACAAGTTCGAGAACATGGGCGCGCAGATGGTGAAGGAAGTCGCTTCCCGCACCAACGACGACGCGGGCGACGGCACCACCACCGCCACCGTACTGGCCCAGGCCCTGATCCGCGAAGGCGCCAAGGCTGTGGCCGCCGGCATGAACCCGATGGACCTCAAGCGCGGTATCGACAAGGCCGTCGTGGCCGCCGTTGCCGAGCTGAAGACCATCTCCAAGCCGACCGCCGACGACAAGGCAATTGCCCAGGTCGGCACCATCTCGGCCAACTCGGACGAGTCGATCGGCCAGATCATCGCCGACGCGATGAAGGAAGTCGGCAAGGAAGGCGTGATCACCGTTGAAGAAGGCTCGGGCCTGGACAACGAGCTGGACGTGGTCAAGGGCATGCAGTTCGACCGCGGCTACCTGTCCCCGTACTTCATCAACAACCAGCAGTCGCAGACCGCTGACCTGGATGACCCGTTCATCCTGCTGCACGACAAGAAGATCTCCAACGTCCGTGACCTGCTGCCGGTGCTGGAAGGCGTCGCCAAGGCCGGCAAGCCGCTGCTGATCGTGGCCGAAGAAGTCGAAGGCGAAGCGCTGGCCACCCTGGTGGTCAACACCATCCGTGGCATCGTCAAGGTCGTGGCCGTCAAGGCTCCGGGCTTCGGCGACCGTCGCAAGGCGATGCTGGAAGACATGGCCGTGCTGACCGGCGGCACCGTGATCTCCGAAGAAGTTGGCCTGTCGCTGGAAAAGGCCACCATCAAGGACCTCGGCCGCGCCAAGAAGGTGCAGGTTTCCAAGGAAAACACCACCATCATCGATGGCGTGGGTGACAAGGCTGCCGTCGATGCACGCGTCGGCCAGATCAAGACCCAGATCCAGGACACCTCCTCCGATTACGATCGCGAGAAGCTGCAGGAACGCGTGGCCAAGCTGGCCGGCGGCGTTGCCGTGATCAAGGTCGGCGCTTCGACCGAAATCGAAATGAAGGAAAAGAAGGATCGCGTCGACGACGCCCTGCACGCGACCCGTGCAGCCGTTGAAGAAGGCGTGGTCCCGGGCGGCGGCGTTGCCCTGGTCCGTGCGGTCACCGCACTGGCCGGCCTGAAGGGTGCCAACGAAGACCAGAACCACGGCATCCAGATCGCCCTGCGCGCGATGGAAGCCCCGCTGCGTGAAATCGTCGCCAACGCCGGCGAAGAGCCGTCCGTGATCGTCAACAAGGTCAAGGAAGGCACCGGCAGCTACGGCTACAACGCCGCCAGCGGCGAGTTCGGCGACATGCTGGCCTTCGGCATCCTGGACCCGACCAAGGTGACCCGCTCGGCCCTGCAGAACGCAGCCTCCATCGCCGGCCTGATGATCACCACCGAAGCAATGGTGGCTGAGGCGCCGAAGAAGGACGAGCCGGCCATGGGCGGCGGCGGCATGGGCGGCATGGGTGGCATGGGCGGCATGGACTTCTAAGTCCACGCACCCGCGACACCCTGTCGTGATGCACACGAAGAACCCCGCCGCGAGGCGGGGTTTTTTGTGTGCGACACACGGCCGCAGTTGCGAATGAAACATTTTGCGTCGCACAAAAGCTGTGCTATCAATAGTCCCCAATGAACGCACGCCACGCCAATTCCTACTTTTGGTATTACTTTCCGAAGCCACCGGCGGAGGAAGGCATGCGCTCAACCTGAAGAAAGCTTCAGACGCATACCCGAAAGCCGCCAGCGCACCTGGCGGCTTTTTTGTTGCCGCCGCGCTGGGGACCCCCACCTTCCAGGAGACCCCCCATGCCCCCGCACACCGACGACCTGCGCATCCGAAAACTCGAACCGTTGACCCCGCCGGCGCAGCTGATCGCCATGCTGCCCTGCGACGACGAAGCCTCCGACACGGTCAGCGCCTCGCGCGCGGCGCTGCACGAGATCCTGCATGGCCGCGATGACCGCCTGGCGGTGGTGATCGGCCCGTGCTCGATCCACGATCCGG
Source organism: uncultured Stenotrophomonas sp. (assembly GCF_963519125.1). Classification (GTDB taxonomy): domain Bacteria; phylum Pseudomonadota; class Gammaproteobacteria; order Xanthomonadales; family Xanthomonadaceae; genus Stenotrophomonas. The sequence goes on along the minus strand of NZ_CAUQLJ010000011.1, from coordinate 98,935 downwards.
TGGCGGCCATCGAGTACGCCCATCGCCTCAAGCCGCTGCGCGACGCCTACGCCGGGGACCTGGAAATCGTCATGCGCGTCTACTTCGAGAAGCCGCGCACCACCGTCGGCTGGAAGGGCCTGATCAACGACCCGGACCTGGACGGCAGCTTCCAGATCAACAAGGGCCTGCGCATCGCCCGCGGCCTGCTGCGCGACATCAACAAGCTGGGCCTGCCGGCCGGCGTGGAATTCCTCGATGTGATCTCGCCGCAGTACATCGCCGACCTGGTGGCCTGGGGCGCTATCGGCGCGCGTACCACCGAAAGCCAGGTGCACCGCGAACTGGCCTCGGGGCTGTCCTGCCCGGTGGGCTTCAAGAACGGCACCGATGGCAACATCAAGATCGCCGCCGACGCGGTGGGTGCCGCGTCCAACCCGCATCACTTCCTGTCGGTGACCAAGCAGGGCGACACCGCCATCGTCGCCACTGCCGGCAACCCGGACTGCCACGTGATCCTGCGCGGTGGCAAACAGCCGAACTTCGATGCGGCCAGTGTTGACGCAGCCAGCCAGACGTTGGCCAAGGCGCACCTGCCGGCACGGCTGATGATCGACGCCAGCCATGCCAACAGCAGCAAGAATCCGGAGAACCAGCCCAAGGTGGTTGCAGACATCAACGCGCAGCTGGCCGGCGGTGAAGAGCGCATCGTCGGGGTGATGGTGGAAAGCCACCTGGTCGCGGGTCGCCAGGACCTGGTGGAAGGGCAGCCGCTCACTTACGGCCAGAGCATCACCGACGGTTGCATCGGCTGGGAGACCTCGCTGGAGGTGCTCGAATCGCTCGCCCAGGCGGTGCGCGCCCGGCGCGCACGTCGTCTGGCTGAAGCGGCTTGATGAACCTGTGGAGCCGGCCAAGGGCCGGCTCCGCGATTGACCGGTCCTAACGAATCACGAGGATTAGTCAGTAAAATCAATTGGATACCCACGGCCCCCACGGTGCAGCCTGCAGGCCTCACTTGAGGGCTTCACAGGGTGTATGTACAATGTATGCACAATCCAGCAACGTGCGAGTGCTCCCCATGGGAACCGCAAGCAAGGTCATCAACTTCCGGGCGCCGGCGGACAAGCAGGATCTGATCGATCGTGCGGTTGAGATCAGTGGTGTGAACCGCACCGAGTTCATCCTCGATGCGGCCTGCGAAAAGGCGCGCGACGTCCTGGCCGACCAGACGCAGTTCAACGCGAGCGCTGAACAGCTCCAGCGCTTCAATGCGCTGCTGGACGCACCGCTGGAAGACAATCCGGCGCTGCGCCGGTTGCTGAGCACGCCCGCGCCCTGGGAGCGGTAAGCCCTTGCGGCTCTCCGCTCCCGTACCGCTGCACGCGGAGCATCTGCTTGATGGCTTCCGCTGCAGCGCCCCTTCGCTGACCCGATGGCTGCTCGAACGCGCGCACCAGAACCAGGCATCGGGCGCTTCGCGATGCTTTGTCTGCATTGACGAGCAGCAACGCGTGGTCGGCTACTACGCACTCTCCGCCGGCGCGATATCGCACGACGCCGCCCCGGGCAGGATCCGTCGCAACATGCCTGATCCGATACCGGTCATCGTGCTGGGGCGGCTGGCAGTACATGCGGAATGTGCCGGGCAGGGGATCGGCCAGGGCCTGCTGAAAGATGCCGTGCTGCGCGCGCTGCAGGCCTGCGGTCAGGTCGGGGCACGTGCGTTGCTCTGCCATGCGGTCGACGACGCAGCAAAGGCGTTCTACCTGAAACACGGGTTCATCGTTTCACCCCTCCATCCGCTCACGATGATGCTGCCGCTCCCCAGGGTGGGGTGATGAGGGTGCGCTGCGCAGCCGCGACAGCGCCAGGTAGATGGCCGGGGTGGTGTACAGGGTCAGCCACTGGCTGACCAGCAACCCGCCCACGATGGCGATGCCCAGCGGCTGGCGCATTTCCCAGCCTTCGCCGGTGGCGAGCATCAGTGGCAGCGTGCCCAGCAGGGCAGCCACGCTGGTCATCAGGATCGGGCGGAAGCGCAGCCGGGCCGCTTCGATAATCGCGTCGTGCGCTGTGAGCAGTCGGACACGTTCGGCCGACAGTGCGAAGTCGATCATCAGGATGGTGTTTTTCATCACCACCCCCACCAGCAGGAACAGGCCCAGCAACGAGATCAGGTTCAACTCGTTGCCGAATGCCATCAGCGCCAGCAGCGCGCCCACCCCGGCCGAGGGCAGGGTGGAGAGGATGGCCAGCGGCAGCACCGCGCTCTCGTAAAGAATGCCCAGCACCAGGTACACCGCCAGCATCGCGCCCAGCACCAGCCATAGCTGGCGGCCGCGCAGCGCGTCCAGCCCACCGGCCTCGCCACTGAGCCTGGCCTGCACGTGGGAGGGCAGCATGATCCCGGCCATGGCGCGGTCAACCGCCTTTACTGCCTGGTCCAGGCTTACACCGGGGGCCAGCGCGAACTCGATCCAGATCGAAGCGAACTGCTGGCTGTGGTAGATCCGGTCCGGTGCCATGCCGTAGTCCCAGCGCGCCACTGCAGAGAGCGGAAGTCGCTGCCCGTCGCTGCCGATCACATGGATCTGATCGAGCGTGGAGGGATCCTGCGTGTAGCGGGGGTCCAGCTCCATCACCACCCGGTACTGGTTGAGCGCGTCATACAGCGTGGCTACCTGTCGCTGGCTGAAGGCGTTGTTGAGCACCGAGGCGATCATGCGCATGTCCACGCCCAGGCGGGCGGCGGCGTCGCGATCGATCTGCAGCACCACCTGGCGCATGCCCTGGTCGCCCTGCGATTCCACGTCCACCAGCTCCGGGAGCGCACGCAGTGCCTCGCTGACTTTGGGCGCCCACTCGCGCAGCGGTGCAAGGTCGGCGGCGAGCAGCTGGAACTCGTACTGGCCGCTGTCGCCACCGCCTTCCAGTTTGATGTCCTGGTCCACCCACAGGAACAGGCCGCCGCCGGGAATCTTCGGCAGGTTGGTGCGCAGCCGGTCGATGACCTGCTGGCTTGACACCCCGCGCTCGGACAGTGGCTTCATCTTGATCATGATGAAAGCGTTGTTCACCCCGTTGCGCCCGCCGATGTAGCCGATGATGTCGCTGATCGCCGGGTCGGCCAACAACAGCTTGCGGTAGGCGTCGATCTTGGGCTGCATCACCTGGAACGACAGCCCGTCGTCGCCGCGCGCGAAGCCGCGCAGCTGCGCGGTGTCCTGCTTGGGCACGATGCCCTTGGGCACCTGCTGGAACAGCAGCACATTGAGACCGATCACGGCAGCGAACAGCAGCAGCGGGACCGCTGGACGTCGCAGCACCTGCTGCAGCCCATGGACGTAGGCCGCGCGCAGCCGCTCGAACGCTGCCGTCCCCGCGCGCTGCAGCCTGGTGCCGCTACCAGGCACGCGCGGCGTGCCCAGCAGGCGCGCGCACAGCATCGGGGTCAAGCTGAGCGATACCAGCAGCGACACGGCCATCGCTGCGACCAAGGTGAGCGAGAACTCGCGGAACAGTCGTTCCACGAAGTCGTCCAGGAACAGGATCGAGACGAATACCACGGCCAGCGCGATGTTCATCGACAGCAACGTGGCGCCGACCTCGCCGGCACCGCGCAGCGCCGCCTGCAGCAGCGACGCGCCCAGCTCGCGGTGGCGGGCGACGTTCTCCAGCACCACGATGGCATCGTCCACCACCAGCACCGCCGCAACGATCAACGCCATCAACGACAGCGTGTTGAGCGAGAAGCCCAGCAGCGCGATCACCGCCAGCGCGCCCAGCAGCGACACTGGAATGGCCAGCGTCGGGACCAGCGCCGCGCGCCAGTGGCCGAGGAACCCGAGCACTACCAGGACCACCAGCGCAATCGCGAGCAGCAGGGTCAGTTCGGCCTCGCGCAACGTGGCGCGGATCACCGGCGAGCGGTCCATCACCAGGTGCATGTCGATGCTGGCCGGCAGCAACGCCTGCAGCGTTTCCATCTGCGCGTTGATCGCGTCCACGGTTTCGATGATGTTGGCGTCCGGCTGCCGGCTGACGATCAGCAGCACGGCCGCCCGGTCGTTGTGGAAACCGCTGGCGTAGCGGTCCTCGACGCCTTCGCTGACTGCAGCCACGTCTTCCAGGTAGACCGGTCGCCCATCGCGCGTCGCAACGATCAGGCGGCGGTACTCGGCGGCGGTACGCAGCTGCAGGCTGGCCTCCACCTGCCACTGCTGCGTGCTGCTGGCCACGTCGCCAAGCGGCTTTAGTGCATTCGCAGTACGGATTGCAGCCGCCACATCGTCCAGCGCGATGCCAAGATGGTTGAGCGCGGTCGGATCCAGCGACACCCGCACCGCAGGCAACGAACTACCGCCCACCTGCACTTCGCCCACGCCGGGAATCTGCGCCAGCTTCTGCGCGATCACGGTTGAAGCCACGTCGTAGATCTGCCCCGGCGACAGGCTGTCGGAACTGAGCGCCAGGGCGAGGATCGGCGCCTGCGACGGATTGACCTTGTTGTACTCGGGCATGCCCGGCATGCCGCTGGGCAACTGCGCGCGTGAGGCATTGAGGGCGGCCTGGACGTCGCGCGCGGCGCTGTCCACGTCCACCCCGAGTGCGAACTGCAGCTCGACCTGGGTCGAGCCCTGGGTGCTGGCCGAGTCGATCCGGGTCAGGCCGGGAATGCTGCCCAGCGCCCGCTCCAGCGGCGTGGCCACGTTGGCAGCCATCGACTCGGGGCTGGCACCGGGCAGGCTGGCGCGCACGTTGATGGCCGGGTAGTCCACCTGCGGCAGCGGCGCCACCGGCAACATGCGCAGCCCCAGCAGCCCGGCCAACACCACGGCCACCGACAGCAGCGTGGTCGCCACCGGGTGCCGCACGAACCAGCTGATCGCCTGCGACAGCGGGCTCACGCCTGTGCCCCGGCCACGCCATCGTCCACCGTGTGGGCGCGGCGGCGGAAGCGGTCGAAGAACAGGTAGATCACCGGCGTGGTGAACAGGGTCAGCACCTGGCTGACGATCAACCCGCCCACCATCACCCAGCCGAGTGGCTGGCGCAGTTCCGCGCCGGAACCACTGGCCAGCATCAATGGAACCGCGCCGAACAGGGCGGCCAGGGTGGTCATCAGGATCGGTCGGAAACGCAGCAGCGCAGCCTGGTGGATCGCCTCGCGCGGGGCCATGCCGTGCTCGCGCTCGGCCTCCAGCGCGAAGTCGATCATCATGATCGCGTTCTTCTTGACCAGCCCGATCAGCAGCACGATTCCGATCACCGCGATCAGGTCCAGGCTGCGTCCGCTCAGCAGCAGGGCGAGCAGCGCGCCTACCGTGGCCGACGGCAGGGTTGAAAGGATGGTGATCGGATGGATGAAGCTCTCGTACAGCACGCCCAGCACCAGATACATCACCACCACCGCAGCCAGGACCAGCCACAGCGTGCTCGACAGCGACGCGCGGAACGCATCGGCAGCGCCCTGAAGGCGCAGTTCCACCGCAGCAGGCAGGCCGATCACCGCGCGTGCGCCTTCGATGGCCGCCACCGCTTCGCCCAGCGACGCGCCGTCGGCCAGGTTGAACGACACCGTCACCGCCGGGAACTGGCCAACGTGGTTGATCAACAGGTGCGCCGGACGCTGTTCGATGCGCGCGATGCCGGCCAGCGGGACCTGCGCACCGTCGGCGCCGGCGACGTGCAGGCGGGCAATGGCGTCAGGACCCAGCGCGGCATCCGGCCGCGCCTCCAGCACCACCCGGTACTGGTTGGCCTGGGTGAAGATGGTGGAGATCTGGCGCTGCCCGAACGCGTCGTACAGCGCATCGGCCACCGCATCCACGCTCATCCCCAGGCGCGCGGCGGCCGCGCGGTCGATCACCACGTGCGCCTGCAGGCCCCGGTCCTGCAGGTCGCTGGCCACGTCGCGCAGCGCCGCCTGCCCCTGCAGGTGCTCCAGCAGCGTCGGCGTCCACCGCGCCAGCGCATCGCTGTCGGGACTGGTCAGGGTGAACTGGTACTGGGTGCGGCTGATCCGGTCTTCGATGCCCAGCTCCTGCACCGGCTGCAGGTACAGCGTGATCCCTGGAATCTGCGCCACCCGCTGCTGCATGCGCGCGATGATGGCCTGCGCGTCGGCGTTGCGCTGCGCGTGCGGCTTGAGTTCGATCAGCAGCCGCCCACTGTTGAGGGTGGCATTGCTGGCATCCACGCCGATGTAGGACGACAGGCTGGCCACGTCTTCGTCCTGCAGGAGCGCGTCGGCGAGGGCCTGCTGGCGTTGCGCCATTGCCTGGAACGAGATCGACTGCGGCGCCTCGCTGATGCCCTGGATCAGCCCGGCGTCCTGTACCGGGAAGAAGCCCTTGGGCACCCACACGTACAGCAGCGCGGTCAGCAGCAGGGTCGCGACGGTGGCGCCCAGCATCAACGGCTGGCGCTGCAGCACCCAGTGCAGCTGGCGGTCGTACATCGCCACCACGCGATCGAACGGGTCGCGGCGGTTCGGCGTGTCGTGCCCGTGCTTCAGGAAACGCGCGCACATCATCGGGGTGAGGGTGAGCGACACCACCAGCGAGATACCGATCGCCACCGCCAACGTGATGGCGAACTCGTGGAACAGCTTGCCGACCACGTCGGCCATGAACAGCAATGGGATCAACACCGCGATCAGCGACAGGGTCAACGAGATCAGCGTGAAGCCAACCTGGCGCGCGCCTTTCAGCGCCGCCTGCAGCGGGGTCTCGCCACGCTCCAGGTGGCGGGCGATGTTTTCCAGCATCACGATCGCATCGTCGACCACGAAGCCGGTGGCGATGGTCAGCGCCATCAGCGTGAGATTGTTGAGCGAGAACCTGGCCAGCAGCATCACCCCGAACGTGCCCACCAACGACAGCGGCACTGCAATGCTGGGGATGATCGTGGCCGGCACGTTGCGCAGGAACACGAACGTCACCATCACCACCAGCGCGATGGCGATCACCAGCTCGTGCTGCACCCCGCGGATGGAGGCGCGGATGGATTCGGTGCGATCGCTCAGCACGGCCACGTCCACGCCCTTGGGCAGCGAGGCCTGCAACTGTGGCAGCAGGGTGCGCACCTGGTCGACCACGGCGATCACGTTGGCACCGGGCTGGCGCTGGATGTTGACCAGTACCGCCGGGGTGCGCCCGGACCACGCCGCCAGCTGGCGGTTCTCGGCACCGTCTTCAATCCGGGCCACGTCGCCCAGGCGCAGCGGCGCGCCATCCCGGTAGGCCAGGATCAACGCGCGGTACTCCTCGACCGAACGCATCTGGTCGTTGGCATCGAGCATGATCGCGCGGGTCGGACCATCGAAGCTGCCCTTGGGCAGGTTGACGTTGGCCGCGCCGATCGCCTCGCGGATGCGCGCCATGCTCAGCCCGTTGGCGGCCAGCGCCGACGGATTGACCTGGATGCGCACCGCCGGGCGCTGCCCGCCGGCCAGGCTGACCAAGCCCACGCCGGGGAGCTGCGACAGCCGCTGGGCCATGCGCGTGTCCACCAGGTCGTGCACCTGCGGTAGCGACAGGCCCTGCGAGGTCACTGCCAGGGTCAGGATCGGCGTGTCGGCCGGATTCACCTTGCGATACACCGGCGGTACCGGCAGGTCGTCGGGCAGCAGGCTTCCGGCGGCGTTGATCGCGGCCTGCACTTCCTGTTCGGCCACGGCGAGCGCCACGTCCAGGGTGAACTGCAGGGTGATCACCGAAGCGCCACCGGAACTGGTCGAGGACATCTGCTTCAGCCCGGGAATCTGCCCGAGCTGGCGCTCCAGCGGCGCAGTGACCGCGCTGGTGGTCACGCCCGGGCTTGCGCCCGGGTACAACGTGGTGACCTGGATGATCGGATAGTCCACCTGCGGCAGCGCGGCCACCGGCAGCAGGCGGTAGGCCAGGATGCCGGACAGCAGCAGCGCCACCATCAACAGCGTGGTCGCGACCGGACGTTCGATGAAGGGACGCGAGAGGTTCAGGGGATGATCTCCACCGGCGCGTCCTCGCGCAGTCCGTCGATGCCTTCCACCACGACCCGCTCGCCGGCCTTGAGCCCTTCGCGCACCGCAACACGTTCGCCGTCGGCCGGGCCCAGCACCACGTTGCGCAGGTGTGAGGTGGATGTCGGACCGATCACGTACACGTAGGTGCCCTTGCTGCCGAACTGCACCGCCGCATTGGGAATCACCACCGCGTCGCTGCTGCTGACCTGCAGGCGCACGTTGACGAACTGGTTCGGGAACAGGGCTTCGTCGGCATTGTCGAACTGCGCGCGCAGCTTCAGCGTGCCCGTACTGGTATCGATGCGGTTGTCCAGGCTCGACAGCACGCCGTTGCCCAGCGCGTGGCGTTCGTCGCGGTCCCAGGCTTCCACGGTCAGCGCCGGGGTGGCCCGCACCGCGGCCACTACCGCCGGCAGGTCGGTTTCAGGCACCGTGAACAGCACGCTGATCGGCGTGGTCTGGGTGATGGTGGCCAGCGGCTCGGTGTCGCCGCTGCGCACGAGGTTGCCGACGTCCACGTTGCGCAGGCCCATGCGCCCGGACACCGGCGCGGTGATACGGGTGTACTGCAGCTGCAGGCGTGCTTCATCCACCGCGGCCTGGTCGGTCTGGCGACGGCCCAGCAGCTGGCGCACCTTGCTCTGCTGGTCGTTGAGCTCCTGCGCCGACACGTAGTTCTGGCGCTGCAGCTCCACGTATCGCTTGAGCTGGCTCTCGGCATTGTCCAGCTCGGCCAGGTTCTGCTGCTGCGTGCCCTGGGCGCGCGCCAGCTGTACCTGGAACGGGCGCGGATCGATCTCGGCGATCAGGTCGCCCGCGTTGACATGCTGGCCCTCGCGGAAGGCCAGCCGCAGCAGCTCACCGTCCACGCGGCTGCGCAGGCTGACCGTGTGCAGCGGGGTGACCGTACCCAGCGCCTTCAGGCGCACCACCAGGTCTTCGCGCATGGCCGGCGCGACCCGCACCGGGGTTGCCTGCGGGCCACGGCCGGCGCCGGCATCGGCGGCGGGCCGGAGGAGTTTCCAGCCGACCACCGCAAGCACGCCCAAGGTAGCGGTAACAAAAAGCGCCTTAAGCAGACGGCGGCGGTTCGACGGCGGGGGCAACGAAGCAAACATACGCATCCTGCGCACCCTCGCAAGGCGTGGTGCGTCCATGGGGCCGGCCCGATCAGTGGCCGGTCAGCGGGGGAGGAGGTGTCTGGCAGGGCGACGGTCGATGCCGTCGCTTGGCTGGATGCCGTTCGCGGAGAACGGGAGCGCCATGATACAGGTCCGCGCGGCCGCGCTTCGCATGACCTTGGTCATGCTCTCAATGCACTTCGTCCCGATAGACGAACTTCGGCATTTCCCATTTGTAGTGGATCGCCAGCAGTCGGAACGCGAAGCCGCCGCCAAGGCACCACAGCGTTGCGGCATTGAGCGACACGCCCAGTTCCAACAGGCCGAGCCAGGCTGCGCCGGTGAGCAGGGTGATCACCGCGTACAGTTCCTTCTGGAAAATCAGCGGCACTTCGTTGCACAGCACGTCGCGCAGCACGCCGCCGAACGCGCCGGTCAGCATGCCGGCGATCAGCACGATCGGCACGGAGTGGCCGCCATCGCGCGCCACCGCGCAGCCAATCAGGGTGAACGCGATCAGGCCCAGTCCGTCCAGCACCAGGAAGGTGCGACGGAAATGGTGCATCCAGCGCGCTACCCAGGTAGCGATCAGCGCGGCACAGATGGTGAAGCCGAGGTACTCGGGATGTTTCACCCACCCCAGCGGGTAATGGCCCAGCACGATGTCGCGCAACGAGCCGCCGCCCAGCGCAGTGACGCAGGCGATGATGACCACGCCGAACAGGTCCATGCGCCGTCGCCCTGCCGACAGGGCACCGGTCATGGCTTCGGCGGAAATGGCGATGAGGTAGATGATGGACAGCAGCATGCAGCGGCTCCGGAGGGGCAGGCGGGGACGGAAACGCGCACGCGCCAGCGCCGCAGCACTGTCGTGGGGTGGGATTCCGTTGCCGCTCCCGCTGTCCTTTTGCCTGAGAGTTCAGTGGCCAGGCCACGTGCCCCTTCGGCGGGTCATTGAAGACCTCTCTCCAGATCGGCGTGTTGGATGCATGGTTGGTGGCGTATCGAGCCACCGGCCTGAGCGATTATGGGAGCCTGCGCCTTCGGCGGGCGCCAGCGCGGCGCCACTCTCCTGCATCCGGGACGGATTCTAGCAGCCGGCGCAGCCGCGCCGGTGGATAATCCCGGTATGCCCGCTGAACCCACCCTCTGGTACGTGTACCTGCTCGAATGCCGCAACGGCAGTTATTACGCCGGCATCAGCAATGACGTGGAAGCGCGTTTCCAGGCCCACCTGTGCGGCAAGGGCGCGCGCTACACCCGCGCCAATCCGCCGCTGAAGGTGCTGGCCGTGCGCGCCTATCCTGACCGGGCGGCGGCGTCGAAGGCCGAGTGGGCACTCAAGAAACAACCACGCGAGCGCAAGCTGGCATGGCTGCAGTCCGGCCACGCCGAACAGCCCTGAGCGTGCGGCTCAAGGCCTGGGACGGCGATCTTCCTGGTCGTCGCCGAAGATGATCCGCGCGCTCCGCTGGTAGCTCCAGTACGCCACTGCCCAGTTGAGCAGCACGACGATCCGGTTGCGGAAACCGATCAGGAAGAACACGTGCGCGGCGAGCCAGAACCACCAGGCCAGCACGCCTGACAACTGCAGCCGGCCCAGGTGCACGATGGCGGCCATGCGCCCGATCGTGGCCAGGTTGCCGAAGTCCTGGTACTTGAACGGTCCGGGGGCCTGCCTGCCCTCAAGCCGCGCACGCACGGTGGCCGCCACATGCTTGCCCATCTGCTTGGCCGCCGGTGCCACGCCCGGTACCGGGCGTCCATCGGCCTGCTGCAGCGCGGCCAGATCGCCAGCGACGAAGATCTCGGGGTGTCCGGCCACGGTGAGGTCCGGTTGTACCGGCACGCGCCCGGCGCGATCCAGCGGCACCTCCAGCGTGCGTGCCAGCGGCGAGGCCGCCACACCTGCGGCCCAGACCACCGTCCGCGCGGCGATGAACTGTTCGCCGAGCTGGAAGCCGTCGCCATTTATGTTGCTCACCGGCGTGCCGGTCAGCACTTCCACACCGAGCTTTTCCAGCTGGCGGCGTGCCTTGAGCGAGAGCACCTCGGGGAAGCTGGACAGCACGCGCGGGCCTGCTTCCACCAGCCGCACCTTGGCGCTTGCCGGGTCGATGTGGCGGAATTCATTGCGCAGGGTATGCCGGGCAATTTCGGCCAAAGTGCCGGCGAGTTCGACGCCGGTCGGGCCGCCACCCACCACCGCGAAGCTGAGCCAGGCGGCCTTGCGTGCCGGGTCCGGCTCGGCCTCGGCACGCTCGAAGGCGAGCAGCAGCTTGCGGCGCAGCGCGATGGCATCGTCCAGGGTCTTCAGGCCGGGCGCATCGGCGGCCCACTCGTCGTGCCCGAAGTAGGCATGGGTGGCGCCGGTGCACAGCATCAACGTGTCGTACCCGAGCGTGCTGCCGTCGGCCAGGGTGATCTGGCGGGCGTGCTTGTCGATGGTGGTGACTTCGCCCAGTCGTACCTCCACGTTGCGCTGCTCGCCCAGGATATGGCGCAGCGGTGCGGCGATGTCGGGTGCGGACAGGCCGGCGGTGGCGACCTGGTACAGCAGCGGCTGGAACAGATGGTGGTTTCGACGGTCCACGAGGGTGATGCGGACGCGGGCGCTGGCGAGCGCACGGGTGGCCCAGAGGCCGGCGAAGCCACCACCAATGATGACCAGGTGGGGCAGGGGATCGCGTGTCATGCAGACGCTCCTGAAGGGTCGATTCCAATGCCCGCATCGTCGCATGCCGGGCTGCACCGCCACGTGGATGCCCGCACTCCGATTCAGCGGCCATCGCGGCGGTAAGGCCATCGGCGTATCGTAGCGGCGCACTTCAATGATCAGGAAACCAACATGCTGAAGATCTGGGGCCGGCAAAATTCCAGCAACGTGCGCAAGGTGTTGTGGTGCGCAGAGGAAATCGGCCTGCCGTACGAGGCCATCGAAGTCGGTGGCCCGTTCGGTGGTACGCAGTCGCCCGAGTACGTGGCGATGAATCCCAACGGACTGGTGCCGGTGATCGAAGACCAGGGCCTGCCGCTGTGGGAATCCAACACCATCGTGCGCTACCTGAGCGCGCGCTACGCGCTGGGCACGCTTTACGCGGAAGACGCGATGGCCCGCGCCCAGGCCGAGAAGTGGATGGACTGGAGCACCTCACGGATGGCGCCGCTGTACAGCGAACTGATCTGGGGGATCATGCGCACCGCACCGGCCAACCGCGACGAGGCCCGCATCGGTGCGGCCGTGGTGCGCGCCGGTGAACTGCTGGCCATGGCCGATGCCACGCTGGAGCGGCAGCCCTGGCTGTCGGGCGAGACGTTTGCGATGGGCGACATTCCGCTGGGCGCGCTGGTCTATGCGTGGTTCGAACTGCCGATCCAGCGCCCATCGCTGCCGAACCTGGAGGCGTGGTACCAGCGGCTCCAACAGCGCCCTGCGTACATCAAGGCGGTGATGACGCCCTTGACCTAATACAGATCCATCGGATCCACATCCAGCGACCAGCGCACCTTCCGCGCCTGGGGCAACGCGTAGACCTGCGGCATGATCTGGTCCAGCAGCGTATGCAACGGGCGCCGCGTCGGCGCCGACAACAGCAGCTGGGTGCGCTGGTAGCCGGCGCGGCGTGGCATCGGTGCCGGCATCGGACCAAACCGTTCCACCGGGCTGTCCGGCGCGATCAGATCACGCACGCCCGTGAGCATGGCGTTGGCGTGCTCCACCTGCTGCGCTTCAGCGCGCAGCAGCGCCAGGTGCGCGAAGGGCGGAAAGCCTGCGGCTTCGCGCTGCTGCAGCTCGGCCTCGGCGAACGCGTGGTAGCCGCCGTTCACCAGCGTTTCCAGCAAGGGATGGCCCGGATGGTGGGTCTGCAACCAGACCTCGCCGGGATCGGTGGCGCGCCCGGCGCGCCCTGCCACCTGGATCAGCTGCTGCGCCAGTTTTTCGCTGGCGCGGAAATCGGCCGAGAACAGGCCTTCGTCGATCCCTACTACGACCACCAGGGTCAGCCTGGGCAGGTCGTGGCCCTTGGCCAGGATCTGGGTACCGACCAGGATGCCGGCCTGGTCGCCCAACGTGGCCAGCTGCTTTTCCAATGCGTCGCGCCGGTTTGTCGTGCCACGGTCGATGCGGATCACCGGGTAGTCGGCGAACGCCTCGACCAGATGTTCTTCAAGTCGTTCGGTGCCGATCCCCTGCGGCTGCAGTGCCAGGCTGCCGCAGTCCGGGCAGGCAAGCGGTGCGGGTTGGCGTGCGCCGCAATGATGGCACTGCAGGCGGCGCCCGCCGGCGTGCACTGTCATCGGCGCATCGCAGCGCCTGCAGGGCGCGGTCCAGCCGCAGTCATGGCAGAGCAGTACCGGCGCGTAGCCACGACGGTTCTTGAATACCAGCACCTGGTGGCCGGCCTGCAGGTGCTGCTCGATACCCTGCATGACCTCCGGGGACAGGCCGTCCTTCAGCGGCCGCTTGCGCACGTCGAGCACCCGCACCGTGGGCGGGCGTGCCTCGCCGGCGCGCTGCTTCAGGCGCAGATGGGTGTAGCGGCCCGCCTGCGCGTTGTGCAGCGACTCCAGCGACGGCGTGGCACTGCCGAGGACTACGGGAATGTCGAGCGCCTTTGCCCGCACCAGTGCGAAATCGCGTGCGTGGTAACGGATGCCGTCCTGCTGCTTGTAGCTGCCGTCGTGCTCTTCGTCGACCACGATGAGGCCGGCTTTGGGCAGGGGGGTGAACACGGCCGAGCGCGTCCCCACCACCACCTGCGCTTCGCCGCGCGCGGCTGCTGCCCAGACCCGCGCACGCTCGTTGTCGTTCAAACCCGAGTGCAGCGCATGCACGGTGATGCCCAGGCGGCTGCGGAAGCGGGCCAGGGTCTGCGGGGTGAGCCCGATTTCGGGGACGAGCACCAGCGCCTGGCGGCCGCGCGCCAGGCAGGCCGCAATCGCCTGCAGGTACACCTCGGTCTTGCCACTGCCGGTCACGCCATCGAGCAGGAATGCACCGAAGCCCTTGCCCGCGGTGATCGCCGTGATCGCGTCGGCCTGCTCCGCGTTCGGGCAGGGACCGGGACGGAGACTGGGCAACGCGGCGCTGTGCGCGAGCGCGACGCGCTCGACCAGACCGCGCTTGGCGAGCGCGCGGGCGGCACTGCGCCAGTCATGCAGTGCTTCGTCCAGCAGGTCCTCGTCGACACTGCCGTTGCCGAGCAGCTCGGCCAGGCGGTGGGGTCGGGTACCCGCGCGCAGTTCCAGCTTCGGGTCCTGGCCGTCGGAGGTGAGCTGCCAGCCCCAGCGATGGGTGTCGGGGACGGGTTCGCCCTTGCGCAACGGTGCGGGCAGGGCAGTGCTGACCACCTCCCCCAACGGCGCATGGGTATAGCGCGACAACCACTGCAGCGACGACCAGAGTTCCCCGCCCAGCAGCGGGGCCGGATCAAGCCAGGCGACTGCGGTGCGAAGGGTGGTGCCCTCGGCCACTGTGCCGATTCCGGCCACCACGCCGACCAGCTCGCGGGACCCGAATGGGACCCGCAGCCGACGACCAACCATGCCCGGGTCCGGCAGCTCCCCCAGCGGGGGGGCATAGTCGAACCACTGCGGCAGTGGCACGGGCAGGACGACCTGCAGGATGGGCGTAGTGGCGGGGGAAAGCATCGGGCCAGTGTAACGGTCGTGGACCGGCCTGTTCAGTCAGAGAATCCCCTGCCGGAGCCGGCCGTGGAACCTAAATACCGGCTAAATATCCGTGGCTATTGGAGATTCGGTCTTATCCACATCTTCTGTGGATAAGTCTGTGCGCGAGTGCGTAACTCCGAGCTGATTGTCAGGGAGTTCCGCCATCACACCTGTGTTGGTGAAAAAATAGCCACACAACAAAATGCAATGAAATCAACAGCATGGCTGTGAAACAAAGCTGACACACGGGTGACGCGGGCTTCACCCCCCGGTTTTGTGCCGTTTTTGTTGGTGCTGTGCACAACCTGCGCGGCTGTCAAGCGTTCCCCAGCGTATGTCAGCCCGCCTGCGGCCTGCATCGGCATGCCCGACCGGGGACGCACTCGCTATCATTCCGGCACTTGATGGAGTTGCTATGACGGCTGTGAACGCCCCTGTTTCCTCTAACGCAGCGGGCGCACTGTCCGCGTTCCTGCGAGGCGTTGAACGCCGTGCCCTGGTCGTTGCCGAGCTGCAGTGCGGCGACCCGACCGTTGCCGAACAGGCCCTGGTCGCGGTCATGCGCGCGTTCGCCGGGATTGCCAGCGACGTGCCGATGGCCCAATGGCCCGACCGGTTCTGGATCCTGCTGGCGCACCGCACCCCGATCCGCGTTCCCGCCGCGGGTGGGCAGTGGTCACCGGAGCTGTCGCACCTGCCGCAGCTGGCCCCGCCGGCGCGCCTGGCCCTGCTGCTGCGGGTCGGTGGCGGGCTGGACGAGGCCGCCGCCGCACAGATCCTGGACATGCCGGTGGCCGACTACCAGCAGGCGCTGGCCGAGGCCTGCCCGCGCGACGCACACGGCCACCCGGACGCCGCCGGCTGGCGCGCGCTGGCCGAACAGGTACAGCAGCGCCTGCGCGAGTTGCCGGCCAGCCGCCTGCAGCAGCTGCATCAGCCTGCTGCGGTACCGGCACCGGGCAAGGACAAGGGCGCGGCCTCGTGGCGCGCGCCAGCGCCAGCCGAGGCGGCCCCCCGCAGCCCTGCGCGCCGTCGTCCGGGCAACCGCCGGCCGGTGTGGAAAGGCCTGTTGATCCTGCTGGTCACCACCGGTGTGCTGCTGGGCGGCGCGGCCTGGTGGAAGCATCGCCCGGCTGCTGTCCCGCCCGAGGCGAGCGTGCCCGACGGCGCGGTGTCCACCGCCGACCCGGTGGCCGTGGAACAGCTGTCGGCCGACGACCTGCCGGTGGCCGCGCCGGCCGACCCCGCGCATGCCGCCAGCGATGCGGCCATGCTCGCCGACCACGAATTGATGCTGGCCCGTGATGCCGATCTGTATGCCTGGTTCGCGGCCGGCGGTCCGGTGCCGGTGGACGAGTCCCAGCCGCAACCGAACCGACCCGAACCTGCCGCCGCCGGCCTGGAGACGTCTGCCGCCGATGAATAAGTCGATCCTGCTGCTCCTGATGGCCGTAGCTGCTGGCGCGAATGCCGCGCCACAGGCATTGCCGCTGCCCACCCCCGTTCCCACTCCGACCACCGCACCGGCGATTCCCGCAACGCCGGCCGCGCTGGATCCGGCCCAGCTGCGCGAGCTGCGCACCCGCTACGCGCAGTGGCAGGCGCTGCCGGAATCCGAGCGCACCCGCATCCGCGAGGCCGCGCGCCGCGTGGCCGCGCTGCCGGCGGCGCAGCAGCAGGCGCTGCGTGCGCGTTTCGACGAACAGGACCAGCGGTTCCGCGACGGCTGGCGGTTGGGCCCGCAGCTGGGCCAGCACTTCCCCAAACTGCAGGGCTTGTTCGGCTACCTGCCGGTGGAACAGCGCGAACCCGCCCTGGCCGCCCTTCGCCAGCTCAACGATGGCCAGCTGGCCCAGCTCACCCTGATCGCCCAGCGCACGCCGCCGCAGGAGCGCGACCGCGTGCGCGACCAGTTCCTGGGCCTGGCGCCGGCCGCCCGTGATGCGTGGCTGCGGGAAAATGTAGTGCGGTAAGCGTAAGATGGCCGCCCGCAACCCGGTGCCTGTGCCCTTCGCGCGCTGCCGTAGTCTGCGGTCTGTGATCCCATGTCTACCGTTACCTCCACGCCGCGCCTCTCCCGGGAAGTGCGTGCCACCGGCCTGCTTGCGCTGCCGCTGGTGCTCGGCCATATCTCCACTGGCCTGATTTCCTTCGTCGACAACGTCATCGCCGGGCATCACGGCACCCAGACCCTGGCCGCCGTCACCATCGGCACCGCCCTGCTGTGGCTGCCGATGCTGATTCCGATCGGCACCCTGATCTCGCTCACCGCCTCGGTCTCGCAGCTGCACGGCGCCGGCCGCGAGCGCGAGATCGGCCCGCTGTTCCGCCAGGCGCTGTGGCTGGCGCTGGGCCTGGGCCTGATCATGTTCACCTTCCTCACGGTGGTGCCGCCGCTGCTGCCGGCGTTCGGCATCGCGCCGGACATCGTGCCTGGCGCGACCGCGTTCCTGCATGCCGTGCGCTGGGGCGGGCCGGCGCTCACCCTGTACTTCTGCATGCGCTACCTCAGCGAAGGCATGCACTGGACGCTGCCGACCATGCTGCTCGGCTTCGGCGGCCTGCTGGTGCTGGCGCCGCTGGGGTACGTGCTGTGCTACGGCAAGCTGGGCTTCCCGGAAATGGGCGCCGAGGGTCTGGGCATCGCGTCGGCCACCATGATGTGGATCCAGGCCCTGTGCTTTGCCGGTTACCTGTGGAAAACCAAGCGGTTTGCCCACCTCGAACTGTTCTCGCACCTGGAACTGCCACGTTGGTCGGCGATCTGGGACCTGCTGCGCACCGGCCTGCCGATCGGCATCACGGTGCTGATGGAGGGCGGGCTGTTCATCGTCACCGCGCTGCTGATCGGCCGCCTGGGCGCGACCGAGGCGGCCTCGCACCAGATTGCGATCAACGTGGCGCAGCTGTGCTTCATGATTCCCATGGGCGTGGCCGAAGCCACCACCGTGCGCGTGGGCCATGCGGTGGGCAGCGGCAACGGGCTGGGCGTGCGGCGCGCGTCGATTGCCGGTCTGCTGATCATCCTGGGCACCCAGACACTGTCCGCGCTGGTGCTGCTGTTCGGGCACGACGCCATCGTCGGCGTGTACACCGCCGACATGGGCGTGGCCGCGCTGGCGTCGACCCTGCTGCTGTATGCGGCCGCCTTCCAGTTCCCGGACGGCATCCAGGTACTCTCGGCCGGCGCGTTGCGCGGCCTGAAAGACACCCGCGTGCCGATGTTCATCGCCATGTTCTCGTACTGGGGATTGGGCATGCCGCTCGGCGCCGGGCTCGGCCTGGGCCTGGGCATGGGGCCGCAGGGCATGTGGCTGGGGCTGATCCTGGGTCTGACTGCCGCTGCGATCCTGATGGGCTGGCGGCTGCGGGTCAGCAGTCGCCGTGTCGGGAATACCCTGGCCTGACGGCCCCCTTACTTGTGTCCGATGCCGGCCTGTCCGGCAGCGGCTATGCTGGTACCACGGCAAGAAGCCAACTGGAGTTTCCCCCATGAACCAACCCGTGCGTCGCAATCCTGTCGCCAGCTTCTTCATCGGGCTGTGGGATGTGATGAACTTTACCCGCAGGCTGATCCTCAACCTGCTGTTCTTCGGCCTGCTGCTGCTGATCCTCGTCCTGTTCGTGGTGGCGATGGGCAAGGGCGCCAGCAGCAACCGTGCCCTGCAGGACCGCACCTCGCTGGTGATCGCGCCGGAAGGCCGCCTGGTCGAGCAGTTCAGTGCGGACCCGGTCAGCCGTGCGCTCGCCAAGGCCATTGGCGACAACAGCGCCGAGGAAGTGCAGCTGCGCGATCTGATCCGCGCGCTGGATGCGGCACGAGACGACAAGAAGATCGAGCGGGTCGTCCTGCAGCTGGACAAGCTGCAGCCCAGCGGCTTCGCTTCGATGCGTGAAGTGGCGGCCTCGCTGCAGGCCGTGCGTGCGTCGGGCAAGCAGGTCGTGGCTTAC
The DNA here is from genome assembly GCF_963519125.1 of uncultured Stenotrophomonas sp. Classification (GTDB taxonomy): domain Bacteria; phylum Pseudomonadota; class Gammaproteobacteria; order Xanthomonadales; family Xanthomonadaceae; genus Stenotrophomonas. The sequence continues at coordinate 80,200 of NZ_CAUQLJ010000011.1, read as the reverse complement.
GCCGACAACCTGAGCCAGTGGCAGTACCTGCTGGCCGCGCAGGCCGACGAGATTTATCTCGACCCGATGGGTGGGGTGGTACTGGAAGGCCTTGGCCGTTACCGCCAGTACTTCCGCACCGGGTTGCAGGACAAGCTGGGCGTGGACGTGCACCTGTTCAAAGTGGGCGAATACAAGTCCGCGGCCGAACCGTACGTGCTGGACGCCGCCTCGCCGCAGGCCAAGGAAGCCGACCTGTTCTGGATGAACGATGTGTGGCAGCGCTACCTGGCCGACATCGCCAAGGCACGCAAGCTGGACGCCGCGCAGCTTGCGGCCGGCATCGATACGATGCCCGAAGGGATCGCCGCCGCCGGTGGCGACCTGGCCAAGTTCGCGCTGCAGCAGAAGCTGGTGGACGGCCTGAAGACCCGTGAGGAAGTCGAAGACCTGCTGGCCGACCGTGGCGTGGCCGACGAAGACGCCGACGGCGGCTTCCGCAGCGTCAACCTGGACGGCTACCTGGCCCAGCTCGACATGCGCGGTTCGCCGGTGGATTCGCGTCCACAGGTGGCCGTGGTGGTGGCCTCGGGCGAAATCGCCGGCGGCGACCTGCCGGCTGGCCGCATCGGCGGCGAGTCGACCTCGGCGCTGCTGCGCGAAGCGCGCGACGACGACAACGTGAAGGCGGTCGTGCTGCGCGTGGATTCGCCGGGTGGCGAAGTGTTCGCCTCCGAGCAGATCCGTCGCGAAGTGGTGGCGCTGAAGGCCGCCGGCAAGCCGGTGGTGGTGTCGATGGGCGACCTGGCTGCTTCGGGCGGTTACTGGATCAGCATGAATGCCGACCGCATCTATGCCGACCCGTCGACCATCACCGGTTCGATCGGCATCTTCGGCATGATCCCGAACCTGTCGCGCTCGCTGGACAAGATCGGCGTGCATACCGACGGCGTGGGCACTACCCGTTTCGCCGGTGCGTTCGACATCACCCGCCCGATGGACCCGGCCGTGGGCCAGGTGATCCAGTCGGTGATCAACAAGGGCTATGCCGACTTCACTGGCAAGGTGGCCGATGCGCGCAACAAGCCGGTCGAGGCGGTGGATGAAGTCGCCCGTGGCCGTGTCTGGAGCGGTGCGCAGGCCAAGGAGCGCGGTCTGGTCGACGCCTTCGGTGGTTTGAAGGACGCCATTGCCGATGCCGCCAACCGCGCCAAGCTGGGCGGTCCGGACAAGGTGCGCGTGCGCTATATCGAGAAGGCGGCGACACCGTTCGCACAGTTCCTGAGCGGCTTCGCCGGCAGCCGCGCCGGTGCCTGGATGCTGGGTGAAACCGGCATGGCGCGGATCATGCTGGCCCGTTCGATGCCGGAAGTGGACACGCAGCTGCGCTTCGTTGAAGACGCCGCCCGCGACCCGCGCGGCAGTGCTCCGGTGAAAGCACTGGCCTACTGTTTCTGCGGTTTCTGATACATCAAAAAAACCCGGCGGAAGCCGGGTTTTTTTTTGTCTACGGTTGGATGGCGGGGTCATCCGCGGCGCGTGTATCCGGCGCCTTTTCCAGTGTTTCGCGCGCAGCCTTGGCCTTGTCCAGTGGTCCCTGCACGGCGTCGCGCAGCGCGGTGGCTTGGGGTTCGGGGCGCTTTTCGGGATCCGGCGGCACCGGGCGATTGCAGCCGCCCAGCACCAACAGGCCGATCAGCGGCAGGGCGATACGGATCAACATGGCAACCTCGCGGGGCGAGCCCAGGAACGCGCAGTGTCGCACCGCTCCAGCCGGGCGTGTGTGACGGGGTGCGCTGCACCGGCGTGCGGGCTATCCTGCCCGCTCGATCCGGGGCGTGGCCCCATGCAGGAGAAGCAGGTGAGCGCGCATCGTTGGCGACTGGATGGACAGACCGCATTGATCACCGGTGCCAGTGCCGGGATCGGCCTGGCGATCGCGCACGAACTGCTGGGATTCGGTGCCGACCTGCTGATCGTCGGGCGCGACGCCGATGCGCTGGAAATGGCTCGCGACGAGCTGGCCGATGCCTACCCCGACCGTGAGATCCATGGCCTCGCCGCGGATGTGTCCGACGACGAAGACCGCCGTGAGATCCTCGATTGGGTCGAAGACCACAGCGATGGCCTGCACCTGCTGATCAACAACGCAGGCGGCAACGTCACCAAGGCCGCCACCGAGTACACCGAAGACGAATGGCGCGGCATCTTCGAAACCAACCTGTTCTCCGCCTTCGAGCTGTCGCGTTATGCGCACCCGTTGCTCGCGCGCCATGCGGCCTCAGCGATCGTCAACGTGGGCAGCGTGTCCGGCCTCACCCACGTGCGCAGCGGCGCGGTGTACGGCATGACCAAGGCCGCCATGCACCAGATGACGCGCAACCTGGCGGTGGAGTGGGCTGAAGACGGCATCCGGGTCAACGCGGTGGCGCCCTGGTACATCCGTACCCGCCGCACCTCCGGTCCGCTGTCCGACCCGGACTATTACGAGCAGGTCATCGACCGTACCCCGATGCGCCGCATCGGCGAGCCGGAAGAGGTGGCCGCTGCGGTGGGCTTCCTGTGCCTGCCTGCGGCCAGCTATGTCACCGGCGAATGCATCGCGGTGGACGGCGGGTTCCTGCGTTACGGGTTCTGAGGCTACCCAGGGACCGCGCAGGCCGATTCAGCCAGCACCGCCTGCAGGCGGGCGCGTTCCGCCGCAGCAGCGGCTGCGTTGTCCGGCGAGGCGAACCGTTCGCGGCCGCGTGCGTCGCGGAAGCGCTGCTGCCACGCGTTGCAGCGCTGGTCTTCGGCGATCGGTTCGCAAGCGTCGCGGATCACTTCGCAGCTGGCGGCATTGACCGGCGTCACCCCGCCCAGGGCGGTGACCGACAGCAGCTGGCAGTGCGGCGGCGCGGGCTCGCGCTCATGCAGGTAGCGGCCACCGTCCTGTGCCTGGCACTGATAGATCTCCGGCAGCGGCGGCTTGTCCGTCGCCGCTGCAGTTGCATCGTCTCCGGGCTTGGGCAGGTTGGCAGTGTCGAGGATCGCGGTCCCGGTGGGCACTTCGTAGGCCTCTGAAATGATGCGCTCGACCGGCCGGGCCTTGCCGGGCACAAAGGAGGGCACCGCAGCGGGCGCGTCGCCCGCCGCCGTTGGCGCGCTTGCCACGGGTGCCACCGGCGGTGGAGCCGCTGCGGGCGGCGTAATGCTGCTGGACACCGACACTTCGGCACGCGACGGCGCCGCGTTCATGCGCTGCATGACCTGGTGGCTGCCGGCCGGGCACGGCGTGCCCTGCACGGTGCTGTTGCCATCGGCGTCGGTACAGCGGAACACGATTGCGTCGTCGGCCATTGCCGACGAGGCCACGCACAGCAACAGGAGCCACCAGGGTTTCATCCGCGCAGGATACAACGCACGCGGCCGGCCGCCCTATCGGCAGTCGCGGTCGAGCCGCGCGTCCACGCCGCGCTGTTCGCGGCTGATCGCGTCGCGTTCGCCCTGCAGCGCGCTGTTGTAACGGCGCACCAGCTCCCAGCGGCGGTCGCTGAGGATCGAACACACTTCGCTGGCCGGCAGGGGATGGCACTGGTCGCGCACCAGCACATTGCCGGCCGGGACCACCACGTCATGGTAGGTGCCCGGGTAGGCCGAACCTTCGGTGTGCCACTGGGTGCTGCCGCTGCCCACGGTGAAACTGCCGCCGCCGCGCGAACCACCGCCCTGCACGGTCAGCGAACCACCGCTGGAGGTGATCGAACCGCTGCCCATCGGTGCGACAGGCGGAAGCGGAAGCGGACGCGGATCGGGGCGGGGGCCTGGACCCGGGCCAGGTCCGGGACGAATGCCGCCCGGTCCGCGACCGGGCAACCAGGCGCTGGTCCACACCGGTACCCAGCGCGGATTGCCCTCGCTGGTTTCGCTGGTATAGCGGCTGCCGTCGTCGCGGATGCATTCGTACATCGGCTGCGGCGGCTGCACGTGCACGTAGCGCACTTCGCGTTCGCGCGCGGCAGGCGGCGTTGAGGGGGTGCGGTCGCTGCGCACCACCCGTGGCGCGGGGTCGCGCGGGCGCTGCATCTCGCGGACTTCCTGGCGGCCGTCACGGCAGGGCGCATCCTGCAGCGACACCGCGCCGTTGCTGCCCACGCAGCGGTACACCCGCACGCTGGTGTCCTGTGCCGCCAGCGGAGCGGCGACACCGGGCAGCAGGAGCAACAACCAGAGGGCAGGGGATGGGCGCATGGCCGCAGTGTGCAGCCTTGCCTGTGCACGCGTAAACAACGCCGCAGCTCACGTGCGCAGCACCTGCCCGGTGAGCGCGTCGCGGATCGGGGTGGGCTGGGCCAGGCCACCGGTGGCGCCGTCGACCAAGCCGTCCAGCAGGGCCAGCAGTGCGGGATCCAGCTCGGCGCGGGTGCGTGCCGGCGGGTGGCCGGTCAGGTTGGCGCTGGTAGATACCAGCGGTCCGTCCCAGGCACGGCACAGCGCGGCCACCAGGGGGTGTGCGCTGATGCGCACCGCAATGCCGGTGTGTTCTCCGGTGATCCAGCGCGGTGCACGCGGGCCTGCCGGCAGGATCCAGGTGTGCGCGCCGGGCCAGCTGGCCAGCACCTCGGCCCGGCGGTCGGCGGGCAGGGCTTCGACCCGGACCCAGCCGTCCAGCTGGGCCAGGTCGGCGGCGACCAGGATCATGCCCTTCTCGACCGGGCGCTGTTTGAGGTCCAGCAGCTTCAACACCGCGGCTTCATTGGCCGGATCGCAGCCCAGCCCCCACACGGCTTCGGTGGGGTAGGCGACCACCCCGCCAGCGTGCAGGGTGGGAAGAGCCGAATCGACGGTGAGCTCGTTCATGGGCGCGACCGGTCAGGCCTTCTTGCTGACAGCCTTCTTCGTTGCCGCCTTCTTCGTAGCGGCTTTCTTCGCCGTGGCCTTCTTGGCCGCCTTCTTGGCCGGGGCCTTCTTCGCGGCCGCCTTCTTCACCACTGCCTTCTTCGCAGCCGGCTCTTTCTTCACCGCGGCCTTCTTGGCCACGACCTTCTTGGCGGCCTTCTTGCCGAAGCCCTTGCGCACCGGCTTGCCGGTTTCTTCCATGAGCTGCTGCACTTCGGCCAGGGTCAGCGACGCCGGTTCGCGATCCTTGGGGATCTTGCCGTTCATCTTGCCGTCGCTCAGGTAAGGGCCGAAGCGACCGTTCAGGACCTGGATCTCGCTGCCGTCGAATTCCTTGATGATCCGGTTGCGCGCGATCTCTTCCTTCTCTTCGATCAGGAACACGGCGCGGGCCAGGTCGATGGTGTACGGGTCGTCTTCCTTCTTCAGCGAGGCATAGGTGCTGCCGCGCTTGGCAAACGGGCCGAAGCGGCCGATGCCGACGCTGACCGGCTCGCCCTTGTCCTCACCCAGCGCGCGCGGCATCAGGAACAGTTCCAGCGCGTCTTCCAGGGAGATGGTGTGCATCGACTGGCCGGGGCGCAGCGAGGCGAACTTGGGCTTCTCCTCGGCATCCTCGGCGGTGCTGCCGATGGCGGCGTACGGCCCGAAGCGACCCAGGCGCACGCTGACCGGCTTGCCGGTCTTCGGGTCGGTGCCGAGCTCGCGCGCGCCACTGGCCTCGGCACGGTCGACCGATTCCTTCTTGTCTTCCACCAGCTCCTTGAACGGCTCCCAGAAACGGGCCATCAGCGGGATCCACTCTTCTTCGCCACGCGAGACGGCATCGAGCTCATCTTCGAGCTTGGCGGTGAAGTCGTAGTCCACGTACCGGGTGAAGTGGCTGGACAGGAACTTGGACACTGCGCGGCCGACGTCGGACGGGCGGAAGCTGCGGCCTTCCATTTCCACGTACTTGCGGAACAGCAGGGTCTGGATGATCGAAGCGTAGGTCGAGGGACGGCCGATGCCGTACTCTTCCAGCGCCTTCACCAGCGCCGCTTCGGTGTAGCGCGGCGGCGGCTGGGTGAAATGCTGTTCGGCCTGGATGCGTTCCAGCGGCACGCGGTCGCCGGGCTTCATCGCCGGCAGCTTGCGGCCTTCGTCCTCGTCCTCGGCGCTCTTGTTGTCCTTGCCTTCTTCGTACACGGCCAGGAAGCCGGGCACCACCACGGTGGTGCCGCTGGCACGGAACACGTGCTCGCTGCCGGCCGAGAGGTCGACGCTGACGGTGTTGAGCGTGGCCGGGATCATCTGGCAGGCCACCGCACGCTTCCAGATCAGCTCGTACAGGCGGCGCTCGTCGTCGGTCAGGAAGCGCGCCACCTGGGACGGAGTGCGCAGGGCCGAGGTCGGGCGCACCGCTTCGTGCGCTTCCTGGGCGTTCTTGGACTTGGTCTGGTAGGTGTTCGGCTGGTCCGGCAGCGAGGCGATGCCGTAGTCGCGGGCGATCACGTCGCGGATTTCGGCCAGCGCGTCCTGCGACAGGTTCACCGAGTCGGTACGCATGTACGAGATCAGGCCGACGGTGCCTTCGTCGCCAATCGCCACGCCTTCATACAGCTTCTGCGCCACCTGCATGGTCTTGCGGGTGGTGAAGCCGAGCTTGCGCGAGGCTTCCTGCTGCAGGGTGGAGGTGGTGAACGGCGGCGCCGGGCGGCGCTTGCGCTCCTTGCTGGCCACATCGGTGACATGCAGCGAGCCCTGCGCGGCCTGCTGGATGCGCAGGCGTGCGGCTTCGGCGGTGTCACCGTCGGTGACGGTGAACTGTTCGAACTTCTGCCCGTCCAGCTTGATCAGCTTGGCATTGAAGTGCTGCGACGGGTGCGCGCACTCGGCGGCGATCGACCAGTATTCGCGGGCGATGAAGGCTTCGATCTCTTCCTCGCGCTCGACGATCATGCGCAGCGCGGGGCTCTGCACGCGGCCAGCGGACAGGCCGCGCTGGACCTTGCGCCACAGGACCGGGGACAGGTTGAAGCCGACCAGGTAGTCCAGCGCGCGGCGCGCCTGCTGGGCGTCAACCAGGTCGCTGGCGATGGCGCGGGGCTGGTTCATGGCCTCCTTGATCGCGCGCGGGGTGATCTCGGTGAAGACCACGCGCTGCATCGGCTTGTCCTTGACCAGGCCACGTTCTTTCAGGATCTCGGCAATGTGCCAGCTGATCGCCTCGCCCTCGCGGTCCGGGTCGGTGGCCAGGAAGATGTCGTCGGCGCCCTTGGCGGCCTTGGCGATGGCGTCGACATGCTTCTCGTTCTTGTCGATCAGGTCGTAGCGCATCGCGAAGTTGTTGTCGGGATCGACCGCGCCTTCCTTCGGGACCAGGTCGCGCACATGCCCATACGAGGCCAGGACGGTGAAGTCCTTGCCGAGGTATTTGTTGATCGTCTTGGCCTTGGCGGGCGATTCGACGATGAGCAGGTGCTTGGGCATGTCGTTGATTTCTGTGGGCAGCGGCCCGGGGGAGGGCGCTAGGGTGGAGCAAAAGGCCGCATTAGTGAAGGGCAGCCGTCGATTTCCATAAGCTGAACGCCCGGTTATGCGCCGGGCGTTCAGGTTCTGCGCCTGCTAGAGGAATCACGCCAGGCCTGCCTGTGTCAAGCGGCCCGGTGTGAGGGCCGGTCAGGACATGGACGAGGCAATCACCCCGAACATCGCGATCATCAGCCCGATCATGGCCACGGTCAGGATGCCGCTGATGACCAGGATCACGATGGTGACCGTGCCCAGGCCGCGCTCCTGGAACTCGGCGTTTTCAGTGAACGCCCACTTGTCCACCACCAGGGTGTCGCACAGCATGTCGTGCAGGGCCTGCTTGCGCTCGGTGAAGGCGGCCATGATGAAGCCGATGAACAGGGTCAGGCTGCTCAGGATGAATCCGAAGTACCGACCCACGCCGCGCATGAAGGTGATCCGTTCGCCGTCGCTGCGCACCACCTTGATACCCACCGCCATCTTGCCCAGGGTGGCGCCGCCCCGCGAGGCGTGGAAGCCGGCGTAATAGCCGATGCCGATCACGAAGCCGCCCAGCATCGCCACCATGCTCAGCGCCACCGCCAGCGTTTCATTGCCGCTGGCCGCGCCGATCAGGTTGAATATCAGGCTGACCGGGATGTTGATGATGCCGACCACGATCGAGTCCAGGAAGTACGCTGCGTAGCGCTTCCAGAACCCGGCATACACCACCTCGCCGCCACTGACCACGGCTGCTCCGTAGCTGCCGGTGGCGCTGGGCGCGGTGTACGGCGAGAAGGTGCCGCCACCGGTACCGGGAAGGGGAGCGGTGCCGTTGTCGATGGCCGTGTAGTCCCCGCGCAGGTCGAAACCGCTGCCCAGATTTTCGGCCGCGCTGGTCAGGTTCTGCAGTTGCAGCTCCTCCACCGCTTCGGACACCGGCTTCCACGCGGCATAGCCCTCGCGCCAGACCAGCGTGGTCAGGCTGATCTCCCCACGCTGGAAGCGTTGGCGAAGATCTTCGGCCATCAACGGACCCTGGCGCTCCTGGCCATCGGCGTAATACCACTCAGTCATTGCGTACTTCCCCTTCTGGATTCATCCGTAAACTTGACGTTGCCGCTCAGCCGCGGCACTGCGCCGGCGCGTACTTGGCGTCGAGATCGCTGCTGCAGGTCCACTCCTGGCTCTGCATGTCGTACTCGAACCAGAGCATCTTGCCATCCAGCGCGCGCTTGCCGGGCACTGAAAACTCCATTTCGATGCCACATTTGCCTTCGCCGAAGCGGCCGATCCGCACCGCGCCGACGTAATCGGCCGCGTAGGAGCTCGGGCTTTTGAAGCCCTCGTCGTCATTGACCGGGCAGCGGTCGGTGTTCAGAACGAACTCGTTCACCTGGTACTTCAACTGCGACACGATGCCGACGGCATTGGCCACTTTGGCGCGATGCAGGTAGTCGTTGTAGGCGGGAACCGCGATGGCGGCGAGGATGCCCATCACCACCAGGAACCCGACGCCCACCACCAGCCCGATAACCAGGCAGCCGGAGGTCTTCTTCGGCGGCGGCGCAGCGCGCACGTAGGACGGCGCCGGGCCCGGTACGGCGGTGTGGGGGGAAGGAGAATCGAATCCGGGAATGCGCGGCGGGCTGGGCACGACCTGCTCCAGTCGCGGACCACCCATGTCGGGTCCGGCCATCGGAGGCGGCGCAATCACCAGCCCTATTTCGTCAGCCACGCTGCGCAGGGGCTGCCACTGGGGCAACCCGTCGCGCCAGACGAGGGTGTCCAGCGCAACGTCGCCGGCGGTGTACTTCGCAACCAACTCTTCAGACGTCAGCGGACCACGCTGCTGACGATTCCCTTCTGCATAGAACCACTGGCTCACTTTCCATTCCCCTGAATGCGCGAAGCACCCAGTGTACGGTCAGTGAAGGGGTTCCGGTTCGTCCACGAACATCTGGGTTTCCATCCAGGCGTAGGCGGCTTCGGCGCCGGGCTGGTTGAACAGCACCATCAGCACCACCCACTTGAGGTCATCCAGGTCCAGATCGTCCTGGTCCAGGGCCATGGCACGGTCGAGCACCAGCTCGCGCTGGTTGGCGTCCAGGATGCCGTGCTGTTCCAGGAACATCAGGAAGCCGCGGCCTTCCACGTCGAGCTTGTCCAGCTCCGGGCCATGGAAAATGCGGACCGGGCCGTCGACCCGGGCCACGCTCACGGCGGGCCGCTGCTCGGCGAGGGCGTCGAGCCAGTCGAAGGCCTTGTTGATCTCGGCGGGGCTGAAACCGGCCTGTATCAGGCTGTTCTGGAGGGTATCGCGGTCGCGGACGATGTCCGCGTCTTCGCTGAAATAGTGTTCAAACAGGTACAGCAGGACGTCCAGAATGCTCTCTTTCATTGCCCCTCGGCCTGCGTCAACGACGCTGTGGAGGTGAAGAAACTAGGGTTTTCGACAGTAGCGGCCATGGGTGGCAACCACCTTTCCATCCAGTTCCATGATCAGCAGCATGGCCGACAGCTGGGTCGCCGTCAATCCGCTGCGCTGGATCAATGAATCCATACCCGTTGGGTTCTCATCCAGCACTTTCCACAAGCGCTGGTAGTCGGGTGGGAGAGCGGGGGAGGGGGTGGGCACCGTGGGCCGTGCCTGTTCAGTGGGGGCGTCCAGGCGCGAACGCAAGGCCTGGCCCAGCCGCGCCGCCGCCCCGCTGAGCCCGGCAACCACCTCGGCCGGGGTCTCGACCAGCTGGGCGCCGTCGCGGATCAGCCGATGGCAGCCCCGGGCCCGGGGGTTGCGCACCGAGCCGGGCAGGGCGAATACCTCACGCCCGGCCTCGGCGGCCAGCCGCGCCGTGATCAGCGCCCCGGAGCGCAGGGCCGCCTCGATGACCAGCGTGCCCAGCGACAGTGCGGCCACGATCCGGTTGCGGGCGGGAAACTGCCCGGCGCGAGCTGCAGTACCCGGCGGGTACTCGCTGACCACGGCGCCGCGCTCGGCAATGCGGGCCTGCAACGCGGTGTTGCGCGGCGGGAAGGCCAGGTCCAGGCCGGTTGCGACCACGGCCACGGTGCGTCCGTCGGCAACGTCCAGCGCGCCCAGGTGGGCGCGCGCGTCGACCCCGGCCGCCAATCCGCTGACCACCGTCAGGCCACTACGGGCCAGGGCGGTTGCAAACTCCGCAGCAAGCTCGCCGCCCGTGGGTGACGGGGTGCGGCTGCCCACCACGGCCACCCCCGGATGCCACAGCGCAGTCGGATCGCCGTGGATGAACAGCGCGAGCGGCGCGGTTTCCAGTTCCGCCAGAAGGGGTGGGTAGTCGGTGTCCCCGACCGGGAGCAGGTGTCGGCCGGATCGCTCCAGCCAGCGCAGGCCATGGGCGAGCGCATCGGGGTCCGGCAGGGCCAGCCTGGCCCGCTGCTCGGCGCTGCAGCCGGCCGCGCGCCACGCCGCCGGGCCGCTGCGCAGGGCATCGGCAGGGGTCTCGAAGCGGGCAAGCAGGATACGGCGCGGCGCGATGGCGCCGCCGGCCAGGACCAGGCGCAGCAGCGCCTCGGTGGATGAGAGGGGCGTCTGGGACATCCCGTCAGGCTAGCCCCGCAGACGACGACGGCGCCCTCGGGCGCCGTCGTGTTGATGCGTCAGGTTTTGCGGTTACTGCGCGTCGGGATGCTTGGCCGAATACCCGACCAGCACCGGCTTCACGCCCTGCATCACCAGCGCGTAGCTGACCTTGTCGAAGGTGCGGAACACCATCGCGTGGGCGGCGTACTCGTCCGGCAGCGAAACGCGGCCGGCGCCGTCGGTGAGCGAGTCGTCCATGCGCGAGGAGCCCGGGTACTTCATGCGGTGGGCCACATGCCGCCCCTGGCGCCACAGCGAGACCACGGTGCCGTTGTCGATGCCGTTGGCGCTGCCGGCCGAGATCGCGATGACATCGCGCGGACCGCCCGACAGGTACATGTCGGTCACCGCCAGCACGCGCATGTCCAGGCCTTCGGTCTGGGCAGCGGGGGCGTGCGGTACGAACTGCAGGTCGTACGGCGTGGCTTCCACCGGCACCAGACGGTCGCCGGCGCGGACTTCACGCCCGTCGACCCGACCCTGCAGCGCCAGCGTGGTCACATCCGACCTGTCGTCCGGCAGCTTGGTCACGGTGCCCACGTTCAGCTGGGACAGCTCGTAGCCCAGCATCTCGTTGCGCTTGCTGGGTTCTGCGACGAAGTTCGCCCACAGGTTGCCACTGCCGGGGGTGACCTTGCCATTGGCGGTCAGGTCCTCGGTCGGCTTGGGCAGCGAGAAGCGCACGGTCGGGCGGACCACGGCCCAGCGCTGGCCGACGGCCGCGCCGTCCAGGCCGCGCACGTAGGCGAGCTGGCCGGTGGTGGCGCGCAGGCGGTTGTCTTCCAGGGCCACCACGTAGGGCAGCGACGCGATCTCGTCGACCACGCTGAGCTGCTTCAGGAACGGCTCGACCTGGCTCAGCGGGATGGCGTTGATCGGCGCTTCCTGGCGCGGGCCGGGCTGGGCCACGACGCGGTCCAGGTAGGCCAGGCTCAGGACGTCGCCCGGGTAGATCAGGTGCGGGTTCTTGACCTGCGGGTTGGCCTGCCAGATTTCCGGCCACAGCCACGGCTTTTTAAGGAAGCGCGCGGAAATGTCCCACAAGGTATCGCCCTTCTGGACGACGTAGGTTTCCGGGTGCCCGCCATTCACTTCAACGGCGGTAGCATAGGTAGCGACGGTCAGCATCGCGACGGCGACGACCGTACGAGTCTTTTCAAACATAGGTGTGGTGCCTGATTCCCCAACAGGTTCGAGCACTATAGTCCAGAAACCGGGGCGCAAGGCAAGCGTTGGCGATAGAATTGCGACGTACGCCGCTTTAAGGGCGCCCCCAAACGGTATTTGCCATGGCTCTCCTGCCCATTCTTGAGTTCCCGGACCCGCGCCTGCGCACCAAAGCCGCGCAGATCGACGCCGCCGAGGTGACCACCCCGGCCTTCCAGGAACTGATCGACAACATGTTCCAGACCATGTACGAGGCGCCGGGCATCGGCCTTGCCGCGTCGCAGGTCGATGTCCACAAGCGCTTCATGGTGATCGACGTCAGCGAGGAGAAGAACACTCCGCTGGTGTTCATCAACCCGGAGATCGCCGCCAGCGAAGGCGGGAAGGTCTACCAGGAAGGGTGCCTGTCGGTCCCCGGGATCTTTGCCGACGTGACCCGTGCCGACAGCATCACCGTGCGCTTCCTTGACCGCCAGGGGGCGGCCCAGGAGCTGACCACCGATGGTCTGCTGGCGGTCTGCGTGCAGCATGAGATGGACCACCTGGACGGCAAGCTGTTCATCGACTACCTCTCGCCGCTCAAGCGCGAAATGGTCCGCAAGAAGCTGGCCAAGCAGCGCAAGCACGTTGCCTGACCTGGCCACGGACGTGGTGGCGCGGCCAGACCGCGCTCCGCGACCGGTTGTTCGGCGCCGGCCTCCGGCGCCGTTTTTCTTTCTGCAAGTGGGAGCGCCATGAAGATTGTCTTTGCCGGTACGCCTGAGTTCGCCGTGTCGTCGCTGCGCGCTGCCGCGCGCCACCACGAGGTGGTGGGCGTGTACACCCAGCCGGACCGGCCGGCCGGCCGCGGACGTGGGCTGATGCCCTCGCCGGTGAAGCTGGAGGCGATCGCCCGGGGCATTCCGGTGTTCCAGCCCGAGTCTTTGAAGACGCCGGAAGCCCAGCAGCAGCTGCGTGACCTGCAGCCGGACCTGATGGTGGTGGTGGCCTACGGGCTGATCCTGCCCAAGGCCGTGCTGGCCATCCCTACCCATGGCTGCTGGAACGTGCACGCCTCGCTGCTGCCGCGCTGGCGCGGCGCCGCGCCGATCCAGCGCGCGATCCAGGCCGGCGACGCCGAAACCGGCGTGTGCCTGATGCAGATGGAAGCCGGGCTGGACACCGGCCCGGTGCTGCTGCGCCAGCACACCCCGATCCAGGCCGGTGAGCTGGGCGGCTCGCTGCACGATCGCCTCGCCGAGCTGGGCGCGCAGGTCCTGTCCGATGGCCTGGGCCTGCTGCGCGCCGGGCTGAAGCCGATCGCACAGCCACAGCCGGCGCAGGGCGTGACCTACGCGCACAAGCTGGACAAGGCCGAGGCCCGGCTGGACTGGTCCGAGGATGCACAGGTGCTGGAACGGACCGTGCGTGCGTTCAATCCCTGGCCGATCGCCGAAGCGCAGCTGGCGGGCGAACGCGTGCGCATCCATGGTGCGCTGGCGCTGGCCGACAACCAGGGCAAGGCGCCGGGCACCCTGCTGGCGGCCGGCCGCGAGGGCATCGACATCGCCTGTGGCCAGGGCGCACTGCGCCTGCGCGTGCTGCAACGCGAGGGCGGCAAGGCGATCACCGCCGCCGACTACCTCAACGCGCGTCGCGACCTGGTCGCAGGGGGCTGAAATGGCGCATCCCCGCCAGAGCAAACCGTCCCCGCAGCTGTCGTCGATGGCCCCGGGCGTTCCAACCCGGGTGTTGGCCGCGCGCGTGCTGGCCCAGGTGATCGGCCGCGGTCGTTCGCTCAAGGCCGAACTCACCACCGCATTGCCCAGCCTGGACGACAGCCGCGACCGCGCGCTGCTCGAAGCGCTGTGCTTTGCGGTGCTGCGCCGGCGTACCGCCTATGACGCCGCACTGGCGCAGTGGATGCAGCGTCCGTTGGGTGCGCGCGATGAAGAGCTGCGCGCGCTGCTGCTGGTCGGCTTCGCGCAGCTGGACGCGCTGGACCTGCCGGCGCACGCCGCGTTGTCGGCCACGGTCGAGGCTGCGCGCGCGCTCGGCCGCGAGCGCCAAGCGGGCATGGTCAACGCCCTGCTGCGCCGGGCCCAGCGCGATGGCATTCCTGCCGTGCCGGCCCGAGAAGCCTTCCCCAAGTGGCTGGCCGAGCAGATCGAACAGGACTGGCCCGACCAGGCCGAGGCGATTTTCAGCGAAAGCCTGACCCCTGCGCCGTTGTGGCTGCGGGTGAACCGCCAGCAGGGCGACCGCGCAGCGATGCTGGAGCGCTTGGAAGCGGCCGGCATCGCGGCTGAAGCCACCGACCTGGGTGTTGATGCGATCCGCCTGCCGGTGCCGGTGGCGGTGACCGCGCTGCCCGGCTTCAGCGAAGGCGCGCTGTCGGTGCAGGACCTCTCTGCGCAGCAGGTGGCCGATGCACTCGCTCCGCGCCCCGGCGCCCGCGTGCTGGACGCCTGCGCAGCGCCGGGCGGCAAGTCCGCACACCTGCTCGAACGCGATCCCACCCTCCGCCTGCTGGCGCTGGATATCGATGCGCGCCGGCTCAAGCGCATCAGCGAGACCTTCGCCCGCACCGGCGTGGGCGAACACGCCCAGGTACGGGCGGCCGATGCCACCGACCCGGCGAGCTGGTGGGACGGCGAGCCGTTCGACGTGATCCTGCTCGATGCCCCATGCTCGGCCACCGGCATCATCCGCCGCCAACCGGACGTGCTGCTGCACCGCCGCGCCACCGACATCCCGACACTGGTCGCGCTGCAGGCCCGCCTGCTGGATGCCTGCTTCGGCATGCTCGCTCCCGGCGGCACCCTGTTGTACGCGACATGCTCGATCCTGCGCGAAGAAAACCAGTTCCAGGTCGAGTCCTTCCTGCAGCGCACGCCGCGCGCGGGATTCCTGCCACCGGGTGACGCTTTCGGCCATGACTCGTGGGCAGGGCGACAGCGTCTGCCCGGCGAACACGGTGCCGACGGCTTTTTCTATGCGCGCCTGCTGAAGAAGGGGTAACACGGCACGGGTAGAATCGCGGCCATGTTGAAGACACGCCAATCCCGCGATTTCTGGTTGCTTGCGCTGACGGCCCTGCTGGTTCTGGGGGCCGGACTGGGCATGCGCGACCCGTGGCCGTCGGACGAGCCGCGCTTTGCGCTGGTGGCCAAACAGATGGTGTTGAGCGGGGACTGGCTGTTCCCGCACCGCGGCACCGAGCTTTATTCGGACAAGCCGCCGATGCTGATGTGGCTGCAGGCCACCCTGTACACGCTGCTGCGCGACTGGCGGGTGGCGTTCCTGCTGCCCACCCTGCTGGCGTCGCTGGGGACCTTGGCCTGCGTGTACGACCTGGGTCGCCGGCTGTGGACCCGCAAGGTGGGCCTGTACGCGGCCTGGGCACTGCTGTTTGCGGTGCATTTCACCTTCCAGGCCAAGAAGGCGCAGATCGACCCGTTGGTGGTGTTCTTCATCACCGTTGCCAACTACGGGTTGCTGCGCCACCTGCTGTGCGGACCCGCCTGGCGCTGGTGGTGGCTGGGCTGGTTCGCAGCCGGGTTGGGCGTCATCACCAAGGGCGTCGGCGTGCTGGCCCTGTTCATGCTGGTGCCGGCGCTGGTCGCAGTGGCGTTGGGATGGCCGCGGGTACGGCTGGACCTGCGCGACTGGCGGTTCTGGCTGGGTCCGGTGGCCTTCGCGGCAGCCGTGGCGCTGTGGCTGGTGCCGATGGTGTTGGCCGCCACCGGCAGCGGTTCGGCCGAGTACCGCGCGTACATGAACGACATCCTGTTCCGGCAGACGGCCAAACGCTATGCACAGTCCTGGGACCACCACCAGCCGTGGTGGTACTTCCTGGCCACCATGCCGTCGATGTGGATCCCGGCATTCCTGCTGGTGCCCTGGGCGATTCCGGCCTGGTGGCGGCGGCTGCGCCGGCGCGATCCGCGCTACCTGCTGCTGCTGGGTTGGTGGCTGCTGATCGTGCTGTTCTTCTCGATTCCGCACGGCAAGCGCGACGTCTACATCCTGCCGGCGCTGCCGATCTTCTGCCTGGCGCTGGCGCCGCTGTTGCCGGGCCTGCTGCGCCGGCGTGACGTGCAGTGGGTGCTGGGCGGGTTTGCCGCGCTGCTGACCGTGGCGCTGCTGGGGGTGGGCGTGGCCATGCTGGGCGGTGAGCCGGGCTTCGAGCGCCGACTGATCCTGGAACGGGGCATCGATGCGTCGGTGACCGCTGCGCTGGGCTGGGTCGGCATCGCGCTGGGCAGCTGGGGCGTGGTCAGTCTGTTGTTCACCGGGCCGCGCCGCTTCCACCTGGCGGTGATGTCGATCCTGGCCATGGCCTGGGTCGCTTACGGCCTGGTGGGCTATCCGTTGTTCAACGATTCCAGCTCCGCACGCGGCCTGATGCGCGACGTAGGCGAACGGATCGGGCCGGACGCCGAGCTGGCGCTGGTTGGCTGGAAGGAGCAGAACCTGCTCATGTCCGACCGCCCGGTCCGCACCTTCGGCTTCAAGCGACGCTGGTACCTGCAGTTGCAGGACGGCAGGGAGTGGCAGGCCCAGGCCCCCGAGCGTCGCTGGTTGCTGGTGCAGCAGGCGGCACTGCTGGAATGCGTGGACCGCGACCAGGCCGAACGGGTGGGCGTGGCCAACCGGCGCGGTTGGTGGCTGGTGCCGGCACAGGCCTTCGCGGGACCCTGCCAACCCAGTGCGGTAGACCTGGCCCGGATCCGTCGGGAGCAGGGCAAGGAAGACGGCGAGGAATAGCCGCCCGCTCATGGATCATTCCCGACCGATCAGCCACAATGCCGACCGCTCAGCCCAACTCGCCCCGAACGTGAACCACGCGCTTTCCCGTCCTGCCGGCATGCACCCCGTAATGGCCTGGGTGTTCACGGTGGCACTTGGCCTTTCGCCGGTGCTGCTGATGTCGACCATGGACGGTGGCAGTGCGGGTTACTACGGACTGGTACTGCTCAGCTTCATCGTGCTGGCGTGGGTGCGCCGTCCGGCCCAAGGCGCCACGTGGTGCGACAACCGCCGCGAATACCTGTGGATGGTGTCCGGCATGGCGGTACTGCTGGTCGGAGTGCTGACCAGCCTGGTGATGCATGGCATCTGGAAGGGGTCGGAAGTCGAGAAGGCGGTGCGCTTCCTCACCGTCGGGCTGATCCTGGCCGCCGCGCTGCGGGTGCCACGCCACATCCTGGCGCACGCCACGCTCGGCCTGCTGGGTGGGATCTGGTACGCGGTGATCAACGTAACCTGGCTGGTGCTGAGTACCGGCGAGCGGCCGGCCACCCGGCAGTTCAATGCGGTGACCTACGGCGACCTGACCCTGCTGTTCTCGATGATCGCGTTCCTGCTGCTGGGCCTGCGCATCACCCGTTTCCGCCGCATCGAGTTCGCCCTGAAGCTGGTCAGCGGCATCGCCGGTGTCGGTGCGTTCCTGGCCACGCAGACCCGCGGTGGCCTGCTGGCGATCCCCTGTTTCCTGTTCATCGCCATGCTGGTGCAGGGCCGACGCATGAATCGCCTGAAGCTGCTGGCGGCGGCGCTGCTGCTGGGCACGGCGGGCCTCATCGTGGCCAGCGATGCGTCGATGCGCCAGCGCATCCACCTGGGCGTGAGCGAATTCGATCAGTGCCAGGTAGCGCATCTTTCCGATACCTCGGTGTGCATCCGCCTGCAGCTGTGGAGCGCGGCCGGGCACATGATCCGCAGCGAACCGGTGTTCGGCGTGGGTGGCGGCGACCGCTTCCGCGAAGAACTCGCCAAGCTGGCCGATGCCAAACAGGTGACGCCGACGGTGGCGCGTGATTTCGGCGAAACCCACAACGACCTGTTGTACTTCCTGGCGACCTACGGCGTGCTGGGTGGGCTGGGCCTGGTCCTGCTCTACATCGCGCCGGGCTGGCTGTTCGCGCGGCGCCTGCGGCTGGACATGACCGACCGCCCCACGCGGCTGTTCGCCGGCGCGGGGCTGATGATCTGCGTGGGCTTTGCCGTGTTCGGGATCACCGAAATGATGTTCCGCGACATGCGCACCGCGTCGTTCTATGCGACCTGGATTGCCTGCTTCCTGGCCCTTTCCGACCCGCTGCGGCTGCGCTCAGCGAACGGGTGAAGCCGGTTCGCCCAGCACTGCGGCATAGCTTGCTTCGGTCAGGCGGCTGAAGGTCTCCAGCCCGAAGGCCTGCTCCGCGTGCGCACGCGCTGCTTGGCCGACCGCTGGCAAGGTGCTGCGCATGGCGTACATCGCCTCCACCTGCGCGGCGATCGCCGCGACGTTCCGCACCGGGACGATCCAGCCATCCTGGCCGTGGTTGATGTTCTCCGGCAGGCCCGCGTAGTCGCTGACCATCACCGGTTTGCCCATCGCCATCATTTCGCGGCAGGCGAAAGAGATGGTTTCGATGTCCCAGGACAGTACGAATCCGGCGTCGCCGCTGGCCACGAACGGACGGATGTCGTCCAGCAGGCCAGCGAAATGCACCTGCGCGCCCAGCCCCAGCTGAGCCACTTCAGCTACCAGGCGCGGATCCGGATCGCGTCCGGCCACGGCCATGTGCACCTTGCCACGGATCGGCACGGGCAGGGTGGCGATGGCGCGGGCCAGGTCGATCCAACCCTTGTGGTCGTCGGTGCCGGCGTTGCTGACCAGCACCAACGCCTCGGGATCGTGCGTCCAGCGCGCGCGCAGCGCGGCGCCTTCACTGGGGCTGACCGGCGAAAAGCGCTGCAGGTCCACGCCGTTGCGGACCACGTCGATCGGGCAGTGGCGATAGGGGCTGTCGAGCAGCATCTGGCGGGTGTGCGCCGACACTGCGATGACCCGGTCGGTGCCCCATCGCGCTCGCACCGTGTTGCCCAGCGTGTTGCTGGGTTTGCTGTTGTGCTTGGTGAACACCAGCTTCGGCCGCCTGGACAGGCCCGCCACCGCTTCCATCGCCACGCGGTGGTCGCGCGCGCCGTTGGCGTGCACGATGTCGATGCCGTGGGTGGTGATCAACCCGCGCAGGGTGCGCAGGTCTGCCCACTGCCGCCCCAAGGCGGGCAGGCCGCTGCTGAAGGCGATCTCCACCGGCTCGGCAATGCGTTCCTGCCGGACAACGCGCAGCACCCGGCTGTCGGCCGGGGCCGCCATGAACAACTGGTGGCGGGGCGACAGCGCGCGTGCCAGCGACGCAAGGTAAGTGGTATGTCCGCCGCCGTCGCCGGCATGGAAGTTGGTGTACAGGATCTTCATGGGGGCCTTCGGTGATACGCCCGCAAAGTCTGACATACCCGTGTTCAGGTCGCGTCGCTGCCCCGTGGCGGGTCGGCCACCGGCTGACCGTTCTGCAGCATCCACAGCATGATGGTCTTCTGACGCACGTAATTGGCCCGCACGTAGGCGTAGACCAGCCCGTGCCAACCGTCGCGGAAGCCGCCGCGCAGCAGCAGCCCGCGCCAGAACCGCCAGGTGGGCGCCAGCACCAGTTTGGCCAGGGTGGCGCGCTTGCCGCGTGCGAACTCGTGTTCGGCCATCATCCGCGCATAGCGCTGGGTCTTGGCCAGCTGCTGTTCCAGCGAACGGTAGGGGTAGTGGATGAGGTCACCCCGCAGGGCGCCGACGCTGCCGTCGACGCTGGCTGCCTCGTGGATCTCGCGCTTGCCGCGCCAGCCACCGTGGCGGCGGTCGAACAGGCGCAGCACCCGGTCCGGGTAGGCATTGCCGTGGCGCAGGAATTTGCCGAAGTATTCGGACAGGCGCGCGAAGCGGTAACCGTGGTGGCCAGCGAAACCGATGGCCTGCGCCGCCTGTATCGCCTCGCGCAGGGTGTCGCTGACCCGCTCGTCGGCGTCCAGGCACAGCACCCAGTCGTGCGTGGCCTGCTCCACGCAGAACGCCTTCTGGCTGCGGAAACCGTCGAACGGTCGCTGCAGCACCCGCGCCCCGGCCGCGGTGGCAATGGCCACGGTGGCATCGGTGGAATACGAGTCCACGACGATCACCTCGTCGCAGAAGGCCAGCGAGGCCAGGCAGTCGCCGATGCGGTCGGCTTCATTGAACGCGATAATGCAGGCCGAAATGCGAGGCCGTTCAACGGGAGCGGTCGTGGAGGACATGATGGCCGAGTACCTGCTGTTTGCGACGGAGCGCTATGCGCTGCCTATTCTCGCCCCGTTGGCCCAGGCGTTGCACGCGTCGGGCCAATCGGTGTCGGCATGGTTCACCGACGGGGCGGCCGGGGCCAGCCTGCCAGGCGTGCCCGATGTCGGCCTGCAGCAGGCGCTGGCGCTGCGGCCGCGGGCGGTGTTCAGTGCGGCCAACTGGGTGCCGCCGTTCATCGCCGGGGCCAAGGTACAGGTCTTCCATGGCTTCAACGTACAGAAGCGCGACAGTGCGCGTGGCCACTTCCGGGTACGCGGGTTGTTTGACCTGTACTGCACGCAAGGCCCGGCGACCACCGCGCCGTTCCGTGAGCTGGCCGCGCGCGAAGGTCACTTCGCGGTGGCCGAGACCGGCTGGCCGAAGCTGGACCCACTCTTCCTGGACGATGCCGGTGCAAGCGCCGCGCTGCGCGCACCCGCGCAGGGCCGGCCGGTCATCCTGTTCGGGTCCACCTTCACCGAGCGCCTGAGCGCCGCCCCGCACCTGTTCGAGCAGATCGCCGCGGACATCGCCGGGGGCGCGCATTACTGGCTGCTCACCCTGCACCCCAAGTGCCCGCCGGAGCTGTTCGCCCGGTATCGCGCGCTGGCCGGCCCGAACGCGGCGTTCATCGAACCCGAGCAGGTCATGGCCGCGCAGCGTGCCGCCGACGTGCTGGTCTCGGACACTTCCTCGATCGTGTCCGAGTTCGTGGTCCAGCACAAACCGGTGGTGACCTTCCGCAACCGGGTGCCGCAGCCGCACATGATCGATTTCGATGACCCTTCGCAGCTGCAGGTGATGCTGGCGCGCGCGCTGCACCCGGAGCCGGCGTTGATGGCCGAGATCAGGCGCTACGCCGATGACATCCACCCGTGGCGTGACGGGCGCTCCAGCGAGCGGGTGATTGCCGCGACCGAGGATTTCCTGTCGGGCGAAATGGGGGTGTTGAAGCGCAAGCCGTTCGGCGCGTGGACGCGCGGGCTGCAGATCCGCAAGGATCTGGGCTATTGGGGCCCGTCGCGGCGGTGATTCAGCGGGGGGCCACGCGCCGCTTCACAAACGCCGCGTTCAACCGCTCAAACACCGCCCGCGCCTCATCCTCCGGCAGATACCGCAGGCACAAGCCCACGCTGCCGTGCGCCCCGGCCGTATCCAGCCACACGCTGCTGGTGCCCAGCCAACGGTCCAGCGGTGAGCGTTGCAGCCGCAGCGCCTGCAGCTTGTCCAGCTCGGCAAAGCGCCACCAGCGCTGCCACCAGCCACCGCGTACCGCCACGTAGCAGGCGTCCAGGTGGTACCCCATCCGCGCCATCGTGCGGTGCGCACGCAACGCCGACCACGGCAGCCAGGCCAGTATCAGCGCACCCCACGGACCCACTTCCCACACCGCGCCGGCCGCCAGCAGCGGCACGATCACCAGGGCCGGCAGGCACAACCGCCACCAGCCCCGCTGCGGTACCGGGTGCCATTGCGACGGCGGCCATTGCAGCTGCGGCAGCAGGTGCTGCACCAGCGCATCGCAGGCCTGCGGCGTGGCCAGCGGCGCCAGCTCGCGTAGGTCGCGGCGTTCGCCATTGGCCGCCACCCCTGCGGCGATATCGATGCGCAGGTGGCGGCGCTTGAACCAGCGCTGCAGCGCGCTTTCGCGCAGGGTCCAGGCCTGGATCCGGCGCCGCGCCACGCTGGTGCGCATGCGCGTGAGCAGGCCGCTGGCCACGGTCAGGCGGCGCTCGTGTTCGGTCAGCCGGAAGCCGTGGTAGCGCAGCAGCGCCATCGCCACCGACAACACCCGTAGCGTCACCCAGAAGCCCACCACCAGCACCACGGCCGCCACCACCCAGACCCAGGTGGCCGGATGCAGGTGGTTGGCATAGCCGAAGGCCTGGCGGCCGCCATACTCGATCGCGTCATTGACCGTGTCGCGCGGGAACAGCTGGTAAGACGCGCCGAACAGCGCCAGCACCACCACCCAGCCGCGGTCGGACAACAGCCCGATCCGGACCACGTCGGCGGTATCCAGCTGCAGCAGCACGTCATCGGCGGGCAGTGGGGTGGCCGCTTCGGCACCGGGCTCGGCGGCTGCCACCGGCTGCTGTCCACGCTGCCGCACCAGTTGCTCGAGCGCCAGGGCCTGGTCCAGCCGCAGCACGCGCATCTCTGCTTCGGGTCGATTGCCGCCGGCCGATTCCAGGCGCAGCTCGGCCACATTGAACATGCGGTGCAGCGGGTTCTGGTGCACCACCACGTTGTGGATGCGCGCGAACGGTATCTCGCGGCGGTTGCGCGAAATCACCCCGCTGCGCACGCTGATCGCATCGCGGCCGATCCGGTAGTGGTAGGTCAGGTACTGCAGGATCGAAACTGCCACCAGCACCACGATCACCACCAGCGCGGCCAGGTTCGACCACATCTCGTCGCGGTCGCCGCGGTTGCCGAACACCACCAGCGCCACCAATGGCAGCAGGAACTGGCGCAGCTGCATCAGCAGCACGAACAGCCACGACCACGGGTGCAGGCGCTGGTCGGTACTCACAGGGCGTCGTCATCCTGGTCCAGCTGCCGGCCCAGCGTGTCGCGCAGGCGCTCGGCATCGGCCTGGTCCAGCCCGCCCAGCGACACCGCGCTGAAGCGGCTGCCGGCGGTGTGCACCACCAGCGTGGCCAGCTGCGCGGTGCGCTCGATCGGCCCCCGGCGCAGGTCAAGGTGCTGCACGCGCGACAGCGGCACGCGGGTTTCCAGCTGCCACATCAGGTCGCGGCGCACGCCCAGCCCCTGCGCGTCCAGCCGCCACCAGGTGCGACGCTGCCGCCGGTAGCCGAAGAAGCCGCCGATCAGCGCGCCGGGGAGCAGCATCGCCACCGCTCCCAGCCAGCGCATCGGCATGTCCAGCACCACCCACAGCGTGCCCAGTGCACCGCCGATCACGATCGCGCCGGTGACCGCACCGGCAATGCCGGCCAAGGTGGCCGCGCGTCGAGGCAAGGGCTGCCAGTGGCCCTGCTCGGGCAAGGACTGGGGCAACGGCAACGGAGGCGGGGAAAGGTCGGACAAGGCGGGCGCTCGGCAGGAGGAAACATGCCGGGCGTCCGCATCAGGTCGGCTGCGCCCGTCGCGACGACGGTAGCAGGTTGGCGCGCGCTATTGCGCGGCCTGGATCAGCGCGTCCACATCGAGCATATGGCCGGCGCGTTCGGCCTTGGTGCGCAGGTAATGTTCGTTCTCGGCGGTGATGTCGCCGGTGACCGGCACGCAGTCCACCACCTCGATGCCGGCATGGCGCAGGCGCTGGGCCTTGGTCGGGTTGTTGCTGAGCAGCTGGATGCGCTGCACGCCCAGGCCCTGCAGCATCGCCACCGCGCTGCCGTAGCGGCGCTCGTCGGCACCGAAGCCCAGCTGCGCGTCGGCGTCGATCGTGTCGAGCCCGTCGTGCTGGTAGCCATAGGCACGCATCTTCGCTGCGATTCCGGTGCCGCGACCTTCCTGGTCCAGGTACAGCAGCACGCCGCCGCCCAGCTCCTTCAGCTTGCGCAGGCCGCGCCGCAGCTGGTCGCCGCAATCGCATTTGAGCGAGCCAAACAGGTCGCCGGTGAGGCACGAAGAATGCACGCGCACCGGCACCACACCGGAAAGGTCCGGCGACCCGACGATTATCGCGACCTGGTCGCGCTGGGCGACCCCGCCGCGGAACACCGCAAATTCGGTCATGCCCACCTCGCGCAGCGGCACCGGCGAGCGTGCCACCAGTTCGTAGGCGTGGGCAGCCTGCTCGGCGCCCTGGGCCAGGTCGCACAGCGAGACCTGCGCGCAGCTGTCGAAGCGCTCATCGCCGGGTGCCAGCAGCACCCCGACCATGGCCGGCAGCAGCAGCCCGAGCCGGGCGATCTCCACCGCACCGTCGTCCAGTGCCTGGCCGGCCGTCCACCCGGCCGGCATCGGCTCGGGTTCGCGCAGGTAGCTCAGCGAGGGCAGGGCATCGAAGTCGATCCCGGCCAGCGGCACCCGGGCGCCATGCTCGGCGGCCACGCCCAGCACCCGCGCGCGGGTGGCGGTGAGGAACAGGTAATGCTGCCCGGCGGCGACCTCGGCAAAGGCGGAGTAGCTGCTGCGCGTACTGCTGTCCAGGGCGATGAAGGCCAGGCGCTGGCCATGGCTGTCGTCGATCACCACCGGGCGGCCGGCGCGCAGTTCGGCCACCGCGCGCTCGCAGCGGATCGCGGCCGGATCGCCGAACGGGGAAGGTGCAGCTGGGGACATGGCGGGGGCCGTGGGGGACATCGTGGTTTCACAGTGGGGTCGGAAGGCGCCGATTCAATTGCGCGCGGCGCGACACAGCGTCGCAATCGGCGGGGCGGCTAGTGCGGGTGTTCCTCGGTGGCGTACGGGTCAACTTCATCGCTGTGTGGCGGGCGCAGCGTGTAGCGCTTGTAGGTCCACTGGTACTGGGCGGGGTCGCGGCGGGCAATCGCCTCGATCCCGGCGTTCAGCGCACTGGCGGCGGTACGCGGGTCCGGGTCGGCCACTGCCGGCGCGGCCGGGGTGATGTGCAGCGCGAACTGCATGCCCGGACCCACGCGCTCACACCACCCGTACAGCACGGTGGCGCCGGTGCGTTCGGCCAGCCGGTTGACCAGGGTCATGGTCAGCGCTTCCACCCCGAAGAACGGCGCGAACACGCCGTCGCCGGCCTTGGGCTGCTGGTCCGGCAGGATCCCGGTGGCGCCGCCTTCCTTGAGCACCTTGAACAGCTGGCGCACCGCCGGGCCTTCGGCGCGGACCTGCTGCACGTTGCTGCCGCCGCGCACCAGCTGCAGGAACTCGTCGCCCACGGCTTCATCGGGCGCCTTGTAGACGATGGCGATCGGCCCGCGCGAGGCCAGCCACTGGTTGAGCAGCTCCCAGTTGCCGTAATGCGGGGCGGCCACGATCACGCCCTTGCCGCTGGCCAGGGCCGCGTCGTACAGCGCTTCGCCGTGCCGCTCGGTGAGCAGGGCCAGGTTCTGCTCGCGCGGGCGGGTCCACAGGCGCAGGGTTTCCACCGCCTGCAGGGCGGTCGAGCGCAGCACCGCCTTGTGCAGGGCCGCGCGCTGGTCGGCCGGCAATTCCGGATAGGCCAGCTCCAGGTTGCGCCGGGTCACCCGGCTCTCGCGGGCGTTCAGGGCGATCCACAGCCAGGCGAGCGCATGCGCGAAACCGCGCAGCCAGGACCAGGGCAGGCGGGTGAACAGGGCAGCGGCGCGGTAGGCCAGGCGGGCGGTGGTTTGCGGTTTCATCGCGTCAAAGTCTAGCCGGTGCGCGCGCCCAACTACTAAGGTAGGCCGCCCCTCCCGTGGAATGCCCCCTGCCATGCTTGTCCTCATCCAGCGCGTTACCCAGGCCAGCGTCAGCGTCGACGGGGCCGTGGTCGGCCAGATCGGCCCCGGCCTGCTGGCCCTGGTCGGCATGGAGCCGGGCGACACCGACGCCCAGATCACCCGGATGGCCGATCGGCTGCTTGGTTACCGTGTGTTTGCAGATGACAGCGGAAAAATGAACCGATCCCTGGGGGAGACAGGGGGCGGCCTGCTGCTGGTCAGCCAGTTCACCCTGGCGGCAGACACCTCCAGCGGGATGCGACCGGGGTTCAGCACCGCCGCGCCCCCTGCCGAGGCTGAACGTGGATTCAACAGATTGGTGGAGATCTGTCGTCAAAAGCATGTTTCGGGGGTGGAAACCGGGCAGTTTGGCGCCCATATGGTTGTCAGCCTGGTCAACGATGGTCCAGTGACTTTCCTGCTCAGACCCTGACCCCGGGACCACCGCCCGGGCGCGAGAGGGCGCTGGGCTGGTATAATGCTAGGTTCTATTCCTCATCCCTGCCGGTGGCGCGAGCACTACATGGCCAACGAACGTCCTGCCCAGCAAAACGACATCAAGCTTCTGATCAGCAAGGGCCTGGAACAGGGCTACCTGACCTACGCCGAAGTCAATGACCATCTGCCGGACGACATGGTCGACCCGGAACAGATCGAAGACATCATCGGCATGATCAACGGCATGGGCATTGATGTCCATGAAGTTGCGCCGGATGTGGAAACCCTGCTTCTCAACGACGGCAACACCGGTAACCGCGAAGTCGATGACACCGCGGCCGAAGAAGCCGCCGCCGCACTGAGCGCGCTCGACACCGAAGGTGGCCGTACCACCGACCCGGTGCGCATGTACATGCGCGAAATGGGCACCGTCGAGCTGCTGACCCGCGAAGGCGAAATCGCCATCGCCAAGCGCATCGAGGAAGGCCTTTCGCAGGTCCAGGCCGCCCTGGGCCAGTTCCCGGTCTCGGTCGAGTCGCTGCTGACCGACTACGAAGCCCACAAGGAAGGCAAGAAGCGCCTGGCCGAAGTGATCGTCGGCTTCAACGACCTGACGGACGAAGCCCCGGCGCCGGCCGCAGCTGCCACTGATGACAGCGACGATGCCGACGCCGAAGGCGACGAGGACGAGGACGATGATGTCGAGGGTGGCGACGAAGAAGCCGCACCGACCGGTCCGGACCCGGAGGAGGTCGCTGCGCGCATGCAGGCGCTGAGCGATGCCTTCAATGCTTTCAAGAAGGCCGCGACCAAGGGCGACAAGAAGAACCTGCCGCGCCTGCGCGAAGAGATGTCGGCGGTGTTCGTCACCCTGAAGCTGCCGCTGCCGCTGACCGACGTGCTGACCAAGCAGCTGCGCGACACCATGGCGTCGATCAAGGCCCATGAGCGCCGCGTGCTGAACCTGGCCACCGTCACTGCACGCATGCCGCGCAAGGACTTCATCCGTTCCTGGGAAGGCAACCAGACCAACCTGGAGTGGGTGGAAGACGCACTGAAGCGCAAGCAGAAGTGGTCGTCGGCCCTGCGCGAAGTGAAGGACCAGATCATCGCCGAACAGCAGGCGACGATCGACATCGAGAAGCTGACCCAGCTGGACCTGGAAGAGCTGAAGGAAATCAGCCGTGCCATGGCCTACGGTGAAGCCAAGGCGCGCAAGGCCAAGAAGGAAATGGTCGAGGCCAACCTGCGCCTGGTGATCTCGATCGCCAAGAAGTACACCAACCGCGGCCTGCAGTTCCTGGACCTGATCCAGGAAGGCAACATCGGCCTGATGAAGGCGGTGGACAAGTTCGAGTACCGCCGCGGTTACAAGTTCTCGACCTACGCCACCTGGTGGATCCGCCAGGCGATCACCCGCTCGATTGCCGACCAGGCGCGCACCATCCGTATTCCGGTGCACATGATCGAGACGATCAACAAGTTGAATCGCATTTCCCGCCAGATGCTCCAGCAGTACGGCCGCGAGGCTACGCCGGAGGAGCTGGCCAAGGAAATGGACATGCCGGAAGACAAGATCCGCAAGGTGATGAAGATCGCCAAGGAGCCGATCTCGATGGAAACCCCGATCGGCGACGACGAGGATTCCCATCTGGGCGACTTCATCGAGGACACCAACGTGGAGTCCCCGATCGAGAACACCACCAACATCAATCTGTCTGAAACCGTGCGCGACGTGCTGGCCGGCCTCACCCCGAGGGAAGCCAAGGTGCTGCGCATGCGCTTCGGCATCGACATGAACACCGACCACACCCTCGAGGAAGTGGGCAAGCAGTTCGACGTCACCCGCGAGCGCATCCGCCAGATCGAAGCCAAGGCCCTGCGCAAGCTGCGTCACCCGAGCCGTTCGGAACAGCTGCGCAGCTTCCTGGACATCGATTGATTCCAGCGTTGTTGCGTTGAACGAAAAACCCCGCTTCGGCGGGGTTTTTTGTGGGTGAGGCCCTGTCACCAACTTTTGGTGCTGCATGCCGTTGGTAGGGTCGGTTCCCAAACGACGCCGTGCATGGATGCACAAGTGCTGCGTTCGCAGGATGCGAAGGAGCAGCCCGCCGACCCGGCCGATCGGCACGGTAACGCGTGACCTCCAAACGGAGAGGGCCCTTCCCCCGAATGCAACAAATTGCGTTCCCCGCCCCGGTGCGCATGTCCCACGCTGCCCACATGGCCGACGCTCCCCACAACCGACATTTCCCGCTCTTTCGCCTGAAAGAAGATGCCACCGTGGAGCGCCTGGGCCACCTCGAATCCCTGCCCGGCGACGCCTTCAAAGCGCATCTCACCTCCACGCGACCCAACCTCGCCCGATGCCCGGACGGCGACACATTCCCCGGCCTGCCCTGGTACCTCGAAGACCTCCGCCCGCAAGGTTTCCTGGGCAGGTTGCACGCGCAGCGCCACGCCCACCAGCCGGGTGTTGGCCTGCCGGGCGACCACTCCCCACCCACGACCCTGCTCAAGCACCTCGCGCTCACCGGTGGAACCGGCGTCGGCGACCTCCTTCCGGGAGAACCCGCGCTCCAAGCCGCACTGGCCGCGCTTGAGTGCCCGCCGGACCACGTGCAGGAAGTGGACCGAAGCCGCGCCTACCCCGAACGCGCGCAAGGCCTGACCATCGGCAGGGCGATAACTTCAGGACCAGGCGGAGAACAACCCAAATTCACCGCCACCGTTGCAGAGGACGGGCAGCGCAAGGCGGTGCTGGTGAAGTTCGCCAGGGCGGCCGACGGCGCCGCGGCCGAACGCTGGGCAGACCTGCTGGTATGCGAGCACCTGGCCCTGCAATGCCTGCGCGACGCCGGGGTGGCTGCCTGCAGCTCCCACCTCATCCAGAGCCGAGGGTATACCTTCCTCGAGCTGGAGCGCTTCGACCGGACCCCCGTAGTCCTTGGCCGCCGCGGCTTCGTCTCGTTGTTGTCGCTATCAAAAGCATTCGTCCGCGAGACCACCCACGACTGGGGCGCGGCGGGCGAACACCTGCAGGAGATGGGATGGATCACCGCCGACACCGCGCTTCGCATGGAGCAGCTGCATGCCTTCGGGCGGCTGATCGGCAACAACCACATGCATCACGGCAACCTGGGTTTCCAGCTGCACGACCATGGCCCACTGCCCCTGGCGCCGGTGTACGACATGCTGCCAAGTTCGCTGGCCCCATGCCGCAGCGGCGCGCTGCCCGCACTCGCGCCGATCCCGCCAGTCGCGCCTGTCCCTAGAGGCAGCTGCGACCCACTCCTCTGGGCCGCCCCACTGGCCATGGACTACTGGAACCGGGTGGCAGCCTCAAGCCTGCTGCGCTCGAAGGCACTGCGCGCGATGGCCAAGCGGAATGCCTGGCGGGCGGCGGCGATCGTGCAGGCGTCGGCATGAGTAGCGAGGCCCCGCTGGCGTCAACTACACTGTGCACCCGCGCAGGGCCTATAGCTCAACGGTTAGAGCAGAGGACTCATAATCCTTTGGTTCCAGGTTCGAATCCTGGTGGGCCCACCATTACCTCTTGTGCGACGCGTAATCCGTGGAAAGGAAACTGCCGGACTTGGTGCGCAGCGCTCTCATTTCCAGCACCCAGCGGCCTATGCCATGAACCTGACCACCATCGCCACTGCCCTCAATGGGCGATTCGTGCCCATCGGGGATCATCACGGCTTTATCGAGTCCAGCCTTAGTATCCCCCGTGATGGGACGCTTCTGGGTGCTTATTTGTTTGACTGCGGAAACGGGCAGCTGCGCATCACGGACGACGGCGACACCCTGTTCAATGTAGCCGCCGCAGGTGCAATTGTGGGCTCGGCAGGCCAGGTCTGCTAGGGCAGTCGGGGGGGGCATCCTGTGGTGGAGACTAACGGGCCAGATCCTGACTGGTTCAATCCTGGTCACTATTCTCCCTTCTACCCGCAATCGCCGGTGCCAAGATGAAACTAGTAATGCCCGTGGTGTTGCTTATAGCTGTTGCATTCGCCCTGGCTGGCTGTGAAGGCGAGCGAGGCGTCCCCGACGATAGTGAGATCATGAGTCCAAGTGATGCGCACATGATTCCGGAAGAGGAGCGTGCATTGGTGGAGGCGGCCGCGAAGAAGGGCGATCTCGAATCCGTGAGGCGATTGATCGCGCACTATGAGGCGCTCTCGGGGAGCGACGAACTTGCCGAGAAGTGGAAGGCAACCGCTCGCGAGCTTGGTGATTCGAACGAGCTGTACTTCTACGCGTCAAGTACTGTTTTGGCGGCAAGGCGGGAGAGCGATGCAGCGAAGCGACATGCAATGCTGCTTGATGCCTTGGAGGCGGCCAGGCGATCCGATGCAAGTAAAGCCAATGCAGCTGCACAACAGCTTATTCGTGAGGTAAGGCGGCAAATGGAGGTCGAGCCGTAGGTCCGCAATAGGCAGCCGCTCAGTGACAATGCGTTGATCACCCTAACTGGCGGTGCGACGGTTAACCTGATTGCGTGGCAGAGGCGATCAAGAGTGCATTGGACTGCGTACATTAGCTTGCGTGGGACCGCCAAAGTTCGCGCAGCGTTCACGAGGCTGGAGAGACATTCCGCCTCAGGAGCGCGGGAGGCACCCATCACCATTGCAGGAAGGTGGCTACAGCTGCACGCAGTGGGGGATGGATCAGCTTTGCGCTCACGTGTCCCTTCTGGAGTTGGACCGATGAGAGGATTCTGCTCAGTTCTCGTTCTGACGTTCTGCCTTGCGCCAACACTGACTGCACATGCACAGTTGCCTGCGGAGACCGCCAGGACGAAGGTGTCGGCGCAGACGTCTGATGGGATGGCGTGCGATAGCCCCGACCAGTCCCAGGCAGGACTCAACCAATGTGCAAGCGACAGCGCCCAGGGCGCCGATGCCGAGCTCAACCGTGTCTATGCGAAGGTGCTGGCAGCCAATGCAGGCGACAAGGTGTTCGTGGAGAAGTTCCGGGCGGCGCAACGTGCATGGGTGGCGTTCCGCGATGCGCAGATCGCGGCGCGGTACCCAGACCCTGCGGACTCCGGCAGCGTGTTGCCGATGTGCCAGAGCGGCGAGTATGAGCAGCTGACACGCGACCGCATCAAACAGCTTCAGCAATGGGTATCTGGCACTGAGGAGGGCGACGTGTGCGCAGGCTCCTATCCCACTGCGGGGGAGTAGGTGGAGCAAGGCGCCGGATCGGCGATCCGGCGCCTCGAACAGCGCTGCGACCCTGTCACATGGCCCAGGCTACTTCTCCTGCAGGAAAGCCAGCAGATCCTGGTTGACCTTGTCCTTGTGCGTTTCGGTCAACCCATGCGGCGCGCCGGGGTATTCGATCAGCCTTGCGCCCTTGATCAGCTTGGCCGACTGCCGGCCACCCACATCGATCGGAACCACCTGGTCGTCGTCGCCATGGATGATCAGGGTGGGCACATTGAAGCGCTTCAGGTCATCGCGGAAGTCGGTGGCGGAGAACGCGGCGACCGAGTCGTAGGTGTTCTTCAACCCGCCGGCCATGCCCTGCGCCCACCAGGCTTCGATCAACGCCTGGTTCGGTTTCGCGCCGGGACGGTTGTAGCCGTAGAACGGCCCACCCGGAACGTCCTTGAACAACTGCGAGCGGTTTTCCAGCTGGCCCTTGCGCATGCCGTCGAAGACCTCGATCGGCACGCCGCCCGGGTTGTCGGCGGTCTTGAGCATGAAGGGCGGCACCGCACTGATCAGCACGGCCTTCTTGACGCGGTCGGTGCCGTAGCGGCCGATGTAGCGTGCCACTTCGCCGCCACCGGTGGAGAAGCCCACCAAGGTCACGTCCTTCAGGCCCAGCGTGTTGATCACCGTAGCCAGGTCGTCGGCGTAGTGGTCCATGTCGTTGCCATCCCACGGCTGGCTGGAGCGACCGTGGCCGCGGCGGTCGTGCGCCACTACGCGGTAGCCCTTGCTGGCCAGGAACATCATCTGCGGGTCCCAGCTGTCCGAGTCCAGCGGCCAGCCGTGGCTGAAGGTCACCACGGGACCGTCTTTCGGGCCCCAGTCCTTGTAGTAGAGCTGCACGCCATCGGCGGTGGTGATGGTGCTGGGGGTGTGCGCGGCGGCAACCGGCGCGGGGCGCGACGGGCTGGCGGCGTCTGCAGAGCTGCCAGCCTGGACAGCGACGGCCAGGGCGGTGGCAGCGAGGGTGCGGGTGATCGTGTTCATGAATCCATCTCCTGCGGAAGGAAGGGAAGGGGAACGACGTGGGGGAGGACTCAGAAGTCCCAGAACACCGGCACCCAACGGAAGGCATCGCCGTCGGCGGAGACGCGGCCCACCGAGGGGAACGGCAGGTGGGTGGCGACCAGCATTTCGCCGGTGCCGGCCAGTTCGTTGAGCAGGGCGATGCGCACCTGGGCGGCACCTTCGGGGTCATGTTCGAAGCCGTTGTGCCAGTTGGGCTGTTCGAAGCCGACCGCGAAAATGGCGTCGCCGGCAAAGGTGAGCGCTTCGCCCTTCGAGCTCAGCCGCACCACGCTGTGGCCGGGAGTGTGGCCGCCGGTGCGACGAGCCGTGACGCCTGGTGCGATTTCCTGCGCGTCCTCGAAGGTGCGCACCTGGTTGCCGTATTCGGCCAGGAAGTGGGTGGCCGTGGCGCGCAGTGCATCCGGGAAACCCCGCGGCATGTTGGTGCGGGTGAAGTCGGGCGACTTCCAGAACTCCACTTCGGAAGCAGCGACGTGGATGCGCAGGTCGGGGCGCAGCTGCTCTTTCACGCCATCCACCAGCAGGCCACCGATGTGGTCCATATGCAGGTGGGTGATCACCACGTCGGTGATCTCGCGCAGGTCGATGCCGGACGCGCCCAGGCGTCGGATCAGCTGGCCGGCGCGGGGCAGGTTCAGATCGGGATCCATGCCGAGGCCGGCGTCGATCAGGATGTTGCGGTCGCCGCTGCGTACCACCATCACGTTCAAAGCCCAATCCAGCGCGTCCGGCGGCAGGTACATGTCCTTGAACCATGGCGCGCGCTCGGCTGCCGAGACGTTGTGGCCCAGCATCTGGGTGGGCAGCGGCAGCACGCCGTCGCTGACCACCAGTACGTCGATATCGCCGACCTTGAGTGCGTAGCGCGAAGGAACCAGTTCGTCGAGCGCGGGGGCCGGTGGTGCAACGGTTTCATCAAGACTGAACATGAGGGAATCTCCTGGAAAAGGGCGGGCTGGCAGGAATGCGTGGCTGGCGCTGCGTGGGCAGGACGAGGCGTGCCGGGCAGGGGGGAGTCGCCGTGCAGGCGCGGTGGGTTGGCCGTGCAGGATCAGCGTAGGAAAGCCGGGCAGCGGGCAGTAGATCCGCGAGGGGGCACACGGTGTTGCCGATCAGGCAGCAATGGCCCCGGGCAACTGGGGCACTGCAGGTTGCGCGATACTGAGGCAAGGCACACGACCCTGCAGGCAGCCCGAACGGTATGCACTGGCTCCGCGTCCACCTTGTTGTAATGGCCCACCGCCATGCGCACTGCCAAGGTCGCGCATAGCGCCGCGTCACTGCTGGGCGCCATGGCGCGCGAGCTGGGTTCGCGCGTGCGCTGGCGTCAGCGCGGACTGGACGAGGTTGAAGCGCTGCTTTCGGTGCTGCTCGCCATCGTGATTGCGCATGCGATCGGCGCAACCAACATCGGCTGGGCTGCGTTCACCGGCTTCATGGTGATGCGCACGCAACTGGCCGAGACCCTGTCCCGCGGCTTGCTCCGGTTGCTGGGCACGGTGGTGGGCGCAGCGATGGGCTGGGCCCTGATTACGCATGTGGCAGACACGCCGGTTGTGGTGGCGCTGGCGCTGCTGGCCGTAGGCGCCGTTACGCTGTACGCGGCGATCACCCGACGGCACAGCCATGCGTGGTTGTTTACCGGCCTCACCTTTGCAATGGTCGCGCTGGACAGCCTCAAGCAGCCACACGTGGCGGTGCATGCATTTGCATTGACCCGGGTGCTGGAGGTGGCCGCAGGTACCACCGCAGGCATGCTGGTCAATCTGGCCTCTGCGTGGACAGTACGACCGCGCATCCAGGGTGCCCAGCACCTTTTCTCAAACACCCTGGACGTTGCTCCGCCGGGGTGGCAGAAGGCAGCGGCCACGCATGCCCTGCTGGCAGGCGCCGTGTTGGGTGTGCTTCCATTGTTGTCGCCGCTGCTGGGCGCAAGCGCGTTGGTGCAGGCAGCGATCACGATCATGGCGGTCATGACGGTGCCGTTGATGTCGCTTGAGGGCGAAGGCGGCGCGGTGGGTACACGCATCGCGCACCGGTTTGCAGGCTGTGCGCTGGGAGCGCTGGCTGCCGCAGGTGCGCTTGCGGTCTCACACCACCACCTGCCATTGGCGGTGGCGCTGCTTTGCGTTGGGGTCTGGGCGGGTCGCCACATCGAGAACAGTGGCAAGTCGTTTGCTTACATCGGCACCCAGTTCGCGGTCGTCCTGCTGGTGGTGGTCGTCCCCGATGACATCCATCAGATCGCCAGCGCCCCGGGCTGGGCGCGTCTGAGCGGCATCGTGCTGGGCATCGCGCTGCTGGTGCCGGCGCGCGAGGCAGCGAAATGGGTGGGGCGCCGACGCCGTCAGCGGTCGGTGAGCGATTCCTGAAAGCGGGTGGCGTCGCACCGCGCTTCAATACGCCATCGCCGTGTGTGGCGAGAAACCCCCAATGCAGTCGTTGGCAACGGGTTATGGCTGTATGAAGCAGAGAGGATGCGTTGCGGACGCGGGTTCGATTCCCGCCAGCTCCACCACCTGTGCACCCATGCGGTGCCCAGCTGAAGGGGCTGCACTGGTTTCGACGTGGCGAGTAGTCAATGTGGACAGGCCGAGAGGCGACCGACGTAATCGGCGCAAAACCAAGTAAAGGCTAATGAACCTTACTTCAATCGGGACGAGCTTCTCGCCGCCTGATTTCACGCAAGCGCACGTGATCACCGAACGCGCAACCACCCCGCCGGCAACGGCGGGGTGGTTTTTGTGTGCTGTCAGAACTTCCAACCCACCCGCGCGTAATAGAACCCGCCGTTGAAGCCGTAAGGGGTGTGCACCGGGTACTCCGCGCCAGCTACGCCGGACCAGGGGTTCTTACCTGGTACGCGGTCGAAGAGGTTCTGCGCGCCGAGGCTGAAGTACAGGCCGGAGTCGAACTTCCAGCCCACTTCGGCATCCACGATCAATGCACTGCCGCCGTAGATCGGCAGGCCGCCGTCGGCTGCGGAGATCACGCCACTGTCCAGGTGGTCTTCGTAGAAGGAACCGTAGTAGTTGAAGCGCAGGTTGGCGTTGAAGATCTGCCGCTGGTGGTGGACGCTGAAATAGCCCTTGGTCTTGGGCAGGGATTTCTCCAACTTGTACACGCGCGCTTCGTCGATGAAGTCGGTGTCGAAGCGGTCGACCTCGGTCTTGTTCCAGTTTGCGGCCAGCGAGTAGGTGGTGGTGCCACCGAAGTGATCGCTGCGATAGCTGGTGACCAGGTCCACACCGGTGGTGGTGGTGTCGAAGGCGTTGCCGAAGTAGGTCACCTGCGAGATCGAGGCGGCCTCGGGGTTGCCGCCGGCCACAAGCGCCGCGCGTTCTTCCGGGGTCACCGCGAAGCTGGTACTCAGTGCGATGCGGTCTTCGACCTTGATCTGGTAGCCGTCGAGGGTGAACAGCCAGTCGCCCTCGGTCCAGACCGCGCCCAGCGACACGTTCTTCGACTCTTCCGGGGTCAGCGGTCGCGCGCCCTTGAGCTGCGCGATGGGATTGGTCGGCGGCAGGGTGGCGATGTCTTCCAGTGCGGTGCCACCGAACACGGTGCTGATCTGGCTGATGTTGGCCTGGCCGGGCGTGGGCGCGCGGAAACCGGTGTTGTACGCGCCGCGAATAGCGAACCGCTCGTTGAAGTCGAACCGCCCGGTGACCTTGCCGGTCGTGGTGCTGCCGAACGAGTCGTAGTCTTCAAAGCGCAGTGCACCGGCCAGCAGGAAGCGTTCGGTGACCTGTGCTTCCAGGTCGGCGTAGGCCGCCCAGTTTCGGCGGTCGAAGGTCCCCGCGGTACGGGTGCTGAACCCGTTGAAGCCGTTCGAGCCCAGCGCGAAGCCCTGTTCGGTCAGCGGACCAATGGCGGTGGAGGGGCCATCGCCCGGACTGATCTTGAAGCTCTCCTCGCGCCACTCCGCACCGGCGGCCAGGCGCAGCGGCTGGAAGGTGAAGCTCGTTTCAAAGTCGCGGGTGACGTCCACGTTGACGCTTTTTTCGGTCTGGGTATTGCCGCCGGGGCGGAAGTACAGGCCTTCCGGCTGGTCCGGTCCCAATGATGCGTTGACGGTGTTGTAGATGATGAATTCGATGTCGTTGCGGCCCCAGGACCCACTCACGTCCCAATACCAGTCGCCCCAGTTGCCCTTGGCGCCGGCAAAGATCGAGCTGTCTTCCAGCTTGCCGCCAAAGCGCGGGGTGAAGCCGCCGGGCAGGCCGGACAGGAAGGTGTAGCAGTTGGCCGGCAGCGCGGCTACGGCGCCGCTGACCGTGCTGTACGGCAGCAGGTTGCCGGCACCGTCGCGCAGCGCGATGGTGGGGCAGGCACCGGCACCGGTGAGGTTGCCGATCAGCAGGGTCTCGCCGCCATCGTTGGAATACACGCCCGAGCGCGAGGTGGGGTCGCGGAAGTAGAAGCCGCCGTCCACGTCGCGCTTGGCGTAGTTGCCGAACAGGTAGAAGTCCACCGCGTCGGTACTCAGGCCCAGGTTGGCGACCAGCTTCAGGTCATCGTCGATCTTCGGGGAGCCCCATACCTGGGCTGGATCGCCTACGCCCGGGTAGCCGGCGGCGATGGCAGCGGCGGCATCGTCGCGCTGCACGCTGCGTGAGGTGTCGTCGGCCTTGCGCCACTCGGCGGTGAGGGTGGCGAAGCCGCGTTCGGTGAGGGGCAGGCCGATCTGCGCCGAGTACTGGGTGGTAAGCCCGTCGCCCTTGTAGAACTGACCGGCGAACACCTCGGCGGCGCCGCCTTCGCGGATCTTCTTCAGGCCGAAGTTGATCACGCCTGCAATCGCATCCGATCCGTACTGCGCGGCGGCGCCGTCGCGTAGTACGTCGACCTGCTCCAGCGCGAGAGAGGGGAACACCGAGAGGTCCGGGCCCTGGGCACCGTCGGAAAGCCCGTGGCCCAGGAAGGTGATCACCGCAGCACGGTGGAAGCGCTTGCCGTTGACCAGCAACAGGGTGTTGTCCGGCGGCAGGCCACGCAGGTTGGCCGGACGGATCAGGCTGGCGGCGTCGTCGATGGGAATGGTGCTGACGTTGAACGAGGGAACCAGCACGCGGAGCTGGTCGAGCGCGTCGGTGGCGCCTTGGTTGCGGAATTCTTCGCCGCTGATGATGTCGATCGGAACCGCAGACGACGAGACGGTGCGGGGCTTGGTACGGCTGCCCAGGACCGACACGGTGTCGAGTGTGGATGTTTCAGGGGTACCCGGTGGGCCGCTGTCCTGTGCCACCGCGATGGAACTGGTGACCAGCAGCGCGGCAGCCAGTGCCGCCTTTACTGCAGATGCCAATGGCGAAATTGCTTTCGGAGCGTGAACACACTTGCCAATGCGGTAGTCCATGCATGCACCTTGCAGTCAGATTGTGGGTTTAGTCGTTCTCGTAAGTGCTCATCCGATTGGTTCTCCCTGCGTGCCAGAGGGGCTGGTGCGCTGCACAAAGAATTAACAGAACGTAAACAGTACTGCAACGTATCTTTCGTTTTCGTCTCACTTACGGGACGTGGAGCACACCGTGAGGCGAATAGGGGTATTATTCGCCTCATTCAATGAGGCGAATAACCGTAGTATTCGGCTCAAGCACCCCGACGGAGGGCTGGCCATGACTGCGCGCTGGATCTGGCAACACCCCGACTGGCCGGCGTTCCGGTGGCGGGACGCGGATCTGTTGCCGCTGCTCCGGGCGTGTGTGCAGGCGCAGGGACAGCTGAGCGGAATGGTCGGCGCCGAGAACGACGCCGAGCGCGCTGAAGACGCGCTCGATGCCTTGTTGGCCAACGTGATCACGTCGTCGGCGATCGAAAGTGAGCGCTTGAACGTCGCGTCGGTGCGCTCGTCCCTTGCGCGCCGTCTCGGCATGGATGCGCCGGTCGCCATCAGCGCCCGCAGCGAAGGTCTGGCTGACCTGACGCTGGATGCCATCACCGGACTCGAACGGCCCTTGGACCTGCAGCGCATGCTCCAGTGGCACAAATGGCTGTTCCCTGCCGATGACAGCTTTCTTCCCTCGCGGATCCGGGTCGGAACGCTGAGGGGCGACGAACCCATGCAGGTGGTGTCGGGGCGTATCGATCGGCCCACCGTGCACTTCGAGGCGCCGCCTCGCAACGGCCTGGAACTCCAGCTGGAAGCGTTCTTCAACTGGTTTTCAAACACCCGCCACGACGCGCAACTGGACCCGCTGCTTCGGGCCGGTGTCGCGCACTTCTGGTTGATCACCCTGCATCCATTCGATGACGGCAATGGGCGATTGACGCGCGCGGTCACCGACCTTGCCTTGGCACAGGCGCAGCCGCAGGTGATCCGTTTCCATGCGGTGTCCGCCAGCATCCTGCACGACCGCGCGGGATACTACCGGGTGCTCGAAGCCAGCCAGAAGGGCGACATGGACATCACGGCCTGGCTGCAGTGGTTCCTGGAAACGTTGCTGCACAGCCAGCTGCAGGCCACCACGCGCATCGATGCGGTGTTGGCCAAGGCGCGCTTCTGGCGGCAGCACCCGCAGTACGCCCTGGCCGCCGAGCAGGTGAAAGTGCTGAACGGGCTGCTGGATGGCGGCGAGCGCGGCTTCGACGCCGGACTCAGTGCCAGCCAGTACCGCGCAGTGGCCGGGGTCTCGCGCGCCACCGCGTCGCGTCACCTGGCCGACCTGGTGGAGAAGGGCTGCCTGCGCCGACTTCCCGGAGGCGGACGCAGCACCCGTTACGAGATCAACCTGTCGCAGTCAGGCACGGCACCCCACGAGGCGTGAATCGCTAGCGCGCCGCCAGCGATGCCTGCAACGCCTTTGCCAGCGCGGCATCGCCGTTGACCAGGTCCACCCAGCGCAGGTCCACGCCTTTGCGATGGCCTTTCAGCACCAGTTTCAATCCTTCCGGATCAAGGGTCAGCGTGTAGGAGTCGTCGCCGATCTGTACTTCGCGGCGCAGGGGCTTGTCGAGTGGCGTCATGGTCTACTCCGGA
Organism: uncultured Stenotrophomonas sp.; assembly: GCF_963519125.1. Taxonomy (GTDB): domain Bacteria; phylum Pseudomonadota; class Gammaproteobacteria; order Xanthomonadales; family Xanthomonadaceae; genus Stenotrophomonas. The sequence continues at coordinate 40,914 of NZ_CAUQLJ010000011.1, read as the reverse complement.
ACGGTCGCGGCATCTACGACGGTGGCAATCATCGGGCGAAGCAATCCACGAACCTCGTCGGCGGAGAGGTCGGGATCACGCACTGCGCGCATCGCTAGGCCTTCCACGGTAATGCGGAACAGCAGCGTCCGGGCGCGCAGTGCTGCCTCGTCCACGGCCACGCCGCGCGCCTGGTCATGCGCGCGCAGCCAGGCGCAGATCCCCTCGTTGGTGTGCCTGTCGTGCCGGCGCAGGACCTCGGCGACCATCGGATCGCGCTGCGCCTCGGCGGTGATTTCGGCGTACAGCGACACGCTGGCAATGGCGGTGTCGTGCCGGCTGATCGACTCGCCGCGCGCCCAGATCTGGTAGCAGGCCAGCAGCCCGTCGACCAGGTCGCTGGAAGGGGCCATCTGCCCGATGGAGCGCTGGTCCGCACCAAGCTGGCGTTCGATGAGGGCCAGGATCATCGCGCGCTTGTTCTGGAAGTAGCGGTACATCAGCCCCTGGCTGATGCCGGCCTCAGTGGCGATGCCGCTGACCGACGCTGCATGGAAACCATGCGCGACGAAGCAGCGCTGGGCGGCGTCGAGGATGCGCTGGCGCTGGGCATCGGCGCGTGCGGCGGCCGCCGTCTCGGCGTTGGCAGGGGAAGTCTCGGGAGGCGTCATTGTCGGTCTGCGTGGTCGTCCATGCGCCTAGGGTAGTGCATTGGAAATGAGAATGAACGGTCATTCATTTGTCATGCGGGCTGCGCAGACTGCGCCGGCTTGCCCACCCTTCACGCGACCGGACCCCCATGCGTCTCTCCCTTTCCCGTGTTGCCCTGCGCCCGCAGGTGCTTGCCCTTTCGATCGCCGCGCTGCTGCCTTCGCTGGCGTTCGCCGAGACGACCCTTCCCGCTGACACGACCGCCGATGCCAACGCCGACGTGGTCGCGCTGGACCAGGTTGTGGTCACCGCGCAGAAGCGCGCCACCAACCTGCAGCAGACCCCGATCTCGGTCAGCGTGGTTGACGCCGGGATGCTCAAGGATCGCAGCGCGATCTCGCTCGGCAGCTTCGCCGACGGTGCCATTCCCTCGCTCCGGGTGACCCCGTTCGCCACGCGCAGTTCGGCGCTGAACATCGGTATCCGCGGCATCGGCGCCTCCGGCGATGCCAACCAGCCGGCGCGCGATGCCGGCGTGGGCATCTACGTGGACGGCGTGTTCCTTGGGCGCTCGCAGGGCCTGGGCACCATGCTCTACGACGTGGAGCGCATCGAAGTACTGAAGGGGCCGCAGGGCACGTTGTTCGGCCGCAATACCGAGGGTGGTGCGGTCAGCATCGTGACCAAGGCGCCCACCGGTGAGTTCGGCGGCACCGTCACCGCCGGGGTCGCCAACTACAGCGGCTACAACAGTGCGCTGCACCTGGACCTGCCCAAGGTGGGCGATGTCAGCGTCAAGATCGATGCGGTGCAGGCCAAGCGTGGCGGCACCACCGACAACCCGATGCGTGGCGAACAGGACTTCAACAGCTACAACAAGCGCGGCGCGCGGGTCAGCGCGCTGTGGGAGCCGAGCGATACGTTTTCCGCGCTCTACGCATTTGATCGTTCCTACGACGCCACCACGCCGTACCACACCCAGATTCTGGTCGCGGGCCCATACCTGAGCCCACTGCAGAAAGCGGGCGCCAGCGAGGACCGCCGGGACAGTTCCATCCTGGGTGGCCCACAGGAAGACAATATCGGGCGCACCAGCGGCCACCTGCTCAACCTCGGCTGGACGCTGGGCGAGCACCTGGAACTGAAATCGATCAGCTCGTACCGGGAGCTGGAGCAGGGTCAGTTCGACATGGGCCTGGTCGACGCGATCTCTGCCTATGGCGGCGCGAATACCCCGTTCGGCCGCTACAGCCTGGCGCAGGTCTACCAGCACCAGTACAGCCAGGAATTCCAGCTGATCGGCGAGACCTCGCAGGTGCAGTACCTGGTGGGCGCGTTCTACTACCATGAGACCGCGGGCGACAACGCTCAGACGCCGAACATGCTGCTGTGGGGCCCGGGTGGCAACAGCTACACGCTCAATCCGGCCACCAATCCCTTGAACCTGGCCAACGTGCGCATCGACCGCGCCAGCAAGGCATGGACCGACAGCCTTGGCATTTTCGGCCAGGCCACCTGGACCCCGGCCGCACTGGAAAACCTGCACCTCACCGCCGGTGGCCGTTACACCCGCGATGAGAAGAACGGCAGTCTGTACACCGTGAACGGCCTGGCCACCGACCTGACCTTTGACGATGCCTGGGGACGCTTCGACCCGATGGTCAACGTGGCCTACGACGTAGGCGACAACGCCATGGTCTACGCAAAGTACAGCACCGGCTTCAAGGCGGGCGGCGCGAACTCGCGCTCGACCACCTACACCGCGTTCGACCCGGAAGAAGTTACCGCGTTTGAACTCGGCTTCAAGTCGCAGTTCTGGGACAACCGCGCACGCTTCAACCTGGCCTTGTTCGATTCGAAGATCGAACACAAGCAGATGGACTTCACCCTGCCGTTCGACCCGAACAGCGGTGAAACCCGCACCACCATGGTGACCACCAATGCCAACGGCAGCACGAAGTCGCGGGGCGCGGAACTTGAGTTCAGCGTCATGCCGGTGGACAACCTCACCGTGGGCTTCACCCATGCCTACACCGACATCGATGCGCTGACCACGCAGGATCCGTTCGGCGCCGGTGTCGAAGTCACGGTGCAGCCGCTGCTGGCGCCGAAGCATGCCAGCAGCCTGGCCATCGACTACTGGGTGCCGTTCGCCAACAACGCAGCGCTCAAGTTCCATGTCGATGGCAACTGGTCCGACGGTTACTACACCAGCGAGTACGACCAGGAGCTCACCGACAGTTCGTTCGTGGTGAACGCACGCGTTGCACTGGTCGACATGCCATTGAACGCCGACGGCGCAACGCTGGATGTCTCGCTGTGGGCGCGCAACCTGCTCGACGAGGAACACCTGTTCTACAAGCTCAACAATGCCGCACTGGGCCAGTCCGGCATCTTCAACGACCCGCGTACCTACGGCCTGGAACTGGCCGTGCACTTCTGATCCCGGAGCCTACCCATGAATGTATTGCACCCGCTGTCCCTGAGCATGGCCATCGCGCTGACCCTCACCCCGTGGATGGCCACGGCCGCGCCGAAGACGGCCCCGGCCGCCGCGCCACAGGTGGCTGCAGCAACCGCCGACAACGTCCAGCCGGTTGCCGACGACGCCCAGCGCGTAATGACGCTGGAAGGCGCCTGGAACGTACGCACGTTCGCTGGCCTGCAGGGGCGCAACGGTCCCATTCCGGCGACGGCCTTCGTGCGCACCGCTGACCTTAGCCGGCTGACCGTGGCCGACCGTGACGCGCTGGCCGCGGCAGGGGTCAAGCTCGACATCGACCTGCGCACCGGCGATGAAGAGACGCAGTCGCCCGACCTGCTCGCCAACGATGCCCGCTTCGACTACCAGCGCATCTCGCTGATGGGCACCGAGAAGATGGATCTGCAGAAGATGATGACCAGCTTCCCGGATTCGCTGGGCGCGGCCTACGTGCAGTGGCTGGGCAGCAACCAGCCGCAGTTCCGCGAGGTGTTCCAGCGCATGGCCGCGCAGCAGGACGGTGCCGTGCTGTACCACTGCACCGCGGGCAAGGACCGTACCGGCATCATCTCCGGCATCCTGCTCGACCTGGCCGGCGTGCCGCGTGCGGACATCGTGCACAACTATGCGATCTCGGCGCACTACCTGGAAGGCCAGCCCAAGGACAGCGCGATGAACGTGCAGATGATGGCGCTGATCAGGCAGCACCCGGAGATCGCGCGGAAAATGGCCGGCATGGGCGGCACCGCGCCGGAGAACATGGAGATGTTCCTGGACGCGCTGCACGCGCAGTACGGCGGCGCGGCGGGCTACCTCAAGGCAGTGGGGCTGAGCGAGGAAGAAATCCGCGCCCTGCAGGTCCGGCTGGGCCAGGCGGGCTGATACCCGCCGCGATGCAGGCGAAGCCGCGCTAGGCGGCGGCTTCGTCCTGCAGCGAGCCCCTGATCGCGCCGGCCAGATCGGTGCGGGTGAAGGGCTTGGCCAGGATCGGAATGCTGCGCCCCACCGCGCCACTGGCGTCGATGTCGCGCGGATAGCCGGAGGTGAACAGCACGCGCAGTGCCGGCTTGTGCGACACGGCGCGCTTGGCCAGCTCCCAGCCCGACATGCCGGGCATCACGATGTCCGAGAACAGCAGGTCCACGCTGACGTCGGTACGTTCCAGCAGGCGCATGGCCGACGGGCCGTCGTGCGCTTCGAGCACGCGGTAGCCCAGCTGGCGCAGGGTATCCACGGTGTAGGCGCGTACGTCGTCGTTGTCTTCGGCCACCAGTACCGTGGCTTCGTCCTGCATTTCATAGCCGCCCAGGCCGCGCTGCTCGTTCTGCCCGCTCTGCGGCAGCTCAGCGTCCGAGCGGGGGAACAGCAGGGTGATCGACGTGCCGCTGCCCGGCGTGGAATCGACCAGCACGTGGCCGCCGGACTGCTTGACGAAGCCGTACACCATCGACAGGCCAAGGCCGGTGCCGCGTCCGACTTCCTTGGTGGTGAAGAACGGCTCGAATACCCGGGTCAGCGTTTCGGCGGACATGCCGTGGCCGGTGTCGCGTACCCGCAGCATGGCGTAGCGGCCGGGCGGCACATCGGGGTTCTGCGCGGTGAAGTCGTCATCCAGGTGGGCGTTGTCCACTTCGATGACCAGGCGGCCACCGTCGGGCATCGCATCGCGCGCGTTGACCGCCAGGTTGAGCACGGAGGCTTCGAGCTGGCTGGGGTCGACCTCCACGCACCAGATGTCAGGGTGGTGCACCATTTCCAGCTGAACCAGTTCGCCGAGCGAGCGGTGCAGCATGTCTTCCATGTCGCGCACCTGCGCGTTGAGGTCCACCGGCATGTTGCGCAGCGGCTGCCGGCGCGAGAACGCGAGCAGGCGCTGGGTCACGTTGGCCGCGCGCATCACGCCCTTGAGCGCGTTGTCCAGGGCCCGCGCCGAGCCACCGGCAGCGTCGCCCAGGCGGTCGGTGAGCAGCTTGGCGTACTCCACGTTGCCGGCGATGACGGTCAGGATGTTGTTGAAATCGTGCGCGATGCCGCCGGTCAGCTGGCCGACGGCTTCGATCTTCTGGCTTTGGCGCAGGGCTTCCTCCGCCTGGCGGCGGGCGGTGGTTTCGACCGCTTCGGCAACCACGGCGGTCACACTGCCCTGGTGGTCGAGCAGCGGCCGGAACGAGAACTCGAAACTGCGCTTGCCGGTGGGCAGGCGCAGGTCCAGTTCATGCCGCGAGGCGGTGCCGGCGGCGGCGTCGTGAACCGCGCCGGACACGATCGCCGGTACGCCGTCGGTATCGGCGAACCAGGCCGATTCGCAGTAGATCGCGTCGCGTACGTCGTCCTTGCCCGCGAGGATGGCGTCCAGCGCGGCGGAGTTGGTGTCGATGATGCGGCCGTCCAGGGTCAGCAGGATCTGATGCTGGAAGCTGGACTCGAACAGCGCCTGCAACCGGCTTTCGCTGCGATGCAGGGCAGAGGTGCGCTCGCTCACCTGGCGTTCCAGCGACTCGTTGCTGGCGGTCAGCTGGGCCTGGGCCTGCCTGAGTTCGCCGATGTCGCGGGCCATGGCGTACATGTGCAGTCGCTGCTGGCTGTCGCGCAGGTCGCTCTCGACCTGCTGCAGATGGCGTCGTTCCCGTGCTTCCTTGATCGCACGCACGACCGCATCAGGCAGGCGCTGCAGGCGCGCCTTGACCACGTAATCGCGCGCGCCACGCTTCAGGGCTTCGACCGCCAACTCTTCGGTCAGGGTGCCGGAGACGAAGATGAAGGGCACCTCGGGCGCCAGCTCGCACGCCAGCACAAGCGCGGCGTCGCCACTGAACCCGGGCAGCACGTGGTCGGCCAGGATCACGTCGAACGCGTCGGTGGCCAGCGCATCGCGCATGCCCTGTTCGGACCAGGTGCGGTCTGCCGTGAACGCTATGCCGGCGCGGCGCAGCTGCAGGCTGATCAGCTCCGCATCCAGCGCGCTGTCCTCGACCATCAGGATGCGGATCGAGGTGCCGTCCGACCGCTCAGACATCGCGACGACTCTTGGCGCCGAACAGCGTGCCCTGCGGCGGCGGCTGGTTGGTGATGCCCCAGAACATGCCCAGGCCCTGGATGGCTTCCAGGAACTCCTTGAAATCCACCGGCTTGACCACGAAGGCGTTGACGCCCAGTTCGTAGCTGCTGACCAGATCCGATTCCTCGCGCGAGGAGGTGAGCATCACCACCGGAGTGCTGCTGATCGCCGCATCGCTGCGGATCTCCTTCAGCACTTCCAGTCCATTGAGCTTGGGCAGCTTCAGGTCGAGCAGCACCACCACCGGGCCACCGTGCATGGCGCCCTCGTAGCGACCCTCGGTACGCAGGTACTCCAGGGCCTCCACACCGTCCCGCACGTGGGTGACATCGTTCAGGAGCTGGCAGCGGGCCAGTGCGGCCATCGTCAGCTCAGCGTCCTTCGGATTGTCTTCCACGAGCAGAATCGGCCGCAGATCTCTCATAGGTTGTCTCCAGAAACAAAGGGAATGGTGAAGTAGAAGGTGGCGCCTTCGCCGACCCGGCCTTCGGCCCAGGTCCGCCCGCCGTGGCGGGTGACGATGCGGTGCACGTTGGCCAGGCCGATGCCGGTGCCTTCGTACTCGTCCGCATGGTGCAGGCGCTGGAATACGCCGAACAGCTTGTCCACGTAGCGCATGTCGAAGCCGCAGCCGTTGTCCTTCACATGGAACACGTCTTCGGTATCGCCGCGCTGGTGGCCCACTTCAATGGTGGGCGCGGCGCTGTCGCGGGTGAACTTGATCGCGTTGGACAGCAGGTTCTGCCAGACCAGGCGGAGCATGCCCGGGTCTGCCTGAACGCGGGGAAGATGCGGTATCCGCCAGGTGATCGAACGCCCGGCGTACTCCATGTCCAGCTTGTGCCGTACGTCTTCGACCAGGGCGGTCATGTCCATCGAGATCTGACCCATCGTGGACCTGCCCATCTGCGAGAAGCTGAGCAGGTCGTCCACCAGCGTTCCCGCCGATTGTGCGGACTCGACGATGGTATCGAGGAATCTTTTCTCTGAATCGTTCAGCCGCTCCTCGGCCGAGGCCCAGAGCAGTTCCGAATACCCGACGATGTGGCGGAACGGCGCGCGCAGGTCATGGCTGACCGAATACGAGAACGCCTCCAGCTCCTTGTTGCTGCGCAGGAGCTGTTCGTTCAGCGCAGCCATTTCCTCGGCCTTGCGCAGCACGATGTCGACGATGGCGGTGCGCAGTTCCAGCGCGGCATCGCGGTCGACGTCATCCCACGGCAGCGACTGCAGCTGCACGGTTTCCTTCCACCCCTCGAACGAGGTACGCGGCGACAGGGGCAGGCCGGTTTCTTCCTTGCGCGGATCACCGCCCCAGCGCACGGTGCGGACCACTTCGGGACGGAACCACAGCACGAAGCTGTCGTGGATCTGCGAGATCGAAATCGCCAGCACGCCACTGGCGACGCCGGCGAAGGCGTCGGCGGGTTTCAACAGCAGCGGCAGCCGGTCGGTGCAGTACAGGTCGCCGTCGTGCTGCTGCACGCTGAGCCACTGCACCAGCTCCAGCACCTGCGCCTGGCTGGGGCACTCTCCATGGAGCAGGCATTCGCCCCGGTGCACGATCGCCGCACCGCTGGACTGGGTCAGGGCGAGCAGGTTGTGCTGGTCGCGGCCCAGGGCGGCCATGAAATCAGTGTCGCCCGCCATGCGGCCGAGCAGTCGCACCTGGATCGCGCGGCGCGCAATCCGCGCTTCCACGACCGCGGCGCGCTCCTTCAGCGAGATCTGCAGGGACAGGATCTGCCCGATGAACTCACACGCGGTGCGCACGTGATAGGGCACGCGCTTGGGCTGCGCGTTGTGGCAGGAGATCAAGCCCCACAACTCGCCTTCGCGCAGCAGCGACACCGACATCGAGGCGCCGGTGCCCATGTTGCGCATGTACTGCAGGTGCACCGGCGACACGCTGCGCAGCATCGCCGGGCTGAGGTCGGTCGGCCCTGCATCCGCGGTTTCGGGGCTGCGGACCAGCGGCACCGGCCGGTAGTCGCTGTCGGCGATCAGGCGCACGCGATTCTGCTGGTACAGCGCGCGCGCCTGGGCCGGAATGTCGGACTCGGGGAAACGCAGGTCCAGATAGCTGGGCAGCACGCCGTTGCCGTCCTCGGCGACCACCGCGCCGTTCCAGTCCTTGTCGAACTGGTAGACCAGGGTGCGGTCGAAACCGGTCAGCTCGCGGATCTGTACGGAGGCCAGCTCGCACAGCTCACGCGTGGTCTCGACCCGCTCGATCGCTTCCATGAAGCGTCGGATCGCCGGGTACAGGTCTTCCAGCGAACCCGGCTCGCCCGGGACCGGTTCTTCCAGCTCCACGATGAGGTCATCGCCGAGACGATGGGCCAGCGTGTGGTGGCCGCCATGGGTGCCGATGGGGTGTGCACCGAGGAACTGCGTGGTGTCGGGCTTGAGGGTTTCCAGCGCCGGCCTGCATCGGGCCAGGGCGCCACCCAATACCTCCTCGATGGAGCGTCCCAGCGGATCGCCGAACACCTCCAGCAGGTCAGGGCGCGCAACCGCGCGCTCCTTGACCACCAACGTGCGCGGGTCGAGGACAAGGATCAGGCCGTAGGGTTGGATGGCGCCTGGCGTGCGGATCGGTTCTCGCGCGCAGCCGGAAACATCCAGGCCGCGGTCACTCACATTCCAGGACGACATTCGTTGAACCCCCACCGGGTACCGTAAACAGGAAGCCACCCCATAGCTTCGCATATCGGCACCGCCCGCTCCGTGAGGAGCCGGGAATCAGGGCTTGGGTGGGCGCTCGTAATCCTCGGGCGTCGCGTTGTGGTCCTGTTCCGGCATGTCCTTATCCTTCCACGTCGCATCTTCGTTGCGCAGCGTGTCCGGGGTGTGGGCCTTCTGTTGGTCGTCCTTGCCTTCAAGCGGGTTGGATTTCGAATCGTTCATCGTGCGTCCTCGCAGGTCTGCGTCTGTCATCGCAGCTTGGGCGCGGCGCGGTGAGGGCAGCGTCCGCGTGCACTGCACGTCGTCCACACGCACCAGTCACCCACCCCAGACGCCGGGCAGGGTATCCCTTGGGCATGGACAGGCTCTCCGACCACGCTGCCCCCGCACTTGAAGCCGCTGCGCGGGAGGTATTGACCCGCCAGCCCGCGCTGCCCCTGCCCGGCCGGGGCCACACGCTGGAGCGCTGGCGCTTGCTGGCCGCGTTGGCCGGTCGCGACCTGTGCATTGCAAAGGTGCTGGAGGCGCACTACGACGCGCAGGCGATCTTGGCCGATCTGCACGCGACGTTGCTGGGCGAGGGCACCCTGGCAGCGGTGTGGGCCGCCGAGGGTCCGCAGGCAACGCTCCGCTTCGATGAAGACACCGGGACGGTCAGCGGCAGCAAGCCGTGGTGCTCGGGTGCGGGCCTGGTCGATGTGGCACTGGTGACGGCGCGCGATGGCGAAGGTTCCCGGCTGGTGTGCATCCGCACCGACGCGCCGGGCGTATTGCTGCAACCGCAGACCTGGCACGCGACCGGCATGGGCGGAATTCCCAGCGGCACGGTGCAGTTCGACCGGGTGCATGCGGAGCCGGTAGGCGCGCCCGGTGCGTATCTGGCGCGGCCGGGCTTCTGGCATGGCGGCGCCGGGATTGCCGCGTGCTGGTATGGCGCTGCGGTAGCGCTGGCATCGCCACTGCAGCGCTCGACCCGGGTGGAGGGTGATGCGCAGGCGGCCGCGCTGCTCGGACAGGTCGACATGGCATTGCAGTCGTCTGCCGCACTGCTGCGTGAACTCGCCGCGTGGATCGATGCGATGCCTGCGCGGTCCCACCAGCCCGACGTCATCCGTGTGCGCAGCGTGGTCGAACGCACCTGCACGCAGGTGCTGGACGCGATCGGGCGCACCTTGGGCCCGGCCCCGATGTGCCTGGACCCGGATCACGCCCAGCGCTGGGCGGACCTGACGGTGTTCATCCGGCAGAGCCACGCGGATCGCGACTGGGCCGAGCTCGGCAGGGCGGTACAGCGCCAGGAGGCGCCGTGGACGCTGTGACGGTGCGGATCGAAGGAAGGGGCACGCTCGAGTCCGAGTGGGAAACCTGCGCGTGGCTGGAGGCGCTGCCGTCGGTGCAGGCCGATACGGTGCTGCTCGGCGCACGACGCCTGGTCGTGGTGTCGCCGCACCCGGACGATGAAGTGCTGGCCTGCGGCGGCCTGATGCAGGCGGCGCTGGCGGAAGGGTGCAACGTGCAGGTGGTGTCGGTGACCGACGGCGAGGCCTGCTACCCCGATCATCCACGCTGGTCGCAGGCCCGGCTCCGCGACGCACGCAGGCGCGAGCTGGCCAGCGCGATGCAGGCGCTGGGCATGGACGCGACCCATGTCAGCGCGCTGGGCATTCCCGATGGAACCGTCGCCCGCCATGAGCCCGACCTGGCCGCGCATCTCGCCGGTCGCCTGTTGCCCGGCGATGTCGTGGTGGCGCCGTGGGTACGCGACGCGCACCCGGACCACGAAGCCGTGGGGCGGGCGTCCGTGGCTGCGGCCGTGAGTTGCGGCGCGCGTGCGCTGCAGTACCCGGTATGGGCCTGGCACTGGTTGGACCCGGCGGCGGCTGCAGGGCCGTGGCCCAGCGCGCAGCGCATTGCGCTGTGCGCCGATTCGCAGGCGCGCAAGCAGCAGGCAATGGCGGCATTCGCTACGCAGACCGGTGCCGTGGGCGACCTGGAGTGCGAGCCCATCCTGCCGGAGCACGTGCTGGCGCGTTTCCGCCGCCCTTATGAGGTACTCATTGGATGAGCGTTGCCGACTACTTCGAACAGATCTACCAGGAGCCGGATCCATTCCAGTACCGCAACCGCTGGTACGAGGCACGCAAGCGGGCGTTGACCCTGGCCTGCCTGCCACGCCAGCGCTACCGCAGCGCGTGGGAGGTCGGGTGCTCCAACGGGGTGCTCACGGCCGAGCTGGCCGGCCGATGCGACGAACTGCTCGCCACCGACCTCAATGCGGCCGCACTGGCCGACGCTGCCGAGACCACGTATGACCGGCCCAACGTGCGCCTGGCGCAGGCCAGTCACCCTGGCCAATGGCCGGAGGGGCGCTTCGACCTGATCGTGGTCAGCGAGGTGGGCTACTACCTGGCGCCGCAGGACGTGGTGGAAATGGCGGCGAAACTGCGGGCCAGCCTGACCGACGACGGGCTGCTGCTGGCCTGTCACTGGTTGCACCCCTTCGATGAGGCGCGCAGCTCGGCGCTGCAGGTGCACCGCACCTTTGCACGGGGGTTGGAAGAAGCCTTCTGCTACCAGGACGCGGATCTGCTGATGCAGGGCTGGGGCACGGGGCTGGCCAGCGTGGCGCAGCAGGAAGGCCTGCGATGATCGGCGTGATCGTGCCGGCTCACGATGAAGCGCTGGCCATTGGCAACTGCCTGGCCTCGATTGCCGTTGCGGCGGGCGATCCGCGCCTGGAAGGCGAAGAGGTGGTGGTCGTGGTGGCGCTGGATGCCTGCAGTGATGCCACCGCGTCGGTATGCAAGGAGTACGGTGTGGCTACCGTGGTGTTGGAAGCGCGTTGTGTTGGAAGTGCCCGCGCCGCAGCGGCCACGTTCGCATTGGCCAGTGGCGCGCGCTGGATAGCGAGCACCGATGCCGACACCGTGGTGCCGGCAGACTGGCTGTGGCGGCAGGTCAGCTCCGATGCGGATGTCTTCTGCGGCGTGGTCGGGGTCATGGATTGGCTGGACTATCCGGACGCCGTACGAAACGCATTTTCCGACCGCGAGGTCGCGCGCGACGGGCATCGGCATATCCACGGTGCCAATCTGGGCATGAGCGCGGCCGCGTACCTGGCGGTGGGCGGATTCCAACCCCTGCACACCGGTGAGGATGTGGCGCTGGTGGACGCGATGACAGCCAACGGCGCGCGGGTTGCATGGCTTGCGCGCCCCGCCGTGGCGACCAGCGCACGCCGGGCAGCCCGGGCCGAACACGGGTTCAGCGGGTTCCTGCGGGCGCTGGAGCGGGAAGTGATGGGGGCCGCGCTGCTTCCAGTACGGCTGGCGCCGGAATGATGGAGCAGCCGGCGGACCTGCTCGGCTGGGCGGCCACGGTGGTCCTGATCGCCACCCTGGCCCGGCAGATCTACAAGCAGCATCAGGACGGCGCGTCGGAAGGCGTGTCCACCTGGCTGTTCATTGGCCAGATGACCGCATCCGTACTCTTCATCATTTACAGCGTGGTGCTGGGCTCCACGGTATTCGTGGTCACCAACAGCCTCATCCTGCTGACCGCCATTACCGGGCAGGTCCTGGCAGTCCGCCGACGCAGACATCAGCGACCAGACCACCGGCGATGACACCAAGTTTCTGAATTAGTCAGAAATGTGCACGCCGTCTTCACGGTGCATCGGTTGTCTTGATGGTGCCTCTACCTGAATTCATTTAAGCTCGGGTCATCTCGAGCCCTGACGCCTCTTCGCGTCGGGGCTTTCTCACTTATCCCTGCAGGAACTACCCCCATGGCGGCATTGCAGCAGCGCACCATCGACCTTCTCCGTGGCCAGCAGGACGCCGTGCTGGCGCAGTGGTCCGAACAGTTGGCCGCCCAGGGCCAGGACGGCCGGATCGGCGCCCGGGAACTGGAAAACCAGACCCGCGAATTCTGGCGCCTGTACCAGGCGGCGCTGTCCACCGCCGGTGCCGGCGGCGTTGGCGGCGCGGAATGGCAGGAAATCCGTCAGTTCCTCGAGCAGCTCTCGCGTGATCGCGTGCTGAAAGGCTTCACTTCGTCGGAAACCGCCAGCTTCCTGTTCTCGCTCAAGCGCCCGTTGTTCGAGCTGGTGCAGAACGCCTACGTGGATGACGCCAAGGCACTGGGCGACCAGCTGTGGGCGATCTCCGAACTGATCGACGATCTTGGCCTGCACAGCGTCAAGTCGTTCCAGAAGACCCGCGAGGAAGTGATCCAGCGCCAGCAGGAAGAAATGCTGGAGCTGTCGACCCCGGTGGTGAAGCTGTGGGACGGCGTGCTCGCGCTGCCGATGATCGGCACGCTCGATTCGCAGCGGACCCAGGTAGTAATGGAGTCGTTGCTGGAGCGCATCGTCGAGACCGGTTCTGAAATCGCCATCATCGACATCACCGGCGTGCCCACCGTGGACACCCTGGTCGCCCAGCACCTGCTGAAGACCGTGACTGCGATCCGCCTGATGGGTGCCGACGCGATCATCAGCGGCGTGCGTCCGCAGATCGCCCAGACCATCGTGCACCTGGGCCTGGATCTCCAGGGCATCGTGACCAAGGCCAACCTGGCCGACGCGTTGGCCCTGGCGCTCAAGCGCACCGGCCAGGTGGTCACCAAGGCCGCCCGCTGAGATGGACCGCATCCCTATTCTGCGAATGGGCGACCTGCTGCTGGTCACCATCCAGGTCGACATGCATGACCAGCTCGCGATGACCCTGCAGGATGACCTGACCGAGAAAATCCGGTTGACCTCCGCGCGCGGCGTGCTGATCGACATCTCCGCGCTGGATATCGTCGACTCGTTCATCGGTCGCATGATTTCCACGATCTCCTCGCTGGCCCGGATTATGGATGCCACCACGGTAGTGGTCGGCATGCAGCCGGCGGTGGCGATCACCCTCGTGGAACTGGGCTTGACGCTCGACGGCGTGCGCACCGCGCTCAACGTCGAGCGCGGCATGGCGCTGCTCCAGCGGGCCGACGAAGACGAAGACGCCTCATGACCGCCATCAGTGGTTCGCTGCCGATCCGCGTCGAGCAGGACGTGGTGCTGGCCCGCCAAGCCGCGCGCCAGGCTGCCGTGGCCTGCAAGATGCGGTTGATCGACCAGACCAAACTGGTGACCGCCGCCAGCGAACTGGCCCGCAACGCCGTGATCTACGGCGGCGGCGGCAGCATGGAATGGTCGGTAGTGGAGAGCGGCGTACGCCGTGGCCTGCAGCTGGTGTTCTCGGACCAGGGTCCCGGTATTCCCGACCTGGCGCAGGCGTTGACCGATGGCTGGTCGTCGGGCAGCGGCATGGGCCTGGGACTTTCCGGCTCAAAGCGCCTGGTGGATGTGTTCGACCTCGACAGTGCGCCCGGCAAGGGCACCCGCATTGCCATCACCAAATGGATCTGAATTTTTCCGGCCGCGTCACCGAGGTCGTGGTGGTGGAGGAAGTCTCGCAGGTGGGCCAGGCTCGCCGGGCGGCCCAGTCCGTGGCCGACGCCATCGGCTTCGACGAGGTGGACGCCGGCCGCGTAGCGCTGGCGGCCACCGAGCTGGCCACCAACCTGGTCAAGCACGCGCGCGGCGGCCGCATGTACCTCTCGGTGGTCTGCGGTCGCGGTGGCAACGGTGTGGAGCTGTACACACTTGATGCGGGCCCGGGCTTTTCACTGGCCCAGTCCCTGCCGGATGGCTACTCCACCGGCGGCACCCGGGGCCAGGGGCTGGGGGCGATCAAGCGCCTGGCCACGCTGATGGATGCGTGGTCGGACGACAAGGGCAGCGTGGTGGTGGTGCGCATCTACGCCAGCCGGGCCGCGCGCAACGTCGACGTGCCCTACGGTGCGCTGCGCCTGGCAATGCGGCATGAGCTGGCCTGCGGTGACGCATGGTACCTGCGCGCCGATGCTGGCTCTGTCTCACTGAGCCTGATCGATGGCCTCGGGCATGGCCTGTCGGCGTCCGACGCCGCGCAGGCGGGCGTCGCCGCAGCCGCGCAGCGCGGAAGTGCTGCCCCGGCCGATGTCATTGCCGCGATGCACGCGGCGATGTCCGGTACGCGCGGCGGCGCCGTGGCCGTGGCCCAAGTGGACGTGGACAGTGGGGCGGTGCAGTTTGCCGGCATCGGCAACATTGCCGCTGCCCTGCACGAACCCACCGCCACCCGGGGCATGGCCTCGCACCCGGGGATCGTCGGGGTGCAGTTCCGCAAGGCACAACCATTCCATTTTCACGCGCCCGCAGGCACGCTGCTGCTCATGCACAGTGACGGACTGCAGGCACGCTGGAACCTGCGCGACTACCCCGGATTGTTACACCGCCACCCGGCCCTGATCGTGGCGGTACTGCAGCGCGACTTTGATCGTGGTCGTGACGACACCGGCATCGTTGCGCTGCGGCTTGGAGACCTGCATTGAACGCCCCCACGACCGAACAGGAAGTCCAGCAGCTGCGCGAACAGGCCGATGCCCTGCGAGCGGAGCTGGAAGAAACCAACCAGGGCGTGCTCGCCCTGTACGCCGAGCTGGACCAGCAGGCCGAGCAGCTGCGCGAGGTGTCCGAGCTGAAGAGCCGCTTCCTCTCGTACATGAGTCATGAGTTCCGCACCCCGCTGGGCTCGATCCTGAGCATGACCCGGTTGCTGGAAGACGGCATGGACGGCCCACTGACCGACGAGCAGCGCCGCCAGGTGCGCTTCATCAGCGGCTCGGCCGGCGAACTGCGCGAAATGGTCGATGACCTGCTGGACCTGGCCAAGATCGAAGCGGGGCGGATCACCATCTCGCCGGCCTGGTTTGAACTGATGGATCTGTTCTCGGCGCTGCGCGGCATGTTCCGCCCGCTGATCGAGGGCAACCAGGTCGACCTGGTGTTCGAGGATCCGCCGGAGTTGCGGAGGCTGTACACCGACGACAAGAAGCTGGCGCAGATCCTGCGCAACTTCATCTCCAATGCGCTCAAGTTCACACCCAATGGGCAGGTGATCGTCGCGGCGAAGCTGGTCGACGATCAATCGGTGTGCTTCAGCGTGCGCGATACCGGTATCGGCATCCCGCAGGACCTGTTGCCAACTTTGTTCGAAGATTTCGTGCAGGTCGATTCGCCACTGCAGAAGCGCCTGCGCGGTACAGGCCTGGGCCTGTCGCTGTGCAAGCGCTTTGCCGAGCTGCTGGGGGGCACGGTCGGCGTGACCAGCGAGCTGGGCGTGGGTTCGGAATTCCAGGTGACGCTGCCGATCAGGCTGGCCGCCGAAGGGACCGCCGATGCCAACGCGTGACCAGATCCTGATCGTCGACGACAACGCGGTGACCCGCTATGCGGTGCGCCGCGTGCTGGAGCACCATGGTTTCCGCGTCGAGGAAGCGGCCACCGGCGGCGAAGGCCTGGTCCAGCTGAAGGGACAGGAATTCGGTGCGCTGGTGTTGGACGTCAACCTGCCCGACATGAGCGGATTCGATGTGGTGCGGGAACTGCGCGCCGATCCACGCCTGCAGCTGTTGCCGGTGGTGCACGTGTCGGCTGCCTCCATCGCCACCGGCGACCTCATCACCGGCCTCAACGCCGGGGCCGACGCCTATCTGATCCACCCGGTGGACCCGGATGTACTGCTGGCCACGCTGCGCAGTCTGCTTCGCGCGCGCCGCGCTGAAGATGCGCTGCGCGAGGCCGAAGCACGGTTTGGGGAGATTTTCCGCCAGGTCAGTACGCCGATCGGCGTGCTCGATGGCCAGTTGCAGGTGCATGAGTCCAACGATGCGTTCAAGCGTCTCCTTGGCGACCACTTCGGCGAAGGCGACATCGAGTCGCTGCTGGATCACCAGGTTGGCGCGATGAGCGCCTTGAAGGTCGCGTTGGCAGAAGGCGAGCGCTGGCAAGGCACGTTCGCGCTGCCGCTGCTGGGCAGTCGGCGCATGACCGAGTGGCGGGTCACGCCCTACAGCGCGCCGGGCCTGGGCCTGGTCATCGTGGAAGACATCACCGAGCGCCATGTGCGCGAGCTGGAGCAGCGCCAGGAGCTGGCCAGTGCCAACAACGAGCTGGCGTTCCAGATTGCCGAGCGCGAACGTACCGAAATGGAGCTGATGCAGGCCCAGAAGATGGACTCGCTGGGCCAGCTCACCGGCGGCATCGCGCACGATTTCAACAATCTGCTGACCACCATCATTTCCGGCCTGGACATGATCGAGATGGCGGCCAGCAGCGGCAAGTGGGAAAAGGCCAGCCGCTATGTGGACATCGCCACCGCCTCGGCGCACCGCGCCGCGGGGCTGACCCAGCGCATGCTGGCCTTCGCGCGCAAGCAGCCGCTGGATCCGCAACCTTTCGACGTGGTTGTACGGATTCGTTCGCTGGAAGACATGCTGCGCCGTTCGATCGGCGAGAACATCGAACTGGAACTGGAGCTGGGTGCCGACACGCTGGTGGCGGTGGCCGACGCCAACCAGTTCGAGAACGTCATGCTCAACCTGGTCATCAACGCGCGCGACGCGCTGGCCGGGCAGGGGTTGATCCGGCTGCGTGCCGGCCGCGTGCAGCTCGAGCGCGACCACGAGCTGGCGGCCGGGCCCTACATCAGCGTCAGGGTGATCGACAACGGCAGTGGCATCCCACTCGAGCTGCGCGGCAAGGTGTTCGAACCGTTCTTCACCACCAAGCCGCAGGGCGAGGGGACCGGCCTGGGCCTGTCGATGACGTATGGCTTTGCGCGTCAGTCGGGGGGCAGCGCCCGCATCGCCAGCGAGCCGGGCGAAGGTACCGAGATCGAGCTGCTGCTGCCGGAAGGCCGCGAGCTCGCGGCGGAACTGCCGCCCGCACCGGCAACGGCGCAGGCACAGCGCGGCCACGCCGAACGCATCCTGCTGGTGGACGACACCGAGTCGGTGCGGATGATGGTGCGTGAGATGCTGGTTGAAGCCGGCTACCAGGTAGTGGAGGCCACCAATGCGCAACAGGCACTGCTGGAGCTGCATTCCGGCCGCGAGGTGCAGCTGCTGCTGTCCGATGTCGGCCTGCCCGGCATGAACGGTCGCGAGCTGGCCGATGCGGCCCGCGCGCTGCGCCCGGTCCTGCCGGTGCTGTTCATTACCGGGTACACCGAGAGCGCCGCCGTTCGGGACGAGTTCCTGGGCGAGGGTATGTCGCTGCTGCCCAAGCCGTTCAGCGTGCACGACCTGCTGCGCAGCGTACGGGCCATGTTCGGGTCGGTATGATGGCGCCCCTCTGACGTCGCGCTGCCTCCCTCATGTCCGTTTCCTACCCGCTGCGCCAGCAATGGCTCGGCAACATCCGCGGTGACCTGCTGTCCGGCACCGTGGTCGCGCTTGCGCTGATCCCCGAGGCGATCGCCTTTTCCATCATTGCCGGGGTCGACCCCAAGGTCGGCCTGTACGCCTCGTTCTGCATCGCGGTGGTCACCGCGATCGCCGGCGGCCGCCCGGGCATGATCTCGGCCGCTACCGGCGCGATGGCGCTGGTCATGGTCGACCTGGTCAGGGACCACGGCCTGCAGTACCTGCTCGCGGCCACGATCCTGGCCGGGCTGCTGCAGGTCGCGGCCGGCGCCTTGAAGCTGGGCGCGCTGATGCGGTTCGTGTCGCGCTCGGTGATCACCGGCTTCGTCAACGCGCTGGCCATCCTGATTTTCCTGGCGCAGATGCCCGAGCTGATCGGGCGCTCGTGGCAGGTCTGGGCGGTGTGCGCCGCCGGCCTGGCCATCATCTACCTGCTTCCCCGCATCACCCGGGCTGTGCCCTCGGCGCTGGTGGCGATCGTGGTGCTGACGGCGTTGTCGATCGGACTGCACTGGGACGTGCGCACGGTGGGCGACATGGGCGCGCTGCCCGACAGCCTGCCGGTGTTCCTGTTCCCGGACGTGCCGCTGACCTGGGACACCCTGAAGCTGCTGCTGCCGGTGTCGGCCACCCTCGCGGTGGTCGGCCTGCTCGAATCGATGATGACCGCGCAGATCGTCGAGGACATGACCGACACGCCCAGCCAGCGCAACCGCGAGTGTGCGGGGCAGGGCCTGGCCAACATCACCGCCGGGCTGTTCGGCGGCATGGGCGGCTGCGCGATGATCGGCCAGTCGGTCATCAACGTCTCTTCCGGCGGTCGCGGTCGCCTGTCGTGCCTGTGGGCCGGGGTGCTGTTGCTGCTGCTGGTCGTGTACGGCGCAGAGTGGGTGCGGCAGATTCCGATGGCGGCGCTGGTAGCGGTGATGATCATGGTCAGCATCGGCACCTTCCACTGGCGCTCGTTCGCCGAATTCCGCCTGCATCCGAAGAGCTCCTCGGTGGTGATGGTGGCCACGGTGGTGGTCACGGTGGCCACCCATGACCTGGCCAAGGGCGTGTTGACCGGGGTGCTGCTCTCGGCGCTGTTCTTCGCACGCAAGGTGGGTCGCCTGCTGGTGGTTGCCGATGACGTGGACGGCGACGGCGTACGCACGTACCGGGTCAGCGGCCAGGTGTTCTTCGCCTCGGCCGGTCAGTTCGCCGAAAGCATCGACTACCAGCACGTCCCGGCGCGGGTGGTGATCGACCTGACCCATGCCCACTTCTGGGACCTCAGCGCGGTGGGGGCGCTGGACCGGGTGACGGCCAAGCTGCGCGCGCACGGTGCGCAGGTGGAGGTGGTCGGGCTCAACGCGGCCAGCCAGACCCTGGTGGAGCGCCTGGGCCGGCCGCAGGCGGACGGTGCCACGCCCGGCGCTCACTGAGGTGTCCAAAGAAAAAGGCCCGGTCGCAGGACCGGGCCTTTTTCATGCAGGGTGTCGACCGGCTTACCAGCGCATGCCCTTGAAGGGATTCCAGCTGGTATCGCCCTTCACCTGTTCCAGGTAGTAGTTGTAATTGGTGGTCAACGCGATGAACAGCGACCACGCTGCAGCCAGTCCGCGTCCGATCGGGTCGGGCAGGAAGGCCAGCACCACGCCCAGCACCAGGGTCAGGCCGAGGATGGTCAGGGCCTTGCGCCACATGCCCAGGATGAAGAGGTAGATACAGCCGAAGAACAGGGCGAAGAAGTTGAAGTTGACCTTGATCTTCTGGCCGAACGGCAGGGCTTTGTAGGCTGCCTTGAAGGCGGGCGTGTTGGGCGCGCCGTGGGCATTGAAGAAATCGAAACGGAATTGCCACTTGGGGCTGTGCGATGACGCGATGTTGGAATCCATATCCACTTGCAGGTTGTGTAAACGTTTACATGATAGATGCAGCATATGGATTTGCGCCAGTTTTCTGGCGCAGCCAGGTGACCTGCATGCGGCGTCACACATTCGTCCATGAATTGATATAGGGTGCGCATTCCGCGCGGCACGGAGCCCTGCGGCGAACTGGAATGCACCGAGAAGAATCAGACCATGTCGAGCGTAGTGATGTCCCCTGAGCGACCCGAGGCTGGCCCGCGCATCCTGCCGTGCCCGGTTGCCACCCAGGCGCAGCACCTGTTGGCCCACCTGCAGTTTTCCCATGTCGGGCTGCGCGCACTGGCGCAGCCGCAGCTGGCGACCGACGTCGCCGTCGAGGCCGCCACGGCCTGAGCCGGGCGCGGCCGCCCTACCGTATTCCGGAGGGCTTGAACTGCGCACTCGGGGGTCGTGGACGACCTGGACCGGTCTGCGTCAGACGCTGCCTGCGACGCCCGGTTCCGGCGCGGCCCGAACATCCTGAATAGGCAAGCCCTTGTGCCGCAAGGGCTGCAGCGACTTGTCGCTGTTGACCCTATACGATCGCCTTCCACTTAGCTGAATGGGGAGAATCGACCGCAAGGCCCTTCGCGCCCGGCTTACATTTGCCCCCCTATGCTGGGCCGCATTTTTCGCCTCAGCGCCGTTGGAGAGTTCGTGGTTTCCGGTAGTCACAGACATCAGCCCGCCGCTGCCCATGGCCGCGCCGGCGCGCAGGATAGCCACGCATGAGTGTGCAGGACGTCAATATCGCCCTTGATGCAGGGCGTTCGGTGCTGCCTGCTGAAACCCCGCTGGGCATGCCCGAGCAGAGCTTCACTGACGGCAGCCTACGGGTGTCGCGCCAGCGCACCGCGCCGCGCATGATCGCGCTGCGCCGCTTCTACATCTTCGGCGGCACCGCCGCGATGACCGCTGCCGCCACCGCAATGATGTGGAAGGTGCTGGCGGTCAATGGCATCACCGTACTGGAAGGCTGCCTGCTGGTCCTGTTCGTGGCGCTGTTCGCCTGGATCGCGCTGTCGTTCGCCGGTGCGCTGGCTGGCTTCCTCACCGCCGTGTTCGACCGCGGCTACAAGCTGGGCATCGACCCGGACGAGCCGCTGCCGCAGGTGCATACGCGCACCGCGCTGCTGATGCCCACCTACAACGAAGACCCGCGCCGCCTGCTGGCCGGGCTGCAGGCGATCTATGAGTCGGTAGCAAGTACCGGGCAGCTGGAGCAGTTCGACTTCTACGTGCTCAGCGACACCCGCCGCGAGGACATCGGCGCGGCCGAAGAAGAAGCGTTCGCCGAACTGTGCGCGGCCGTGGGCGGGCACGAGCGCCTGTTCTATCGCCGCCGCGGCAGCAACAGTGGGCGCAAGGCCGGCAACATCGCCGACTGGGTGCGCCGCTTCGGCGCCGGCTATCCGCAGATGCTGATCCTGGACGCCGACAGCCTGATGACCGGCGACACCATCGTGCGCCTGGTCGCGGGCATGGAGCACAACCCGGACGTGGGCCTGATCCAGACCCTGCCGGCGGTGATCGGCGGTCGCACGCTGTTCGCACGCATGCAGCAGTTCGGTGGGCGCGTGTACGGCCCGGTGATCGGGCGCGGGGTGGCGTGGTGGCACGGCGCCGAGAGCAACTACTGGGGGCACAACGCGGTGATCCGCACCGAGGCCTTCGCCGAAAACGCGGGCCTGCCGCCGCTGCCGGGTCGGCAGCCGTTCGGCGGGCACGTGCTCAGCCATGATTTCGTCGAGGCGGCATTGATGCGCCGCGGCGGCTGGGCCACGCACATGGTGCCGTACCTCAAGGGCAGCTACGAAGAAGGCCCGCCGACCCTGACCGACATGCTGGTGCGCGACCGCCGCTGGTGCCAGGGCAACCTGCAGCACGCCAAGGTGGTGGGCTCGCGCGGCCTGCACTGGGTCAGCCGCATGCACATGATGATCGGCATCGGCCATTACTTCACCGCGCCGATGTGGGCGATGCTGATGCTGATCGGCATTGCCATTCCGCTGTTCCAGGGCGGCATCGACTTCAGCGAAGTGCTGCATCTCTCGCCGGGCGTGTACTGGCGTCAGCAGGACGAAACCCAGGTGATCCGCATGTTCGCGATCACCATGGCGGTGCTGCTGCTGCCCAAGGTGCTGGGCTACTTCGCCATGCTGCTGGATCCGGCCGAACGCCGGGGCTGCGGCGGCGGTATCCGTGCATTCGTATCGATGCTGCTGGAAACCGTGCTGGCCGCGCTGATGGCGCCGGTGGTCATGTACGTGCAGTCGCGTGGCGTGGCCGAAGTGCTGGCCGGCAAGGACTCGGGCTGGGACGCGCAGCAGCGCGATGACGGCGGCATTTCGTGGCCGGCGCTGATCAAGGGCTACGGCGGCCTGAGCGTATTCGGACTGTTCATGGGTGTGCTGGCCTATGCGGTGTCGCCGTCTCTCGCCGCCTGGATGGCGCCGGTGGTGGTGGGCATGGTGCTGGCGATCCCGGTGGTCGCGCTGACCTCCGACCGTCGTGCCGGCCAGCTGCTGCACCGCCTGCGGCTGATGGAAATCCCCGAAGAGACCAGTCCGCCGACCATCCTGGTACGCGCTGCGGAACTGCGCCGCGCGGCGGCCGAGCGCGCCGGACACTGATCCGGCCGCCGGTCTGCCCCATAATGCGGCCAGAACGTTCTGGAGCCGCTTGATGTCGCACACGCTGGAAACCGTAGTCAACGAAACCGCCGCCAACCCGCAATGGGCCGTGATCTGGCTGCATGGCCTGGGCGCCGATGGCCATGACTTCGCGCCGATCGTGCCCGAGCTGCTGCGCCCGGACTGGCCGGCGATCCGCTTCGTATTCCCGCATGCGCCGGTGCAGCCGATCACCATCAACAACGGCGTGCCGATGCGCGCGTGGTACGACATCGTCAGCATGGACTTCGCATCGCGCGCCGATGCGGCCGGTGTGACCGCGTCGGTGCAGGCACTGGATGCGTTGGTTGAAGCCGAAATCGCGCGTGGCATCCCGGCCGAACGCATCCTGCTGGCCGGATTCTCGCAGGGCGGGGCGATCATCCTGAGTGCGGTGCTGCGCTGGACCCGGCCCATCGCCGGCGTGATTGCGCTGTCCACCTATCTTCCCGACCCCAAGGCGGCCGCCGACGCGCGCGTGCAGGACGGCATCCGCCCGCCGGTGTTCATGGCGCATGGCGCGCACGACCCGGTCATTCCGCAGGGCATCGCGGTGGAGAGTGCCGGGATGTTGAAGACGCTGGGCTTCCCGATGGAATGGCATTCCTACCCGATGGCCCACCAGGTCTGCGCCGAGGAGCTGCAGGCGCTGGGCGACTGGCTGGACGTACGCTTCCGCGCGGCCTGAGCCATGAACGACCCGCGCCAGCAGCCGTGGTTGCCGGAGCTGTGCCGCCTGCCGCGGCTGGGCGCGATGCTCGGCCTGGCCGAGCTGGTCGTGGTGGTGGTGGCATTGGCGCCGGATGGTACCCGGCAGTGGAGCGTGTCCGACTTCCTGTCGGCCAGTGCGCTGTCGCTGTGGCTGGCGCTGGCGGTCACGGTCAGCCTGTGCGCCGCGCGCACCCTGCTGTCGAGGTTGCCGGAAGCGGTGGGCGCAGTGGTGGCCGTGGCGATGACGGCGCTGATCGCAGCGGTATGCACCGGCATCGTGCACGCACTGTTTTCGGCACTGGGTCAGACCGGTTTCGCCGGTGACGTGGGCTTCTGGCGGTTCACCCTGGGCTGCGCCACCGTCACCGCGTTGATCGTGGCACTGGCGCTGCGCTACTTCTACGTCAGCGATCGCTGGAGTGCGCAGACCGTGGCCAACGCGCGTGCGCAGGCCGACGCGCTGCAGGCGCGGATCCGCCCGCATTTCCTGTTCAACAGCATGAACCTCATCGCCAGCCTGGTCCGGCGCGATCCGGAAGTGGCCGAGCGCGCGGTACTGGACCTGTCCGACCTGTTCCGTGCCGCGCTGGGTGCGGGCGAGGGAGATTCCACGCTGCAGGCCGAGTGCGAGCTGGCCGAGGCCTACCTGTCGATCGAATCGCTGCGCCTGGGCGAACGGCTGCAGGTGGAGTGGCAGCGTGGAGACGCGCTGCCGTGGACCCTGCCGATGCCACGCTTGGTCCTGCAGCCGTTGGTGGAGAACGCGGTGCTGCATGGCATTTCGCGCCTGCCGGACGGCGGCAGGATCGTCATCGCACTGGCCTGCGAAGGCAACCTGCTGCATCTCCAGGTGCGTAATCCGGCGCCCGATCCGGAAGCGCGCGCGCTGCCGCTCATGCAGGGTGCCGGCCACGCACAGCGCAACATCGCGCACCGCCTGGCCTGGCGCTTCGGTCCGGCCGCGCGGATGACGGGGGCATGGGCAGACGGCTACTATGCCTGCGACATCTTCGTGCCCGTCCAGTGAGGAAGCCTGCTTGAGAGTGGTCATCGCCGACGACGAACCGCTTGCGCGCGAGCGCCTGCGCAGCCTGCTGGCGGAGCAGCCCGGTGTCGAGGTCGTGGCCGAAGCCGAGAACGGCGAGCAGGCCCTGCATGCCTGCGCCGAGCTGCAGCCGGACCTGGTGCTGCTGGACATCGCCATGCCCGGATTGGACGGGCTGGAGGCGGCGCGTCACCTGGCCACGTTCGAGCCGCGCCCGGCGGTGGTGTTCTGCACCGCCTACGATGCGCATGCGCTGTCGGCGTTCGAGGCGGCGGCGATCGATTACCTGATGAAGCCGGTGCGCAGCGAGCGCCTGGCAGCCGCACTCGAGCGTGCACGCATGTTCCTGGCCGGCCGCAACGGCCAGCCCGCTGCGCCCAGCCAGCAGGCGCGCACGCTGCTGTGCGCGCGCCTGCGCGGCAGCCTGCGCCTGATCCCGGTCGAGGACATTCATTACCTGCAGGCCGAGGAAAAGTACGTGGTGGTCCATCACGCGCGTGGCGAAGACCTGATCGAAGAATCGCTGAAGTCGCTGGAAGAGGAGTTCGCCAGCCGCTTCGTGCGCATCCACCGCAACTGCCTGGTGGCCCGGCACGAGCTGGTGGAGCTGCGACGCAATGGCGCAGGCCAGGTCCAGGCCGTGCTGCGCCATGGCAAGGCGCCGCTGGAAGTCAGCCGCCGCTGTGTGGCGAGCCTGAAACAGGATCTGAAGCATCTGTAGGCGATAATGCCCGCATGGACATCCTGCGCATTGCCACCCGAAAGAGCCCGCTTGCCCTGTGGCAGAGCGAACACGTTGCCGACCGCCTGCGCCAGGCCCATCCCGGGCTGGAAGTAGTGCTGGTGCCGATGAGCACGCGCGGCGATGAAGTGCTGGATCGTTCGCTGGCGGCCATTGGCGGCAAGGGCCTGTTCCTCAAGGAACTGGAGCTGGCCATGCTGCGCGGTGACGCCGACTGCGCGGTGCATTCGCTCAAGGACGTGCCGATGGAACTGGATGCGCCGTTCGCATTGCCGGCGATGCTGACCCGGCACGACCCTGCCGACGGCTTCATCTCCAATCTCTACGCGTCGCTGGACGCGCTGCCGATCGGTGCCCGGGTGGGTACCTCCTCGCTGCGCCGCCAGGCCCAGCTACGCGCGCTGCGCCCGGACCTGGAACTGCAGGACCTGCGTGGCAACGTCAATACGCGGCTGGCCAAGCTGGACAACGGCGGGTACGACGCCATCGTGCTGGCCGTGGCCGGGCTGGAGCGGTTGGGGTTGGGCCATCGCATCGTGGCACGGCTCAACGCGCCGGACTGGCTGCCTGCACCGGCGCAGGGTGCGGTCACCGTGGAATGCAACGGCGACGATGCGCGGGTGATGGGGTTGTTTGCCGCGCTGGACGATGCAGATACGCGCGCCTGCGTGGAGGCCGAGCGTGCGATGAACCGCGCGCTGCATGGCAGCTGCCACGTGCCGGTAGCGGGGTATGCGCAGTGGGAAGGGGACGATCTGTATCTGCAGGGCCTGGTCGGCGGTGTTGCCGACGGCCGTTTGGTGCGCGCTGAAGCGCGCGGACCTGGCCGCGACCCGGATGCGCTCGGGCAAGCCGTGGCGCAGGGGTTGTTGGATGGCGGCGCCGGCGAGTTGCTCGCCGGCTGACGCATCATTTGAATTTGTAGACGACGTTCATCGTGGTCAGGGTGTCGGTCTTGCGCTTGTCTTCGGCGACGTCGCTGTTGTAACGGGCCTGCCAGGCGGCTTTCAGGGCGAGGTGTTCGTTCATGCTCACCGATACGCCGAAGTCGTTCTGGCCGAAGGTGTTGTACGAGCCCGATTCGACCAGCAGGGTGTTGATCAGGTCGGTGTTGGGGGTCAGCGAATATTTCACGTCGAACAGGCCGCGGCCGATCAGGCCGGTGCGGGTCTCGTCGTCCTCGGTGTTGTGGGTGCGGCGCACACCGGGGCCGATCTGCGCGTCCATGTAGAAGCGGTCGCGGTCCATCAGCCGGGTGCCGTAACCCAGACCGAACGAGCTCTGGCGGTCGTAGGTGGCGAAATCGTCGCGCTCGTAACGCACCGTGGCGGTGATCTGGCGGTGTTCGCCCAGCTGCAGCGCGCTGCCGGCGCTGCCGGTGTAACGGTTGGCGGTGGTGTTGCTGCGCTTGGTGACGGTGCCGTCGACGTCGTTGGTTTCGGTGTATTCCGAACGCGAACGCAGGCCGAACAGGTCCATGCTGTGCACCCAGTCGTCATCGGTGTAGCGCAGGCGCAGGCGACCGTTGGCGCTTTCGGTGTTGCTGTTGCCGCGTGCCGAGGCAAAGCCGAGTTCGCCGCCGCTGCCGCTCCATGGCGAGGTCATCGCGGCCAGGTCGGTGGTGTCCTGGGCAAAGGCCACGGGGGCACTGAGCAGCAGGGAAGCAAGCAACGTCACGCGCAAAGACATCAACGGTTCTCCGGATCAGGCGGGGGAGGAGCAACGCGTGATGATACTTGATGCCTTCACGCGGTTTTTCCTTTCCGGACCCGTGCTTTAGGCGAGGTTCGGACTTGTCGCCTGTTCAGGGCAGGTCGATGCGCAGCGTCGGGTCATTGAAACGGCTGTAATCCACCGTGACCTTGAACGCCTGCCCCTGGGTCTGGCCCTGCCGTTCAATCCGGACCGGCAGCCCCTGCGCGCCGATCCAGTACAGCAGCCCATCGGGCGCGGCACTGGCGTGGCGCACGCGGTAGTGGCGCGCCATCTCGCCGCCGACGCGGTCATCGCCCAGGTCCTCGACAGACAGGTCGGCGGCCACCGCATCGGCCGGCAACGGGCTGCGCCACTGCGCCAGCAGGCCGGGTGGCACCGGGACCTGGCGGACTTCGCCGGCCCGCTGCAGGAAGAAGGTGTCGCCGATGATGGTCTGCACGCCCTCGTCGGTCTGCAGCCGGTAGCGGTCCGGCGCCACGAAGTCCATCGTCGCCTCCAGCGTACGCGGTCCCTGCATGTGCAGCGTGGCGTGGAAGCTGTGCAGCTGGCCGAACCGCTGGCTGGCGGCCAGCACCGCCTGGGCCGGATCCACAGCCGCCGGCACCGGCGGTTGCGCCGTCGTTGCAGGTGCGGCGGGGGCGGACGACTGCCCACAGGCAGACAGCAGCAGGGACAGCACGGCAATGGCGGGCAGCAGGCGCATGGTCAAGGGCAGGGGCGGCGGGCGAGGGGGTTCACGATAGCGGAAGTTCGGATCCAGGCCGCCACAACGGCGGCGACTCGGACATAATCGGGTCATGGACCGATATGAACGCATCAACGCCCTGCATCGTCTGCTGAAGTCCGCCCGCTATCCGGTCACGGTGGCGACCCTGCAGGAAAAGCTGGCGTGTTCACGCGCCACCGTCTACCGCGACCTGGCCTTCCTGCGCGACGCGCTGATGGCCCCGGTCGAGGGCGATGGCGAAGCCGGTTTCCGCTACCAGGACGACGAGAGCGCCCGCTTCGAGCTGCCCGGGCTGTGGCTCAGCTCCGAGGAACTGCACGCGCTGCTGGCCTCCCAGCATCTGCTGGCACGCACCGGCGGCGGCGTGCTGTCGTCGGTGCTGGCGCCGCTGCAGCAGCGCATCGAGGGCCTGCTGGCCGCGCAGGCCGGTGTGTCCAGCTGGCCGGTGGACCGGGTCCGGGTGATTCCGCACCGGGGTCGCAAGTTCGACGAAGCCAGCTTCCGCGCGGTGGCGTCGGCGGTGCTGGAGCGCAAGCAACTGGCCTTCGAATACCGGGCGCGCTCCACCGACGAGGCGACCAAGCGCACGGTGTCGCCGCAGCGGATGACCCACTACCGCGACAACTGGTATCTGGACGCCTGGGACCATGGCCGCGAAGGCCTGCGCAGTTTTGCGGTGGACCGCATCTACAAGGCGCGCGTGGTCGACACCATCGCGCGCGATGTCGACGACAGCGAGCTGGACGAGCAGCTCGGGGCCAGCTACGGGATCTTCTCGGGCCCGCCCAAGGGCTGGGCGACCATCGTGTTCAGCGCCAAGGCCGCGCGCTGGGTTGCCGACGAGCATTGGCACTCGAAGCAGCAGGGGCGGTTCCTGGCTGATGGCCGCTACGAGCTCAAGGTGCCCTACAGCGTCTCGCGGGAGCTGCTGATGGACGTCCTGCACTACGGGTCGGACGCGGAAATCATCGAGCCGGCGATGCTGCGCGAGCAGGCCAAGGCGCTGCTGGAGCTGGCGCTGACGAATTACCGGTGACGGGGCAGCCTACAAGTGCATGCTACGGGTGATGCGTCCCTTTCCGGGCGCGTGGCGACGCGTTCATCTAACCGGCGCACACCGTTCAAGCAGCGCGGCGTGGCTCTACCCGGGGCGGCTGCGGTAAGGTTGAGGGCTCGCAGCCTCCGGATTCGACCCCCCCATGAAGAATTACCTGTTGCTCCCGCTGCTGGCCGCGTCGCTGGCCCTGGCCGCCTGCGGCAAGCCCGCTGCCGACTCCGGCAAGCTGGTGGTCGCCGCTACGGCGGTGCCGCACGCCGAGATCCTGGCGGTGGTCAAGCCGATCCTGCAGAAGGAGGGGCTGGAGCTGGACGTGAAGGTCTTCAATGACTACGTGCAGCCCAACGACCAGCTGGTGCAGAAGCAGGTCGACGTGAACTACTTCCAGACCGAACCCTACCTGGACGCCTACAACCGCGACCGCAAGACCGACCTGACCAAGGTCATCGGCGTGCATATCGAACCGTTCGGCGCCTACTCGCGCCGGTTCAAGTCGCTGGCCGACCTGCCGGTCGGCGCCGACGTGGTGATTCCCAACGACCCGAGCAACAACAGCCGCGCACTGATCCTGCTGCACAAGGCCGGCGTGATCACGCTGAAGGACCCGAGCAACGCGCTGGCGACCCAGCGCGACATCATTGCCAACCCCAGGCAGCTCAAGTTCCGTGAGCTGGATTCGGCGATGCTGCCGCGCGTGCTCGACCAGGTCGACCTGGCCCTGATCAACACCAACTACGCGCTCGACGCCGGGCTCAACCCGACCCAGGACGCACTGGCGATCGAGAGCAAGGATTCGCCGTACGTGAACTTCCTGGTCGCGCGCCCGGACAACAAGGACGACCCGCGCGTCCAGCAGCTCGCCAAAGCCCTGACCAGTCCCGAGGTGAAAGCCTTCATCGCGGAAAAATACAAAGGCGCGGTACTGCCGGCGTTCTGATTCACCCCACCCGGAACCCCATCGTCGCTTCCACCGCCTGCTGCCAGCCGGCATACAGCGTTTCGCGCTGGTCGACTGACATCTGCGGCGTGAAGCGGCGGTCCACCGCCCACTGCTCGGCAATCTCCGCGCGGCTGCGCCAGAATCCGGTGGCCAAACCGGCGAGGTACGCCGCGCCGAGCGCGGTGGTTTCGGCCACCTGCGGGCGCAGCACCGGCACGCCGAGCAGGTCGCTCTGGAACTGGGCCATGAAGTCGTTGGCGATGGCGCCGCCGTCGGCACGCAGTTCGGTCAGTTCGATCCCGGCGTCGGCCTGCATCGCGGCCAGCACGTCGCGGGTCTGGTAAGCCATCGATTCCACCGCCGCGCGGATGAAGTGCTCCTTGGTGGTGCCACGGCTGAGGCCGAATACCGCGCCGCGCACGTCGCTGCGCCAATAGGGCGCACCCAGCCCGACAAAGGCCGGCACCATGTACACACCGCCATTGTCCGGCGCCCGTTCGGCATAGGCCTGGCAGTCGCTGGACTTGCCGAACATGCGCAGCCCGTCGCGCAGCCACTGCACCACCGAGCCCGCTACGAAGATCGAGCCTTCCAGCGCGTACTCCACGCGTCCGTCGATTCCCCAGGCAATCGTGGTGAGCAGGCCGTTGCGTGAATCCACAGGGCGCGTGCCGGTATGCATCAGCATGAAGCAGCCGGTGCCATAGGTGTTCTTGACCATGCCCGGTTCGAAGCACGCCTGGCCGAACAGTGCGGCCTGCTGGTCGCCGGCGATCCCGGCGATGGGGATGTGCTGGTCGAAGAAGAACTGCGCCTGGGTGGTGCCGTAGACCTCGCTGGAGCTGCGCACCTCCGGCAGCATCGCGCGCGGGATGTCCAGCAGCGCCAGCAGCGCGTCGTCCCACGCCAGGGTATGGATGTTGAACAGCAGCGTGCGGGCGGCGTTGCTGTAGTCGGTGACATGGGCGGCCCCGCCGGTGAGGTTCCAGACCAGCCAGCTGTCGATGGTGCCGAACAGCAGTTCGCCGCGCTCGGCGCGCGCCTGTGCGCCTTCGACATGGTCGAGGATCCAGCGGATCTTGGTGGCTGAAAAGTAGGCGTCCACCAGCAATCCGGTGCGCGCGTGGATCAGCGGCTCGTGGCCATCGGCCTTGAGCCGCTCGCAGATGGCCTGGCTCTGTCGCGACTGCCAGACCACCGCGTTGTGGATCGGCTGGCCGGTCGCCTTGTCCCACACCACGGTGGTTTCGCGCTGGTTGGTGATGCCGATCGCCGCGATCTGGCGCGGGTCGACCTGTTCGCGGTTGAGCAGTTCGGTCAGCGTGGTGTAGACGCTGGTGAGGATCTCGCGCGGATCGTGCTCGACCCAGCCCGGTTGCGGGAAATGCTGGGTGAACTCGCGCTGGGCAACGCCGACCATGCGTCCGGCGCGGTCGAACAGCATCGCGCGTGAGCTGGTGGTGCCCTGGTCGATGGCGAGTACGTAGTGCTTGTCCATGGGGTGGCCTTGCTGAACCTTCTGCAGGATAACGGGCTGGCCGGGCAGAGCCGGGCGCTACCCTGGCGTTGCGGGGTAGAGCGCGGCGGCCGTCGCCGTCCGAACGCGCAGGTAGTCTGCCAGTGCCTGCTGCTGCGCGCCGTCCAGGCGCAGGCCGACGTGCGTGCGCCGCCACAGCAGGTCCTCGGGTTCGCGGACCCACTCGTGTTCCACCAGGTAGTCCACTTCCAGCGCATTCAGCCCGGCGCCGAAATGCTGGCCCAGCTGCGCAACGGTCTGCGCCTCGCCCAGCACCACCTGCGCACGCGTTCCGTGGCGACGCGCCAGGGCCTGCAACAGGTTTTCAGGCAACTGCGGATAGGCCGCATGCAGTGCCGGCAGCAGCATGGCCACGGTGCCGCCGTCACCCCCGGGCAACGGCGGCCCGTTCGCGGTCCATGCCGGATCGCCGCGGCCGAGCGCGGCCGCCAGCTGATCGACTGCTTCTTCTGCCAGAGTCCGGCAGGTGGTGAGCTTGCCGCCGAGCACGCTCAGGATCAGCGCCTGCTGGTGATCCAGGTGCAGGCGATAGTCGCGTGTGACCCGGTCGGCGTCATGGTGGTGGTCGGCCAGCAGCGGACGCACTCCGCTGAACTGCCACACCACCTGCTCGGGGTGGACCGGTGTGCGCAGCCACTGGTTCACCGACGCGCACAGGTAGAGCACTTCCGCCGGCGAGGCGCGGACCCGGGCGGGGTCGTCCTCATAGTCCACATCGGTGGTGCCGATCAGGCTGTAGTCCTGGTCGAAGGGAATGACAAACACCACGCGCTGGTCCGGTTGCTGCAGCAGGTAGGCGCTGTCATGCGCGTAGAGGCGCGGCACCACGATATGGCTGCCCTGTACCAGGCGCAGGCCGATGGGCGCGTCCATGCCGGCACGCTCGAGCAGGTTGCCGGCCCAGGGGCCGGTGGCGTTGACCACCGCGCGCGCACGCATGCGGGTCACCGTGCCATCGGCCTGGCGCAGCACCGCCAGCCAATGGTCGCGGTGGCGGATCAGCTGGTCGCAACGGGTGCGCACCCGGATCTCCGCACCGCGCTCGCGCGCGTCCATGGCCGTGGCGACGACCAGCCGCGCATCATCCACGCGTGCGTCGGCATAGCTGAAGGCCGTGCGGTAGCGCGGCTGCAGCAGCGCGCCGCGCGGGTCGCGACGCAGGTCGACCCGGCGTGTGTGTGGAAACGCCGGGCCGGTGTCGGCCAGGTGGTCGTACAGCCAGAGCCCCGCGCGCAGCATCCAGGCCGGGCGCAGGTGCCGCGCATGCGGCAGCACGAATGACGTGGGCGTGACCAGGTGCGGGGCCAGTCGCTGCAGCACGCTGCGTTCGCGCAGCGCTTTGCGGACCAGCGCAAACTGGCCGAACTGCAGGTAGCGCAGTCCACCATGGATCAGCTTGGTGCTGGCGCTGGAGGTATGCGCAGCCAGGTCGTCCTGTTCGCACAGGGTGACCGACCAGCCGCGACCCGCGGCATCGCGGGCAATGGAGACCCCATTGATGCCGCCGCCTACGACCAGGACATCCCGGATGTCGTCCATCGATCCCCCCTGTGCATGGGGCGAGTATCGAGAGGCGGGCGCCAAGGCGGGATGAAACATCCTTGGCTGAAAACGACAACGGGCCCCCGAAGGGGCCCGTTGCAGGGGGTGATGCGATATCGCCGCTTAGAAGCGCGCGCCGATACCAAAGCCCACGGTCCACGGGTCCAGCTTGGCTTCGTCGCCGGTGCCGTTGCCGTTCACGGTCAACTCCGGACGCGAGTGCATGTAGCGGGCATCGGCGCGCGCGAACCAGGTGCTGTTGATGTTCATGTCCACGCCGACGGTGCCGATGGCGCCCTTGGCGGTCTCCAGCCCGATGTGGCCGACGTCGCTGGCCAGCTTTTCGTTGCTGAAGTTCGACTCGTAGTAACCCACGCCCACGAACGGGCGGAACACGTTGTCGGCCTGGCCGAAGTGGTACTGGCCGCTCAGCGCGATCGGCTGCTGCTCAACCGTGCCCAGCTTGGCATTGTTGGCACCGCGCACGCGGTGGTCGAACTTGTCGGCCGCGCCCCACAGCTCCACGGCCCAGTTGTCGTTGATGTAGTAGCTGAAGCTCAGCGTCGGTGCCGGGCCGCCGTCGACCTTGTCGATGCCTTCCAGCGGATCATTCTTCGGCTGCAGCAGCGCTACACCGCCGACAACGGCGAAGTGCTTGCCGGAGGCAGTGTCGGTGGTGCTGTCCTGCGCGAACGCGGCAGGAGCAAAGGCAAGGGCAGTCAGGGTAGCCAGGGTCAGGGTGCGGATGGAGCGCATGGGGGAATCTCCTCAGGGTATTTTTTTGTTCTGGGCCCCGATGCGTTGGGGCGAGGCAAACGTAGTCCCCGCAACATGAATCGAATCCGACGCACGTTAAAATTTAGTTTCCTTCGTTCAGCAGGCAGCGCGAAAACGCTGTGTTCCCGCGCTTTCAGGCACGCTGCAACATTCATCGATCTGGAGATGCCGTGACGAAACCCATGCAGTGCATTGGCCTGCCTGCGCAGGCAGCGACCGACTGTCGCGTACTGGTGCTGGGTTCAATGCCGGGTGCTGCGTCGTTGCACGCGGCCCAGTATTACGCGCACCCACGCAATCGTTTCTGGCCGCTGATGGCCGCGCTCACCGGCATCGATGCGACGCTGCCGTATCCCGAGCGGATGCAGGCGTTGCAGGCTGCCGGCGTCGGTCTGTGGGATGTGATCGGGCAGTGCGAGCGCACTGGCAGCCTGGATACGGCGATCGTGCGCGGCAGCGAGGTGCCCAATGCGCTGCCGACCCTGATTGCAGGCCTGCCTCGGCTGGCGGCGATCGCCTGCAACGGTGCCACGGCACACCGCGCGTTCGTGCGCTGGGTTCAACCGCAGCTGGACATGCGTCAGGCTGCGCTGCCGGTGTGGTCGTTGCCCTCCACCAGTCCGGCCAATGCCGCTTGGCCGCTCGCCAGGCTGCAGGCGGCATGGCAACCGCTGGCCAATGTCCTTGCCCACTGAGCGGAACAGCGGCGGGACAATACGGTACCGACTGGAAGCGGCTGCAACAGGCTGTCCCGGAACGGGGGAGGTGAAAGTTGCCCAAGCCGGTTGGCGCTGGCGCCTCCTGCCCTCACAATAGGCGATTCCCTACACCAGATTGCCGGAGTTATCCCCATGGCCGAAATCAAGGAAGCACTTGTCCCCGATATCGGTGACTACAGCGATATCCCGGTAATCGAGGTGCTTGTCGCCGTCGGCGACACGGTCAAGAAGGACCAGGGCCTGGTGACGCTGGAAAGCGACAAGGCGACCATGGAAGTGCCGTCGTCGGTGGCTGGCGTGGTCAAGGAACTGAAGGTCAAGGTCGGCGACAGCCTGTCCGAAGGCAAGGTCGTGGCGCTGATCGAAGTGGCCGAAGGCGAAGCCGCCAAGCCGGCCGCTGCTGCTCCGGCACCGGCCAAGGACGCTGCCCCGGCTGCCGCTACCCAGAGCGCGCCGGCTCCGGCCGCTGCTGCACCGGCTGCCCCGGCCGCCAGCGGTGGCGCGGTGGAGGCGCTGGTGCCGGATATCGGCGATTACTCCGGTATCCCGGTCATCGAAGTGCTGGTCGCCGTCGGCGACACGGTCAAGAAGGACCAGGGCCTGGTCACGCTGGAAAGCGACAAGGCCACCATGGAAGTGCCGTCGTCGGTGGCCGGTGTGGTCAAGGAGATCAAGGTCAAGGTTGGCGACAATCTGTCGCAGGGCAATGTGGTCGCCATCATCGAAGCCGAGGGCGCTGCCGCGCCGGCGCCGACCAAGGCTGCCGCAGCCGCCGCTCCGGCTGCCGCCGAGACCGCCACCAAGGTCGAGCCGGTCGCTGTGCCGGCGCAGCCGGACAAGCTGGCGGCCCGCGAGATCGCCTCGGCCGGTACCCCGAGCAGCCCGCCGGTGCAGTTCAACGCCGATGGCGTGCTGCCGGCCAAGGTGCCGTATGCCACCCCGGCGGTGCGTGTGTTCGCCCGCGAACTGGGCGTGGACCTGCTGCAGATCAGCGGCACCGAGAAGGGTGGCCGCATCACCAAGGGTGACGTGCAGAAGTTCGTCAAGGCCGCACTCAGCGGTGGCGTGCCGGCTGCCGGCGGTGCTGCTGTCGCTGCCGGTGGTGGCCTGAACCTGCTGCCGTGGCCGAAGGTCGACTTCAGCAAGTTCGGCGAGACCGAAGTCCAGCCGCTGTCGCGCATCAAGAAGATCTCGGGTGCGAACCTGGCCCGCAACTGGGCCATGATCCCGCACGTCACCCAGTTCGAGCAGGCTGACATCACCGATCTGGAAGGCCTGCGCGTGGCGCTGAACAAGGAAAACGAGAAGGCCGGCATCAAGCTGACCATGCTCGCCTTCCTGATCAAGGCCAGCGCCGCCGCGCTCAAGCAGTTCCCGGAGTTCAACGCGTCGCTGGATGCGGCCGGTGAGAACCTCACCCTGAAGAAGTACTTCAACATCGGCTTCGCCGCCGACACCCCGAACGGGCTGGTCGTTCCGGTGATCCGCGACGTCGACAAGAAGGGCGTGGTGCAGATCGCGCAGGAAACCGGCGAGCTCGCCAAAAAGGCGCGCGACGGCAAGCTGGGCCCCGCCGACATGAGCGGTGGCTGCTTCTCGATCAGCTCGCTGGGCGGCATCGGTGGCACCGCGTTCACCCCGATCGTCAATGCGCCGGAAGTGGCCATCCTGGGTGTGTCCAAGTCGTCGATCCAGCCGGTGTGGAACGGCAAGGAATTCGCGCCGAAGCTGATGCTGCCGCTGTCGCTGAGCTACGACCACCGCGTCATCGACGGTGCGCTGGCCGCGCGCTTCACCACCTACCTGTCGCAGGTGCTGGCCGACATGCGGCGCGTGCTGCTGTGATCGAGCGCGCCTTGGTTACCCGGCAGCGGGGCAGGGCCCCGCTCTACGCGGGGGTAGTGCTGGGCCTGCTCATTGCGCCCAGCGCTTTCGCGGCCTGCACCACCGAGCTGGGGCGCGGTTGGCCGCCGGCGGTGGGCAACTACGGCCAGGCGGTGGAAACGCTGTTCGTGGGCAAGGCGCAGCCGATGCTGTCGCTGGTCACCCTGCCCAAGGGCGGGGTGGAAACCGGCGTGGCGCTGCTGCCCGGCACCCAGGGCCAAGCGTGGACGCTGCGCTTCAGCAAGGCCGACAAGCGCGTGTACACCTGGAACAACAGCGCGCGCGGTGGCGGCGTTGAGCTGCGCGTGGACCAGGAGCCGGACCAGTACCAGGTCGCCATTCCGGCCGCCCTGGCCCAGCGCCTCATGCGCAGCTGGCGCAGTGCGCTCGATTCGGGCGTGCCGGCCGAGCGCAAGGCGCCGATCACCGATGGTGAAGTGCTGTCGTTCCAGGTCGATGGCGAGCGCTACAGCGGTCCGCGCTGGGAGTGCGGTGCCGGCAAGCTGATGATGAAACAGGTGGCGCTGCTGATCGAAGCCAGCGACACCAAGGAAAAGAAGCTCGACCGTCGCTGGCAGGATCTGGACGAGTCGCTCGACGAACTGCAGCAACTGCTCGCCGGCAAGGCCGGCTGAGACCCAGGAGAACACACATGGCCGCTATTGAAATCAAGGTTCCCGACATTGGCGATTACAGCGCCGTCCCGGTGATCGAACTGCTGGTCGCGGTGGGCGACACGGTGAAGAAGGACCAGGGCCTGGTCACGCTGGAGTCGGACAAGGCCACCCTGGAAGTGCCGTCCTCGGCCGCCGGCGTGGTCAAGGAAATCAAGGTCAAGCTGGGCGACACCCTGTCCGAAGGCGCCGTGGTGGTCGTGCTGGATGCTGAAGGCGCCGCCGAAGCCCCGGCCAAGGCCGCTGCGCCGGCTCCCGCTGCGGCCGCCCCGGCCAGCAAGCCGCCGGTGACCCCGTCGCACCGTGCCCCGGCCGAGCCGGCTGCACCGAAGCCGGCGCTGTCCAGCGGCAAGCCGGCCGACATCGAATGCGAAATGGTCGTGCTGGGCTCCGGCCCGGGCGGCTACACCGCCGCCTTCCGCGCCGCCGACGTCGGCCTGGATACGGTGCTGGTCGAGCGCTACGCCAGCCTCGGCGGCGTCTGCCTCAACGTGGGCTGCATTCCGTCCAAGGCGCTGCTGCATGCTGCTGCGGTGATCGACGAAGTGGCCCATGCCGGTGATTTCGGCGTCGAGTTCGGCAAGCCGACCATCACCCTGGACAAGCTGCGCGAGTACAAGGAAAAGGTCGTCAACCAGCTGACCAAGGGCCTGGCCGGCATGGCCAAGCAGCGCAAGGTCCGCAGCGTGCAGGGCGTCGGCAAGTTTGTTTCGGCCAACGAACTGGAAATCACTGCTGCTGACGGCAGCACCCAGCTGCTGCGCTTCCAGAAGTGCATCATCGCCGCCGGTTCGCAGGCGGTGAAGTTGCCGAACTTCCCGTGGGACGACAAGCGCGTGATGGATTCCACCGACGCGCTGGAGCTGGCCGAAGTGCCGGCTTCGCTGCTGGTTGTCGGCGGCGGCATCATCGGCCTGGAAATGGCCACCGTGTATGGCGCGCTGGGCAGCAAGGTCACCGTGGTCGAGTTCATGGACCAGCTGATGCCGGGCGCCGACAAGGACCTGGTCAAGCCGCTGGCCGACCGCCTGAAGAAGCAGGGCATCGAAGTCCATCTGAAGACCAAGGCCTCCGGCGTGACCGCCGACGCCAAGGGCATCACCGTGACCTTCGAAGCCGCCGAGGAAGGCCAGGCGCCGGCATTGGCGCAGGGCACCTTCGACCGCGTGCTGGTGGCCGTGGGCCGCTCGCCGAACGGCAAGAAGATCGATGCCGAGAAGGCCGGCGTGCAGGTCACCGACCGTGGCTTCATCCCGGTTGACCGCCAGATGCGCACCAACGTGCCGCACATCTTTGCCATTGGCGACATCGTCGGCAACCCGATGCTGGCCCACAAGGCCACGCACGAGGGCAAGCTGGCCGCTGAAGTGGCAGCTGGGCACAAGAAGGAGTGGGTGGCGCGGGTGATTCCGTCGGTGGCCTACACCAACCCGGAAATCGCGTGGGTCGGCGTGACCGAGACCGAAGCCAAGGCACAGGGCCTGAAGGTCGGCGTGGCCAAGTTCCCGTGGGCCGCCAGCGGCCGTGCAATCGGCATCGGCCGTACCGAAGGCTTCACCAAGCTGATCTTCGACGAGGAAACCCACCGCATCATCGGCGGCGCGATCGTGGGCGTGCATGCCGGCGACCTGCTGGCGGAGATCGGCCTGGCCATCGAGATGGGCGCCGAAGCCGAAGACATCGGCCACACCATCCACGCGCACCCGACGCTCAGCGAATCGGTGGCGATGGCGGCGGAAATCTACGACGGCACCATCACCGATCTGTACATCCCCAAGAAAAAATGATGCAAACAAAAAACCCGGCGAATGCCGGGTTTTTTGTGCGTGACCGAGGATCAGAACGAAACGCTGATACCCGCCACCGGACCCTTGAACTCCTGCTTCAGGCCGATGGTGCCATCGCGACCGCTCTGGTCAACGTCTAGGCGGAACCAGTCGTAGCCGGCGAAGATGCCGAAATTGTCGGTGAACTTGTAGTCCACGATGACATTGGCGCGGGTCAGGTCACCGTCGTAGTCGTCGAAGTTGCCCCACTCGGTGTTGAGGTACTGGCCCTGCGCGGTGATCATCCACTTCTCCGACGGGGTGATGGTGAAGCGTGCACCCACCACCGGCGCGACGCCGTCGGCCTTCTCGTCCAGGAACTGACCGTTGTACACGGTGCCCAGGTCGGCGTAGGCCTTGGTGCTCACTTTGGCGTACTCCGCACCCAGCTGCAGGCCGAGGTCGAACTTTTCGGTGTCCACCACCGAGTAGTCGTACACGAGGCTGGCCACCTGGTACTTCAGCTCACCCTTCACGAAGCTGCCCGCCGGGACGGTCTCACCGCCGAAGCTGATGCCGTCGTCCAGGGTTTCGCGGCGGTCCTTGTCGTACTTGAAGTAGTTGAAGATCAGGCGCTGGCGGTCGCTGATGCGGAACAGGCCGTCGATGCGCGGTTCCCACTCCTTGCCACCCAGGCCGAAGTCCTCGTCGAAGCCCACGTCCTGGCCCAGCACCGTCGTGTTGCCACGGATGGTGTTGTCCGAGTCGATGTTCATGGCGCCCAGGCGCAGCGCGAAGCGGTCGTCGCCCTCGGCCGCACTGGCCGACGTGGAATGGGTGATTGCAGCCATGGCCAGCGGCAGGGCGAGCAGCGGAAGCAGACGCATCGGGGTGTCCTTGCAGTGATTCGGGGGAATGGAATCACTCTGCCTTAGCCGCGCGTCCACCATTCGTGAACGTATGGTGCAGGGGGCGTGTACCGTTCATGCGTCGAAGCGCGCCGTCTGGGGCTCTGGCTGGCCGAAGCGCGGGGCGGATCCCGTAGCGGGCGGGCCGAGCCGGCCGCCCGGAAAAGAGCGGCCCCGGAGAGAGCTCGGGGCCGCTCGGTACCGGCCTGCACAGGGGCGTCGACGAGGATCGAATGGACAGGCCGAACAGTCAGACTGCCGACCGCGACGAAAGTTCAATATGCTGCGGCGCAAAATGAATTGGGGCCGCGATTGGCGGGTTCGACCCCCTGATCGCCGCAAAATCTGTGGCGATGCAGCAACTTGCGGCGTCCGGGATGAACGGGGGACGGTTGTCTCGCAAATTGTCCCGTTGCTATAATTTGGCGGCTCGACGAGGCAAAGCACTTGCTGCCTCGGCCACTCTTCCCACAACCATGCAGGACATACGTGTGCTGAACTCCGTTGACGCGGGTCGGCGACTGATGCTGCGCGCAGCGGTCTACCCGCTGGCCGCAGTGGCTGTCCTGGCCCTGGCCTTCCTGCTGCTGGCAGGTCCGAAGTACGCCCTCGGGGCGCTTGCGTCGGGTGTCGCGGTATCGGCAGGCGGTTGGGTCGCGGCACGGATGGCGCTGGGGGGCGGGGTGCAGGCGGCGGGTTCGGCCATGTCGCGGCTGATCCTGGCGGTGGTGGCGAAGTGGGCGCTCGTATTCGGTGTCCTGGCGGTGGGTTTCGTGGTCTTCAAGCTGCCTGCACTGGCGCTGCTGGCCGGAATCGCCGTCGGACTGATGTTCCAGGTCCTGGCTCTGGCCAGGCGCTGATCCAATTTATTTAACTCAAGGTTCCGGACACATGGCAGGCGAGGCGCTTACACCCACCTCCTACATCCAACATCACCTGCACAACCTGACATTCCACATGCAGGAAGGTGGTTTCTGGGCTATTCACGTCGACACCATTGTGACTTCGGTCGCGCTGGGTTTGTTGATGGTGTTTGGCTTCTGGATGGCCACCCGCAAGGCCACGGCCGGCGTGCCGGGCAAGTGGCAGGCGTTCGTGGAGATCTGCCTGGAGTTCGTTGACCGCCAGGCCAAGGACACCTACCACGGCACCAGCAAGCTGGTGACCCCGATCGCGATCACGATCTTCTTCTGGATCCTCCTGATGAACCTCATCAAGATGATCCCGGCCGACTTCATCGCCCTGCCGCTGGAAGCACTGGGCGTGCCGTACTGGAAGCCGGTTCCCACCGCCGACGTCAATGCCACCCTGGGCATGTCGATCAGCGTGTTCTTCCTGATGCTGTTCTTCGCGCTGCGTTCCAAGGGCCTGGGTGGCTTCACCAAGGAATTCCTGACCGCGCCGTTCGGCAAGTGGATGATGCCGTTCAACCTGATCCTCAACATCGTCGAGT
>NZ_CAUQLJ010000010.1:0-170443 GCF_963519125.1 uncultured Stenotrophomonas sp. | reverse complement strand
GCTGCGGCGCGGGCGCAGGCACTGCGCGGGCGACGGGGGCTGCAACCGGTGCAGCAACGCGGGGCGGTGCCGGCGCGGCAGGCGACGCTGCTGCGGGCGCGCGGTCGTGCAGCGCCTCGTCGGGCAGGTCGTCCCAGCTCGGCCGCGCAGCGTCCACGACCGGGCCCAGGGCGGGATCGTTGAGCAGTTCGTCCAGCAGGGCGAGATTGGCCGGGGCACCGGGTGACGTCGGGGTATCGAAGCCGGGAGCGGCCGGTGCCGCGACCGGGCCAAGCGCCGGGTCGTTGAGCAGTTCGTCAAGCAGCGCCAGGTTCGCAGGCGCGCCCGGGGATGTCGGCGTTTCGAAGGCGGGGACCGCAGCTGCCTCCACCGGCCCCAGCGCCGGGTCGTTCATCAGTTCGTCGAGCAGGGCGAGGTTTGCGGGTGCGCCGGCTGACGTCGGCGTTTCGAATGCCGGCGCTGCAGCGAATTCCGCGCGGATCGCCTCGGCAACGCCTGCAGCCTCGACCACATCGGCAACGGCAACGGTCGCGCTCGGCACCGCATCGCCCAGCAGCTCTTCCAGGTAGTCGTCCAGCACGCCGACGTTACTCATGCCGCACGCTCCATCTGCTGTGCGTCGTCGGCCAGGATCCATTCCAGCGCGCGGCGGTAGGCCAGCAGGCCGCGGCCGGGGTAGTCGTCGGAGGTGAGCGGCACGGTCAGGCCGGCGGCATTGGAGATGCGGGTGTCGACCGGGATGGCGTCTTCCCAGACGCGCTGGCCGTGGCGGTCCTGCATCTGTTTCAGGGTTTCGTTGCCGGCACGGGTGCGGCGGTCGAACAGGGTGGGCAGGATCGACATCGGCAGCGGACGACGGCGCGAGCGCTCGACCATCTCACCGGTCCGGACCATGCCGTCCAGGCCATGCAGCGCCAGCGGTTCGGCCTGGGTCGGAATGATCAGGCGGTCGGCGGCGGCCAGCGCGTTGATCATCAACAGGCCCAGGGTGGGCGCGCAGTCGAGCAGGATGTAGTCGTGCTGGCCCTGGTGGCGGGTCATCGCCTGCTGCAGGGCCAGGCCGAGGCCCGGCTGGTTGGCGCTGCGGCGTTCCAGGGTGGCCAGCGCCGCCTGCGCGCAGATGTAGTCCAGCCCAGGCACGGTGCTGCGGTG
The DNA here is from genome assembly GCF_963519125.1 of uncultured Stenotrophomonas sp. Lineage (GTDB taxonomy): Bacteria > Pseudomonadota > Gammaproteobacteria > Xanthomonadales > Xanthomonadaceae > Stenotrophomonas. Next base: position 169,291 of record NZ_CAUQLJ010000010.1, on the reverse strand, counting down.
GGCGAGGGCGGCGAGCTCGGCAGGCGGGGTGCCGAACAGCTCCAGCACGCCGGCCGGCGGCGGGTCCAGTGGCACGTTGAAGGCGCGGGTCAGCGACGAATGCGGATCGAGGTCGATCAGCAGGACGCGGTGGCCCAGCGTGGCCAGGCCGCGGCCCAGCGCGAGGGTCGTGGTGGTCTTGCCCACGCCGCCTTTCTGGTTGGCGATTGCCCAGATACGCATCGGTTCACTCCTTCATTGCAGGGGGAACGGCGGCGCCCACATGGCTGCCGGCCGGCACCGGTGGCAGCTGCACCGGGGCGAGGGGGGAAACAGGAGGGCGCGCAGCCGGCGATGGCGCCGGTGCGGTGTTGGATTCGGCGGTGAGCTGGGGACCCAGCGGGTCCACGCCCTGCGCGGTGTCGGCGAGGATGATGACCATCACCCGACGGTTGCGGTTGCGGCCCTGCGCACTGGCGTTGTCCTCACGCGGGCGGAACTGGCCGTAGCCGACCATCGCCAGCCGTGCCGGTTGCACGCCCTGGTCGGCGAACAGGTGCACCACGCTGGCCGCGCGCGCCGCCGAGAGTTCCCAGTTGGAGGGGAACAGCGCGGTGGCAATCGGCACGTCGTCGGTATGGCCTTCCACGCGCACGCCATTGGGCGCGTCGTGCAGGACCTGCGCGAGCGACGACAAGGTGTCGCGCGCCTGCACGTCGAGCGTGGCCGAGCCGGTGGTGAACAGGATGTCGCTGTTGATCTCCACCTCGATCCACAACTCGGTGCGGCGCACGGTGATCATGCCGCGGTCGATCAGCGGCGCCAGCGTGGCGGTGAGACGGTCGGCGATGCCATTGAGCTGGCGCTCGGCGCGCTGCAGCTGTTCCTGGTTGTGCACGGAGACCGGCATGCGCATCTGCGAGGCCATCGCCGGCAGCAGGGTGGGGTCGTTGCTCGGCGAGGGCGCGGACGGACCGACCCGGTTGCCGGCCTTGATCACCGAGGGACTGTCCCAGCCGCCGCCCTGGACCTGCTGGTTGCCGACCTGGACTGGATTGATGGTGCGCGGCGCGCCGCCGAAGGCAGTGGTCAGCGCGTCGGCCATGACCCGGTACTTGCCTTCGTTGAGCGAGGAGATGGCGTACATCACCACGAAGAAGGCAAGCAGCAGCGTCATGAGGTCGGCGTAGGGAATCGCCCAGGCCTCATGGTTGGCATGCTCTTCGTGGGCCTTGCGCCGGGCCATCTCAGTGCAGGAACCCGGACAGGTTGGTTTCGATGTTGCGCGGGTTCTCGCCCTGCGCGATCGAGATCAGGCCTTCGATGATCATCTCGCGGTCGCGGCTGTTGTGGTGGATCACGCTCTTGAGCTTGGCCGAGACCGGCAGGAACAGCAGGTTGGCCGAGGCGATGCCGTAGATGGTGGCGGTGAACGCGGCGGCGATGCCGTGGCCGAGCTTGCTCGGGTCGGCGAGGTTCTTCATCACCGCGATCAGGCCGAGCACGGCACCGATGATGCCCAGGGTGGGCGCGTAGATGCCCATGCCTTCGAACACCTTGGAGGCGGCGAGGTCGCGGCTTTCCTGGCTGCTCAGTTCGATTTCCAGCATGTGCCGGATGGTTTCCGGTTCGACGCCGTCGACCAGCAGCTGCAGGCCCTTGCGCAGGAAGGGGTCGTCCTGGGCGTCCACCTGGGTTTCCAGGCCGAGCAGGCCCTGGCGGCGGGCGATGTTGCTCCACTCGACGATCTGGCGGATCAGTTCGCTGCGGTCGGTGCTCGGCGGGCGGATGATCCAGCTGACGATCTTGAAGGCGTGCTTGAACACGGCCGGGGAGGTGTGCAGCAGGATCGCGGCAAGCGTGCCGACGATGACGATGACGAAGGCAGCGGGGGACCACAGCGACGCCAGACCGGCACCCTTGAGGATGCTGCCACCGACCAGCGAGGCCAGGGCGAGGAAAAGTCCGATGAGGCTGAGTCTGTCCATTGGTTCGATATCGGCTTGCGTATGGGGGACTTGAGTTGGGGCGGTGTTGGGTTGGTCGGTGGTTCAGCCACGCAGGGCGTGGCTCTACCGGGGCGGTGGAACGGTGGTAGAGCCACGCCCTGCGTGGCTGCGACGGTTTACCGCAACCCGTCAACATCCAGGATCAAGGACATGCGGCCGTCGCCGATCAGGGTGGCGCCGGCGTAGCCGCGGAGGCCGCGCAGGGCCTTGGGCAGCGGTTTGATCACCACCTCCTCGCGGCCGCGCACCTGGTCCACCACCAGGCCGAAACGCGCTTCGCCGGCCTGCAGCACCACGATGGTGAGCAGCGGCGAGGCCGCCGGTTCGACGTCCAGCCAGTGGCGCAGGTCGACCAGCGGCAGCGTGTGCGACTTGCGGTCCAGCACCGCGCGGCCGTCGAACCAGCCCAGCGAGGTGTTGGGGGCATGCAGCACTTCCATCACGCGCGCCAGCGGCAGCGCGTAGATGTCCTCACCGGCCTGGACCAGCAGGGTCGGCAGGATCGCCAGGGTCAGCGGCACGCGGATCAGGAAGCGGCTGCCGCGACCGAGCTCGGACTGGATCTGGATCTGGCCGCTCAATTCGCGGATGCGCGACTGGACCACGTCCATGCCGACGCCACGGCCGGAGATGTCGGTGACTTCCTGCTTGGTCGAGAAGCCAGGCAGGAACACCAGGTGCAGGCATTCTTCGCTGCTCAGGCGGGCGGCGGCTTCGGGGTCGATCAAACCCTTTTCACGGGCCTTGGCGCGCAGCCGCTCCGGATCGATGCCGGCGCCGTCGTCCTGCACTTCAATGCTGACGTAGTCGCCTTCCTGCTGCGCCGAAAGCCGCACGTTGCCGCTGCGGGTCTTGCCCTGCGCCTCGCGCAGCTCGGGCATTTCGATGCCGTGGTCGATTGCGTTGCGCACCAGGTGCACCAGCGGGTCGGCCAGCGCTTCGACCAGGTTGCGGTCCAGCTCGGTTTCCGCGCCGATCAGCTCCAGCTCCACTTCCTTCTTCAGGTTGCGGGCAACGTCGCGGGCGACCTTGGGGAAGCGCGAGAACACCTTGCCGACCGGCTGCATGCGGGTGCGCATCACCGCCGACTGCAGGCGCGCGGTGGCGATGTCCAGGGTCGACACGGCGCGGTCCAGCTCTTCGTCATGCAGGCGGGCGCGCAGGGTCTTGAGCCGGTTGCGCGACAGCACCAGTTCGCCGATCAGGTTGACGATGGCGTCCAGTCGCTTGGTGTCCACGCGCACGGTGTGCTCGGCTTCGGCCACCGGCTTGTTGGCGGCAGGCTTGGCCGGTGCCGGTGCGGCCACCGGGCGCGGCGCGGGCGCCACAGCGGGGGCAGCGGCCTGCACCGCACCCGGCGCGGCGCCGCCATGCAGCTGGTCGAGCAGCGCTTCGAATTCGTCTTCGCCTATCAGGCCGTCGTTTTTCGTGGGCGTCACGGCGGTCGGTGCCGCGCCGCCGTGCAGGGTGTCCAGCAGCGCTTCGAACTCGTCGTCGGTGATCAGGTCGCTGCTGGCTGGCGCAGCGGCCGCCACCGGTGCAGGCACGGCCGGACCATTGACGTCGAACTGCGCGATCAGTTCCGGTGGCGCATAGCCCGGCTCGGTACCGGCCGACACGGAATCCAGCATCGACTGCAGGTAGTCCAGCGACTGCTGGCCGGCATCGAAGTGATGCGCCTGCAGCACCGCTTGGCCGGAGCGCGCCATGCCCAGGGTCTCTTCAGCGGCATGGCACAGCTCCACCATCGCCTGGATGCCGAGGAAGCCGGCACCGCCCTTGAGCGTGTGGAAGCCGCGGAACACCGCGTTGAGCTGGTCGCTGTCCTGGGGCGACTGCTCCAGCGACACCAGCTGTTCGCCAAGGCGATCCAGGATCTCCTGGGCCTCGAGGATGAAGTCTGCAGCAATGTCGTCGGGAACAGCACTCATGGTTTCAAAGCCCCAGATCGGAAAGCAGGTCGTCGGCGTCGACCTGCGACACCTGGTGGCGGTCCAGCCCGGTCACGGCCGGGCCGGCCAGGCCGTTGTCGCGCTTGCTAGCGGTCTCGTCAGGCGGCGGCAGGCCGAGCGCGCCGAAGCCTTCGTGCACGCGGCGCACGATGCCAACGACGCGGCGGATGATCTGCCCGGTCAGATCCTGGTAGCTCTGGGTGAGCGCGATTTCGGTGAGGTTGTGGCGGATGCGGTCGAGCTGCACGTCCTGGTCCGGACTCAACCCGTTGGCGCGCAGCTGTTCGGTCAACGACCGGCATTCTTCAGCCAGGTCCAGGGTGCGGTGGGTGGCCTGTTCGGTCATCGCCACAACGTGGTCTAGGCGCGCACAGGCGTCGTCCAGCTCACCCGCCTCGCTGGGCAGGGTAGGGAGTTCGCCGAGGGCTTGGCCGAGCTCGCGGGCCAGTCGGTTCAGACCCGCCATCATCGGCTGGGTGCGCAGCGCGGCCAGCGCGTCGATTTCCCGACGCCAGCCGGCTTCGTCACCGCTTTCCAGCGCGGCAAGGGCATCCTGCAGGCGCTGCACCAGCGCCGATTTGTCGCGAAGGGTTTCCATCAGGCACTCGCCGCCAGTCGCTCGAAGATCTTGCCGAGCTTTTCTTCCAGGGTCTGCGCGGTGAACGGCTTGATGATGTAGCCGTTCACGCCGGACTGGGCGGCTTCGATGATCTGCTCGCGCTTGGCTTCGGCGGTGACCATCAATACCGGCAGGGTCTTGAGCTTGGCGTCGGCGCGGATCGCCTTGAGCAGGTCGATGCCGGTCATCACCGGCATGTTCCAGTCGGTGACCACGAAATCGAACGGCTGGCTCTGCAGCAGGGCCAGCGCGGCATGCCCGTCCTCGGCTTCGGCCGTATTGGTGAAGCCCAGATCGCCCAGCAGGTTCTTGACGATACGACGCATGGTCGAGAAGTCGTCGACGATCAGGATGCGCATGTTCTTGTTCAAAGGTCGTTCCTCGGTATCAATTGTTTTCGAGGCCGGCGTCGGCCGCCTCGAAGATCTTCAGTCGGCCACGCAGGCGCAGCACGGCCTGGCCATGGATCTGGCAGACGCGCGATTCGCTGACTCCTAGCACCGCGCCGATCTCCTTGAGATTCAGCTCCTGCTCGTAGTAAAGCGACAGCACCAGCTGTTCGCGCTCCGGCAGCAGGCCGATCGCATTGCCCAGTTCGCGGCCGAATTCGCCGCGCTCCAGTACCTGCTGCGGGGTCGGGCCGCCTTGGGCGACGGTGTCGAGCTCGCCCTGGTCTTCGATGCGCGATTCCAGGCTCAGCACCTGGCCGCGCGCGGCGTCTTCCATCAGGCGCAGGTAATCCGGCAGCGGCATGTCCATCGCCGCGGCCACTTCGGTGGCGCTTGCGGCGCGGCCGGTGCTCTGCTCCAGGCGGCGGATGGTGGAGGCGGCATCGCGTGCACGACGGTGCACCGAGCGCGGTACCCAGTCGCCGCGGCGGATCTCGTCGATCATCGAACCGCGGATGCGGATCGAGGCGTAGGTTTCGAACGAGGCGCCCTGGTCGGCGTCGTAGCTGCGCGAGGCCTCGATCAGGCCCATCATGCCGGCCTGGATCAGGTCGTCCACTTCAACGCTGGCCGGCAGTCGCGCGGCCAGGTGGTGGGCAATGCGCCGGACCAGGTCCGAGTGCTGGGCAATGCACTCGTTGGCGGCGGCGCGTTGCACCTCCTTGTATTGTGCGGCGCCTTTCATGCGGCCACCCCGCGCTGCTTGAGGATGCGTTCCAGGAAGAACTCGACGCCGCCACGCGGCTCGGTCGGGGCCTGCCAGCGCGCGGTGCGGCGGGCGATCTCGGCGATCGCCTGCGCGGCCGGGCTGGACGGATAGGCCTTGACCACCGGCTGCTGGCGCTGCACCGACAGGCGCAGCCAGTCGTCCTGCGGCACGCAGCCCAGGTAGTTGAGCGAGACGTCGGCCAGGAACTTTTCGCAGACGCGGCTGAGCTTTTCGTACAGCACGCGGCCTTCATTGGGGTCGCGCACCATGTTGGCCACGACCTGGATGCGGTCCACGCCACGCTCGCGCGAGAGCACCTTGATCAGTGCGTAGGCGTCGGTGATCGAGGCCGGTTCGTCGCAGACCACCACCACGGTGTCCTGTGCGGCCTGGCAGAAGGTGAGCACGCCGTCGGTGATGCCGGCGGCGGTGTCCACCACCATGAAGTCCAGCTCGCGTTCCAGTTCGGAGAACACGTTGACCAGGCCCACGTGCTCGGCCGGCTGCAGTTCTGCCATGTGCCGGCGCCCGGACGCGGCCGGGACCACCAGCACGCCGTTGGGGCCTTCCAGGATCACTTCTTCCAGGGTGCAGCGCCCGGCGACCAGGTCGGCCAGGGTCAGCTTGGGCTGCAGGCCCAGGATCACGTCGATGTTGGCAAGACCCAGGTCGGCGTCCAGCAGCAGCGTGCGCTTGCCCATGCCGGCCAGCGACACGGCCAGGTTGGCCGAGACGTTGGTCTTGCCCACGCCGCCCTTGCCGCCGGTGACGGCGATGGTGCGCACCGGGCCCAGCGGCTGGGGCCGGGTGGCCGACAGCGGGAAGGTCCTGGTCAGGTTTTCGTACTCACGCGACGGCATGGTTCAACTCCGGGTTGCAGGGCATATCGGCCGCGCGGCGCAAATCTTCAAGGCGAAGTACAAGATTGGCCGCACTGGCCCGGTGCAGGTCTTCGGGAACGTCCTGGCCGTCGGTCACCCAGGTGATCGGCAGACGGTGGTCCACGGCCACGGACAGGGCGGTGCCGAAGCGGCCGGTCTCGTCCAGCTTGCTCAGCACCACGCCCTGCGGGTTGGCGGCGCTGAAGCGGCGGACCACTTCGTCCATGTCGCTGAAACTGGTGTTGGCCGGCAGCACCAGCAGGGTGCGGATCTGCTCGGAGGCCCGCAGCCACTGCAGCTGCGCGGCGAGGGCACGGTCGCGCGGGCCCAGCCCGGCGGTGTCGATCAGCACCAGCTTGTAGTCCTTCAGGCGCTCCAGCAGCTGGGCCAGGTCGCTGCCGCTGTTGGCTTCGTGCACCGCGATGCCGAGCTGGCGACCGAAGCCGTACAGCTGTTCGCGGGCACCGATGCGGGCGGTGTCGGTGGTGACCAGGGCCACGTCGCGGGCGGCATGCGCTTCGGCGAAGCGCGAGGCCAGCTTGGCAATCGTGGTGGTCTTGCCGGCACCGGTGGGGCCGACCAGGGCGATCACGCCACCCGCCTCGAGCGGATCAACCGGGGCGATCGGCAGCTTCTTCGACAGCAGGCCGAGCATCAGCCCGCGACCTCGGTGGGCTTCGGTGTCGAGCGGGATCTGCAGGGCCACGTCGCGGCAGATGCCGGCGTCGAAGCCGTATTCGTCCATCAGGTCCAGTGCGGCGGCACGCACCGGCGAGCCGCGCAGGCGTTCGTCGGTGAAGCGGTTCATTTCGCGCTCGATCACGTGCCGCATGCCGGCCACTTCATGGCGCAGCTGGCGCAGTTCCTCGTCGTCGCGGACCAAGGTGACCGGGGCGGGGGCAGGTGCGGCGACCGGGGCAGCGGCAACCGGTTCCGGGGCAGGAACTGCCACGACCTCAACGACCTCGGCCGGGGCCGTCGGTTCGTTGGCGGCCTGCATCGGCGGCAGTGCCGGCGGGGCAATCATCATCGCTGCCACCGGAGCAACCGGGGCAACCGGAGCAATCGGAGCAACCGGAGCGTAAGTTTCAATCATCGCCATCGGTGCCGGCGGCACGAACACGGCGGAGTCGTCGATGTCGAAGCGCTCGCTGAGCGGGGCCGGGACCACCGGCACGGTTTCCCACAGCGGGGCGATCGGCGCGTCGAACACGGCGCGCTGCATCTGCTGGGCGGGCATCTGCGGCAGCTGCGGCGGCAGGGTGCGGGCGGGCGGGGCGTGCATTTCGAACAGCGGGGCGTCGTCCTGCGGCGGGTCGATGATGAAGCGGGCACGGTTGGACGGGACCGGTGCGGCCGCGCGGACCGGAGACGGTGCGTCTTCGATCATGGGCCGGGCAGGGCCCGGCGCTACCGCGTGGGCGGCGGCCTGTTCGACATTGAAGGGGGCAAAGATCTGTTCCGGCAGCGCTTCCAGGCTACGGCTCGGCGCGACGGCAGCGCGGGCCAGGGTCGCGGCGAAACCGGGGCTGCCCGGCGGCGGCACGATTTCGTTGGCGGTGTCGAGGGTGCGACCGGTGGCGCCGACGGCGGCGCGGGCCAGCGCGGCGACTGCCGACGTGGTGGCGGCGACCGGTTCCGGCGCGGCGACCGGTGCCTTGCGGCGGGTGACCGCGGCAATCACCGCGTCAGCAGCGTTGCGCGGGCGCGGGGCCGGCGGCGGCGGGGCGACGTCCTTGCGGGCCGCTTCCAGTGCGCGCTGCACCGCGCCTTCGTCATAGTTCGCCGCGGCCACGATCTCCACGCCTTCCTCGATCCGGCGATTGGACAGGATCACCGCATCGGGACCATGTTCCTTGCGCACCAGGTTCATGGCCGAGCGCATATCGGGAGCGACGAAGCGTTTGATTTTCATGCTGTGGTACCGGGACGGGGTCTGGGGGGAAGAAGGGAGGCTCTGGTTGTCGGTGGTCTGCACGGTCCGGGGTTCCCTTCTTGTCCTGCTGCGGTGATGGCGAAATGGGTGTGTCTGTTTTCTGACGCGTTGCTGTCGGTGTTCCGGCTCAGCTGATCGTGCCGACCAGCTTCAAGCGCTTGTCTTCCGGCACCTCGCTGTAGGCCAGCACGGACAGCGACGGAACGCTGTGGCGTACCAGCCGTGCCAGCGCGGCACGTACCGGACCGGGCACCAACACCACCGCGGGCTCGTTCTTCGCTTCCTGCTTGCCGACACATTCGGCCAGGCTCTGGTGCAGTCGCTCGGCGAGTCCGGGTTCCAGCGCTGCGCCGTTGCCCTGAGTGGACTCCTGCAAGACACGTTCCAATTGCGGGTTGAGGGTGAACACCGGCAACTCCGCCGACATGCCGGCGATTTCCTGCACGATGAAACGGCCCAGCGCGTTGCGCACGGCGGCGGTGAGCACGCCCGGGTCCTGGCTGAGCGGCGCGTTCTCGACCAGCGACTCGGCGATCTTGCGCAGCTGGCGTACCGGGATGCGCTCGATCAGCAGGTTCTGCAGCACCCGCACCACCACCGACAGCGGCAGCGCCTTGGGGGTGAGGTCTTCAACCAGCTTGGGCGCGCTCTTGGCCAGGTTGGCCAGCAGCTGCTGCACTTCTTCGTGACCGAGCAGTTCCGGCGCATGCTCGCGGATCAGGTGGGACAGGTGGGTGGCGACCACGGTGGCAGGATCGACCACGGTGTAGCCCATCGATTCGGCGTGGGCGCGCTGGTGCGGCTGGATCCACGTGGCGTCCAGGCCGAACGCGGGGTCCTTGCCGGCAATGCCTTCCAGCGCGCCGAGCGCGCTGCCCGGGTCCAGCGCCAGTTCGCGGTCGGGGTGGATCTCGGCAGTCGCCACCGGCACGCCGTGGATCAGCAGGCGGTAGGCGGTGGCGCCCAGTTCCAGGTTGTCGCGGATGTGCACCGAGGGAATCAGGAAGCCGATGTCATGGGTGAGCTTGCGGCGCACGCCCTTGATCCGCGCCATAAGTTCGCCGCCCTGGTTCTTGTCCACCAGCGGAATCAGGCGGTACCCCACTTCCAGGCCCAGCGGGTCGACCGGACGCAGTTCGTCCCAGGTCAGTTCGGCGGTGGGCGAGGGCGTACCGGCCGGCAGGCCGAGTGCGGTGGTTGGGCCGGCGGCTGGGGTGGCGGCGGCCTGCTCGGCGGCCTGGCTCTTCTTCCAGAGTTTCCAGGCGATGAAGCCGAGGATGGCGGCCAGCGTCAAGAAGGCGACGTTGGGCATGCCCGGGACCAGGCCGACCAGGCCCAGGATCGCCGCGGCAATCGTCAGCGCACGGTGCTGGCCGAATACCTGGCCCATCATGGCCTGGGCCATGTCCTGCGAACGCGACGCGCGGGTGACCAGCATCGCCACGGCCGAGGACACCAGCAGGGCCGGCAGCTGCGCCACCAGGCCGTCACCGATCGACAGCAGGGTATAGGTGGCCGCGGCTTCGCCAAACGGCATGCCGTGCTGGAGTACGCCCACGGCCAGTCCGCCGAGCATGTTGATGAACAGGATCAGGATGCCGGCGATGGCGTCGCCGCGGATGAACTTGCTGGCGCCGTCCATGGCGCCGTAGAAGTCGGCTTCCTCGCGGACTTCTTCACGGCGCAGTTTGGCTTCTTCACGCGTCAGCAAACCGGCGTTGAGGTCGGCGTCGATCGCCATCTGCTTGCCCGGCATGGCGTCCAGGATGAAGCGCGCGGTCACTTCCGAGACGCGGCCGGCGCCCTTGGTGATGACCACGAAATTGATGATGGTCAGGATCGCGAACACCACGATGCCGACCGCGTAGTTGCCACCGATCACGAATTCACCGAACGCGGCGATCACCTTGCCGGCCGCGTCGTGGCCGTTCTGGCCGTTGAGCAGGATCACGCGGGTGGACGCCACGTTCAGCGCCAGCCGCAGCATGGTGGTGATCAGCAGCACGATCGGGAAGATGGTGAAGTCCAGCGGGCGCTTCACGTAGACCACCGCCAGCAGCACCATCAGCGAGATGGCGATGTTGAAGGTGAACAACGCGTCGAGCACGGGGGCGGCCAGCGGCACCACGACCATGGCCAGCAGGGCCAGCACGATCAGCGGTGCGCCAAGGCCCTGGCGGATCATTTCCAGAGCGCGGCGGGTGTTGAAGCCGGCGGAGGGATGGGCGCTCACGGGCGGCCTCCCTTGCCGAATTCATCCACCTGGATGTGCGGGGCGTCCGGCATCGGGCCAGTGCGCCAGGCGCGCAGCTGGTAGACGTAGGACAGGACCTGGGCGACGGCCGAATACAGTCTCACGGGGATTTCCTTTCCGAGTTGGCCTTCCCGATACAAGGCGCGTGCCAAAGGCGGGGCAGAGACGATCGCCACCTTGTTGCCGTCGGCCACTTCACGGATGCGCAGGGCGGTCTCGTCCACGCCCAGGGCGACCACGGTGGGGGCGTTCATGGCACCACCTTCGTACTTCAGGGCCACCGCGTAGTGGGTGGGGTTGACCACCACCACGTCGGCGGTGGGCACCGCCTCCATCATCCGGCGGTTGGCCATCTGCTGCTGCAGCTGGCGGATGCGGCCTTTCACCTCGGGGCTGCCCTCGCTTTCCTTCATTTCCCGGCGCAGCTCTTCACGGGTCATCTTCAGCTTGCGCATCCAGTTCCAGCGCTGGTACGGGGCGTCGATGGCGGCCAGCAGCATCATCGCGCCGCCGGTAGCGAGCATCAGTTTCAGGGTGAAGCCCAGGCCGTTGACGATGGCCGCTTCAAGCGGCTGGTGGACCAGGTCGCGCAGCGGGCGGATGCCGTGCCAGACCACCAGCCCGGCGGCGGCGCCGACGAACAGGATGCGCAGCAGCGACTTGATGAACTCGGCGATGGCTTCGGCCCCGTACAGGCGCTTCATGCCGGCCATCGGGCTGAGCCGGTTGAACTGGGGCATCAGCGATTTGTTGGACCAGCGCAGCCCGCCCATTGCCACCGGCGCCAGGAAACTGGCCAGCAGGCAGATCAGCAGCAGCGGCCACATCGCCAGCATCAGCTGCAGGAACAGGTGGCCGAAGTGGCTGAACAGGCCATTGGGTTCGAAGCGCAGGCCGGGTTCGGGGCTCAGCGCGGACTTCATCCAGGCCTTGCCGCCGGCCGCCATGCTCCCGGAAAACGCCATCAGCGCCAGCACCGAGGCACCGAACACGGCGGCCGTCGCCAGCTCACGCGAGCGGGGGATGTTGCCCTCTTCACGGGCATCGCGCAGGCGTTTTTCGGTAGGTTGTTCGGTCTTTTCGCCGGCTGATTCGTTTTCGGACATCGGGAGGGGGTACCGGAAGGGTCACCCGGGGTGGTGCAAGAACTGTTCCGTTCTGGATCGCGTGGCCCTCGAACGGCGACGGCCTTCTCCGTTCAGGGTCATGCCTCACAGAACGTGGGCAATCCACGTGCGGTCGATTGGGATGCGACCCTACCCATGCCGGTCCGCGCGATGTTTGTGTCCGTGCGCGGCGTGGATCCGGTGGTGTCGGCGCTGCGCGAGACGTCGATCGTGTTCGCGGTGATCATTTCCGCAGTGGTGCTGCGCGAGCGGGTGCGGCGGCAAAGGTGGCTGGCGGCCGGGCTGATCGTGGTAGGAGTGGGGGGGGCGGTTAGCAGGGTGATTCCGGGGTCGGTTACCTGCGGTAGGGTCGGTCCCCAGACGACCGCACGGAACGGTTCCACGTTCTGTAACGCATGACCATCGAACGGCAAGAGCCGTTTCCGTCAATGTTCATGCCCAAACCGGTCGCGGCACCGTTCCGTGCAGTCGATTGGGATGCGACCCTACCAAAACGGGTTCCACGCAGCCGGCTGTTGCGCGTCCGGGTAGAGCCGCGCCCTGCGTGGCTGCGCCCTCAATCCAGGAAATGCCCGCCCTGGCTGGCCTGCAGTTCCGGCGCGACCACCATGCGCGGGCGGGGCAGGTCGTGCAGCTGCATGAAGCGTTCGGGGTCGACCGGGCGGCCGAGCAGGTAGCCCTGCAGGAAATCGCAGCCCAGCCGCTCCAGATAGGCGCGTTGGCCGGCGGTTTCCACGCCTTCGGCGACGATGTCCATGTCCAGCGCGTGGCCGAGCGCGACGATCGCCGAGACGATCACCACGTCTTCGGAACTGCTTTCCAAATCGCGCACGAAGGCGTGGTCGATCTTGATCTCCGTAGCCGGCAGGCGCTTGAGGTAGAGCAGGCTGGAGTAGCCGGTCCCGAAATCGTCGATGGAAATGCCCACGCCCAATCGCGCCAGCGACTGCAGCAGGCGAAGGCTGGTGTCGGTGTCGCGCATCACCGCGCTTTCGGTGATCTCCAGTACCAGCCGACGCGGTTCGACCCGGTGGGTTTCCAGTGCAGCGCTTACTTCCTGCAGCAGGTGCGGCGAGCTGAACTGGATCGGTGACAGGTTCACCGACACCGACCAGGTGTCGTGGCCGGCGTCGTGCCAGCGCCGCAGCTGGCGGCAGGCTTCGTTCAATGCCCAGCGGCCGATATCGTTGATCACGCCGCTGCGCTCGGCGAGGCGGATGAAGCGATCGGGTGGAATCAGCCCCTGGTCGGGGTGCTGCCAGCGGATCAGCGCCTCGGCACCGCTGACCTGGTGGGTGCTGACCCGCACCTTGGGCTGGTACTGCAGGAACAGCTGGTTCAGCTCGATGGCGCGGCGCAGGTCGGCCAGCAGCCGGAACTGCTGTTCGGCGCTGTCGCTCATCCATTCGGCAAACACCACATACGCGTTGCGCCCGGCCTCCTTGGCCTGGTACATCGCCGCGTCGGCGTAGCCCATGAGCTGGCGTTCGGTCGCGGCGTGGTCGGGGCAGATCGCGATACCGATGCTGGCGGTGACCTGGAGTTCGTGACCGGGCACCAGGTTGCCCTGGGCGATGGACTGGATGATGCGGCTGGCGACGGTGACCACGTCTTCGTCGTCTTCGATGCCGACCACAAGCACGAACTCGTCGCCGCCCAGGCGTGCCAGCACATCGGTCGGGCGCAGCAGCTGGCGGGTGCGCGCGGCGACCGCGACCAGCAGCGAATCGCCGGTCTGGTGGCCGTACGCATCGTTGACCTGCTTGAAGCCGTCCAGGTCCATGAACATCACCGCGAAGCGGCCGCCACGCAGCTCGGCGTCGATAAGCGCCTGGTCGATGTGCTGCTGCAGCAGCAGGCGGTTGGGCAGGTGGGTGAGCGGGTCGTGCAGTGCGGCCTGGCTGAGTTCGGCTTCTGCGTCGTCCAGCGAGCTGCGCAGGCGCTGGTTGCGCAGGCGCAGCAGTTGGGCCTGCTGGCGCTGGTCCAGCCAGGACACCAGCAGTACCACCGCCAGGATAGCGATGGTCAGCACCATCACCAGTGCACCCAGCCACTGGGTCTGCAGGCCGTCGCCAGCAGCGGCGCCGCACACGCTGTTGGCCGGGAACTGTGCGGCGGCCATGCCGGTGTAGTGCATGCCGACGATGGCCACACCCAGCAGCACCGCCGGTACGATCCGGTGGTGCAGACGGGTGTCGTTGTGACGCAGCCGGAAGGCCACGAACAGCGCGACCCAGGACGCGGCCACCGCGACGATCACCGACAGGATGAACCAGCCGCTGTGATATTCGATACCCGGCCGCATCAACATCGCCGACATGCCGATGTAATGCATGCTGGCAATGCCGCACCCCATCAGCAGCCCGCCCAGCGCGAGGCGCGAATGCGGCAGGGTGGGACGTGAGACCAGCCACAGGGCAAAGATGGACGAGGCCACCGCCGCCAGCAGTGACGCGCCGGTCAGGCCAAGGTCGTATCCGAGGGGAATCGGCAGGCGGAACGCCAGCATGCCGATGAAATGCATGGACCAGATGCCCAGGCCCATGGCGCAGCCGCCACCGACCAGCCACAGCACGCTGATGCGCGAGGAGGGCGCTGTAGTGACCCGGTTGGCCATGTCCAGCGCGGTGAATGACGCGAGGATGGCGACCAGCAGCGAGACCACGACCAACCATGGGGTGTAACTGCCGATGAGCATGCTGACTCTCCCTGGCGTACGCAGCAGATTGCACTGACCAGCACGCGCGTATGGCGATGCCGGCTGCTCCGGCACGTTTCCCCCTGCCGTAGGCGCATGAGACGACAGGCGTGGGGCGAAGGCAAGCGCAAAATCCGCCAAAATTTTCATCCGCCGATCACGCAGCCATCACTTCATGTGCGTACGAGGCAGTATGGCTAGGGTGCAGCGTGCGGTTGGGTCACGCTGTCGGCGGCCTGGAACGCGGCGTCGAACAGCCGCTGCACGGGGGGGGCCATTTCACCGGCGAGCACCGTGAGCAGGAAAAGTCCCAGCAGCAGTGCGACCGGCAGGCCAAGCTGGATCGGATTGAGGGCCGGCGCGGCCTTGGAGAGCACACCGAAGGCGAGGTTGATCGCGAGCATGGCCACGGTGAGCGGCAGGGCCAGGGTCAGCGCCCCGCGCAGCACCTGCAGCAGGAACATCGGCGCGACGTTGAGGAAGGCGTCGATATCGGGCAACGACGTGCCGATAGGGACTGCCTTGTAGCTGTCCATCAGCAATGAGATCAGTGCAAGGTGGCCATTGGCGGTGAAGAACAACAGGCCGAACAGCAGGTAGAACCACTGCCCGATCACGCCGGAGGTGCCGCCGCGCATCGGGTCGCTCATCTGCGCGAACGCCAGGCCGGTGCCCTGCGAGACCAGTTCGCCGGCCATGGCGCCGGCTTCGAATACCAGCCGCAGCAGGAAGCCGATGGAGACGCCGATCGCCAGTTCGCGGGCGATGCTGAGCACGGTGGCGGCGTCGAACCCGGTCCAGGCCGGCACCGGCGGCAGCATCGGCGAAAGCGCGATGGCGAGTGCGCCGGACAGCATCACACGCACGCGTGCGGGCACCGCGCGGCTGCCGACCAGCGGCATGGCCATGATCATCGCGCCGATGCGCAGCATGGTCCACAGCACGGTGCCGATCATGCCGAAGGCATTGAGCCCGTCGGCGGCCATCTGGGTTGCCGAATCCATCGCGGTGCTATCCGATCAGGTGCGGTATGCGCTGGAACAGCAGGGTGGTGTATTCGACCAGGTGGCCGATCAGCAGGCTGCCGAGTGCGAACAGGACGGCGGTGAGCGCGGCAGCCTTGGCGACGAAGGCGATGGTGGGTTCGTTGAGCTGGGTCGCGGCCTGCACCACGCCGACCACGACGCCGACGATGAGGACGGTGAGCAGCAGCGGGCCGGCCACCCAGAGCACGGTGATCAGGCCACCGCGCAGTTCGGTCAGGGCAAGTTCGGGGGTCATGGCGGCCTCAGACGGCGTTGAAGCTGGCGGCCAGGGTACCGACCACGAGGACCCAGCCGTCGACGAGGACGAACAGCAGGATCTTGAAGGGGGCGGAGACCAGCATCGGCGAGAGCATCATCATGCCCATCGACATCAGCACGCTCGCTACGACCAGGTCGATGATCACGAACGGGATGAAGATCAGGAAGCCGATTTCGAAGGCGGTCTTCAGTTCGCTGGTGACGAACGAGGCGACCAGCACCGGGAACGGGATGGCGTCGGGGCTGGCGTAGGTGCCGTGCCCGGCCATGCCGGCGAAGGTCATCAGGTCGGTCTCGCGGATCTGGGCGAGCATGAAGGCGCGCAGCGGCTGGGTGGTGAGCGTCCAGGCGGTCTGGAAGTCGATCTCGCCGTTGAGATAGGGCGCCATGCCGCTGCCCCAGGCTTTCTGCCACACCGGCAGCATGACCATGGCGGTGAGGAACAGGGCAAGGCCGAGCAGGACCTGGTTGGAGGGGGTCTGGCCGGTACCCAGTGCCTGGCGCAGCAGGCCGAGCACGATGATGATGCGGGTGAAGGCGGTGAGCACCAGCAGCATCGACGGGATCAGGGTGATCGCGGTCATCAGCAGCAGGGTCTGCAGCGGCAGGCTCACCGGGGCACCGCCAATCTTGCCGACGTTCACGTCGGGCAGGTTGGGCATGGCGGGTGCGGCAGGTGCGGCCATGGCCAGCGCGGGCAGGGCGCACAGCAGCAGGGCGAACAGCAGCGGCAGGTATCGGGTCCAGGAAGCTCGGGGGCCACGCATGATCATTTGTCCTTGCGCAGCCGCTGTTGCAGGAGCTGGGCGAAATTGGGCAGGTTCTTGAAATCCGGCAGGCGCGCCGGTTCCGGGGTGGGCAGGGGTTCGGGCAGGCGGTGCAGGGTGTTGATGCCGCCGGCGGTGACGCCGAGCAGCAGCTGTTCGCCGTTGACGTCGACGACGACGACACGTTCCTTGGCACCCACGTTGAGGCTGGCGACCACGCGCAGGCCTTCGGCGGGTTTGAAGCCGCTGCCGGGCATGCGCTTGAGCAGCCAGCCGAGGCCGACGATCAGGGCGAGGACGGCCAGCAGGGCCAGCACGGCGCCGAACATGCTCGGTGCGGCGGCTGCGTGCTGGCCGACCTTGGTCGCGGGCGCGCCGGTGGCGATGAGTGCCAGGGCGATCAACGCAGTCTCCGGATCCGTTCGCTGGGGCTGACGACGTCGGTGAGGCGGACGCCGAAGCGGTCGTTGATGACGACGACTTCGCCGTGGGCGATCAACGTGCCGTTGACGAAGACGTCGAGCGATTCGCCGGCGCCGCGTTCGAGTTCGACCACCGAGCCCTGGTTGAGCTGGAGCAGGTTGCGGATGGGCAGGCGGGCGCGGCCGACTTCGAGCGACAGGGTGACCGGGACGTCGAGGATGACGTCGAGGTTCAGGTCGGGACCGCCGTCGGCGTCGTCGGAGTGCAGGGTGGTGAACTGCGCCGGTGCCGGTTCGTTGGAGTCGATGTCGTTCATTGCGGGTCTTCCTGGATGACGGGTACGCGCGGGCGGGTGCCGGGCGGATGGGTAGCGGTGATCTTTACGGCGTTCATGCCGTTGGCGACGCCGAACTGGCCGGTGAAGACGGGGATGTTCTCGACGCAGACGGGAACCTGGTTGGGCAGGTCGATGGGCAGGATGTCGCCGATCTTCAGGGTGGTCAGGTCGCGCAGGC
Organism: uncultured Stenotrophomonas sp.; assembly: GCF_963519125.1. GTDB lineage: Bacteria > Pseudomonadota > Gammaproteobacteria > Xanthomonadales > Xanthomonadaceae > Stenotrophomonas. The sequence continues at coordinate 151,669 of NZ_CAUQLJ010000010.1, read as the reverse complement.
TCATGCGCTTGGTGGCGAGGACGCTGGAGAGGGTGACTTCGGCGACGTTGAGCTGTTCGCGCAGCATGGTGCCCCAGCTTTCGTCACGATCGTTGCGGTCGCTCTGGATGCCGGCATCGAGCAGTTCGCGGATCGGTTCGAGCATGGAATACGGGAGGGTGACGTGGATGTCGCCGCCACCGCCGTCGAGTTCGACATGCAGGCGGCAGACCACGACGTATTCGCGGGGGGTGACGATATTGGCGAAGTGGGGGTTGATCTCGGAGTTGATGTATTCGAAGTCGACATCCATCACGGGTGCCCAGGCTTCGCGCAGGTCGGCGAAGGTCTGCTTGAGCAGGAGGTGGATGACGCGCATTTCGGTGGCGGTGAATTCGCGGCCTTCGATGCGGGTGGGGTAGCGGCCGTCGCCACCGAAGAAGTTGTCGACGATGGCGAAGACGAGGGTGGGCTCGAAGACGATCAGGCCGGTACCGCGCAGGGGCTTGAAGCGAATGAGGTTGAGGTTGGTGGGGACGTACAGGGAGTGCATGTAGTCGTTGAACTTGATCAGTTCAATGCCACGCACGGAGAGTTCGGCGGAACGACGGATGAGGTTGAACAGGCCGATGCGCCAGAGACGGGCAAAGCGCTCGTTGACCATTTCCAGGGTCGGCATGCGGCCGCGGATGATGCGGTCCTGGCTGGCGAAGTCGTAGTTGCGGGCTTCGCCGGGGGCGATGGCATCCACTTCGGTTTCGACGGCACCGGAGTCGACGCCGTGCAGCAGGGCGTCGATTTCATCCTGGGAGAGCAGGTCGTTCATGGGCGGCCTTTACTGGGTGACGAAGCTGGTGAACAGCAGTTCGTCGACGCCCTTCTTGCCGGTTTCGGCCTTGAGGAGCTTCTGGACTTCGGCGAGGGAGTCGGCCTGGAGCTTTTCCTTGCCGGCCCGGTCCGCGATCTGCGCCGGTTCGACCTGGGAGAAGAGCATGAGCAGCTTGGCGCGGATGGCCGGGGCGTGAAGCTTGATGGCTTCAAGGGCGGCGGGGTCGCGGGTCATGAGCTGGACTTCGACCTGGAGGTAGCGGGGGCCGTCGAAGCTGCTGCTGAGGTTGACGACGAACGGGGGTTCGAGGCCGAAGTACTGGGCGGGCGCGGGCACGGCGGACTTGGCCTTCTCGGCGGTGGCCGGGGCCTTTTCGTCATGGGACTGGGTGAAGTACCAGACGCCACCACCGGCGGCGGCAGCGGCAACCACGGCAATGAGGGCCGTGATCAGGAGCGGGCTGCGCGGCTTGGCGGCCTTGTCCTTGTCGGCGGATTTCTTGGTTTTGTCGGCGGCTGCGGCCACTGGGAAGCTCCATTGGATTGCTTCCTGGCTACATGCAATTGGCGTGCCGAACGGTGGCTTGCTGTCGTTGTCGGGTTTTTGACGTGAAGGTCAACGTCAACGTCAACGTCGACGTCAAAGGCGTCGGCTCTGCGCTGCCGCCTGGCTGGGCGGGTCGGTATGGGTTTGTGGGGGACGCCGTAAATCCATCCATGGAGGCTAAGTCGCGGCATCCATGCCGCTCATTCCCCCACAAACCCATACCGACCCACCCCTGAGACCGTATGGGTGACGGATGGGAACGCGGGGGTTGGCCGCTCGGACAATGACATTCTGGGGAACGGTAGGGTCGGTTCCCAAACGACCGCCGATAACCGTGATCGGCCCTTTAACGCATGGACCTCTAACGAAACCTTGCCTCCGCGCTCGCGCTGGTTACGCGTACGCGTCAACCAACCCACGCTGACGCATCAACTGGGCTGGCGACACGATGGTTTCCGTGATCGCCATCTCGCCGTCGCTGCCGCCTTGTCCATTCTGTCCACCACCCGCCTTTCCATCCTGCGCGGTGTGCTGCTGGCCCACGTCCGCATTGCCCAACTGGAACCCCTGCTCATTCAACATTTCACGCAAACGCGGAATGCTGGATTCGAGGGCGTGGCGGACGTCGGCGTGTGCACTGCTGAAGGTGGCGTGCACCTTGTCGCCGTCCATCTGCAGGCGGACTTCGATCAGGCCAAGGTCGTGCGGGGTCACTTTGATGGTGGCGTGGCCGATCTTCTGGTCGGCCAGCCAGCCGATGCGGGCGCTCATGGCGTCGTCGAAGTCGTCGCCCCCGACGTGCGGGGTGGCGGTGGGCTCGCCGGCGAACGGGGCGTTGGTGGCGTTGGCCTTGAGTTCGGCGGCGGCGTGCAGGGCGTGGAGTAGTGGCGTGGTGGGCGCGTCTGCACCGGTGTCGCTGCTGGCGTTGGCGATGGCGTCGGCGAATGCCTCCGGCAGCGGGGCGTCTTCGGTGGCGCTGGCGTCGAGCGGCAGGGCTATCGGGCCAGGGGCAGTGTCCGCGTTGGCGATGGCTGCTGCGGGAAGGGCGGGCGCGCCGGGAACGGGCGCTGCGCCGGGCAGGGCGCCGGGCAGGGGATCGGCCTTGGCAGCGGTGGCGCTTTCGGCGTTGGCGGCCGGGGCGGCGAGGACGGTGACGGCTTCGGGGCCGGCCAGGGCGAGACCGGCCAGGCCCAGCGGGGGCCAGGGGGCGGTGTCGGCGTCGTCGGTGGGTTCGGGGGTGGCGGGCTTGTCGCTGGCTGCCGAACCGGTGGCCGTGGCGGCGGTGGTGCTGTCGCCGGACGGGGTGCTGCCGGGACCACGCGCGGTGTCGTCGGTGGCGTTGCTGGCGGTGTCCGCGCCGGACTGCCTGGCGTTGCCGTCGGGCTTGGCCGGCGTCCTGTCGGCTTTGCTGGACGTCTGTTTGCGGGCGGGCTCGGCGTTGAGCAGGGCGTCAAAGTCCCGACGGTCGCTGCCGCTCGTGCTGTTGCGCGCGCTGGTGCCGGTGGCGGACGTGCTGCTGCCGGTCGCGCTGGCGCTGCTGCCAAGGAAGGTCGGGGTCATCGCTGGGTCTCCCCGCTGTCGGTGTCTTCGGCGCGGGCGGCGCGGCTGCGGCGGGCGCCGATGTCGTCCATCTCGCGCTGGTCGCGGCGGTCGACCAGGACTTTTTCCTGGGCGCGGTAGCTGGCGGCGAGCTGCTCGAGCACGGCCTTGTCGCGGCTGGCCAGGATCAGGCGGGCGCGTTCGGCTTCGACCTTCTCGCGGTTGGTATCCACGGTCTGGCGCTGCTGGGCGACGGCGGTGTCGAGGCGGTCGAGGAAGGCGCGGCGGTTGAGCAGCTGGGCCGGGCTGGTGGCGGCCATCTGGGCGTTGGCGTACTCCTCGGCGTAGCGGCGGAGTTCGTCCAGGCGCGAGAGGTGGGTATCGAGCAGGCGCTGGCGTTCGGCGAGGTCGCGGGCGACTTCGTCTTCATGGTCCTGGGCCCGCTTGAGCAGGGGATCGATGCGCTTGGATTGCATGGCTTAGCCCTCAGGTTCCACCAGGCGCTTGAGCGCGGCCTGGCTGTGCGGCAGGTCGGCGGCTTTGCCGACGTCCTGGCCGAGGAAATCGACGATGTCCGACCAGCGTTCCAGTGCTTCGTCGGTGGCTGGATCGTTGCCGCGCTGGTAAGCGCCGATGGCGATCAGGTCGCGGTTGCTGGAGTAGGCCGAGACCAGGCGCTTGAGCTTGCGGATGCGCAGGCGCCAGGGTTCGTCGGCGATTTCGGTGACCACGCGGCTGACCGAGGATTCGACGTCGATGGCGGGATACAGGCCACTGTCGGCAACCCGGCGCGAGAGCAGGATGTGGCCATCGAGGATGGCGCGCGCGGCGTCGGCAATGGGGTCCTGCGGGTCGTCGCCTTCGGTCAGCACGGTGTAGAAGGCGGTGATCGAGCCGCGCCCCTTGGCGCCGTTGCCGGCACGTTCCACCAGCGCCGGCAGCTTGGCGAACACCGACGGCGGGTAGCCGCGGGTGGTGGGCGGTTCGCCGACCGAGAGGCCGATTTCGCGCTGGGCCTGGGCGAAGCGGGTCAGCGAGTCCATCAGCAGCAGGACGTTCAGGCCCTGGTCGCGGAACCATTCGGCAATGGCGGTGGCGCGGTAGGCGCCGTGCAGGCGGGCCAGTGGCGGGCGGTCGGCCGGGCTGGCCACGACCACGGCGCGGCGCAGGCCTTCTTCGCCCAGGGTGCTTTCGACGAAGTCGCGCACTTCGCGGCCACGTTCGCCGATCAGGCCGACCACGATGACGTCGGCAGCGGTGTAGCGGGTCATCATGCCGAGCAGGGTCGACTTGCCGACGCCGGAGCCCGCGAACAGGCCCACGCGCTGGCCGCGGCCGATCGGCAGCAGGGCGTTGATGGCGCGTACGCCGACGTCGAGCGGCTGGGTGATCGGTTCGCGGGCAAGCGGGTTGATCGCAACGCCTGCCATGCCGACCGTGCCTTCGGCGCGGATCGGGCCCTTGCCGTCGAGCGGCACGCCGTCGCTGTCGATCACGCGGCCGAGCAGGCCTTCGCCCACTTCCACGCCGCCGCGGCCCAGCGAAGGCACCACGCGGGCGTTGGGCAGCAGGCCGTGCAGTTCGGCGCTGGGCATGAGGTAGGTGCGTTCACCGGCGAAGCCGACCACTTCGGCGTCGACCCAGCCGCCGTCGGCGACTTCGACCTTGCAGCTGGCCCCCATCGGCGATTCGCAGCCGACCGCTTCCAGGGTCAGGCCGACCGCGCGGCGCAGCACGCCTTCACGGATCAGGCCGCGGCCATGCGCGCCGTCGGGCTTGATCGTGTCCAGGCGCGCGGCAAGGCGCAGGTTGCGCGCGGCCGCCCAGTCGGCGGCGGGCGGGGGCAGCGGTTCGGTGTTCATGCGCTGGCTCCGGACTTGCGAAGGACCGCGTCCAGCGCGCCACGCAGGCGCGCCTCCAGCGTGCCGTCGATGCGTACCGCTTCGGCGTGCACGCGCAGGTCGCCGCGGCTCAGGCTCAGGTCCGGGCTCAGGCGCTGGGTGGGCGACAGCTGCAGCAGCGGGGCCAGTGCGGCGATGTCGTCCGGGTGCAGGCGGACTTCCACTTCGCGGTTGGCGCCGCCCACGGCGTCGACTGCTTCACCGACCAGCTGCGCGAGCAGGGACGGGTCGGCCTCATAGGCGCGGCCGACCAGGGTGCCGGCGATGCGCACGGCCAGTTCACCGAGTGCGGCTACCACCTCGTTCTCCAGCCGCACCAGCGGCCGGCTGAAATTGTCCAGGATGCCTTCGATCTGCGCGACCAGGCGGCGGACTTCGGCCTGTCCCTGGGCGTGGCCGTCGGCATGGCCCTGCTCGAAGCCGTCTTTCTGCGCGGCGTCCTGGATCCCCTGGATTTCTTCCAGGGTAGGGAGCTGCAGCAGCGGTTCGGGGTCGTGTTCAAGTTCGATGGCCTGGTCGTCGAAGTGCTCTTCCTGCACGGCGGACGGGTCGGCCAGCAGGTCGGGCGCAAGCCAGCGCACGGCGTTGTTCACAGCATGGCCTCCGCGTTGCCGCCCAGGGTGACGGTGCCTTCATCGGCCATGCGCTTGACGATGGCGAGGATCTCGCGCTGCGCCGCTTCCACGTCGGAGAGGCGGACCGGACCGCGCGCTTCCATGTCTTCGAGCAGGATTTCGGCCGCGCGCTGGGACATGTTGCGGGTGATCTTGTCGCGCACCTTGATGTCGGCGCCGCGCAGGGCCAGGCCCAGGCGTTCGCCGCTGACTTCGCGCAGCACCAGCTGCAGCTCGCGATCTTCCAGGTCGATCAGGTCGTCGAACACGAACATCTTTTCCTGGATGCGCGCGCTGAGCGGGGCGTCAATGCGCGAGATCTCGCCCAGGATCGCCTGGTCCTGGCCGCTGTCCATGAAGTTCAGGATGTTGGCCGCGCACTGCACGCCGCCGATGTTGGACGACTTCAGGTTCTGGTTGCCGGCGAACTGGCGCTCCATGATTTCGTTCAGTTCGTTCAGCGCGTTCGGCGGAATGCCGTCCAGGGTGGCGATGCGCAGCAGCACGTCGACCCGGGTGCGTTCGGGCAGCAGCTTGAGCGCGTCGGCGGCCTGGTCGGTTTCCAGGTGGGCCATGACGATGGCGATGATCTGCGGGTGTTCGTTGCGGACCAGGTCGGCCACCGCACGCGGGTCCATCCACTTCAGCGCGTCCAGGCCGGTGGTGTTGCGGCCGAGCAGGATGCGGTCGATCAGGTTGCCGGCTTTTTCACTGCCCAGCGCCTGCACCAGCATGTTGCGGATGTAGTCGTCCGAGCCAACGCCCAGCGAGGTCTTGGAGCCCAGCTCGGTGTTGAACTGGTCCATCACCCGCTCGACCTGCTCGCGGGTGATGTCGCTCATGGTCGCCATGGCGATGCCGATCTTCTGGACTTCCTTCGGCTCCATGTGGCGCAGCACGTCGGCCGCTTCCACTTCACCGAGCGAGAGCAGCAGCACGGCGGCGCGCTGTACGCCGCTGAGCGGGGGAATCGCGGTGGGATCAATCATTGGCCACCCACCCCTTCACCACCTGGGCCACGCGCTTGGAATCGGTCTTTACAGCTTCACGCGCCATGCGCAGTCGTTCCTCGTAGGAGTCCACCGGCAGGGCCAGCGGCTCCTGTCCGGAAAGATGTACCCGGTCGGCACCCAGTGCCGGCAGGCCCTCGCCGTCGTCCACCAGCTGCACGTCGGCGCTGTGCGGTTCCAGGCTGCCCTCGTGGGCCAGCTTCTTCGGCGTGCCGGTGATCGAGCGCAGCGCCGGGCGCAGCACGCCGAACACCAGCGCCAACACCACGATGGCGCCGAGCAGCAGGCGCAAGCCGTCCTGCACGTATGGCAGCTCCCACCAGTTCGGTGCCTCGACCGGCGTGGTTTCGCGCACGAACGGGGCGTTCATCACCGACACGGTGTCGCCACGTTCGGCGTTGAAGCCCACCGCCTGCTTGACCAGCGCTTCCACGCGGGTCAGCTCTGCGGCAGAGAGTGGCTGTTCGGTGGTCTTGCCGTTGGCGCCCGGGCGCGGCACGTTGTCCAGCAGCACGGCGACGGAGACGCGTTTGATGCGACCGGCCGGCTGACGGGTGTGCTGCAGGGTGCGGTCCAGTTCGTAGTTGCGGGTAGCGTTGCGCGCGGTTTCGGTCGGCGTTGCGGCGGTGGCCGGCGCGGCGGCCGGGCCGGGCGGGGTGTTGCTGGCCGCACCCGGCACGCCCTGCGGGCCCGGGGTGCTGGTGCTGTTTTCGCTGGTCTGCTCGCTGCGCAGCTTCTGCGGCTCGCCGTTGTACAGCTCACGGGCTTCTTCGGTGACCGAGAAGTCCATGTCCACGCTGACTTCCGGGTTGACCCGGCCCGGGCCGGTCATCGGCTCGAGCAGTTCGCGGATGCGCTGGTTGAACGAGGTTTCCTGGCGGCGCACCTGGTCGAACTGGGCGGCGTTGACGGCCGCCTCGCTGTTCGGATCGGACACGCTGAGCATGCGCCCGCTCTGGTCGACCACGGTCACGCGTTCGGCGGTGAGGTCGGGAATGCTGGCCGCGACCATGTGCACGATGGCGTCGATCTGGCCGCGCTCAAGCTGCTGGCCGCCGCGCAGTTCCAGCACCACCGAGGCGCTGGCCACGTCGCGCTGGCGGGTGAAGGCGCTGGGCTTGGGAATGGCCAGGTGCACGCGCGAATCGCGCACCGGGCGCAGCGTGTTGATGGTGCGCGACAGCTCGGTTTCCAGCGCATGCTGGTAGCGCGCGCTTTCGACGAACTGGCTGACGCCGAAGCCGGGGTCGCGCTCCATCAGCTCGAAGCCGAGCTTGCCGCTGTCGGTCAGGCCGGAGCCGGCCAGCTTCAGGCGCGCGTCGTGCAGGTTCTTTTCCGGCACGGTGATGCCACCGGTGGCCGGGTCGAGCGCGAACGGAATCTGCGCGGCGCGCAGCAGGTCGGTCGCTTCAGCGGTCGCCTTCTGGTCCAGGCCGGTGTACAGCGGGACCATGCCCGGCTTCTGCGACCAGAAGAACACGGACAGGCCTGCCGCCACCGCCACCGCGATCATCGCCATCAGGCCCAGCCGACGGGTGATCTGCAGACTCTGCAGGCGGTCGAACCATTGCCCGGCCTTTTCGGCGTTCAGGCTGTCCTTGGAGAGCGTCAGTGCCATGCGTCTCTATTCCTTACAGCGGCATGTTCATCACGTCCTGGTAAGCCTGGACGAGACGGTTGCGGACTTCCACGGTGGCGCGGAAGGCGATCTGGGACTGCTGGGAGGCGACCATCACCTTTGCCAGGTCGGCGCCCGGTTCGCCCAGTTCGAAGGCGCGGGCGAGGGCGCCGGACTTCTGCTGGGCCTCGTTGACGCCGGCGATGGCGCCGCGCAGGGTGTCGGTGAAGCTGGCGCCCTGGATGTCCTGCGGCGCGGCCAGACCCTGCAGCGCATTGGTCTGCGGGGTTTCCAGCGGACTGACCGGCTGGGTGGCCTGGGTCTGGTAGCTGCGGATCTGGGAGAGAATCGAGGTGACGGAGTGTGACATCTGGAACGTTCCGGCTGATTTGGGGGATCTCGGGTGATGACGTTGCAAGCCCCGTGCCGAAACGGCTGAGCGGTTCAGTGTTGTGGTGATGACGGTCTGTGAAGGCCTGTTGGGTGGTGAGGCGCTGGCCCGCTGTGACGGATTACCGCTGCGGCATGCCGCCGCAGGGCAGGCGCCGGAAGCCCGGCGTCGGGAAACTGGCGCGCCGCCGGAGCGCGGATGTGAAAACGCCCGGAGGGCCCGGGCGTCGTTGCAGAACGGCAGTGGGCGAGGGCGTTACCAGGTGACGCCCATGCCGACCGCAACCGCGCTTTCATCGCCGCTGCGGGAGGCGCCGACCGAGCCGGTGAAATGCTCGGTGAAGCGGCGACGGAAACTGGCGGCGAGCGCCTTCTCGCCTTCAGACCAGCCCACGCCTGCGCCGAGGTAGTTCTCGCCCACGTCGGGCATGCCGGAGCTCTGCACCAGGGCCGCCGACATCGCACCCTGGCGGCTGATCCGCCGGTCCATGACCCGCAGGGCGTCGTCCATGCCGTTGAGGCGCTCATCGATGCCGGCGAAGCGGTCGTTGGCTTCGGCCTTGAACTGCGCCAGCGCGTCGTTGGCGCCGGCGGCCAGGCTGCTCAGCTGGTTGACCTGCTGGTCGGTGTACTGGTTGGCCGCGACCAACGTGTCACCTGCCACCGTGTCGGTGTAGGTGTTGGCTTCGCCCAGCGTGGCGTCGGCCTGTTCGTCCGTGTACTGATTGGCCGCGGTCAGGGTGTCTGCCGCCGATTGCTTGAGCTGGCTCACGTTGACCCCGTCGGTGTCGGCAGTACCAGCGGCCATGTTGACCACGCGCCGTTCCGAGCCGGCCACGCCGAGCGAGACGGTGTTGGCTTCGGTGGCCACTGCGCCTGCGCCGAGGGCGATGGAGCTTACGCCGGAAGCATTGGCGCCCTGGCCGATGGCGATCGCGTTTTGTGCGGTAGCGTTGGTCCCCACGCCAAACACCATGGCACCTTCCTGGGTGGCGGTGCTGTTGACGCCAATCGCGACCGTGTCGCGGCCGGACGCGGTGTTGTTGTAGCCCAACGACGTCGAAGCGAACCCGGTCGCTTTCGCGTCGCGACCGACCGCCGTGCCGAACTGTGCGCCGCCATTGGCGTCGGTACCTACGGCGGTCGAGTGCGCGCCATTGGCGACGGCGCCGTCGCCGCAGGCGAACGCACCGTCGCCAGCAGCAGTCTGAGCAGCACCGGATTGCGTACAGGTGGCCTGCGCCAGGACGGGCGAATTCATGGACAGGAACACGCCCAGCGCAGCACTGGCGAGGAGGAGGGAACGGGCGAAGGAGGCGCGCGAAACACCACGCAATGCATTGCGATACCAGGAACGATCCATGGCAGGAATCCTCGGGTGGCAGCGCACCTGGCCGGTTAAGTTCCGGTTTGGCGTTCTGCGTGAATCCCCCGATTCCCCGTAGCCGGAGCGTGTTTTTGAAGCCCCAGCACACGGCTGTGGGCGACGCTATTCCCGGGGCCGTCACGGCGAGGTGAAGGGCAGCGCGATGTGGCCGAAGCCCGCGCCGCCGTATCCATGCCTCACCTGCGCCCGTAGCAATTCGTAGCGCCGGGCTCTGCCCGGCGACCGCGCGCAGCGCGGCGCAAGCGTCCGAAGACCGCAGGTCGTCGGTTGTCGGCATGTAACCGACGTTTATAGGTTCCGGAGCCGCGCGTCAGGCGCCCCGATCCAAACGCATCGATACGGGGCGCGATTTACACGTACATCAACCAGCCAGCTCTGCCTGGTCCCGCTCAATTCCGTACTTCCGCAATTTTTCCACCAGCGTGGTGCGACGCAGCCCAAGCAGCTGCGCGGCATGCGCAACCACGCCCTGCGTACGCTCCAACGCCTCGTTGATCAGCGTCAATTCGATGCTGGCCATGTGGTTGCGCAGGTCCAGTCCCGCATCAGGCAGGGCCGGCGCACGTTCTCCCGGATTCGCCGCAGCCGCAGCCGCACCGGCCGCCGGGGTATGGAACGAGAAACTGCGCAGGTCCAAGCGCTCGTCGCTGCCCGCGTCCGGGGCAACTGCCGGCACCGGTGCGGCGACCGCGAAATCACCGCGATACTTCGCCGGCAGGTCCTGCACACGCACGCTGCCGCCCGGATGCAGCACCGCCAGGCGCTCCACCAGGTTGGTCAGTTCGCGCACGTTGCCCGGCCATTCGTAGGCGGCCAACGCCTGCAGCGCCTCAGGACTGAAACGCACTTCGCCACGACCGGTGCGGGCCAGCTGGCCGGCAATGGTGGTGACCAGTGCCGGCAGGTCTTCGGCGCGCTCGCGCAGCGCCGGAACTTCGATCGGGAACACGTTGAGGCGGTAGAACAGATCCTCGCGGAACTTGCCGTCGGCAATGCGCGACTCCAGGTCGCGGTGGGTTGCGGCGATCACACGCACGTTGCAACGGATGGTCTGGTTGCCGCCGACGCGCTCGAAGCTGCGCTCCTGCAGCACGCGCAGCAGCTTTACCTGCATCGGCAGGCTCATGTCGCCGATTTCGTCCAGCAGCAGGGTGCCGCCTTCGGCCATTTCGAAACGGCCCTTGCGCGCGCTCAGCGCACCGGTGAACGCACCCTTTTCGTGACCGAACAGTTCGCTTTCCAGCAGGTCGGCCGGAATGGCACCGCAGTTGATGGCCACGAACGGGCCATCGCGACGCGGTGAGCGCTGGTGGATCGAGCGCGAGACCACTTCCTTGCCGGTGCCCGATTCGCCCAGCACCAGTACGGTGGTGTCGAACGCGGCGACCTGCTCGATCATCTGGCGCAATGCGCTTACCGCCGCACCGTCGCCGGTCGGGCCCTGTTCCTGCACGGCGCCGGCCTGGTGTTCGGCGTCCAGCCGCTTCAGGCTGGCGCGGCGCAGCAGCGCTTCCATCTGGGCGTGGCGCAGCGGGGCTTCCAGCGACCACACATTGGCTTCATGCAGGCCGTGGCGTTGCGCGAACGCGCCGGCGTCGCCGTCGATCAGCATCACCGGCGGCGGCAGCGCGCCCTGGCCGGCCCAGGCAAACAGCGCTTCGCTGCGCTCGCCCGGCTCCAGCCCGCCGATGATCACCGCCATCCAGTCGGTGGCGCGGTGGCGGCGGGTGTCGAAGTCGGCCGGGTCGGCGACCCAACGCGGGTTGAAGTCCATGAATTCCAGCAGGCTGACGGTGCGCTCGGCGCGCACGGCGTCGTTGTCCAGCACCAGGATGCGCGACTCGCTCATGGCGTGGCCTCCGGCTTCAATCCTTCCAGAATCGGCATGACCTCCTGGATGTAGGACAATTTGCTGACGAAGTTGTTGGCACCGGCCCGCAGGGCGTGGTCGCGGTGTTCGGCGTCATCGAAGTGGCTGGCGATGACGATGTAGGGCGCGTCGTCCTGGCTCTTGATCAACCGGGTGGCCTGCAGCCCGCCCATCTCCGGCATGGCCAGGTCCATCAGCACCACCTGCGGACGCAGCGCTTCGGAACGCTCGATGGCTTCCAGGCCGTTGCCGGCACTGCCGACCACGTGCAGCCACTCGACCTTGCGGAAGTGGCGCATGGCCGCGTTGATGAAACCTTCGTGGTCGTCCACCAGCAGTACGGTGAGCTTGTTCATGTGTGTACTTCCTCAGCCCACCCGGGCCAGTAGCGGGGTGCGGGCACTGTGCCGGCGGCGTTCACGGGCCGGCGCGATGTCCAGTTGTTCGCGGTATTTTGCAACGGTTCGGCGGGCAATATTCACCCCCTGGCGTGACAGAAGTCCTGCAATGGCTTCATCGGCCAGCGGTTTGCCGGCCGGCTCGGCGTCGATCAGGCGGCGGACCATGGCCTTCACGGCCTGGCCGGAGACGCTGGCACCTTCCAGCCGCACCGCGAAGAAGTGCTTCAGCTCCAGGGTGCCGCGCGGGGTCTGCAGGTACTTGCCGGTGGTGATGCGCGAAACGGTGGACTCGTGCATGCCGATGGCGTCGGCTACTTCCTTCAGGGTCAGCGGTGCCATCGCCTCCTCGCCACGGGTCAGGAAACCGGCCTGGCGCTCGATGATGACCCGGGTGGTGCGCAGCAGGGTGTCGTAGCGCATCGAGAGGCCGCGGGTCAGCCAGCGCGCTTCCTGCAGCATGTCGCGCAGCGGCTGGGCGCTGTCGCCGGCATCGGCCAGGGCGTTCTCATAGGTGGGGTTGATGCTGAGGCGGCGGCTGGTGGCCGGGTTCAGCGCCACGCGCCACTGGCCGTCGGCGTGCCAGGCGACCACGTCGGGAATGACCGCGCCGGTGCTGTCCGGCAGCAGGCTGTCGCCCGGGCGCGGCTGCAGCGACAGGATCAGGCGAACCGCTTCGTGGATGTCGGCCACTTCGGCGTCGAGCTGGCGGGCGAGGGCGGGGTAGTCGTGCGCGGCCAGCGCCTCCAGCCCGTTGTCCAGCACGCGCTGGGCCAGGTGCCGGGCCGGCACGCGGCCGTGCAGGGCCCGCAGCTGTACCGACAGGCACTCGTGCAGGTCGCGCGCGGCCAGGCCGGCGGGGTCGCCGTGCAGGATCTGCTGGCGCACCGCTTCCACGCCGGCGGCGTCGACATCGCAGTGCGCACTGGCGAGCAGGGTCAGCTGCGCCAGCGGCGCGTCCAGGTAACCGGCGTCGTCGCAGTGCTCCAGCCAGAAACGGGCGACGGCCAGGTCGCGTGCGTCCAGTTCCAGCGACAGGCGCTGCAGGGCGCGCAGCTGCGGGTCGCTGGACTCGTCGGCGGCAATGCGCTGCAGGCGATCATCGTCGCCGTCGTGCCAGCTGGCACCGGCCACGTCCCACATCGCCGGTTCGGGCAGCTCATCGAAGGCCGCCACGTCCACCGTGGTGCCGGCTTCGTCGGTGGTCGCCGATTCCTGCGCCGGCGCTTCTTCCAGCTCCAGCAACGGGTTGGTCTCCAAGGCACGGCGGATCTCCAGCTCCAGCTGCATGCCGTCCAGCTGCAGCAGTCGGATCGACTGCAGCAGTTGCGGCGTGAGGTGGAGCTGCTGACCCAGCTGGGTCGACATGGTCGGCTTCATTGCGGTGTTCCCCGTCGCACCGTGTCCCCGGTGCGTTATGGAACACATCTTGCTTGTGATCCCTTGAGGGGGAAATCAGGGGGTTCCTGAGTGGGGTCGTCAGGTTCCCGACAGCGTGTAGGGAGATTCCCTACCGTATTCCAGTTCTTTGACGCTGCTTGCCGCTGGAACCCTTGTGGTTGCGTGGGCGGGCGAGGGGGCTGCGATTCAGAATTCCGACGGCGACGGGTGCGGAGCCTGTCCGGTGTCGGGGAACCGTCGCCGTTTATTCCAGCTCGTGCTGGTGACGGGCGGCCAGCAGCAGCAGGTCGTTGGCGCGGCGGCAGCCGAGCGACTCCATCATGCGGGCGCGATGGGTTTCCACCGTCTTGACGCTGATGCCGAGGTCAGCGGCGATTTCCTTGTTGCTTTCGCCCTTGCCGATCTGGCGCAGGATCTCGCGCTGGCGTGGCGACAATGCGGCAACGCCCACCGGCTTTTCCTTGCCCAGCATCGGCGCCAGCATCTTGGCCGAGATCTGCGGGCTCAGGAACACCTGCCCGGCATGGGCGGCGCGCAGGGCAAGTTCCAGTTCCTGCGGGGCGGCGTCCTTGACCACGAAGCCGACCGCGCCGCGGTCCAGCGCATCGCGCACGTGCACGGCGTCGTCGTGCATGGTCATCATCACCACGCGGGTGCCGGGGGCACGCACCAGGATGTCGCTCAGCGCTTCCAGTCCGGTGCGGCCGGGCAGGGAGAGGTCCATCAGGATCACATCGGGTGAATGCAGCAGCGCCATCTGCAGGGCCTGCTCGGCGTTGCTGGCCTCGGCGGCCACGTCCACGTCGGCAAAGCCCTGGAGCAGGCGACTGAGGCCGGCGCGGACCAGGGTGTGATCGTCGACGATGAGAACGCGCACGGGCAGGATGGGTGTGAAGGTCAAGAAGTTCTTCACATTACCCGACGCAGGGGCGGGAGCCAAGCGGTAGAGCCGGGCTCTGCCCGGCATTTGAACGATGAGGGTCCGTCTTGAGCCGGGCAGAGCCCGGCTCTACCGGTCAGCCGTCCCGTGACCGCCGGCTTTCTGCGACCTGCCTTCTGTGCAGCCTGAACAGGTGACGCTCGAGCGCCATTTCCAGCGCCTCGCTCATCGGCTGGAAGCGCAGCCACAGGAAACAGGAGCCGGCGCCGCTGGCCGCCTCAGCCAGGATCGACACGGGCAGCTCGATGTGGTCGGGCAGCCAGTCGCAGGGCTGCAGGCGGATCACGCCGAGGCTGCCGGTCTGGGCGCCGGTGCGGCTGCCCAGCTCCAGGCGGATGCCGCGGCGCGACCAGCGCAGCGGGCGCAGGTCCAGTTCCTGGGTGCTCTGTCGGACCAGCCGGCCGAGCAGCACCATGGTCAGGTCCAGCTTCGCTTCCAGGCGCTGCAGCTGGGCGCTGTCGCCGCGCTCGTCATGGCCGTCGTCGACGCGCGCGTCTTCGACCAGGGCGACGCTGCGCAGCAGGGTTTCGGCGCTGCCCGGGCGGATCACCGCGCTGCCCAGGCGGAATTCGGCCGGCAGGGCGAGATCGCAGCTCAGCGTTTCATCGAACAGCTCGCTTTCAGCCGGATGATGGATTTCGCTGGGGCGCTGTTCGCTCATGAGAGGGATTCTGCCCGCAGGTAGGCGAGCGACGCGCGAACGGCGCGTCGGTCGGCGGTGAGGTGGCTGCCGGCCTCGTCGCGACGGCTGGCCATGCGGATGCTGACCTGCTGCTGGCGGGCGATCAGCCCACGCAGCGAGCCGGCATCGATGCGGGCATCGTACTGGTCCAGGTAGTACCGCACCTGGCCATCGTAGGCGTCCATCAGGCGCTGGGTCAGGTCGTGGTCGTCCCCTTCGACCGCGCGCGCCAGCTCGTCCAGCGCGTCATGCAACGGCTGCAGCAGGTCCGGACCGGGCGGGGGGGCGTGCATCAGGCGCCTGCCGCAGCGGGTTGGCGCTGGTCGTGCGGGATCGCATTCCACGCGGCGTCGATCTCGCCCAGCAGCTGCAGCGCTTCCTGCAGCGCGGTGCCATCGTTGTGGAGATTGGCATCGGTAAGCCGCTGCATGACGTAGTCGTACAGCGCCGACAGGTTGCCCGCGATATCGCCGCCGGCTTCGTGGTCGAGCGAGCCGTTGAGGTGGCCCACGATCGCGCAGGCCTCGCCGATCGCCTTGCCCTTGCGAGCCTGGTCGTTGCGCTCCAGGCAGGCCTCGGCCAGGCGGATGCGCTCGCAGGCGCCGGACAGCAGCATCGCAACCAGCTTGTGCGGGTCGGCATCATTGACGGCGCTGGATACGCCGACTTTGCGGTACTGCTCTGCGTACTGACGGCTGGAACCGTACATGGGGTATTTCTCCTCGGGGCCGACCCACGCCAACATCAGGTGGTGGGTGCTGCCATCAATATCGGCGAAGCCAGGTGGAAACTTGAGCGCTATGGCGCGCCGGCTCAGCTGCTGGTCTTCTTGGCCAGCGCCTGGGTCAGGCTGTCGCTGGTGGTCTGCATCTGCGTGACCAGCGTCTCCATGGCGGTGAACTGTTTGGTGTAGCGGTCGGAAACCTTTTCCATGCGCGCATCGAGCGCGTCCAGGCGGGTTTCCAGATCCTTGATCTGTTTGTTCAGCGAATTGGTGCGCTGGGTCAGGGTGCCGGTTTCCTTGTCAAGGTTGCTCTTGATCAGGGTGTCCATCGGCTTGGCGATGGCGCCGTCCTTGCCGAACAGGCGGGCCACGGCATCGGGGTCCTTGCCGATGGCGGTTTCCATCTTGGCCGTGTCGACCGCCAGGCTGCCATCAGCCGCCAGGGTGACCCCCATTTCCTTCAGCGCATTGACGTTGGTGCTGAACTGGCTGCGCAGCTGCTGTTGCAGGCCACGCACCATGGCGTCGCCGGTCAGGGCGGCGGCCGTCTTGCTGGTGGTGTTGTAGGCACTGGTGGACTTCAGTGCGGTGTTCATGGCGTTGTACGCCGTGACGAAGGTGGCCATGTCCGCCTTCACCGACGTGTTGTCGCGGGTGATGGTCAGGGTCTGGGTCTTGCCGACCTCGGTACCGGCCTTGGTCAGGGTCAGGTTCACACCGGGAATGATGTCGCTGATGGTGTTGGAACTGGAGGTGCGGGTGAAGCCGTCGACGATGACCACCGCATCCTTGGGTTCGACGGTCTGGGTCATCGGCGAGCCGGCGGTACCGTCGTAGGTCAACGCGTCCAGCCCGCCATTGCCGCCCGACGCGGTGATCTTGACCGCACCGGCCAGGCCGCTGTCGACGGCGCTCAGCATCAGGTGCTGGCCATCGTCGGCGGTGATGACGCTGGCGCTGACGACCTTGCCGCCGGCGGCCTTGTTGATGGCGGCGGCGATGTCGCTGAGTTTGCTGTCGGCATTGACCGTGACTTCCAGGGTCTTGTCGCCGTAAGCGATGGTGAGCGTGCCGTCACCGACCACCGCGTCCTTGGCAAACGCGCCGGAACTGAGCTTCTGGCCCTGTGCCAGCGATTTGACTTCCACCTGATGCGTGCCGGCGGAGGCCGATGCGGCGCCTTCGCTGGTGTCGATGGTGGCACTGAAATTCGAGTCGGTGATGGTGCTGGCCTTGAACGACGGCTTGTCGGCGTTCTTGATCAGGCTGGCCAGGGTGGACTGCAGGTTGGTCATGCCACTGGTCAGGGTGGCCAGTGCCGACAATTTGGCACTGGCAGCGGTACCGGCGCTGTTGATCTGGTTTTCCTGCGGCTCGCGCTCCTTGGCGACCAGCTGGGCCACCAGGGTGGGAATATCGAGGCCGGTACCAATGCTGCCAATCGCCATGTCTGCTGTCCTGTCTTGGAGTGGGCACGCACCTGCCTGCGCTTCCTGCAGGTGTTATCGGCCCGGAACGTGAAGGCTTGAGCCCGCCTGCCGGGTCGGCGGGCGTGCGGATGCAGATACGGATGCAACTGCCGTGCCATAAAGGAAAACCCCGCCGAAGCGGGGTTCCCTGTTCCACGTGAAAGACCGGGATCAGCCGTTCAGCAGGCTCATCACGCTGGACGGCGACTGATTGGCCTGGGCCAGCATCGCGGTACCGGCCTGCTGCAGGATCTGCGTGCGGGTCAGCTCGGCGGTTTCCTTGGCGTAGTCGGTGTCGCGGATACGGCTGCGCGATGCCGACAGGTTTTCGGACGTGGTGTTGAGGTTGGCGATCGTGGAAGTGAAGCGGTTCTGGATCGCACCCATGTCGGCGCGCGAGGAGTTCACCGCCTTCAGGGCGTTGTCGACGATCGCCAGCGAACGCTGCGCGCCAGCCACCGAGCTGATGTTCAGGTCGCCGACCGAGGTCTTGGTGGTCGAAACCGTGCCGCTGTTGGCCGCGGTGCTGGTTTCGGTCAGGCCGAGGCCGGCCGCGCTGGCGACGGTGGCGCCGGCGGTGGCGGTGCCACCGTAGGCGACGTCGAAGGCCTGGCCGTCCTTGATGCCGCCCAGGGTGATCACGCCGCTCTTGACCGAGGCGTACACGCCGGTGGTATCCATCTTTTCGTTGATCGCTGCAGCGGTGGCGGCAGTGATCGACTGGCCGGACTTCACGGTGAAGTCGGAAATGGTGACGGTCTGCGCGGTGCCGCCCTTCGGGGTGTAGGAGATCTGCAGGCCCGTGTAGGTGGTGTCGGCGGTGGCGGCGTCGGCGGTGGCCAGGCTGGTACCCACGTAATCGCCGGCGAAGGCGCCGCTGCCCAGCTTGCTGGTGCTGGCGTCGACGATGCTGTTGATGCCGATGGTCTGGCCCGAATCGGCACCGACCTGGAACAGCGCGCCGGAGAACGAGCCGTCCAGCAGCTTGGTGCCGTTGAAGTTGGTCTGGCGCGAAACGCGGTCGATTTCCGAGGTCAGCTGCTTCACTTCGGCGTTCAGCGCTTCACGGTCGCTGTCGGAGTTGGTGGCGTTGGCCGACTGCACCGACAGTTCGCGGATACGCTGCAGGTTGTTGCCGATTTCGACCATCGCGCCTTCGGCGGTCTGGGCCAGCGAGATGCCGTCGTTGGCGTTGCGCACGGCAACGTCCAGGCCACGGATCTGGGTGCTGAAGCGCTCGGAGATGGCCAGGCCGGCCGCGTCGTCCTTGGCGCTGTTGATGCGCAGGCCCGAGGACAGGCGCTGGATGGTGGTGGCCAGGCTGGAACCGCTCGTGGAGAGGTTGCGCTGGGCGTTCAGCGACATCACGTTGGTATTGATGACTTGTGCCATTGTCTTGCTCCTGGTGGCGATGATGTCGCCGGGTGGAAGAGGTGTTCGCTCCTTGCGGAGGTGCCATGCGTCATGTCATGTGCTGGCTGAAATCATTAGCGACATAATGTCAACAACCTTTAGCCGATAGACGCTGGAAAACGCGGTTTTTCGACGCGGCCATGAATGCAGAAAGCCCCGCTTTCGCGGGGCTTTCCGTTCACGCAGGTTCTGCCCGGATCAACCCTGGAGCAGGCTCATCACGCTGGACGGCGACTGGTTGGCCTGGGCCAGCATCGCGGTACCGGCCTGCTGCAGGATCTGCGTGCGGGTCAGTTCGGCGGTTTCCTTGGCGTAGTCGGTGTCGCGGATACGGCTGCGCGAAGCCGACAGGTTTTCCGAGGTGGTGCCGAGGTTGGCGATGGTGGAGGTGAAGCGGTTCTGGATCGCACCCATGTCCGCGCGCGAAGAGTTCACCGCCTTCAGCGCCTTGTCGACCACGTCGATGGCCTGCTGGGCACCGACCACCGAGGAGATGTCCAGGCCTGCCGCGTAGCTCTTGGTGGTGGGGGCGGCAGTGGACGCGGTGAAGGTCGGTGCGGTCTTGGTCGCCGGGGTGGCGGCGGTGTCGGTCCAGGTGCCGGCGGTCACGGTGAAGGCCTTGAAGGCGCCAGCCGAATCGGTGCTGTCCTTGATCGCGGTCAGGTTGACCTTGGTCGCGTCGGTCTTGTCGACTTCGGCGTAGACACCGGACTGGTCCATCTTTTCGTTGAGGGCAGCAGCCACGGCCTTGGCGGCCGCACCCTGCATGTCGGCGGCGGTGGTGCCGGTCGCCTTGACTTCAATGGTGCCCAGGTCGATCGCCTTGCCGTCCGAACCGGTGACCTTCATGCCGGTGATCTTCAGGCCCTGGCCTGCGGTCACGCCGGCAGCAGCGACGGTCAGCGAGTTCTTGTCGAACTGCGAACCGCCCAGCGAGCCGGCGCTGGCGTTGACGATGCTGTTGATGCCGATGGTCTGGCCCGAATCCGCACCGACCTGGAACAGCGCACCGGAGAACGAACCGTCCAGCAGCTTGGTGCCGTTGAAGTTGGTCTGGCGCGAAACGCGGTCGATTTCCGAGGTCAGCTGCTTCACTTCGGCGTTCAGCGCTTCACGGTCGCTGTCGGAGTTGGTGGCGTTGGCCGACTGCACCGACAGTTCGCGGATACGCTGCAGGTTGTTGCCGATTTCGACCATCGCGCCTTCGGCGGTCTGGGCCAGCGAGATGCCGTCGTTGGCGTTGCGCACGGCAACGTCCAGGCCACGGATCTGGGTGCTGAAGCGCTCGGAGATGGCCAGGCCGGCCGCGTCGTCCTTGGCGCTGTTGATGCGCAGGCCCGAGGACAGGCGCTGGATGGTGGTGGCCAGGCTGGAACCGCTGGTCGACAGATTGCGCTGTGCGTTCAGCGACATCACATTGGTGTTGATGACTTGTGCCATTTCCGTGCTCCGGGGTGCGAAGGTGATGCGGGTTGAGTGGGTTGCCCGGCTCGGGCAACGGGCGAAGTGCCCTGGTTGAAGTCATTAACGACACGCCGGCGGGAACCTTTAGGCCCGGCGAGGCCTTTTTCTGCATTTGTCAACAAAAAAACCCCGCCGAAGCGGGGTTTCCTGGACGCCGGATGGCCGGGGATCAGCCCTGGAGCAGGCTCATCACGCTGGACGGCGACTGGTTGGCCTGGGCCAGCATCGCGGTACCGGCCTGCTGCAGGATCTGCGTGCGGGTCAGTTCGGCGGTTTCCTTGGCGTAGTCGGTGTCGCGGATGCGGCTGCGCGAAGCCGACAGGTTTTCCGAGGTGGTGCCCAGGTTGTTGATGGTGGAGGTGAAGCGGTTCTGGATCGCACCCATGTCGGCCCGCGAAGAGTTCACCGCGGTCAGTGCCTTGTCGACGATGGACAGGGCCTGCTGGGCGCCGGCGACCTTGGAGATGTCCAGGTCGGCGGCGAAGTTCATCTTCAGCGCGGCCTGTGCGGTGGCGTCGCTCGGGGCGTAGGCCGTAGCGGGCAGGGTAACGGCGGTGCCCGAGTCGAGGGTGCCGAAGTCGACGTCGATGGCGTTGAACACGCCCTTGTCGTTGACGCTGTTCTGCACCGAGGTCAGGTTGATGGTGCCGTTGGCGGCCGTCTCGGCGTAGACGCCGGTCTGGTCCATCTTTTCGTTGATCGCGGCGGCGATGGCGGCGGCGGTGGCCTTCTGGGTGCTGGCAGTGTCGGCGCCGGCCTTCACGTTGATGTCCGACAGCGTGTACGCCTTGCCGTCGGCGCCGGTGATTTCCATGCCGCTGATCTTGACGTCGCTGTTGGTCGCACCGGCACCGATCGCGAAGCTGCCCTTGTCGAACTTGGCGCCGCCCAGTGCGCTGGCGCTGGCGTCGACGATGCTGTTGATGCCGATGGTCTGGCCCGAATCCGCACCGACCTGGAACAGCGCACCGGAGAACGAACCGTCCAGCAGCTTGGTGCCGTTGAAGTTGGTCTGGCGCGAAACGCGGTCGATTTCCGAGGTCAGCTGCTTCACTTCGGCGTTCAGCGCTTCACGGTCGCTGTCGGAGTTGGTGGCGTTGGCCGACTGCACCGACAGTTCGCGGATACGCTGCAGGTTGTTGCCGATTTCGACCATCGCGCCTTCGGCGGTCTGGGCCAGCGAGATGCCGTCGTTGGCGTTGCGCACGGCAACGTCCAGGCCACGGATCTGGGTGCTGAAGCGCTCGGAGATGGCCAGGCCGGCCGCGTCGTCCTTGGCGCTGTTGATGCGCAGGCCCGAGGACAGGCGCTGGATGGTGGTGGCCAGGCTGGAACCGCTGGTCGACAGATTGCGCTGTGCGTTCAGCGACATCACATTGGTGTTGATGACTTGTGCCATTTCCGTGCTCCTGGATGAGAAGGTAGTGCCGTCTGGATGGGGTGCCCCGGGGGAGGCAATGGGCGATGTGCCCTGGTTGAAATCATTAACGACACCCCGTCGCGAACCTTTAGGGCCAGTGCCCTTGTTTTTTTGCAGGCAAGCAGAAAAACCCCGCCGGAGCAGGGTTTTTCGTCACGCAACAGCGGGTGGAATCAACCGTTCAGCAGGCTCATCACGCTGGACGGCGACTGGTTGGCCTGGGCCAGCATCGCGGTACCGGCCTGCTGCAGGATCTGCGTGCGGGTCAGTTCGGCGGTTTCCTTGGCGTAGTCGGTGTCGCGGATACGGCTGCGCGAAGCCGCCAGGTTTTCCGAAGTGGTGCCGAGGTTGGCGATGGTGGAGGTGAACCGGTTCTGGATCGCACCCATGTCGGCGCGCGAGGAGTTGACCGCCTTCAGGGCGTCGTCGACCACCGAGAGGGCACGCTGTGCGCCTGCAACGCTGGAGATATCCACGCCGCTGACGGTGTCGCTGACCGTAGCGTCGACCTTGGTCGCCGAAATGCCGGCGAATGCCGGGGCGAGGTCGGCGTCGGTGGTGGTGCCTGCGGTGAATTCGAAGGCCTTGTCCGACTTCAGCGAGGTCAGGGTGAGCTTGCCCGCGCTGTCCATGGAGGCGTACACGCCGGTCTGGTCCATCTTGTCGTTCAGGGCATTGACGGTCTTCTTGCCGACTTCAAGGGCGGATTCGCCGGCCTTGAACGACACGTCGCCAATGTCCACGCCGTTCAGCTTCAGGGCGGTGACCTTGCCGTCCGCAGCGGCAGCATCGCCGTACATGGCGGCGGTGCTGGTCTGGGTGGCGGCGTACTTGCCGTTGCCCAGGCTGGCGGTGCTGGCGTCGACGATGCTGTTGATGCCGATGGTCTGGCCCGAATCGGCACCGACCTGGAACAGCGCGCCGGAGAACGAGCCGTCCAGCAGCTTGGTGCCGTTGAAGTTGGTCTGGCGCGAAACGCGGTCGATTTCCGAGGTCAGCTGCTTCACTTCGGCGTTCAGCGCTTCACGGTCGCTGTCGGAGTTGGTGGCGTTGGCCGACTGCACCGACAGTTCGCGGATACGCTGCAGGTTGTTGCCGATTTCGACCATCGCGCCTTCGGCGGTCTGGGCCAGCGAGATGCCGTCGTTGGCGTTGCGCACGGCAACGTCCAGGCCACGGATCTGGGTGCTGAAGCGCTCGGAGATGGCCAGGCCGGCCGCGTCGTCCTTGGCGCTGTTGATGCGCAGGCCCGAGGACAGGCGCTGGATCGTGGTGGCCAGGCTGGAACCGCTGGTCGACAGGTTGCGCTGAGCATTCAGCGACATCACGTTGGTATTGATTACTTGTGCCATTTTTCTCTTTCCTGTGGGCGAGTTCCGGCCGCGGCGTGCACCCGGACTGACGCAGAGACCGCACCCGAGTCGGATGCAGTTGTTGCAGGAGAGATAACGGCGGCTTGCCCGGGGGCTTGAGAAAAAATACGCAGAAAACATCACCCGGGCAGGGTGATGGTCGGTGGTTGCGCGTGCCCGGAGGTTGTCCGGACGCGCGGAATTGCCTGTAACGCGGGGCGTTCAGCCCGGCGCGCGTGACGTCATCGGATGGCGTTGAACAACGACATCTGCTGCATCTGGGTAAAGATGGTCTGGGCGGCCTGCAGCGAAATCTGCTCCAACTGGTACTGGCCGATCGCTTCGGCGTAATCCAGGTCGCGCATCGCCGACAGCGTGGTTTTGAGGGTCACGCCGTTGGCGTCGCGCAGCGCACCGGCATCGTCGATCGCCTTCAGCTGGGCGCCGCCGGCGGCGCGGGCGTCGATGAACTTCTCCGAGGCGCGCGCCACGTCGCGGATGCCCGCCTGCAGGATGTTCTGCTGGCGCGCCACGGCGGTCGGGTCATCGGCGGCGTTGTCGAGTGCGCTGATCATGCCGTCCAGGGTCGAGAAGATGTCGCGGGCGCCGGCGCTGCCGATCCCGAAGCTGTCGCCGGCCTTGGGTTCGCCTTCGATACGCATCGAAACGCCTTCGAACGTGATGTCTTCGCCAGCCTTGAAGGCGCCGCTCTTGACCACGGTGTTGGTCGCATCGACCACTTCATACGCGTCCGGGCCGGTGAAACGCAGGGTGTAGCTGGCGCCATCCCAGTTGCCGGATGCGGCGTCCTTGCCGAAGGTGGTCAGCACGCCGGTACCGGCGTTGGTCGCGGCGGCGCTGCCGTCCAGGCTGCCGTCACCGGTGCGGATGCGCAGGAAGATCTCGCTGCCGGGCAGGGCGTCCTTGACGAAGGTGTCCGGTGCTACTTCCACCTGTCGCTGGGTCTGGTCGCCGTTGTAGGTGACCACGCCATTGGCGAGTTTGAACGGCGCGTCGGCGTCATCGGTACCACCGAACAGGTAGCGGCCGGTACCGTCGGTGCTGTTGGCCAGCGACAGCAGGCCGTCGCGCACGCTCTTCAGTTCCGAGGCGATCGACTTGAGGTCGGCTGCGGAGAGGGCCGGGTTGTTGGCCTGGATGGTCAGCTCGGTGATGTGCGCCATCATGTCGCCGGCCTGGGCCAACGCATTTTCCTGCAGGCCCAGCCGGTTCTCCACCACGTCGCCGTTGCGCGCGAAGCGGTCCAGCTCGGCTACGGCGCGGTCCAGCCCGACCGCAGTGCCCGCCGCGACCGGATCGTCCTTGGCGCTGACCAGCTTCTTGCCGGTGGCCAGCTGCTGCTCTAGGTGGTTCATCTTGCTCTGCTTGGCCATCATCATCGAGATGGACTGGTTGAACATCATCCCGGTGGAAATGCGGTTGTTCATCGCGAAACGGCTCCCAGGATGGTCTGGAACATGGTGTCGGCAGTGGAGATCAGCTGTGAGGCGGCCTGGTAGGCCTGCTGCAGCTTGAGCATGTCGGCGGCTTCTTCGTCCAGGTTGACCCCGGACACCGAATCGCGCGAGGCCTGCGCCTGGTCGGTAATGACCTGCTGGGCCTGCAGCGAATAGTCGGCGGCACGTGCGGCCGAGCCGACCAGGGTGGTCAGGCCACCCAGTGCGCCGTTCAGTGTCACCGTGCCGGCGTTGAAGGTCTTGGCGTCTTCAACCTTGGCCAGCAGCAATGCGTTGGTGTTGTCGCTCGACCCGGCCGGGGTCGGGCTGATGTTGAAGCTGTCGCCGACCTTGGGCGCCCCATCCAGCACGAAACTCCAGCCATTGGCGCTGATGGTCTGCCCGGCGGTGTAGGTGAACGGTCCGGCGCCATCCACGGTGTACTCGGTGGCGCTGGTGAAGACGATGGCGGCCGGGTTGCGCAGGTTCGCGTTGGTGTAGTCGGTCACGGCCACGCCGCTCACCTTCCCGGTACCGGTATTGGACAGCCCGGCGGCGGCCTTGACGGGTGCTGCAGCGGCAATGCGCGAGGTGTCGGTGATCGCCACCGACAGGCTGCCGGCCACGCCGGCGGTGGGCTGCAGCAGGAAGCGGTCGTTCTGCGCCGGGGTGCCGGACATCACCAGCTCCACGCCGTTGAGTACCAGCGGGTCGGCGGTGGTGCCGGTACCGGTCATCGGCACCGCGGCACCGGTGTCGGCGCGCGTGGCCTGCCAGGTGCCGCCGTCGAACTTCAGCACGATGTTCTGGCCGTCCAGCTTGGACAGGTCGCCAAAACTCGCGCTCACGCTGGCCGAGCCGGTGTTGCCGGTGTTGCCGGTGACGCGCGGGCTGCCGAAGTTGAAGAAGTCCGCCCCCATGTTGCCGTACAGGTCGACACCCTGGTGATGGGTTTCGTTGAAGCTGCTGGCCAGGCCCACGGCCAGCTTGCCGAGTTCGGCCTGGGTCGGGGTCAGCACGTTGTTACGGAATTCCAGCAGGCCACCGATCTGGCCGCCGAGGCTTTTCGGGTCCAGGGTCACCTTCTGGCCCTGGGTTTCCATGGCCAGCTGCAGGCGCTCGGGCTGGTACGGGTCGGTGACCGTGGTGACCTTGCTCGCGCTGGTGCCCACCACCACGGCCTGGCCGCCGGCGGTGTAGACGTTCATGAAGCCGCCGTCCTGGATCACGGCGGTCCCGCCGGTGTAGCCGATCAGGTTGGCCACCAGCTGGTCGCGGCGATCAAGCAGGTCGGGTGCGGCGGTGTTGGCGTTGCTGCCGATGGCGCCGTTGAGCTGGGCGATCTCGGCGGCCAGCCGGTTCACTTCGGAGGCACCGGCGATCAGGCCGTTGTTGACCTCGCCATTGAGCGAGTTGAGGCTTTCATTGAGCTGTTTGAAGCGGCTGGCGAGGGTGCCGGCGTTGTCCAGCAGGTTCTGCCGGTCGGCAGTGCCCGAGGCATTCGAGGACAGGCCGCTGACCGTATCGAAGAAGTTCGACCACACGCCGGACACATTGGTGGCGGTGTCGGAGAACAGCGAATCCACGCGGTCCGCCAGGGTAGACAGCTGCTTCAACCGCGCCAGTTCACCGCTGCTGTCGAGCAGCCGTGAGATCGCCAGCTGGTCGGCGACGCGACGCACGTCGGAGATCCGGGTGCCGTTGCCGATATCGCCGTAGCCCAGGTTCTGCGGGGTGGCGGTGGCGAAGTCCACCTTCTGCCGGCTGTAGCCGGGCGTGTTGATGTTGGCGACGTTATGGCTGGTGGTGGCCAGTGCGCGCTGGAAGGCGAGCAGGGCGCTGGTGCCGGTGGAAAGTACGGACATGGGTTACCTCAACGACGGATTGCCCCCAGCCCGGCAGGGCTGGCGGTGCTGGCAAAGGTGCGGCCCAGGCGCTGGCCGGCGTCGTCCACGGCGGCGATGGCGCGCTCGATGGTCGGGCCACCGGCGATCGCGGCGATCTTCGCCGCGTAGCGGGGGTCGGTGGCATAACCGGCGCGCTGCAGGCCCTGCGCGAATCCGCGCACGTCGCTGCCGGCCTGCAGGGCATTCTGGTAACGCGGGCTGTTCTTGAGCAGTTTCACGTAGTCGGCGAAGCTGTCGCCGACCGAGCCGTAGGCGCGGAAGCTCGCGGTTTCGTTACGGCGCACGCCGTCGACATATTCATGGGTGCCGCTGGTGGCACGCTCGCCGCTCCAGCCGGTGGACTTGATCCCGAACAGGTTGTGCGAGCTGCCGCCGCCATTGCGCTGCACCAGCTTGCGACCCCAGCCGGTTTCCAGCGCGGCCTGGGCGACCAGCGCCTTGGCGTCCACGCCGAGTTCGCGGGCGGCCTGCTGCGCATGGCCCCAGATGCTGGCCACGAAGCCTTCCGGGGTGTGCGGGCCAAGCTGCGCGGCAGCGGTACTGGCGGCGAGCGTGTCGACCGCGCCAGGTGCGGTGCCGGCGTTGCGCACATTGCTCCAGCGATCGTCGGCCATCGCCCAGTCGGCACTGGCGGCATCCTGCGAGGGCATCGCGCCGTAGGCATCGCTGCGGCCGATCGCATCGTGCATCTGGCTGCTTTCGCGCCCGGCGATCAGGTCCAGCGCGCGTTCCATCGGCTGCAGCACCGCAGACGGAGCACCGCCGCTCATCTTCTGCAGCAGGTCCACTTCGCTGGTGCCGGCGGGCATTGCGTCGCTGGTCGGCAGCGCCATCGGCGCTGCGGCCGGCGCGTTGAGCCGGTAGGCGCGCAGCGCGGCGTTGGGGTTGAGCGTAGTGTCGGTGGGTTTGGCCGCTTCGCCTTCGCCGCCGCCGAGCTGGCGCGAGATCATTGCCGACAGCCCCAGGCCACGGCCACGGGTCATCGCTTCGGCGATCTTCTGGTCGTACATGTCGCGGAACATGGTGTTCTCGCCTGGCAGCAGCGAGTCGCCGAAGCTGGCATCGCGCATGCTCTTGACCAGCATCTGCGCGAACTGGCCCTCGAGCTGGCGCGCGACTTTGTCGACCTTGGCCGGGCTGTTGGCCTGGGCCGGGTTGAGTTCCAGCGACGGTTGGATGCGCATCAGATGACCTCGAGCTCGGCACTGAGTGCGCCAGCCTGCTTGAGCGCCTCCAGGATCGCGATCAGGTCGCCCGGGGCCGCGCCGACGGCGTTGACCGCATGCACGATCTCATCGAGGGTGCTGCCGCCATTGAACTTGAACATGCGGCTGCCATCGTTGGTGGCGGTGATGGTCGACTGCGGCGTAACCACGGTCTGGCCGCCGGCAAGCGCGTTCGGCTGGCTGACGTTGGCGTTCTCGTTGATGGTCACGGTGAGCGAGCCGTGCGAGATCGCCGCGGCGCCCACGTGGACCTGCGACCCGATCACGACCGTGCCGGTACGCGAGTTGACCACCACCTTGGCCGGCGCGCTGCCGGGAGTGAGTTCGAGATTCTCGATACGCGCCAGCATGCCGATACGGGCACCGGGGTCGGTGGGCGAGCGCACCGCGACGGTGACGCCATCCACCGCACGCGCGGCACCTTCGCCGAACGCGTTGTTCAGCGCGGCGACCATGCGCGAGACGGTGGTGAAATCGTTCTGGTGCAGGTTCAGGGTGATGTCGCCGCCGGCGCTGAACACGTCGGGCAGGGCGCGCTCAACGGTAGCGCCGTTGGGAATGCGGCCGACGCTGGGCACGTTGACCGAGACCCGCGAGCCGTCCTTGCCCTGCGCGCCGAAGCCGCCGACCACCAGGTTGCCCTGGGCGATGGCGTAGACCTGGCCGTCGGCACCGCGCAGCGGCGCCATCAGCAGCGAACCGCCGCGCAGCGACACCGCATTGCCGATCGAGGACACGGTGATGTCGATCGGCTGGCCCGGCTTGGCGAACGGCGGCAGTTCCGCATGGATCGCCACTGCGGCCACGTTCTTCAACTGCGGGTTGACGTTGGCGGGCACGTTCACGCCCAGCTCGCCGAGCAGGTTCTTCAGGCTCTGCACGGTGAACGGCGCCTGGCTGGTGCGGTCGCCGCTGCCATCCAGGCCCACCACCAGGCCGTAGCCCACGAGCGCATTGCCGCGCACGCCGCCGACCTGGGCCAGGTCCTTGATGCGCTCCGCATGGGCCGACGACATCAGCACAAACGTAGCGGCAAGGAGGTAGAGCGAGGCCCTGCCTCGCTGGCCGAAAACGATCGAAATAAAGTTCTTCATACCCACCTCAGAACGGCACCAGCGCCGAGTTGAAGAACCGGCTCAGCCAGCCCATCGCATTGGACTGCGCCACTGGCCCGCGACCGCCGTACACGATGCGCGCATCGGCCACGCGGCTGGACGCAATGGTGTTGTCCGGGGAGATGTCGGCCGAGCGCACGATGCCCTGCACCTGCACCAGCTCATCGCCCTGGTTCAGGCGCAGGTTCTTCGACCCCTGCACGACCAGGTTGCCGTTCGGCAGGCGCTGCATCACGGTCACGGTCACGCTGCCCTGCAGGCGGTTGCTCTGCGCGCTGGTGCCCTTGCCGGTGAAGTCACGGCTGCCGGACGCGGTGGCACTGAGGATGTCCTTGCCGCCCAGCGTGACCGGCGCGCCGAGCAGCGTCGGGGTGCTCAACGCAAGGTTGGACTCCTTGTCCGTGCTGGTGTTGGCGGTGGTCTGCGCGGTGGTGCTTTCGGTCAGGGTGATGGTCAGCAGGTCGCCGACATCGCGCGCGCGACGGTCCGAGTACAGCTGCAGGCCCGGGCCGGCGGCGTAGATGGCGCCGGCGGTGGCCGGGGCGCTCGGTGCGACCACGGGAACCACCGGGGCCATGGCCGGGTACGGCCGGACGTCGCCGGCGATCACGCAGCCGCCAAGCAGGGCGACCACGCTGGCGGCGGAGAGCAGGCGAAGGGCAGGGGTGAGAAGCAGCATGGCGGGGTCCCGGTTCAAACCGATCAGACGTTGTTGTTGAGGTAACCGAGCATCGAGTCGGTGGTGGAAATGGCCTTCGCGTTCATTTCGTAGGCGCGCTGGGTTTCGATCATCGAGACCAGCTCTTCCACGACATTGACGTTGCTGCCTTCCAGCGCGCCCTGGACCACGCTGCCCAGGCCGTTGAGGCCGGGGTTGCCGTTCTGCGCGGGGCCGGAGGCGGTGGTTTCCAGGAACAGGTTTTCGCCGCGCGCCTGCAGACCGGCCGGATTGACGAAGTCGGTCAGGGTCAGGGCACCGATCTCGACCGAGGCGGCGTCGTCGGCCATCTTCACGCTGATGGTGCCGTCGGTGCCGATGGTCAGCGACTGCGCGCCTTCGGGGATCTGGATGCCGGGCTGCACCGGGTAGCCGCTGTTGGTGACCAGTTCGCCCTGCTGGTTGCGCTGGAACGAGCCGTCACGGGTGTAGGCCGAGGAACCATCGGGCATCTGCACTTCGAAGAAGCCGCGGCCGTTGACCATCACGTCCAGCGCGCGGCCGGTCTGCTGCTGGCTGCCCTGCTCGAAGTTCTTCGAGGTGGCCACCACGCGCACGCCGGTGCCCAGCTGCAGGCCGGTCGGCAACTGGGTCTGCGCCGAGGACGAACCGCCAGGCTGGCGCACCTGCTGGTACAACAGGTCTTCAAAGCTGGCACGGTCCTGCTTGAAGCCGGTGGTGTTGGTGTTGGCGAGGTTGTTGGACACCACCGACATGCGCGTCTGCTGCGCGTCCAGTCCGGTCTTTGCGATCCACAATGCCTGGTTCATGGCGTTGTTCCTGTATTGGTGCGGGTGGCCGCATGGGGCGACCGTCGTTCTGACTGATGCATGGCGCGTGCCAGAACCGCGCCGGGTTTACGTCGCGGGCGTCGGTCAGCTGCCCAGGCGCAGCAGCGAGTTGGCGCTGCGGGCGTTGTCGTCGCCGTGTTTGATCACCTTCACCTGCATTTCGTACTGGCGCTGCAGCTGGATCATCTGCACCAGTGCGCCGGCCGCGTCCACATTGCTGCCCTCCAGCTGGCCGCTGTCCAGCGACTTGCCCTGGGCCTGCACGAACGGCTGCTGCGGGTCGGTGTTGCGCATCAGCCCGTCCAGCCCGCGCTCCAGCCGCGCATCGTCGGCCTGGACCACGCGCAGGCGGCCGATCACCGCCATGGTCTGCGGGCCTTCGCCCTGCGGGATGATCGAGATGGTGCCGTCGTTGCCGATGTCCATCGCCTGGTGCGGCGGCACCGCGATCGGCGCGCCGTTCTCATCCAGCACCGGGTGGCCGCCGGCGGTGACCAGCTGGCCATTGGGCGTGATCGACAGCGCGGCGCCACGGGTGTAGGCCTCGCCGCCGCCGGTGGGGGCCTGCACCGCCAGCCAGTTGCCCTGGTCGAGCGACAGGTCCAGTGCGTTGCCGGTGATCTGCTGCGCACCCTGGCGGCGGTTGAAGCCTGCGTCCACGTGCAGGGCGTCCACGCGCGAGGCGAAGCCGGTGCCCTTGATCGGGAACGCCTCGGTGTTGGCCAGCGCTTCCTTGAAGCCGGGCGTATCGGTATTGGCCAGGTTGTGCGACAGCGTGCCCTGCGCCTGCAGGGACGCACGTGCACCGGTCATCGCAACGTAGAGCGCCTTGTCCATCGTGATAGTCCCGAGCTGCGGTCAGTGGCTCATCAACGGATGTTGATGATGGTCTGGGTGATCTGGTCCATGGTCGAGACCATCTGCGAGTTGGCCTGGAAATTGCGCTGGGCGGTGATCATGTTGACCAGCTGCTCGGTCAGGTCGACCGTGGAGGATTCCAGCGAGCCGGCCTGGACCTTGCCCAGGTTGGAGCTGTCCGGTGCGCCGGTGCGCGGGGTGCCGGAGCTGAAGGTTTCCACCCACAGGTTGTTGCCCTTGGCTTCCAGGCCCTGCGAATTGTTGAAGGTGGTCAGGGCGACCTGGCCCAGCGGCTTGTCGTCGCCGTTGGTGTAGCGGGCATAGACCACGCCTTCCTCGGACACGGTGATCTCGTTGAGCTTGCCGGCCGCATACCCGTCCTGCTGGGTGTTGCGCAGGGCGAACTTCTCGCCGTACTGGGTCGAACCGGTCACGTCCAGGGTCATCGCCAGGGTGCCCGCGCCGGTGGTCGGGGTGAACGGGTCCATCACGATCTGGCCGTTGGCCGGGTTGGTCAGCGCGCCGGCGTTGTTGAACGCCACCGTGGTCGGCGTACCCACGGCCTGGCCGTCCACGTAGTTGTATACCTGCCATTCGTTGACCGCAGCGGTCTTGACGAAGTACGAGGTCTGGGTGTGGCTCACGCCGAGCGAGTCATACACGGTGACGCCACCGGTGGACTCGCTGTAGCTGTTGGAGTCGGTCGGGTCGAACGGGGTCACGGTCGGCTGGGTTGCGTTGGCCGGAAGGGTAAAGGCCACGTTGACCTTGCCGGTCTGCTTGGGCGGGCTGTCGGTGGTGAGCAGCTGCAGGTCGGTGAGGCGGCCGCTGTCGAAGCTGGTGCCGTCGGCATTGGGCGCGAACACCTGCAGGCGTGCGCCCTGCGGGTTGGTCACGTAACCGGCCTGGTCGGTCTGGAAGTTGCCGGCGCGCGAGTACACGCGTGCACCGTTCATGTTCATGGTGAAGAAGCCCTCACCGGAAATGGCCATGTCCAGGCTGCGCCCGGTCTGTTCGTTGTTGCCCTGCGAGAACTGCTGGGCCACGTTGGTCAGGCGCACGCCTGAACCCACCGCATTCTTG
Source organism: uncultured Stenotrophomonas sp. (assembly GCF_963519125.1). Classification (GTDB taxonomy): domain Bacteria; phylum Pseudomonadota; class Gammaproteobacteria; order Xanthomonadales; family Xanthomonadaceae; genus Stenotrophomonas. The sequence goes on along the minus strand of NZ_CAUQLJ010000010.1, from coordinate 119,568 downwards.
GACAGGCCGTAGCTGGTGGCCGAGAACAGGTCGGCGAACTCGGCGCGCGATTCCTTGAAGCCGGTGGTGTTGACGTTGGCGACGTTGTTGGCAGTAACGCTCAGGTCGGAATTGGCGGCATTGATGCCGGACAGCGAGACATTGAAGCCCATGGGATGCTCCTGATAAGTACGGGGTGTGCGGCTCAGCTGACGCGGAGCACGTAGTCGATCGGGGCCGTGCCCAGGCCCTTGAGGTTCAGGTACAGGCCGTCGGAACCGACGGTCACGCTCTCCACCGGTGCCTGTACGTAGGTGGACAGCTTGGTGCTCTTGCCGGCGGTGTCGACGTGGTTGGCGACGACCGAGTACTTGCCCGGTTCCATGCGCTTGCCGTTGGCGTCCTTGCCGTCCCACTGGAACGCGGTTTCGCCGGCGGCCTTGGCTTCAACGCTCAGCGAAGTGACCTTGGTGCCGTTGGCATCGGTGATGTCCACGGTGATGATGCCGGCCGAGGGTGCGGCCACCGTGCCCTCGACGTTGCCTTCCTTTTCCAGCACCAGCTTTTCCGATGGCACCAGTACCTGGTGGCCGACCAGCGCAGCGCCACGCAGCACCTGGTCGCTGGCCATCGACTCCTGGAAGCCCTTCACCGTCTTGTTCAGATCGGTGATGCCCTGCACGGTGGACATCTGTGCCATCTGCGCAACCATCTGCGTGTTGTCCATCGGCTTCAGCGGATCCTGGTGCTGCAGCTGCTCGGTCATCAGGCGCAGGAAATCGGCCTGGTCCAGCGTGTTCTTCTTCTTGGTGGCGTTGCTGTTCGGAGCGTTCAGGCCCAGCGCGGAATAGACGTCCTGGCTGGTCTGGTTGTTGACGGCGGTGGTCATGGCGGTATCCGGTGCTGCGGGCCTCAGCGGCCCATGGTCAGGGTGGCCAGGGCCAGTTCCTTGGCGGTGGTCAGCATCTCCACGCCGGCCTGGTAATTGCGCGAGGTCGAGATCAGGTTGACCATCTGCGCGACCGGGTCGACGTCGGCCTGGTAGATGTAGCCGTCGCCGTCGGCCAGCGGGTGGCCGGGTTCGTAGCGCTTGATCGGCGCAGCGTTGCTCTGGCTGATCTCCTTGACCTGCACCGTGGTCATGTTCGGGTCGGTGCGGCTGGTCACCGCCTGGAAGATCGGTTCCAGCGGCTTGTACACCGCGTCGGCCGAGCCGGCCACGGTGTCCGCGTTGGACAGATTGGAGGCCAGGGTGCTCATGCGCACGGACTGCGCCTGCAGCGCGGAGCCGGCGATGTCGAAAATGGGCAGGTTGCTCATGGCTTATTGCCCCGTGATCGCGGTGAGCATGGAGCGCACCTTGGATTCGACGAAGCTCAGCGAGGCGCGGTATTCCAGCGCGGCGCGGCCGTAGGCGGCGCGTTCGGCGTCCGGGTCGACGGTGTTGCCGTCGATGCTGGGCTGCACGCCTTCCTTGGTGATCTGGAACGGGTTGAGGCCGTTCCCGGTGAGGAAGTGCTGCTCACTGGTGGTGCGCATCAGGCCGTTGCTGTCGGCGCCCTGGGCGTTGCGCAGGGCAGCGTCGAAGTCCAGGTCCTGGGCCTTGTAGCCGGGGGTGTCGGCATTGCTCAGGTTGCTGGCGATCAGCTTCATGCGCTGCTCGCGCAACGGCATGGCCTGGGCATGGACACCCAGATAGTCGGAAATCAGGTTGGGCACGGCGCTCTCCCACGGGACGATGTGGGGGAGGGTGCAAGCGGCGTGCCAATGACCGCATGCTGCGGTCATTGGTTGGGCATTCTTCCTTAACCCCGCGCCGTTGGCGCGCCCCCTTCAACAAGAAGGGGGCTCTTCCCCAGACGGGGATCGGGGTTCCATCAACGCGGCGTTATGCCGCCTCGGCGACCTTTCGGAGGCGGTCGAGGACGAAATCGGCCAATTCATGCGGGGAATATTTGGCCACGAACGCGTTCGCGCCCACCCGTTCGACCATGGCGTTGTTGAATACGCCCGAGAGGGAGGTGTGCAGCAGCACGTACAACCCGGCCAGGCCCGGGTGGCGACGGATTTCCGTCGTCAAGGTGTAGCCGTCCATGGCCGGCATTTCGATGTCCGAAATGACCATGGCGTACCGCTCGGCCGGGTTCTCGCCGGCGGCATGGATCTGCAGCAGGTGGTCCAGCGCCTGCTTGCCGTCCGAGAGCAGGGTGGCGCCCACGCCCAGCTGGTCCAGCACGCTGCGGATCTGCTGGCGGGCCACGCGTGAGTCGTCCACCACCAGCACCTGCAGCTGCGGGCCATCGGGCGACAGCGCCATGGACGGGTCCAGCACCGCCTCGCCACGCACCTGGGCGATGTCGGCCAGCACGCTTTCCACGTCGATCACTTGGATCAGCTCGCCCTGGAAGCGGGTGACGGCGGTCAGGTAGCTCGATTCGGCGCCCAGCTCCGGCGGCGGGTGGATGTCTTCCACCGCAATGTTGACGATCCGCTCCACGCCGCTGACCAGGAAGCCCTGGATCGAACGGTTGAATTCGGTCACCACCAGGTAGCCCGGGGCCTTGTCCGCGTCCGGCTCGCGCTCGGGGTGGCCGATCGCCAGGCCCAGGTCCAGCACCGGCACCGAACGGCCGCGCACGTCGGCCACGCCCGCGAACTGGCCGGGCAGGCCGGGTACCTGGAACAGGTCCGGGCGGCGCAGGACTTCCTGCACCTTGAACACGTTCACGCCAAAAAGCTGACGTCCGCCAAGGCGGAACAACAGCAGGGCGAGGCGGTTGTGGCCAGCCAGGCGCGTGCGCTGGTCGATGCGGTTGAGCAGGTCATGTGACATGGAGACGGTATCGGCGCCACCGGCATTCCCTTGAGGGCTGCGCGGAAGGTCGCAACGGCACGGCGCTTGCATGACGTTGCGCAATGCCTGCACCCGGAGCCGCCATGCGTATCTATAGCCTCGCCCTGCTGATCGCCGCCGCCGCGCTGGCCGCCGCGCCGGTGCATGCCGCGGGTGGCTGGCAGCCGGTGGAAAGCATCCGCGCCGCCGCCCTGTCCACGCTGCCGGCCGGCAGCGAGGGTGACACCACGCTGGACTCGGCCCTGCGGCTGCCGGCCTGCGGCCAGGGGCTGGTGGCGCAGCCCACCGGCACCACCACGGTGGAGGTCAGCTGCCCGGACGCCGGCGGCTGGCGCCTGTTCGTCCCGGTGAAGGTGCGGCGCAACCAGCCGGTGCTGATCCTCAATCGTGGGGTTGCCGCTGGAGAAACCCTGAGCGCGGCCGATATCACCACTGCACAGCGTGACGTGGCCCGTATCGCCGGTGCCGCCCTGGCCGACCCGGCCGTGGCGGTGGGGCGGGTGGCGCGGCGCACGCTGAGTGCCGGCAGCCTGCTGTCAGCCAATGATCTGGTCGCCCAGCGTCTCATCCGCCGCGGCGACAGCGTAGCCCTGGTCTCCCGCTATGGCGGGGTCGAGGTCCGCGTGGCCGGCAAGGCGTTGGCCGATGCCGGTGAAAATGAACGCGTGTCGGTCGAGAATCTGTCGTCACGCAAGGTGGTACAGGGTACGGTGGCGGCTTCCGGCGACGTAATTGTGACGCGCTGACCACTGCGACCCGTAAATTTTCCTAAAGATGGCGGCCGTGGTGCCGTTATCCCTTGTGAACCGTAACTCCCAGGACATCACCATGAGCCAGAAAATCGACGGCAACCTGCAGGCGCCCACCCTTCTGCGCAGCATTGCGCCGGGGAACAAGCCCAGCGTGAGCACCGATGCCCCGGCGCGCCCGGTGGAAGCTGCCGACAGCCTGCGGCTGACCGGCGAAGCCACCAGCCTGCAGGCGATGCAGCGCGAGCTGAGCACCGCCCCGGCCATCGACGCCGGCCGCGTGCAGGCCGTGCGCGAGTCGCTGCAGAATGGCACCTACAAGATCAATCCGGACGCGATCGCCTCGCGCATGCTCGAGCTGGACCAGCAGCTGCAGGGATGAAGCTGGCCATGAGCGAGCCGCTGCAGCGCCTCAGTGATGCCCTGGACGTTGAACGCCAGGCATTGGTTGAGCACGACGTGCAGTCGCTGATCCGTGCCACCAGTGCCAAGCTCGACGCGTTGCGTGCGCTGGAGCAGGTGCTGCCGGTGGGGCAGAACGAGCGCCTGCAGGAGCTGGCCGAGCGCAACCGCGCCAACGGCGTGCTGCTCTCGCGCCGCCGCCGCGAGGTCAACTGGGCGCTGCGCCAGCTGGGCCGCAGCGAAGAATCCTCGGCGTATGACGCCAAGGGCCAGTCCAGCACGCTGCATACCCGGCGCCCGCTCGCGGTCGCCTGAGCGGTCAACACGGATATAGTGGGCGCTCTGTTCCAGCGGCCCTGATCTGACCGTGACCCTGTCCTCTACGTTTGTCACCGCACCGCTGCCGCCGCAGCCGGTCCTGCTTGCGCTGTTCGAGCGCATCAATGAAGGCGTGCTGCTGTTCCGCGAAGACGGTACCGTGGCCGTGGCCAATGCGACGGTGCGGGCGATGCTCGGCCAGGCCGAAACCGATGGCGACGCCGGATCCAGCACCGGACTCGACCCGGCGCAGTGGCTGCGGCAACTGCTGCCGCCCGATGCGATGGAGCACGCCCGCCAGCACGGCCACTGGAACGGCAGCCTGCCGGTGGGCGAGCGCATGGTCATCGTGCACCTGTACGAACAGGAAGATGCCGGCCGCCGCCACTATCTGGCACTGTTCCGCCGCATCGAAGGCCAGGAAGACTACGAACGCGAACTGCAGCAGCGCCACGCCGAGCTGCGCCAGGCGTACCTGCGATTGAACGGCACCCAGGAAAAGCTGCTGCAGTCCGAAAAGATGGCCTCGATCGGTCAGCTGGCGGCAGGCGTGGCGCATGAGATCAACAACCCCATCGGCTACGTGCATTCGAACCTGGGCAGCCTGCAGGAATACCTGCGCAGCCTGTTCACCGTGATCGAAGCCTACGAACGCGCCCTGCGTGCGCCGGACCCGAAGGCGTTGATTCCGGAAATCGACGACATCCGTACCCGCTTCGACATCGACTTCATCAGCCGCGACCTGCCGCAGCTGATGGCCGAATCGCGCGAAGGCATCGAGCGGGTGACCCGGATCGTGCGCGACCTGAAGGACTTCTCGTATTCGGGCCGGGACGAGTCGTGGAAGCTGGTCGACCTGCACGCCGGGTTGGAGTCGACCATCAACATCATCTGGAACGAGCTGAAGTACAAGGCGGAACTCAAGCGCGAATTCGGCCAGCTGCCGCTGGTGGAATGCCTGCCGTCCGAGCTCAACCAGGTCTACATGAACCTGCTGCTCAACGCCGGCCACGCCATCGCCGAACGCGGCACGATCACCGTGCGCACCGGCGTGGATGGTGAGAATGTGTGGGTGGAATTCGAAGACACCGGCGGCGGCATCTCGCCGGAGCTGCGCCAGCGGATTTTCGACCCGTTCTTCACCACCAAGCCGGTGGGGAGTGGAACGGGTCTGGGGTTGTCCATTTCCTACAGCATCATCAACAAGCACCACGGCCGCATCGACCTCGACAGCACCCCGGGCGTGGGCTCGACCTTCCGCCTGGTCCTGCCGATCAAACAACCGCGTTGATGCGTTGCCGGGCAGAGCCCGGCACTACGGCTCAGGCGTCCGGAGATCCGGATACGTCCGGAGCAGCCACCGGTGGAGCGGTATTAGCGCGACGCTGTTCCTCATGCGTGCGGAACGCCTGGTGGATGTGCTTGCGCAGTTCGTCGTCGTTCCACGGCTTGGTCAGGAAACGATAGATCGCGCCGCGGTTGATCGCGTCGGTGACGGTGTTCAGATCGGTATACCCGGACAGCACCAGCCGGATCGTGTCGGGGTACAGCATCTTCACCCGGCCCAGGAACTCGGTGCCGCTCATGTCGCTCATGCGCTGGTCGGACAGGATCACCTGTACGTCGTTGATCGCCAGCAGGTCGAACGCGTCGCGCACGTTGCCCGCCGCCAGGATCCGGTAGCCGTCGCGCCGGAACAGGCGTACCAGCGAGCGCAGCACGTTCTCTTCATCGTCCAGCAGCAGCAGGGTCCGGTCCGGGCGGGTCTCGGCGAATGCCTCCGGGCGCAGGTAGCGGCGGCGCAGCGTCATTCCGGCCGCGTCGGCCGACATCGGTTCCCCGAACAGGTAGCCCTGGAACACGTCGCAGTCGTTGCGGCGGAGGAAGCCCAGCTGCGCCTGCGATTCGACCCCGTTGGCGATCACGGTCATGCCCAGCTGGTGGCCCATGGCAATGATCGCGCGTGCGATCGCCGCCTCGCGGTTGCCGGCCGGCGCGCTCTTGATGAAGCTGCGGTCGATCTTCAGCTTGTCCACCGGGTAACGCACCAGTGCACTCAGGCTGGAGTCGCCGGTACCGAAATTGTCCAGGCTCAGGCTGATGCCTTCGTTGCGCAGGTTCACCAGCGTTTCGTGCACGAAATTGACGTTGTTGGTCAGCGCGCTTTCGTTGATTTCCAGCGTCAGCATGTGCGCCGGTACACCGGCCGCCTGCATCAGCGACATCACCTCGGCGAAGAAGTTCGGGCGCAGCAGCTGCAGGGTCGAGACATTCACCGCAATGCTGAAGTCATCGAAACCCTGGTCGCGCCACAGTCGAGCCTGCTTCAACGCGCCTTCCAGCACCCAGGTGCCGATCTGCACGATGATGCCCAGCCGTTCGGCGGTGCGCATGAAGCGCTCCGGCACCAGCATCCCCAGGGTCGGCGACTGCCAGCGCAGCAGCGCTTCCATGCCCACCACGTGTCCATCGCGGGCGCTGACCAGCGGCTGGTAACGCAGCTTCAGCTCGCCATTGGGAATGGCGTCCACGATCTGCCGGGCGATGATGCTCTCGCTGTGCGCGCTCGACGGCGTGTTGACCGCATGGATGCGGACCGCGTTGCCGCCCTCGCGCGCGGCCTGGTAGAGCGCATCCTCGGCGTGGTCGAGCAACCGCGACACGTCGGTGGCGTGCTCCGGGCACAGGCTGACGCCCAGCTTGCCGGTCATGAACAACGTATACGGCAACACCGACAGGGGCAGCTCGAGCTGCTGGCGGATTTCTTCGGCCAGGTCATCGGGCAGCGGCATGTCGGCCGCGCGCGGCACGGCGATCAGGAACTCATCGCTGCCATGCCGCCACAGCGCGCCGCGCCCACGCAGGTGGTGCTGCAGGCGCTGCGCCACCAGCACCAGCGCCTGGTCGCCGACTTCGGCGCTCATGTTCTCGTTGACCGAGGCGAAGTGGTCGATGTCCACGTGCATCAGCATCAGCGGCGTGCCGCCCGACGCAGCCTCGGCCACCATGGCCTGCAGTTCGGGGTTTCCGGCGCCCAGGCGCGGCGGTGCGTCCTCGATGCTGACCAGGGGCAGGGAAGGGTTCCACATAACGCTAGTGTTCCAATGTGTCGGGGGTGGCCAGGCTGTCGCCGCCGTAGGGCAGGAACAGGTCGACCAGGGTGCCGGCGCCGTGCGCCGACTCGATCTTGAGGGTGCCGCCGGCGCTCTGCGCGCGTTCGCGCATCACAATCAGGCCCAATCCGCGCGGGCCGTCCGGGTCGAACCCTTCGCCATCGTCGCGGATCTGCAGGTGCAGGCCGTGGTCGTGCACGTCGTGCAGCTTGAGATGCACCTGGCTGGCACGCGCGTGGCGCAGCACGTTGGTCAGGCTTTCCTGGGCGATGCGGAAGCAGGCCTGCTCGATGTCGCCCTGCGGCCGGCGCGGCAGCGCGTCGATGTCGGCCAGCAGCTCGATTGGCGAGGAACGGAACAGTACTCCGGCCTGCCAGCGCAACGCGGCTTCCAGGCCGAGCGCGTCCAGCTGCGGCGGGCGCAGCAGGGTCGAGATGTCGCGCAGCTTGCCCACGGTAGTGTCGGCCAGCTGGATGATCTGCTCCAGGTCCTCGCCGCGCCGCTGCGGGTCGCTCTCGTCCTGCGCCGCGTACGCGGAAAGCTTCATCGCAGTGATCGCCTGGCCGATGTCGTCGTGCAGGTCGCGCGAGATTGCCCGGCGTTCATCCTCCTGCAGCGAGAACAGCCGCCCGGCCATGGCCTGCAGCTCGCGGTTGCTCGTTTCCAGCGCCTCCCGGATGCGCTCGGGCTCGCTGAGGTCGCGCACGATCAGCAGCTTGCAGTTGCGCCCGCCGTAGCGCACGTCGCCCGCCGCCAGACCGGCCTGGAAGCACACGCCATCCAGCCGGCGCATGCCGACCACCTCGCTGCCGCTGCTGGGGAGCGGAATGCTGGCGAACAGCTGCGCGCGCACCCTGGCCAGGTCGCCGGCCACGACCAGCGCCGCCAGCGGCTCGCCGAGCAGGGTGTGCTGGCCGTAGCCGAACTGCGCGGCGGCGCAGGCGTTGGCGTACAGCACGTGCTCCTCGGACAGGATCACCACGCCGTCGGGCAGCACCCGCACCAGTTCGCGGAACTGCTCTTCGCGTTCGCGCAGCAGGCGTCGCGACTGTTCGCGTTCGGTCACGTCCTGCAAGGTGCCGACCACCAACGGGCGGCCGGCGTCGTCGCTGCCCTGCTCGGCGCGCAGGTGCACCATCAGCGCGCGACCGTCCATGGCCAGCAGCGGCAGCAACACGTCGATCTGCACCTGCTCGCCGCGCATGTCCTGCAGCAGCTGTTCGGTGAGCGCGGCGGTGGCCGGGTCGGCCGGCACCAGCAGCTCCTCGAAGCGGTGCCAGCGCCGCGCCTCGGGTGGGCGCCGGCCCAGCAGCTGGTAGACCTGGTTGGAGTAGCGGCCCATGCCGGTGGCCGGGTCTACTTCCCAGGCACCGATCCGCGCCATTTCGTGCGCTTCCTCGACCCGGGTCAGGGCCTGGTCGCGGCGACGCAGCGCCTGGTCCTCGCGGGTGCGGTCGATGGCTATCAGCAGCCGTGCCGGGCGCCCGGCGTAATCCAGGTAGTTGCTGCGCATCTCGATGCTGCGCGCCGTGCCGTCCTTGAGCTGCAGGTCGGCGGTGATCTCGCAGAGCTGCCCGGGCTGGGCCCGGATCTGCTCGAGCTTGGCGGCCAGCGCGGGCTCATCGCCAGGCGGCCACAGCGCGGTCATCGGCAGCGCGGTGAATTCCTCACGGGTCCATCCGAACAGGCTGCAGGCAGCTGGGTTGACGTCCAGGATCTCCAGCGTGTCCAGGTCGTAGACCAGGATCGGCCCCGGATTGCCTTCGAACAGCTGGCGGTGGCGCTGCTCGGAGTGTTCCAGCTGCAGGTGGGTCTGCAGTACGTGGTGCGCCAGCGGGCGCAGCAGCAGGTAGATCACGGCGCCGCTGAGGATGACGAAGAAGGCGCCCTTGGCGGTCTGCCAGCGCGCGGCGGTGCCCAGGTCAGCGGTGAGCACCTGCACGGCGGCGTCGCTGCACAGGATCCAGACCAGCGCCAGCACCAGGTAGCCGAGCACCACCCGCCAGCGGTCGCGGCGCAGCGCGCGGGCGAGCGGGTGGTCACGACGGTGCTGGGCAGGCGGGCCGGGCGGGGCGACTGGCATGGGGCGCGACAGGTCCGGGGTCGAAGGGGCGGTCCATAGTAGTAGGTGCGGCCCCTCTGGCGCACGCGGCACTCAACTATCGGCCGCATCCGCCGCTAACGATTACGTTCCCGGCTGTCGGGTGCGTTATCGGAGTCATACCGCGTGGACCAAGGCATCATCGCGAGTCTGCTGCAGCACCCCCTGGCGTCGGCCCTGGTGATCCTGGACCGGAGCGGGCGCCCGCTGGCGGCCAACCCGGCCGCGCGCGAGGTCGGGTTGCCGGCCACGGTGGCGGCCTATGGCGAGCTGCTCGAGGACCTGCGCCTGCTGGCCGCCGACGGCGGCCTGGTGCCCTGCCCATTGCCGGGCGGACCGCACGGCTGCTTCGACGGCTGGATGCGCGCGGTGCATGACATCGACGGCAACCTGCTGGCGTTCACCCTGAGCGTGCCCGAGCCGGTCGCTGCGGAACGCCGCAGCAGTGCGACCGACCTGCAGTCGCAGGCGCAGATGGAAGCCCTGCTGCTCGAGCAGCAGGTGCAGCTGCGCGAAGCCCAGCGGATCGCCAGCATGGGCAGCTGGTCGTGGGACCCGGAAAGCCGCCAGTTCTGGTGGTCGCCGGAGTTCCGGGCGCTGCTTGGCGCGGGCGATGCGCCGCTGGGCGGCCGCCGGCACTGGTTGCGGCGGCTGGAACCGCGGTCGCGTGGCCTGCTGCGACAGGCGTGGCGGCGTATGCTGCGCGACGGCAAGCCGAGCATGCTGGCCCTGGAGCTGCCACGGGGTGCCGATGGCACGCTGCACCTGCGGCTGTGGCTGCAACCGCTGCAGGGCCCGGACGGGCACATCCAGCGCGTGCTGGGCCAGGTCCAGGACATCACCGAACAGCACCAGACCGACGCGCTGATCCGCTGGCGCACCGAACTGCTCAACCGCGTCTCGGCCCTCGGCCGGATCGGCGGTTGCGAAATCGACGTGCTCACCCGGCACACGCAATGGACCGAGGAGTGCTACCGCATCCACGGCCTGCGCAAGGAGCCCATTACCCTCGATCAGGCCCTGGCGCTGTACACCCAGGACTCGCGCGACGCCTTCGAGGCGGCGCTGGCGCGGATCGCGGCCGGTGGCCTGCCCGAACAGCTGGACCTGTGCTTCTACCGCCAGTCCGGCCTGCGTGTCTGGGTCCAGGTGCTGATCGAACTGGACCACCGCGACGGCCTGCCGACCCGCTACGTGGTGCTGTTCCGTGACATCACCCGCGAGCGCGAAGCCAGCGAGCGGATCGAGCTGCTGGCCCATTACGACCTGCTCACCGGCCTGCCCAACCGCATGCTGCTGCGCGAGCAGACCGCCGACGCCATCGAAGAAGCGCGGGACCGCGGCGCGGCCCTGGCGATGCTCTTCATCGACCTGGACGGCTTCAAGACCATCAACGACACCTTCGGCCACGCCACCGGCGACGCGCTGCTCAAGGCCGCGGCAGCGCGGCTGCACCAGAACCTGCGCACTGCCGACCTGTTCGGCCGCTTCAATGGCGACGAGTTCATCGTGGTGCTGCGCGACCTGGCCGACCCGGAAGATGCCGGCCACGTGGCGCGCAAGCTGATCGCCTCGCTGGCCGAACCGCTGCAGCGTGGCGACACCACATTGAAGGTGGGCGCCAGCGTGGGCATTGCGATGCTGGATGACGAACACGGCGATTTCGATACGCTGTTGCGTGCCGCCGATGCCGCGATGTACGCGGCCAAGGAAGCCGGGCGCAACACCTACCAGTATTACAGCCAGGACGCCCTGCTGCGGATCCAGCGTAGGCTGGAGATCGAGCACGCGTTGCTGGGCGCGATCGAGCGCGAAGAGTTCAGCCTGGCCTACCAGCCGCTGTTGCACGCCGCGCACGACCAACCGCCGGCCATCGAGGCGCTGCTGCGCTGGCATCGCCCGGGCATCGGCTATTGCAGCCCGGCGGAGTTCATACCGATTGCCGAGAAGTGCGGCGAGATCGTGCGGATCGGCGACTGGGTGCTGGCCGAGGCCTGCCGCCAGGCAGCGGCGTGGGACCGCGCCGGCCTGCAGTTCGACCGTATCGCGGTGAATGTATCGGCCGTGCAGCTGCGCGACCGGGGCTTTGCCGAACGGGTGATCGACACCTGCCATGCGCACGGCTGGCCGCCGCAGCGGCTGGAGCTGGAACTGACCGAATCGGCATTGATCCGCGACACCGACGTGCTGCGGCATTGTTTCGACGTGCTGGAACGGCACGGCGTGCCGTTGGCGGTGGACGACTTCGGCACCGGGTTCTCCAACCTGCATTACCTCAACCGTTTCCCGGTCGGCCGCCTGAAGATCGACCGCAGCTTCGTGCAGGGCATGCTGCACGACACCGGTACCGCCGAGGTAACCCAGGCGATCGTGCACCTGGGCCATGCCCTGGGCATGAAGGTGGTGGCCGAGGGCGTGGAAACCGAGCAGGAAGAGGCGATGCTGCGCCGCCAGGGCTGCGATGAAATACAGGGCTACCTGTATTCCCGGCCGTTGACCCCGCGGGACCTGGCGCAATGGTTGCGGCAGGGTGGGGCGCAGGGGCAATTGTCGTTGCCCGCGACCGCGGTGGATGCCGCGCGGATTCCGGTTTCTCCGTAAACAAAACGCGCACGCACGGGGACTGATCCGCGCGGCGCCGTAGCGCCGGGCTCTGCCCGGCGGCTCTCGAGCCGCGCTGGGCGCGGTTGACCACGAATTGTTACGTCACGTTCGTAGATACAGAGCCCGCAATATCGGCTCCGGACAGGCCCATGTCCCATCCGAGCAAAGCCAATGCTGGATCCAGGGGCCGTTCGGATACCGTCGCGCCCATCATCCCCACCAATTCCGCCTGCGCCATCTGTTCCAGGACCGTCAGCAATGCCCGCCCGCTTTGCGGCGCCACCGGCGCCGGGGCAGGGCGGGGCACGTCGGCAGGCGCATCGCTCGCGCCGCCTGGCATTACGTGATGGGGATCGGTGTTCAACAGCATCGGTCAATCATCTACACAAAGACGGGAAGGTCACACACACGAAAGCCCCGGCACTGCCGGGGCTTCGCGTTTCGCCGTTGCCGGCAACCCACATCAATCAGAACAGCTCCACCGCACCGGCGGCCATGCTCTGCTGGCTCACCGGCTTGTGCGGTGGGCGCTCCCACTCGCTGCGCATGTCGCGCAGGCGGTTGCCGGTGCGCTGCAGGGCAGTGGCCACTTCGGCGTCGAACACGCCGCCATTCCTGTGCAGCAGTTCCTGCAGGCCCACCGCTTCGCGGTTGATCGAGGTCAGGCGGTCCAGGTGGGTGTGCACGCCGCCCAGGGCCTGGGTGGCGATGTCTTCGAACTGCAGGGCGCGCACCGCTTCGGCGACGCTGCTGTCGATGGCGCGGCCGCACTCGGAGATCTCGCGCATGCCGTCGCCCAGCGAGGCGTTGATCTGGGCCACGTTGTCCAGCATTGCCGCCGCTTCGTGGCGCGCTTCGCGGGAGCGGTCCATGTCGCGCGAGGCCATGTTGGAGACCGTTTCACGGACCTTGGCGATGGCGTCCTTGGAGCTGTGGGCCAGCTTGCGGATCTGTTCGTTGAAGGTGGTCGAGCGCTCGGACAGGTTGCGTACTTCGTCGGCGACCACCGCGAAGCCGCGGCCGGCTTCACCGGCACGGGCCGCTTCGATGGCCGCGTTCAGCGCCAGCAGGTTGGTCTGGTCGGCGATCGACTTGACGTCCTCCAGCAGCGAGAAGATGCCGTCCAGGTGCTGCGCCATCTGGTCGATGTGCTGCACGGTGGTGCTGCTCTGGCCGCTCACCTGCTCCAGCGCTTCCACCAGCTGCTCCATGCGCTGGCTGGCGTGCTGGGCGAAGCGGGCCACGTCGACGCCGGCGCCGCCGTCTTCACCGGCACGGTCGACGATGCGGGCCAATGCCTGGCTCTGCTGGCGCGACTTGCGGTTCATGGCGTCGAAACTGCCGCCCAGGCCGGCTACCGCCTGGCGGATCAGGTCACGGGCGCGTTCGATCTCGCCGCGCGAACCGTCGATCTCGTTGCCGACGAAGGTGCGCAGCTCGGTCAGCAGCTGGTCCTGTTCGCGCATCATGCGGGCATGTTCGGGCGAACGCTGGGCCTGGGCGCGGACGGTCCACCAGGCGAAGCCCAGCCAGCTGAGCGTCATCGTGGTCAGGATGGCCCAGGTCAGGGCCGCCGGCCAGCCGAGGCCGATGGCGAAGGGAAGCAGCAGGGTCAGGACCAGCGGGGCGGCCAGACTAGCGAAAAGGCGTGAGTACATAAACGTTCTCGGGGAGGTGCACGGAGAATGTATCGGCCGTGCCCCCCGGAGCTTTAGCGTTTACCGCAACTGGCGATCCACCGCGTCGATCATCGCCTTGCGCGAGATCAGGAAGTCCCAGTACTGGCCGCCGGTCTGGCGCCACAGCACCGCAGAGCGCACCGCCGCCAGCAGCAGCGCGCGGATCTCGGCCACCACACCCGCCTGGCCCAGGTAGTGCGGGTTGCCCTGTACCATCACGCGCGGCTTGAGGTGGCTGATGGTGTCGGCATACAGGCCGCCCAGGCTGCCGAGGACATCCGGGTGGGCACTGTCGTTCAGTTCCAGCGCCTGGCGCCGCGCGCGGGCGATACCCTGGCTGACCTGCTCGACCACCGCGTGCTCGCGCACGAAGCGGCGCTCCAGCTGCAGTACCGCCAGCGCCAGCCGCGGCAGGATCTCGTCCTGGCCCTGGCTGCGGAAATAGTTGTGCAGCAGGCGCAGGCCCGGCGCCACGTTGGCCGCGCTGCCGTAAACGGCCTGCGGGCTGTCGGCGTCGATCCGGAACACGCTGTCGATCGCGGTGCGGACCACGCTGGCCTCGGAATGGCCGGTTTCGGCGATGCGGCGCACCTGCTGCAGCGCCTGGGCGATGCCAGCCAAGGCAAGGACGCGGTCGTCGATCGAAAAACTCATGCAGCAGATACCTCGAAGGGGGAAGGGGCGGTGCGCAGGCGCTGTTCCAGCGGCGCGTCGGTGGCGGCGATCACCGCGCCACCCAGGCAGACCTCGTCGTCATACAGCACCAGGGATTGACCGGGGGTGACGGCGCGCTGCGGTCGGGCGAAGCGCACGTCCAGGCTGCCATCATCGCGTACCCGCACCGTGCAGGGCTCGTCGGGCTGGCGGTAGCGGGTCTGCGCGGTGCAGGCGAACTCCCGCGCGGGCGGGGCGCCGGCGATCCAGTGCGCGGTCTCCGAGTGCAGCCGGGTCGACTGCAGCCATGGGCTTTCGCGGTCCTGGTCGACGTACAGCACGTTACTGGCCACGTCCTTGCCCACCACGTACCACGGCGCTGCCGGGCGGCCGCGCACGCCGCCGATGTTCAGGCCCTCGCGCTGGCCCAGGGTGAAATAGAACACGCCCGGATGCTCGGCAATCACCGTGCCGTCCGGGTCCTGGATCTGGCCGCTGCGGGCCGGCAGGTAGCGGCCCAGGAACTCGCGGAAGTCGCGTTCGCCGATGAAGCAGATGCCGGTGGAGTCCTTCTTGGCATGCGTGGGCAGGCGCGCGTCGCGCGCGATCCGGCGCAGGTCGTTCTTCTGCAGGTCGCCGATCGGGAACAGGGTCGCCGCCAGCTGGGCCTGGCCCAGCTGGTGCAGGAAATAGCTCTGGTCCTTGCTGCGGTCGGCGCCGCGCAGCAGCGCCCAGTGCCCGCCAATCTTGCCCACGCGGGCGTAGTGGCCGGTGGCGATGCGTTCGGCGCCCAGTTCGCGGGCCGCGTCCAGGAAGTGCTTGAACTTCACTTCGCGGTTGCACAGCACGTCCGGATTCGGCGTGCGACCGGCGGCGTACTCGGCCAGGAAGTGCTCGAACACGCCCTGCCAGTATTCGCTGGAAAAGTCGCGGAAATGGAACGGGATGTCGAGCAGGCCGCACACCGCGACCGCGTCGCGGCGGTCGTCCTCGGCGCGGCAGTCGCCACTGCCGTCATCGGCCCAGTTCTGCATGAACAACCCGGCCACCGGCTCGCCCTGCTGGACCAGCCGCCAGGCCGCGACCGACGAGTCCACGCCACCGGAAACGCCGACCATGATGCGCGGGGTGCTCATGCGATCTCCTTGACGATGGAAAGGGGGTGGCGCTGCCCGGCCAGGAAGTCGGCAACGACCTCCCAGACCAGCGGACTGCGCAGCCGGGCCGGATCGGCCCGCAGCTGGGCCGGGTCCAGCCACAGCGCACGCAGGATGCCGGTGTCCAGCGGCAGCGCCGGGTCATGGGTGACCGGTTCGGCCGCGTAGGCGAAGCGCAGGAACGGGGTGCCGTCCGGTGCGGTCCACTGGTAGGTGCCGATGAACGCGGTCAGGCGCACCGTCCAGCCGGTTTCTTCCAGGGTTTCGCGCAGCGCGGCGGCGGCCAGGCTTTCGCCAGGTTCCAAGTGGCCGGCCGGCTGGTTGAGCACCGCGCGACCGTCGATGGCTTCTTCCACCAGCAACAGCTGCCCGTCGCGTACCACCACGGTGGCCACGGTCACATGCGGCGTCCAGCGGGTGTCCTGCGCTGCGTTCACGTCAGTATTCGTCCGTTCCAGTCAGCTCGGCTTCCATTGCATCGGCGGTGTTCGTGGCAGCCTCGATGGCATCGCCCAGTGCCTGCGCACCGGCGTTGGCGTCCACCTTCACCACGAACATCGCCAGCGTGTCCTGTTTGACCCAGCCGCCCAGCTTGGCATCCTGCGAATCCTCCAGCAGGCGGTTGGCGACCTCGGCCGGGAACGCGCCGGATGCCGCCTTGTAACCGGGCGACCAGACCTCGCGGATCCGGTGCTGGCCGTACGTTTCCACCGCCGAGCGCACGAACACCAGCTGGGTACGGCCGCCTTCCACGTCGAACACCAGCTTGTAATCGCCGTCCTCGTCGATCTCGTAGGGGTATTTGAGCGTGTCCAGCACCTTGCCGATGGACGGATCCGGCGTGGCCGCATGGGCGCCGGACATGGCGGTGGCCAGCAGCAGCGCGGCGGCGGTCGATGTCATGAAAACCTTGTGAATGTCTCGTTGCATGCGGGGATTGTGACGGGGGCAGGGGGCCAACGTCCAATCCGGCGGGGCGGGCGGCTATAATGTCTCGATGCCCCGCGAGCCCTCCCAAGACCCCCATCACGACCACGGCGTAGCGCTGGAACCGGCCCGGCCGGAGGTCGCGCCGCCGCCGTTCTACCAGGTGATGCTGTTGAACGACGATTACACCCCGATGGATTTCGTGGTGACCGTGCTCCAGCACTTCTTCTCCATGGACCTTGAAAAGGCCACCCAGGTGATGCTCAACGTGCACACCCGCGGCCGTGGGGTGTGCGGGGTATTCACCCGCGAGGTCGCCGAATCGAAGGTGGCCCAGGTGAACGAGTTTTCGCGCATGAACCAGCATCCGCTGCTGTGCACGATGGAAAAGGCCGGGTAATTGAGCCTTTAGGGCGGTTCCGGTCGTTTCTAAACGTCGGTGGGATTGTCCCATCCGAGGCCATGTGGCTGCGGACGCTTGAGCCGCGCTGCGCGCGGTGTCCGGCCAGCGGCCGGACCTACGAATTCTTCCGAACGGTATAGGATCGGGACACGTCGGTACGGGCCCATCCGGATTGCGCGGCCCGCATGGCCGGTTCCATCCCCGGCGAGCGTCTTTCGGGTAACGGCACCGGGGCTCTGGGGAGCGTCCGCGTGAGTACTAACGCCGTCTGAACGCACTGATCCGCTAGGATGATGGAAATCGAGCAGGTAGGCCGCATATTGTTCACAACTGCCGCCGGAGTAGAACATGTTCAGTAAAGACCTCGAACACACCATCGGTCAGTGCTACAAGCGCGCCCGTGAGGCCCGCCATGAGTTCATGACGGTGGAACACCTGCTGCTGGCACTGCTCGACAACCCGTCCGCCCAGGCCGTGCTCAAGGCCTGCGGCGCCGACGCCGAGCGCCTGCGCCAGGAACTGGAGCAGGCCATCGAGGCCTCCGTCTCGCGCCTGGCCGAAGATGACGGCCGCGACACCCAGCCGACCCTGGGCTTCCAGCGCGTGCTGCAGCGGGCGGTCTACCACGTGCAGTCCTCGGGCAAGAAGGAGGTCACCGGCGCCAACGTGCTGGTGGCGATCTTCGGCGAGAAGGACTCGCACGCCGTGTATTACCTCAACCAGCAGGACGTGACCCGGCTGGATATCGTCAACTACCTCTCCCATGGCATCGCCAAGCTGGGCGAGGAGGGCGAAGTGCCGCCGTCGTCGGACGCCGAAGGGCGCGCCGAGGGTGGCGACGGCGAAGGCAAGGGCGACGCCCTGGCCGAATTCGCCAGCAACCTCAACGACGCCGCGCGCGCGGGCCGGATCGACCCACTGGTCGGCCGCCGCGATGAGATCGAGCGCACCATCCAGGTCCTGTGCCGCCGCCGCAAGAACAACCCGCTGTACGTGGGCGAGGCCGGCGTGGGCAAGACCGCCATCGCCGAAGGGCTGGCCAAGCGGATCGTGGAAGGCTCGGTGCCCGATGTGCTGGCCGACGCGGTGATCTACTCGCTCGACCTGGGCGCGCTGGTGGCCGGTACCAAGTATCGCGGCGATTTCGAGAAGCGCCTCAAGGGCGTGCTTACCGCGCTGAAGAAGATGCCCAACGCGGTGCTGTTCATCGACGAGATCCACACCATCATCGGTGCAGGTTCTGCGTCGGGCGGGACCATGGACGCCTCCAACCTGATCAAGCCGGCGCTGGCCTCCGGTGAGCTGCGCTGCATCGGCTCGACCACCTTCCAGGAGTACCGTGGCATCTTCGAGAAGGACCGTGCGTTGGCACGCCGCTTCCAGAAGATCGACATCGTCGAACCGACCGTGGGCGAAACCTACGAGATCCTGCAGGGGCTCAAGCCGAAGTACGAAGCGCACCACGGCGTGACCTACGCCGATGATGCGCTGCAGGCGGCGGTGGACCTGTCGGTCAAGCATATCGGCGACCGCCTGCTGCCGGACAAGGCCATCGACGTGATCGACGAAGCCGGCGCCCGCCAGCGGCTGCTGCCGGAAGGCGAGCGCAAGGAGCTGATCGACATCGAGGAAATCGAGACCATCGTGGCCAAGATGGCGCGGATTCCGGCCAAGCAGGTCAGCGCCACCGACAAGGACGTGCTGCAGCACCTGGAGCGCAACCTGAAGATGGTGATCTTCGGCCAGGACCCGGCCATCGAAACGCTGTCTTCGGCGATCAAGCTGGCCCGCTCGGGCCTGGCCAATCCGGAAAAGCCGATCGGCAACTTCCTGTTCGCCGGCCCCACCGGCGTGGGCAAGACCGAGGTGACCAAGCAGCTCGCGCTGCAGCTGGGCATCGAACTGGTCCGCTTCGACATGAGCGAATACATGGAGCCGCATTCGATCAGCCGCCTGATCGGTGCGCCCCCGGGCTATGTTGGTTTCGACCAGGGCGGTCTGCTCACCGAGAAAATCGTCAAGACCCCGCACTGCGTGCTGTTGCTGGACGAGGTGGAAAAGGCCCACCCGGACATCTTCAATATCCTGCTGCAGGTCATGGACCGTGGCGTGCTCACCGACACCAACGGGCGCGAAGCGAACTTCAAGAACGTGGTGCTGGTGATGACCACCAACGCCGGCGCGGCGCAGGCCTCGCGGCGTTCGATCGGGTTCACCCGGCAGGACCACGCTACGGACGCGATGGAGATCATCCGCAAGAGCTTCACGCCGGAATTCCGCAACCGTCTCGACGCGGTGGTGCAGTTCCAGCCGCTGGGCTTCGAGCACATCCTGCGCGTGGTGGACAAGTTCCTGATCGAGCTGGAAATGCTGCTGCAGGAAAAGCACGTCAGCCTGTCGGCCACGCCGACCGCGCGCGACTGGCTGGCCCGCCACGGCTTCGACCCGCTGATGGGTGCCCGCCCGATGGCCCGTGTGATCCAGGACAAGATCAAGCGTCCGCTGGCCGACGAGCTGCTGTTCGGCAAGCTGGTCAACGGGGGCCGGGTCAGCATCGACGTCCGCGACGACGAGCTGTTCGTGGAAACCCAGGCCGAGCCGGAGCGGTTGCTGCCGGCAACGGTGGAGTAACCGGGCTGCAGTAAATGTTGTTGAAGAACGCCCCTGACGGGGCGTTCTTCGTTTCCGGGCTCAGCGCCGCGCGCGGCTGGCGAAGGATTCGGCGCTGATCGGCTCGAGGCTGGCCACGTCGCAGCTGCCGGAATCGGTCCTGAGCTTGCTGGCGCGGGCGCCGCACAGCTGGCCTTCGTTGTTGGGCGTTTCAAACGCCAGCTTCTTCGAGAAGGCGGCCTGGCTGCAGGAGCCCTGGAAATGCACGATGTAGTGGTCGGTGCCACTGCGCAGCAGCATGCTGCGGTCAACGCCCTTGCGGATCAGTTGCTGGTCGGCGGACAGCGCAACGCAGTCCGACCCTGCGGGGGCGGGCGCGGTCTGGGCGGTCGCCGTGCCGACAACGCTGGACACCATCAACAGGCAAAGCGGAATCAGGATCTTCATGGCGGGGGCCAAGGCGGTAGCGGTCCGGAGTGGACCGGGAGCCACTGTGCGCGCTGGCCGGCTGCCGCGAATCTGCATCAAGGCAGGCTGACTGATGTCAGGGTGAAGGGAGGCAGGGTGACTCCCGGCCTACCCAGTCAGCCTGAATTGCGCCCACGCAAAAAGGCCAGCGCAGGGCCGGCCTTTGAACGCGTCTTCCGCAGAAGCCGCCCTGCCGCTTACTTCATGCGGTAGGTGATGCGACCCTTGGTCAGGTCGTACGGCGTCATTTCAACCTTGACGCGGTCGCCGGTCAGGATGCGGATGTAGTTCTTGCGCATGCGGCCGGAGATGTGGGCGATGATTTCATGCCCATTTTCCAGTCGAACGCGGAAAGTGGTGTTCGGCAGCGTCTCGCTGACGGTGCCTTCGAACTCAATGGAGTCGTCTTTCGACATGTAGTCCTGTGCAGGTCTATAAACGGCCGAGCTGGCCTTAAGAGCGGGCATTTTACGCAGGTTGGCCCCGGGATGCAAAGTTTGCGTTAACCGCCGGCCCGTTTCACCCCAATGACGCCGCTATCTGCGTGCCGAACCGGTCGCTCCAGCTGCCGGGCGCTTCGGGCGCCTGTACCTGCTCCCGCACCAGCCCAAGAAAGCGCTCCCTGGGCCAATGCTCGGCGCCCATGCTGAGTAGATGGTCGTTTTCAACCTGCGCATCGATCAGCGGCCAGCCTTGCTGATGCAGGTAGCGCGCCAGCCCGGCCAACGCCACCTTGGAGCCGCCACTCTCCTGGCTGAACATGCTCTCGCCGAAGAACATCCGGCCGATCGCCACGCCGTAGATACCGCCCACCAGCCGCTCGCCGTCCAGCACCTCGATGGAATGGGCGTACCCCAGCGCATGCAGGGCCACATAGGCCTCGACCATCTCGCGGGTGATCCACGTGCCGTCCTGCCCGGGTCGCGGGCTGCCCGCACAGGCCTCGATCACCTCCCGGAACCACGTGTCCGCGCGCAGGGTCCAGCCGCTGCCGCGCAGGCTGCGCCGGAATCGTGACGACAGGCGCACGCCATCGGTGCGGAACACCATGCGCGGGTCCGGCGACCACCACAGCAGCGGCTGGCCCTCCGAGAACCACGGAAAGATGCCGCTCGCGTAGGCGTTCAGCAGCCGCACCGGCGTCAGGTCGCCGCCCAGCGCCAGCAGCCCTTCCGGCTCGCGAAGAGCGCTTTCGGCCGGCGGAAATGGCGCGTCGGAGCGGTCTTCCAGCCGCCACGGCAGGTGTCGGGTCATGTCGGGTCGCTCTCCTTGAACGGGCTGTGCCCGGCCAGCACCTCCGCATAGCGGCGCACGTCGGCGCGTTCCTGTTCGCACCAGCCGGCCAATGCTTCGGCGAACGCCGGCTCACCGATCCAGTGGCGGCTGCGCACCGTCCTCGGCAGGAAGCCCCGGGCCAGCTTGTGCTCGCCCTGCGCGCCGGGTTCGAACCGCGCCAGGCTTTCGCGCAGGCAGTACTCGATGCCCTGGTAGTAGCAGGTTTCAAAGTGCAGGCCGGGCAGGGTGGCGCCACCCCAGTAGCGGCCGTACAGCGTGTCGGCGCCGCGCAGGCACAGCGCGCCGGCCACCGGCTGCTCGTCCAGCATCGCCAGGAAGATCACCAGCTGGCGCGGCATCGTTTCGGCCAGGTGTTTCAGGAAGGGCAGCGTCAACGCCGGCGAATTGCCGTATTCGCTGAAGGTCTGCAGGTAGAACTGGTGCATGGCCTGCAGGTCGGCGGTGCTGGCTTCGTCGCCATGCACGATCCGATAGGTGACGCCGGTGCGGGCCAGTTTGGCGCGTTCCTGACGGATGTTCTTGCGGTGCTTGTGGTCCATCGCGGCCAGGAAGCCGCTGAAGTCGGTCCAGTCGCCGCGGTTGTACCACTGGAACTGGATGTCCTCGCGCAGCAGCCACTCGGGCTCGAATGCGGCGTCGTCGTCGGCCCGATGGAAGTTCACGTGTGCCGACGACCAGCCCATCCGCCCGACCTCGTCGCGCAGGGTATCGACCAGCATGCTCGCGGATTCGCCATCCCGGGCTAGCAGGCGCGGCCCGGTCACCGGCGAGTAGGGCACCGCGCCGAGCCACTTCGGGAAGTAATCCAGCCCATGCCGTGCATAGGCATTGGCCCAGGCATGGTCGAACACGAACTCGCCATGCGAGTTGTCCTTCAGGTAGCCCGGCACCGCGCCGATCAGCTGGCCACCTTCCCACAGCGTGAAGTGGCGCGGCCGCCACCCCCACTCCGGCCGAAGGCAGCCGTGCTCTTCCAGCCCCGCCAGGAAGGCATGGCTGACAAACGGGTTGCACCCGTCATGCAGGGCATCCCAGTCGGCAGCGGGAAGGTCGGCGAGGCGATGAAGAAAGCGTGTATCGGGCATGCCCAAAGGATAGGGCATAAAAAAAGACCGGCGTTGGACGCCGGTCTTTCGGATGATTCAGGTGTAACGGGCTCAGCCCAGTTCGCCCTTCGCGTCCAGATAACGCTCGGCGTCCAGCGCGGCCATGCAGCCGAAGCCGGCCGAGGTGATCGCCTGGCGATAGTGCTGGTCGGCGACGTCGCCGGCGGCGAAGACGCCTTCCACCGAGGTCTGGGTGGCGTTGCCGCCCAGGCCCGAGCGGATGTCCAGGTAACCGTTGTTCATGGTCAGCTGGCCGTCGAACAGGCTGGTGTTGGGGTGGTGGCCGATGGCGACGAAGAAGCCGTGGGCGTCGATGTCGCGGGTGCTGCCGTCCAGGGTGGACTTCACACGCACGCCGGTGACGCCGGCCTCATTGCCCAGCACTTCTTCGACCTGGTGGTGCCACACGGTTTCGATCTTGCCGTGGGCGACCTTGGCGAACAACTTGTCCTGCATGATCTTTTCCGCCTTGAGGGTGTCGCGGCGGTGGACCAGGTAGACCTTGCGGGCGATGTTGGACAGGTACAGGGCCTCTTCCACGGCGGTGTTGCCGCCGCCGACCACGACCACGTCCTGGTCGCGGTAGAAGAAGCCGTCGCAGGTGGCGCAGGCCGACACGCCACGGCCCTTGAACGCCTCTTCGCTCGGAATGCCCAGGTACTTGGCCGTGGCGCCGGTGGCGATGATCAGGGCGTCGCAGGTGTACTCGGCGCTGTCGCCGATCAGCTTGAACGGGCGCTGCTGCAGGTCGGCGGTGTGGATGTGGTCGAAGATCACTTCGGTCTCGAAGCGCTCGGCGTGGGCCTGCATGCGCGCCATCAGGTCCGGACCCATCAGGCCGTGGGCGTCGCCCGGCCAGTTGTCCACCTCGGTGGTGGTCATCAGCTGGCCGCCCTGCTGCAGGCCGGTGATCACCACCGGCTTCAGGTTGGCGCGCGCGGCGTAGACGGCGGCGGTCCAGCCGGCCGGGCCGGAACCGAGGATGACCAGCTTCTGGTGGCGGGAAGGCTTGGAATTGCTCATGTAGACTCGCAAAGAGATGATGGGGCGGGGCGCTGGCGATGCATTGCCCGGCGTCCAAGACAGGTCATAGAGTGGCGGCTGGGGGCGGCTGATTCAAGGCGAGCAGCGGAACGCGGTGAGCCAGCAGGGCATTCGCAACCGTTGCGCCGGAGAATTGGCGCACAACCCTACCGGCGGTGGCATCAGTCGTTTATTATCAAGGACTAACAGTGCATTCCCAAGGTCTGGTCTAAGGTGGCGAAGCAGGTCCCGGAACGATCCAAGTCTGCCGACGGCAAAGCGGCTTCGCGCCGTGCCGCAGCTGCGGCGCCGGTCGACAACCCGCGCAAACAACGCCTGTGGCGTGATCTCGGCCTGATCGCGATCGCCCCGGCGCTGCTCTATCTGATTGCCAGTCTGTTCACCTATTCGGCCTCGGACCCGGGCTGGTCGCACACCGGCAGCGTAGTCGCGCCGATCCAGAACATGGGCGGGCGGGTAGG
Organism: uncultured Stenotrophomonas sp.; assembly: GCF_963519125.1. Taxonomy (GTDB): domain Bacteria; phylum Pseudomonadota; class Gammaproteobacteria; order Xanthomonadales; family Xanthomonadaceae; genus Stenotrophomonas. The sequence continues at coordinate 95,643 of NZ_CAUQLJ010000010.1, read as the reverse complement.
GGCGTGGGTGGCCGATGTGCTGCTGCAGCTGTTCGGCTACATGGCCTTCCTGCTCCCGATCGTGCTCGGCGCGCTGGCCTGGTTTGCGATGTTCGGGCTCAAGCGTGAGAGCAAGGGCGAGCACGACCTGGATCCAGCGCTGCGCCTGGTCGGGCTGGTCGGGTTCCTGATTGCCGGCACCGGCTTCCTGCATCTGCGCCTGTTCAACGGCGATGTCGGCCATGCCGGCGGCATCCTGGGCCGACTGGTTGGCAATTCGCTCAGTGCCGGCTTCGGCGCGCTGGGCGCGAACATGTTCGTGCTGGTGCTGCTGCTGGCCTCGATCACCCTGGCTACCGGCATTTCCTGGTTCGTGGTGATGGAGAAGATCGGTCGCGCCGTGCTGGCCTTGCCGCCGCTGCTCAGCAAGAAGAAGGAGCAGGCCAGCGAATGGCAGCAGACCCGCGCCATGCGCGAGGAGCGTCAGGAAGTGCGCAAGGTCGACGCCGAAGTGCGCGCCAAGCGCGAGCCGGTCAAGATCGAGCCGCGCCCGGAACCGGTGCTGGAAAAGAGCGACCGCGCCAAGCGCGAGACCCAGATCCCGATGTTCCGCGGCGTCAATGGCGACGGTTCCGATCTGCCGCCGCTGGCCCTGCTGGACGATCCCAAGCCGCAGCCCAAGGGCTACGACGAGACCACGCTGGAAACGCTGTCGCGCCAGATCGAGTTCAAGCTCAAGGACTTCCGCATCGACGCACAGGTGGTCGGCGCCTACCCGGGGCCGGTGATCACCCGCTTCGAGATCGAGCCGGCACCGGGCATCAAGGTCAGCCAGATCAGCTCGCTGGACAAGGACATCGCACGCGGCCTGTCGGTGAAGTCGGTGCGCGTCGTCGACGTGATTCCGGGCAAGTCGGTGGTGGGCCTGGAGATCCCCAACGTCACCCGTGAAATGATCTACCTGTCCGAACTGCTGCGCTCCAAGGAGTACGACAAGTCGGCCAGTCCGCTGACCCTGGCGCTGGGCAAGGACATTGCCGGGCGCCCGACCGTGGCCGACCTGGCGCGCATGCCGCACCTGCTGGTGGCCGGTACCACCGGTTCGGGCAAGTCGGTGGCGGTCAATGCGATGGTGCTGAGCCTGCTGTTCAAGGCCTCGCCGAAAGACCTGCGGATGCTGATGATCGACCCGAAGATGCTCGAGCTGAGCGTCTACCAGGGCATTCCGCACCTGCTGGCGCCGGTGGTCACCGACATGAAGGAGGCCGCCAACGGCCTGCGCTGGTGCGTGGCCGAGATGGAGCGCCGCTACAAGCTGATGAGCGCGGTGGGCGTGCGCAACCTGGCCGGCTTCAACAAGAAGGTGAAGGAAGCGCAGGATGCCGGCCAGCCGCTGATGGACCCGCTGTTCAAGCCGAACCCGGAGCTGGGCGAAGCCCCGCGGCCACTGGAAACGCTGCCGTTCATCGTGATCTTCATCGACGAATTCGCCGACATGATGATGATCGTCGGCAAGAAGGTCGAAGAGCTGATCGCGCGCCTGGCGCAGAAGGCACGCGCGGCCGGCATCCATCTGATCCTGGCTACCCAGCGCCCGTCGGTGGACGTCATCACCGGCCTGATCAAGGCCAACATCCCGACCCGTATCGGCTTCCAGGTCAGCTCCAAGATCGACTCGCGCACCATCCTGGACCAGTCCGGCGCGGAAACGCTGCTCGGCCACGGCGACATGCTGTACCTGCCGCCGGGCACTGCGCTGCCAGACCGTGTGCATGGCGCGTTCGTGTCCGACGAGGAAGTGCATCGCGTGGTCGAACACCTCAAGGCCAGTGGGCCGGCCGATTACATCAGCGGCGTGCTCGACGAAGTACAGATGATGGGCGATGGCGTGGTGGTGGGCGCGGGCGGCCTGCCCGAGACCAGTGCCGCGGCCGGCGACGAGTCCGACCCGCTGTACGACGAAGCGGTACGGATCGTGACCGAAACCCGCCGCGCCTCGATCTCCGGCGTGCAGCGCCGGCTCAAGATTGGCTACAACCGCGCGGCGCGACTGATCGAAGCAATGGAAAACGCCGGCGTGGTCAGCCCGCCCGAACACAACGGCGACCGCAGCGTACTGGCACCCCCACCGCCAAAGTAACGACTGTGTGCTGCGGTAGAGCCACGCCCGGCGTGGCCGCACGGCGACCATGACGCAACGGACAACCAAGGAACGACGATGATTCGCATGTCATGGATTGCCGCGTGCGCACTGGCCTGGGCGCCCCTGCAGGCCGGCGCCCAGGCTGCCGCCCCGGTGCCGGCTCCGGTCCCCGCCATCGCGCCCACCTCGGCCCCTGCGTCCAACGACACCCAGGCCAGCAACAACTTCAGTTTCGTGACCTACCGTGCCGACTACGAAGTGCGTGCCGATGCCAGCAACGTGCAGACCGAGTCCTACGACATCCTGCTCAAGACCAAGGCGGCGGTGGAGCAGTTCAGCCAGGTGCGGCTGAGCTACAGCGAGAAGATGGAAACCCTCGAGGTGCTTTCGGCCTACACGCTGACCGCCGACGGCCAGCGCCGCGACGTGCCGGCCGACCGCATCTACACCCAGGAAAGCTACTCCAGCGCGGCCGCGGCGATGTACGCCGACCGCAAGGTCAAGGTGGTGGTGTTCCCCAACCTGGCTCCCGGCACCCGGGTGGTCTACCAGACCCGTCGCACCCAGAACGTGCCGTACTTCCCCGGCTACTTCAGCCTGTGGGAGACCTTCAACGTGTTCCAGCAGTACGACGACGCGCAGGTGACCCTGACCGCGCCGGCGTCGCTGCCGATGTACGTGCAGCAGCGCGGCGTGCAGGGCAGCCAGGCGCCAACCGTGCGCGACGGCCAGGCGCGCTGGGCATGGAAATACCGTCGCAGCGAACCGATGCCGGTGCAGAACTGGACCGCACAACCCTGGGAGTTCAGCCCGACCATCATGGCCAGCACCTACCGCGACTGGGCGCAGGTGGCCTCGGCCTACCAGCTCAAGGGCGGCGAGGCCGCAAAAGTGACCCCGGGCATCCAGGCGCTGGCCCACGAGGTCACACGCGGCATCGTCGATCGGCGCGAACAGGCCGCCGCGCTGTATCGCTGGGTGTCGCAGAACATCCGTTACGTGGCGGTGTACCTGGGCAACGGCGGGCTGGAGCCGAACCCGGCGCAGAGCATCCTCGACAACCACTACGGCGACTGCAAGGACCACGTGGTGATCCTGGAAGCGCTGCTGGCCGCGCGCGGCATCGACAGTACCCCGGTGCTGATCGGCGCTGGCGGCGGGCCGACCCTGCCCGCGATTCCGATGCTGGGCCGGTTCAACCACGCCATCACCTACGTGCCCGAGTTCGACCTGTACCTGGACTCGACCAGCGCCTACGCGCGCTTCGGCCAACTGCCCGACGCCGACCTCGGTGCGCCGGTGCTGCACACCCGCCAGGCGACAGTGGCACGTACGCCGGACAACGACGCGGCGCGCAATGGCTCCGGCTTCGAGGTGACGTTCCAGTTCTCGCCCAGCGGAGACGTGCAGGGCCGCACCGTGCAGCAACCGCGCGACGTCAGCGAGATCGGCATGCGCGGCGCGTTCGCCCGCCTCAACGCGCAGAACCGGGCGCGGGTGGAGGAGTCGATCATGGCCTCGTCGGGGTTCGACGGCAGCGGCACCCTGACCCTGCTGGGCGACCCGCAGGACCTCACCCGACCGTTCAACTACCGCTACGATTTCCACGCCACCGACTACGTGGACTTCGGCGTGGTCGGCGGCATGGTCCTGCCGGACCCGCCGGGCGGCGAGTCGTTCCGCGACATCTACACCACCACCTCGGCGCCCGACAACGCCACCCCGTTCTACTGCAACGACAGCCTGCGCGAAGAGACCTACCGGCTGCAGTACCCGGCCGGGGTGCCGATCGTGGCGATGCCGCGCGACGTGGACTTCCACAACGCCGCCGGCGAATACCAGCTGCAATGGCGGCGCGAAGGGCAGGCCATCGTGGCCCGGCACCGCCTGCACCAGCGGGCGGTACGCGGCGCGCAGGCGCTTTGCCAGCCCGGCGACTATGCCTCCTTCCGTGAGCTGTACCAGCAGGTGCGGCGAGGATTCCGCGGACAGGTCGTGTACGGTGACCTGCGCAGCGTACAGTCGGCCCCCTGATCCCCCATTCAGGATGTTCCGGGCACACTGCCTGGCATCCTCCAAATTTTGCCTGGATACCCGCATGAACAGCACCTTCCGCCGCTCCCTCGTTGCCGCCACGCTGCTTGTTGCCAGCGTTGGTTCGGCTACCGCCTGGGCCGGTGCCCGCGATGAACTGAACAAGTTCACCAAGGACCTCAAGGGCCTGGACGGGCAGTTCAGCCAGCAGGTGTTCGACAGCAAGGGCAAGGTCAAGGAGTCCACCAGCGGGACGCTGGCGCTGTCGGCGCCGCGCCAGTTCCGCTGGGAATATCTCAAGCCGCACGAGCAGTTGATCATCGCCGACGGCAAGAATGTCTGGGTCTATGAGAAGGACCTGGAGCAGGCGACCAAGCGTGCGCAGGGGGCCGAAGAACAGAACAGCCCGCTGACCGCGCTGATCAATCCGAAGCTGCTGGACCAGCAGTACGACGTCAGCGAGGAAGCCGCGCCGCGCGATGGCCTGCAGTGGCTCTCGCTGAGCCCGAAGCGCGAGACCGAGACCTCGTTCCAGTACGCCGCACTGGGCTTCAACGCACAGGGCCTGGCGCGGATGGAAGTGACCGACGCGGTCAACCAGCGCACCGTGATCAGCTTCAGCGGGTGGAAGCGCAATCCGGCGTTCAAGGCGGATACGTTCAAGTTCACGCCGCCCAAGGGCACCGACGTCATCGGTAACTGACGGATAGCCGGGCAGGGCCCGGCTCTACCCCGGCTGCACGTCTTTCGGCCCTACAATACGAGGGTGGCCAGAAACCGAACGACATCCCCAGGCCCCGATCTGCTGAGCGTGGATCGGGACAACATGCGCCCGCTTGCCGAGCGGATGCGCCCGCAGACCCTTGATGAGATGGTCGGGCAGAAGCGCCTGCTCGCACCGGGCAGTGCGCTGCGGCGCGCGGTCGAGTCCGGGCACGTGCATTCGATGATCCTGTGGGGCCCGCCCGGCTGCGGGAAGACCACGCTCTCGCTGCTGCTTGCGCATTACGCCGACGCCGAATTCCGCGCAATTTCAGCGGTACTGTCGGGCCTGCCGGAAGTGCGCGTGGTACTGGCGGAAGCGGCCCAGCGCTTCGCCGAAGGGCGGCGCACGGTGTTGTTCGTCGACGAAGTGCACCGCTTCAACAAGGCCCAGCAGGACGCGTTCCTGCCCCATATCGAGCGCGGCACCATCGTGTTCGTCGGCGCCACCACCGAAAATCCCTCGTTCGAACTGAACTCCGCGCTGCTCTCGCGTTGCCGCGTGCACGTGCTCGAAGCCGTCTCGCCGGCCGACATCGTCGAAGCACTGGAGCGGGCGCTGCACGACAGCGAGCGCGGCCTGGGCGGCGAATCGTTGCAGGTCACGCCCGAGGCACTGCTGGAAATCGCCACCGCCGCCGATGGCGATGTGCGGCGTGGCCTGACCCTGCTGGAGATCGCGGCCGAGCTGGCCGGCGGCGAAGGCGGGCGGATCAGCCCGGAGATGCTGGTGCAGGTGCTGGCCGACCGCACCCGCCGCTTCGACAAGGGCGGCGAGCAGTTCTACGACCAGATCTCGGCCCTGCACAAGTCGGTGCGCAGCTCCAACCCGGACGCGGCGCTGTATTGGCTCACCCGCATGCTCGATGGCGGCTGCGACCCCTCCTACCTGGCGCGACGCCTGACCCGCATGGCGATCGAGGACATCGGCCTGGCCGATCCGCGTGCGCAGTCGATGGCGCTGGAAGCCTGGGACATCTACGAACGGCTGGGCAGCCCGGAAGGCGAGCTGGCCTTCGCCCAGCTGGTGCTGTACCTGGCCAGCACCGCCAAGTCGAATGCCGGCTACGCGGCCTTCAACCTGGCAAAGCAGGAAGTGCGCGCGACCGGCACCCAGGAAGTACCGCTGCATCTGCGCAACGCACCGACCAAGCTGATGAAAGAGCTGGGGTATGGCGCGACCTACCAGTACGACCACGACGCCGAAGGCGGCATCGCGCTGGACCAGACCGGCTTCCCGGACGCGATGGGCGAGCGCGTGTACTACCAGCCGGTGGCGCGAGGGCTGGAGATCAAGCTCAAGGAAAAGCTGGACCGCCTGCGCGCGGAGCGCGAGCAGGCCCGGGCACGCAAGGGGGAGTCGTGATCGGCGGATTCGGTACCTGGTGGCAGCAGCTCGGCCTGGTGATGCTGGGCGGCGCGCTCGGTGCAGCGTTGCGCTTCATCATCGGCGACGCCATGTGGCGCCAGTTCGGCAGCAGCTTTCCGTGGGGCACGTTGACCGCGAACCTGATTGGTGCCTTCGCCATCGGTTACATCGCGGTGTGGCTGCAGACCAGAGGCAACGCGGCGGTGTATTGGCGGGCGTTTGCCATCGTCGGCATCATCGGCGGCCTGACCACGTTTTCTTCGATGATGCTGGAAGCCGTGCTGCTGGTGCGCAACGGCAAGGGCTGGGTAATGCCAACGTACATCGGCATCAGCCTCGTCGCAGGTTTCGCACTTGTATGGCTTGGCGCCCGAATCGCCGAAGCTTCAGTCGCTCGCTGACCCAACGATAAGGGAGCCCCCTTCTTGTTGAAGGGGGCGCGCCGAAGGCGCGGGTTTAAGGTGGCATGCCCGTCAAGCCAGCGGCGTAGCCGATGGCGGGAAATCCAGCGGTTACGCTGGATTTACGTGCCGGATCACGATATTGTTTCGCCCCCGTTTGCGCCGCCACCGCCCCCGTCATGCGTGATGAAGAAGATCCCGGCACCCTGGAACTGATGCTGCCGCGCAAGCGCGGCCGTCCGCCCACGTTCGGCTACGCCATGACCGATGCGCAGCGCGCCGCCCGCTACCGCGCCCGACGGGCAGGGCAGGCCGACCATGCCGATGTGCGCACCTGCAGTGACATGGTGCTGCTGGACAAAATCCGCGCCTCGATCACCGCGAAGGACGCCGAGCTCACGGGGTTTCTGGTGCACGTGCTGTGGCAGCGCTATCCGCTGCAGTTGAAGTAAGCGCGCCGCGCACCAGTTCGGCAACGGCCGGGCGCAGGTAGCCGAGCAGCCGTTCGGCCTCGATCCAGCCGGTCGCATCGTCAAGATCCAGCTCGTGCAGGTCGTCGGCAATGGAGGCCAGGGCAGATTGCCCCAGCATGCGCAGAACCCCAGACAGGCGGTGCGCATGGTGGCGAAGCCGGTTACCGGCCTGCCGCCGCAACGCATCGTTCAGACCCATCAGCTCGTCCTGCAGCGACTGCAAGAAACGGTTCCAGAACGATTCCGGGGCCGGCGCCTGTTCCGCATCCAGATCGCTGTCGGCGTCACTATCGTCCAGTTGCAGCACGTCCAGAAGCTGCCGCACTTCCAGCGGTTTGCACAGCACTGCGTCCATGCCGCAGCTGCGGCAGCGCTCCACATGCCCCGGCGAATCGTTGGCCGACACCGCTACCAGCGTCGCCGGAGTCCGCGCATGGCGTCGTTCCATGCCGCGCAGCTGCACGGCCAGCTCGTAGCCGCTCATGTCGTCCAGCACGCAATCGAGCAGCACGATCCCGCACGGCTCGGTGGCTTGGCTGCGCAGCGCGCTGGCGCCGTCGCCGCAGGCCGTGACCGAAGCGCCCAGCACCTCGAGCTGGCGGGCCAGGACAGTGCGGTTGAGCGCGTGGTCCTCGACCAGCAGCAGGGTGCGGCCGGCAAGCGGCTGCTCGCGCGCGGCCTGGCCATCGCCTTCAACCACCACCGGCAATCGCACCTCGAAACAGCTGCCTTCGCCCGGCGCGCTGCGCAGCTGCAGCTGACCTCCCATGCCGCGCACCAGGTCCTGGCAGATCGACAATCCCAGCCCGGCGCCGCCCAGGTCGCGTGACCGCTTGTCGTGGGCCTGCGCAAACGGTTTGAACACGGTGGCATGCTGATCTGCGGGTATGCCGATGCCGGTGTCGCGCACCTCCACCACCAGCTGCGCGGCGTCCTCGCCGGGCACAAGCGCTACGGTGACCTCGACCTCGCCCACGTCAGTGAACTTGATCGCGTTGCCGAGCAGGTTGGCCAGCACCTGGCGCAGTGCGTCGCCGTCGAACCACATGCGCGGCAGAGGGTCGGTCTGCTGCAGCAGCGTCAGGGCCAGGCCCTTGGCATCCGCAGCCGGGCGAACCACTGCGATGCAGTCGCGCGCCAGCTGGCGCATGTCCTGCCAGCCCGGAAGGGGCAGGTAGCTGCCAGTGGCCGAACGCGAGTAGTCCAGCGCGTGGCCCAGCAGATGACGCAGGCCCGCACCGGCCGAGCGCGCGGCATTGACCAGCTGCCGTTGGCCTTGGTCCAGCGCCGACTGGTGCAGCAGGTCGACCGAGGTCACCAGCGCCTGCGCGGCGTTGCGCACCTCATGGCTCATGGTGGCGATGAAGCGCGCCTGTTGGCGATGGCTGCGCCGTGCCGACTGCTGCGCCCGGTACATCCATCCACCGGCGCCGAGCAGCAGTGCCAGGGTCAGGCCCATGGACAACAGCTCCCATTGGAAGTGGCGCGACATCACGCGCAGCGACGGTCCGCTCAGATAGGTGGCCTTGGTCCACCGCTGCATCAGCATTGCGTGTTCCTGGGGGCTGATCGAACGCATCGCCTGGTGGATCTGGTCCAGCATGGGGCGGTCACGGTGGCGCACCACCAGATGCAGGCTGCCGGGCAGGCTGGCCGGTCCGCCATGCAGCAGCAGGCTGTCACCGAACTCGCGGCGGGCCAGTGGCCGCATCGCCACGTCCAGTTCCATGGCCACATCGACGACACCAGCTTCCACGGCAGCGAGGGTTTCGCGCAGGGTAGGCAGGCCGATCACCTGCAGGTGCGGATGATAGGCGGCCAGCCATTCGGAAAGGCGGCTGCCGCGCACCACCGCCACCCGGCGCAGGTGTGCGAACTCAGGTGGCTGCGCATGGATATGTCGGCTGGCCAGCAGGGTCTGCCCCCGGTAATACGCCGGCGAGGCCGCCAGCGCCGTACACGGGGCATTGTCCAGCGGACCCAGCAGCAGCATCAGATCCGCACGTCCGTCGCACAGCGCCTCCAGCGCCGCGGTCGTCGACTCCACCGGTTGCTCCTGGAAGCGCATGCCGGTCTGTTCCGAGACCAGCTGCGCATAGCCGCTGATCAGGTTGGCGTCGCGCGCGGCGCGGCTGTCGACGGCCAGCAGCCGGTGTTGGGTGGGGTCGGTGGCCACGCGCACCAGGCGCGGTTCCGGCTGCGCGAACGCTACGGGCAACAGAGCAACTGAAAGCACCCCGGCCAACGTGCCGGCGCCGATGCGATCGCCGCTCACCACACCGCCAGCTGGTGACGCAGGGTGAACAGGTCGCGATCGGTGCGCAGGCCCAGTTTGCGGAACGCGGCATGCTTCTGGGTACTGATGGTCTTGATGCTGCGGTGGCGCTGCAGCGCGATATCGGTCACGGTCATCCCACTCAGGCACAACTGCAGCACTTCGCGCTCGGCCTGCGAGAGCCGGTGCTCGGCGTGCTCATCCCGGTAGTTGAGTGGCACATGGTCATGGCCGGCGGCCACCCGGCAGATCGCCCTTGCCAGCTCATCCAGCGTTTCGCCCTTGGAGATCACGCCTGCGGCGCCGGCTGCCAGTGTGTTGGAAATCATCACGTGATGGACGTTGGCCGAGAACATCAGCACCCGCACCCGGGGAAAGCGACGCCGCAGCATGCGCAGCAGTTCCATGCCCTGCAGGTCGCCTTCGGCCAGGGTGTAGTCCACCACTGCCACGTCGACCAGATGGTGCAGCAGCGTGTTGACCAGCGCCCGGGTGGTGGCATGGTTGCCGATAACGTGGAACCGTGGGTCATTGGAAAGATGGACGTAGCTGCCGTGGCGCACCACGTCGTGATCATCGAGCAGCGCGATGTTCACGACGGTGGGCTGCAGGGGTCCGTAAAGATGGCCTGGATGGCGTCGGGACAAAGGAGGCACGCAATCATGGGATTTGCGCCATTCTTACTGCTTCCCCCTGCCGCGGAGATACTCTGATGTCAGATTAGGACTATTCCTATGCTCGGTACGAGAGCTCCGTCACTTTCTGCGCGCATCCGACGGCGCCCTTCGGCGCCCGGCGGAGAAAACCTCATCAGCGGCGTTCGCGGTCGAGCAGGCGTGCGAACTGGGACGCCAGGTCGACCACCAGCGGATCGGCCGTCGGTCGGTGCAGCAGGGCTATCTCGATGCTGTCGATCGGTGTCAGTCCGTGCCTGGCAGTGAGCACGCGATGCTCCCGGGTCACCGCGCGTGCCGGCAACAGACTGATGCCCATGCCGTCGGCCACTGCGCCCTGGATGCCGCCCAGGCTGGAACTGGTGAAGCCGATCCGCCAGCGTCGTCCCAGCCCCTCCACAGCCGCGATCAGCTCGTCGCGGTACAGCCCGCGCGGCGGAAAGGTCACCAGCGGCACCGGATCCAGCGCGATGCAGGGGCTGCGCGCGCTGTCCACCCAGCGCATCGGTTCGGCCCAGCATGCTGTTGCCTGACGGCTGTTGCGGCGCTGCTTGACCAGCACCAGATCCAGTTCGCCGTGATCGTAGCCGGCGGCCAGGTCGCGACTGAGCCCGCTGGTGACTTCCAGCTTCACCTGCGGGTGGCGTCGGGTGAAGCGGCCGAGCAATGCGGTGATCCGCGGATTGACGAAATCCTCCGGCACGCCGAGCCGCACCGTCACCGCCACGGTGGCGCCGGCCAGCGCCTCGGCCATCTGGTCGTTCAGTGCCAGCATCTGCCGGGCGATGCCGAGCAGCGAGTGGCCGGCATCGGTGGGGTGCACGTCGCGGTTGCCGCGCACCAGCAGAGGCTGACCGGCCAGCTGCTCCAGGCGCCGGATCTTCTGGCTCACCGTGGACTGGGTGGAATGCAGGCGCGCGGCTGCCGTGGTGAAGCTGCCACAGTCGGCGACCGTGACCATCGCGCGCAACAGGTCCAGCTCGAACAGCGTGCGGTGCGAAGCGGCACTCGCGGGCATGGCGCTATCCAGAAAACGAATACGGAAGGTGCAGCATAGTCAGTCCGCGACCACTGCGCTTGCGCGGGCCAGGCTGCGCGCCACCCGGGCGCCGGCGTCGCGCATCATCACATGCAGCGCGGGCGGCCCCAGTACCTCGAACTCCAGCTCGAGTGCGAGCAGCCAGTACACCACTGCGCCCTGCGGATGGGCGCCGCAGCGCAGCAGGCAGCGCTGCGCGTCCAGCGCTTCGAGCACGCCGGCCGAGCCGGGCATGCGCTCGCGCACGGTTTCGATCGGCGCGTGCAGGATCACCCGCGCTTCGTCGCCGTGTGGGCCCAGTGTCAGCGACTGGCTGACGAAGGCGCGCAGGTCGCCGTTGGCCGGGGACGGGCGGGGCCGGAAATGCACGCCGACGTCGGGCGTGCTGGTCATGCGGTCGATGCGGAAGGTGCGCCAGTCGCTGCGCGTGGTGTCCCAGGCCACCAGGTACCAGCGCCGTTCGGCATGCACCACGCCCTGCGGTTCCACCTGTCGGTGGCTGGGCTGGCCCTGGCGGTCGGCGTAGTCGAAGCGCAGCTGCAGTTGATCGCGGCAGGCCCCGGCCAGTGTCGCCAGGAGCCTTGCATCGACCAGTGGTCCGCTCTGGTCGATTGGAAGGATCGCGGTGCGCAGTGCATCCAGGCGGCGACGCAGCCGCGCCGGCATCACCTGTTCCATTTTCACCAGCGCGGTGATCGCGGTCTGTTCGATGCCGCTGATGGTGCCGCTCACCGCCATGCGCAGGGCCAGTGCAGCGGCCAACGCTTCCTCATCGTCGAGCAGCAGGGGTGGCAACGCGCGTCCGGCCCGGAAGGCATAGCCGCCGGCAACGCCGCTGCTCGCCTGGATCGGATAACCGAGCTCGCGCAGGCGTTCTATATCGCGGCGCAGCGTGCGCGGGTGCACGCCGATGTCGGTGGCCAGCGTGTTGCCCGGCCAATGCGGGCGGGATTGCAGCAGCGCCAGCAGGCGCAACAGACGGGCGGAGGTCGTAAGCATGGCGGCAGGGTCGCGCCTGTCGAGGACAGGATCTGTCCGCAATGGTGGCTAGCCTGTGTCCACGGTGCAAGGGCCTTCCGGCGCACCTCTTCCCCCGACACCTACAAGGAGTACTGCATGTCCCTCGTCTTCTATTGGCACCCGATGTCCAGCGCCACCCCGGTGGCGTGCGCGCTCGCCGAGCTGGGCGTGGCGCATGACCGGGTACGGATCGACATCCGCAACGGTGAGCAGCGCACCCCGGAGTACCTGGCGATCAATCCCAACGGCAAAGTGCCTTGCCTGGTGGTCGACGGCACCCCGATCTTCGAAGGGCTGGCCATCCACTTGTGGCTGGGCGACCGTTTCGGCGTCGCACGCGGACTTTGGCCGGCGGCTGACACGCCGGAGCGCCTGCAGGCGCTGTCCTGGTGCGCATGGGCCTATGTGACCTACGCGGCGGTGATCAATCGGATGTTCCTGGCAGGCAGCGACGGCCCCCTGCGCGACGCCACCCAGGCCGCCGCCGCAGGTGAGTCGGCCCAGCAGTTGCTGGCACTGCTGGAGGACCGCCTGTCCGCGCAGCCGTGGATGGTGGGCAGCGTCTTTTCGCTGGTCGACCTGGTGGTGGCGCAGGTCGTGGGCTATGGCACCTACGTGGGCGCCAGCGTAGCGGCCTACCCGGCGGTGGCGGCGTGGCTGGCTACCGTACAGGCACGGCCGGCGATGCAGGGTGAGGTCTGAGCGGCATTTGGATATCGAATGCAGGGCATTCCTAAATTTAACTGGTGAATGGAGGCCGCCGCACCGTATGGTGCGGTGGTCCTTCCGCTAGTGCGTCCTGCCATGAAATCCATCGTGCTGTCTGCGTTTCCGCTGCTGCTTGCGCTTGCCCCTTCCGCCCTGGCGGCCGAGCAGGCCGACCTGATCATCCGCCACGCCACCGTGGTAGACGTCGAACATGCAACGACCGTGGCCGACCAGGCGGTGGTGGTGCGTGGCGACGATATCGTGGCCGTGGGCGATGACCGCGCCATTGCCAAGGCCTGGACCGCAGCGCGGAAGATCGACGGCAAGGGCCGCTACCTGATCCCGGGCCTGTGGGACATGCACGTCCATTTTGGCGGCGGCCCCGAGCTGATCGAAGAGAACAAGGCGCTGCTGCCGCTGTACATCGCCCATGGCATCACCACCATCCGCGACTGCTCCGGCGACCTGCCCGAGCAGGTGCTGCAGTGGCGCGGGCAGATTGCCGACGGCAGCCTGGAAGGCCCGCAACTGTTCAGCTCCGGCGCCAAGATCGAAGGCATCAAGCCGGTCTGGAAGGGCACGATTGAAGTGGGCAGCCAGGCTGACCTCGACGCGGCCTTCGTCAAGCTCAAGCGCGACCGGGTCGACTTCGTGAAGATCACCGACAGCACCCTGACCCCGCCGCTGTTCCTGGACGCCGTGCGCGGCGCGCGCGCCAATGGGCTGCGCGCTTCGGGCCACATTCCGATGGCGCTGACCGTGCAGCAGGCGGTGGACGCCGGGATCAGTTCGATCGAACACCTGGACTACGCGTACAAGGCCGGGGTCAAGGATGAAGGGGCCATCGCCGCCGACTTCGCCGCCAAGCGGATCGACCGCGCCGAGGCCAACCGCCGCCTGGATGCCGGCTTCGACCATGGCACTGCGATGGCCGCGTACCGCGGTTTCGCGTCGAAGGGCGTGTATGTCACCCCGACCCTCAACGGCGGGCGCATCCTGGACTTCCTGGACCAGGACAACCATGCCAACGACCCGTACCTCGCCTACATCGGTCCCAAGCTGCAGGCCACCTACCAGTGGCGCGTGGAGCGTGCGGCCAAGGCCAGCCGGGAGCAGATCGCGCAGCGCCACCAGCAGTATCATCAGGTGGCGGCCGTGCTGCCGATGCTGCAGGAAGCAGGCGTGACCGTGATGGCGGGCACCGACGCTGGCTTCCTCAATTCGTTCAATTACCCGGGCATCGGCCTGCACGACGAGCTCAGCCTGTTCGTCAAGGAAGGCCTGACCCCGGCGCAGGCGCTGTCCTCGGCGACCCGCGCCGGTCCATCGTGGTTCGGCACGCTGGACCGCTACGGTGGTGTGGCTGAAGGCAAGGCAGCGGATCTGGTGCTGCTTGACGCCAACCCGCTGCAGGACATCCAGGCCACCCGTGCAATCCATATGGTGGTGCTGCGGGGGCAGGTATACGACCGCAGGGCGTTGGATGCGCTGCTGGCGCAGACACGCGAGAAGGTTGCGCAGTGGCAGCAGGCGGCGAAACAGTAACGCCCGCCACACTGCATTGATAAGAGAGAAATCCGGCGCCCCGCATCTGCGGGGCGCTTTCGTATACGCGTTCCTGCAACAAATTGCAGTGGTGCATTGATGAAAATTGAATGTGCCGCGTTGCAGCACAAATCTACGATGCGCACCTGCTCAACGCGGACCTGCATTTCGGCATCGCAAATCACCCAATCCATCGACTTTTGCAACTTGTTGTAGTGCCACTTGAAAAAAGTTGCATGGGGCGACCGGCGGCTGACGCCTACGCTGCGCACTCGATTGAAGGCAGTTATGACAACTGGCCTTCGCATTCACCCCGTTAATCACAGGAGCATCTTCGATGAAGCGTCTGATGACCGCGCTGGCGGTAGCCATGGCTGTTGCGATGTCGGCATCGCCTCATTCGGCCCAGGCCGCCGCACCCAACATCCATGTGGGCGCGATGTACGAGTACGCCGAGCCGGGCAAGGGCGCGCTGCTGAAGCGTGTTCGCAACACCGGCGATGCCACCGCCTTCGTGCGCGTGCAGATCAGCGAAGTGCGCTATGCCGCAGACGGCAGCCACCAGGAAATCCCGGTCGACACCGCAGCCGGTGCCCAGGCCGGGCTGGTCGCCAGCCCGTCGCGGATGATCGTGCCCGCCCAGGGCCAGCAGGCCACGCGCCTGCTGGTGCAGGGCGACCGCAGCACCGAGCGCTACTACCGCGTGCGCTTCGTACCGGTGCTGCCGCAGTCCGAGGACGAATTCGCCCTGACCGACGCGCAGCGCGACGACTACCGCAAGGAGCTCTCGGCCGGCGTCAACGTGCTGACCGGCTACGGCGTGTTCGTGATCGTGCACCCGGACCAGGCCCGCTACGACGTGCAGACCGAAACCACCGGCGAGCACGTGCAGCTGCGCAACGCGGGCAACACCACGGTACTGCTGGACGACGTGCGCCAGTGCAGCGCGGCCGACAAGGCCGCCACGTGCTCGCCCACCCGGAAGATCCACCTGCTTCCGGAGCGCACCGAGCGCTTCGCGCGCAGTGCCGACCACGTGCACCGCTTCCAGATCGTTGAGGGGGACACCCGCAAGGACGTCCTGCTCAGCCCCTAGGTTCCGCCCGGAACCGCCGTCCCGTCGCCGGACTCCAGGCGACACCTTCCCCTTTGGAGATATGAAGCAATGAACCTCAAGACCACCGTCCTGGCCGCTGCGGCTGCCCTGATCCTGACCCCGGCCGCTGCCATGGCCGCCACCGAGCAGTTCCCGATCCAGGTGACGGTTGAAGCCACCGTTCCGTCGGCCAACGGCCTGCAGATCTCGCCGGTTGGCGACTGGGCCGGCCAGACCCAGCAGATGCGCTGGAACATCGCGACCCAGAGCCTGGCGCCGATCCAGCAGCAGGTCGACATGAAGAGCGGCCTGGGCGCCATCAACGCCTACCTGACCACCGAAGCCATGCTGACCAGCGCCGGCAACGCCATCGACCTCGCGGTCAATGTCGCCGGCCAGGAGCTGAAGGTCGGTGCCGGCAATGCCGTTGAAGTCGCCACCTCGACCGAAGCCGCTGCCAGCAAGCGCGCCCAGGTTGCCATCACCGCAGCTCCGGCGACCGGTGGCGGCTACGTGCATGGCACCTACCAGGGCAACGTTTTCATGATGTTCGAAAGCGGCACCCCGTAAGCGTTTCAGTTGTTACCCGAGGGGCGCTCCCGCGCCCCTCTTTTTCTTCGAGGAATGTCCATGTCGCGCCTGCTTCCGATCGCCACCGCCGTGATGCTCTACTGCAGCAGTGCTGCAGCATCCGCTGCGCCTGCCGCTCTGGAGAGCCTGACCCTGCTCGACCAGGCCGGGGGGCTGCCCGACGACTTCCGCGACCATTTCTTCGACGTCCCCCTGGTGGTACGCGTTGAACGCGATGGCCAGTTCCTGGGTGATGCCCGGGCGTTGCTGACCCGCGAAAATACCTTGTCGTTGCTGGAGTTCACCGACAGCCACGACAGCTCCGAACCGGCCGCCGAACGTGCGCGCTGGCTGCAGGTGCTGGACACGCCGCGTCCGCTGGGCGCGTGCGCCGCGTCCTGCGAGGCCGGGCTGGTGCGCCTGCACTACAGTCTTGAAAGTTCACTGCTGTCCATCGCCACCGAAAACGGCGGCCGCAGCGCGAACGACGTACGCCACCATGCGCTGCCTGAAGGTGGTAGCCGTGGCCTGATCCTGCGCCATCAGCTCAACGCCTATGCAGGGGAGGGCATGGACGCGTCTGGCCGCTACGCACTCGACCTGCAGGGCAGCCTGGGCCAATGGACCCTTGCCGGCAATTACCAGGTCGACCGCAGCGGCGATCTGGAGGGCGAGCTGCGCCACTCGGTGCAGAGCCTGTACGCACAGCGCGAATTCCGCGACAACTTCCTGCGCGCGGGTTACTTCCTGCCCAACTTCCAGGGCGTCACCCGGCAGCCGCGCGCGGCCGGGTCGGTCAACCACACCACCGTGGGCCTGATGGCTGGCTCGTCGGACAGCCTCGTGATCGACGCCCGAGCGCCGAGCCTGTACCCCGTATACGTGACCGCCAACCGCGAGGGCACCGTAGAGGTATTCCGCGATGGCAGCCTGATCCTCACCCAGCCGCTGCAGCCCGGCCTGCAGGAGCTGGATACCCGACGCCTGCCGGGTGGCATCTACGAGGTAGAGCTGCGGGTCATCGAGGATGGCCGCGAGAGCTCGCGCGAAACCACCGTGATCCACAAGCCCGGCAACTGGCGCGACCCGAGCCGCCGCTGGCGCTACAGCGTCTTCGCCGGCATGCAGCAAACGCTGCTGGACAGCATTGACGACCCGAACGCGGGTGCGTTTGCGGCGGGCGGCATCATCAATTACCTGGCGCACCCGCGAGCGGTGGTCGGCCTGTCCGCGCAACACCTGGATGGCGCTAATGCGTTCGCCGGGTCGGTGGACTGGCAGATCAACGACAGCGCGAACCTGTTTACCAATGCCTACACCAGCGACCACGGGCGCGGGGTCGATCTGCAGGGCTTGTGGCGCTATCGCAACGGCACCGTGATCCTCTCGCATAACCGTACCTGGCAGGAGCGCCGTCGCCCGTGGGACGAGGGCTATGCGCCGTACCCGCCCGATGCCGAGGTGCCAGAGACCCGTGCAGGCTGGTTGCAGACCAGCGCGCTGAGCGTGAACCATCGCGTGGGCGACAGCAGCCACGTGGCCGCACGCGTTTCGCACAACCGCGGCGTGAGCGACGGCGTTGGCGTGGATTTGTCGTTCAGTCGTCGGCAGACGCTTTTCGGGAGCGACGCCAGCTGGCGCGCTTCGGTCTTTGACCGCCCCGCCAACAGCAGCAGCGGCATGCGCCGCAACCGGGGGGTGGACTTCGCGCTGAACATTGCGCTCGGCGACGACGGCCGCCGCTACACCGGCAGCCTGGGCAGCCGCACTGCCACCGACGGCGGGCGCAGCCTGTATGCCAGCGCCGGTGCGCAGCAGAGCTTCGAGCAGGGCGTGCTGCGCAGCATCGGCGGCCAAGCCACCGCCGACAGCGATGGTCTGGGCCTGAGCGGCATGGCGCTGTTCGAGCATCCCGCGCTGCGCGGCGACGTACATGCGCAGCGTTCCTCGCTGGGCGGCCAGCTCAGCGGTGGCGTGAACCTGGAAAGCACCATGGCGATCGGCGGCGGCAAGCTCGCGATCGCGGGTGCGGCTCAGGTAGGCAGCACCAGCACCGGCATGATCGTGGACGTAACGTCCGAACTGCCGGACGTGGAGCTGCGCGCACACGACAGCCGGGGCGGCTCCTACGTATTGCATCCGGGTCGCAACTTCCTGCCGGTCACCGCCTACCGCACCGGCTCGCTGCAGATCGACTTCCATGGTCGTGCCGCGCCGGCAGCTACGATCCAGCCGGCCAGTCTGGACTACCACCTCAACAAGGGTGGGGTTTCCTACGGCAGGGTCGAGGTGCTCAACACCTTTACCGTGATGGGCCACGTGAAGGACGCCAACGGCAAGCCACTCGCCGGCGCGCATGTGATCAACCATGCCGGCCGCAGCGTTGCGGAGGCCGACGGCTTCTTCGCGCTGGAAATGAGCGCCCGTGCGCCGAGCATGGAAGTGCGCCATCCCACCGTGACCGGGTGCAGCTTCCAGCTCGACGGAACGACCACGCGCCCTGAAGGCGATACCTGGCTGGCTGGTGTTCTGCAGTGTCCGTCGACTTCCCTGACCACGGCGCAGTCGGATGCGACGGCGTCGGCTTCCGGAGCAATGCCATGATTCGCCACTCACTCTCGACCGGGTTGCAGCGTCTCCTGCGGCAAGGGCTTTGCGCGCTGGCGCTGGTCGCAGGCGTGGGCAGCGTCCATGCGGCGGACATCTACATAAGCGCCGAATTCAAGCCTGACGTCAGCGACCCGGACAAGCGCGAGTTCACCAACACGACACCGTGGTCGGGGGTGTGCGACAGCGTGCACCTGCAGGTCTGCATCAACAACGAATGGTGGAGCATCGATACCAAGGTGCGCGGTACCAAGCAGGGGGTCTACGCTCCCGACTGGGGGCCGGGCGGCTTCTACATCGGCATGCCCCCATCACGGACCGTCACCGTGGTGTCGGACGATGGATTGAGCACGTTCGACCTGGGCGTGAACATCATTGGCGCTGCCATGCGCATCACCGACCTGGACGGAGACGGTCCGAGGGAGCCCGCATCTACGGGTAATCCCAATGGCTGCAGTCTGGCGCTCAAGAACACCAATGCGTCCAACCGGTCCGTCATGCGCATGTTCCTGCGTCGCGATGGTGGCGAGGGTGTTGCGATCTGTTCGCTGCACTGGTTGCACGAAAACAACTATGCGATCCAGGAGTTCGACTTCACCTACAAGCTGACCACGCCAGCGCCGTTGGCGATGCGTAGCGGTGTGTACCGCGGCATGACCACCTACAGGGTGGGGGGTACGGGTGAGGGCGCCGACTTCGATCTGGGCGATGGTGTCGCCCTGGAGGACAACATCGTCAACGTGCATTTCGAGCTGAAGGTCGAACATGCCTTCCAGCTGGATCTCCCGCCTGGCAGCGAGCGCGCGGTGCTGGCGCCCAGAGGCGGGTGGGCGCAATGGAGCGACCACGGCATCGTGCCAAAGTCACTCGAACGCGACGTGCCATTCAGCCTGAGCAGCTCGGGGCAGTTCGAGGTATCGCTGCAGTGCCAGCATCCGTTGGCAGACGGTCGCTGTGCGATTCGCAACGTCGCCGAGGCAGCCGACGAGGTGCCGCTGGATATCCAGCTGACCCTGCCGGGCTTCCGCGACTCGGCCACAGGTGTCGATGTGGTAGGAATGCCGCTGACCACGACGATGCTGGCGCCGGTGCTGACTGCAGATGTATTCATCATCCGGCGGCCGTCGAAGTTGAATTTCGCAGTCAATGGCGACGCAGTGCGCAGCATGTTGGATCATCCCGGCAGCCATTATCGCGGTGACGTCACCGTGATCTTCGACGCAAGCCCGTAGCAGGGCGGCGTCATGCGCACGCGACAGCAGCGTGACGGTGGCGATGTCAGCGCTGAACTGTTTACCGACATGCGCGGTGCGTCTACGCATAGAGGGTTTCGCGCACGTCGTGGTAACGCGGAAATCCCTACGGTGGGGTCACCGGCCTCACTTCGATGTCGGGCACTCGGAGACACGACATGGGTAACCAGCAGAATCCGCAGCAGGGCCAGCAGAAGCAGCAGGGCCAGCAGAACCAGCAGGACCAGAAGGATCAGCAGCGCCAGGGCCAGCAGCAGCAACAGCAGGACCAGAAGCGCGAGCGCAACCAGCAGGGCGGCCAGGACGAAGAAGAATAAGGTCCTGCCCCAACGGAATAACCCAAAGCCCGGCCCTGCGGCCGGGCTTTTTGCTTGCCCGGCCAGGTTCGGCAAGTGATACCCATTCGCATTTGAGGTACACTGGGGCGATCGCCTTGCCCTGAGTCGTGCCAGCCGTGCTTTCCAGCCTGATTTCTTCGTTCTCCCCCTGGTTGCGCAATGTGGGCGCGGTAGCGGTACTTGGCATGGCTGCGGCCGCGCCGGTCGCCGCCCAGCAACGCAACCCGCTGCAGAAGGTGGGCGAGACCGTGCTGGACCAGCCTGCGCAGAGCTACCGCTTCGAACGCTTCGTGGTTGAAAGTGGCGAGCCGGCACGCAGATGGCGGGTCAATCTCGGCGTTCCGACCAAAGCGTCCACGACGCCGGCGCCGGTGCTGTACATGCTGGACGCAAATGCCGCGGCCATGGTCTTCGACCAGTCGCTTTTGAGCGACCTGGCGGCACACGCCGCGCCGGTGCTGGTGTTCATCGGCTACGACAACGACCTGCGCATCGATTCGGCCGCGCGTACGCTGGACTACACCGCGTGGGTGGACACCGCCGACGATGAGAACGGCACGCCGCAGTCCAGTGGTGGTGGCGCGCAGGCGTTTCTCAACGTGATCCAGCAGAAGATCAAACCCGAAGTGGAACGTCGCGCCCGCGTGGACACTGCGCAGCAGTCGCTGTGGGGGCATTCGCTGGGCGGGCTGTTCGTACTGAGCACCCTGTATACCCAGCCGAGCGCCTTCCAGAATTACGTGAGCGCCAGCCCGTCGCTGTGGTGGAGCCAGGGCGCGCCGCAGGGTGCGATGGAACAGGCATTCTTCGCCAAACCCAAACCGGCCAACGTGTGGCTGATGCTCGGGGGCGACGAACGCAGCGGCAACCGCGGCGTGCGCGACATGAACAACCCGCGCGTGGTCGCGCATCTGCGCCGGATTGGCGGCGCCACCCCGGACGCGGCGCACGTGCTGAGCGAACGCCTCGCCAAGCTCCCGGGTGTGCAGGTCTCCTACCGCGAATTTGCGGGGCTCGGCCATGGGCCGATGCTGCCGGCCTCGTTGAAGGCGACGCTTGCGGCGCTGTATGGCGCCGAAGATCGCAGTGGCCCCGCGCCGTCGGGCGCCGCCGATGCCGCCGCCGAGTGACCGTTCTTTCCCTTACCCAGGCGGCTACGCCAAGGCAACCCTTGTGACACGCGCCGCTGGCGCGCCCCTACAGAAGGAGTCTGCTATGTCCCGTTTCGTTTCCCTGCCGCGTCTTGCCGGCCTTGCACTGGCAATGTCGCTGATCACCGGCGCGGTGTCGGCCGAGCCGGTGTTCGACGCGCCGGCCAATGGCTTCCGTGGCCAGGTCAGTGCCCGCAATGAGAACGTGGTGCCGGGCAGCACCGCCGAAGTCACCGGCCGCGCGTTCGTGCCGGGCCAGCAGGTAACCCTGCTGCGCGGTGCCACCGTGCTCAACGACACCCCGTACGTGGTCGACGCGCAGGGCAACTTCAAGGCCAGCGTGCAGGTGCCTGCCGATGCCGTGCCGGGCCAGCAGCCGCTGGTGGTGCGCGCCAGCAATCCGGCCGCCGCCGCGGTGGTGGCGCTGCGGGTCTCGCCGCACCTGCCGCTGAGCGGGCAGCAGGCGTTCCAGCAGACCTCGGGCAAGCTGGTGCAGGGCCTGTATCAGAGCGCCTACAGCGCGGGCAGCAACGCGTTGTTCGTCACCTCGGCCGTGGGCCGTCCGCCGGTGACCCAGTCGCAGCTGCTGAAGGTGGACCCGAAAACGCTGAAGGTGGTCAAGGCGATCACGCCGGCGCAGGTGCCCGATGCCAAGGGCGGCAGCGTGTTTGCCGTGTATGGCGTGGGCGTGGACGACGCCAACGGCAACGTGTGGGTAAGCAACACCCGCCAGGACACGGTGGCGGTGTACCGCCAGTCCGACCTGTCGCTGGTGCACCAGTTCCCGGTTGGCGCGGTGCCGCATGCCCGCGACGTGGTGGTCGATGCGAAGCACGGCAAGGTATTCGCCTCGGCGGCTGGCGAAGACCATCTTTCGGTGTTCGACGCGAAGACCTTCAAGGCCCTGGAACCGATCACCCTGGCCTCTGGCGTGGACGATGAGAAGTTCGTGCCGATGAGCCTGGTGCTGGACGAGGCCAGCGGCAAGCTGTTCACGGTGAGCATCGGCACGCCGGAAGCAGCGGTGATCGATGTGGCCAGTGGCAAGGTCGACAAGGTGATCGACCTGGGCAACGCGATCAGCGCCTCGGGCGTGGCTTTCGACGCGAAGCAGAACCGCCTGTATGTGGCCTCGCAGGGCACCGACAACCTGCTGATCGTGGACGTCGCCAGCGGCAAGGTGCTGCATGACGTACCGGTGGGCGCCGGTGCGCTGAACGTGGCGTTCGAGCCGGTCTCCGGCCTGGCCTATGTGACCAATCGCGGCGCCGGTACGGTGACCGTGGTGGATGGCGACGGCAAGGTAGTAGGCAACCTGGACGGCGGCACCTTCCCCAACCACGTACGTGAAGACGGCAAGGGCAATGTGTTTGCGGTCAACAAGTCGCGCGGTGCAGAAGATCCGAAGGGCGACCGCGTCACCCGCATCACCTCGACCCGCCGTTGATGACCTGCGCGCGCAGGGCTGCGGTCCTGCGCGCGCCTGATTGGAGCGATACATGTTGAATTCCCTGTCCCTGCGGCGAAGCGCGCTGGTGCTGGCCATGACGGTTGCGCTGGTGGCGTGTGGTGGAAAGCCGGCCGAGCCGTCGGCACCCGCTGCCGCGCCTGGCGCGGCCGACGTGGCGCCGGATGCGGCTGCCGGCGCGTTGCCGACGGGCTGGCTGCGCCTGGCTGGCACCGACGTGCCGTCCAGTAGCCAGCTGAGCGCTTCGCTGCCGGTCACCGTCACCTCCGACGACGGCGAGCAGGTCACGGTGAAGGACACCTCGCGGATCGTCGCCGGTGGTGACGATGTCATCGCCGTCATCGAGGCGCTGGGCATGGGCGCTCAGGTGTACGCCGCGCCGCTGCGGTCGGCTACCGAGGCCGGGCGCAACGCGCCGAAGCAGTTCCTGTTCAACCGCACGACCGGCGTTGAGGGCGTGTTGAGCCTGGAAGGCACGCTGTTCCTGGGCAACAGCCTGCGCCGGCACACGGAACTGGCAAAGAAGCTGCGCGGCGCCGGCGAAGCCGCAGTGGTGATCGACGACCTGCAGCCGGCACCGGACAAGGTGCGCAAGGTGGCCGCCGCACTCGGCGTGGCCGACGCGGGGGCGCAGCTCGCCGCGCAGGTGCAGGCGCAGTTGGACGAAGCGGCGGCGGTTGCGGCGGCCAGCAAGGTGCACCCGCGGGTCATCCACCTCTCGGCCACCGGTGCCGGCGGCGCACCGACCGTGGCGGGCGCGGACAGCGCCTCGGGCAAGCTGATCGGGCTGGCCGGTGGAATCAACATCGGCACCGAAGCGGGCGTGGCCAACTACTCGGCGTTGAGCAATGAAGGCGTGGTTGCGGCGGCGCCGGACGTGATCCTGGTGACGGAGAACGACCTGCAGCTGTTTGGCGGCGAAGCCGGGCTATGGAAGGCGTATCCCACCCTCAAGCAGACCCCGGCGGGTGCGGCCAACCGGGTCTGGGTGATGCCGGACGTGCAGCTCAAGTCCGCCAGTGTGGGCTCGGGCAGCGGCGCGCTGGCCCTGGCCAAGGCGTTGGCTGCACTGCCGTCGCCGTGAGCCGGGGAACGTGATGCCGCGGACAACGCGTCGCCGTGCCGGCGGCTGGGTGCTTGCCGCGATGGCGCTGGCACTGCTGGGCGCGATCCTGGCTTCGTTCGCGGTCGGACCGCTGCGCCTGCCTCCATTGGAAGTGGTGCAGGCAGTAGCGGTGAAGCTGGGGCTGCTGGACCCGTCGCAGGTCAGCACGCGCGACATGGCGGTGGTGTGGAACCTGCGCATTCCGCGTGCGCTGCTGGGCGCGGTGGTAGGAGCATCGCTGGCGATGGCCGGGGCCAGCCTGCAGGGGCTGTTCGGCAATCCGCTGGCCGACCCGGGCATCGTGGGGGTGACGCAGGGGGCGGCACTCGGCGCGGTGGCCGCCATCGTGCTGGGCGCCGGCAGCGTGGGGGGCTGGACGTTGCCGCTGGCCGCGTTTGCCGGGGGTGCGGCGGCAATCGGCCTGACCTATGCGCTGGCGCGGCCGGGGCGCAACACCGGCACCGCGACGCTGCTGCTGGTGGGCATTGCGATGGCCGCATTCTGCTCGGCGGCGATTGGTTTCCTTACCTACATCGCCAGCGAAAGCGAACTGCAATCCCTGGTGTTCTGGCAGATGGGCTCGCTGGCGCAGGCGGACTGGGCGGACGTGGCGGCAGCGCTGCCGGTGTTCGTGCTGGGTACGGTGGCATTGCTGCGGCTGGCCACGCCGCTGGACATGCTGGCGCTGGGGGAGCGCCAGGCCCAGCACCTGGGATTGGACGTGAAGCGCACGCGGCTGAAGCTGATCGCGTTCAGCGCGCTGCTGGTGGGCGCGGCGGTGGCATTCGCTGGATCCATCGGCTTCGTCGGGTTGGTCGTGCCGCACGTGGTGCGCATGCTGGTTGGCCCGGGACACCGCTGGCTGTTGCCGGTGTCTGCGGTGACCGGCGCGCTGCTGATCGTGGTGGCCGACACCGCGGCACGCACGCTCGACCCGCCGGCGGAGATTCCACTGGGCCTGTTCTCGGCGGCGCTGGGGGCGCCGTTCTTCCTGTGGCTGGTGCTGCATCAGCGCCGGAGTGGCACGGTATGAGTACGCCGTTCCTGCAGCTCGACGGGGTAGGGGTGCGCTTCGGGGAGCGCCGCATCCTGCACGACATCCACCTAGGTTTCGTGCCCGGCACGGTAACCGCGCTGGTCGGCCCGAACGGGGCAGGCAAATCAACCCTGCTGGCGGTGGCGAGCGGCGACGTGGCGGGCGATGCGGGGCAGGTGATCCTGCACGACCAGCCCATCGCGCACTGGAAGGCGATGGCATTGGCCCGCGAGCGCGCGGTGATGCCGCAGGACCATGCCGTGCGCTTCGCCTTCACGGTGGAAGAAGTGGTGGCGATGGGGCGGCTGCCGCACCCCGCCGACGCGCTGCGCGATGCAGCGCTGGTGGAGCAGGCGCTGGGCCAGGCGGAGATGGTAGGCCTGCGTGCGCGGGAAGTGCAGACCCTGTCAGGCGGCGAGGCGGCGCGCGCCACCTTCGCCCGGGTGCTGACCCAAGGCACGCCGTTGCTGCTGCTGGACGAACCCACTGCCGCCCTGGACCTGCGCCATCAGGAACGCACGCTCAAAGCAGTGCGCGCACTTGCCGACGACGGTGCCTGCGTGATCGTGGTCCTGCACGACCTGAATCTGGCGGCCGGCTACGCCGACCGGATCGTATTGCTCGAACAGGGCAGGGTGGCCGCAGATGGCACCCCCGACCAGGTATTGACCCGCGAGCACATCGAACGTGTCTACCAGCAGGCGGTTCTAGTCCTGCGCCACCCCCAGCGGAACGTCCCGCTCGTAGTAGTCACGTAGCGCCGGGCTCTGCCCGGCCGCACCCGCGCCCGGTGCAATGAGCGTGCTAGCACAGCGTCTCCGCCGATGGCGGCGAAAAGCGACCGCGGTGTGCATTCCGGCCCAGGAAGTCAAACAAAACCCCTACAAATAGCCCAGTTCCGCGCAAAGCACTGGCTAGCCGTGCCGTGTCGCTTCCAGCGCGAATGCAATTTATTGCACCCCGTTTTGAACAAAGTTGCATGTGGTGTGGCGCAATCGGCCCGTAGTCTTTGCGGCGTTCCACAAGGGTCAATCAAGCACTCGCTGTCGATTGACCAAATCGATTGTTTGACAACCCACTACGAGGAATTACTCCATGAAGTTCACCACCACTCTGATTTCCCTGGCCATCGCTACTTCGGCCGCCATCGCTCCGACCGCCTTCGCGCAGTCGGCTGACCTGTCCATCGCTGGCAGGATCTTCCCCGGCGCCTGCATCGTCGACTTGGGTAACGGCGGCGTCGCCGACCTGGGCAACATTCGCAAGGACAGCCTCAACGTCGACCAACCTACGCTGCTCGAGCCTGTGATGCTGCCGGCGTCTGTCTCCTGCGAGTCGGAAGTTCGCTTCGCACTGCAGGCGATCGACAATGCTGCAGATTCGTCGGTCAGTCCGAGCCACTACGGGATTGGCATGACGCCTGCCGACGAGAAGATTGGCCGTATGACCGTCGGCTTCGCGGACACCCTGGTAGACGGCGGTCCTGCGTTCAGGACCCGCTCCTCCAACGATGGCCAGAGCTGGACGTCCGCCTCTTTCGATACCCTTTACAACTTTGACCGTGCCGACTTCATTGGCTTTACCAAGTCGTCTGGCGGCATCGTGGGGCCGGACCCGATCAAGGATCTGACTGCCAACCTCCGGGTCATTGCGCGGATCGAACCGGCCAGCACGCTGACCATCTCCGATGACGTGCCGATCAATGGCAGTGTCACCATCAACCTCCACTATCTGTAAGCACTCCATGGGCTTCGGGGCACCGCAGCGTGCGGCGCCCGAGTTGACCCTTGACCATATTGGAAACCATGACCATGAACTTCACCAAGACCTTGTTTGCCCTCGCGCTTGTCGCGACCGCTCCGGCCGCCTTCGCGCAGTCGGCTGACCTCTCCGTTGCTGGCAAGCTGTATCCCGGCACCTGCAGCGTCGACCTCGGCAACGCCGGTGTTGCCGACTTCGGCGACATCCGTTCCAACGCGTTGAACGCTGATCAGGTCACCCTGCTGGACCCGGTCACACTGCCGCTGACTGTGGCCTGCGACGGCGAAGTCCGCTTTGCCTTCGAGGGCGTGGACAACGCGAGCAGCAGCTCAACCCAGTCGGATCGTTATGGCCTCGGTTTCACCGCGGCGGACGAGAAGATCGGCAATGCCAACCTGTTCGTTGCCGATGTCACGGCTGACGGCGTGCCCGGGTACGGTACGCGTTCCGATGACAATGGCATCACCTGGGGCGACAGCAATCCGGGTGGCAATTACAGCCTGGCAATGCACGACCTGGTGGGTTTCGCCAAGGACGAAGCGGTTGGCACGGGCCCGGCGCCCATTGAGAACCTGCAGGGTAGCCTGAAGGTCTGGGCGCAGATCCAGCCGACCGATGAGCTGACCATCACCGAAGATGTGCAGATCAATGGCAGCGCGTCCCTCAACATCGTGTATCTGTAACGGCTCCACCGGCGCCGACGCATCGCACATCGCGGTGCGTCGGCGTCACTCCTTCACCATCACTTCACGGCCGCAGGCGCATGAATGCGCCAGCAAGGCAACAGCATCGCTCCGGCAACTGACCGGGGAGCTTGTGAATCGGGGGATTCATCGGCTGCGCAGTGCTTACTCCATCGCGCAAGCAGTACGCAGCCAGGACACCCTTGAGGAGCTGGTCCCATGGCTATTGCACGATTCGCTGTTCCCGCCCTTGTCGCGGGCCTGGTGGTGTTGGGCAGCGCGCAGACCGTCTGCGCCGACGGGATGAAGCCCGAAAAGTCGATCGTGATCGTAGCGACCGACACCCCCACCACGATGACGGTCACCAATACCGGCGAGACCACCGACATGCTGCTGGTGGACATCCTGCCCATTGACGAAGACACGTCTGAGATCGTCACCGTCTCCCCGCCCTCGGGCACCATGCGCCTCAAGCCGGGACAGAAGCAGCTGCTGACATTCACCGTATTGGACGGTGCCCGGGATTCCAAGGTGCAGCGCCTGCGCCGGGTCGTGTTCGAAGGCGCCAAGGGCACGCCGTCGCGCTCGAAGAAGCGCAACGAAGTGGGCGTGACCGTGCGCCAGAACCTGCCGTTGATCATCCATCCTGCAGGCCTGAAGCTGGAACGGGAGCCGTGGAAGCTGCTGAAATGGAGCGAATCCGGCGATGACCTGACCGTGAAGAACGACAGCCCCTACGTGGTGCGCCTGTCGCAGGAGTTCGAGTCGCTGCCGTCCAAGACCGTGCTGGGTCTGTCCCGCTCCTACGTGCTGCCGAA
The DNA here is from genome assembly GCF_963519125.1 of uncultured Stenotrophomonas sp. Classification (GTDB taxonomy): domain Bacteria; phylum Pseudomonadota; class Gammaproteobacteria; order Xanthomonadales; family Xanthomonadaceae; genus Stenotrophomonas. The sequence goes on along the minus strand of NZ_CAUQLJ010000010.1, from coordinate 67,335 downwards.
CCAGCGGCTGACCGTGAAGCTGCCAGCGGCGGCGGCGAACGACAGCAATATCCGCATCCACCCGGCGACGGTGTATGGGTTCCAGACCGATCACTACGAAGCGCCGGTTACGCACGGCGACTGACGGCCGGGCAGTTGGGGATCGCATCGAAGGCGGCGCAGACACAACACCTTGCACTCATTTTTGAAAGAAGTTGCATGTGGCGTGGCGCAATCGACCCGTAATCTTTGCCGCGATCCATAGGGTCGATCAAGCATGCGCTTGCGATTGACCAACCCAATTGTTTGCCCATCTCGTTACGAGGACTACGTCATGAAACTCACTACCACACTGTTGGGCCTGGCGATGGCGTCGGCGGCCGCCTTCGCACCCCACGCATCTGCGCAGTCGACCGATCTGATCATCACCGGCAAGATCCTGCCGGGCGCATGCAACGTCGCGCTCAGCAACGGCGGGGTTGCCGACTTCGGCGACATCCGTTCGAATTCGCTGGAAACGGACACCAGCACCGTGCTCGGTCCGGTCGACCTGACCATGACCGTAACCTGCGATTCGGCGGTGCGTTTCGCGATGCAGGGCGTCGACAATACCGGCGACACCTCGTTCGTCGCCAACCGCTACGGCCTGGGTCGTACCGACAACGACGAAAAGATCGGCAGTGCGACCATCGGCCTGAAGGGCGTCAGCGTCGACAGCGCCAGCGGCTTTGCCACCACTTCCTACAACCAGGGGGAAACCTGGTCGGAGAGCGTCACCCCCAATCCGTCTCCGATCCCGCGCGACGGCATGATCGGGTTCGCGACCACGCAGGGCGTGACCACCGGGCCTGACGCGGTCAAGGACATGCAGGGCACGCTCGAGGTCAAGGCGTACATCGCACCGACCGATGGCCTGACCATCACCGGCGAGGTTCCGCTCAAGGGCAACGCCACCATCAACGTGATGTACCTGTAAGGCCCCGCACCGCACGTCCTTTCCAGCAGAGGTTGCGATGAAGCGCTCCACCCACGCCTTGATGACGCTCGCACTGCTCCTGGCCGCCCCGCGTGCCAGTGCGCAGTCTGCCGAGCTGACCATCGTCGGAAACCTCCTGCCCGGCGCCTGCACCACCGTGCTGGAAGGCGGTGGCGTGGTGGACCTGGGCACGACACTCATGGAGAAGCTGAGCACCACCGAGGAAACCTCGCTGGGCTCGGTGCGGGTCCCGATGACAGTGAGCTGCCAGGTGCCCGTGCGGTTCGCCTTCATGGGCATCGACAATACCGGCGACAGCGCGTCCGTAGCGACCCGCTATGGGCTTGGGCTGTCACCGGATGGCGAAAAGATCGGCGGTGCGGTGATCAGTTTCAAGGATCCGGACACCGCGGGGACGCCCGTCCACTACACCCGCTCGGAAGACGGCGGCCAGCAATGGGAGCCCAGCGGGAATGAAGGTTCCACCTGGCTGGGCAAAGTGTCGATCAATGGCTTTTCCGCCGCCTCGGGCGTGGTGACCGGCCCGGACCCGCTCGCGTCGCTGCAGGTCGACCTGGAAATCCGCACCTACATACAACCTACCAATGCACTCACCATCGACGACAACGTGCCGATCCATGGCAGTGCCACCATCGACCTGATCTACCTGTAAGCACTCCTACCGCAAGAGGATGCCGTCATGAAGTTGGTCACGACCCTGCTTGGCCTGGCGCTTGTTGCCGCTGCCCCGACTGCGTTTGCGCAGTCGACCGACGTCTCCGTTACCGGGGTAATTCATCCCGGGTCGTGCGACGTCCAGCTGGGCAGTGGCGGCACCGTGGATCTGGGCACGCTCAATACCGCGAACCTCAACGCCGACAAACCCACCGACCTGGCGCCGGTGTCGATGACGCTGGGGGTGACCTGCGATTCGCCGATGCGATTCGCACTGGAAGGCATCGACAACCGGAACGAAAGCTCCGCGTTTACCCAGATGTTCGGTCTTGGAGTGACCCCGGAAACGGTGCGGATCGGCGGCGCCGAACTCAGCGTCGGCGATGCCAAGGCTGACGACGTAACCGCGTACGGCACACAGTCGTTGGACAGTGGTACCACCTGGGATGCATCCAACCCGGCTCCTTTGAGCCCGATCATTCCCGACGCCCTGCGCGGTTTCACCAAGGAACAGGGGGTGTCGACCGGACCGTCGCCCATTACCACGTTGCAGGGCAACCTGGTGGTGGGTGTCAGGATCCAGCCGACCGACGTGATGCGCCTGACCGGTGAAGTGGATATCACGGGCAATGTCACGCTCAATGTGATTTACCTGTAAGCGACGGTTGCGTGGTAACGCCGCAAACCGCCATTCGAGCGCTTGCGGTGGCGGGTGAATCGGGGGATTCATGGCAGCAGGCACGGGGCGATGGGCCGGACACCGACCGTTCAAGCGGCGACATGGATGAGCGGCCTGCTGCTGTGCGGCTGCCTGCTGGTGACGCCCGCGCGCGCCCAGGACGTGCCGACCGCGGAGCCGGAGGAAGCACCCGTCGACGAAGACGAGGAACTGGTGTTCGACGCCGAGCTGCTGCGCCAGCGCGGCCTGGATCCAAAACTCGGCGAGTACCTCAGTCGCGGCGCGCGCTTCACGCCCGGCAGGCAGACCGTCACGCTGATCGTCAACAACCAGCGGATCGGCGAGGCCGGGGTCAGCTTCGACCAGGAGGGGAAGCTCTGCATGGACGAGGCGCTGCTGGAACGCGCCGGTCTGAAAATTCCCAAGGCCACGGCACCGGACGGCGCGCTCGCCTGCGACGACTTCCGCAAGGCGTACCCGGCAACGGTGATCGACAAGGATCCGGCGATGCGCACGGTGACCCTGCTGGTGCCCGGCGATGCACGCCAGCCCGGCCGCGAGGGGGTGGGTGGCTTCGTAGAGGGCGGCGTCGGCGGCCTGTTCAACTACAGCGTGATGACCACCCGCAGCGACGGCAGCAACGGCGCGAGCACGTACGTGGCCGCCATCACCGAAGCCGGCTTCAACGCTGGCGACTGGATCTTCCGCAGCCGCCAGAGTTACACGCGCTCGGAGGAAAAGACCACGCTGGATATCACCCAGAGTTACGCCCAGCGCACGTTCACCCGGTGGAAGACGGTGCTGCAGCTGGGCGAGCTGGACATGTTGACGCCGGTACTGCCCGGCACCTCGATCACCGGCATCCAAGTGCTCCCCGAAGCAGCACTGCAGGTAGGCGATGGCCCGGTGATCACCGGCATCGCCAACTCCAATGCGCGGGTCGAAGTGCGCCAGCGCGATGTGCTGCTGTACGTGACGGTGGTGGAGGCGGGACGTTTCACCTTGTCCGGATTGCCGGCGCTGTCCGCCCTTACCGACGTGGACGTGAAGGTGATCGAGGCAGACGGCAGCGAGCATGGCTTCACCGTGCCGGCCGTGGCCCTGGCGGGTCTGGTTCGACCGAAGAGCGGCTACACCTTCGCGGTGGGGGAGGTGCGCAACGTGGAACTGGCGCCGGGGCGGCAAGGGTGGGTGGCCAGCGCCAGCTGGAGCGGCGCTCTCGGCGGCTGGGGCATCGGCAGCCTCGCGGCGATGGCGGCTCAGGACTACACCGCACTGGGCGGCAGCGGATTCGTGGGGTGGCGCCATGGCACCTCGCTGAGTCCCTACGTGCTGCTCTCGCATGCGAAGGACGCGGACGGCACGCGCCGTGGCTGGCATGCCGGACTTGGGTTGCAGCAGACTCTGGGCAGCCAGCTGTCGGTCAATGCGGGCGTGGCGACGCAGTCGCGTGATTACCGCGAGCTGGTCGACGTGCTGTCGGCCACCACCGATGATGCGACCCGCGCGCGCTATCGGGAGCAGGCCCACCTGTCGCTGAGCTGGTCCACGGCCTGGCTGGGCTCGATCACGGCGGGATACTCGCGCGCCATCGTGTTCTACGGGCGCCCCACATCGCGCGCGTCGTTGTCGTGGGGGCGCAATTTCCGCTGGGCAACCGTATCGCTGAATGCCGAGCGCGACCTGGCGCAGCGCGACGTGCCGGACAGCCGCAACGACACTGTCGAGGGCGATGCGTACCGTGTGTACCTCAGCGTGAGCGTGCCGCTGGGCGAACGTCGCCGCGCGCGGACCAACGTGCAGCATGATCGCTCCGGCGAGCGGATCGGGGTGTCCTACACCGACGCGCCCAGCACCACCCTGAGCTACCGGCTGGGCGTCGACCACGATTCGTGGACCGGCAGGACCGACACCAGTGCCTCGGCGGCGTGGCTACCACGCTATCTGCAGACCAGTGTCTCGTATACCCGATCCAGCCTGGGCAATTCGTCCAGCTCGGTGCTGCTGGGGGGCGGGGTGGCGATGCACGGGCGCGGCGTGACCCTGTCCCCGTACCCCATCCAGGACACGTTCGGCATCGTCGCGCTGAGCGACCGAATCGCCGGCGTGGAGATCAGCACGCCTTACGGGCCGGTCTGGACCGACCCGTGGGGCAAGGCGGTGGTGGCGCAGCTCACGCCTTATGCGACCAGCATGGTGGAGGTGGAGACCGGGAGCCTGCCGCGCAACATGCTGTTGGACAATGGCGTGATGACGCTGGAGGCGGGGCGAGGCGCGGTGGCCCAGCTCGATCTTGCAACCCGTTTCAGTCGACGCATCCAGCTGCTGCCGATGCATCCGGATGGCAGCCCGTTGCCGCGCGGCACCACCGCCTTCCGCACCAACGACGACCTGGTCGGGATGGTCACCGCTGCGGGTTCGCTGTTCGTCTACGACGCGGTGGACGGAGAAACGCTGGAGCTGCACTTGCCCGATGAACGCGTGTGCACGCTCCGCTACCCGCTGGACGAGCAGGAGGATGAAAACGTGACGATGCCCGTTGCAACGGTGACCTGCAGGCCTGGCGCAGCGGAGGCCGCCCCATGAGCATGCAGGGACGAATGGCGTGCCTGCTGCTGTGCGCGCTGCTGCTGATGGGCCTGCCGCCGGCGCAGGCGCGGATCGACCCGCTCAAGCGCTGCACGATGACCTTGTCTCCGGGAATGATCGACTACGGGCAGCTCAGTCGCGTGCAGGCGTCCACCCGCCCGCTGGGGCCGGGGCAGGGGCCGGGCCTGGCGCGCGGGCCCGGTCTGATCCGGCCCACCGGGATGGCGCTGCCTTCGCACACGCTGTTCCTCAACCTGGTCTGCCCACAACCGATCAACCTGACCATGCTGTTCCATGCGCCGTCGCGCGACCCGTCGAGCTTCGATCTGGGCGGCGCGGGCTTCTACACCCTGCGCGTGCATGACGTACGGGTGGACGAACAGCCGGTGGAGATCGGCCTGGTGACCGTACCCGGCGAGCCGCCCAGCACCATTGCCGAACTGCTGGAGTGGGTGCCCGAACATGCGTGGGTGCCGATGCGCGCCGGCATGCAGGTACCGGGCAGCCGGTTGTCGGCGCAGATCGACGTGCAGGCCTGGGTGACTGCGGACCTGACGTCGGTACGCGACGCCCTGGCGTGGGAAGCGGAGGGCATCATCGACGCCGAGGACGCCCGCCAGTTCGTGGCGCTGGGGCTGCGCGCGCAGGCCATGCCAGGTGCGTGCACGCCGCGGCTGAGCCCGTCCACGCTCGACCTGGGCACGGTGCCGCGCGACAGCCTGCGTGCGGAGGCAGCTAGCGCCCTGGCGCCGCGCACGGTGCAGCTGCAACTGAACTGCAATGGGCCGACCCTGCTCGCCGTGAAGCTGCTGGACAACCGCGCCGGCGCTGATGCCGTCGGGTGGGCGGCTGGCTTGGCCGAACCGGCGCGCTTTGCACTGGCACCGCGCGAAGGAGGGGTGGTCGGCGTGTATGAGCTTTCGTTCGGCGCGGTCAGCAACGACGGTCAGGTGATGCAGGTGGTGCAGGGCAACGGCGAGCGGGCCAGCAACTGGAGTGCGCACGCGGAGGGTGCACCCCTGCAGCGCTTCGGTGCGCAGTCGGCCGTATACGCCTTCGCCACTCCCGGGCATGGGATGCCTGCTGCGGTGGACAACCTGAGCGCACCGTTGCAGGTGGAGGTGCAGCTGGCGCCGGCCTCCTCGCTGGAGAGCAGCGAGGAAACAGTGCTGGATGGCTCGGTGACCATCGAGATCGTTTACCTGTGACGCCATGCGGCAACTGAACGTTCCGTCCGCACGCATTGACATATCGAGAAATCCCGATACATTGACGGCATGGAACTGCTCGACATCTTCAAAGCGCTCTCCAACCGCACCCGCCTTGAGATCCTGAAGGGATTGAAGGATCCGGAAAAGCACTTCCCTCCGCAGGACGAGGGGGATGTGCGTGTGGTTGGCGTCTGCGTGAGCAGTATCCAGGAAGGGGTGGGTCTGTCGCAGTCGACGGTTTCGGACTACCTGGCAACCCTGCAACGCGCTGGATTGGTCGAGGTCAGGCGTATCGGGCAGTGGACGTACTACAAGCGCAATGAAGCAACCCTGCGGGCTCTTGCCGAGATCATCGGGAAAGAGCTGTGAGCATTTACCCAAGGATATCGGTAATTCCCGATATTGCGATGTAATCAATCCAGGATATGACATGAAAGCAGTTGTACTGACGTCGTTTGGTGGGCCGGAAGCCTTCGACCTGAGCGAGGTGCCGGTGCCGGTGCCGCCTGCTGGGCACGTGCTGGTGCGCGTGCAGGCCACCTCGATCAATCCCTTGGACTACCAGGTGCGGCGCGGCGACTACGCCGGGCTGGTGCCGTTGCCGGCGATCACTGGCCACGACGTTTCTGGCGTGGTCGAGGCGGTGGGGCCGGGCGTTTCATCCTTCAGTGTGGGCGACGAGGTCTGGTATACGCCGCAAATCTTCCAGGGCCCCGGCAGCTACGCGGAGTACCACGTCGTTGCGGAAGGCATCATCGGTTTGAAGCCGCCGTCATTGACGCACCTGGAAGCGGCAAGCCTGACCCTGGTCGGTGGTACGGCGTGGGAAGCGCTGACGGTGCGTGCTGGACTTCGGGTCGGCGAGAGCATCCTGGTGCATGGTGGCGCGGGCGGCGTGGGCCATGTGGGGATCCAGCTGGCCAAGGCCATCGGGGCGCGCGTATACACAACAGTGCGCGCAAGCCAGTTCGACTTTGCCCGCGAACGTGGCGCAGACGTGCTGATCGATTTCGAGAACGAGGACTACGTGGACGTGATCCAGCGCGAGACGGATGGCCGCGGGGTGGACGTGGTGTTCGACACGGTGGGCGGAGACACGCTCGCGCGTAGTGCGGACGTGCTTGCACAGCTGGGTCGGGTGGTGTCGATCGTGGACATCGCACAGCCGCAGAACCTGATCCAGGCATGGGGAAAGAACGCGAGCTACCACTTCGTGTTTACCCGTCAGAACCGGAGCAAGCTGGACGAACTGAGCGCCCTTGTCGAGCGCGGCCAGCTGCGCCCGCATGTGGGCGCCGTGTTTCCGCTGGCGGAGATCGCGGTTGCGCATGCGTTCCTGCAACGTCCGGACAATGGGCTGCTGGGTAAGGTCGCCATCGCAGTGGGGCCATTGGCGGGCACCGTGGGGCGTGCCGCGTGATCCACGAGATCGCGGTACTGCCGGTGCGAACGGAGGGTGTGGATGACTTTCGCGCCGCGTTCGATGCCGTTGCGCCGCTGCTGCGCCGGGCTGAGGGTTACCTTGGGCACGTGCTGGGGCAGGGGGTTGAATCGCAGCAGACGTTCACCCTGATCGTGCGTTGGCGGTCGCTGCACGATCACACGCCGGTGTTCGAAGCCAGCGAGGACCACCGTCTCTTCATGCTCGGCTTGCAGGACCTGTTGTCGGGCGAACCGACGGTGCAGCACATCGAGGGAAATTTCCTCATGTGAACCGAGCGGGGGTGCCGCGCAGTGCGTGGCACCCCAACTAGAGAACTGGTTGGTTACCAGCCGAACGTGGCGGTGGCCATTACCGTGCGGCCGCTGCCGTAGTAGCAGGACGAGACGCCGGTGCAGGTGGAGACGTAGCGCTTGTCGGCCAGGTTGCTGGCGTTGAGTGCGAGCTTGACGCCGGTGCCGCCGAACTGGCCCAGGTCGTAACGGATCGCCGCGTCGAACAGGGTGTAGGACGGTATGCGGTACAGGTTCGCGCTGTCGCCATAGCTGTCGCCGTTGTAGCGGGCGCCGGCGGCCAGGCTCAGCCCGCGCAGGGCGCCCGCCTGGACGGTGTAGTCGGCCCAGAACGATGCGGTGAGGTCCGGCACCATGGCCAGCTGTTTGCCACCGTACGCACTTGAACGCAACATTTCAGAGTCCATTCGCGAGGCAGCGCCGATCAGGCTCAGGCCGGCGATGGGGGTGATGCGGCCTTCCAGTTCGATGCCGCGCACGCGGCCTTCGTCGCCCTGGATGGAGCAGACGGCGGTGCCGGTGGCGCCGCAGTTGCGGTGGCTGGCAATCGGGTCGTCGACGATCATGTTTTCCTGGCGCAGGTCGTACACGGCCAGGGTGACCAGGCCATCCACGTTGGCCGGCTGGTACTTCAGGCCTGCTTCCCATTGTGAACCAGTGACCGGCTCGAACGCGGTGCCGGTGAAGCTGTCCAGCGGTGATTTGGTGGCCGGCAGGAACGATTCGGCATAGCTGACGTACGGCGTCAGCCCGTTCTCGAACACATACAACAGGCCACCGCGACCGGTGAACGCTTCGTTCTTGATCACGTTGTGCGGGCCCGGCTGGGAGATGCCGGTGGCGATGTTGCGGGTGGCGCTGAGGGTGTCGTCCTTGGTCCAGTCGTAGCGACCGCCCAGGGTGAGCCGCCAGTTGCCGGCCGCCAGCTGGTCCTGCAGATAGATGCCGCTCTGGCGGTTGATGCCGCTGGTCGGGGTTTCGCTGGTGATGGTGGGTGCGTACGGGGAGTACACCGGGTTGAAGATGTCGATGGGACGCGGGTTGCTCATCGCGCTGCGCACGCCTTCCCAGTCGGCCCGCTGCCAGTCCCAGCCGAGCAGCACGGTGTGGTCGACCGCGCCGGTGGCGAAGCGCGCCTGCAGGCGGGTGTCGAAGGTGTCGCCGTCCGAGTCGCCGGTGCCCTGCACGCCGCGGCGGTTCTGGGTGCGGCCGTCGGCATTGAGCGCGCCGAAGGTGACCACGCCGCGATACAGTGAATCCACGTGGGTGCGGCGCGCGTTCTGGGTGAGGGTGAGGTGCTCGTTGAACGCGTGTTCGAACATCCAGCCGGCCGTCCACAGCGTGCGGTCGAAGGTGTTCCAGTCCGGTTGGCCGATGAAGGTGCTGTTCTTCATGTAGCCGTACTGCGTGGGGTTCAACGTGCCGGCCATCGGCAAGAACTGGTAGGTCGAACCGCCGTCGTCCTTCTGGTACATGCCGAGCAGGGTGAGGCGGGTGCGTTCGGCGATCTGCCAGGTGTAGCTGGGCGCCAGGAACCAGTGTTCCTGCGCGGTGTGTTTGATCTGTGTGTTGCCGTCGCGGTAAAGACCGACCAGGCGGCCCAGGTGGGCGTTGTCATCGGTTCCGGCCCCCACATCGAACGCGGCGCTGTACTGGCCGTTTGCATCGACGCCGAGGCGCAGTTGCTGCGCTTGATCCGGGGTGGGGGTCTTGCTGACCTGGTTGACCATGCCGCCTGGAGCGACCTGGCCGTACATGACCGCAGAGGGACCCTTCAGCACTTCGACCCGGTCCAGGTTCCAGCTGTCGAACATGCTGCGGTTCCATTGGCTGCCCTGCGGGGCGCGCATGCCGTCCAGGGTCACGTTGTTGGCCCAGCTGCCGGCGTCGAAACCCCGGATGCGGAAGTCATCCACGCGGTTGTCGATGCCGCTGCTTTCCAGGCTGACACCGGCGACGTAGCGCATGGCGTCATTGAGCGACTGCACGCCGCGCGCGTCCAGCTCGGCGCGCTCGATTACCGCGATGGATTGCGGGGTTTCGGCGATGGCGGTGTTGGTCTTGGTGGCGCCGCTGGTGCTGTTGGCGGCGCGGTAGGCGTTGACCTGGACGGCGTCGAGGTCGGTGGCCGACTGAGCCAGCGCGGGCGGTGCGAGGGCCAGGCAGCAGGCGAGGGTGAGCAGGTGGCGCGGGACGCCTCGGAACGGGGCAGGGGAACGATTCATGCCGGTATTTTCCGGGACTTGAACATTCAATGCAATTGCGACCTATTCGCATGTGACGCTTTGTCGCGGGTTATGGGCAACGGTCGTTACCTGCCAGGTCGTTTCGCATGTAGATTGATTGGCGGATGCATTGCTTCAGCGTTCCATGGATGTGCGCAAAAACTGCTTGCGCCCCGCCGCCACAGGTCTAGAATGCGCGGCACACCTTCCTGATACACCGTGATGACTTCGATGCCGCTCCTGACGTTCTTTACTCGTAACCGCGCTTGCGCGGAACGGGCGCGTCTGCCTCGCGGCTCCACGGGCGGCTGATCGATCCACGATCACCGCAGGACCCCAGACAGAGCGCCCACAGGGCGCTCTTTTCGTTTCCGCTTCCCAAACCCGCTCCACAACCGTTCGAAGGAGAACGTGCCATGCACCAGATCGCCGAGCCCCAAACCTGGCCGCACGCCCGATAGCCAACGGCGGCGTGCGGCTCCCCCAAGTTGGCAGCGAGATTCAAACCATGAACACCCAGACCCGAAACCTCCGTCGCAACCTCGGCATCATTGCCCACATCGACGCCGGCAAAACCACGCTCACCGAGCGCCTGCTGTGGAAAACCGGTGAAATCCACCGCGTCGGCGAAGTCCATGATGGCGCCGCCACCACCGACTTCTCGGCGATCGAGCGCGAGCGCGGCATTACCATCGGCGCGGCCGCCGTGCAGGCGCACTGGGCGCCGCGCGACGAACCGACCCATCACCTGACCCTGATCGACACGCCCGGGCATATCGACTTCGCCATCGAAGTGGAACGCTCGTTGCGCGTGCTCGACGGCGCGGTGGCGGTGTTCTCGGCCGTGGACGGCGTGCAGCCGCAATCCGAAACCGTGTGGCACCAGGCGCGTCGCCATGGCGTGCCGCTGATTGCGTTCGTCAACAAGATGGACCGCATCGGTGCCTCCTTCGAGCGCGTGCTGGCGCAACTGCAGGACAAACTGCAGGCGCGTCCGTGGGCGATCGGCTGGCCGCTAGGCGCGGAAAGCGATTTCCACGGCTGGGTCGACCTGGTCGACCGCAGCACCGTTCTCTGGGACGACGCCGGGCAGCCGACGCGCAGTGCGTGGACGCCCGCCGAACACGAACAGTGGGAACCGCGCCGCGAGGAACTGGTGGAAGCGGTAGCCGACCATGACGAGCTGCTGGCCGAAGCCTGGCTGGCGGGTGAGGCGGTGGAGCCTGCGGCGCTACGTGCGGCGTTGCGCCGGGCCACGCTGGCCGGTGCAGGCGTGCCGGTACTGGCCGGGGCGGCGTTCAAGAGCAAGGGCATCGAAACCCTGCTCGACGCCGTTGTGGATTACCTGCCTGCGCCGGAAGACCGGCCGGCGGTGGTCGCCACCGCGGAGGAGGGCGAGGTCAGCCTGCCACCGGACCCGAACGGCCCGCTGGCGGCGCTGTTGTTCAAGATCACCCACCAGAACCATGGTGCGTTGAGTTTCGTGCGGGTGTATTCGGGCACGCTGAAGGTGGGCGATGCGTTGGCCAGTTCGCAGCATGCGCAGGGACGCCGGGTCAGCCGGCTGGTGCGCGTGCAGGCCGACCAGATCCACGACATCAAGCAGGCGGTAGCCGGCGACATCGTGGCGGTGCTGGGCTGGAAGGACGCGGTGAGCGGCGAAACGCTCAGCGCGCCGTCGCGCCCGCTGCTGCTCGATGCGATCCGGGCGCAGCAGGCGGTGCTGGCGTGGCGGTTGACCGCGGAAAAGGCGGCCGACCTGATCCGCATTGCGCAGGGCCTGTCCAGCCTGGCCCAGGAAGATCCGTCGTTCCGCGTCGAAACTGAAGCGGACAGCGGTGAAACCCTGGTGTGGGGCATGGGCGAGCTGCACCTGGAGGTGATGGTGGAGCGGCTGCGCACCGAATGGAACGTCAACGTGCGGACTGGCGCACCGCGCGTGGCCTACCAGGAAACCCTGCGGCAGGCGCTGCGCGGCGTGGAAGGCAAGGTGGTCAAGCAGACCGGCGGCCAGGGCCAGTACGCACGGGTGGTGCTGGATGTCAGCCCACGCGAGGACGGGGAGGTGCATTTCGTCGACCGCACGGTCGGTGGGGTGATTCCGCGCGGGTTCGTGGCGGCGGTGGAGAAAGGCGTGCGCAGCGCGCTGCTGGAAGGTCCGCGTGGCCATCCGGTGGTGGGCATCGAGGTGGCGCTGGTCGACGGGCAGACCCATGCCAAGGATTCGTCGGACATGGCCTTCCACCGTGCCGGTGCCGAAGCGGTGAAGGCCGCGCTGGTGCAGGCCGGGACCACGCTGCTGGAGCCGGTGATGGAAGTGGCCATCCACGTGCCGTCGGTGAATGTCGGCGACGTGGTCGGCGACCTCAATCGCCGAAGCGGTCGCATCGCGTCCATCGAGGACCAGGGCGGTCGTGCGGAAGTGGTGGGCTACGCGCCGTTGGCGCAGCTGTCCGGTTACACCACCTCGCTGCGCTCGTTGACCCAGGGCCGCGCGTCCAGCGACATGCGCTTCACCGGGTATGAAGAGGTGCAGGCCGCATGACGTTGTAAAAAGGCGAGGGGGCCGGCATTGCCGGCCCCCTTTATACTGGGCGCACCTGTTTCCGGAGCGCCGCATGAACACCCCCCATTTCTATCCCGTCGGCACGCCCGGCCAGCCGTGGGGCGATGCCGAACGCGCGACGTGGCGCGCACGCCAGAGCGTGCAGCGCAGCTACACCGACGACGTGGTGGCCGTACTGAACGCGCTGCCCGACGCATTCACCGTCGTCCAGTACGGCGAACTGCAGGCCGGCACCGACCGCTACCCGCTGCTGCTGGCCATGACCCGCAACTGGAATCCCGCGCTGCCCACCGCGCTGGTCACCGGTGGTGTCCACGGTTATGAAACCAGCGGCGTGCACGGTGCGCTGGAGTTCCTGCGCGACCACGCTGCCACCTATGCCGGCCGTTTCAACCTGATCGTGGCGCCGTGCGTCTGCCCGTGGGGCTACGAGCGCATCCAGCGCTGGAACCACGATGCGTTCGACCCGAACCGCAGCTTCCGCGACGGTGGCCTGATCGCCGAATCGGCCGCGCTGATGGCCTGGATCGCCGCCCGCAACGATGATCTGCGGGTGCACATCGACCTGCACGAAACCACCGACAGCGACGCGCATGAATTCGACCCGGCACTGGCCTCGCGCGATGGCAAGGCGTGGGTGCCTGAATCCATTCCGGACGGGTTCTACGTGATCGGCAACAGCGAGAACCCGGAACCCGCGTTCCAGCAGGCCCTGATCGCCGCCGTGGCCCCGATCACCCATATCGCCCCGGCCGATGCGCACGGCAACCTGGTCGGCCTGCCGCTGCAGTCCAACGGCGTGGTCTGGGGCGAGTCGCGTTCGATCGGCGCCTGCGCCGGTTTCACCGATGCGCGGTTTGCCACCACCACTGAGGTCTACCCGGACAGCCCGCGCACCACCCCGGCGCAGTGCAATGCGGCGCAGGTGGCAGCGGTGTGTGCGGGGCTGGATTTTGCATTGTCATCACCGTCACAACCGTAGGGTTGCTGCTTTAGGGTAGGCGGCAACGCAGAAGGATGAACCGGTGCACGAGCGAGCTGCCCCTGGCGAAACCCCGCTCACCGACGGCTTCGGTCGTCGCTTTCCCTACCTCCGCCTGTCGCTCACCGAGGCCTGCAACTTCTCGTGCAGTTACTGCCTGCCGGACGGCTACGCAGCGGAGGGGCGCCCGCGCTTCCTGGAGGTGGACGAGATCGGGCGGCTGGTCAGCGCCTTCGCCACGCTGGGCATGCACAAGATCCGCCTGACCGGCGGTGAGCCCAGCCTGCGCAAGGACCTGGACGTCATCATCCAACGCGTTGCCGACGTACCGGGCATCCGCAAGGTGGCGATCACCACCAATGGCACCCTGTTGCCACGGCGCCTGCCGGGCTGGCATCGCGCCGGGCTCACGGCGTTGAACGTGAGCATGGACAGCCTTTGCCGCGAGCGTTTCCACGCGATCACCGGGCATGACCGGCTGCCGGAGATACTGGAAGGGCTGGCACTGGCACAGGCGCTCGGCATGGAATCGGTGAAGCTCAACGCGGTGCTGCTGCGCGGACTCAACGACGACGAGTTGCCGGCATGGATGGCCTTCCTGCGCGAGCGCCCGATCAGCGTGCGCTTCATCGAGCTCATGCGCACGGGCGACAACGCCGACTATTTCGAACGCCACCACCTTCGCGCCAGTGTGGTGGTGGAGCAATTGCAGGCCGCCGGCTGGCGGCTGCGCCCGCGTGCCCCTGACGCGGGCCCTGCGCGGGAATACACCCATCCCGATCATCGCGGCTGCATAGGCGTGATTGCGCCGTACTCGAAGGATTTCTGCCAGGGCTGCAACCGCCTGCGTGTGACTGCACGCGGCGACCTGCGGCTGTGCCTGTTCGGCGAGTTCGGGGTGCCGCTGCGCGCGCTTCTGCAACACGACGACGACCGCGACGCGCTGCTGGCCCGCATCACGACCCAGCTCGGGCTGAAGGCCGCCGGGCACGGCCTGCACCAGGGCCAGACTGGCCTGGTCCCGAACCTGGCATCGATTGGAGGATGAGCACCATATGAGTGGCGATACGTCCGCAGCGTTCCACATGGCCGATGTGCGCGACAAGCGCGTGACCCGGCGGCGCGCGGTCGCTGTCGGCGAGCTGCTTGCCGGCCCGGTGGCCTACCCGCTGATCGTCGAACGCCGGCTGCCCAAGGGCGATGCGCTGGTGATGGCCGAGATTGCCGGACTGCAGGGCGCCAAGATGGCCTCGGCGCTGATGCCGCTGTGCCACCCCTTGCCACTGGAACTGGTGCGCGTGTACTGCGCGCCGGTGCCGGAGCGGCAGGCGATCCGGGTCTGGTGCGAGTGCGCGAGCGAAGCGCGTACCGGGGTGGAAATGGAAGCCTTGGCCGGCGTGAATGCCGCGCTGCTGACCCTGTACGACCTGAGCAAGCCGGTGGAACCCGCGTTGGAGATCGGCGCGGTGCGCCTGCTGTTCAAGGAAGGCGGCAAGCGTGGGCTGTGGGTCCATCCCAAGGGAATGGACGATGCCGAGCGCGCGCGTTACCAGCCTCGGGCGCCACGCGATCTGCACGGTGTGGCGTGTGCGGTGATCACCCTGAGCGACCGTGCCAGCGACGGCAGCTACGAAGACCGTTCCGGCCCGCTTCTGGTGGAGGGTCTGCAGGCGCTGGGCGGCAGCGTGAGCGCGGCCGAGGTGCTGCCCGATGGCGTGCAGCCGTTGGCGCGCCGACTGCAGGCGCTGGAAATTGCCGGGGTAAGGCTCTGCCTGTGCACTGGCGGCACCGGCCTGGGGCCGCGTGACCTGACCCCCGAAGCGCTGCTCTCGGTGGGCGGTCGCCGCGTGGAGGGACTGGCACAGATGGTGCGCAGCCTGAGCGCGCAGCACACACCAATGGCGTGGCTGAGCCGTGCCGAAGTGGTGCAGCTGGGCCAGATGCTGGTATTCGCATTGCCGGGCAGCCCGCGCGCCGCGGCGCAATGCCTGGAGATCCTGTCTCCGGTGCTGGGCCACGCGTTGGCCATGGTTGAAGGAGCCGACCACCGATGATCGAGTACGCCGAAGCGCTGCGACGAATGCTCGCCTGTGCCGACGTGCTGCCCGCTGAAACGATTCCGCTGGATAACGCACACGGCCGCGTCCTGGCACGTGATGTCACCAGTCCGCAGTGCCTGCCGCCGTTCGACAATTCGGCCATGGATGGGTTCGCGCTGCGCTGCGCGGGAGCGCCGATGCCGGCCGGCACGATAGTGCAGGTGCAGGGTTCGCAGGCGGCCGGTGATGGAGCCAGCCAGGGCGGGAGTGGCGCGTGGGAAATCATGACCGGGGCACGCATGCCTGACGGTCTGGACAGCGTGATTCCGGTCGAGCAGGTGCGGGTGTTGTCGCGCGCCGACGGGTGCCCGCAACGCATTGAACTGCTGAACGCGGTAGCGCCGGGCCAGTTCGTGCGGCAGCGCGGTCAGGACGTGCGAACCGGCGAGCTGCTGCTCGCGGCGGGCGGTACGCTGGCGACCAACGCGCTCACCGCTCTCCACGCCACGGGCGTAGCCGAGGTGGAAGTGCGCCAGCAACCGCGCGTGGCGGTGATCACCACCGGCCGCGAACTGGTGGCCGACGCCGGCCAGGCGTTGGATGACGGGCAGATTCGCGACAGCAATCGCCCCTATCTGCTCGAACGGCTGCAGCAGGCGGGGGCGGTGGTGGTCTGGCACGGCGTCGTGGGTGACGAAGCCAGCGCCTTCGGCGCCGCCGTAGAGGCCGCGCTGGCGGCAGGTGCGCAGCTGGTGGTCAGCACCGGTGCCGTGTCGCAGGGGCGTTACGACTTCATCCCGGAGGCGCTGCGTGCGCGCGGCGCCACCATCCACTTCCACAAGGTCGCGATCCGGCCGGGCAAGCCGCTGCTGTTTGCGCAGCTGTCGGGCGGCGCGTTGTATTTCGGCTTGCCCGGCAACCCGGTGTCGGCCGCCGTAGGCCAGCGTTTCTTCATCGAGCCGGTGTTGCGCCAGCAGCTGGGGATGCTGCCCGAGCCCTCGGTGCAGGTGCCGTTGCAGGCAGATACGCGAAAGCCGCCGGGCCTGCGCTTTCATGCACGGGCGCGGGTCGAACTGGACGGAACTGGCCAGGTGTCGGCACGCGTGCTGGCAGGGCAGGAGTCGTTCCGGCTGATGACAACGCTGCAGGCGAATGGCTGGGTGGTGCTGGAGATCGATGGCGACGAGGTGGCCCGCGCGGGCACGCCGGTGCAGGT
The DNA here is from genome assembly GCF_963519125.1 of uncultured Stenotrophomonas sp. Taxonomy (GTDB): domain Bacteria; phylum Pseudomonadota; class Gammaproteobacteria; order Xanthomonadales; family Xanthomonadaceae; genus Stenotrophomonas. The sequence goes on along the minus strand of NZ_CAUQLJ010000010.1, from coordinate 50,464 downwards.
TGTAGGGTGGGGGCACCGGGAGCCGGTGCAGCTGGTAGCGAGGGAGGAGGCATGAAGACGATCGAGGTGCAGCTGTTCGGCGCGTTCTCCGAACTGGTGCCTGAGCGGGTGCTGCAGGTGGACGTGGAGGGTGATCTGGTGGGGGACCTGCGCAGGGCGATGCAGGTGCAGCTGATGGAGGGCTGGCCTTCGTTCCGCAATGGACTGCTGGCCTACAGTGCGTTTGCTGATGAGCGGCGGGTGCTGCGCGACGGCGAGCGGTTGCCGGAAGACGGGCGGGTGGCGGTACTGCCGCCGGTGAGTGGCGGATGAGCGCGCATGCCCGACAGAGCCTGCACGTCGTGGAACGCGCCGACGCCGCCCTGGACCCGTCTGACGCCATCGGTTTCGTGTCAGACCCGGGTTTTGGCGGCATTGACGTGTTCATCGGCAAGGTGCGCGACCTCAATCACGGGCGCGCGGTGCAGGGCATCACCTATGATCTGTTCGTGCCGCTGGTGTTGAACACGTTCCAGCAGCTTGCCGATGAGGTCGAGGCGGAATTCGGTCCCCGGCTCAAGCTGTATGTGGCCCATGCGAAGGGCCGACTCGCAGTGGGCGATGTGGCGGTGGTGGTGGCCGCAGGCAGTCCCCACCGGGATGAGGCATTCCGGGCGTGCCGTGCCCTCATTGAAGCCGTCAAGCATCGCTCGCCGATCTGGAAGCAGGAGCATTACGAGGACGGCGACAGTGTGTGGAGCGAAGGGTGTTCCCTGTGCGACCCTGCTACGCTTCCGGAATGACGACGTCTTCCATGCTGACCCCGGGCCGTTCCGGCCGCTCCACCCCGAACCCGGCGGCGGCCGACGATGGCGATGCGCTGCATTTCTGCAGCACCTGCGCGTTTTCCGATGCGTGCATGTCGCAGGGCTACGACAAGACCGCGCTCAACGAGCTGCATGTCCTGGTCGACCACGTGGGCCCGTTCCACGCCGGCGATTACATCTTCCGTGCCGGTGAACCGTTCGATGCGATCGCGGCGGTGCGCGCCGGCATGGTCAAGACCTTCGTGGATGACAGCCAGGGCAGCGAGCAGGTACTGGGCTTCAGCCTGCCCGGTGAAGTGATCGGGCTCAACGCCATCCATGGTGCGCGCTATCCCTGCAATGCGGTGGCGCTGGACACCGTGCACCTGTGCCGCATTTCGTTCCCGAAGATGAGCCAGCTGGCCAGCCGCATGCCGGGCCTGCAGGCCAAGCTGTTCAGCCTGCTCAGCGCCGAGATCGGCAAGGTGGCGTTGCTGGCGGCCAATCACCGCACCGAAGAGCGCATGGCCGCGTTCCTGATGGACATGTCCGAACGCTACGCGCGGCGCGGCTTTTCGGCGGTGCGCTTCAACCTGACCATGGCGCGCACGGAGATCGCCAACTACCTGCGCATGGCGCCGGAAACCGCCAGCCGCGTGTTGCGCCGGTTGGTGGATGACGGGGTGATCGCGGTCAACCAGCGCGAGATCCTGCTCCTGCAACCCGAACGGCTGGCCGCGATGGCCGCGGCAGTCGATACCGATTCCAACGAACCAAGGACCGCATCATGATTCGTGCCCTGCGTAGTGTGCTTTGCCTGGCGGTGTTGGCGACCGCGCTGCCGGCCGGCGCCGCCGGGCTCACGGTCTCGGCCGCATCGAGCCTGACCGAGAGTTTCCGTGACATCGCCAGTGCGTACGAAAGCGCGCACCCCGGTACCAAGGTAGACCTGAACTTCGCCGCGTCCGGGGTGCTGCTGCAGCAGGTGGCACGAGGGGCGCCGGTGGACGTGCTGGCCACGGCGGACACCAAGACCATGGACCAGGCCGCGCAGCAGAACCTGTTGGCGGCCGACACCCGGCAGCTGTTCGCCAGCAACCAGCTGGTGGTGGTGGTGCCGAAGGATGCTCGCACTGCGCCGACCTCGCTGGCTGCACTGGGCGGGGCCGGCGTGAAGCGGGTGGCGATCGGCAATCCGGACAGTGTGCCGGTGGGTCGCTACGCGCAGGCGGCGTTGCAGGATGCCGGGCTTTGGGAGGCCATGAAAGCCAAGACCATCTCCACCCAGAATGTGCGCCAGTCGCTGGACTACGTGGCGCGTGGCGAGGTGGATGCGGGTTTCGTGTACTCCAGCGACGTGCGCGCCGGCGGCGACCGGGTGCGGCAGGCGTTTGCGGTACCGCTGAAGACGCCGATCACCTATCCACTGGCGGTCATCAAGGACAGTGCGAACGCGGCCGAGGCCAAGCGGTTCGTGGCGTTCGTGCGCTCGCCGCAGGGTCTGGCAATCCTGAAGAAGCACGGTTTCGGCGCGCCCTGATTCATGGCGCTGGACTGGACCGCGTTGTGGTTGTCGCTGAAGGTGGCGGGCTGGGCCACGGCGATCAACCTGGTGGTGGGCGTGGCCCTGGGCGCGCTGCTGGCGCGCCGCCGCTTCCCCGGGCGTGAGCTGCTGGACACGCTGCTGACCCTGCCCATGGTGCTGCCGCCGACCGTGCTGGGCTATTACCTGCTGGTGGTGATCGGCCGCAACGGGCCGCTCGGTGCGTGGTTGCAGTCCACCTTCGGCATCAACCTGGTGTTTACCTGGCAGGCCGCCGTGATCGCCGCGGCGGTAGCCTCGCTGCCGCTGGTCTTCAAGCCGGCACGCGCCGCCTTCGAAGCGGTGGACGGGCAGCTGGAGCAGGCGGCGCGCACGCTGGGTGTTTCCGAGTTCGCGCTGTTCCTGCGGGTCAGCCTGCCGCTGGCGTGGCGCGGGATCCTGGCCGGCCTGCTGCTGGCGTTCGCGCGGTCGATGGGCGAGTTCGGCGCCACGCTGATGGTGGCCGGCAGCATTCCGGGGCGCACCCAGACGCTGTCGATCGCGATCTACGAAGCGGTGCAGGCCGGGCAGGACAGCAAGGCCAACGGCCTGGTGATCCTGACCTCGGTGGTGTGCATCGTGATCCTGCTCGCCGCGGCGCGGCTGGTGGGTCGTCGGCAGGAGGTGCGCGATGTGGCTTGACCTGGACATCCGCCGCCGTTTCAGTGCCCCGGGCCAGCAGTTCGAGCTGGACGTGCAGCTGCAGTGTACGCAACGCCAGGTGGTGCTGTTCGGGCCTTCGGGCGCGGGCAAGAGCCTGACCCTGAAGGCCATTGCGGGGCTGTTGAGGCCGGAGGCTGGCCACGTCCGGTTGGGCGGAATGAACCTGTTCGATGCAGGGCAGGGCGTGAACCTGCCGCCGCAGCAACGGCGGCTCGGGTACCTGTTCCAGGACTACGCGCTGTTTCCGCACCTGACCGTGCGCCAGAACATCGCGTTCGGGTTGCGACGGGGCTGGTTCAATCCTTCGCGTCGTGAACAGGATCCCGAGGTGGAACGCTGGATGGCGGCGCTGCGCATCGAACACCTGGCGCAGATGCTGCCGGCGCAGCTCTCGGGTGGGCAACGCCAGCGCACGGCACTGGCCCGTTCGCTGGTGACGCGCCCGCAGGCCCTGCTGCTGGACGAGCCGTTCGCCGCACTCGACCACGACCTGCGCGCGCACCTGCGCCAGGAACTGCAGGAGGTTCTGGATGCCACCGACGTGCCGTTGCTGCTGATCAGCCATGACCCGGCGGACGTGGCGATGTTCGGCCAGCAGGTGGTGGAACTGGCGGACGGGAAAGTCACGCGCCCTTGAGTGGGGCGCCGCGGATCAATACAGTTCGCAGTGCAGGCGCTCCTGCTCGCGCAGGCTTGACCAGATACTGGTTCCGGTAGCTGCGTGGTCCGGATCAAGATGGTTGATGGCCTGCTGGACCGCGCCTTCCAGATGCTGCTTGTTGCCGCACAGGTACAGATGCGCGCCGCGTTCAAGTAGATCGCGTATGTGCCCGGCGTGCTCTGCCAACGCGTGCTGCACGTAGTACTTCTCCACGCCGTCGCGCGAGAACGCGGTTCGCAGCGAGGTCAATCGCCCTTCGTCGTGCCACCGCTCCAGCTCCTGCTGGTAGAGGAAGTCGTGGGCGCGGTGCTTCTCGCCAAACAGCAGGTGCACCTCGCGCGGGCTGCTGCTGGCCTGCAGCTCATGCACCAGCCCCATCAACGGCGCGATACCGGTGCCGGTGCCCACCAGCAGCAGCGGCGCGTCCGGTTCGGCCGGCAGGTGGAAGCCGGGGTTGGAGCGGCAGTAGATGCGTACGCCGTGGTCGGATGCCAGCAGCCAGCCGGTGGCCGTGCCGCGACGCTTCCGGCCGCGATGGACGTAGGCAACCTCGCGGATGCACAGGCTGACCGTGTCGCCGAACGCAGAGGCGATGGAGTACGCGCGGGGCAGGCACGGCGACAGCAGTTCGGCCAGCTGCGATACAGGCACGCTCTCGGGCGCCGCATGATCCTCCAGCACGTCGAGCAGGTCACTGCCGTGCAGGTAGCTCTCCAAGGCGTGCCGCTGACTGACCTTGAGCAGGCCCTTCAACGCATCGCTGCCACCCAGCCGGGCCAGCTCACGCAGCACGGTTTTGTTGAGCAGCCGCAGTTCCTTGTGCCGCAGCAGCTCTGTGGCCTGCGGGTCGCCGTACCACGCGGCCAACGCATCCAGCAGCGTGGGGTCGTTCGGCGCAAGCACATGCAGGGTGTCGCCGGCGCGGTAGACGATGCCGCTGCCGCGCAGGTCCAGGGTGACATGCCAGGCGGCGGGGGTGCTGCCGCTCAGCCGGCGCCGTTCGATGACCGGTGCGTTGAACGCATTGTCCTCGCCGTACGCGGTGACCTGCAGGTGCAGGTTGCGACCGGCCTCGGGTTCGCCGTTGAGCACGCTGCCCAGCACCGGCGCCCAGCGCTCGAAGAAGGTTTCGTAACAGGCGTCGGCGTCGACGCGGTTCATGATCGGGCGCGCCTGGCGCTCGCCGAGCAGCGTGTCCAGCGCCTTGGTGAAACCGCAGAAGCGCGGGTAGCCGGTGTCGCCCAGCCCGAACACTGCATAGCGCAGGCCGGGCAGGGCAGGGGCGAGCCGCAGCGCTTCGGCGAAGTGCTCGCCGTTGGCCGGCGGTTCGCCGTCGCCGAACGAGCTGGACAGGGCCAGCAGTACATCGCCGGCGCCCAGGCTGCTTACGTCGATCTCGTTGAAGGGCAACACCTGCGGCGCGTGCGCCTGCAGGGCCGGAAACGCGCCCAGGCGGTGGGCCAGGGCGCGGGCGTTGCCGGATTCGGAGCCGTAGCCCACCAGCACGCGTTGGATGGGGGTCGGGGCGTTCACGCGGCCTCGTAGAACGCGTCGAACTTCTCCTTGCTGAACTCCACCGCCTCGAAGTTGCCCATCAGGTCGTTCACCACGCGGCGGATGCTGATGTAGGAGGTGATCTGCCCGGCCTCGTCGAACAGCGGCTGCACGGTGGTGTCGACCACATACAGCACACCGCCCTTGCCCAGGTTCGGCACGATCCCGGTCCAGGTCTTGCCCGCCTTGATGGTGTCCCACATGTCCTTGTAGACGGCCTTGGGCACGTCCGGGTGACGGACCATGCTGTGCGGCTGGCCGATCAGCTCTTCGCGCTTGAAGCCGGTGAGGGTGCAGAACAGGTCGTTGGCGTAGGTGATGTTTCCCTGCAGGTCGGTGGTGGAGATCACCATCACGTTCTCGAGGGCGTTCAACAGCTGGGCGGTATCGGGGCGGTAGGACATGGTCGTTTCCAGTGGTGGTTCGGGTTCGTGAACAGCTTCCGCCTGCGTCCGCCGCCACGCCCTGACATTGGTCAAGCCGCGGGATGCATCGGGTGCGACCGGGTGTCGCAGCCGGTAAATACGGCGGCATGTCGGCAATCGGATAGTCCACCTGCGTCTCACGCCTCATTTACGAAATCCTCTCCATCCTGAACCCTCCAACCGAGCCGGGTGCAGACCATGTCCACCACCGTCGTGAAGATGACCCGGATGCAGCTCACCGCCATGGTGGTGGGCGGCATGATCGGGGCAGGGATCTTCTCGTTGCCGCGCACATTCGCCGGCGCGACCGGACCGCTGGGCGCGGTAGTGGCCTGGACCATCGCCGGGCTGGGTATGTACACGCTGGCACGGGTGTTCCAGCTGCTGGCCGAGCGCAAACCGGCCCTGGACGCCGGTGTGTTCGCCTACGCGAAGGAGGGCTTCGGCGACTATCCCGGCTTCCTGTCTGCCTTCGGCTACTGGATCGGCAGCTGCATCGGCAACGTGTCTTACTGGGTGCTGATCAAGTCGACCCTGGGCGCGTTCTTCCCGATCTTCGGCGACGGCAATACGGTGGTGGCGATCCTGGTCGCCTCGGCCGGAATATGGCTGTTCCATTTCATGATCCTGCGCGGCGTGCAGCAGGCGGCGGCGATCAACAAGATCGTCACGATTGCCAAGGTCATTCCGATCATCGTGTTCCTGGTGATCATCGCATTTGCGATGAAGATGGACGTGTTCCGCTTCAACTTCTACGGCGGCGACCTCTCCGGCAGCATCTTCGAACAGGTGCGCGCCACCATGCTGGTCACCGTGTTCGTGTTCCTGGGCATCGAAGGCGCCAGCGTATATTCGCGCTATGCCAAAGACCGCAAGGACGTGGGTGCGGCCACCATCACCGGCTTCCTGGTGGTGACCACGCTGATGGTGCTGGTGACCCTGTTGCCGTTCGCGGTGATGGAGCGTGCTGACATCGCCGGCATGCGCCAGCCCTCCATGGCGGCGGTGCTGGAGGCGGTGGTCGGGCGATGGGGCGCGATCTTCGTCAGTGTCGGCCTGCTGGTCTCGGTACTGGGTGCCTACCTGACCTGGTCGCTGATCTGCGCCGAGGTACTCTCCGCGGCGGCCCGGACCAAGGACATGCCGGCGCTGTTCGCGCGCGAGAACGCCAACGGCGTGCCGTCGGCGGCGTTGTGGGCCACCAACATCATCATCCAGTTGATCGTGATCAGCACCTACTGGTCGCGCGACGCGTTCTCGCTGATGCTCAACCTGACCAGCGCGATGTCGCTGATTCCATTCCTGCTGGTCGCCGCCTATGGACTGCAGCTCACCAAGCGCGGTGAGACCTACACCGAACGGCCGAACGAACGTGGCCGCGACATGGTGCTGGCGCTTCTCGCCACGATCTACACCGTATTCCTGCTTTACGCAGGCGGCATCAAGTTCATCGTGCTCTCGGCGGTGCTGTACGCCCCGGGCAGCCTGCTGTACTTCTGGGCGCGGCGCGAGCAGGGCGGGAAGATCTTCACCAAGGCGTCGGACTTCATCATCCTGGGCGTGGCCGTGGTTGCCGCCGTGGTCGGCGTCTACTGGATCGCGACCGGCTACATCCAGATCTGATTGGCCATGGCCAACGCTGCAGGCGACCGCAAGCTGTCCCTGCTGGAGCTGACCGCGCTGGTGGTCGGCTCGATGATCGGTTCGGGCATCTTCGCGCTGCCGGGCGCGTTCGGCACCACCACGGGGGTCTACGGCGCGCTGTTGGCCTGGGTGATCGCCGGCACCGGCATGCTGATGCTGGCGTTCGTGTTCCAGTCGCTGTCGCGGCTGAAGCCCGAGCTGGACACCGGTATTTACGCTTACGCCAAGGCCGGCTTCGGCGACTACGCCGGCCTGCTGTCCGCGGTCGGCTACTGGCTCGGTTGCTGCCTGGCCGACGTGGCGTGCCTGATCCTGATCAAGGCGACCCTGGGCCAGTACGTTCCGGCGCTGGGCGATGGCACCACGGTGATTGCGATCCTGTCGGCATCGGTGCTGCTGTGGGGCTTCCACTTCCTGATCCTGCGCGGGATCAAGGAGGCCGCGTTGATCAATACCATCGCCACGGTGGCCAAGCTGGTGCCACTGGCGGTGTTCGTGGTGTTCCTGTTCGTCGGCTTCCGCGCCGACGTGTTCGCGCTCAACCTGTGGGGGTTCGAGCTGCCCGGTGCGTCCACTTTGTGGCAGCAGACCCGCGGTACGCTGCTGTTGACGGTGTTCGTGTTCGTGGGCATCGAGGGCGCCAGCGTGTATTCGCGCTATGCGCGTCGCCGCGAGGACGTGGGCATCGCCACCGTGGCGGGCTTCCTCGGCGTGCTGTGCCTGCTGGTGATGGTCACCATTCTGTCCTATGGCGTGCTGCTGCGCCCGGAGCTGGCTGCGCTGGCCACGCCGTCGATGGCCGGGGTGATGGAGGCGATCGCCGGGCGCTGGGGTGCGTTGTTCATCAGCATCGGCCTTCTGGTTTCGGTGCTGGGCAACTATCTTTCGTGGTCGCTGCTGGCGGCTGAGGTGCTGCATTCGGCTGCGTTGAACAATGCGATGCCGCGTGCACTGGCGCGCGAGAACGCCGCGGGTGTGCCCGACGCGGCGCTGTGGCTCACCAATGGCGTGATCCAGGCGTTCCTGCTGGTCAGCTGGTTCGCCGACTACGCCTTTACCCTGGCCCTGAAGATGACCAGCGCGATGACGCTGGTGCCGTACCTGCTGGTGGCCGCCTACCAGCTGAAGCTGTCGCTGGCAGGCGAGGGCGGTCATGCGCGGATGCGCTGGATCGCCGGCATCGCCACGGCGTATGCGGTGGGCATGCTGCTGGCCGGGGGCAGCCGTTACCTGTTGCTTTCCAGCCTGCTGTACGTACCGGGCTCGATCCTGTTCTGGGTGTGGCAGCGGCAGCGGGGCATTGCCTTCCGCCCGCTCGAACTGCTTGTGCTGGCAGCCCTGTGTACGATGGCGGTGGTCGCATTGGTTGGGATGGGCAGCGGATGGTTGAGGTTGTGAAAAGGCGCGTGTTGGACCGACTCACCGCACCGTACCGGGGGCCGTTGTGCCGCACCGGGCAGGTGATTGGCGCACTGTTCTTCATCGCCTCCCTGACCCCCAGCCTGGTGCCGCGCGGGTATGTGGCGCAGGGCCTGTTGAGCGGTGTGTGCTTCGCCCTGGGCTACCTGCTGGGCGTTGCGCTGGCGGGATTGTGGCGCCGGCTGATGTTGCCCGAGCTGGGCGCCGGCCGGCTGCAGAGGTTGCTGCGCTGGCTGCCATGGGTCAGCCTGCTGGCCTGCGTACTGACCGCCTGGTGGGTGCGTCCGTGGCAGGATTCGGTGCGTGCGGTAATGGGGTTGCCGCCGATGGACGAAGGGTTCTCGCTGCGCCTGTTGGCGATCGCGCTGCTGGTGTTCGGCGTGCTGCTTCTGGTGGGTCGCGCCTTCCTGTGGGTGGCGCGGCGGGTGGGCGCCCTGTCGCGGCGCGTGATGCCGGCGCCGGTGGCGCGTCTGCTGGGGATCGTGGTGGCCGCCGTGCTGTTCTTCAATATCGCCAACGGGGTGCTGCTGCGCGGTGCGCTGCATCTGGCCGACGCGTCGTTCCGCAAGGCCGATGCCTTGATTCCACCCGACGCTACCGCACCGACGCGACCGGGCAGCACCGGCGGGCCGGGGTCGCTGGTGGCGTGGGAACAGATGGGCCGCGCAGGGCGCGACTACGTGCGCAACGCTCCGGACGCAGCGCAGATTGCCGCCTTCACCGGCAAGCCGGCGCTGCAGCCCATTCGGGTCTATGCGGGCCTGCCCTCTGCCAGCGACGCGCGTGCGCGCGCACGGTTGGCGCTGCGCGAGCTGCAGCGGCAGGGCGGTTTCGAGCGCGCGAACCTGGTGGTGATCACGCCCACCGGCACCGGCTGGGTCGACCCCGCGGCGGCCGACAGCCTGGAGTACCTGCTGCATGGCGACGTGGCCAGCGTTGCCGTGCAGTACTCGTATCTTTCCAGCCCGCTGTCCCTGCTGGTCGAACCCGAGTATGGCGAGGAGACTTCACGCCTGCTGTTCGCCGAAGTCTACGCGTACTGGCGCACGCTGCCGGCGCAGTCCCGGCCGCGCCTGTTCGTGCATGGGCTGAGCCTGGGCGCGATGAACTCGGAGCGCTCGGTCAACCTGTTCGACATGATCGACACGCCCATCGACGGCGCACTGTGGAGCGGCCCGCCGTTCGCCACGCGCACGTGGCGGCAGACCACCAACCAGCGCAACGTGGGCTCGCCCGAGTGGTTGCCGGTGTTCCGCGACAGCCGCTCGGTGCGGTTCATGAACCAGCACGGCGCGCCGGTACCTGCCGATGCGCCGTGGGGCCGGATGCGCGTGGTGTATCTCCAGTACGCCAGCGACCCGATCACCTTCTTCACGCCATACGATGCGTGGCGGCAACCGGACTGGATGGCCGAGCCGCGCGCGCCGGACGTATCCAGCGAGGTGCGCTGGTATCCGCTGGTGAGCATGCTGCAGCTGGCACTGGACATGCTGCTCGCCGACCGCGCGCCGATGGGGTATGGCCACGTCTTCGCGCCGGCGCACTACGTGGCCGGCTGGCAGGCGGTGCTGGGACAGGGCGACTGGAACGCGGTCGACACGCGTCGCCTGCAGGACCTGTTGGACCCGCTCCGCCGCCAGGAGATCGAGCGTCGACGGGGTACCAGCGGCGGCTGAGTCAGGACGGTGGTGGCACGTTTGGCGGAGGCTCTGCCGGAAGCGGCAGGCGATGCCGGGCCAGTCGCTCGGTCACCGCCAGGACCAGTGCCGAAAGCAGCAGCATGCCGTGGATGGCCGACATCCAGCGCAGCGTTTCCGGATCGATCCGGCTGCCTTCCTCCAGTTTCATGAAGATCCGCAGCAGGGCGATGGCCGAGATGGCGATGATCGACCCCATCAGCTTGTTCTTCATCGCCGCGAAGTCGACCATGCCCATCCACTGCGGGCGCCGCTCGCCACGGGAATCGATCCGGGTCACGAAGTTTTCGTAGCCGGCCAGGGTGACGATCAGCAGGAGGTTGGCCACCAGCGACAGGTCGATCAGCGACAACGCCATCAGCACCGCGTCGGCGGCGCCCAGGTCGGTGATGCGAAGCGCATAGTTGACCAGCTGGCGCAGGAACACGAACAGCAGCAGCAACAACGCCACCACCAACCCGAAGTAAAACGGTGCCATCAGCCAGCGCGCATCGAACAGACTGCGCGATACGTTGCGGCGGATCAGGCTGCGCAGCTTTTCCATTCGTGTTCCTGCCGCCGATCAGTCGACCGGCCGGTCGGTGATGTCTGGACCGGTGTCTTCCACCAGGTCGGCCGGGCGGTCGCCGTAGATCGTGTTGCGCATCTCCCGTCGCGCGTCGCGGATCGCGGTGCCATCCAGCGGGCGGATCCGGATGATCCGGCAGGACTGCGGCATGGCCACGCTGGCAGTGCGTGGAATCACGCTGTCCCAGCGTGCGTTGACGGTGCCGAACGAATTGGTGATTTCCACCGTATGTGCGATCGACAGCCCAGTGCAGCGGCCACGCAGCTCCAGCAGGTGACCCACGCTCTGGCTGGTCCAGACCGCCAATGCACGGTCGCCTAGTGGGGTCCACTGGGTCTGGCGTACGAAGCGTGCAAGGCGGAATGACGCCACGGGAGGGCCTGCGTGCTGCACGTACAGGTTGAAGCGGTCCTGGGTACTCAGGGTGGGCGAGGTGGCGCACCCGACCAGGGTGGTCACGGTCACGGCAAGCAGTACGGTCAGCAGGCGGCGCATGGCGGTTCCCTCACATCAATGCTGCAGTGGGTCGCCCGTCCGTGGGGGACGGGCCAGCCCTTGGGTGTCGCCCCCGGTTCAGCGGGTGACGCGGGTGGTGGAGCCATCGCTGGAGACGCGCACGCGGTCGCCCACGCGGTAATCGTTGGCGTTGCCGTCCTGGACCACGGCTACCGTGCGGCCGTTCTCGAGCTGTACGGTGATCTCGACGCCGTTGCGCGCATTGCGCGACAGCGCATTGCCTGCGGCGCCACCCGCTGCGGCACCGGCGATCGCGCCGACCGCGTTGGCACGGCTGCCGCCGCCGATGGTGCTGCCAGCGACGCCGCCGATGGCCGCTCCGACCAGGGTGGGCACACCACGCGAGTCGTTCTGGATCTGTACGGCACGGATCGACTGGACGGTGCCCATCTGCACGTCCTGGGCTCGTCCGACTTCTGAGCGGTTGAAGGTGCTGGGGGTGGTGTGGGTAGCGCAGCCTGCCATGAACAGGGCAGACGCCAGCAGCGCCGTGGCAACGCCTGCATGAGGAAGTTTCATTGTGTGTCTCCATCGAGTGGATGCGCGGAACACTGAAGGGAATGCCGCCGTCCGTGCGCATGAATCGGGTCCTTGCAGCAGCGATTAACTACGCACCCGGTAACGCGAACGTGAAGATCCACGCAATGCCTAGGGCGGCAACCGATTGCGGATTCAGGCCTGTTTTCAGCGACTATCCAGAAACCGTCGTTCACGCACGCATTACCTTTTCAGGGCTACTTCTTCACGCACGCTAAGCACGCCAACGGCCTACCGCGACGGCACGCGGGGCCACGTCGTCCCCACGTTTTTTTCGTGATCGAGAGAGGCCCTCCCATGTCCACTGCACCGGTGTATGGCGTTCATTCCGAAGTTGGCGTACTCAGGAAAGTGATGGTCTGTTCCCCGGGCATGGCACACAGCCGCCTGACCCCGCGCAACAAGGACGACCTGCTGTTCGACGACGTGATCTGGGTCGACAACGCCAAACGCGACCACTTCGATTTCATGTCCAAGATGCGCGCCCGAGGCGTCGACGTCGTGGAGATGCACGACCTGCTCACCGAGACGCTGGAGATCGAGGACGCACGCAACTGATTTTGGACCACCAGATCAACGCCAACGAAGTAGGCGTGGAATTCATGGCCGAAGTGCGCGCCTACCTGCAGGGCATGCCCGCGCGGCAACTGGCCGAAACCCTGATCGGCGGCCTGAGCGTGCTGGACCTGCCGGACGACTTCGCTGGCCCGACCCTGCAGAAGGTGCGCGAGGTGCCCGACCTGGTCGGTTACCTGCTGCCGCCGCTGCCCAACACCCTGTACACCCGCGACACCACCTGCTGGATCTACCAGGGCGTGACCCTGAATCCGCTTTACTGGCCGGCGCGGCATGAGGAGACCATCCTCACCACGGCCATCTACAAGTTCCATCCCGATTTCACCAAGGCCGACTTCCCGATCTGGTTCGGCGACCCGACCGTGGACTACGGCAACGCTACCCTGGAAGGCGGCGACGTGCTGATTCCCGGCAACGGCATCGTGCTGGTGGGCATGAGCGAGCGCTCGTCGCGCACCGCGATCACCCAGCTGGCGCAGTCGCTGTTCAAGAATGGTGCGGCCAAGCGGGTGATCGTTGCGGTGATGCCCAAACTGCGCTCGGCCATGCACCTGGACACGGTGTTCACCTTCGCCGACCGCGATGTGGTGACCGTGTTCCCGGGTATCGTCGCCCAGATCCGCACGGTCTCGCTGTACCCCAGCGACAAGGATCCCGGCTTCGAGATCGTGTTCGAAACCAAGCACTTCAACGATGTGGTCGCGGAGGCACTGGGCTTCAAGCAGCTGCGCATCGTCGAGTCCGGCGGCGACCGGTATGCGGCCGAGCGGTCGCAGTGGGACAGCGGCAACAACCTGGTGGCGATGGCGCCGGGCGTGGTGGTTGCCTACGACCGCAGCACCCAGACCAACACCGACCTGCGCAAGCAGGGCATTGAAGTGATCAGCATCGTGGGGGCCGAACTGGGGCGGGGGCGCGGCGGCGGACACTGCATGACCTGTCCGCTGATCCGGGACGCGGTGACGTTCTAGTTCCTGCATTGCAGACGTACACCGCACTACGGAGGCCGGAAGGATGCAATTTCCTGGGTGGATGGCGCGTGCATCGGTACTGGCGGCGGTAGCGCTGGGAATGGCCGCCTGCGGGCGGGGTGGTGGGCCGGAGGGCGGTGCACGGCCGCCGACCCTCGTGGCGGTGGAAGTGGTGAAGGCACAGAGCGTGCCCAACATGGTGGAACTTCCGGGGCGGGTGGAAGCCAGCCGCTCGGCAGAGGTACGTGCGCGTGCTGACGGCATCGTGGAGCGCCAGTTGTACGTGGACGGTACCGAAGTAGAGGCCAACGCGCCGCTTTTCCAGATCGACCCGCGCGACCTGCAGGCACGTGTCCAGCAGGCGCGCGCCTCGCTGGCCTCGGCCCGTGCAGCCAAGGCACAGACCTCTTCGCTGCGCGCACGCCTGTCGACGCTGGTGCAACGCAAGGCGGTCAGCGTGCAGGAGTACGAATCGGCGCAGGCCTCGTTCCGCCAGGCCGACGCCGCACTGATGGAAGCGCAGGCAGCGGTTGCGCGTGCCCAGCTGCAGCTGGACCACGCCACCGTGCGCGCACCGATCAAAGGCCGGACCGGGCGCGCGCAGGTCAGCGAGGGTGCATTGGTCAGTGCGGCGGCGGCCACGCTCATGACCCGGATAGACCAGGTCGACCCGGCGTTCGTGATCTTCAATCCGTCCAACATCTCGATGAACGAGCTGCAGCGCGGCGTAGCCGAGGGCCGCATCGACGTGGGCGACAACAAGCAGGTAAAGGTCACGATCCTGCTCGATGGCGGTGAACGCCTGCCCACGACCGGCGTGGTGGACTTCAGCGAGACCGCGATCGATCCGGCCACCGGCAGCCGTACGCTGCGTGCGCGCTTCGCCAATCCAGATGGCCGTCTGTTGCCGGGGCAGTTCGTGCGCGGGATCCTGCAGATTGGCAGCATCCGCAACGGCACCAGCCTGCCGGAGCGCGCGATCCAGGTCGGAGAGGACGAGGCCAGCGTGATGCTGGTCAACGATGAGAACGTGGCGGTACGGCGCGCGGTGACGCTCGCAGGCCAGGCCGATGGACGCTGGGTCGTGCAGAGCGGCCTGACACCCGGCGACAGGGTAATCGTGGACGGCTGGCACAAGATCCAGCCGGGCCAGCCGGTGGCGATCCAGTCCGAGCCGATTCCCAAGGCGAAGGCCAAGGCTCCATGAGCGGCTATTTCGTCTACCGTCCGGTCCTGGCGTGGGTCATCGCGCTGTTCGCGATCCTGTTCGGCGGCATCGCGCTGAGCACGCTTCCGGTGGAACAGTACCCCGACGTGGCGCCGCCCAGCCTGAGCATCTCGGCCACCTTCGTCGGTGCCGACGCGCAAACCCTGGACCGCACCGTGACCTCGGTGATCGAGAACGAGCTGAGCGGCGTGGACGACTTCCTGTTCATGACCTCCACCAGCCGCGCCAACGGCACGGCACAGATCCGGGTGACCTTTCGCAGCGGCACCGACCTGGATATCGCGCGTTCGCAGGTGCAGGACCGCCTGGCACGGGTCGAACCGCTTCTCCCTGACGAAGTTCGGCAGATGGGCGTACGCGTGACCCAGGCCAGCAACGGCTTCCTGATGCTGATCTCGCTGCAGTCGGACAAGGGCCGCTATTCGGCGCTGGAACTGGGCGACTACGCCAACAGCAACATCGCCGACGAGCTGCGCCGCGTGCACGGTGTGGGCGATGTGACCCTGTTCGGTTCCAGCTACGCCATGCGGATCTGGCTGGACCGCGAGAAGCTGGTCAGTTACGGCATCTCGCCGGGTGAGGTGATGGCGGCGGTGCGCGAGCAGAACGCGCAGACCGCGGGCGGTGGCCTTGGCCTGCAGCCGACCACGCCCTCGACGGAAACCACCGCGCAGATCGTGATGCGGGGTCGCTTCAGCACCCCTGAACAGTTCCGCCAGGTCATCATCCGCGCCACGCCCGGTGCAGCGACGGTGCGGTTGGGCGACGTGGCACGGGTAGAGCTGGGCAACGACAACTACGCCTTCAACCTGCGTTTGAACGGACAGGAGAACGCCGGCCTGGCGGTATCGCTGGCGACCGGCGCCAATGCGTTGTCCACGGCAACGGCGGTGCGCGAGCGCATGCAGGAGCTTGAATCGAGTTTCCCGGACGGCATGCAGTGGAGCACGCCGTTCGACACCACGCCCTTCATCGTGGAGTCGGTCAACGGTGTGGCAGTAACCATGCTGCAGTCGCTGGTGCTGGTCTCCATCGTGGTGCTGCTGTTCCTGCAGAGCTGGCGCGCGGTGTTCCTGCCGACCATCGTGGTGCCGGTGTCGCTGCTCGGCGCCTGCCTGGGCCTGCTCGCATTCGGGGTCTCGATCAACCTGCTGTCGCTGTTCGCGATGGTGGTGGCGATCGGCATCCTCAACGACGACGCCATCGTGATCGTGGAAAGCGTCGAGCGGATCATGCGCGAAGAAGACCTGCCACCGCGCGAGGCCACCGCCAAGGCGATGGGCCAGCTGTCCGGCGCGATCATCGCGACCACGCTGGTGCTGCTGGCGGTGTTCATCCCGATGGGGTTCTTTCCCGGATCGGCGGGTGGCATCTACCGCCAGTTCGCGGTGACGCTCAGCGTCTCGCTGGTGGTTTCCACGATCCTTTCGTTGACCCTCGCCCCGGCGATCTGCGGCGCGATGCTGCGCCCGGCCAAGGAACAGGTGGGCAAGGGAGGGCCGGGGCGGCGTCTGTTCAGTGCAATCAACACCGGGTTGGACCGCAGCAGCCGCCGCTACGCCGGCTGGGTTGGCAGCATGCTGGTGCGGCCGTGGTTGTGGATCGGCGTGTTCGCGGTGGTGACCCTGCTCACTGGCCTGCTGTATGCGCGCCTGCCCGGCGGCTTCCTGCCCACCGAGGACCAGGGCTACATCTTCGTGGCCTACAACGCCGCGCCCGGCGCGACCATGGAACGCACCCGCGCTGCCGCCGAGCAGGCCGAGGCGATCCTGCGCCAGCAGCCGGAAGTGCGCAACGTGGCCACCGTGATCGGCTTCAGCTTCTTCGGCCAGGGCCAGGCCGTGGGCATGTCCTTCGTCGACCTGCACCCGTGGGCCGAGCGCAGCGGCAGCGACCACAGCGCGATGTCGCTGGCCGCGCGCATGAGTGCGGCGTTCACCCGCATTCCGCAGGCGCAGGTATTCGCCCTCAATCCACCGGCGATCCAGTCGCTGGGCAATGCCTCGGGCTTCAGCATGAAGATCGAAGACCGCAGCGGTGTGGGCGGGCAGGGGCTGACGGCGGCAGCCATGGGCATCACCGCCCGCGCCGCCGCCAGCGACCGGCTCACCGGCGTGCGCCCGGAAGGCATGCCACGCGCGCCGCAGCTGTTCGTGGACATCGACCGAACCCAGGCCCGTGCGCTGGGCGTGCAGCTCTCGCAGGTCAACCAGGCGCTGGGGATCATGTTCGGCTCGGCCTACGTGAATGACTTCGTGCGCCAGGGCAACGTGCTGCGGGTGTTCATCCAGGGCGACGCCGAACAGCGCATGCGTGCCGAGGATGTCTCCGACCTGCGCGTGATCGGCAACAACGGGCAGTCGGTACCGTTCTCTGCGTTCGCCACCACGCGCTGGACCGTGGGCGAGCAGCAGGTGGAGCGCTACAACGGCTTCCTTTCGGCCACGGTTTCGGGGCAGGGCGCGCCGGGCGTGTCCAGCGGCGCGGCCCTGGTGGAGATGGAGCGCATCGCCGACGACGTGCTGCCGCCCGGCATGCGCCATGAATGGACCGGCACCGCACGCGAAGAGCGCGAGGCCTCCGGCCAGGTCGGCATGCTGTTGGGCCTGGCCTTCATCGTGGCCTTCCTGCTGCTGGCCGCGCTGTATGAGAGCTGGGTGACCCCGGTGATCGTGCTGCTGGTGGTGCCGCTGGGCATCCTCGGCGCGGTGGTGTTCACCGCAGCACGCGGCATGTCGGCCGACGTTTACTTCACGGTAGGCCTGGTGACCATCATCGGCCTGGCCGCGAAGAACGCGATCCTGATCGTGCAGTTCGGCCTGGACGAGGAGTCGCGCGGCGTACCGGTGCGCGATGCGATCCTGCAGGCCGCGCAGCAGCGCCTGCGCCCGATCCTGATGACCAGCCTGACTTTCATCGTCGGCATGGTGCCGCTGGTGATCGCCACCGGTGCTGGTGCGGCCAGCCGCCAGGCGGTAGGTACCGGCGTGCTGGGCAGCATGCTCAGCGCCACCGTGTTCGGCATCTTCTTTACACCGCTGTTCTATTACGTGTTGCGTCGGCGTGCGCGTGCAAGGCAGGCGGAGCCGGCGGTCGCTGCCCCGGTGAAGAGCGGGGACGACCATGCATAAGCGCGTGCTCGGGCGGGCAGCAGCAGTGCTGGTGGCGTGCCAGCTGTGCGCGTGCAACCTGGCGCCGACCTATGAGCGCCCCGATGCACCGGTGCCTGCCACGTTCCCGCCATCGGCCGCCGAGGGCCGCGCCGCGCCATCGATTCCGTGGCAGACCTACTTTCACGACCCGGTACTGCGCGACCTGATCGGCCAGTCGCTGGCGTACAACCGCGACCTTGCAGGTGCCGCCGCACGGATCGAGCAGGCGCGCGCCCAGTTCCGGATCCAGCGCAGCCAGCGCCTGCCCGGGCTCGACGCCAGCGCATCGGGCCAGCGCCAGCGCGGGCCGCTCAGCCCGGCCGACAACGCGCCCCGGGTCACGCTGGAGAGTTACGGCGTGCAGGTGGGCATTCCCTCGTTCGAACTCGACTTCTGGGGACGCGTGGCCAACCTCAGCGAGGTCGCGCGGCGCCAGTACCTGGCGACGGTGGAAGCGCGCAACATCGCCGAACTTTCGCTGGTGGCGAACGTCGCCGCGAGTTACTACGCCGTGCGGGCCAGCCAGGAAGGCATCGTGCTGGCCGAGCGGTCGTTGACCAGCCGCAATGAAACCCTGGAGCTGGCGCAGCTGCGCATGGATGCCGGGCTGACCTCGTCGATCGACTTCAACCAGTCCTACGCGCTGGTGACCCAGACCGAGCTGCAGCTGGCGCAGCTGCGCCGCAGCCAGGGCCAGGCACTGCAGCTGCTGCAGTTCCTGATCGGGACGCCGTTGCCGTCGACGCTGCCGGTCGGGCTGCCGCTCGATCCCGACGCCCAGCTGACCCGGCTCGACCCCGGCCTGCCTTCGGCCCTGCTGGAAGCGCGCCCGGACGTGCGCCTGGCCGAACACCAGCTTCGCGCGGCCAACGCCAACATCGGCGTGGCCCGGGCGCTGTACTTCCCGATCATCGCGCTGACCGGCGCGGGCGGGTATGCGTCCAACGAACTCTCCGGGCTGGTCTCGGACAGCAACCGGGTCTGGTCGTTCGGTGCCGGTGCGGTGCTGCCGCTGCTCGACTGGGGTGCCCGCCGCGCGCGCGTGGATGCGGCCAACGCCGGACGCGACGAACGCGAAGTGGCCTACCAGTCCACCGTGCAGAACGCCTTCCGCGAAGTCGCCAGTGGGCTGGTCGCCGCAGAACAGAACGACCTGCAGATCGCCGCGCAGGTGCGTGCGGTGGAAGTGCAGCAGGCGCTGGTAGTGACCGCGCACGACCGCTACGACGTGGGCCTTACCCCCTACCTGGAAGTCCTTGATGCCGAGCGCAACCATTTCGCTGCCGAACAGAACCTGCTGCAGCTGCGTGCCGCCGCGCTGCAGGACGCGGTGAATCTGTACGCCGCACTCGGCGGCGGCCAGGACCTGCGGGAGCGACCCACAGACTGAACGTGCAGTGCACCCGTGATCCGCAACTCCAGCGAGGTACGCCTTCCATGCGCATTCCCACCCGATCGCTCTGCCTGGCCGCCGTACTGCTGCCCGGCGTCGTTGCCGCCCAGACCCATGACGCGAGCCAGGATGCGGAGATCCAGCGACTGCGCCAGACCGTGGAGCTGCTGACTGCGCGTATCCAGGCGTTGGAGAGCGGGCAAGGTTCATCGCTTTCGGCTGCAACGGCACCCGCCACTCCCGCACCCGTGGCCGTCGTCCCCAGCACACCCGGCACGGTGAGCGTACCGGCGGCACCCCTGCAGGCGGCCACGCCGACCGCGCTGACCGTACCGGAGTCGCCGCTGCCGCAACGGGACACCTTCGATGAAGACGACCAGGCCACCGCCCGCGTCGACAACGAAGTGCCCCCGGGCGATGACCTCGACGGCTTCTTCGTGATTCCCGGCACCGGCACCTGGCTGCGGTTGGGAGGCTACGCCAAGCTGGACGCGATGTTCGACAGTGGCGACGCCGGTGTCACCGATGAGTTCGTGCCGTCTTCCATACCCGTGGACGGCGGACGCGATAGCAGCCGCTTCAACATGCACGCGCGACAGACCCGACTTACGATCGAAGGCCGGCGAGACACCGGCGCCGGGCAGCTGCGGTTCCTGGTCCAGAACGATTTCTTCGGCTCCGGTGGCAGCTACGGTTATCGCCTACGCCACGCCTGGGGCCAGCTGGGGAACACCTACGTGGGCTTTGGCTGGTCGGCGTTCATGGATCTCGATTCCGGCCCGGACACCCTCGATTTTGCAGGCCCGCCCGCATCGCCCTTCGCTCGCCTCGCCAGCGTCCGCCAGTATTTCCCGTTGGGAAATGGCAACCAGATCATCCTGGCCGCCGAGCACCGCGCGCCGGAACTGCAATTCAGCGGCGTCACCCAGCGCTCACGAACGGCCGCCCCCAACCTGGTGCTCGCGGCGCGTCATGAAGCCGGGTGGGGCAGCCTGCAGGCGTCGGGCCTGCTGCGCTACCTGGCCTACGACTCGGCCCAGGACAGCAACGAGGGCAGCGACAGCGCGACGGCAGGCGGCCTGGCCCTGAGCGGTACCTGGGGTGGCGGCGATAACGGCGATTACGTGGTGTTCGGTGCGGTCGGCGGCGAGGGGATCGCCGCGTTCCTCGGCGACCTCGGCGGGCTGAACCTGGACGGCATCGTCGACCCGCAGGGCGAACTGAAGCTGCTGCAGCAGTACGGCGGCTGGGTCGGTTACACCCACCATTGGTCGCAGCGCTGGCGCTCCACGCTGACCTACAGCCGGCTGTACCTGGAGCGGGAAGACCTGCTCGACCCGAGCGTGTTCCGACGCAGCGACTATGCCGCGGCCAACATCGTGTGGCAGCCCGCGCCGAGCTGGAGCTGGGGCGCCGAACTGCTGTACGGCAAGCTGCAGGAACAGAGTCGTGACAGTGGCGATGTGTTCCGCCTGCAGACCGCGCTCAAGTACGACTTCGTGAAGTAGGAGGCCGCATGTCCGCTCGCACTCCATCGTCAAGCACGTGTGCCCGCCGCTGGCAGCCTGCGTTGTTGGCTGTGGCACTGGCCGCGTCGGCGCCACTGGCCGCGCAGGACGCCATGCTCGGCACCATCCTGGAGGAACCCGGCGCTGCCGGGCTGGGCTTCCTGAGCCGGATCGAGTCGTCACCTTACAAGGGCGCCGATGACCGTGTGGACCTGATGCCGCTGTACCTGTACGAAGGCGAGCGTTTCTTCCTCCGTTCCAATGCGGCGGGTGTGCGCTTTGCCACACAGGAGAACCAGGGGTTGGAGCTGTTCGTTGAACGGCGACTGGAAGGGTATCCCGAAGACGAAACCCCGGACATCCTCGAGGGGATGGAAACCCGCAACAGCGAAGCGGACATCGGGGCGCGCTACTACTTCAAGCACAACGAGCATGCGCTGGATCTCAGCGTACGCCAGGACCTCTCCAACAACTCCAACGGCACCGAGATCCGCGCCGCCTACGGGCACACCTGGCGCGGCGACCGCTGGGCCCTGCAGCCGGTCATCAGCCTGAACTGGCGCAGTTCCAAGCTCAACGACTACTACTTTGGCGTGGAAGACCATGAAGTCACGCCCGAGCGCAGCGCCTATTCGGCAGGCAGCGGCGTGGACGTCGTTGGCGGGCTGTACGGCCGTTACCGCATACTGGAAAACTGGAGCCTGCTCGGGGGCGTGTACGCCAAGCGGTATTCCAGCCAGGTGCGCAACAGCCCGCTGGTGGACAGCAACCTCGAATGGGGCGGCATGGTCGGCGCGGCATACGACTTCGGCAACGGCCAGGTCCGCTGGGACGACGACCACACGCCGACCTACGTGAAAGTATTCTACGGCCGCGACTCTGCCGATGGCTGCCACCTGGTCAAGATCATGACCTTCAGCTGCGTCAGCCTCAACGATGACGACCCTACCGACATCTGGGGCGTGCACGTGGGCCGGCCGTTCGTGTCGGGGCTCAACGGCTGGCCGCTGGACCTGGTCGGCTATGTGGGCATCCTGCGCCACAACGAACGCGGCCACCAGCCCGATGCCTGGCAGATCGACGCGTACATGAAGGGCTTCTACTACGGTTTCCCGTGGTCGCACCGGGTCAAGACCCGGATCGGCTTCGGCTTCGGCGTGTCCTATGCCGAGCGCGTGCCCTACGCGGAAGTGCAGGCGCAGGCGCAGCGGGAACGCAACACCTCCAAGGTGTTGAACTACCTCGATCCGAGCATCGACGTAAGCCTGGGCGACATCTTCGGCAGCGAGCGCTGGCGCGAGCTGTACTTCGGCTTCGGCGTCTCGCACCGCTCCGGCATTTTCGGCTCGGCGCAGATGCTCGGTACCGTCGACGGCGGTTCCAACTACATCTACACCTATCTGGAAGGCGCGTTCTGATGCCGGGTCCGGGACTAGCCGGGGTCGCGGTCCTGGCGGAACAACAGGGCGATGGCGATGTAGGCTGCGCCCATGGCCACCAGTGCCAGCCCCACGCCCCACGAGGCCGAGGCACGCCCGGCCCAGGCGACGCCGCTCACGCAGACCACGGCCGCCACCAGTGCGACCAGGCCGGAGACCAGCGATATCCAGCGCTTCCCGCCGGGCTTGAAGCGGAATGCCAGGCTGATCTGGGCGATCGCCTGCACCACCAGCACCGCGGCCACCGTGGTGGCCACCGCGTAGGCGGCCCACTCGGGATGGGTGTAGATGGCAATGCCGCCGATGATCTGCGCCGCGCCCAGGGCAATGGTCATGGCGAAGCTGGGCAGGCCATGCAGCAGGAAGGCCTCGGTGAGTTGCAGCGCACCGGCGATCACCAGCAGGCCGGCGATCAGCACGGTCATGGTGCGCACCATGAAGGACGAGGCGTAGATGCCGAAGGCGCCCAGCGCCAGCAGCAGCACGCCGACGATGAGCAGGCGCGGCCAGCTGGATTTCATTGCCATGCCGATGGAGCCGGGATCCTTGCCAAGACGGGAGAGCACGGTCATCACGGTCGCTCCAGGGGGGACCGCTCAATTACCTCCCGGCCTGCGTTATGCGTTGGTGAAATGGCGACCAGTAAATCCCGCAGTGCGGTGCACGCTACACATCGCAGTAACGCCACCGCTCCTATACCCAACAGACAACCGCTACGGGGGAGTAGTGCCATGCTGAACCGACTGTCCTTCTGCATCCTGGGCGTTGCGCTGTCGCTCGGGCTGGCGACGCCAACCTCCGCGCATTCGGTCATCCAGCAGGATCCCGTTGGCGCGTCGGCAGAGCCGGCAGCTGCACCTCCGCCGGCCGTACTGTTCACCAACGTGCGGATTTTCGACGGTACCCATGCGCGCCTGTCCGGGCCCAGCAACGTGCTGGTGCAGGGGCATACCATCACCCGCATATCCACCGGCCCCATCGACGCAGGCGGCGCACGCGTGATCGACGGCCGTGGCCGCACCCTGATGCCCGGGCTGATCGACATGCACTGGCACAGCATGTTTGCCGGCATTCCGATCCAGTCGCTGATGACCGCCGATACCGGCTACGTCAACATCGTGGCCGGCGCCGAATCGCGCAAGACGCTGATGCGCGGCTTCACCACCGTGCGCGACGTCGGTGGCGCCGTGTGGGGCCTGAAGGCCGCGGTGGATGCCGGGCAGGTCGAAGGGCCTCGGATATTCCCGTCCGGCGCAATGATCACCGTCACCAGCGGCCATGGCGATTTCCGTGAGGCGTCGGACCTGCCGCGCACGCTGGGCGCGCCTGGCTCGCGTCACGATGTGATCGGCGACAGCGCCATTGCCGATACCCCCGACGAACTGCGCGTGCGCGTGCGTGAGCAGCTGATGCGCGGCGCCAGCCAGATCAAGCTCACTGCCGGCGGGGGAGTGTCATCGCCGCACAGCCCGCTCGACGTGGTGACGTTCACCGAACCGGAGGTGCGCGCGGCGGTGGAGGCGGCCACCGACTGGGGCACCTACGTGACGGTACACGCCTACACCCCCGAAGCGATCCAGCGTGCGATCCGGGCCGGGGTGAAGTGCATCGAACACGGCAGCCTGATGGACGACGCCACCGCGCGCCGCATCCGTGACACCGGCACCTGGCTCAGCACCCAGCCGTTCCCGCCGGAGCTGGCCAACGCCTTCCCGCCGGGTTCGGAGCAGTGGGAGAAGGCGCAGGAGGTGTTCGCCGGCACCGACCAGACCTATAAATTCGCGATCAAGTACAAGCTCAAGACCGCATTCGGCACCGACGTGCTGTTCTCCAGCGCGCTGGCCAGCCAGCAGAACCGCATCCTCGCCAGCCTGACCCGCTGGTACACCCCGGCCGAGACCCTGATCATGGCCACCGGCACCAACGCCCAGCTGCTGGCCCTGTCCGGCAAGCGCAGCCCTTACGCCGGCCGCCTGGGCGTAGTGGAAGAGGGCGCCCTGGCCGACCTGTTGCTGGTCAACGGCGACCCGCTGTCGGATATCGCCGTCATCACCAACCCCGACACCAATTTCAACGTCATCATGAAAGACGGCAGGATCTACAAGGAAGACCGCTAACCCGCCACCACGCCGGCCAAACTCAGTTTCCCATCCCCATCCCACCCCCCGCCTTGAAATTCAAAACCAGCAGAACCACCCGCCAGAAAATAAACGCATACGCCGCACACAACAGGATCTGCAGCACCAGGTGCGACTTCATCCGGCTCAACCGCCACAGCCCATCCATCAGGTTCAGTAGCAGCAGCGTGCCGCCGATCGCGGCGACCACGTACCCGACCAGGGTCGGGTTGACCAGATCCAGCTCGCCCGGTCCCTCCCGCACCACCTCCAGCCCGGCGGCGGTAATCAGCGTGGACACCGCCATGTTGCGGGTATTTTCGAAGATCAGGCGCAGCACGCCGTTGTCGAACAGTTGAACGGCGATACGCCTGATCGAAGCAGGAAGCATGGCTCACCCCTTGCCGGCGCGCGTGCCGGGTCAGGCACAGGGTTGTCCGCACCCCATTAAGCCCGCGTGGACGCCCTGCGTGCACCGTATGTGACTAGGTAGCTTTACTGATGCGCGAACGCCCCCCGCCGGCCCAGACTTTACCAAGGTGATCGGTAAGGGGCAGGGCACATGGCCAGGGCAGCGTCGAACCGGGTGTTGTATACGTCGATGGAGTCCTCGGCCGGACCTCAGCCGGGCGCGCTGTGCGGGATCTCCGATCTGGGATCGCGGCGGTACAGCCGATATCCCACCACCCGCGCGGTGCGGTATGCGACCGAGTCCGGCAGCCCGCCGGAAGGCGAGGGTGCAAGTGATGGGACCGAGCCGCCCGGCGGACAGCCGCCTTCCGCGCCCGTTGCCAGCGCCACTTTGGACGGAAGTTACCGCGGTGCCGCTTACCGGGTCACTGCGTGGCAGCCCCGGGGCAAGCCGGCGTTCGTGTTCCTGCTTGCGGTGGGCGAACGGAAATTCCTGCAGCCCAACATCCCCGAAGGCGCCGATTTCGACGAGGTCATGCGGCATGCGGCGGCCTATGTCGAGCAGCTTCTGGACGAAGACGAAGCCTGACAAGCCTGACGCGTTACGACGAAAAGGCGGCACTACCCACGTTCAGGAGCGCCCCCATGTCCCCTCAGCACACTCCGCCGATGCCTGCAGGCCCCGTGCCCGGCACCCCGCTCACCGAAGCCTTCGTGCGCGACGTCGCGCGGCTGGCCTACGTGTGGGGCTGGCCGATGGTCAATCTCCACAATCGCCGCGTGGTCTTTTCGAAGGTGCCGGGCTTCGGGTTGGGCGAGGGGATCCTACCGATGGCACCGATCAACCGGCTGACCATGCTCACCGACTACATCAAACCGGAAGAGCGCGCGGTGGCCACGCCCAACCAGGACGTTGCCTATGGGTTCGGTCTGCTGGACCTGACTGCGGAGCCCGTGGTGTTCCAGGTGCCGGACTTCGGCGGGCGCTACTGGGTGTACCAGACTGGCGACCAACGTACCGACTCGCTCGGCGGCGTCGGCAGAATGTACGGTGCGCAGGCCGGATTCCACATGATTGCCGGCCCGGGCTGGAACGGAGAAACGCCCGAGGGCATCGCACAGGTGCTGAGGTCGGCCACCAACCTGGCCTACATCATTCCCCGCGCCTTCATGGACGACACCGCCGACGACCGTGCCGCGATCCAACCGGTGTTGAACCAGATCCTGGCGTATCCCCTGAGCGAGTTCGACGGTACCACCCGGGTGCAGGACTGGAAGGGCATCCCCACGCTTTCCGACCCCTCCGGCAGCAGCCAGGGGGGCGGGGGAGAGACGCAGTGGGTGAAGCCGGAGGCGTTCTTCGCCGAACTGCCGACCATCCTCGCCGAAGTGCCGCCGCAGCCGGGCGAGGAGGCACTGTATGGCTTGTTCCAGTCGGTGCTGGATGCCGCCGGAAAAGACCCGAAGCTGGCCGCAGTGCTGCAGCAGGCCGCGGTGGATGCCGATCGCGAGCTCATGCAGCCCCTGCACAGCTATTCCTACGCCGGCGTGCCGACTGCCAACGGCTGGATCAGCCCGCGCAACGGTGCAGAGTTCGGGACCGACTACTACAGCCGCGCCGCTGCCGCGAAGGCCAACATCTTCGTCAACCCGCGCCGTGAATCAGCGTACTTCGGCAAGGAATACGACAGCGAAGGCCAACGCCTCAACGGCGCGCACGCTTACACCCTGACATTCCCGAGAAACGGGCTGCCGCCGGTAGACGGATTCTGGTCGCTGACCCTGTACGACGAGAACCACTTCTTCGCGCCCAACGCGATCAACCGCTACTCGCTGGGAACCAAGAACAAGGATCTCGCGCTGAACGACGACGGCTCATTGACCTTGCATGTGCAGCATGAACGGCCGGAAGGCGCCAAGGCCAGCAACTGGTTGCCCGCGCCCGTCGGTGACTTCGAATTGTTCCTGCGTGCGTATGGCCCTTCGGCGGCGATCCTGGACGACACGTGGGCACCGCCTCCGGTACTGCGCGTCGCCTGACGCGCGGTACCGCAGGACATGCTCATTCCGGAAACAGGAAGGTGAGGGTGGCCCGCACGCCCCAGTCGGGACCGCCACGCGGCTTGTCCAGATAGCCGCGCACGCCGCCCTGGTAACTGACCATCTGCGAGCCGATTTTCGAGACTTTGCTGTAAAACAGGTTGAGCGGCACCGTCCACTGTTTCGCTTCCCAGTCGTAGGTCGACTCGATGTTTGCCCCGACGGTACGGCCCTGGCCGAGGCCGCGGGTGACGAACGGCTGCAGGAACGTGGAACTGATGTCGACGCGATGCCTGCCGCCGCCGACGTCGACGATATGGTTGGCCAATGCCCCGTAACTCCACACGCCGTCCTGTTTCAGCAGGACGATGGTCGGCCCCAGGCCCCAGGTGTCCGCACCCAGGTCATCGGTGCCGGTGGGCAGCAGCATCGCCGGGCCGATGCCCCAGACCAGGCCGCCGTCGGTAGGCTTCTTCGGCGAAAAGAAGAAGCTCTGGGTAATGTCCCCGATGCCGGCTTGGTCGGTACCGGGGATGATGTCCTTCTGGTACACCACCGGCAGGATCGTCCGCGAAATCACGTTCCAGTGGTCGGAAATGGAAAACGGCGCCACCGGCTGGATGTTCAGCTGATGTCGATACCCATCCTCGCCCCAGATTTCGTCGTAGTTGTACTGCAGCGGCACGCTGATCAGCGCGGCCACCGGATTGGACAGCTGCTTCGCCAGTTCGTCGGCATCGCGCTGCTGGGCAACCGCACTGGTCGACAGCGCGCACAGCGCCAGACCCAACGGAATCTTCGGAGTCGTCATGTCAGTTCGCACCTATGGTCAGGACGGGCGCCGGCGCCGAGGTGCCCGTTTCAGCAAGCGAGAAGAACACCATCATGAAGGCGAAGGCGCGCTTGGAATTCATGTCGGTATCGTCCACCCAGTACCAGGTGTTGCGGTAGCGGACGGCCGCGTAGGCATCCTCCGGCGCCGCGCTGCCGCTGTGGATGGTGGCCAAGCGGCGCGTCGCATTGGCCTGCCCGGGCGGATAGCCGGGGAAGGCACGGCCCTGCGCGATATGCTCCGCCGGCACCTCCACGCAGTTGGAGAAATCCAGCAGAATTTCCAGCATCGAGCGGGTGAGCAGGGCGATTTCGGTGTCGTTGCGGGCAGTAGCGCCGTAGACCAGATTGAACTCCGGCGACTTGCGGATGCCGAGCAGATCGCGCACCCGCGCCACCTCCTGATCCAGCTGCGGTTCCGCCTGGCCGCGGAAGAAGAGCAGGGTGGCGTCGCCGTTTTCGCGGCGCTCGATGCGCATGCCCAGGCCTTCGGCACGCTGCACGTGGCGCAGTCGATCGGTCAGTTCGGAGAATTCGGCATCCGCCTCACGCGCGTTCACTCCCGACGAGCGGTTGTAGTGGCCATTGATGGCGCGCGTGGTGGCGCCCAGGATGAAATCGGCCGGGTAGCCCGCCTGGATCATCTGGAACACAGACGCCGGCGCGATGAGCCGCAGCAGGCTCTGCGCGAACTTGTCGCCGGTCAGTGGCGCGTAGGAGATGGTGGGCTTGGTGGTGAAACGACCGTAGCCACCCAGCGTGGGCGTGGCGCTGGCGTGGGGCGGGAAGGTCACCGAGCCGTCGACCTGGCCCTCGGCCGCGTACGAGGCCACGATGGAAGACACATCCAGGAATACCGGCGCGTCGGCGTAGCGCAGGCGCACGATGTTGAGCAGGGTCTGCTCTTTCCAGGATTCGCCAATGGCGTAGGAGTAACCCTGGCGGTCACGCGGGATGCTCTGCGGGCCCATGGTGGTGCAGCCGGCCGCCACGGCCAGCAGGGCCAACCCTGCGATCCTGATGACGCCCCGGCAGAGTCGGCCGGTACTCATGACGGCTGCAGGGTGAACCGGAAGACGGATCGACAGAAGGTGGCCATGAGCGCGTCGCCAGGAGGGAGTACGGCGCTCAGTTCAGCATGCGGGCCGGGCGGTGGCCTCTGTATTGTTACTGGGTTGCGGCCAGTAGTTGTCCGGTCGATCCATGCACGCACACGTGTCACGATGGGTATTATCGTGACGCATCACATCCGGGCCGGGTGGGCTGGTTACAATCCGGGCATCGTTCCGCGAAAGGCCGTCCATGCCAGCTGATGCTCTGGGGATGAATGCCAGAAGCCTTCTCATGAAGGACGGCCAAGCCATTCTGGACGCGCTCCCCGCCAAGACCGACCAGAACGACGCCATCCATGCTGCCCGAAAGGCGATCCGGCGCATGCGGGCATTGCTGGCGCTGGTGGTTGCCGACGACCTTGACCTGGACCGCGAAGACTTCGCGCTGAGGCGGCTTGGCAAAGGGTTGTCGGACATGCGCGACGCCCATGTGGTGGTCGAGACCGCCAGGCGGTTGCAGAGCCTGCATCCTGACCCCGGCTGGCAGCCCATCATCGAGGCGTTGGAGCTGCGACGTACGCGAATTCTGCAGCGTTCGCTGGCCGTAGACCCCGGATTTTTGAAGAGACGGAACGTAATCGAACGCGTTCTGGATCGAATCGGGGCGCAGCCGTGGGAGACGTTGCGGAAACGGACAATCCGGGCGGCATTGGCGAGCAGCGAACGCCGTGCCAAGAGAGCTGCAGAGCGAGCCGCACACCATGACGATCCGGAAATCGTGCACCGTTGGCGCCGGAAGGTTCGACGCTTGCGGATGCAGCTGGATGCGGCTCAGGAACTGGGCGCCATCCATGGGCATGGCGACGAACATGCGGCGGTGGCCCGCAAGGCGCTGCACAAGATCAGCGACCGGCTGGGCTGGAGCCAGGACGTGAGGCTGTTGCGGAACCTGGTGCGGAACATGCCGGCAAGTGAGGGCAAGCAGGCTGTGATGAGGTTGATGGATCGGGAGTTGCCGGCGGTTGGGGACTGAGGGTCTGGGTCGCACCTTCTGTTGTTACATAATATACATTATGCGAAATGCCGTAATCGGAACGCTGCAGCGCCCGAGAACATAAAGCCTCCCCTTCGGGCATTAGGCTTGTGTTCGTCATCAGACAATTCTGCCCCGTTGAGGTAGAGATTCTGGTTCGCGAGGCAGACATTGTTGGACCGCCGTAAGCCATCGCAGATATTTCTGGGTGTTAGTTGTCTGGATGAACAAAGTTCCGCCCTTTGATCGCCTGGGTGCGCCGGGTTCAAATGCAGCTGTCTGACGCGGACAAGTTGCCCCTTTCACAGCTGAAACTGCCCCATTCTGCTCCGGAAACCCGCCCATCTTTCCGCGAGTCTTCGGACAAGCCGCCCCTAATTTGGCGGAACTACGCATTACTTGCCCCGAATTCTTCTGGAGCTCGTTGGTCGCAGGACCTCCAAGTAGCTGCCTTGCTGTGGGCCAGCTTTCAGATGCAGCCATATCGCCCGCAGAGTTCAGCCATAGAGCCCTCAGCCTACGTTAGATCGGGTGCCTTTCCGGATAAATTTCCTGCAAGTTCTTCCGATTTGGGGGCTAAAATTGTAGTGCGACATCGTCTTGGTCTTCCTAGTGGGCAATGCAATGAATTCCCTGTCTACCTTGCAACAGATGAGCATCGTCGCAGGCGTCTTGGTGGCGCTTGTTGTTTCCATTACCGTGGCAGCAGTCTGGCTGGCCAACCGCCAAAACGCAGCATACGATCGAGAACTGGCAGGAGGGAAATGCCCTTGTTGCGGCAAACCGCTGGATGCCTGACGTTCAAGCGACGTTTCCCCCACAGGTTGCCTTAGTAGAGCGTGTGGCATCCTTGTGGGAGCTGTTCATTTACCAGGCAGGCATTCTATGCGCGGGCATATACCTTCGGAAACATCTGCCTTCGCTCAGGCCAGATCGAACGCCGCGCGGGATTGGCTCGATATGGCGGCGTTCGAAGCGATACTGAGCCCGAGTGCCGTCCAGGGCCGCACCCTGACGCAGTGCCTGCAATCTGGGAGCGTTCTGGGCGTGTGGATTGGGGAACTGAAGCTGTTTCTCTTTCCTCCATGGCAGCTGGACGCTACTGGGATGCCTTTGCCAGTGCTCTCGGAGGTACTGTCGCTACTGCGTGGCCCATATGGCGTTTCAGCCGGCGGCCCGACGTCAGGTTGGGAGGAAATCGAATGGCTGATCGCTCCGCATGCTCGATTGTGCGGAGGCAGTCCAGCAGAGGCTCTTGCCCTACATCCAGCGCTCGTGCTGGAGGCGGCGAAGCAAGATTTTTCCTCCTGGAGCGATGACGCACGCTGGTAGGCTCGCGGGAACTCAACTGCCAGCTAACCCGGAATCGCGACGTGTCCCCCATGCATATGGAGAAAGCAGCTGAGGGTTCGAGGATAACCCTGCTTCTTCAGGCCTGCTTGATGACGTCTCTTTGCTGGAGTAGGATCGGCCAAGGCAGGGAAACGCTTTTAAGATCAATGCGTTAATTCGCATAACGTAGCTTATGTTAACGGCCGCCGCCATCAGACCTCTGCTTACGCGGTGCCCATAACTTGGCCACCCAACGATCCACGTTTGCACCTCAAGGCTGCGGTGGCACGGGTGCCCATCAACCGCTCTCTGGCGATAGCGCCGCCACCGAAGATGACGCCCAGATTTGGGCCTTCTGCGGTCAACCCGCAGCGAGCCCAAGTTAATTCGCGCCGGCGCAATCACCAGCTGCACCCAGGAACGGCCAGCGTGGCGGCTGCATATACAGCACCGGTCCGCTCCCGCGAGCCAATCAGATCCCGCGAGGTGGCGTAGACGATTCTCATGGCGCGATTATTTTGCCTGCGTGCGAAGAATCAGGCCGCCGTATACCGGTGTGCGATGCCTGCACGGTGCACCATGCCCTGACTTCTTCCAATTACATCGGGTCGGTCCTGTCTAGGCGCTTCGCCGGCCTGAAGCAAAAACAAAGGGGGGGCGAGACTGGGAGTACCTTGGACGTCGTAAAACACGCAAACATGTTCGTTCTGGTTGACAGTCTGTCGTTAATGCGGGGTATATGTTGCGATTTAGATCCAATATGGTAGGGCTTGATCCCTCCCCTCCCCTTTCTCTCATGCTGCAAAAAACGCTGCTTTATCTATTCGACCCGTGGTGCGGGTTGTGCTACGCCGCCGCTCCGGCGCTCGACGCGCTGACTAACGACTCCTCTATCGAACTGATGTTATTGCCAAGCGGTCTATTCACAGGCCGTGGTGCTCGCCCGCAGAATCGGGAATGGGCAGAGTACGCGTGGGCTAACGATCAGAGGATTGAAGCACTGACCGGGCAGGTATTCAGCGAGGCGTACCGTCAGCAGGTGTTGCTCGGTCCGCATGGCAGCTTCGATTCGGGTCCGATGACCCGTGCACTGACCTTGGCGCGCGGCCTCGACAGACGCCTGGAGCTACCGCTGCTCCACCACTTCCAGCGGCAGCGGTACATCGACGGCCGGGAGACCAGCAGCGCGAGGGTCGCTGCGGCCATCACGTCCGGCTTCCTTGAGCGGCATGGATACGCTTCTGACCCAGTGGTGTTTGCCGAGCAGCTCAACGCTGACGATGCGCTGGCCCTTTTGGCTTGCGAACGCATCGATGAAACTCAGCGCATGATGGAGAGTGAACAGGTCCGGGGCGTTCTAAAGCTGTATCTCCAGACTGCTGGCCAGCTGCAGCCGGTGAGCTCTGAAGTCCTCTATCAGGGAGCGGATGCCGTTCTCGAAGCCATCGCCGTGATGCGGCAAATGCCTGCATAGATCGATAGCTGATATCTAGCACTTCGGTGCCCCTGTCTCCACTGCCCAGCCCTCTCTCACAGCGGCGCCGTCTACACGGCATTCGCCAACAGGAGTACTTATGAAATCAGTCGTAGCCAGTTCATTCGGCCCTGCGCCCACCATGCACATTGAACAACGGCCAGTACCGTCGCCACGTGAGGGCTACACGTTGGTTCGCATGCACGCTGCTACCGTTAACCCACTTTCAAGCCAGGTCCTCGCGCGTATTGTCGAGCACGCACGCGCACCATTGGTGCTGACTAATGACGGTACCGGTATTGTTGAACACAGCGGCGCTTTTGAGCCAGGAACACGCGTGGCCATCTACGGCGGTGCCGCACTCGGCATTACTGAGGATGGCCTGCAGCAGCAGTGGGCATTGGTGCAGGACAAGCGCATCATCCGCCTTCCTGATTCCATCACCCTGGATCAGGGGGCCGCCTTTCCCATCAACTACGTCACCGCCTACCAGGCTTTGACCCGCATTGGACAGGTGAAGGACGGGCAGACAGTGCTGATCTCTTGAGCGTCCGGGTCCGTGGGACACGCACTGATCCAGATGAGCAGAGCGCTGGGAGCCATGCCGAGTGTCGTCGTTTCCTCGGCCGCCGAGGTTGAACGAGCGAAGTGGTCTGGTGCTGAGGTTGTTGTGGATCTGGCCGAAGATGATCTGCGTGCAAGCGTGCTGAGAGGCACCGGCGGGAAAGGTGCAGACCTGGCCTTGGATCCAGTTGGTGGCAAGGTGCTCGGCCGCTCCCGCTCCACCCGCCCGGGCCCGGGCAGAACATGAACAAGCCTCAGCTTGCTGAGAACTATGATGCAAGGTATCTTTCCGGCCACGTCCGTATGGGTCGAAGCAGCACGTGACTTCCCTTGCCATCCACGCCAAGCGCTACGCCTTGGCACTGCTACTTGCAGTGCTGGTAATAGTGCCTGTCGTCGATGCTTCGGTCTGTTTCTCTGAAGAGCAGTCCCATCAGGAAGTAGCAGGGCCAGGCGAGAGGCACTCCGACAAGGCACACCCAGCCTGTGGTCATGGTCATTGCCATCACAGCAGTGCATTCGTGGCGTCTAACGGATTTGCGCCGGGCGAGGCGCCACTGGATGAGGGTGGGCACGTGTTCTACGAGCGGCCCGTGGCGCCCCACACCCCCGACAGGCTGATTAGACCTCCCAGGGCTTGATCGCGACCCAGGCGCTAGGCGCCTGTTCGTCCTTCTGCGATCACCCTTAGCGGATCTTTCCATGATCACATCTTGTTTCTGGGCGCTTTGTGCGTCCGGCCGACGCGTGCCTGCTCGCGCAGTCGCCGAACGGCACCGTGCCGCCTCTAAGAAGGCGGCTTGAATGCCCCTCTCAATATCTACCTACCTCCGAACTCCGCGCGGTCAAGCGGCACTGCTGATGGCAACCGCTACGGTGGTCCTCGGTGCGGGCCTGGGCCTGCGCGACCCTTGGCCTGCCGATGAGCCGAGATTCGCCTTGGTTGCCTCCCAAATGGTGGACAGCGGAAACTGGCTGTTCCCACGCCGCGGTGGAGAGCTGTACGCAGACAAGCCTCCGCTCTTCATGTGGATCCAGGCTGCCCTGCTGCAGCTGACCGGAAATCTCAGGATTGCCTTCCTGCTTCCCTCGGTGCTGTCAGGTATCGCATGTGTGTGGATGACCTACGACCTAGGACGGCGCTTGTGGTCCAAGCAGGCCGGGATCTACGCAGGTTGGGCGCTACTCCTCGCCGTGCAGTTCACTCTGCAGATGAAGCGCGCGCAGATCGATCCCCTGCTGCTTGCATGGGTCACCTTGGCCCACTACGGCCTCATTCGGCACATTGTTCGCGGTCCGGATTGGCGGATGTGGACCGTGGCGTGGTTTGCGGCCGGGTTGGGAGTGATCACCAAGGGCGTGGGAGTGATTGCACTCTTCATGCTGGTTCCAGCCCTGGCGCTGACGTTTTCCAGGAAGATGAGTGCTTCTTGGATAGGTGATCGACGCGCGTGGCTGGGACCCCTGGCCTTGTTGGTCGCGATTGGCATCTGGCTCATTCCGATGCTGATCGCTGTATGGATCCACCCCACCCAAGAGAACCTTGAGTACGCGCGTAACATCCTGTTCCGCCAGACGATCCAGCGTTACGGAAACTCATGGCATCACTTCCAGGCACCGTGGTACTTCCTCGTAGTTATAGCTACGTCGTGGTTGCCAACGATCGCCCTTCTTCCCTGGGCGGGGCCAAGCCTCTACAAAGGGCTTTGTCGCTTTGACGAACGTCTATGGCTTCCGGTCGGCAGCCTCGCCCTGATCGTACTGTTCTTTTCAGTTCCTGCAGGAAAGCGAGACATGTACATCCTCCCCGGCCTGCCGATGCTGTGCTTGGCGCTCGCTGCGTCTCTTCCAGACATTGTCGGAAGAGTCGGAGTACGAAGATTGGCGACCGCGTTTGTCTCGCTCCTGGGTACGGCAACGGCGACCTTGGGGATATGGATGCTCGCTTCCAACCCTCGGTTCGAAGTGAAGCTTCTCACTGAGCGTGGCTCTAGTGAGGACTCGCACTCGATCGCCATCCTGGTCCTCCTCGCCTCGTTGCCCTTGCTGGTTGGTGCGGCTCTCTCACTTTCAGGCAGCGCCTGGAAGGGGCTGCTCACGGGGATGAGTGGTTTTTGGGTCGTCTACGGGTTTGCGGGTCCCAGCGTCCTGAACGAGGCAAGCTCATCCCGGGGGCTCATGGAACAGGTGAGCACACGCATCGGACCTTCGGCGCAACTGGGACTGGTCGGTTGGCGCGAGCAGCAATTGCTCATGTCGCAATCAGCCACGGCGGAGTTCGGCTTCAATCGGCCTGCTAGGCAGCAGCTTGCCACGGCATTGAGTTGGCAGCAGGAGCGCCAGGACGTGCGTTGGCTGCTCATTGAGGGGTCGGTGCTAGAGAACTGCGGTGATCGAAGGCCGGATCCATCCTTGCAGTTTGGAGTAGCCAATCGAAGAACCTGGTGGCTCATTCCGGCTGGAGCTCTATCGACATGCGAAACCTCAATTCGCTAGACCTCGCCGCCGCTTCCGAGTGTCGAGGGCGTCAGGTCCTTTGCACCTGTACTGCCCCTCTGAGCGCCCCTTAAGTAGACCCGCGAGCACAGCGACTTCGGTTTGCACAGCGCCGGCGTACTCGCCATGAGCGCGTCTGCGGGTCCATCAAACGGAAAAACAAATGGACTACTTGAAAAAATGCTTCAGCCGGAGTGATCGGCAAGGCCGAGCTGTCTTAGATCCACTCGGTCGGCTTGGCAGGCATGTCAGGGGACCTCAGCTGGGGATCAGTACTCTGATCATCGTTGTGGCGTTGTACTTCACGTTGTTCCTCAACAACGCCTTCTTTGCAGAGGTCATCGCCAAGAGTGGTGTTGATGGAGCGGCCCGTGCGCTGCTTCTCTTGTCAACGGCAGCGATTCTTACCTCCTTGAACGTACTCATTCTTGGGTTGTTGTGCACTCGATGGACGGTAAAGCCCGTCGTTTCCTTGCTTCTTGTCGTGTCCGCTGCTGCCGCCTACAACTCAGACAATTACAGCGTCTACTTCGATGCAAGCATGGTGCGAAACGTGCTGAAGACTGACAGCGCAGAGGCTGGCGAGCTGCTGACCTGGGGATTCTTCCTTACGGTGTTGATGAAAGGCGTGTTTCCAGCCGTCGTGGCATGTACGGTTCGGATCCGGCGTCCCTCCAGTCTGGCGAGCGCCGTACTTGCTAGAGTCCTTCTGCTCGGCGTTTCTGTCGTGGTCATAACTGGCGCGGCCTTCGCCTCGTTCGACAACCTGTCCTCGCTCATGCGTAACCACAAGCCAGTCAGGTACTTGGCAACACCCGGAAACTATCTTGCTTCCATTGCCAAGGTTGTCCGAGAACAGACGCGAGCCGAACGGGGTCCGATTCAGGTGGTCGGTCCAGACGCCAGAATGAAGCCCCATCCACCAGGTGCGAAGCCACACTTTCTGGTCATAGTCGTAGGCGAGACGGTTCGCGCGCAGAACTGGGGACTGAATGGATATAGCCGGCAGACAACGCCACAGCTGGCGGCATCGGACGTTGTCAACTTCTCGAACGTGACTGCCTGCGGGTCAAATACTGAAGTTTCCGTGCCTTGTATGTTCTCGGTGTATGGAAGGCGAGACTACGATCGAGACAAGATCAGGGGCTCAGAGTCGCTGCTTCATGTGCTTGAGCGAGCTGGCATCAAGACGTTATGGCGGGACAACCAGACAGGTTGTAAGGGGGTTTGCGCGGACCTGGCGTTTGAGTCCTTCCGCGTGCCTATCAAGGATGGGTTGTGCGATGACCAAGCGTGCCGCGATGAGATCATGTTGCGGGGATTGCATGACGCGATCGATGACAATCCGGGTGATGTTGTGGTCGTTCTGCATCAGCTGGGGAACCACGGGCCGAGCTACTACAAGCGATATCCCGAGGGTCTGAGGAGGTTCACGCCTGACTGCCGCAATGCAGATCTGGGCAAGTGCACACGCCAGCAGATCGTCAATGCGTATGACAACGCAGTTCTTGCAACAGATGACTTCTTAGGAAAGGCCATCCGCATGCTTGAGCAGGATCAAAGCCATGACACTGGATTGATCTACGTATCCGACCACGGTGAGTCACTGGGCGAGGCGAACGTCTATCTCCACGGTCTCCCCTATGCCATTGCTCCCGACACTCAGATCAAAGTGCCCATGGTCATGTGGATGTCCGAGGGCATGAAGAGCAGCAACAACCTGGACCTTCAATGTGTCCGGGACCGATCAAAGCGGCCGGCCAGCCACGACAACCTCTTCCATT
Source organism: uncultured Stenotrophomonas sp. (assembly GCF_963519125.1). Lineage (GTDB taxonomy): Bacteria > Pseudomonadota > Gammaproteobacteria > Xanthomonadales > Xanthomonadaceae > Stenotrophomonas. The sequence goes on along the minus strand of NZ_CAUQLJ010000010.1, from coordinate 13,012 downwards.
CTGTACTCGGCCTCATGCAGGTCCGGACGAAGTCGTTGGACGAAAGCCTGAATCTTTTCTCCGGTTGTTCCATCAACTCCGGGTCCACCCCATAACGGGCGACAACGAGCACGCTGCTGGAAGCGCCCAGCAGCGGCTCTTGGGGTCCTAAATTAAGGAAGCAACGCAGTGGCAGATATGTACGGTCATCGTCCGCGGAGCATTGCCCGCGTCTTCAAGGCGCTCCGCTGGTCCCTCCAAGGACTACGATCAGCTTGGCTGCATGAATCCTCGTTTCGACTCGAGGTTGTCGCGGCCGTGGTGGCACTACCGGCAGCGATTCTGCTGGGCCACTCAGCGGTAGAGCGAGCACTTCTAATGGGGAGCGTGCTGGCTGTGCTGGCCTTGGAGCTGCTGAACTCCGCCATCGAAGCGGTTATCGAACGCTACGGCCCAGAGATCCATGAGCTGGCCGGTCGCGCCAAAGACATGGGTTCGGGCGCTGTGTTCGTGGCTCTTTGCAACGTGGCGCTCATTTGGGCCCTGGTTCTGCTGGGTTGACCCTCTAGGCACCCTAACCTGAACAGGACCCGACAGCGCGTCCGGTGTCGTAACTGTAGTATTTCTATGTAATTGTATCCGTCCAGACGAGGTTGCTAGCCTTCCCCCATGCGTCGCTCTCTGCCCGCCATCCGTATGTACCTGATGCTGCTGCTTCTGGCGGTGTTCGTGGTCGTGCCCGTGGCTGAGGCATTGGCATGCGCGCAGGAGGCTCCAGCCACCGTAGGTGACATGCACGGCGTCTCAGGCGAATCGGACCAGGACCCCGGCAAGGGCAAGGATTCGTCTGGCGCCGATGCCTGTGGCCATGGGCATTGCCACCATTCAACGGCAAGCCTGCCAACTGCCGGTCACGATGATCTCTTCGCCGATGGCCGGATCTCGCTGCACAGTACCAAGCACGCGGACGTCTACGCGTTCCGACTCGACGGTCCCATGCGCCCCCCCCGTATCTGATCTGGCTCTGCCCCGCACTTGCGGGTCATTCGCTCAGATAATTTACGGGAGTTTTTATGTCGATTTTGACAGGCCGGTCGCTTTCAGCGACCGGGTTGGCTGTGGCTATTCTGTTGGCGTTGGTGCCAACCGGACATGTGGCTGCTCAAACTGCACCATCTTACGAATCGTTGCTTTCTCGCTTGGACCAGATGCCTGCGACCGTCCAGGGCGTCGCGCTGGCTGAGGCCGCCGAGGCGCGGGTACAACAGGCTCGGGCACTACCCAATCCAACGGTCTCCATCGAAGCGGAAAATGCATACGGCACGGGACCCTATAAAGGCTTTTCCAACGCTGACAGCATTGTCACGCTTTCCCAGCCATTGGAGATCTGGGGTCAACGAGGGGCCCGAGTGCGCGCCGCGCGTGCGGAGGCAGGCGCGGCAGGCTTACGGGGTGATCTGATGCGCAGTGACGCAGCCGGGCGCTTGGCGGCAACATATGCCGAAGCAGAGGCTGCGTTGCGCCGTTATGAACTGGCCAGCGAAGCATTGGCGTTGATTGAACAGGACGCTAAGGCCGTGGCTGCGATGGTCAGCGAGGGCCGTGAGCCCAACCTGCGCGGTGTGCAGGCACGGAGCGAGGTCGCCAATGCGAAGGCAAGCCTGGATGAGGCCGAGGCCTACCGGGATGCGGCGCTTGCGCGCCTGGCCGGGGTGTCCTTGGTGGACAGTCCCCTGACCGACATCGGTGAAAGCCTGCTTGACCGCGTGCCCTCTCACCCAGTCGCTATTGAGGCACCCCCGCTTGCCGTTCGCATTGCACAGGCTGAAGCGGAGGCCTCCGGTCGCCTTATAGATGTCGAGCGCAAGCGTGCCTTGCCACAATTGAGTGCGTCCGTGGCTCAGACGCGCTTCCGCCAAGCAGGCGACCAGGCCTACAACGTGGGCATCAGCCTTTCGATCCCCCTATTTGACCGTAACCGCGGTGCGATCCAGGCCGCCTACGCGGAACAACGTGCTGCCGAAGCGGTTCTGGTTGCTCAGAAGAGTGACAGTGAAGCAGCCCGCTTGGGGGCAGTTGCGAGTCTCAAAGCATCCAACAGCCGCGCACGGGCCGCAGATGAGAGCGTACAAGCTGCAGACGAAGCCTATCGGCTGGCCCGCATCGGATTCGAGGCAGGTCGTATATCGCAATTGGAGCTGCGTAGCACGCGATCAACCCTGATCGCTGCTCGTGGCAGTGCTGTGGATGCCCGTCTTAGCCGGGTGGCAGCAGAAATCGACCTCGCCCGCCTTGAAGGGCGCGCACCGTTTGTGGAGGCAAAATGAACAAGTACGGAAACAAAACGCTCATCGGAGCGACGCTGTTGGCTACCTTGCTGATGACCGGCGGGCTGACCGCATGCAGTGGCGGTGCCCAGGAGGATGCTAAATCCAGTGGTGCCCAGGCAGAGAAGCCGGCTGGCAAGGATGACGGTCACGACGATCACGCAGCTGACGCTAAGCCGGGCTCCGCCGAGGCGCACAGTGAGGGTGATGGCGATGGCGATCACGGCGAAGAGGAGGCCGAGGAAGGTGTAGTCAAGCTGACCCCTGACCAGATCAAGGCTTCTGGCATCGGCGTGGTGGCTGTCGGGCGCGGCGGTGGCGCATCGACCCGCCTAGCTGGGCGCGTCGAGCCGGCCATCGGGGGGCGTGCTGCGATCGCATCAACGGTCACCGGCCGCGTTGAACGCGTGCTTGTTGCACCTGGTACGGCCGTCAAGAGCAACCAGCCCCTGGTGATCGTTGTCAGTGGAGAAGCCGCGACGTTCAAGGCCGCCGCTACTGCCGCAGCGGCGGAGGCCGAAGCCATCCGCCTGGCCTACGGCCGCGATAAATCCCTTGTCGAGCAAGGCGTAGTGGCACGCCAGGAGCTGGAGGCGTCGCGTGCGCGATCTTTGGCCGCGGATGCTGCCGCTAGTGCTGCACGTGCGCAGGTTGCGGCCAGCGGGTCTCCGGACAGTTCCGGCCGGGTGACCATCTCGAGTCCTGTCGCTGGCTTGGTTGGCAACGTCCAAGTGACGCCCGGTGGCGTCGTCTCAGCTGGGACGCTTGTTGCGGAGGTTTCCAATCCCGACATGAATGAACTCGTATTCACTGCGCCGCCAGCACTGGCCACTCTCGCGGTGCCCGGAATGAAGCTGGAAGTGACTGGCCCGGGCGGAAGCTTCGAAGCTGAGGTCATTGCCGCCGCTGCGAATGTGATGCAGCAGGGCGGCACCGCGACCATTCGCGCCAAACCAATTTCGGAGAAGTTGCCACCGGCCGGCTCCCCCGTTTCGGCCGTCATCATCGCCGATGGCGCCGCCGGAGGCATGAGCGTGCCGGCAGATGCGGTCCAAAGCGTTGATGGCAGAAGTGTTGTCTTCGTTGCCGTCGAGGGTGGTTTCAAGGCAACGCCGGTACTCGCTGGCCGTCGTGCAGGTAATCGAATCGAAATCCTTAGCGGCCTGACGGGTAGTGAGCGCCTCGTAGGCGCCAATGCCTTCCTGCTCAAGGCCGAACTGGCCAAGGGTGAAGCCGAGCACGGCCACTAAGGGAACTCATACACCATGTTCAAGATCATCATTGAAGCAGCGGTCAAGTTCCGCTGGCTCGTGGTGTTTCTGGCTGCATTGATTGCCTGCTTTGGCTTGTTCCAACTGAGCAAGCTGCCAGTCGATGCTGTACCAGATATCACCAACCGCCAAGTTCAGATCAATACCATCGCACCTGCCCTTACTCCGGAGCAGATTGAACGCCAGGTTACCTATCCTCTGGAAACGGCCTTGGCCGGAATCCCGGGTCTGAACACCACTCGTTCCCTGTCACGCAATGGCTTCTCTCAGGTCACGGCGATCTTTACTGATCAGACCGACATCTATTTCGCCCGCCAGCAGGTGGCAGAGCGGATGCGGGAGGCTGCCGGAGATCTGCCCGAGGGCGTGTCCCCCATGCTCTCCCCGGTTACAACCGGGCTGGGCGAGGTTCTCATGTGGACGGTGGACTTCAAGCCATTTGACCCCAAGAAGCTAGCCAAGCCCGGCCAGGCTGGCTGGCAAGAAGGTGAGGTTTACCTGACACCAGAGGGCGATCGACTTGGAACCGCCCAGGAGCGCGCAACGTACCTGCGTACTGTCCAGGACTGGATCATCGCACCACAGATGCGCTCCAGCCCCGGCCTGGCCGGTGTTGATACCGTAGGTGGCTACGTCAAGGAATACGGCATCTACCCCGACAGCGCTCGACTGGCGGCATACAACCTGGGTCTGGCCGATTTGGTCCAAGCTCTGGAACGCTCCAACGTCCAGGCTGGTGCCGGTTTCGTCCAGCGTGCGGGCGAAGGACTGGTCGTTCGGGCCGACGGCCTTGCCCTGACGACCGACGACCTGGCTCAGTCGCCGGTTGCCACCAAGGACGGCGTGGTGATCCGGGTGGCCGATGTTGCCGAGGTCGGGATGGGGCGCGCCCCACGGCTTGGTGCAGCTAGCCGAAACGGTCATGAGGCAGTACTGGGCACGGCACTCATGATCGCTGGCGGCAACAGCCGCACCGTCGCTCAAGCTGCTGCTGAGCGTCTGGCACAGGTCAATGAATCCCTACCCGCCGAGATCTTCGCAGAGCCAGTGCTGGACCGTAGTGTGCTGGTTAACTCCACTGTCAAGACTGTCGCCAAGAACCTAACCGAAGGTGCCCTGCTGGTCGTCGTTGTGCTGTTCCTGCTGCTAGGCAACCTGCGTGCGGCAGCCATCACCGCCTTGGTTATTCCGCTGTCGTTCCTGTTCGCTGTTATCGGCATGAACAAGTTCGGTATCAGCGGCAACCTGATGAGCTTGGGAGCGCTGGACTTCGGCATCCTTGTAGATGGCGCGGTAATTGTGATCGAGTCCACCCTGCTGATGCTTGGGAAGCGGCGTGCCGAACTTGGCCGACCCCTCAATGCAATGGAGCGACTGCGTGTGGCCGCCGACTCGGCGAGGAAGATGGCGCGTCCTGCAGCGTTCGGCCAGGTGATCATCCTGTTGGTCTTCGCACCGATCCTTACGTTGGAAGGTGTGGAAGGCAAGACCTTCCACCCGATGGCCGCCACCTTCATGCTCGCCCTCGTTGGCGCGTTCATCTTCTCCTTTACCTTCGTACCGGCGATGGCTGCCCTGCTGGTCAGGGAACCCAAGCTCCATGCGAAGAAGGAGGGACACGAGGGCGACCAGGACGAAGAACATGAGACAGCAATCATCCGCGTCCTGCGCGGCCGTATTGAACCGGCGATCCAAGCGGCGATTCGTAGGCCCAAGGCAGTGTTCGCTAGCGCCCTTTTGATGCTCGGGATGGGCGTGGTCGGCTTTACGATGCTGGGTCGAGAGTTCATGCCAACCCTTGATGAGGGAAACCTCGCCATGCAGGCATTGCGTGTGCCATCGACGTCGCTTGAGCAATCGTTGGCTATGCAGTTGGCGCTGGAGAAGGCTATTGCTGCTGAACCAGAGGTCGTGACGGTCTTCTCGCGGACCGGTACCGCAGAAGCAGCTATCGACCCCATGCCGACCAACATCTCCGACAGTGTGATCGTACTTAAGCCAAGAAAGGAGTGGCCAGACTCTTCCCTGAGCAAGGAGGATCTGATTGCGAGGTTTGAAAAGATCGCCGCCTCGCAGATAGGCAACAGCTTTGAATTCAGCCAGCCCATCGAGCTGCGCTTCAATGAGCTGATCTCAGGTGTACGTACGGACTTGGCCGTCATGATCTACGGCGACAACTTCGAACAACTGCAAGCTGTTGCCGACCAGATCGCGCTGAAGCTAAGAAACGTTCAGGGCTCGGCAGATGTCCGTGTTGAGCAGATTTCCGGCCTACCCACCCTCAATGTGGCGATCGATCATCTTGCAGCAGCGCAGTATGGCCTCACGGCGGCGGACGTAAGCGACGCGCTTTCAACCGGTATTGGCGGCGCCGCGGCAGGCAAGATCTTCGAGGGTGACCGCCGGTTCGATGTTGTTGTTCGCCTCAGCGACGACGCACGCAATGACCCCGATCAGCTCGCATCGCTGCCGATTGCAACGCCTACTGGGGGCATCGTCCCGCTCTCCTCTGTCGCACGCATCGAGATCAGCGAGGGGCCGAACCAGATCAGTCGAAACAACGGAAGCCGCCGTGTCGTGGTGCAGGCAAATGTTCGCGGTCGTGACTTGGGCGGGTTTGTGGGAGAGGCCCAGGCGGCGGTGAAGGACGTACAGCTTCCACCGGGCGCGCACATGACGTGGGGCGGTCAGTTCGAGAACTTGCAGCGGGCTGAAAAGCGACTCATGACAGTTGTTCCGATTGTCTTCCTGCTGATCGGCAGCCTCCTGTTCATGGCATTGGGCAGTGCAAAGGAGGCGGGTTTGGTGTTCACCTGCGTCCCGCTTGCCCTAGTTGGCGGAATTCTCGCATTGCTGGTGCGTGGTATGCCGTTCTCGGTATCGGCCGCTGTCGGATTCATCGCTGTATCGGGTGTTGCGACGCTGAACGGATTGGTGCTCATGCAAGCCATCAGAGAGAGGCTTGATGCTGGTGACAGTCCACTGATCGCGGCAATGAACGGCGCCGGCAGCCGAATTCGCGCTGTCGTGACCACCGCGCTGGTGGCGATCGTCGGCTTCATTCCTATGGCCATTGCCAGTGGGTCTGGCGCTGAGGTGCAGAAGCCTCTCGCGACGGTGGTCATTGGCGGCCTGTTGACCGCCACAGTGCTCACACTGCTTGTGCTGCCGACATTTGCGGGCCGTTTGTCCAAGCCAGATCCCAAAGGGCAACCGGAAACTGCCCACTGATTGATGGAATGTTTGGGTCCGGCAGCGCATCTGCCTGCCGGACTTCCCGATCCATTCTTATGACGTTGGAGGGAACACATGAACCTGACCACAGAAATCGAACTGCCGCTACTACTCCCAGGCGTCGCTCGCGACGACAGCTGCGTGCAGAGGCTGGTCGATGGCCTTGAGGAAATGAACGGAGTATCGCGCGTGCACGCGTGCGAGGGTGGCGAGGGAGCTCTCGGAATGCTCTGCATTCATTACAACCCCGAGATCGTCTCGCTTCAGCGAGTGCGAGAGGTGGCGGCATCCATGGGCGTTGAGTTGGGTGATCGGTATGGCCACCTTTTCTTGGAGCTTGGTTCGGCCGTTCACGCACGAAAGGCAAGGACAATTGCGGCGCAAGTGCAGGCCGTACCAGGCGTCATTGAAGCCACCACCAGCCCAGCTGGCGGCATAAGTATCGAGTACGAGAGAGCCAAGACAGGCGAGGCGGAGCTGAGAGCGAAGCTTGACGCGCTGGGTGTAGCGCAAGAGCCACCGAGTCCGAGGGGAGATTTGAAGGATCAGCGCGAAGGACACGATCACAAGGACGGACAGGACCCCGGTCATTCCCACGGGGGCCTCCTGGGTGGCAATAGTGAGCTGATCTTCTCACTTGCTTGCGGCCTGCTCCTGATCGTGGGATTTGCGATTGAAAAGCTTGGGTTGACCCAAACGCCCTGGATTCCCACAGCGTTTTACGTAGCAGCCTACGTCTTTGGCGGCTGGTTCACGCTTGGCGAGGCGATCGGGAATATCAAGCTAAAGCGCTTTGAGATCGATACGCTGATGCTGGTTGCAGCGGCAGGCGCAGCCGCGCTCGGCGCATGGGCCGAAGGCGCTTTGCTTCTGTTCCTCTTCAGTCTCGGTCACGCCCTTGAACATTACGCGATGGGCCGGGCGAAGCGTGCGATCGAAGCTCTCGCCAAGCTTGCCCCCGAGACCGCCAAGGTACTGAGGGATGGACGGGTGGTTGAAGTCCGGGTTGAAGCCTTGATACCTGGAGACGTCGTGGTCGTACGTCCCAATGACCGGATGCCGGCGGACGGATTCGTTATCAAAGGGGCTAGCAGCGTTGACCAAGCCCCTGTCACCGGGGAAAGCATCCCGGTCGATAAGCTGGCAGTCAGTGACCCTGCCCTGGCACGGGTTCGGTCTGATTCGGTGGCAATGGAGTCACGTGTTTTCGCCGGCACTATCAATGGCTCTGGCGCCTTGGAGGTTGAAGTCACGCGTAGATCAGGGGAATCCGCCCTCGCTCGCGTCGTCAAGATGGTAAGTGAGGCTGAGACGAGGAAGTCGCCCACGCAGCGCTTTACGGACAAGTTCGAGAGAGTGTTCGTTCCTGCGGTATTGATTCTGGCTGCACTCCTTCTCTTCTCCTGGGTTGTGGTTGATGAGCCATTCCGTGACAGCTTCTATCGTGCTATGGCAGTTTTGGTAGCAGCGAGCCCCTGCGCACTGGCCATAGCCACGCCAAGTGCTGTTCTGGCGGGGATCGCAAGAGCCGCACGTGGTGGTGTACTCATCAAAGGTGGAGCGCCGCTCGAAGAGTTAGGAATGATCCGCGCCATCGCGTTTGACAAGACCGGAACGCTCACCCAAGGCAAGCCGCGCATCACCGATATCAAGGTCATGCAGGGGGCAACGGAGAAAGAGTTGCTCCAAATTGCGGTGGCCGTAGAGGCCCTCAGTGACCACCCGTTAGCTGCAGCCATCGTTCGCGACGGGAGCGCTCGACTGGGCGACATCCAGGTGACGGGCGCGACGGATCTTACGAACTTTGCGGGGAGCGGCGTTCAGGCAAAAGTGAACGGCATCAGCGCCTGGATCGGAAAAGCAGAGATGTTCGGTAACGGTAGCATTGGAGCTCTCACCACTGACGCGCAGTCTGCTATCGATGTACTGCGCGAAGCTGGGAGAACGACCATGGCGGTTCGCCTGGGCGACCGGGACCTGGGCATCATCGGGCTGATGGACACGCCGCGCCCAGAGGCACGTGAGGCATTGGAAAAGTTACGGAGCTTGGGCATCCAGCGGATGATCATGATCTCCGGTGACCATCAGACTGTTGCCCAAGCTGTAGCAAGGGACGTCGGTTTGGACGAGGCATGGGGCAATCTCATGCCCGACGATAAGGTAAAGGCGATCCGTCAATTAAAAGAGACGGAGCGGGTGGCGATGGTGGGCGACGGCGTAAATGACGCACCTGCAATGGCCAGTGCAAGTGTGGGTATTGCGATGGGAGCGGCCTCTTCCGATGTCGCGCTGGAGACTGCTGATGTTGCCCTCATGTCCGAGGACCTGAAACAGGTTGCCTTCGCTGTGGAGCTCAGTCGTCGCACCCGAGGGGTGATCCGTCAGAACGTCTATGTCAGCCTTGGCGTTGTCGCACTGCTCGTTCCAGCCACAATCATGGGTCTTGGCATTGGTCCCGCCGTAGCCGTGCACGAGGGCTCGACGTTGCTGGTGGTGTTCAATGCCCTTCGGCTTCTCGGCTACCGTCAGTCCTGACATGCGCCTTCTTGTCATTGACCGTGATCTCCGGGTTGCCAAGGCGATTTTCGAGTATTTCGAGTGCAGGGGGCATCAGCTCGATGCTGCGGGAGACGGCGTCACAGGGCTGCACCTTGCAGTGTCTAATACCTATGACGCAGTCGTCTTGGATTGGACGTTGCCGCGTATCGAAGGCCCTGATCTGATCAGCAAGCTGCGGTCTGAGCATGGTGTATCGGTACCAGTTCTGATGCTTACTGACAGGCGGGAGCTGTCCGATAAAATTCGTGCCTTCCGTTCTGGGGCGGATGACTATGTAACCAAGCCATTTGACATCCCGGAATTGGAAGTCCGGCTTCAGGCGATAGTAAACCGCGCCCAAGGGCGTCCGGCCACCAGACGGCTGACAGTCGGTGGCCTTACTCTCGATCTGGCAACGTTGATAGCGACCAGGGAAGGAAGGCAGCTGCGGCTCTACCCTGGATCCCGAAAGTTGCTACAAGTTCTGATGCGGGCGAGCCCTTCGGCTGTGAGTCGCCAAGAGCTGGAGCACGCTTTATGGGGGGACGATCCGCCAGATCGGGACCTGCTCCGATCTCATATGTCCGCCCTCAGACGAAGCGTTGATGGGGGGTTCGACGAGAGGTTGATACATACGCTGCCACGCTTTGGCTATCGATTGGGGGCCGAGATGATCGTTTCGGGCTCGCCAAGAAGAGCCTGCACGTCGGATGTAGCAGCTCTATGCGAAAAGTAAGCCAAGCTGTATGGCCTATCGTGTCGTTCCTTGCGATGGCCACCTGGGGCGTGGTGGCTATGGAGCCTTTCGCGCCGGGACCGGAGGAGAGGATGCTCTGGATCCCAGCCTGTATCACGCTATCCAGCATGGCCGCAATGACGGTGGCTAGCCTTATTCAGGACATGTTTGCATTAGCCCGAAGAAGTTGGGGGCAGTTCCTGAGGAGATATCCCAGCGTGTGCCTTGAGGCACTGGTCTTGTTGGCGGCTCCATTCCTTCTTTACACGCAGCAGTCTGGTTGCCAGCTTCTGTGCCCCGCATTAACGGCAAGCCTTTTACTGATTCTTCTGTCGGCTGTAGAAACGCTTTCCACCTCGGTTGTCTTCAGGGTTCGCACTTCGCCGACGTCGTTGATAATGCTGGCGCATTCCGGTGCAGGCATGTTTGCGACGTATATGTTTACCAAGGGGCTGAAGGTTACCTCGCCCATTAGTCATTTCTGGTTCTTTGGCTCCGTCCTTATGAGTGGCGTGCTGTCTTTTCTCATTGCTCGGTTCTGGACCAACCTGCTCAGAGGTGCGACGGTGGGGTATTCAACTGTAGTTGAAAGGATCATTAGGACCTTCAGCGCGGAACCGTCTGCTGCCCAGTGGATTACAAGGCATGTGGTGACAGGGGGTAGGAAGCAGAAGGCAGCGAAAGGCCGATGCAGAACCATAAAACGCAAAAAGTAGCCAGACGTACGTCTCATCTGACGGCGTAACGGATGGCTCTCGTGAGGGCCGTTTAGCCGCCTGAGCCTTTTTTCTGCTTTCATCAACTGCGAACAATTATCATGGGCACAAAGGTTCTCATTGGACCGGCCAAGATTTCGTAGACATCTCAGAGCCATAAGCAATGGAAGCCAGAGAGGTGTCTATGGCGAGCAAGCAGTACACGGATGAGTTCAATGCCGAAGCGGTCAAGCAGGTTACCCAAAGGGGCTTTGCTGTAGCCTAGGTTGCGAAGCGGCTGGGGGTCTCATCCCACAGCCTTTACCAATGGCTCCGCAAGGCCAAGAGCGAGGCCTTGGCGGGCACACCAGAGGGGTCGATGTTGCCCACGCCCAAGGACTCAGCCGAGGTGCGTCGGTTGAAGGCCGAGGTGAAACGTCTGACTGAGGAGCGCGATCACTCCAATTAGAGAAGACATATGAAAATGCTGTCCCTTACACTTGGCACGCTTTCGGCGCTAGGCCTCCAGAGCAACGCAGATGCTGCAGGCGTCTCGGGCGCGACGACGTCGTTCCAGCAGATACGCAATGCCACGGCTAAGATTACGTATGGCGAAACCGTATTGCTGGTGGACCCTATGCTGGCCTCTAAAGGCGCCTATCCAGGCTTCCCGGAAACGTATCGCAATGAATTGCGCAACCCGACCGTCGAACTTCCCTTCGACACCGGTCAGGTGCTCAAGGGAGTGGATGCGGTGCTTGTGACACATACCGAGGGTTGGCAGGGAATCGTTACGAACACGGCCAGATCTTCGCTAACCGATTGATGGATCGGTGAATTCTACCCTCGGCGCACTTCCAGGCTCGGCCCTCCCCGGGAAGCTGTGGCACCATTCAATCATGGCCACCACGTACTACTTCTTGGACACCGAGTGGGCCGATATAACGGGCAGCGAGCTCGTGAGTCTGGCGCTGGTGAACGAAGGTGGAGACCGCCTTTTCTACGCCGAGCGAGCCGATCTGCCCGAAAGCCCTACCGATTTCGTTCGTCAAAGCGTCTACCCGCTGCTAGACCGCGGCGACGCAGCCCTGCCGGATGCCGCCCTGACTACCGAGCTGCGCGCCTTCCTCAGCGAGGCCGACGCGCCGGCGGTAATGGCAGATTTCCCGAACGATCTTCAGTTGCTGCGGTATGCCCTGGATGGGTTTGAGCTTCCCGATGATCAGGTTGCTGCATGCGGACCCCGGCCGGCCCCGGTCATGACATGCATGTCGAAGGAAGGCCTTCCTGGGCTGCTGGTCGAGGACTGGTTCGCAGCCCATCCGGAACATAGGGCCAGGCGCCACCATGCGTTGGTGGACGCGCAGGCCTTGCGGATGGCCTGGCTGGTGGCGACCGGCCGGATCTCTGCTCCGGCGTGGGCCCACTCCTACCGCCGCGCCCGGGGATAGCGGCATAGCGTCCATCCCCGGTATGCTTGCCCCATGAACCGCCTGAGCCAGCTCGACCCTCGAATACCGGCGTGATCGCATCGATCGATCACGCCCCTGTTGCTCATGATGGTCAGAGCGCCGGCCTTATACCCCGGTGAGAGCACGCGCCAGATAAGCGCGTACACGTCGGTTCGATTCCGACCAGGGGCACCACCGTCAACGACGGAAAAATGCTTCTACTTGAGGGTCGGCAGGGATTCGTGAGAAAAACAGCCGAATCGGCTCTATCGCCATGATTCAACGAGGAAACACCCCTCGACGTCAACAGTTCGTGGATTACAGAGCTAGGCTTGATCGAACCAGAAGTCGCGTGACAGAGGCATTGCGGAAGTACTGCTCAGGCACGCGTGCCCTTCTTGAATATTGGATTCAAGAGTTTCCACGCTCCTGACCCAACGGAAACCCTCAACAAGAAGGCTCCGACAGTCGCCTGACCCATTGCAGTAGTTCCTAGTGCGGGATCGTCCGTCCAGCGTCGACGTCGGCCAAACCCTCGCGGGTCTGCCGATCCTTCTCCTCCTCGGTCAATTCCGGTATGTGATCGCCGCCGTGCTCCCTTCTGAGGCCGACACGCCAGCCGCCCCGGCCGCATCCCCCTGCTGCGGCGGATGCCACCGCTGAGTCCGCGCGATGGCTTGATCGTGATCAATGCCAGTCGGCCCCAAGAGGGCTAGACTGGCAATTATGAGAGCTCGCACGTCCCCTGCCCTGATCTGCCCAGCGTCCGCAGGCGCTGCTT
>NZ_CAUQLJ010000009.1:0-204024 GCF_963519125.1 uncultured Stenotrophomonas sp. | reverse complement strand
GATGGTAGTGTGGCTCAAGCCATGCGAGAGTAGGTCATCGCCAGGGTTTACACCCCGAAAACCCCGCTGCTCATGCAGCGGGGTTTTCCTTTTTTTGCAGGCCCCTGGTTTTCATCGGGGTTTGCTTCTCGGAAGAGACCTCTGCTGAGCTGGCGCATGCATGCGCTGCTCCAACCGTCTCCCTGGTGAAATTAGCGCTGTGGAACCACCCGATCCCATCCCGAACTCGGAAGTGAAACGCAGCTGCGCCGATGGTAGTGTGGCTCAAGCCATGCGAGAGTAGGTCATCGTCAGGGTTTACACCCAAAACCCTGCTGCTCACGCAGCGGGGTTTTTTTTGCGTGTTCGACGGGCAATGAACCGCGCACCATCTGAACGACGCCGGTGATGCTCCGGTAGGGTCGGTTCCCAAACGACCGCCGATAACGGTAATAAGCAGGGTGACGCATGGACCCTGATCGAAGAGCGATTCCTCCGATCACAGGTCATGCCCCAATGACGCGATCACCACCTCGGCGGGGCGCTCTTTCGCATCCTGCGACCGCGCCACTCGTGCATCCATGCACATCGTCGATTGGGACGCGACCCTGCCGGGGTTGGCTGACGGCATATCGCATCGTTTCCCGATACCGGTCAACGAGCAGGAGGACGACGCTGTCGGCATGTCCAGCCCACGTCTCCTCATCGGCCGCCGCTCCCTTCAAGGGGCTTACTACATGCTCACCATGACCGTTGCAGGTCGTGAGCGCCTCTTTACCGACGACGCCACTGTTGAATGCGTGGTTGAGGCCCTGCGCTGTTCCGACCGCGAGCAGCGATCCCACACACTCGCTTGGGTTGTCATGCCCGACCATGTGCATTGGCTCATGCAACTGGGCAACGGGAACATCAGCCGCTGCGTGCAGGCGTTCAAATCCCGATCTTCCCGCGCAGTCAAACTGCACCGCAGCAGCCAGGGCGCTGTATGGCAATCAGGTTTCTATGACCACTGCGTGCGATCAGATCAGTCCCTGCTCAACCAGGCCAACTACCTGATGGAAAATCCTGTTCGCGCCGGGCTGGCCACGAAGGTTGGTGAATATCCCTACTGTTGGACGCGCTGGCCCACAGCAGTCGACGCACCTGCATCGGCTGACCCGCCAGTGGAGGCCGGTCCACCTGACGACGCCCCCCAAGCCGCCCACGCCGAACAGTCGCAACAGGCTCAACAGCCAGAATAGCCAACCAAACAAAAACGGCGCCCCGAAGGGCGCCGCTTTTTCTCAACCCTGACGATGTAAAAGACTTACTTCGCCGCAGGCTTGGGCGTGGCCGTATCGACCTTGCCCTTCATCATCTCGTCGCGGGCGGCCTTGAACGGGTTGCCTTCGTACCAGTTCGGCCACTGGCCACCCACCGCGATCGCCCTGCCGACGCCGTGCAGCAGCTCCAGGTCTTCCACCGTGCCATCCAGCTTCCAGGTGCTCGCGTCGTACTCGTCCTTCGGGCCGTGGTAGCGGTCGCGGCCGTAGGCCTCAGCCGCCTTGCGGCCTGCGTCCACGCCGCCGTCCAGCAGGTCTTCGCCACCATCGGCATACAGTGCCGGCACGCCGGCCTTGGCGAAGTTGAAGTGGTCCGAGCGGAAGTAGAAGCCGCTCTGCACCGAGGTCTCGCCGTGCAGGGTGCGACCCTTCTCGGCGGCCAGCGGCTTCAGGATGTCCTCCAGCTGCGAGCTGCCGAAACCGGTCACGGTCAGGTCCTTGGCCTTGCCTGCCACCGAAATCGCATCGATGTTGATCACACCGGCAATCTTGTCCAGCGGGAAGGTCGGGTGGTTCACGTAGTACTTCGAACCCAGCAGGCCGGATTCCTCCAGCGTCACCGCCAGGAACACCACCGAACGCTCCGGCGCCGGCTGTTCGTGCGCCATGGCGTCGGCAATCTCCAGGATGCCTGCCACGCCGGTGGCGTTGTCGATCGCACCGTTGTAGATGTTGTCGCCCTGCTCGCCCTCATGCTTGCCCAGGTGGTCCCAGTGCGCCATGTACACAACCGCTTCGTCCGCGTGCTTGGTACCCGGCAGCACGCCGACCACGTTGCGCGACTTCTTCTCGGCGATGGTGCTCTTCAGGTCGAGCGACATCTTGGCTTTCAGCGGCACCGGCTTGAACCCGCGCTTGTTGGCGTCCTTGTAAGCCTGGTCCAGGTCCAGCCCGGCGTCGGCGAACAACTGACGCGCCGCGTCGGCGCTCAGCCAGCCCTGCGCCGGCAGGCGCGGCTCCGGATCATCCTTGGCCGGCAGGTCGTACTGCGGGCCCGCCCAGGAATTCTTCACCACGTCCCAGCCATACGACGCACCGGCGGTGTCGTGCACGATGAGTGCGGCGGCCGCGCCCTTGCGCGCCGCTTCCTCGAACTTGTAGGTCCAGCGCCCGTAATAGGTCATGCGCTTGCCATCGAACAACGTCTCGTCGTTGGCATGGAAGCCCGGGTCGTTGACGAACATCACGACCGTCTTGCCCTTCCAGTCCTGGCCGGCGTAGTCGTTCCACTTCTGCTCTGGCGCATCCACGCCGTAGCCGACGAAGACCAGCTCGCTGCCGTCGATCTTCACTTCCTGCTGGCCGCTGCGGGTGCCGATCACCATGTCGGTGCCGAACTTCAGGTCGCGCTGCTTGCCGGCCTGGTCCAGCTTCAGCACGGTGCTTTCGTCAGCGGTGGTTTCGGTCATCGCCACCTCCTGGAACCAGCTGTCGCCGTTGCCCGGCTGCAGCCCGATGCGCTGCATCTGGTCGCGGATGTAATTCACCGTGCGCTCTTCGCCGGTGCTGCCCGGGGCGCGGCCTTCGAACTCGTCGGACGACAGGGTCTTGACCAGCTCGCCGAAATCGCCGGCGTTGATCTCGGCGGAGAATGCGTGGCCGGCGGCGGCCGGCGCGTTATCGGCCGCCGGCGCGGCGGCCGGGGCCGTGGTCTCGCCCTTGCACGCGGTCAGCGCGGCGGTGGCGGCCAGGCACAACAGAAGTTTGCGGGACATCATCGATTCCTGGGGACAAAGGGCCGGTGCGCGGGCACCGGGTGAAAGCGTATCAATTGGCGGGCGCGGTGTCGGTGTCGAACGGTACGGGCTCGGCGCCATGCACCGGGCCGATCGACGCGGTGCGGTGCACATACAGCACGACCTCACGCTCGAAGTTCAACTCACCGGCCACCGACGCCTTCGGCCCGATGATGATCCGCGGCTTGCGCGGTGCGCTCAGGGAAATGCCAAAGCTCGGCTTTTCCACATGGATGCCACCGCCCACCTGCGAACCGACGCCGACGGTGATGTCACCGTTGACCGTCTTGATGCTGTTGCTCAGCCGCGTTTCGACCAGCCCGATGCCGCCGTTGACGGTTTCCACGCCACCGTTGATCTGGCTGCCGCGGTCGACGAAGATGCTGCCATTGACGGTCTCGATGTTGCCCTTGGCCATGACCCGTGGGCCCAGCTTGATCGCGCCGTTGACCGTGGACACGCTGCCGGTGCTGGCGCCTTCCTCGACCTTGATGCCGCCATTGACGGTCTGGATGCTGCGGGTGGTGGCGCCGCTGCTCACGTTGATGCCGCCATTGACCGTTTCGAGATCGCCATAGGCCTGGCCAGCCTCGGCGGTGATGTGGCCGTTGACCTTGCTGATGTCATCCACCGCCCATGCCGACCCGCAGGACAGGGACATGGCCAACAGCAGAGGGAGCGAGAGATGTTTCATGGGTGCGTCGTCCGGTATGCGGCTGGCAGGCCGCCTGCAGGAATGTCACCATGCAGCGCTGCGATCCGCATCTGCCTGAAGTCACTGGAAAGCCCTTGCGCCACAACGTCTTTTCCTCACGCCGGCATAACAATCCGACCACCGGGCAGGGGCGTGGCCCGCTGTGGACGCTGGTGCTGTCGGCCGCGCTTGGGCTGGCGACACTGGCAGGCGCGGCTCCGTTGGCGGCGCAGAACCCCAAGGAAGCCGAACGCAAGCTGCAGAAGCTGCGCACCGAATTGAAAGGCGTGGCCCAGGAACGGAAGACCCTTGAGGGCCAGCGCGGCCAGGCCTCGCGCCAGCTGCGCGAAGCCGACGAAAAAGTGGCCCGCACCAGCCGAAGCCTGGCCGAAACCGAAACTGCCCTGCAGCGCGAAACCCGCGCCCTGCAGGAACTGCAGCAGCGGCGCGGCGAACTGCAGGCAGGCCTGCAGGCACAGCGACAGGAACTGGCGTCGCTGCTCCGCGCCGCGTACCGGATCGGCAACAACGCACCGTTGAAGCTGCTGCTCTCGCAGGACAAGGTGGCCGACGCCAACCGCAGCCTGGCCTACCACCGCTACCTGCAGCGCGAACGCGCGCGTCGGATCGGGGCGCTCACCTCCGACCTGACCGAACTGGAAACGGTGGAAGCGCAGATCGTGGAACGACAGCAGGCCCTGGAAGGCACCCGCCAGCAGCAGAAGCAACAGGCCGCTTCCCTGGCCAACGACCGTAAAACCCGCGCGGCCACCGTGGCCAGCCTGGATGAGCGTTTCAAGGATCGCAGCGAGCGCGAGAAGGCGCTGGGCCAGGATGCCAAGGCGCTGGAAACGCTGCTGGCCAACCTGCGCGCGGCGGCCGCCCGCGCCGAAGCCGAACGCAAGGCCGCCGCACGCCGTGCCGCCGCCGAAAAGGCAGCGGCGGAAAAAGCCGAACGCGCTGCCGCTGCCAGCGGCACACGTCCGCCGCCGCGCCCGGGCAAGACGCCACCGGCGGTGGCCTCGGCCCCCGCGCCCAAGGTCGGTGGCCTGGGCTGGCCGCTGTCGGGCAACCTGCTCGCCCGCTACGGCGGCAAGCTGCCGGACGGGCGGACCAGCAGCGGCGTGCTGATCGGCGCCGCCGCCGGCAGCACCGTGACCGCAGTGGCCGATGGCACCGTGGTGTTCTCCGACTGGATGACCGGCTACGGCATGATCCTGATCGTGGACCATGGCAATGGCTACATGAGCCTGTACGCGCACAACGACACGCTGCTGCGCGATGCCGGCGGCACGGTGAAGAAGGGCGATCCGGTGGCGAAGGTGGGCAACTCGGGCGGGCAGGGGGTTACGGCGTTGTACTTTGAACTGCGTCGTAATGGGCAGCCTGTTGATCCGTCTTCGTGGTTGCAGCGGCGGTAGGGTTGCGCCCAGCCACGCAGGGCGTGGCTCTACCGGCGGCCGGGGCGGTTGTTCAACGGGAATTTACCCCTGCTTCGCGCATAATCGGGCGTGCCTTTCCCACGCTCACCCTGGAGTGCTTCATGCGCGTAGCCCGTTCCGCCACCCTGCTGCTGGCCCTGGTGCCGGCGCTGTCATGGGCGCAGCAGACCGCCCAGGTTCCGGAACGTGGCGGCGATGCCGCCTCCACTGAAGAAGCGGTCACCTCGCGGGTGCCGCTGGAAGAGATCCGCCGCTACGTGGCCGTCTACAACGCCGTGCGCGCCGCCTATGTCGAGCCGGTGGAAGACAAGAAGCTGATGCAGTCGGCCATCCGTGGCCTGCTGCTGGACCTGGATCCGCACAGCACCTACTTCGACAAGGAAGACGCCGAAGCCTTCGACGAGCAGGCCGAAGGCGCCTACGAAGGCATCGGAGTGGAGCTGCAGCAGCAGCCGGACAACAGCAGCCTGAAGGTGATCTCGCCGATCGACGACACCCCGGCGGCCAAGGCCGGCATCCTGGCCGGTGACCTGATCATCGCCATCGACGGCAAGCCGATCAGCGCGATCGAAGCCACCGAGCCGCTGCGCGGCAAGGCCGGCAGCAAGGTGGTGCTGACCATCGTGCGCGACGGCAAGCCCAAGCCATTCGACGTTACGATCACCCGCGAAACCATCCGCGTCACCAGCGTGCGCAGCCGCATGCTGGAGTCGGGCTATGGCTACATCCGACTGAGCACGTTCCAGGCCGACACCGGCGCCGACTTCCAGAAGCACGTCGCCCAGCTGCAGCAGCAGGCGGGCGGCCAGCTCAAAGGCCTGGTGCTGGACCTGCGCAGCAATCCGGGGGGCCTGCTGACCGCGGCGGTGCAGGTGGCGGACGACCTGCTCGACAAGGGCAACATCGTCAGCACCCGCGGCCGGATCTCGATCAGCGACGCACGCTTCGACGCCACCCCGGGCGACCTGCTCAAGGGCGCACCGGTGGTGGTACTGACCGACGCCGGTTCGGCCAGCGCCTCGGAAGTCCTGGCCGGCGCGCTGCGCGACAACGGTCGTGCCCGCGTGGTCGGCAGCCGCACCTTCGGCAAGGGCTCGGTGCAGACCGTGCTGCCGCTGGACAACGGTGATTCGGTGAAGCTGACCACTGCGCGCTATTACACGCCCAGCGGCAAGTCGATCCAGGCCACCGGCATTGTGCCGGACGTTGAACTGAAGCCGGCCGCCACGCCGGCGGAAGACGCACTGCCGGCCAGCCTGAGCGACTACAGCGAAGCGACCCTGCCGGGCCATCTGCGCGGCGATGACGAAGGCACCGAGGGCTACCACGCCGGAGCGGTGCTGCCGGGCGATGCCCCGATCAACGACGCGCTGGCCGAGCTGAAGAACCCGGGTTCGGTGGCTGCACGCTTGAAGGCCGAAGCGGCGAAAGCGGATGCGGCGAAGGCCGCGAAGGCCACAGCTGCGAAGCCGGAGGCGAACGTCGAACCGAAGCCGGAAGCGAAGCCGGAAGCGAAGCCGGAAGCGAAGCCCGCACCGGTCCCGGCCAAGCCGTGATTCTGTAGAGTCGAGCCGTGCTCGACTGATCTACGAACGAGCGGGTGAGCGTGGAGCCGGCCAGCGGCCGGCACCACCAGGGGTTCAGAAGCCGTGCCGCTTGCGCAGGCGGCGTGCGATCGCCGCGCGCACGTACACGCCGTACAGCAGGCCGAACAGGAAGCCACCGATGTGCGCCCACCAGGCCACCATGCCGAAGCTCGGGCCGATGTGGGCGAACACCACCTGCAGCGCGGCCCATACGCCGATCAGCAGGTAGGCCGGGGCGCGTACGAATTCCAGGAACAGGCCCAGCGGAATCACCACGCCCAGTCGGGCACCGGGGAACAGCGCAAGATAGGCACCGATCAGCGCCGACACCGCGCCGCTGGCACCGATGATGATCTGGTCCGGGCTGCCCATGGTGTAGATGGCCACCAGATTGGACACCGCGCCGCCGACCAGGAACAGCAGCAGCAGGCGCCACGGGCCCAGCACCCGTTCGGCGGGCAGGCCGAAGATCAGCAGGAACACCAGGTTGCCCAGCAGGTGCGACCAGTCCGCATGCAGGAACAGCGCGGTGAACAGCCGCAGCACGCTGCCGTCCTCGAAGGTGGCCCACCAGTCCAGCGGCCGGGTCAGCCCGGTGGAGAGGGCACCCCAGTCCATCCACAGGCTGCGGCGGGCGTCGCCCGGGCGCGAGATCGACCACAGGAACGCTACCCACAGCGCCGCGAACAGCAGGGGCGTGGCCCAGCGGACGGCAGATTTCTTGCGGGCGGGCAGGGAGACGAACATGGGGCGCTAGCCTAGCGCGCCGGGGCGCCGGAAAGGGGTAAATGGCGGGTTCAGCCTGAATAGCCAGAACCGCCACCAACGTTATTGTTTCATTAACCGGTCTGGGTATACTCGCATACGGCGTCGTATGTCGGGAGGGGAATCCGGCGCGTTGTTGCAAGCCTTTCGGGGCGAGCGGTGACGCAGGCGCGCGTAGCCAAAACCACACGCAATTCCGGAGAGAACACACGATGCATACCGCTTCCACCCTCGCTCGCGTCACCGCCCTGGCTGTCGGCATCGCCGGCGTGCTGGCCGTTGGCCACGTCAACGCCGCCGCCTTCCAGCTGAAGGAAAACAGCGCCAAGGGCCTCGGCCGCGCCTTCGCCGGTTCGGGCAGTGCCCAGGGCGACGCCTCGATCATCGCCGTCAACCCGGCCGGCATGCGCCAGCTGGAAGGCACCATGGTCCAGGGCGACCTGAGCGCCATCAGCTTCAAGGCCGAATACGAAGGCACCGGCCGCAAGCCGACCGGCCAGCCGCAGACCGGCGGTGACGGCGGCGACGCCGGCATGATTGCCCCGGTTCCGGCTGCCTACTTCCACATGCCGATCGGCGAGAAGGCCCACTTCGGTGTGTCGCTGACCGCTCCGTTCGGCTTCAAGACCGACTACGACAATGGCTGGGTGGGTCGCTACAGCGGCCTGAAGACCGACCTGAAGGCGATCGACCTGGGCTTCGCCGCGTCGTACGACGTCAACCCGTACGTGTCCTTCGGCGCGTCGGTGTTCGTTGAGCACCTGACCATCGAACTGAGCAACAACATCGACTTCGGCACCGCGCTGGCCCAGTCCCGCGTGCCGGGCTTCGCCCCGGGCAGCGCCGATGGCAAGCTGACCGTGGAAGGCGACAACAACGCCGTGGGTTGGACTGTCGGCGGTCTGTTCAGCCCCGATGAGAACACCCACATCGGTATCAGCTACCGTTCCAAGGTCGAGCACAAGGTCACCGGCGGCGACGCCACCTTCGACGTGCCGGCCAACGCTGCCGCCGTGCTGGCCGTTGCCCAGCCGGGTCGCTTCATCAGCACCTCGGGCAAGGCCACGCTGACCCTGCCGGCTTCGGCGACCTTCAGCGTCACCCACAACTTCACCGACCGCTTCACCATGATGGCCGACGTCACCCGCACCGCGTGGTCGACTGCCTTCGACTCGGTCACCATCGACTACGCTTCGGCGCAGCCGGATTCGGTGCTGGAGTTCGGCTACCGTGACACCACCTTTGCATCGCTGGGTGGCGACTACAAGCTGAGCGACACCGTCACCCTGCGCAGCGGCGTGGCGTACGACCAGACCCCGACCACCGACGCGCACCGCGACGTCCGCGTGCCGGATACCAGCCGCATCTGGCTGTCGTTCGGCCTGGGCTGGACCCCGTCGGCGAACATGGAATACAACTTCGGTTACACCCACCTGTTCACCAACGATCCGAACCTGATCGTGCCGGGCACCACCAACAACCAGGGCAACTCGCTCAACGGCAAGTACAAGGTCCGCGGCGACGTGCTGGCAGCTTCGTTCCAGTACAAGTTCTGATTCACGGCGTTCGCGCCGCGTAGTACCGGAGGGCCCCGCGCAAGCGGGGCCTTCTGCGTTTCAGCACTGCGGCGAGCGACCCGCCGCGTACAACAACCCCTGGCGCAGGTGCGCCAGGAAATCGCGATTGCGGTATACCGCCGGGTCGTGGCCCAGGCCGGTGTACCAGCTGCGCCCGCCGTCGAACGCGTGGCACCACGCAATGGGGTGGTCGGCACCCATGGTGCCGCCGCTGTAGCGCTTCTCATCCACCGTGGCGATCACCTGCACCGTGCCGCGCGGGTTGCTGCGGTAGTTGTACAGCTCGTCGCGCACCGGCCACGCATTGCCCTGCGCCTTGCCATCGCGTTCGGGCTGCACCGGGCTGAACTGCAGGCCTTCGGGATGGTTCTTGAAATACGCGCCCACCAGCTGTCCGTACCACGGCCAGTCGTACTCGGTGTCGGCGGCCGAATGCACACCGAGGAAACCGCCACCGGCGCGGATGAAGGTCTCCATCGCCTGCTGCTGCGCGGCGTCGAGCACGTCGCCGGTGGTGTTGGCGAATACCACCACCCGATAGCGGGCCAGGTTGGCGTCGTTGAAGTCGGCCGGGTTCTCGCTCTGGTCCACCGCCATGCGCTCGCGCCCGGCCAGCAGGCGCAACGTGCTTACTGCAGTGGGAATGGAATCGTGGCGGAATTTCGCGGTGTGGGTGAACACCAGTACGCGGTCTTCCTGCGCCGTGGCAGTTCCGGCAACGGTTGACAACGACAGGACCAGCAACAGGGGCAGGGTCAGTGAGCGCATGGGCCGATCATGACACAGCGTACAATCCCGGTCCCCGCACGCCCGGCCGCGCCGCCGTGCGGGCACTGACGCCCCACGATGTATGACACGGAGAAACACATGTCGACTGCACTGCTTCGCTCCTCCCTGGCCCTGGGTCTGGTTGCCGTTTCGGCGCCTGCCCTGGCCGCCCCCGACTTTGCCGCGTGCTTTACCCTCACCCCGGGAATGACCTGGTCCACCGGCGATGAAACACTGACCATCGAAAAGGCGAGCTTCGCCGGGCAGGACGCGATCAAGGTGCACAGCGCCGGCGGCGGCGTCGGCAGGGCCAGCTATTACGATGCCAGCGGCCGCCAACTGCTCGGCGAAGACCGCTACGGCATCTCGGCCTGGGGCGGTGATGCCTCGCAGCCGGTGATGACCGACACCTTCAAGCCGGCGCCGACCTTCCCGGCCAGCGCCAAGCCCGGCGAACGCTTCGAGGTCAACGGCAAGGGCGAACGCACCCATCATGTCGAAGAAACCGTCACCCCGATCGACTACGACGGCTTCTCCGATTACACCTTCGTCGGTTTCGAAGACGTGGAAGCAGATATCAGCTTCAAGCCGCGCACCTTCAAGAACACCTGCCACGTCACCGCGACCTTCGAAGACAACCGCATCGAAGCCTGGTACGCGCCCGGTTTTGGCCGCATCAAGTTCGAGCGCTACATGGGCGACCAGCTGTTGATGCGCGACGAGATCCAGTCCATCGAAGCAGAGTGATCCACACCGCCTGACCCACAAAAAAACCCCGCTTTTCAGCGGGGTTTTTCGTTAAGCGCCTTCGACTGGAATCAATCGCCGAGGGTCAACAGCGAAGCGTTACCACCGGCCGCCGTGGTGTTCACGGTGACGGTCTTTTCCGTTGCAAAACGCAGCAGGTAGTGCGGACCACCGGCCTTCGGACCCGTACCCGACAGACCCTGGCCACCGAACGGCTGCACGCCGACCACCGCACCGATCTGGTTGCGGTTGACGTACACGTTGCCCACGTTGATGCGCGAGGAAATGCGGTCCACGGTCTCGTCGATGCGCGAATGCACGCCCAGGGTGAGGCCGTAGCCGGTAGCGTTGATCTGGTCGATCACCGCGTCGAGCTGGTCGCCCTTCCAGCGGATCACGTGCAGCACCGGCCCGAAGATTTCCTTGTGCAGCTGGTCCAGGTTCTTCAGTTCGTACGCACGCGGCGCGAAGAAGGTGCCGTGAGCGGCCGCTTCGCTGAGTTCGGCGGCGGCGATCAGGCGCGCTTCCTTCTCCATGCGAAGCGCGTGTTCGCGCAGGATCTGCAGCGCGTCGGCATCGATCACCGGGCCGACGTCGGTGGACAGCAGGCCCGGGTCGCCGACCTTCAGTTCGGCCATCGCACCGGCCAGCATGGTCATCACCTTGTCGGCGATGTCGTCCTGCACGAACAGCACGCGCGCGGCCGAGCAACGCTGGCCGGCGGAGGTGAAGGCCGAGCCGATCGCGTCCTTGACCAGCTGTTCCGGCAGCGCCGAGGAATCGGCGATGAAGGCGTTCTGGCCGCCGGTTTCGGCGATCAGCACGCCGATCGCGGCGTCACGTGCAGCCATCGCGCGGTTGATCGCACGCGCGGTCTCGGTGGAGCCGGTGAAGGCCACGCCGGCCACGCGCGGGTCGGCGGTCAGCGCGGCACCGACGGTGGCACCGTCGCCCGGCAGGAACTGCACCACCTCGGCCGGCACGCCGGCGTCGTGCAGCAGCTTCACCGCGTAGTAGCCGATCAGGTTGGTCTGCTCGGCCGGCTTGGCGATGACGCTGTTGCCGGCGGCGAGTGCAGCGGCCACCTGGCCCAGGAAGATCGCCAGCGGGAAGTTCCACGGGCTGATGCAGACGAACACGCCGCGGCCGTGCAGCTGCAGCTCGTTGGATTCACCGGTCGGGCTCGGCAGCTTCTCGGCGTGGCTGAACTGCTCGCGTGCCTGCTTGGCGTAGTAGCGCAGGAAGTCCACCGCTTCGCGCACTTCGGCGATGCTGTCGGGCAGGCTCTTGCCGGCTTCCTTCACGCACAGCGCCATGAACTCGGGCATGCGCGCTTCCAGCTGGTCGGCGGCGTGCTCGAGGATGGCGGCGCGGCTGGCGGCCGGTGTGCGGTTCCAGGCCGGCTGCGCGGCCACGGCATTGGCCAGGGCCTTCTGCACGGTGGCAGCGTCGGCGGCCAGCCACTGGCCGACCACTTCGCGGGTGTCGGCCGGGTTGGTCACCGGCAGCGCGGCGCCGGCCGGGTTCGCACCCGGTACCAGCGGAGCGGCCTGCCAGGGCTTCACAGCCGCGTTGATCTGCTCGGCCAGGGCGCGCAGTTCGTTGTCGTTGGCGAGATTGGCGCCCATGGAGTTCTTCCTGTCGTGGTTCTGGCTGCGCAGCAGGTCAACCGGCAGCGGGATCTTGGGATGCGGAATCGATTCGAACGAGGACACCATCTCGACCGGATCGCGGATCAGGTCGGCGATCGGCACGCGCTCGTCGGTGATGCGGTTGACGAAGCTGGAGTTGGCGCCGTTTTCCAGCAGGCGGCGCACCAGGTACGGCAGCAGGTCTTCATGTGAACCGACCGGGGCGTACACGCGGCAGGGCAGGTTCAAGCGATCGGCCGGCACCACTTCGGCGTACAGATCGTCACCCATGCCGTGCAGCTTCTGGTGCTCGTACACGCCGCCATTGGCGATGCTGCGCACTGCGGCGATGGTGTGCGCGTTGTGCGTGGCGAACATCGGGTAGATCGCGTCGGCATGGGTGAACAGGCGCTTGGCGCACGCCAGGTAGGACACGTCGGTGTTCTGCTTGCGGGTGAACACCGGGTAGCCCGGATAGCCTTCGATCTGCGCGCGCTTGATCTCGGCATCCCAGTAGGCGCCCTTGACCAGGCGCACCTGCAGGCGGCGACCGGCGCGGCGTGCCATGTCGGCCAGATGGTCGATCGTGTACGGGGTGCGCTTCTGGTAGGCCTGCACGACCACGCCGAAGCCATCCCAGCCGGCCAGCGAGGCGTCGGAGAACACCTGCTCGATGATGTCCAGCGACAGTTCCAGGCGGTCGGACTCTTCGGCGTCGACGGTGCAGCCGATGCCGTAGCTCTTGGCCAGCTGTGCCAGTTCCAGCACGCCCGGCACCAGGTCCTTCAGCACGCGCTCGCGCTTGGCGTGCTCGTAGCGCGGGTACAGCGCCGACAGCTTGATCGAGATGCCAGGAGCATTGTTGACGTCGCCATCCGGACGGCCGCCGCGTGCCTTGTGATCGCCGCCGATGGCGTGGATCGCACGACGGTAGTCTTCCAGGTAGCGCAGCGCGTCCTTCATGGTCAGCGCGCCTTCGCCCAGCATGTCGAACGAGTAGCGATAGCTGGCGTTGTCGCCCTTGTGCGAGCGCGCCAGTGCTTCGCTGATGGTGCGGCCCATGACGAACTGGTGGCCCATGATCTTCATCGCCTGGCGCACGGCCAGGCGCACCACCGGCTCACCCACGCGGCCGACCAGGCGCTTGAACGCGCTGGGCGCATCGGCGCGGGTGGCATCGTTCATCTGCACCAGCTTGCCGGTCAGCATCAGGCCCCAGGTGGAGGCGTTGACCAGCACCGAGTCGCTGCCGCCCAGGTGCTTCTTCCAGTCCGCTTCGCCGAGCTTGTCGCGGATCAGCTTGTCGGCAGTGTCCTGGTCGGGAATGCGCAGCAGCGCTTCGGCCACGCACATCAGCAGCACGCCTTCTTCGCTGCCCAGGTCGTACTGGCGCATGAAGGCTTCAATTGCGCCCTGGTCCTTGGCGCGCACGCGCACGCGTGCCACCAGGTCGGCGGCAGTGGCCTGCACGGCCGCCTGCTCGTCGGCCGGCAGGCGCGCCTGCGCCAGCAGCTCGCGCACGTGGCTGGCCTCGTCCTTCATCCAGGCATCGGTGATCGCCTGGCGGAACGCGTTGGGAACAACCGGCAGCTCGGGTGAAAGCAGCGGCGGGCGGGAGGCGCCGGACGAGGCCGGGGCAGGGGGAAGCGCGGAAGATGCGGTCATGCCGGTTGGCTCGTGGAGAACTTGACCATTTTAATCGTTTTTTTGTCCCTGCAAGCAAGTTCGCAGGTCCTCCCGATCACGGCCATAGCCTTTCATACAGGGGGATTCGGCGGATCCAGAGGGGACGTTCAAAAGTGTGCCATTTTCGTCAAATCGGCCGCCGAGGCTTATGCTGTATTGCACCATCTCCGAAATTGTGAATGGACCCTTGCGGCTCGCGCGACAGCAGGGCTACCATCGGGACGTTCAGCGTACAGCTGGCAGTCGCACTGCGTGCTCACCCCCCGGGGTGCGTCTGCGACCGAAAAGTAGGCTTGCTCGTGGCCAGCGATGGCTGCAACCGACGACGCTAAGGGTCTAGGCAATGAAGCAACGCAGAAAGTGGGGCACGCAGTTCGCAAAGGCAGTGGGGTGTGGGGCAGCGCTGATGGCGCCGGCACTGGCGTGGGCCCAATCGGCCGACCCCAAGCCGTGGCAGCTCAACATGGGCAAGGGGGTCACCCAGAGCTCGCGGTTGGCCTGGGAATCCAACATGTTCTCGCTGTGGGTGTGTACGGTCATCGGCGTGCTGGTGTTCGGCGCGATGTTCTATGCCATCTTCAAGTTCCGCAAATCCAAGGGCGCGGTCGCCGCCAACTTCAGCCACAACACCAAGGCCGAGGTGATCTGGACCGTCATCCCGGTGATCATCCTGGTGGTGATGGCCTGGCCGGCCACGGCCAACCTGATCAAGTTCTACGACACCCGCGACGCCGAAATGACCGTGAAGGTCACCGGCTACCAGTGGATGTGGAAGTATGAATACCTGGGCGAAGAGGTCACCTTCACCAGCCGCCTGGACCGCGAATCGGACCGGGTCCGGCAGAGCGGCAAGGTGCCCGACCGCGAAAGCCACCCGCACTACCTGCTCGACGTGGACAACCGCCTGGTGCTGCCGGTCGACACCAAGGTGCGCTTCGTCATCACCTCCGATGACGTGATCCACGCCTGGTGGGTGCCCGCACTGGGCTGGAAGCAGGACGCCATTCCAGGCTTCATCAACGAGGCGTGGACCAACATCGAGCAGGTCGGCGTCTACCGTGGGCAGTGCGCCGAGCTGTGCGGCAAGGACCATGGCTTCATGCCGATCGTGGTCGAGGCGGTCTCGAAGGAAGACTTCCAGAAGTGGCTGGCCGAAAAGCGTCCGAAGGCGGCAGACCCCGCGCCAGCGCCTGCCGCGCCGGAAGCGACGCCGGAAGCCACGCCGGGTGAAGCACCGGCAGTCCCGGCCGCAACACCCGCTCCGGCGCCGGAAGACGCCTGACATCATCGAACCACGCGCGCTGCAGGATGCGCGTGGCTACCAGCGGAACCAATGAGGTGTAGTTGCGATGGCGCATACCGCAGTTGATCACGACGGGCATCACGGGCATCAGCAGTCGTTCGTCGAACGTTGGTTGTTCTCGACCAACCACAAGGACATCGGCACGCTGTACCTGCTTTTCAGCTTCATCATGTTCATCATCGGTGCGGCGATGAGCGTGATCATCCGCGCCGAGCTGATGCAGCCGGGCCTGCAGTTCGTGAAGCCGGAAACCTTCAACCAGCTCACCACCGTGCATGCGCTGGTGATGATCTTCGGTGGCGTGATGCCGGCCTTCGTCGGCCTCGCCAACTGGATGATCCCGCTGCAGATCGGCGCGCCGGACATGGCGCTGCCGCGCATGAACAACTGGTCGTTCTGGTTGCTGCCGGTGGCCTTCAGCCTGCTGCTGCTGACCCTGTTCCTGCCCGGTGGTGCGCCGGCTGGTGGCTGGACGCTGTATCCGCCGCTGTCGCTGCAGGGCGGCTACAACGTGGCCTTCAGCGTGTTCGCGATCCACGTGGCCGGCATCAGTTCGATCATGGGTGCGATCAACATCATCGCCACCGTGCTGAACATGCGTGCGCCGGGCATCGACCTGCTGAAAATGCCGATCTTCTGCTGGGCCTGGCTGATCACCGCCTTCCTGCTGATTGCGGTGATGCCGGTGCTGGCCGGCGCGGTGACCATGCTGCTGACCGACAAGTTCTTCGGCACCAGCTTCTTCAATGCCGCCGGTGGCGGTGACCCGGTGATGTACCAGCACATCTTCTGGTTCTTCGGGCACCCCGAGGTCTACATCATGATCCTGCCCGCCTTCGGCGTGGTCAGCGAGATCATCCCGACCTTCAGCCGCAAGCCGCTGTTCGGCTACCAGGCGATGGTGTACGCCACCGCCGCCATCGCATTCCTGTCGTTCATCGTCTGGGCCCACCACATGTTCACCGTGGGCATGCCGCTGGGTGGCGAGATCTACTTCATGTTCGCCACCATGCTGATCTCGATCCCGACCGGCGTGAAGGTGTTCAACTGGGTCAGCACCATGTGGCGCGGCTCGCTGACGTTCGAGGCGCCGATGCTGTGGTCGGTGGCCTTCGTCATCCTGTTCACCATCGGTGGCTTCTCCGGCCTGATGCTGGCGATCGTGGCGGCCGACTTCCAGTACCACGACACCTACTTCGTGGTCGCCCACTTCCACTACGTGCTGGTGACCGGCGCGGTGTTCGCGCTGATTGCCGCGGTGTACTACTGGTGGCCGAAGTGGACCGGGCGCATGTACAGCGAGAAGTGGGCCAAGGTGCACTTCTGGTGGTCGATCGTGTTCGTCAACCTGCTGTTCTTCCCGCAGCACTTCCTCGGCCTGGCCGGCATGCCGCGCCGTATTCCCGACTACAGCGTGGCGTTCGCCGACTGGAACCTGATCAGCTCGATCGGCGCGTTCGGCATGTTCGCCACCCCGTTCATGATGGCTGCGATCCTGATCGCCTCGCTGCGCAACGGTGAAAAGGCCGCCGACCGCTCCTGGGAAGGCGCGCGCGGGCTGGAATGGACCGTTCCTTCACCCGCTCCGGCGCATACCTTCACCGTGCCGCCGGTCATCCGTCCGGGCGACCTGGCCCACGACGACATCACTCACTGAGGTGCGCCATGCATGATGCGCAACAACAGGATCTGGCCGTTCGCCGCCAACGTGCGCGCCGCACCGCGCTGTGGGTGGGTGCGGTGGCCATCGCGGTGTATGTCGGTTTCATCCTGACCGGGGTGCTCGGCCGATGAACGACCCGCGCCCCGCCACGCCCGCGCCAAGCGCCGGGCTGCCGCGCCTGATCGGGGTGGCAGTGGCGGTGTTCGTGCTGACCTTCTCGCTGGTGCCGCTGTACCGCATCGCCTGCGAGAAGGTGTTCGGCGTGCGCCTGGAACGTGGACCCGGCGCGCAGGCGGCGGGCGGTCCGGCGGCTGCGAAGCGCACCGTGCGGGTGGAGTTCGACGGCGGGGTCAATTCGAAGCTGCCGTGGGCCTTCCACCCCGAGCAGCTGAGCATGGACGTGGTGCCCGGCGAGCTCAACGAAGCGCTGTACTACGCGCGCAATGACAGCGACCACGCACTGGTTGGCAGTGCGGTGCCGTCGGTGGCCCCGGCCAAGGCCTCGGGTTACTTCAGCAAGACCGAATGCTTCTGCTTCACCGCGCAGACCCTGGTGGCCGGCGAGAAACGCGACATGCCGGTGCGTTTCATCGTCGACCCGGACCTGCCGGCCAACATCAAGACCATCACCCTGTCGTACACGTTCTACAAGAACGACGCGCTGTCGTCGCAGCTGGCCACGGCGACCCCGCCGGCCACCGCGCGCTCGGCACCCTGATACGTACCCGGATACCGCATATGGCCGCCCAGCACAGCCCCGACGCCAACGTGTATTTCGTGCCCACGCACAGCAAATGGCCCTTCATCGGTTCCATCGCGATGATGGTGACCATGGTCGGCGTGGCCAGCTGGCTCAATGACGCCGGCTGGGGCAGGTGGACCTTCTACGCCGGCATCGCGATGCTGGTGCTGACCCTGTTCTGGTGGTTCAGCGACGTGGTGCGCGAATCGCAGGCCGGCCACTACAACCACCAGGTCGACGGCTCGTTCCGGATGGGCATGGTGTGGTTCATCTTCTCCGAAGTGATGTTCTTCGGTGCCTTCTTCGGCGCGCTGTTCTACACCCGCAACCTGGGCCTGCCGTGGCTGGGCGGCGAGGGCGACGGGGTGATGACCAACGAACTGCTCTGGGACGGCTACTCCGCCGCCTGGCCGACCAACGGCCCGGGCAGCATCGGCGGCCACTTCCAGACCATTCCGGCCTGGGGCCTGCCGCTGATCAACACGCTGATCCTGCTGACCTCCGGCGTCACCCTCACCATCGCCCACCATGCATTGAAGGCCGGTCATCGCCGCCAGCTGCTGGTGTGGCTGGGCATCACCGTGCTGCTCGGTGCCTTCTTCCTCACCCTGCAGGCCGAGGAGTACATCCACGCCTACAAGGAACTGAACCTCACGCTCGGTTCGGGCATCTACGGATCCACCTTCTTCATGCTCACCGGCTTCCACGGCGCGCACGTGCTGCTGGGGACCATCATGCTGATCGTGATGTGGCTGCGCGCGTCCAAGGGGCACTTCACCCGCGACAACCACTTCGGCTTTGAAGCGGCGGCGTGGTACTGGCACTTCGTCGACGTGGTCTGGCTGATGCTGTTCCTGTTCGTCTACGTGCTGTAGCGCCCGGGTTCAACCACCGATGCCGTGGGGTTTGATCCAGCCGGTGTAGATGCCGATGGCCACCAGTGCGATCAGCGCCACCGACACCGCGATGCGGCGGGTGAGCGCATTGACGGTGCGCTTGGTCTGGCCGCGGTCGACCAGCAGGTAGTACAGACCGGCGCCCAGATTCCAGACGATGACGATCAGAAACGCGATTACCAGCAGGGTCTTCAACGAATCATTCATGCGCGGCTCAAGGGCAGGGCGGGTACGCCTATCTGACCGCGTTTCGACGGCGTTGTCATGATGCGCAAGCACACGCGCCTGATCGGCTGGGTGGCCGCCGTGCTGGTCATCATCGGTTTCTCCCAGCTGGGCCTGTGGCAGCTGCACCGCATGCACGAAAAGCAGGCGCTGCTGGACCAGCAGGTACCGGCCCGCGCGCAGACCCTGAGCCTGGCCGATGCGCAGGCCGCACCGCCGCAGCTGCGCTGGGTTGAAGACCGCGGACGTTTCCTGCCGGGCACCGTGCTGCTGGACAACCAGACCCGCGCCGGGCGCGCCGGCATCAAGGTCTACCAGCCGTTCCGCAGCGACGGCGGCGCGCTGGTGCTGGTCGACCTGGGCTGGCTGCCGATGCCGGCCGACCGCCAGTTGCCCACTTTGGTGCCGCGCGAGGGCGAGGCCCGGATTGCCGGCCTGCTCGCCCCGCCCCCGGCTACCGGTCTGGCGCTGGGCCCCGCGCTGACCCCGGCTTCGCAACCGGCCGTGTGGCTGGCCAACCGCATGCCGCCTGCGGAAGTGGCTGCCGCGCTCGGCCTTCCGCCCGCCAGCCTGCACAGCGCGGTGCTGCGGCTGGACCCCGCACTGCCCGGCGGATACGCCCGCGACCTCGAGCTGCTGCCCAACACCCTGCCGCCCAGCCGCCACCTCGGCTATGCCGTGCAGTGGTTCGGCCTGGCCCTGACCGTGCTGATCGTGGCGCTGGTCCTCGAATGGCGAAGCCGCCGCCGCACACCCTCCGCTTACATGAGAAAATCCCGCCCATGAATGCCATCACCCCGGAACAGCTCAAGGCCCGCAACCGTGGTCGCTGGACCCTGGTCGCGCTGTTCGGCCTGTTCTTCGGCGCGATGGCGCTGGCCGGCGTGCTGCGCTTCTCCGGCTGGCAACCGCCTGACCACCGCAACACCGGCCAGATGCTGCAGCCGCCGGTGGACGCGCGCGCGCTGCCGCCGACCCTGGCCAGCGGCGAGCCTTACCCGTGGAACCCCGAAGCGCACGTATGGCGCATCCTCGTCGCCCCCGCGCCGGGCTGTGCGGCCGAGTGCGTCACTTTGTCGCAGGGATTGGACAAGGTGTGGCAGCTGTTCGGGCATAGGGCGGATAATGTCGAGATCCTGTGGCTGGGTACGCCGCCGGCCGAGGTCCAAGGCCTACCCGCCCTGCGCGTGCTGGCGCCCCAGCCGACCCTGCGTGCCGCCTTGCCCGCCGTGGATGACGCCGCCGGCACGCCTGTGTATGTGATCGACCCGAACGGGTTCGTGATCATGCGGTACGCGCCGGGATTCGAACTGGCCGGTCTGCGCAAGGACATGGCCACGCTGTTGAAACTGAAGTGAGTTCCGTTTGATGAACCCCACCGCGCGCCCGGCGCTGCATCGCAATTTCCACCGTCTGGCGTGGTTTGCCCTGATCATGACGGCGAGCACGATCATGTTCGGCTCGTTCGTGCGCCTGTCCGATGCCGGCCTGAGCTGCCCGGACTGGCCGACCTGCTACGGCCGCGTGACCTGGCCGCAGCATGCCGCGGAAGTGATCGGCCACGAAGCAGCCAAGATCCGACCGCTGGAAACCCACAAGGCGTGGCGCGAGCAGGTGCACCGTTTCCTGGCCGGCGCGCTGGGCATCGAGATCCTCACCCTGGCGCTGCTGGCCGTGCGCCGGCGCAACTGGGGCACCACGGCGGTGGTCACCGCGTGCGTACTGGTGGCCACCGGCATACCCCTTTACATGATGGGTTGGCACGTCTCGGCCAGTGTGCTGGCGCTCACCGGCGAGGCGATCCTGCTGATCGCCGCCCTGCGCTGGAACAACATCGACCTGGCGCGCGCTGCGTTGCTGACCCTGGCGGTGGTGATCTTCCAGGCGCTGTTGGGGATGTGGACGGTCACCCTGCTGCTCAAGCCGATCGTGGTGATGGGCCACCTGCTGGGCGGCATGCTGATGTTCGGGCTGCTGGTATGGATGGCGTGGCGCGCCACGCACATGCCGATCACCCTGGTCGAAGCGCCGAAGCTGAAATGGCTGCTGCGTGCCGGCGTGGCCGTGCTGGTCCTGCAGATCGCGCTCGGCGGCTGGGTCAGCGCCAACTACGCCGCGCTCGCCTGCGGCGGTGGCAGCGCCTCGCTGGACAACTTCCCGCGTTGCGTGAGCCAGTGGTGGCCGCCGCACGACTTCAAGGAAGGCTTCACGCTGTGGCGTGGCATCGGCGTCGACTACGAAGGCGGCGTGCTGGATGGCGCCTCGCGCATTGCGATCCAGATGGCACACCGCATGTTCGCGGTCGTGGTTGCCGTCTACCTGTTGTGGCTCGCGGTGCGCCTGTACCGCCTGCCGAGCATGCGTGGCTGGGCCAGCGCGCTAGGCCTGCTGGTGGTGCTGCAGATCACCCTGGGCATCCTCAACGTCAAGCTGGCCGTGCCGCTGGAAGTGGCCGTCGCCCACAGCGGTGGCGCCGTAGCGCTGCTGTTCGTGCTGGTCACGCTGCTGGCGAGGCTGCGTGCGCCGAGCGAGGTGGTCAGTGAGGATGCGGCCGCTGGAGCGACATCGTGAGTGTTCGCCAATATTGGGACCTGACCAAGCCCAAAGTGGTGGCACTGATCGTGTTCACCGCGTTGGTGGGCATGTTCCTCGCCATTCCCACCCTGCCTACCGCCGAGCAGGCGGTTCGCGGCGCGCTCGGCTTCCTTGGCATCTGGCTGGCGGCCTCGGCAGCGGCGGCGATCAACCAGCTGCTGGACGCACAGATCGATGCGCAGATGGCGCGTACGTCGTGGCGACCGCTGGTGGTGGGCAAAGTGAGGCCGTGGCAGGTGCTGGTGTTCGCCGGCGCGCTGATCGTGCTGTCCATGACCATCCTGGTGTTGTGGGTCAACGTCATCACTGCGGTACTGACCTTCGCCTCGCTGATCGGCTATGCGGTGATCTACACCGTGTACCTCAAGCGCGCGACCTCGCAGAACATCGTGATCGGCGGCCTCGCCGGCGCCACCCCGCCGTTGCTGGGCTGGGCAGCGATCACCGGCATGCAGGGTCCGATGGACTGGGCCTACGCCTCGCTGCTGGTGCTGATCATCTTCATCTGGACCCCGCCGCATTTCTGGGCGTTGGCGATCTTCCGCCGCGAAGACTACGCCAAGGCCAAGATCCCGATGCTGCCGGTGACCCACGGCGTGGCGTACACCCGCAAGTCGATCATGGCGTATTCCATCGCGCTGGCCATCGTCAGCATCCTGCCCACCGTGGTGGGCATGAGCGGGCTGTTCTACCTGGGCGGTGCGGTGGTGCTGAACGCCGTGTTCGTCTGGTACGCCTGGCGCATGCTCAATCCGCCGGACGAGCTGTTCTCGATGAAGATGTTCGGCTACTCCATCGTCTACCTGATGGCGCTGTTCGCGTTCCTGATGGTGGACCACTGGATGCTGCCGTTCCTGTGATCGAGAAGCCGCCGGGCAGAGCCCGGCCTTGAATCCGGCAATCGCGTCGCCATTGCTTTCATGACCCCGACAGGACGTGACGGCATGAAGCAATGGCTCTGGATGGCTGTGATGGTAGCTTCGATGATGTACGGCAGCGCCTTCGCCTCGCCCGCAACGGGCGTGGAGGGCACTGCCACGCAGATCATGACGCTGGCGGGCGACCACCGCCTGGTGGTGCTGGGAGAGTTCCACGGCACCGCCGAAACGCCGCTGCTGGTGGCCGACCTGATGGAACGGTACAGCCGCGACAACGCACCGGTGCGGCTCGGGCTGGAACTGCCTATGAGCGAGAACGCCGCGCTGGCGCGGTATCTGCGCTCCAGCGGCGATGCAGACGCGAAAGAGGCACTGCGTACCTCGCCATTCTGGCGGGTAAAGGATGACCAGCATGACGGACGCCGCAGTCGAGACATGCTGGCGTTGATCGAAACACTGCGCGTGCTACGGGCGCAGGGCCGCGACGTCGGCGTGGCGGGCTACGACACTGAGATCAGTGCGTACGACAACGAAGTGGATCGCGATGCAGAGATGGCCAAGCACGTGCGCCAGCAGTTCAACGCGTTGCCTGCTCCCACGCGAATGCTGGTGCTCACCGGCAACGTTCACGCAATGCGTCACCCCTTCGAGGATGCGCCGGCGGAAATGCAGCATCGAACGATGGCGTCGTACCTGGTGGACCTGCCGCTGTACAGCGTCCGCGTGGAAGCGCTGCGTGGCCAGTTCTGGGGCTGCATGAAGCCTTGCCGCGCGCTCACGCTGCGCGAGCAGCAAGCGCGGGATCCCCTCGTCGAAATGGATGCGGATCGGTCCTATGACGCATGGGTGTTCCTGCCGGAGCTGAGCGTAGGCACGCTGACGGGCCCGTAACGCAGACGAATCCCGGGGTGCCCGGCATTGGTAGGGTCGCTTCCCAAACGACCGCACGTAACAGCGATCGGTGCGATAGGGCATGACCTATGCCGAGGTAACGTCGAACGGCCTTCTCCGTTTGCGTCCGCGCTCACCATCGGCCGATCGCGGATATCGGCGGTCGTTTGGGAAGCGACCCTACCAAGGATGATTCCGGTGCTCCGACGCTCTGCCTTACTCCGGGGAATGGTCGTGGCGCTTCCTACTCCGTACGTGTGGGCACCGCGGAAGCACGCGCAAACCGCTGCGCAATCACCGCGCACACGATCAACTGGATCTGGTGGTAGATCATGATCGGCAGCACGATGGCGCCGAGGCTGCCGCCGGCGAACAGGATTTTCGCCATCGGTACGCCGGTGGCCAGGCTCTTCTTGGAGCCGCAGAACAGGATGGTGATGCGGTCTTCGCGGCTGAAGCCCATGCGCCTGGCCAGGAACCAGATGATCGGCATGGCGACGCCCAACAGCACGGCTGCCACCACGGCCACGGCGAGCAGCGACAGCAGCGGCGTCTTGCTCCACAGACCTTCGTTCACTGCCTCGCCGAATGCGGAATACACCACCAGCAGGATCGTGCCCTGGTCGGTGTAGCGCAGCAGCGCGCGCTGCCGTTCTACCCAGCGGGCTATCCACGGACGCAGCAGATGGCCGGCCACGAACGGCACCAGCAGCTGCAGCATGATGCCCAGGATCGCCTGGCCGGGGTTGTGCATGCCGCCCTGGGTGCCGGCCAGCAGGGCCAGCAGCAACGGGGTCAGGAACACGCCGAGGATGCTCGACAGCGATGCGCTCACCACCGCCGCAGGCACGTTGCCGCGCGCAAGTGAAGTGAAGGCGATCGATGACTGCACAGTGGACGGCAGCGCGCACAGGAACAGCACGCCGATATACAGCTCCGGCGTGAGCAGCCAGCCATCCAGCGGCTTGAACCCCAGCCCGAGCAGCGGGAACAGCAGGAAGGTGCAGGCCAGGATGGTCAGGTGCAGGCGCCAGTGCAGCAGTCCGGCAACGATCGACTCGCGCGGCAGGCGTGCGCCATGCAGGAAGAACAGGGCGGCAATGGCGACGTCAGTGATGTCGTCCAGCACCATCGCGGCGGGGCCGTGCATCGGCAGGAAGGAAGCCAGCAGCACAGTGCCGAGCAGCGCGAGGGTGAAGTTGTCCGGTCGCAGGCGCGACCACCAGCGGGTCATGGTGGGCAGGCTCCTG
Organism: uncultured Stenotrophomonas sp.; assembly: GCF_963519125.1. GTDB lineage: Bacteria > Pseudomonadota > Gammaproteobacteria > Xanthomonadales > Xanthomonadaceae > Stenotrophomonas. The sequence continues at coordinate 179,648 of NZ_CAUQLJ010000009.1, read as the reverse complement.
TAGAGCTTGGGGAATGGGGGTAACGCGCGATGGATCTCAACGCGTGGCGTCCTGCTCGAGCAGGGTGCGGGTCTGGGCTTCCAGCGAAGTCATGCCGGCATCGCGGCCGAACTGCAGGGCCTCTTCGGTGGAAGCGCCTTGTTGATGCTTGAGCAGTGCCAGCAGTGCGCCGACGCGGTTGCCGGAGGCGCAGTGCAGCAGGACCGGGCCGTTGGATTGGGATAGCGCGGCCTGCAGCGCCTGCGCGTTGGCGGCGGTGAGGCCGGCTGCGCCGGCGACCGGGATGCGGACGTAGTGCAGGCCAAGTGTGGAGGCCGTGGCAGCTTCATCGAAACCACGGTCTTCGTTGGGCTGGCGCAGGTCGATGACCGTGGCGATGCCTGCGGAGGCGGCCTGCTGCAACTGGGCTGCGTACGGTTGGCCGCCGGTGTACAGGCCTTCGTCGGGTTGACGGAAGGCATTGGGGAACGCGGTCCCCGGTTGTTCGGGCTGTGCGGGCAGCGGGGCAGAGCCCCGCTCTACGGCGTGTGCGGGTGACACCATGCTCACCGCAAGAACCAACAGGAAAGCCGAGCGTTTCAACCATCGCATCACGTCACTCTCCCGTCCGGCCTGTCAGCGCAATGTCGCGCGGGCCTTCAACAGCTCGCGCAGTTCGTACTTGTCAGTATCGTCCAGACCCTGCCCGCGCTGCTTTGCCTGAAGCTCCTCCAGGCGTTGCAGCAACAGCTGTTTCTCCAGCTGGGCCACCGCATCGTGCAGCTCCTGGTTCCACATCGCCTCGTCACCGGGCAATGTCTGCGCGGCCAGCTTGTGCAGGGATTCCTGCTCCTCGCGGCCTTCAAAATGTTCGAGCAGCGCACCGGTACTGATGTCCGGACGCTGCTCCACCAGCGTGAGCAGCTCGATCAGCAGCTCCACGCCCGGCAGGCGCAGCCCGCTGAAATGGTGGCCTTCCAGCGTCATCGCCAACGACGGCTGCTGCAGCAGGATCGCGATCGCCGCACGCACCAGGCTGCGACGCTGGGTCGGCGCCACCGCGCGCGGCGGTGGGCGCGACACCGGTGCAGCGGACGAAGTGCCCCCCAGCCCGGTCAGCGTCGCCAACTGCTGCTTCATCAGGTCGCCAAACGCGCCGTCTGGAATCTGCGCCAGCATCGGCTTGGCGCGCTCGGCCAACCGCGCCTTGCCGTCCAGCGTGGCCATGTTGACCTCGCGGGTGAGTTCGTCGAAGAAGAACTGCGACAGCGGCGTGGCCTGCTTCAGACGTTCGTCGAAGCCTTCCTTGCCCTCCTTGCGCACGATGGTGTCCGGGTCTTCGCCATCGGGCAGGAACAGGAAGAACGCCTGGCGCCCGTCCTTCATGCGCGGCAGCACCGACTCCAGCGCACGCCAGCCGGCGCGGCGGCCGGCGGCGTCGCCGTCGAAACAGAAGAACACGTCCGGTGCGTTGCGGAACAGCAGCTCGGCGTGTTCGGGCGTGGTCGCGGTGCCCAGCGTCGCCACCGCCTGGGTGACCCCGAACTGGAACAGCGACACCACGTCCATGTAGCCTTCCACCACCACCAGCCGCTCGATCTTCTGGTTGGCCTGGCGTACCTGCCACAGGCCGTACAGCTCGCGGCCCTTGTGGAACAGCGCGGTTTCCGGCGAATTCAGATACTTCGGGCCGTCGTCCTTTTCCATGACCCGGCCGCCGTAGGCGATCACGCGCCCGCGCCGGTCGAAGATCGGGAACATCACCCGGTCGCGGAATTTGTCGTAGACGTGGCCGCGGTCGTTCTTGGAAAACAGGCCGGCGCGATCGAGCAGCTTCATGCGCCGCTCGTCCTTGCCCAATGCATCCTTCAGCGCGCTGTAGCCATCCGGCGCATAGCCGATCGCAAAACGCGTGCGGTTCTCCTCGTCCACGCCACGCTGGTCCAGGTAGGCGCGCGCCTTGTCGCTGCCCTCCAGCGACTTCTGGAAGAAGCGCGTGGCCGCATCCAGCGCCGCGTACAGTTCGCGGCCATCGTCCTGCTGTTGCTGGGTGCGCTGCTGGGTTTCGCGCGGCACTTCCATGCCAACGCGCTTGGCCAGCTCATCGACCGCGTCGAGGAACTCGAGGCGGTCGTAGTTCATCAGGAAGCTGATCGCCGTCCCGTGCGCGCCACAGCCGAAGCAGTGGTAGAACTGCTTGGTCGGGGACACCGTGAACGACGCCGAGCGTTCGTCATGGAACGGGCAGCGCGCCGAATACTCTTTGCCCTGGCGCTTCAACGGCACGCGGCTGCCCACTACTTCGACAATGTCGGAGCGGGCCAGCAGGTCGTCGATGAAAGCGTCTGGGATACGGGCCATGGGCAGCAGGCTGGAGGCACGGCCAGTAACGGCCACGCACGGTAGCGGGGGACCCCGCTAGTCTACTAGCTGGCGCTGGTTTCGCCCGGTTTCGGCGGTTCGATGCCGGCTTCTGCCAGGTGGAAACGCGCCCGCAGGCGTTCGTCGATCACCGCCGTCATCAGCGCGCCCACGAAGAACACCACCGTGGCGTAGTAGATCCACACCAGCGAGATCACCAGCGCGCCCATCGACCCGTAGGCGCTGCCCGGCGCCACCGTGGCGATGTACAGCCCGATCGCATAACGGCCCAGTGCGAACAGCGCCGAGGTGATGGCGCCGCCGATGAATGCCTGGCGCCAGGCCACGCGCCGGTCGGGCAGGTAGTGGTACAGAAACGCGAAGCCCACCGTGTACAGCACCAGGCTGGTCAGGTAGCCCACCGCCGGCAGCACCGAGGGCAGCTGGGCGAATGCCACCTGCAGCATGGTGGTGGCGGTCATCGACAGGATCAGCAGGAAGCCCAGTGCCAGCACCACACCGAAGGAAAACACGCGCTTGCGCAGCCACGCCACGATCCCGTCCAGGCGCTCGCCGCTGGTGTTGAAGATCAGGTTGAGCGCGTTCTGCAGCTGGGCGAACACCGCCGTGGCACCGATGAACAGCAGCAGCGTGCTCCACATCCCAGCCAGCGAGCCCATCGAGGGCTGGTTGTCGGCGTTCTTGAGCACGGTGTCGGCCACCGTCGCCGCACTGCTGCCGGCCACGTCGTTGATCTGGCCGATCAGCGCCTGTTGCGCGGGCGGGTACAGCGAAGCGGTCAGCCACAGCAGCAGCACCAGCAGCGGCGCCATCGAGAGCAGGGCGTAGAAGGAGACCGAGGCGGCCTGGGTGAGTACGTCGATATCGACGAAGCGCTTGCCCACCGCCACTGGAAAACTGCGTTCAAGCCGGTCCACGTACTTGCGCAGGCGGGGCGGAACACTGGAGCGGTCGTGCGCGGGCTCGGGCGCAGGGGAGGGCGGCAGTGAAGACATGCCTGGATTTCTAGCAGGCTTGGTTCGAAGACCGGGTGAAACGCGCGCCGACCCACGGTCGGCGCCTACCGGGCAGGACACGACCGTGGGTCGTGCCCCCCGTCGTACTCAACCGGCGAAGTGCTTCTTGACCAGCTGCGACACCAGGCCCATGTCGGCCTTGCCGGCCAACTTCGGCTTCAGCGCGCCCATGAGCTTGCCCATGTCGGCCGGGCCGCTGGCGCCGGTCTCGGCTACCGCTTCCTGGATGGCGGCCTGGATCTCGGCTTCGCCCATCTTGGCCGGCAGGTAGGTGTCGATCACCGCCAGTTCGTCGCGCTCGATCTGCGCCAGGTCGTCACGGTTGGCCGCGTCGTACTGGGTGATCGAGTCCTTGCGCTGCTTGACCATCTTGTCCAGCACGGCGATCACGGCGGCGTCGTCCAGGGTGATGCGCTCATCCACTTCGCGACGCTGGATTTCAGCGTTGATCAGGCGGATCACGGCCAGCTTGTGCTTCTCGCCCGCCTTCATGGCGGCCTTCATGTCGTCGGTGAGCTGCTGCTTCATGCTCATGGAACACCTCGTTCGTTGAAAGGGGGAAACGCAAAAAGCCGGTAACGCTTGCGCGTTCCGGCTTCGGCTCCGCCGCGACAGGTCAAGCCTGCCGCATCGAAGTTGCGTCCGATCAGTACAGGCGCTGACGCTTGGTGACGTCGCGCGACGAGCGGCGCAGCTGACGCTTCACAGCAGCGGCGGCCTTGCGCTTGCGCTCCTGGGTCGGCTTTTCGTAGAACTCGCGCTTGCGGGTTTCGGCCAGCACGCCGGCCTTTTCGCAGGTGCGCTTGAAGCGACGGAGCGCAAACTCGAAGGGCTCGTTCTCGCGGACTTTAACGCTGGGCATGGAATCTCCGGGACACAGTAGAACCGGGTCACGCCCGGTGAGAGCCGCACATTATAGCGGCGAGAAAAGAACTTGCAACCCACCCCGGCAAACTTCCTGGCCTTGGGTAGTGAAGGGCGCGCTGGCGGTACGTCTGCCAAGGCCTCAAGAGGTCCATAATAGCAGGCATGCGAGTCCTTGGTATCGAATCTTCCTGCGATGAGACCGGCGTGGCGGTGTACGACACCTCCCTGACCGGCCCGGACGCCCTGCGCGCCCATGCCGTCTACAGCCAGATCGCCCTGCACGCCGAATACGGCGGGGTGGTGCCTGAACTGGCCAGCCGCGACCACGTGCGCAAGCTGCTGCCGCTGATCCGACAGACCCTTGCCGAGGCGGGGCTGGGCGTGAACGACATCGACGGAGTGGCCTATACGGCCGGCCCCGGGCTGGTCGGCGCCCTGTTGGTGGGGGCGGGCGTGGCCCGCTCGCTGGCCTGGGCGCTGGAGGTACCGGCGGTGGGTGTCCACCATATGGAAGGTCACCTGCTGGCCCCGTTGATGGAAGACGATCCGCCGCAGGCCCCGTTCGTGGCCCTGCTGGTCTCCGGCGGGCATACCCAGCTGGTGGCGGTGGACCGCATCGGCCAGTACCGCCTGCTCGGCGAGACCCTGGACGACGCGGCGGGCGAGGCGTTCGATAAGACTGCCAAGCTGATGGGCCTGCCGTATCCGGGTGGCCCGCAGCTGGCGGCGCTGGCTGAACGCGGCACGCCCGGCAGGTTCAAGTTCACCCGCCCGATGACCGACCGGCCGGGGCTGGACTTCAGCTTCTCCGGCCTGAAGACCCAGGTCCTGCTGGCCTGGCGCGACAGCGACCAGAGCGAGCAGACCCGCGCCGACATCGCACGCGGCTTTGAAGACGCCGTGGTCGAAACCCTGGCGATCAAGTGCGACCGCGCGCTGGATGCGGCCGGTACCGACGTGATCGTCGTGGCCGGTGGCGTCGGCGCCAACAAGCGCCTGCGCGCCAAGCTGCAGCAGATGGCCGAACGTCGTGGCGGCCGCGCCTGCTTCCCGCGCCCCTCGCTGTGCACCGACAACGGCGCCATGATCGCCTTTGCCGGCGCGCTGCGCCTGGAAGCCGGCCAGCACAACCCGCCGCAGGTGCAGGTCACCCCGCGCTGGGACATGGCGACGCTGCCGGCGGTGTAGGGAACGAGGAGTGACCATGTTCAAAATCGATCTCAAGAAAATCGTCACCGTTGGCGCTGTGAGGAACGCCAACGCGCGTCTCATGTGCGGGGCCCGCGCAACGGGAAGCTTCTTCGGCAACACAACAGGCAGCGTCATTCCGCTCCAGCTGACGTCGGAACAGATCAACCAGGCGGGTCGTGTTGCCTTCAACTCGCTGAAGCGGCGATAGCAGCAGGTTCCTCTGCCCCCATCGCTTCGATGCGGCTCCATCCCACATGCCGCTCGGCATGTTCCGGGCACATTCCGCACCACCCCGTTACCATGGACGCCATCTTTCATGTGGCACTCCTATGGACAAGGTATTCATTGAAGGGCTCGAAATCGACGCCCTGATCGGGATCTACGACTGGGAACGGCGGATCCGCCAGACCCTGCGTTTCGATCTGGAAATGGGCTTCGACAACCGCAAACCCGCGGCCACCGACGACATCGCCGACACCCTGAACTACAAGGCCGTGAGCAAGCGGATCGAGCAGTTCGTGCGCGAGTCCGATTTCGGCCTGGTCGAAACCCTGGCCGAGCGCATCGCCGAGATCGTGCTGCGCGAATTCAACGTGCAGTGGCTGCGCCTGAAGCTGAGCAAGCCCGGCGCGGTGCGCGGGGCCAAGGCGGTGGGCGTGATCATCGAACGAACTGCGGATTCATGATGCAGGAAGCTGTGATTGCCACAACGCAGTGGCTGGAAGGGGTGCAGCAGACCCTTGAACCGTACCCCTGGGCCTACACCACCCTGGTGCTGTGCGCATTGGCGCTGGCCGCCTGGCTGGCCAACTTCGTGACCAAGCGGATCCTGCTGCGCGGCCTGCGCCGGCTGGTACGGCGCCTGCCCGGCAATGGCGCTGGTAATGAAGGCGGCAGCAACCTGCGGGTGATCTCGCGGTTGGCGAACCTGGTGCCCAGCCTGGTCATCGCCGCCGGCATCCGCATCGTTCCCGACCTGCCACCGCAGTTGGTGGAGTTCGTGATCGGCGCCTGCCAGGCCTGGGCGATCCTGACCGTGGCGCTGGCCATTTCACACGCGCTGGATGCGGCCAACGAACTGTACGAACGGCGGCCGGACTCCCGCAGCAAGCCCATAAAGGGCTACCTGCAGGTGGTGAAGATCGTGGTCTTCGTCATCGCCGGCCTGTCCATCGTCGCCACCCTGCTGGGCGTGAAGCTTGGCCCGCTGGTGACCGGACTGGGCGCTGCCACCGCCGTGTTCATGCTGATCTTCCAGGACACCATCCTGTCGCTGGTGGCCAGCGTGCAGATCAGTGGCGACGGCCGCGTGCGCATCGGTGACTGGATCGAGATGCCCAGCCAGAACGCCGATGGTGATGTGATCGACATCGCCCTGCACACCATCACCGTGCAGAACTTCGACAAGACCATCACCACCATCCCGACCAAGAAGCTGGTGACCGAGTCGTTCAAGAACTGGCGCGGCATGCAGGAGGCCGGTGGCCGCCGCATCAAGCGCGCGCTGTACCTGGACCAGCACAGCGTCGGTTTCCTGGACGAGGGCGACCTGGCCTTCCTCGGCCAGTTCGCGCTGCTGCGCGACTACCTGCAGGCCAAGGAGCAGGAGCTGGGCCAGTGGAACGGGCGCCTGCGCGAGCAGGGCGTGGCCGAGGTCAACAGCCGCCGCGTGACCAACCTGGGTACCTTCCGGGCCTATGTGGAGCGCTACCTGCGCAGCCACCCGGGCATCCATACCGATATGACCCTGCTGGTACGTCAGCTGCAGCCGACCACCGAAGGCCTGCCGCTGGAGCTGTACTGCTTCACCCGCAGCACTGCCTGGGGCGAGTACGAGGCGGTGCAGTCGGACATCTTCGACCACCTGTTGGCGATCCTGCCGGCGTTTGGCCTGCGGGTGTTCCAGGCCTCCAGCGACGCCATGTTGATGGCCGGGCAGCGCCAGTTGGCCGGCTCGGAGTAAGCTGCGGTGCCCCCGGCGGGGCCATACGGTCCCCGCTGGTGGCTGAAACTGAATGAAGAAACCTCTCGCCAAACGGCTCGGGATCGCTAGAATGCCGGGCTTGTAAACGTTTTCATCAAGGACTGCCGGTGGCCTCCGATCGCATCGAATCCCTCATTGCCCAGATGACCGTCGAGGAAAAGGTCGGCCAGCTGGGTGTCTTCGCGGACATGGTCCGCCCGTTCGCCCCGGACGTGAACCCGGAAGCCAACGTGCGCAATGCCGACCAGGTGCTGCAGCAGGTGCGCGAGGGCAAGGTCGGTTCCCTGTTCAACGGCGTGGGCGCCGAACTGGGCCGCCGCATCCAGCAGGTCGCCACCGAGGAGAGCCGCCTGGGCATCCCGGTGATCCTGGCTGCCGACGTCATCCACGGCATGCGTACCGTGTTCCCGATCCCGCTGGGCGAGGCCGCCAGCTTCGAACCGGACCTGGCCGAGCGCACCGCGCGCGCCACCGCCATCGAAGCCACCGCTGCCGGCCTGCACTGGACCTATGCCCCGGCCGTGGACATCGCCCGCGACCAGCGCTGGGGCCGTGGCGCCGAAGGTGCCGGTGAGGACGTGGTGCTGGGCTGTGCGTTCGCCGCCGCCCGCGTGCGCGGCTTCCAGGGCAGCAACCTGCGCGCCGCCGATTCGCTGCTGGCCACGCCGAAGCACTTCGCCGCCTATGGCGCGGTGATGGCCGGCATGGAATACAACATGGTGGACATCTCGCCGCAGACCCTGCGCGACGTGCATCTGCCGCCGTTCAAGGCCGCTTTCGATGCCGGCGCGATCACCGTGATGTCCTCGTTCAACGACATCAACGGCGTGCCGGCCAGTGCCAACGCCGAACTGCTGACCGACATCCTGCGCGGCGAATGGAAGTTCCCGGGCGTGGTGATTTCCGACTACACCGCCGACATGGAACTGGTCGCGCACGGCTATGCGGCCGACGACCGCGACGCCACCGCCAAGGCCTTCACCGCCGGCCTGGACCTGAGCATGCAGAGCGGCTTCTACGCCGTGCACCTGCCGGAGCTGATCGAAAGCGGCGACGTGCCGATGGCCACGCTGGACGAATCGGTACGCCGCATCCTCAACCTGAAGGAAGCGATCGGCCTGTTCGACGACCCGTACCGTTCGCTGGACCTCGAACGCGAAGCGGACACCTCCTATCTCGCCGCACACGACGAACTGTCGCGCGACGCCGCGCGCCGTTCGATCGTGCTGCTGAAGAACGAAGGCAGCGTGCTGCCGCTGCGCAAGGAAGGGCAGAAGATCGCGCTGATCGGTCCGTTCGTGCAGGACCGCGAGAACATCGAAGGCTGCTGGACGCTGTTCGGCGACAAGTCGCGCTACGTCACCCTGGAGGCCGGCGTGCGCGCCGCGATCAGCGACGATAGCCTGCTGGAAATCGTGCCCGGCTGCGAACTGGAAGCGGCGATGCAGGATGGCATCGAGCAGGCTGTAGCTGCCGCGCTGCGCGCCGATGTGGTGGTGCTGGCGCTGGGCGAGCCGCAGCGGTACAGCGGCGAAGCGCAGTCGCGCGTTGAAATCACCTTGCCGGCCGCGCAGCAGGCGTTGGCTGAAGCCGTGGCAATGACCGGCAAGCCGCTGGTGGTGCTGCTGCGCAATGGTCGCGCGCTGGCCCTGCAGGGCGCGGTGCGCAATGCGCAGGCCGTGGCCATCACCTGGTACCTGGGCACCCAGACCGGCCCGGCCGTGGCCGACGTGCTGTTCGGCGATTACAACCCGTCCGGCCGTTTGCCGGTGAGTTTCCCGCAGGTATCGGGCCAGCAGCCGTTCTTCTACAACCACCCGCGTACCGGCCGCCCCGAGCTGCCGACCATGTCCGAATTCAAGGCACGCTGGCGCGAGATTCCGAACGCGCCGTTGTACCCGTTCGGCCATGGCCTGGGCTACACCACCTTCAGCTACGGCGTGCCGCAGCTGGGCAACGCCAAGCTGGGTTGGGACGACACGCTGGAGATCACCACCACCCTGACCAACACCGGCGCAGTGGCGGGCGAAGAAGTGGTGCAGTTGTACATCCATGACCGCGTCGCCAGCCGCGTGCGGCCGGTGCGAGAGCTGAAGGACTTCCGCAAGGTGGCGCTGCAGCCGGGCGAAAGCACCGAAGTGCGTTTCACCCTGGACCGCCACGCCCTGGGCTTCACCGGTCGCGACGGCGTGTTCCGTGCCGAGCCGGGCCAGTTCGACCTGTGGGTGTGTGCCTCGTCGGCAGCTGGCGAACCGGTGGTGTTCGAACTGCTGGCGGAATAAGGTAGCGCCGGGCTCTGCCCGGCCGCCATCCTGGCATCGCGCGCAAACCGTCATCACCCAACCACGCCGCCCCGGCTACCCTGCGCGTTCGCACTTCATGGAGCCGCGCATGCGCCTGATCCAGATCCTGCTTCCCACGATGCTGCTGGCTGCCTGCAGCCAGCCGACCCCGCCGGCAGACGAGACGGCCGCGCCGTCGACTTCACCGCCGGCCACCGCACCTGCTGCTGCTGAAGACGCACCGCAGGCAGGCCTCTCGCCGGATGCGGTGGAGCCCAGCACCGCGCCCACGCCTGACACAGCCCCGGCCGTTCCCGGCACCGATTCCGCCGCCACGCCTGCGCAGGCCGCACCGGCCGAAGGTGGCGCACGCGAGCGCATCAACAGCCTGCTTGGCGATGCCGACAAGTACGAAAGCGTGTTCAACGATCTGCAGCGCGGAATTGCCGCGAATGATCGTGCCGCCGTGGCGGCACTGATGCGTTACCCGGTACGGGTCAGCATCGCCGGCAAGACGCAGAAGGTGGCGGACGCGGCAGCCTTCCAGCGCGACTACGACAAGATCGTGACCCCGTCGCTGGCCAAGCTGATTGGCAAACAAAAATTCGATCAGCTGTTCGTCAACTGGCAGGGCGTGATGCTCGGCCAGGGCGAGGTGTGGATCAATGGGGTGTGCCCGGAGAATGACTGCAGCAAGGCCGAGGTAAAGGTCAACAATATCGGCGAGTGAGCCGGGGCGTGACCCGGCGCGGGGCTCGCTGGGTGCGCGCCGGTAGGGTCGCATCCCGATCGACCGCCGTGGAATCGTCCGCGTTCGGTTGGGGCATGAATACCGGCGGGGACGGCTGTTGCTTCGCTCAGAGTCCTGCGTTCCCGAACGTTGCACCGTTACCGGCGGTCGTTTGGGAACCGACCCTACCGGTGCGCCGGTAGGGTTTGCATTATGCGTAGAGCCGGGCTCTGCCCGGCTCCACCGGTCCCTCAACCCTTAGGGGTCAGCTTCAACAGCTTCGCATTGCTGCCATCTTCCAGCAGCCAGATCGCGCCGTCCGGGCCCTGTTCCACTTCGCGGATGCGTTCGCCCATCAGGAAGCGCTCGGCTTCACGCGCGTTGTCGCCGTCGAAGGCCACCCGCACCAGCGAGGTCGACGACAGCCCGCCGATGAAACCACTGCCGGTCCACTGCGGGAACAGCTTGCCGCTGTAGATGATGAAACCGGCCGGCGAAATCACCGGGGTCCAGGTCACCTTCGGCGCGGCAAATTCCGGGCGGGTGTCATGGTCGGGAATCTCCCGGCCATCGTAGTGATTGCCGTTGGACACGATCGGGTAGCCGTAGTTGGCACCGCGCGTGATCAGGTTCAGCTCATCGCCACCGGCCGGGCCCATCTCGTGCACCCACAGCTTGCCGCGTGCATCGAAGGCAATACCCAGCGCATTGCGGTGGCCCAGCGACCACACCTGCGCCGCCACGCCACCCTGCGACGCGAACGGATTGTCGGCCGGCACGCTGCCGTCGTCGTTGAGACGGATGATCTTGCCCAGGTTGCCGCTCATGTCCTGCGCCGGATCGAACTTCTGCCGCTCGCTGGAGGTGATCCACAGCTTCCCGTCCGGTCCGAAGGCCAGGCGGTGGCCGTAGTGGCCCTTGCCTTCCACCTTCGGCGTCTGGCGCCAGATCACCTTCAGGTCTTCCAGCGTGCCGCTGCCATCGGCGGCCAGCACCAGCTTCGCACGCGCCACTGCGGCGCCGCGCGTGTCCTTCTCGCCTTCCTCGGCGTAGCTCAGGTAGACGAACTGGTTCTTCGCGAACTGCGGGTGCGGCAGGATATCGCCGAAACCGCCCTGGCCGCCGTAGGCCACCTTGGGCACGCCGGTGATCTCTGCGCTCTTCTTCGTCTGCACATTGAAGTGCTTGAGCCTGCCTTCCTTCTCGGTCACCAGCAGGCTGCCGTCCGGCAGGAAGCTCATGGCCCAGGGCTGGTCGAATCGTGCGACTTCGGTGGCGGTGAACGGCCACTGCGCCTTTTCCAGCTGGGGCGCGGCAGCGGCGCCAGCCTTGTCGGCGGCAACGCAGGCGGTGGTGAACAGGGCGGGGGTGACGGCAAGGGCAACGCTGAGCAGCAGGCGGCGGGTCATGGGAAATCTCCAGGGTGGGGACGCGAATGGCCAACCCGTGTTGTACAGCATGGCCATCAACAGGGCGTGGACCAGACGTCACCCCATAGGCGGGTGACCCTGAATCGGCTACCGTAGGCCCCGGCTGTCCGGGGGACGGCTGGCGTGGCACACCGCCTTCAAAACGGAGTTTGAACAATGAAATCCCAGGTCACCAAGCCGTCTCCGGCCTTCATCGCCGCCTCGTGGACCGCCCTGCTGCTGGGCGCGGTGGCCTATCTGGTCGGCCTGTTCAACGCCGAGATGGCGCTGAATGAAAAGGGCTACTACCTGACCCTGCTGCTGTTTGGCCTGTTCGCCGCCGTCTCGCTGCAGAAGAGCGTGCGCGACCGCGTAGAAGGCATCCCGGTCAGTGGCCTGTATTACGCGCTGTGCTGGTTCGCGGTGTTGGTATCGCTGTTGTTGCTGCTGGTCGGGCTGTGGAATGCCACCCTGCTGCTCAGCGAGAAAGGCTTCTACGGCATGGCGTTCGCGCTGAGCCTGTTTGGCGCGGTTGCCGTACAGAAAAACACCCGCGACCTGATGGCCGCGGGTGATAGCGACATTCCGCCGATTCCGCGCGCGGAATAAGCGGCAGTGACGTCGCGCGGTACTCAGGTGCCGCGCGGCACACCCTTGTCCAGGTGGGCCTGGTGCAGGGCGGTGGACTCGTCCCAGCCCCGGCGCACTGCATTGCGGGCCTGGTTCCAAGTGAGTTTGCTGGTGGCCTGTTCACGCGCCCAGCGCGATTCCAGTTCAGCTTCCACCTGCTCATAGGCTTCAATCACTTCATCGGCGCGGGTGCGCGTGTGACGGAAGCTGTGGCCCAGGTAATAGGCCGGCTCGTAGTCTTCAAAGCGCTGGTCGCTGTCGTAGTACGGCTCGGCGCTGAAGCGTTCACGCCAATAGTCGGATACGGCTTCGCGCGGCACGCCATCTTCCGGCACCCGGCCGGGAATCTGGTAATCAGGGCTCATGTCTGGCTCCGGTGGGGTGAGGCTCTACCGTAGCCAGAACGCGGTTAACGCCGTGGGCGCGTGGGGTGAATGATGGGTCAAGGTTGCCACGCAGGGCGTGGCACTACCGGTCAACCGGTGTTTTTTCGGGGCAGCAGATAGATGACCGCCCCCACCGCAAACGCGATCAACGCAGCCGCGATGTTCTGCCAGCTCGCGCTCGCGAACAACGCCAGGCACAGCACCAGCGCCAGGATCGGAATCAACGGACCACCGGGCAACTTCAACGCACCGGGGCGATCGCGAAACCGCCGCGCCAGTACGATCACCGCCGCCGCCGTACCGATATACGCGAACAACCGCGTGGTCATTGACAACAACGCCAGCTGCACGAACGAACCCGACAACGCCAGCACCAGTGCGATCAACCCCTGGGTGACGATCGCCGCCGCCGGCGTGCGGAAGCGCGGGTGCACCTGCGCCAGCAGCTTCGGCCCATACCCGTCGCGGGCCAGCGCGAACAGGAAGCGCGGCCCCATCATCATCGTGTTGCTGTTGGTGCCCAGGATCGAGATCGTCGCACCCACGGTCAGGATCAACGCCAGCGCCTCACCGCCGAACCCCGCCGCCGCATCGGCCAACGGCGTGGCCGAATCAGCCAGTCCCGGCAGCGTGCCCTGCGCGATGAACTGCACTGCGCCGTAGATCACCGTGACCGTGATGATCATCGTGATCAACGCGAACGGAATATCCCGGCGCGGGTTGCGGTACTCGCCCGCCGCAGCCGGAATGTTCTCGAACCCCGCATAGGCATACAGCAACAGCAACGCCGCCTCGCCCATGCGCTGCAGGTCATGCGGATCCGGGCGGGTGCCGGAGAACGCCAGGTCGGTGTCCACGTAGAACGCACCGATCGCCACGAACAGCAGCAGCGGCAGCATCTTGCCGATCACCAGCACGATCCCGGTCCGCGCCGCCGAACGTACCCCGGCCACGTTCACCGCGGTCAGGAAGCCCAGCGACGCCACGATCACCAGCACCCGTCCGAGGTCATGCCCGGCCCACGGCCAGAACCGCGCCACCGCATCGGCCAGTGCATTGCTCAGCGCCGCCGCGGAGCTGATCCGGGTCAACCAGATCATCCAGCCGATCTCGAACCCGGCAAAGCGACCGAACGCCTCGCGTGCATACAGGTAACTGCCACCCGGCTCGTCGAAGTAACTGGCCGCCTGCGCGTAGCACAGCACCAGCAGCGCCACGACGATGCCCGCCGCGACCACGCCCCACAGGCTGAATGGGCCCAGCAGGAGCACCGTGGCTGCCGGCAGCAGGTAGATGCCACTGCCGACCACATCGTTGATCGACAGCCCCACGATCTGCCAGCGGCTGACCGCGCGTTCCAGTTGCGGTTCGGGCGTGGCGCTCATTCAGCGGCCCCGGCGAGCACCGGCAACTGCCAGTCCTGTTGCAGGCGCTGGTACTGCGCGCGCGGCAGCAGCACGAACACCGGCTTCTGCGCCGGGTCCAGCCATTTCAGCAGCGCCGCCATGTGCTCGGGCTGCATCGCGGTGCAACCGGCCGTGGCCTCACCGGGCGTGCGCCACAGATGCGCGAAGATGCAGCTGCCCCGGCGCGGTTCGGCAGCGGGGTTGTGTTCGATCACGAAGCCCTGGCGATACCGCACGTCGCCCTTGTTGTGCAGGTCCAGTCGCATCGGCTCGGTGGAGCCTTCCACCGCCTCGGCACCCACCACGTCCGCATCCACGATACGGTTGTAGTACTTCGAATCCGGCACGTCCATGCAGTAGCTGCTGTCCAGCATCGGCTGGTAGGGCAGGGACGTGGTGGCCTTGTCGGCGTAGCCGAACGCGGTGCCGATGGTGAAGATGCCGGCCGGGCTGCGCCCGTCGCCTTCCTGCTTGACCGGTTCGCCGGGCTGCTGCGGTCCGTCGCCGTTGGCCGCCGGCACCAGGCCAACGCCCCATGCGCTGCCCGTGCGGCCCACCGCCACAGCAAACGCCTCACCCTGCGCCTGCCAGCCCTTCGCCGTGCGCGCATACGCCTGCAGCCGGCCCTGGGTGGCGTCCCACCCATCGGTGGTGACCACGATCATCTGCCGGTGGTCCTGCAGCGGCGCCACCGCCGGGGTCAGCGCGGCAACGGGCAGGGCACTGGCAACCAGCACGGCGGCAACAGCGGTACGCAGCAACGACAGCATCGGGCAGGCTCCGGCAATCAGGTATCGATCAGGTGTTCGATCCGTTCCAGGTTCACCCCGAGCTGGCGGTGGCGGTCCGGGTTGGCGTGGCAGAGCAGCACGAACACGAAGTCCAGCAGCGACTGCAAGGCAGAACGGTACAACAGTTGCGCCACGTGCGGCGCCGGATCGTGCGCGCACACCACCAGCGCGCCGTCGGCATGCGCGCGCAACGGGTTGGCACTGTGCCGGGTGATCGACACCACTTTGCCGCCCATGTCCTGGAACTGGCGCGACAGCTGGAACAGCTGCGGCAGCTTGCCGAATTCGGAGAACACCAGCAGCACATCCCCGGGGCGCGCGGCCGAGAGGTTGGCCATCATCAGGATCGGGTCGGCGTGGTGCACGGTGAGCATGCCCAGCAGCGAGAGGCGCATCGCGAATTCACGCGCGTACAGCCCGTCGTCGCCCAGCCCGTACACGAACAACTTGGGCGCGTCGTCGATCAGCCGCACGATCGCCTCCACGTCGGCCTGCGGATTGGCCAGCCGGGTTTCCTCGTCGGCCGCCGTGCGGCTCAGGCGCAGGCGCTCGGCCAGCTGGTCGTAATCGTTGGCCGGGGCGGCGGTTGGGGGGCTGGTGCCGCCCTCATTGCCGGCGCGGGCTACCGCCTGGCCGATGGAATACTTCAGGTCCGGGTAGCCCTTGAAGCCCAGCTTCTGGCTGAACTTGACCACGCTGGACTGGCTGATCCCCAGCGCGCTGGCCAACTGCTGCGAGGAGTAGTCGCGCAGCAGGTGGGCGTTGTCGAGGATGAAGTCGGCAATGCGGCGTTCGATCGCCGACATGTGGTCACGCTCGGAGCGGATTTTCACCAGGGGCGGCATGCGCGCTTCACCATGTGGGCGGTTTCAACATCTCCAATCCTCGCACCTCTGTGATGCCCAACCCCGGCGCATCGCTGATGGTGATCTCGGACTCGTTGAAATGTACCCCGCCGGTGACCGGATTGAACTGTCCCAGTGACGGCCCGTCCAGGTCCACCTTGGTGATGATCTCGCTCTTGG
The DNA here is from genome assembly GCF_963519125.1 of uncultured Stenotrophomonas sp. Classification (GTDB taxonomy): domain Bacteria; phylum Pseudomonadota; class Gammaproteobacteria; order Xanthomonadales; family Xanthomonadaceae; genus Stenotrophomonas. The sequence goes on along the minus strand of NZ_CAUQLJ010000009.1, from coordinate 163,570 downwards.
CCACCGCCAGGTGCACCGCTGCCGCCACGCTGATGCTCGACTCGATCATGCAGCCGATCATGCACGGCACGCCGTAGATGGCGGCGATGTCGGCAATCCGGATCGCGTTGGAGAGCCCACCGGTCTTCATCAGCTTGATGTTGATGATGTCCGCCGCGCGCTGCTGGATCAGGTCGAACACCTGGCCCGGGTTGAACACGCTCTCATCGGCCATCACCGGCGTATTGACCCGGTCGGTCACATACTTGAGCCCGCTGATGTCGGCCGCCTTCACCGGCTGCTCCAGCAGTTCCAGCACCACCCCGGCGTCTTCCAGCGTTCGCATGGCATGTACCGCCTGCTTGGCAGTCCAGCCCTGGTTGGCGTCCAGGCGCAGCAGTGCACGACCCTGCACCGCCGCATGGATCGCCTTGACCCGCTCGATGTCCAGCCCGATGTCCTTGCCGACCTTGATCTTCAGCGACTCGAAACCCCGGTCGATGGCCGACAGCGAATCGGCCACCATCTTGTCGATGTAGTCCACGCTGATGGTGATGTCGGTGGTGATCACCGGGTCCCCACCGCCCAGCATCTGGTACAGCGGTGCGCCGTGCAGCTGCGCCCACAGGTCGTACACCGCGATCTCCACCGCCGCCTTGGCGCTGGTATTGCGCTCCATCGACGACTGGATCAGCGCGCAGATGCGGTTGAGGTTCGCCACTTCCTGACCGATCAGGCGAGGCTTGATGAAGCGGTCGATTGCTTCGACGATCGACCCGTGGGTATCGCCGGTGATCACGGCCGTGGCCGGCGCTTCACCGTAACCGGTATGACCGCTGTCGGTGCGGACCAGCACCACCACGTCTTCCACCGTATCCACGGTGCGCAATGCGGTTTTGAACGGGGTTTTCAGCGGCACGCGCAGCATGCCAAGTTCAATGTCGGTGATTTTCATCAAGGAGTCTGGGGCCGGATGCGCTGGATGTTGGTGATGCGGTCGATGTAACTGACGGTGTCGCTGGCCATCATCGGCTGCAGCGGGGTCACCGATACCCCATTGAGGTGTGCCTGTACGCGGGTGCCGGCCGGCCCGAACCAGCTGCCACCGGAGGTGTCGTGGATCATCCAGGTCTGTCCGTCCAGCTGGCCGATGGTGACCATCACATGGCCCGGGATGTAGACCAGGTCGCCCACCTGCAACTGCTGCGCGGCGGCGTTGCGTTTGGCTTTGTTGTCCGCCGCGGTGAAGGCGATGCGGTCCAGCGCCGGGCTCACCGCCTGCGCGCTGGTATTGCGCGGCATCAGCACGCCAAAGCTGCGGTAAATCTCCGAAACGAAGCCGCTGCAGTCGCGGGTGTCATACGAGTGACCCCAGCCATAGCGCTCGCCCAGGAATTTGAAGGCCTGGTTGAGCAGGTTGCGCGGGGTCAGCGGCAGGTAATCGGCGGCGGTGTCCTGCGAGCGCGGCAGCAGCGCCGGCACCAAGGCAAGCGAGCCGTCGGCATTGCGCACCGGCAGCTGCACCACGTGCGCGGCATGTGCCTGCTGGCCGTTCACGGTCTGCGCCTGGGGCCAGTCGGCCAGCACCGGCAGGCGCACGCCCATGTCCAGCTGCAACCGCGACACGCGCGGTTCCTCAGGCGTGAACGCAGTGAACGCGGTCGCGCCGGTCACCACCCGATACGGGCCGTGCTGGCCGTAACCGAGCACCGTGGCCGCATCGCCGATTCCTACAAAGCGTTTCTCGATCCAGGCCGAATAGCGCTCGCTGGTGATGAACAGCCACTTTCCATCCGCGCTTTCATGCAGCACCGCCACCGCATCGCCCGGGAACAGCGCGGACTCCTGGAAGCGGTCGATGTCGGTGTCGTCCTGCGAGGTGAACACCCGCAGCGCGGTCGGGAATGCGCGCAGGTCGGCGCGGTGGGTCACCAGTCCGTACTGCAGCGGTCGGGCGGCGGGAATCGCAGCCAGTGCCAGGTTGGCCTCGATGCTGCTGCGCGCCGTCGCGGCAACCGGCTGCCCGTCCACACCGAACAGCGCCTTTTCCGGCCAGCGCGACAGCTTCTGGATATCGGCCAGCACCTGCGCGCGCGGCAGCGACGCGGGCAATGCCCGCAGGTCGTGAATGGAGCCGTCTTTGGCGCGCATGCGCGCGTTCTGCGCTTCAATGCCGGCCCGGTCCAGGATCACCCGGTCCGCATCGGGCAGCCGCGCGGCCCAGAACGCAGGGTCCAGGTAGGCCTCGCGCAGCCCGACCACGCCGCCGAAATCCGGGGCGGTCGCAACCGAAGCCTCGGCCCACGCGGCAGTGCCGGGCAGGGCCAGCATCGCCGCCAGCACTACGCGTGCCGGCCACGCAAGCCGCGCGGGGCGGCGGGGGGAAGCCTGGATCATGGAGCGGTCATCCTCCTCGGAAGCGTCAGGAATATTTATTCCTTTTTTCAGCGAAAGCAAGAATAAATTATTGACCCCCTGTCAGGCCCGTGTTACACAGCGATTACCACCCGCACGTTGGGAAGTGTCGCTGTGGATCTGCCCGTTAGCAAACCGCGTTCTGCCTCGACCTTCGCCCGTCGCGCCGCCACGGCGTGCCTGCTGCTGGGCCTGGCGTCGTTGCAGACGCCGGTGCTGGCCGAGGACGCGCTGATCGTGCAGATCGACCAGGGCCAGTTCGCCGCGGCCGAGGCGGTCATCACCGACCGGCTGGCAGACCCTTCGCTCAGCACGGAGCAGCGGGCCGCGTATGCGTTCCAGCGCGAGCGCATGCGCCGCATGCGGTTGGATTTCAGCCTGGACCAGGCACAGGCGAAGGCCCAGGTGCGCAAGCAGATTCCGGACCTTCGCGATGACGAATTCGCGCGCTGGGACGCCGCCGGCCTGATCGAACACCTGGACATCGACGGCCAGCGCCGTTACTTCAAACGCGCGCCGTCCAATCTTTTCCGGGTGAGTGCCGAAGCACGCGCACGCCGCGCCCCCAACGTGCCGCTGCCCACCGACGGCCCGTACGAGAACCTCGCGCCACACCACTACGAGATCATCGCCGCAGCCAGGGAAACCAGCGCGACCAGCCTGGTGCCGCGCCGTGTCGAAGTCACCCAGTCGATCACGGTCAAGCCCGACGTCGTACCCGCCGGCGAACAGCTGCAGGCGTGGATCCCGTACCCGCGCGCCATCGCCGGCCAGCAGGAAGACATCACCTGGATCGCCCCGCAACAGGGCGCGGAGATAGCCCCCGAATCGGCCCAGCAGCGCACCGTGCACCTGCAGCAGAAGGCCGTGGCCGGAAAGCCGACCCGCTTCGAGATCCGCTACGCGGTCACCGTGTACGCGCGCCACATCGCCATCGACCCGGCCAAGGTGCTGCCGACCCCGAACGATCCGGCACTGCAGCCCTACCTGGCTGAGCAGCCACCGCACGTGGTGTTCACGCCGGCCCTGCGCGCGTTCTCGCAGCGCGTGGTCGGTACAGAAACCAACCCGTATGCCATCGCCCAGAAGCTGTTCGACGCCGTCGACCAGATCCCCTGGGCCGGTGCGCGCGAGTACTCCACCCTCTCCAACATCAGTGACTACGCCCTGCATGCCGGCCACGCCGACTGCGGCCAGCAGACGCTGCTGTTGATCGCCCTGCTGCGCCTCAACGGCATTCCCGCGCGCTGGCAGTCGGGCATGGTCTATTCCGATGACAAGGTGGGCTACAACAACCTGCACGACTGGGGCGCGCTGTACCTCGCCCCGTACGGCTGGGTGCCGATGGACGTCACCACCGGCCGCCTGAAGAGCGCCGACCCGGCCCTGCGCGACTTCTATTTCGGTGGGCTCGACGCCTACCGCATCGCCTTCAACGACGATTTCCAGCAACCGCTGCAACCGGCCAAACGACATCCGCGCTCGGACACCGTCGACTCGCAGCGCGGCGAAGTCGAATGGTCCGGCGGCAACCTGTACTTCGATCAATGGAATTACGACTTCCAGTCGCACGTCGTGCCGGTGAAGTCCTCGCACTAATCAGCAACATCACCATTTCACCCTTGAAGGAGAGAGCAGGGAATGAAAGCGAACGGTTTGAAGCGGGCGGCGCTGTGCGTCGCGTTGGGGGCGTGTCTGGGCAGCCTGGTGCCCACCGTGGCATTCGCACAGGCCGTCAGTGGTGCCGTGGCCGGTCGGGCCAGCGCTGGCGACCAGATCACCGTGGTCAGCACCAGTACCGGGCAGACCCGCACGGTCACCGCCAGCGCCGACGGCACCTATCGCCTGGGCCAGCTGCCGGTGGGCGACTACCAGTTGCAGCTCAGCCGCGACGGCCAGAACCTCGGTGAGCCGGTTGCGGTGAGCGTGGCCATCGGCGGCACCACCACGGTCAACCTGGGCAGTGGCGGCGGCGTGGTCAACCTCGACGCGCTGCAGGTAGTCGGCACACGCGTGGTCAACCGGGTGGACGTGTCCACCACCGAAACCTCGTTCAACGTCAACCGCCAGGAACTGGAGCGCCTGCCGGTGGCGCAGGACCTGTCCGCGGTGGCGCTGCTCGCCCCCGGCGTTGTCGGCGGCAATTCCACCTTTGGCGGACTGTCGTTCGCGGGTTCCTCGGTGGCCGAGAACGCGGTGTTCATCAACGGTCTCAACGTCACCGACATGTACACCCGGCGTGGCTTCTCCAGCGCACCGTTCGCGTTCTTCAACGAGTTCCAGGTCAAGACCGGCGGCTACTCGGTGGAGTTCGGCCGTTCCACTGGCGGCGTGATCAACGCCGTGACCCGCTCGGGCAGCAACGAACTCAAGGGCGGTATCGAGATCACCGCCGAGCCGAGCGCGTGGCGCTCCAGCGGGCGCGACCACTTCCATCGCGACGGCACGCCGCATTCCTACGCCAGCCGTGACGACAGCTCGTTCTTCAAGACCAACGTGTGGGGCTCCGGCGCCCTCGTGCAGGACAAGCTGTTCCTGTTCGCGATGTACGAAGATCGCAACGACAGCGGCCACAACACCTCCAACGACGCCCTTACCTGGTTCAAGAACGAAGCCGACAACGGCTTCTGGGGCGCCAAGCTCGACTGGAACATCACCGACAACCACAGCATCGCGCTGCTCGCGTTCTCCGACGAAGGCGATGTCACCAACGGTTCCTACAACTACGACTGGGACGAGAACGAGATCGGCCAGTGGGGCGGCGATTCGGTCACCGAGAGCGGCGGCCGCAACTACTCGGCCACCTATACCGGCCACTTCGGTGAAACCTTCACCGCGCGCGCCATGGTCGGCCAGAACAACCAGCGTGCCTTCACCAGCTCCTCGCTGGACGAAGCCTGCAGCCCGGTGTTCACCGACGCCAGTTACGCCTCTCGACTGGGCAAGCTCAACGGCCTGCGCCCGGGCTGCCACCCGACCGGCGCCGCCGTGGCCGAACGCGACGACACCCGCGACGTGGCCCGCCTGGACTTCGAATGGCAGCTCGGCCGCCACCTGCTGCGCTTCGGCGTGGACCGCGAGCTGATGACCACCGAGCAGTCCACCCGCTATCCGGGGCCGAGCCAGCTCAGCTACACCGCCTACGTGGCCCGCCCGGGCGACGAAGTGTGGGACGGCGCCAACGCGTTCGTACCGCCGGGCGTGACCGAGATGCTGCGTGGCCGCAACCGCGTCTCGGGCGGTACCTTCGAAACCGAAGCGAATGCCTTCTATCTTGAAGACATCTGGAACATCACACCCAACCTCATGCTCAACCTGGGCGTGCGCTGGGATCGCTTCGAAAACCGCACCGCCGACGGCGACGCCTTCATCAAGATGGACGACCTCATCGCGCCGCGCGTGGGCTTCTCCTGGGACGTGAAGGGCGACGCCACCACCAAGCTGTTCGGTAACGCCGGCCGCTACTACCTGCCGGTGACCAACAACATCAACGTCAACTTCGCCGGCGGCCTCACCGACGAGTACTCCTACTTCGTGCTCGACGGCTGGCAGCAGCAGGCCAACCCGGTCACCGGCGCGCCGTACGCGGCGCCGATCATCGGCCAGCAGATCGGCCCGGTCGACACCCGCATGAACACCGGTGCCGCCGACCTGCGCCAGAGCGTGGACCGCGACCTCAAGGCGGTGTACCAGGACGAATACATCCTGGGCTTCCAGAGCATGATCAACCAGGCCTGGTCGTGGGGCGTCAACGCGACCTACCGCACCATGGACCGCGCGCTGGACGACCTGCGCCTGAACTACACCCCGTGCGGCCCGACCGGTACCACCCTGTGGCCGATCGCCAACCCGGGCGAAAGCCTGACCATCTGGGGCGACTCCAGCATCGGCTGCGCCACCGAAGGCTGGATCACCATCGACACCGCCAACAGCGGCTACCGCAAGGGCGGCAGCGGCGAAGTGGTCGGTTACTCCAAGCCCAAGCGCACCTACAAGGCGCTGGAATTCCAGCTCGACCGCGGCTGGGACGAGAAGTGGCTGTTCAACGCGTCGTACCTGTGGTCGCGCAGCGACGGCAACTTCGAAGGGCCGGTCAATTCCGATACCGGCTATGGCGACACCGGCATGGTCCAGCACTGGGACCACCCCTCCAACAACGAACGCTATGGCGTGCTGTTCAATGACTTCCGCCATCAGTTCAAGCTGCGCGCGGCGTATGCGTTGAACGAAATGTGGTCGTTCGGTACCACCCTGCAGGTGCAGTCCGGGGGCCCGATCACCGCCTTCGGCGTGATGTGGCCGGGCGATACCGTGGCCGGCGGCAGCACCTCCAACGAAAGCGGCGGCGGTGGCACCGGCTGGCTGTGCGTGGCCAACTGTTCCGGCCCGTACGACCAGCGCCAGTTCGACTACACCCCGCGCGGCGCCTACGGTCGCCTGCCGTGGACCTGGACCATGGGCGCGAATGTCACCTGGCGCCTGCCGGTGGAGGGCATCGACCTGAGCGTGCGGCTGTCGGTGTTCAATCTGTTCAACAACCAGACCGTCATCAACGTACACCAGCGGTACGAAGCCCAGCCGGGCCAGTACCGCGAGAACACCTTCAACACCGGGACGCGCTGGCAGGCCCCGCGCTACACCCAGCTGATGGCGACCTGGAACTTCTGATCGCTGCACCACCGCCGGGCCGCAGGACACGCTGCGGCCCGGCATTTTCTCCACCCTGGAATCACCGGACATGCTCGCGCTTCGCCCGTTGCTGTTGACCGTTGCACTGGCTGCGTCACTGCCCGCCGCAGCGTCTGAGCCGTCGACGTTTGCGCCCATGCTCGACAGCACCGTCGAGCAGTACCGTCTCCCTGGCATTGCCATGGCCGTCGTGGAGAACGGCGAGGTCGTGTTCACCGGCACGCGCGGCGAACGCGGCGAGCCCATCAACGCCAACCCCCAGTTCCGGATCGCCTCCAACAGCAAGGCCATGACCGCCGCCGTGCTCGCGCGGCTGGTCGACCGCGGCGTGCTGGCCTGGGACGACCCGGTCATCAAGCACCTGCCACGGTTCCGCATGTTCGACCCGTGGGTCACCGAACACATGCAGGTGCGTGACCTGCTCATCCACAACAGCGGCCTGGGCCTGGGCGCAGGCGACCTGATGCTGTGGCCCGAGCAGAACCAGTACACCCGCGCCGACATCATCGCCGGCCTGGCCCATCTCAAGCCGGTCACCAGCTTCCGCAGCGGCTACGCCTACGACAACCTGATGTACGTGGTGGCCGGCGAAGTGGCCGCCGCGGCCGGTGGCCAGCCGATCGACCAGCTGCTCCGCGATGAGGTATTCGCACCGCTGGGCATGGCCGGGTGCCAAGCGCCCGCCGAGCTTACCTCGCTCGCCGCGGGTGGCATCCGTTGCAGCCTGCGCGACATGACCCGCTGGATGCAGGTGCTGCTGGATCCCACGTTGGTGCCTGGCTGGCTCAGCGACACCCAGCGCCGCGCGCTGTGGACCGCGCACATGCCGATGCCGCTGGGCGAGCGCCAGCGCGCCTGGGACAACGCGCACTTCTCCGCCTACGGCTACGGCTGGCGTTTGTCGGACCTGGATGGTCAGTGGAAGGTGGCGCATACCGGCACGCTGTCAGGCAGCTATTCCTCGCTGGCGTTGTTGCCGGACCGCAGGGTGGGCGTGGTGATCCTGATCGACGGCGAAGGCGAAGATGCGCGCACCGTGCTGATGCAGGCGGCGCTGAAGCAGTACACCGCGCCGGAGCAGAAGCAGACGGTGGCGGGGTATGCGGCGCAATTGCAGGCCGAGCAGGCCAGCCGCCGCAACGCAGGCCATGTACGCCCAAACACAGATGCCCGCACCGCGGTAGAGCCACGCCCAGCGTGGCTGCGCGGCGCCGACCATCCCGCAGCCACGCACGGCGTGGCTCTACAGGCCACCGGCCTCTACAGCGACCCCTGGCTCGGCCAGGCCCGCCTCTGCCCGGAAAACGGCCGCCTCCGCTTCACCGTCGACAAATCGCCCACCCTGCGCGGCACCGTGATGCAGCTCGACACCCGCTGGCTGGTGCAGTGGGATACGCTCGGGGCGGACGCCGAACCCTGGCTGCAGGTGGAGCCGGGCAGCCCGCCCGCGCTCACCCTGCGCGCGATCGATCCGGACATCGACTTCAGCTATGACTTCCAGGACCTGCACTTCACCCGTACCGGCGACTGCCCTTAGCCTGCTGCTGGCGCTGGCAACCCCAGTGGCCCACGCACAACCCGTCACCATCGCACTGGTGCGTACCACCGAGCAGGCCGGCCTGGTCGACATCCGCACCCTGTCGCCGGACATCCATCTGGACATGCGCTACGCCACGCCCAACAACTTCACCGGCCGCCCGGTGCCTGGCTATGACGCGCCCAAGTGCTTCCTGCTGCGCCCGGCCGCCACCGCGCTGGCCCAGGTGGAAGCCGACCTGCGCGAACGCGGCTACGGCCTGCAGCTGTTCGACTGCTACCGTCCGGCGCAGTCCGTGCGCGCCTTCGTCGACTGGGCGCGCGACCCGCTCGAGCAGTCGCGCAAGTCCACGCAGTACCCCAGCCTGGAAAAGCCGGCGCTACTGGGCGAGTACATCGCCGAAACCTCCGGCCACAGCCGCGGCGCCACCGCCGACCTGGGCCTGCTCGACTGCCGCAGCGACCCCTGCACCCCGGTCGACATGGGCACCGACTTCGACTTCTTCGGCCCGCGCGCGCATACCGACGCGCCCGACGTCACCCCGCCCAGCACCAGAACCGGCAGACCCTGCTGCAGGCCATGCAGCGTCGGGGCTTTGCCAACTACCCGCAGGAGTGGTGGCACTTCACCCTCAACCCCGAGCCCAGCCCGCGTACCGCCTTCGACGTCCCGGTGCGGTGAGCCACGCCGCTACAATGCGCGCTCACCGAACGTACGGACCACGATGAACCTGCCGCTGCACTTTGGATTGCTGGGCACGCTGGAAGCCGGGCTGATCGCCCTGCTGGTCGGCCTGCTGGTGTACGCGCTGTGGCACCGTGTGTGCCGCTGGGCCGGCTGGTCCATGGGTTACGCCATCGGCTGGGCCTGCGTCATGGCCGTGGTGATCTCGGCCGGCATCGACGCATGGAAGCTGTTCTACATGGGCGTCGTGCGGCTCGAGTCGCCGTTCTTCGCGCGCATGTACCTCGCCACCATCCATGACCCCAACGAACTGGGCTCGCGCGTAGTGATCGAAGTGGTCGGTGCACTGGGTGGTGTCGCACTGGGCTGGCTTCTGTTCAGTTCGCGCTCAGGCGAAAAAAGCGCCAGCCACGACTGAGTTTTCGTTCGCATCCGGTTAAATCGGGCGCGATTGAATGGGCGCCTTACCAATCACTCACCTGTGCGTAACCACAGCGGTAATGGAGCTCCGGGCGCGTGTGGTTAAGACCGCGTGCGCACGCCAATTCGCGCCCAAGATCGATTCACAAACGCGGTGGCAGTGTGGGGCCGTGCGGAAACAACAGCCGCGCAACATCCCTCAAGGAGACCACCCAAATGACTATTCGCAACCGCAAGCCCCTGATCGCCCTGATGATCGCCGCAGGCAGTGTGCTGGCCATTCCGGCGATGGCCCAGACCGCCCAGCAGAGTGCAGCGCAGGCCCAGACCCAGGCCGCGCAGGCCCAGCAGTCGGCGGCCCAGGCAAGCGACGCGGCTGACGCGGCGACCGGCGCGGCCGCACAGGCCTCGCAGGCCAGTGGCGGTGGTGGCCAGACCTGGGCCAGTGTCGACACCGACGGTGACGGCGCCATCAGCAAGACCGAGGCCCAGGTGAATGCCGGCCTTGCCCAGGTGTTCGACCAGGCCGACACCAACAAGGACGGCAAGCTCACGCCGGACGAGTACAAGGCCTACGTGGCCGCCCAGCAGGGCGCCGCTGGTGGTGGCAACGCCGCTCCGGGCCGCTGATCAGCAGGATTGACGCGCAACTGGCCTGAACCCGCTGGACAATGGTGGATGGCCCCGGGAGGGCGGCTTCGGCCGCCCTTCCTTCTGCCCGATTGCATCATTGGGTCCAACCCCGGCGCTTGCTATCCTTGGCCGATGATGACCTCCATGCCCACGCCCAACGGCGCCATCGGTCTGGTCGGTTTTGACGGTGACGACACGCTGTGGAAGAGCGAGGACTATTACCGCAAGGCCGAGCAGGATTATCTCGACATCCTGTCGCGCTACATCGACGTGCACGACACCGCCACCGCGCGGCACCTGCTGGAAGTGCAGCAGCGCAACCTCGGCGTGTTCGGCTACGGCGTCAAGGGCATGACCCTGTCGATGCTGGAAGCGGCCATCGAGATCACCGAAAAGAACATCGCCGCACGCGACCTGCAGCTGATCCTCGATATCGGCCATGACACCCTGCGCCACCCGGTCGAACTGATCGACGGCGTGCGCGAGTCGGTGGCCGAAATCGCGCGTGATTACCCGGTGGTGCTGATCACCAAGGGCGACCTGTTCCACCAGGAAGCCAAGATCAAGGTCGCCAACCTGCGCGACCTGTTCCCGCGAATCGAGATCGTGTCGGAGAAGGACCCGGAAACGTATGCCCGTGTGCTGGAAGAGTTCGACCTGCCGATGGAGCGCTTCGTCATGGTCGGCAACTCGCTGCGGTCGGACATCGAACCGGTGGTCACCCTTGGCGGCTGGGGCATCCACACCCCGTACGCCGTGACCTGGGCGCATGAAACCCAGCATGGCGTGGCCGACGACGAGCCGCGCATGGTCGAAGCGCCCACCGCATTCGACTGGCCGCAGGCCCTGCGCGCCATCGAAGCGAAGGCCGCCGGCGGCTGAGCCGGTGAAGCGCCTGCGCCCGCTGCTGGTTGCACTGCTGCTGTGGCTGCCGTTGCTGGCTGCCGCACAGCAGACCGCAGACGAGTCCGCCGCGTATCGCGTCGACACGGGCGATACGTGGGTAGACACCCAACTGCAGGACATCAACTACTACGCCGAGCGCTATCCCGAGAGCTTCCTCGACGAAGTGGCGCGCTACGCCGGCGTCTCGCGCGACTACATCGCCGCGCTGTTCTACACCCACAACTGGCAGGCGGGCGACATCTACTTCGCCTGTTTCTGGGCCAAGGCCACCGAGCATTCCTGCCGCGACAGCGTAAAAGCCTGGTCGCGCGCGGTGCCGGAAGAGGGCGAGCCCAAGCGCTGGGCAGACGTCGTCGCCAGCCTGCCCACCACCCCCACCAACCAGCACTGGCGCACCCTGCGCCACGCCATCGTCGCCAGCCACGACCACTGGGACCGCCCGGTAACCCTGGACGCCACCCTGAAAGGCCAGCTCGGCGACCGCGCCCAGCGCGACCGTGCGGCCGCGAACGCCGAGATCAAGCGCGCGCGGTAAGGGCCCGGATATCGAATTGGCATGACGCACGCCGGTAGGGTCGCATCCCAATCGACCGCCGATAACCGCCCCACGCCCGGTAATGGCATGAACATCATCGGGGACGGCTCCTGCCTGGCGGCTCCCAATGCTGCTCTGCACCTCGCCCGATCGCCCGGGCCTGCGCGACAATACGGGATTGCCGTTCCCCCCGTGATCCGTTGCCGAGTACGTAATGAGCGCCGACCGTTTCGTTTCACCCGACGATATCCGCAGCCTGTTCGCCCAGGCCATGTCCACCATGTACCGCACCGAAGTGCCGCTGTACGGCACCCTCGTCGACCTGGTGGCCGAGATCAACGACGCCGTCCTCACCGAGAACCCGGCGCTGGCCGAGCAGCTCGAGCGCAATGACGAGCGCGCCCGCCTCGCCCAGGAACGCCACGGCGCCATCCGCGTCGGCACCGCCGAAGAACTCGCCACCCTGGGCCGCCTGTTCGCGGTGATGGGCATGTACCCGATCGGCTACTACGACCTCTCCGTCGCCGGCGTGCCGGTGCATTCCACCGCATTCCGCCCGCGCACCGCGCCTGCCCTGGCCGCCAACCCGTTCCGCGTGTTCACCTCGCTGCTGCGCCTGGAACTGATCGAAGACGCCGCGCTGCGCGAAGAATCCGCCCGCATCCTCGCGCGCCGCCGCATCTTCACCGACGAAGCGCTGGCCCTGATCGACCAGGCCGAACGCGAAGGCGGTCTCGACCAGAACGACGCCCGCCGCTTCGTGCTCGCCGCGCTGGAAACCTTCCGCTGGCACAGCGACGCCACCGTGTCGCTGGCCACCTACGACGCGCTGAGCAACGCGCACCGGCTGGTCGCCGACGTGGTCAGCTTCCGTGGCCCGCACATCAACCATCTCACCCCGCGCACGCTGGACATCGACGCCGCCCAGGCCGGCATGCTCGCGCGCGGCATCGACGCCAAGGCCGTGGTCGAAGGCCCGCCGCCGCGCCGCTGCCCGATCCTGCTGCGCCAGACCAGCTTCAAGGCGCTCGAGGAAACCGTGAACTTCCCGGACGGCGAGGGCGGCGACGCCGGCACCCACACCGCGCGCTTCGGCGAGATCGAACAGCGCGGCCTGGCGCTAACTCCCAAGGGTCGCGCGCTGTACGACCAGCTGCTGGCCCAGGCGCGCGACGCTGGCGGTGCAGGCAGCACCGGTGACGACTACACCACGCGCCTCGCAGCAGCATTCAGCGCCTTCCCGGACGACCACGACACCCTGCGCCGTGAGGGGCTGGGCTACTACCGGTATGCGCTTACCGAAGCCGGTCGCACCGACCGTGCCGCCGTGGGCGATCTGCCGGCCGAAGCGCTGGTCAGCGCCGGTCTCGCCAGTGCAGATCCCATCGTCTACGAAGATTTCCTGCCGGTCAGCGCCGCAGGGATCTTCCAGTCGAACCTGGGTGGGAAAGAGCAGCGCGCCTATGCCGCGCATTCCAATCGCGATGCGTTCGAAAAGGCGCTGGGAATGAAGGTCGAGGATGAGTTCGTGATCTACGAACGCCTGCAGCAGGAATCGCTGGACAGCCTGCGCATCGGCTGATCGATCACGCGGAACAAAAAACGCCGGGAAATCCCGGCGTTTTTATTGCGTCACGTCAAAACTTCATCGAACCCGTATCCAGCCACCGCTGGTGCCACGACAACGCTTCCGGCAACAGATGCGGCGTGTGCTTGCCGTAACTATCGCGGCTCGCACGCTCGAAATAATCGTTCAACTGATCGCGGAATTCCGGGTGTGCGCAATTATCAATCACCATCCGCGCGCGCTTGCGCGGCGTCAGCCCGCGCAGATCCGCCAACCCCTGCTCGGTCACGATCACCGACACATCGTGCTCGGTGTGGTCCACATGGCTCACCATCGGCACGATCGCCGTAATGGTGCCGTTCTTCGCCGTTGAAGGGCTCAGGAACGCCGACAGGAACCCGTTGCGCGCGAAATCACCCGAACCGCCAATGCCGTTCATGATCCGCGTGCCCATCACATGGGTGGAATTGACGTTGCCGTACAGGTCCACCTCGATCATCCCGTTCATGCCGATGCAGCCCAGGCGGCGCACCAGTTCCGGGTGGTTGGAGATCTCCTGCGTGCGCATGATGATGCGCTCGCGGTAGAAATCGATGTGTTCCTTGAAAGTCTCATTGGCCTGCGGGCTCAGCGCAAACCCGGTGCACGAGGCGTAGCTCAGCACCCCGTCGCGCAGCAGGTCCAGCATACCGTCCTGGATCACCTCGGTGAACGCGCTCAGGTCGCGGAACCCGCTCTTGCCCAGCCCCGCCAACACCGCGTTCGGAATATTGCCCACGCCGCTCTGCAGCGGCAGCAGGTTGGCCGGCAGGCGACCGCGCGCCACTTCGTGTTTCAGGAAGTCGATCAGGTGCGCGGCAATCTGCTCGCTGGTGCTGTCGATCGGACTGAACGGGCTGTTGCGGTCCGGACCATTGGTGCGCACCACCGCCACGATCTTGTCCGGATCGCAGCGCAGCGCGGTCTCACCAATGCGGTCGTTGCCGTGCACCAGCGGAATCGGCTTGCGGTGCGGCGGCAGGGCGGTGCCGTAGTAGATGTCATGCATGCCGTCCACGCCGGCCGGCTGCCAGTCGTTGACCTCGACGATCACCTTCTTGGCCAGGTCCAGCCAGGTCTTGTTGTTGCCCACCGACGTGGAGGGCACCAGCGAACCGTCTTCACGGATCGCCGAAACCTCGATCACCGCCGTATCGATCTCGCCATAGAACCCAAACCACACATGCTGGGCCACGTGGCTGAGGTGGATGTCGATGTAATCCAGCAGCCCGGCATTGATGCGGTTGCGCGCATCCGGGTCGCTCTGGAACGGCATGCGCATCGCGATGCCATCTGCCTTGGCCAGCGCGCCGTCCAGTTCCGGGGCGGTGGACGCGCCGGTCATCAAGCTGATCTGGAAGGGCAGGTTGTCGGCGTGGAACGCCTCGATGCGCTGGGCCAGCGCGACCGGCACCGCCTTGGGGTAGCCCGAGCCGGTGAAACCGCTCATGGCCACCGTTTCACCCGGCTGGATCAGCGCGGCGGCGGCTTCGGCAGATACAACGCGATCGCGCAGACGCGCGTTGGCAATGCGATCAACGGACATGACGACCAGGTATTTCGTGGGGAAGTTCATTATCCGTCATCGCACCCCCCTCCCGGCTGCGACCAAGGTGGAATGGCGTTCGCCCGCCATGTGAGGTGCTATTCAGGTAAATGGGGGCTTCTGTACCCATGAGTATTGTTTTGCAGTGCAGCGTGCAACTTATTCGCGGAGCCTAGAAGATCGCCCTGCATCCCGACGTGGGGGAGGGAGCAGAGCCCGCTGACAGTTCGCTGTTAGCGGGCTTTTTAATGCCTCGCCTCCGGGAATCCGTGCGCCGGTTTGTGCGGCGCGTCGACACGCGCCCGGGGCTGACCGCGTCCCCCGGAACACCGGCCCGTACCCGTCCCGGGTCCCGCATAATCGTTCCATGCCGATCCCCGCCGATGCCGTCCCCGCCGCCCTTGTCCCCCTGGTCGACCGCGCGCTCGCCCGCCTTGCGCTCAGCCTGAACGACTCAGGTTCCTGGCCGCCGCCGGAACCTGTCCTGGCCCAACTCCGCCTGCTCGCCATCACCAGCGACTTCGCCATCGACACCCTGTGCCGACAGCCCGCACTGCTGTCGCATCTGACCCAGAACGACTGTCCCCCGCTGCCGCTCCCGGAGCTGGACCGCCAGCAACCCGCCGACTGGCCGGTCCGCCTGCGCCGCTACCGCACTGCCTGCTCCACCCGCCTGATCTGGCGCGACCTCGAAGGGATGGACGACGTCCCCGCCACCCTGGCCGGCGCCACCCGCCTGGCCGAGGAATGCCTCGCCCTGGCCCTGGCCGCGCTCGAGCAGGAATTCGCCACCCGCCACGGCGTGGTCCGCGCGCCTGACGGCAGCGCCCAGCAACTGGTGGTGTTCGGCCTCGGCAAGCTCGGCGGCGGCGAACTCAACTTCAGCTCCGACGTCGACCTGGTCTATGCCTACCCGCAGGGCGGCGAATCCGATGGCCCACGCCCGCTCGCCGCAGAGGAATACTTCGCCCGCCTCGGCCAGCGCCTGGCCCGCCTGCTCGACGAAACCACCGTCGACGGCTTCAGCCACCGCGTCGACCTGCGCCTGCGCCCGTTCGGCAGCGCCGGCCGCGTCGCGCTCTCTTTCGCCGGCATGGACCAGTACTTCCAGCGCGAAGGCCGCGATTGGGAACGCTACGCCTGGCTCAAGGCGCGCGCCGTGGCCGGCGACATCGACGCCGGCGAAGCCTGGCTGCAGACCCTGCGCCCGTTCGTGTACCGCCGCTACCTCGACTTCACCGCGCTCGATGGCCTGCGCGAAATGAAAGCGGCGATCACCGCCGAAGTCTCGCGCCGCGACATGTTCGACGACATCAAGCGCGGCCCCGGCGGCATCCGCGAGATTGAATTCCTTGCGCAGGCCCTGCAGCTCATCCGCGGCGGCCGCGAAGCCAGCCTGCGCGAGCGCCGCCTGCTGCATGCACTCCCGGCGCTGGTCGCCTGCGGCCAGATGGCCCCACAGGACGGCGACGACCTGCTGCACGCCTACGGCTTCCTGCGCCGCCTGGAAAACCGCCTGCAGATGCTGCGCGACGCCCAGACCCACGCACTGCCCACCGACGCCACCGATCGCCTGCGCATCGCCTGCGGCCTCGGCTACGCCGACTGGGACGCGTTGGTCGCCGCGCTGGACGTGCAGCGCGAAAGGGTCAGCACCGAATTCGGCGCGCTGCTCGCCCCGCGCGCTGGCCAGGCCGCTCCCGACGCGCTCGCCAACTACTGGCGCGGCCTGCCCGACGGCGGCAGCGCCGAGGTGCTGGCCGACGCCGGCTTCCACGACCCCGGTGGCGCCGACCAGTCGCTGCGCGACTTCGCCCAGTCACTGGGCGTGAAGTCGCTCTCCGACAGCGCCCGCGCGCGCCTGGACCGCGTACTGCCCGCGCTGCTGCACGCCGCCACCCGCTCGCCGCAGCCCGACGCCGCGCTCAAGCGCGTGCTCGGCCTGCTGCAGGCGGTCCTGCGTCGCACCAGCTACCTCGCCCTGCTCGACGAACAGCCCAGCGCGCTGGCCCGGCTGGTCGACGTGCTCGCGCGCAGCGCGCTGCTGGCCGAGCGCATCGCTGCCTACCCGCTGCTGTTGGACGAACTGCTGGACGTACGCGTCTCCGGCCCGATGCCCGACGCCGAGGCCATGCAGGCCGAGTGCGATGCCGCACTGGCGGTGGACGACCCCGAAGCCGCCCTGCGCTTGCTCAATGAAACCCGCCTCGCGCTCAGCTTCCGCATGGCCCTGGCCACGCTGGACGGCCGCCAGCGTGCGGTGGACAGCACCCGCCAACTGGCCCAGCTTGCGCAGGCTGTGGTGGTTACCGCTCTCGCCATGGCCGACGCCGACATGCGCCGCGCGCATGGCGAAGTACCGGGCGGGCGGTTTGCCATCATCGGCTACGGCAGCCTGGGTGGGCTGGAGCTCGGCTTCGGTTCCGACCTGGACCTAGTGTTCCTGCACGACCACCCGTCCGACCAGGACAGCAGCAACGGCGCGCGCCCGCTCGACCCCGGCCGTTGGTACGCGCGCTTGGCGCAGAAGGTGATGGCACTGCTTGGGGCGGTCACCGCCGCTGGCCGCCTGTACGACATCGACGTGCGCCTGCGCCCGGACGGCGGCAAGGGCTCGCTGGTGTCCTCGCTGGCCAGCTACACCGAATACCAGCGCGAACGCGCCTGGACCTGGGAGCACCAGGCCTTGGTGCGCGCGCGCGGCATCGCCGGCGACGCCAGTCTGCTCAGCGACTTCGAACAGATCCGTGCCACCACCCTGGCCCGCCCGCGTGAGCGCGAAGTGCTGTATGCGGACGTAGTGAAGATGCGCGGACGCATGCGCACCGAACTGGACCGCAGCGACGCCGCGCGCTGGGATCTGAAGCAGGGTGCAGGCGGCATCGTCGACCTCGAATTCCTGTTGCAGACCGGCGTGCTCGACAGTGCGGGCAGCGACCCGCAGGTGCTGGAGCCGCGCGACACGCCGAGCCTGATCGATGCGCTGGCAGCGATAGCCTGGTTGCCCGGCGGAACGCGCGAAGCGTTGCATGAAGCGCATGCCGCGTTGCTCGACGTAGGCCTGGCCTGCACGCTGGATAGACGCCCGAGGTTGGCGGTTCCCACGCCGGCATTGGAAGAAGCGCAGCGGGTGATCACAGCGGCGTGCGAAGCAGCGGAATTGCCGTTCGGGCCAGCGCCGGCGCAATGACGCGCCGGTGTATGCACGGAACGGCACCGACGCAATGACATGTCGATGCATGCATTGGGCGGAACCGATGCAATGACATGCCGACGCACGCATTGGTAGGGTCGGTTCCCAAACGACCGCCGATAACGGTGCCGGGTTCTATAACGCATGAACCCAGAATCGGAACAGCGCCTCCGTTCGCAGGTGATGCCTCCCCGAACGTGGTCAATGCCCGTGCGGTCGACCGGGGTGCGACCCTACCGCCGATTGCCCGAATCGGCGGATCCTCGAATAGGGCATACGCCGCCCCGTCACGCCACCCGCGGCGCCATCTTCCACAACAACGCGCGGAACGGCGCCAACAGGAACACCCCGATCGCCAGCTTCACCGCCAGATCGCCGGCCGCCCAACTCACCCACGGCAGGCTGGACCCTGCAAACGCGATGCTCCAGAAAATGGCCGTATCCAACGTCGCACTGCACGTTGTCGCCACCATCGGCGCGCGCCACCAATGCCCACGGCGCAGCCGGTCGAACACGGTGATGTCCAGCAGCTGCGCGGCAATGAACGCCAGGCACGACGCCACCGCAATGCGCGGCGTGGCGATCCAGAAACTCAGCACCACCGCCAGCGCAAACCCCGCCCACGCCACCCGCCGCGCTGCCGCCGGACCAAACCGGCGGTTGATCAGGTTGCTTACCAGGAACGCCACCGGGTAGCTGAAGGCGCCCCAGGTCAGCCAGTCGTTGATCGGGTACTGCACCAATACGTTCGAGCCCAGCACCACCGCGCCCATGGCCAGCACCGCCAGCAGCAGCGAGCGGGCGGTCAACGGGGCGAACACGATTGCAGGGCGCGCGGTCATGGCGAACCAGTGGGGTAGACAGGGAAGCGGCGGATTATCCCGGCTCGGGGCGGCCGCAGCCACCCCGCAGCCGTTCAGTCACCAGCGTTCGCTCAGGTTGCTCGCCGCCGCATCGGTGGTCGGCATGAACGCCAGCGCCGTGCCCTGGGCGTCGGCCACCATCCAGCCGGCGCCGGTCTCGGTGGGGGTGAAGGCCAATACATCGCCGACATTGGGCGTCGGTGCGGGCGTCTCGCCGCCGGCGGGCCAGTGCACCACCGCCAGGTCGTTCGGGGCTTCCGGGTTCTTCAGCGAAACCTTGCAACCACCATCGGCCTGCTTCTCCACCTTCTCCACGGTCAGCGGCGGCAGCGGTCCCGCCTTGCCTTCCTTGCCGGCGCCTTCGCGCTTGGCCGCGCTGCGCCGCTCCGAGCTCTTGGCCGAGCCCTTGAACCCGGCCACTGTCAGCCACACCGGCGCGGTGATCACCGCGATGCTCACATACGAGCCCAGCGCCGCGTAGCTGCTGGCCACCTGGCTGGGCGTGAAGTGCTGCGCGCCCGCCGGCGGTGCTGCAATGGCCACGCTCAGTGCCATCGCCAGGATCGAAAAACGCTTCATGCCAACTCCTTCTACATAGGCAGCACCGGCGATGTGCCGGTACCGCGACAAATCACTGCGGCTTCGGTGCCGACATCCCTGCCACCGGCACGTGCGCCACGCTCAATTCCTGCGCCAGCACCTTACGCTTCTGCAGGAAGTCGAACACCGATTCCACCGTCACCACTGAATAGTTCCCGGAAATCCGCTCACTTGCAGGATGGTCGGTGGTGGCGGCATTGGCCGCAAAGAAGCTCGCACCCAGCCGCTTGCCCACGCCGATGTGCAGCGAGCTCGGTTCATACATCTGTTCCTTCAACCATGTCTGCACCTGCGCGCGTCGCACCAGCAGCGTGCCGTCGCGCGATTGCGCAATCGCGGCCGCCAGCACTTCGAGCACCCACTGGTTGGAGTTCTGGTATTCGTCGCTGAAGGGATAGGCCACCACGCTGTAGCGCGGCTCGTGCAGCGCCTTGGCCTGGATACCCGGCGCGGTGAGCATGGTCTTCAGGGCCTCGCGCACCGCCGGGATGGGAACACCCACGCGCAGGTCGGTATGCGTGCCGGTTTCACCGATGAAGTTGCTCAGCCCTTCGCGGAACAGCGTGGACTGCGGCGACTTGCAGTGGTTGAGCAGGTGCACGGTACGCCAGCTGCCATCGTCCTCCCGCACCGCGAAGGCCAGATGGCTGTGGCGCAGGCCGTACTTGCTGAGGTCCTGGCCGCCGCGGGCGAGGATGACCACGTCTACGTCGTCCAGCGCTTCCAGGGTTTCGTCGGCGCGTTGGGCTACGTCGAACATGGCGGCAAGGGTCGCCGGGGTAGGGTGGCGCTCCACGCATTCGTGTTGGGATTGGGCGTGCGCGGCGGGGGCGGCCAGCAACAGCGCGCTGAACAGCAGCGCGGCGAACACGCGGGGTGAAGCGGAGCGGGGCACATCCATTGCGTGGTTCTCCTGCGGCTCGTGCCGCTGACGCGTCATAGCTTCGTCCAACATTTTGCCGACTTCACCTGCTCAACTCCCGCCCACACGACTCACTCACCGGCGGCGGCTGATCCACCGGCGGCCAATCCTCTTTCTTCTGCTGATCCGTACGCGGCGGCTGGTTGCGGTACGCGGTCAGCTCCTTGTGGCAGCTCCACGACACCGCGTCCTGCCCGGTAGGCATGCTCGAACAACCGGCCAACATCACGGCCATCAACACAAACACTGCACAGCGCATACGCACGCTCCTTCCTTGTGAACCCCGAACATAACGGCAACCCGGCACCGAAGGTACCCAGCCATCGCCCGCCGTTAAGCCGGGATACCCAATGCCGCCTTCACCTGCGCCGCCACCCGTGCGGTTTCGCGCAATGGTTCAATCGGCCCAGCGGTACTCCAATCCAACCAACGCTGCTGCAACCGTCCGCGCGCATGCAGCGCCTGCTGGAACGTCACCATCCGCCCCTGTGCCTGGTTCTCCAGCGCCACCGCCACCGGCAGCCTCGTACCGCACGCTTCCGAAAGCAGGTTCACCGAATCCGGCGACACCACCACCCGGTCCGCCCAGCCCAATAGGCCCGCATACGGGTTCACCCCGTCGCCGCCATCGCCCCAGATCACGCCGGGCACATCCGCAAACGCGCTGCGCAGCGCGCCCACCAAGGCTGGCGGCGTACGCCGCGACGTAGTCGCCAGCAAACTGCCCCCTTCCGCACGCAACTGCGCAGCCACCTGCTGGAACACCTTCACCATGTCCGGCTCATGCCACGGCGCATGCGGGGTCGGCCCACCCACCAACAGCGCGGTACGCGGCCCCTGCAGCTCGCCGAAGCTCGCAAATGCCGCCCGCCCCAGCGAAAGCCAATCGTCATCCACCGGGTTCAAGCTGCCCAGCAGCGTCAGCACGTTGCTGCCGCGCAGGCGGTCGTGTTCGGGCACCACCAGCAGGTCCCAATGGCGCGTGCCCAGGCGCGGGTCCAGGATCTGCACCACCTTGCTGCCGCGCCCGCGCAGTTCGCGCAGCGCTCCGGCCGCCTGCCGGCCACAGCCCACCGCCAGCTCCGGCGGTTGCGCAGCCAATGTCGCAAATGCCTCGCCATAGCCACCGGCCATCCCCGGCAACCAACCCGGTGCCACCCATTTCCATGGCGCACGCGGTTCCAACACCAGCGGCCGGTGGGCCCCCAGCTTCAGTGCCGTGGCCAGCGCCACCGCCTGCCGCACATTGCCGGCACGGCCGTCAGTGATCGTCCAGGGCGGACTCCATCGTTTCACGTGTGGCATTAATTCGTTTCAGTAAGGCTGGGTGTTGCAACAGTCGCGACACTCTACACTGCGAGCCTTCGCCAACCGCAGCGCCCGGTCAAGGTAGCGTACGGCGAGCGGAATTCCTCTTTACCCCTGTTCCACCGGAGGCTTCATGTCCAACGTGCTCAACGATGCTGCGCTCGACCAGTTGTTCCGTACCGCCCGTACCCAGAACGCCTTCCTCGACAAGCCGGTGGAAGACAGCCAGCTCAAGGCCCTGTACGAACTGGTGAAGTGGGGCCCCACGGCCGCCAACTCGAGCCCGGCGCGTTTCGTGTTCGTGAAGTCCGCCGAAGCCAAGGCCAAGCTCGGCCCGGCGCTGTCCGAAGGCAACCATGACAAGACCCTGGCCGCCCCGGTCACCGTCATCATCGGTTTCGACGAAGATTTCCACGAAAAGCTGCCGTACCTGTTCCCGCACACCGACGCCAAGGCCTGGTTCGACGGCCCGCGTGAAGGCCGCCGCGAGTCCGCGTTCCGCAATGGGAGCCTGCAGGGCGCCTACCTGATCCTGGCCGCACGCGCGCTGGGCCTGGACGCCGGCCCGATGAGCGGCTTCGACCCGGCCAAAGTGGACGAGGCCTTCTTCAAGGGCACCACCATCAAGTCGAATTTCCTGGTCAATCTGGGTTACGGTGATTCTTCGGGCCTGTTCCCGCGGCTGCCTCGCCTGGCCTTCGACGAAGCTGCCCGCATCGAATAAGCGTTCCCGCCGGACCCTGGCCCGTCCGTGCGGACGGGCTGTTGCATCACTTTTCCTTTTCCCTACGAATGCGAGAGAGATCTGCCATGACCGTTACCCGCAAACTGCTCCTGCCGCTGGCCCTGACCCTGGCCATCGCCGCCTGCTCCAAGCCGGCTGAAGAAACCGCTGCGCCGGCCGCCGACGCGCCCCCGGCTGCTGCTGCCACCGCCCCGGCTGACGCCGCTGCCGCCCCGGCCGCTGCCCCGGCTGCCGAAGCCATCCAGATCGCTTCGGGCACCTACAAGCTGGACCCGAGCCACACCGACGTGCTGGCCCAGTGGAGCCACTTCGGCTTCTCCAACCCGAGCGCGCACTTCGGTAACGTTGAAGGCACCCTGGTGTACAACGCCGAAGACGTGACCAAGTCCACCGTGGAAGTGAAGCTGCCGCTGAGCGGCCTGAACAGCTTCACCGCCAAGTTCGACGAACACCTGCGCAGCGCCGATTTCTTCGACGCCGCCAAGTTCCCGGCCGCCACCTTCAAGAGCACCAAGGTTGAAGCCGCCGGCACCAACAAGCTGACCGTCACCGGCGACCTGACCATCAAGGACATCACCAAGCCGGTGACCCTGGACGTCACCGTCAACGCCGGCGGCGAACACCCGATGGCCAAGGTCCCGGCCGCTGGTTTCGACGCCACCACCACCATCAAGCGCAGCGATTTCGGCGTCGGCGCGTACGCCCCGAACGTCAGCGACGAAGTGAACATCCGCATCACCACCGAAGCCACCGGCGAAAAGCCGGCCGCATGATCGGTTCGATGTGAAACGCAAAAATCCCGCCGAAAGGCGGGATTTTTGTTTGGGTCATGCGGTGTGGATCAAACCGCCGCGATCTTCGCCAACCATGCGGTCGCGAAATCCGTGGGCAACCGGCGCGCCGGCGCCACCAACGCGCTCTCACGCAGGAACACATGCGTGGCCTGCGCGAAATTCTGACGTGCAATCAACGCCGCCTGCTTCACCGTCGCCTGCTGCTTGCGCAGCTGCACGATCTGCAGGCTCGGCTTCCCCGGCAACGCGTACTTCTGGTACCGGCGCAGCTCATCGGCCACCAGGGTGATATCCGCATTGGCCTGCACCAGCGCCAGCTGCGCCTTGGCCAGCGGCAGCACCGCCTCGCGCATCGGCACCGTCGCCTGCGGGGCGGCGGTGGCCAGGGTGGCGTCCAGCGCGGGATCGGCGCGCTCCAGGCGCGCGATCAGGTCGGCCAGGGCCGGGAGGGAAGCAGGTTGCATCGAAAGGGGGCCGGCCAAAAACGGGATTGTCGCACGGCCGGCCGGGGCTCAATCCCCCTCATGCTCCGGATGCGCCTTCCAATACCCCTTGGAGCGGATCCAGTCCTTCGGCACCGCCAGATGCCCCTCGATGTACTTGCGCATCATCCGCGCCCGGCGCGATTCGGTGGCGATCCAATAGAACGTGTCGCCCTCCGGCTCCTCGAAATCGGTCAACACATCCTCCAGCAACGTGCTGGTAGCCGCATCGAACCCGTTCCGCTCCAGCCAGGACACCGAAATCCGCTCATCCACCGGCAGCTCCTGCCGATCCTCGGCCTCCGGAATCTCGATATACACCTCTGCCCGCGCCTGCTCCGGCAGCGTCTCCAGCCAGCGGCCAATCGCCGGCAGTGCCGTCTCATCACCAAACAGCACGTAGGTGTCGAAATCCTCCGCCGTGATATGCGAGCCACGCGGCCCACCCACCGCAATCGCATCGCCCGGCTGCGCGTTGGCCGCCCAGCGCGAGGCCACGCCGTCGCCGTGCATCACGAAGTCGATCGCCAGCTCGTTGCTCTCCAAGTCCCACCAGCGCGGCGTGTAATCGCGGGCGGGCGAGGGCGCTTGGCCCTCCGGGTAGCGCGGGCCTTCCGGGGTCATCGTCGGCACCACGAACTGGCCTTCCGCATTCGGGAAGAACAGCTTCACGTGGTCATCGGGCGAGGGCGAATCGAAGCCCTCCAGCGCCTCGCCACCGATCACCACCCGGCGCATGCACGGGCTGATCTCCTCGGTGCGCAGCACCTGCAGCGGGCGGAACTTCACGGTGTGGCGCACCAGCTTGCTTTCATGAAGAGCCATGGGGGAATACCTGTTTCAATGCCGCCGCAGCGGCGTAGGGGGAAGACCTGGCTGGCAACAACGCGGGCGGGGTCGAAGTAGGGGGAATCACCGGCCCTGCGCGCGGATCCGCGCAGCAGCCTCACTCAATGCCTGGGCCACCACCGCCGCGTTGTCGTCCTGCCAACGCGCATGGTGCACGCCCAGCGCCTGTTTCAGCTCACGCATCGCATCGCGCACCACCGGCGGCAGGTTGGCCTTCGCGATCGAGCGCGCGCTGTGCCGCACCCGGTGCAGCGCCGCCTCAACCTCCTCACGCTGCGCCGTCAGCTCAGCCTGGCCCAGCGCCGTGAGCTGGTAGCGCTTGCGCCCGGCCTCCTCCAGCGCGCTCACCCAGCCCGCCGCCTCGAACTGCGAAAGCACCGGGTAGATCGAGCCCGCGCTGGGCGTATACACCTGCACGAACATCTCGCTGATGCCCTTGATCAGCTCATAGCCATGGCGCGGCTGCGCCGCCAGCAGCGAAAGCACCAGCAGGCGCAGGTCGCCGCGGCTGAGCGCACGGGAGGTAAGGGGGCGCGAAGCAGTCATTTCGATATATCGAATCAAGTGCGTTAACGATATATCGAAAACACCCGCCCCGCAATCGGCACCCATCACCGCGACGCTCCGTCCCCCACATGGAACGCTCCGCGCCCTCCTGTCCCATCTGTCCCACGCAACACCGCCGATTCCACCCTCAAAACCCCATGAAACCCTGCGTCCCGCTGCCGCACCTTGTCCCGAAGACACAACGCCAGCACTTCCATACGCACCCGTAGCGAAGTAAGCAAACCCGTTGGTGCGCTACACTTTGCGGCTAGAAATCTAAAACAGTCGCGCGCGTGCGTGCGGTAATGGGAGCGCTAATGAACTGGTTGAACGAGGTGCTGAACAACGACCCGAATCCTGTGGAAACCCAGGAGTGGATCGAGTCGTTGAAGGCCGTTATTGATGTCGAGGGCTCCGAGCGCGCGCATCAGCTGCTGGAAGGCATGGTGGAACTGACCCGTCGTTCGGGCGCCTACCTGCCGTTCTCTCCCACCACCGAGTACGTCAACACCATCGAGCCGCAGCTCGAGGCCAAGAGCCCGGGCAATGCCGAGCTGGAATGGCGCATCCGTTCGATCATCCGCTGGAACGCGATGGCCACCGTCGTGCGCGCCAACCGCAAGCCGGGTGACCTGGGCGGCCACATCGCCTCGTTCGCCTCCGGCGCCACCCTGTACGACGTGGGCTTCAACCACTTCTGGCGCGCCCCGAGCGAGAACCACCCGGGCGACCTGTTGTTCATCCAGGGCCACAGCGCCCCGGGCATCTACGCGCGTTCCTTCCTGGAAGGCCGCATCAGCGAAGAGCAGCTGGACAAGTTCCGCATGGAAGTGGACGGCGGTGGCCTGTCCTCGTACCCGCACCCGTGGCTGATGCCGGAGTACTGGCAGACCCCGACCGTGTCGATGGGCCTGGGCCCGCTGGCCGCCATCTACCAGGCGCAGTTCATGCGCTACCTGGAAAACCGTGGCCTGATCGAGAAGTCCGACCGCAAGGTGTGGTGCTTCATCGGCGACGGCGAGAGCGACGAGCCGGAAACCCTGGGTGCCATCGCCCTGGCCGGCCGTGAAGGCCTGGATAACCTGATCTTCGTGGTGAACTGCAATCTGCAGCGCCTGGACGGTCCGGTGCGTGGCAACGGCAAGATCATCCAGGAACTGGAAGGCGTGTTCCGTGGCGGCGGCTGGAACGTGATCAAGCTGCTGTGGGGCGGTTACTGGGATGCCCTGCTGGCCAAGGACACCAACGGCGTCCTGAAGAAGCTGATGATGGAAACCGTCGACGGCGAATACCAGAACTGCAAGGCCTTCGGCGGCGCGTATACCCGCGAGCATTTCTTCGGCAAGTACCCGGAAACCGCCGCGATGGTCGCCGGCCTGAGCGACGACGACATCTGGCGCCTGAACCGTGGTGGCCACGACCCGCACAAGGTGTACGCCGCCTACCACCAGGCCGTGAACACCAAGGGCATGCCGACCGTCATCCTGGCCAAGACCGTGAAGGGTTACGGCATGGGCAGCGCCGGTGAGGCACTGAACCCGACCCACCAGACCAAGAAGCTGGACGACGAAGCGGTGCGCCACTTCCGCGACCGCTTCAACATTCCGGTGACCGACGCGCAGCTGGCCGATGGCCAGGTGCCGTTCTACCACCCGGGCCCGGATTCGCCGGAAGTGCAGTACCTGCAGGAACGCCGTGCCGCGCTGGGTGGTTACCTGCCGCAGCGCCGCCGCAAGGCCGACAAGACCTTCGTGGCGCCGAAGCTGGAAGCCTACGACCGCCTGCTGAAGAGCAGCGGCGAGCGCAGCTACTCCACCACCATGGCCTTCGTGCAGAGCCTGAACATCACCCTGCGTGACAAGGAACTGGGCCCGCACATCGTGCCGATCGTGGCCGACGAAGCCCGTACCTTCGGCATGGAAGGCCTGTTCCGCCAGATCGGCATCTACGCGCCGTTCGGCCAGAAGTACAAGCCGGTCGACGCCGACCAGCTGATGTTCTACCGCGAAGACCAGAGCGGCCAGGTGCTGCAGCAGGGCATCAGCGAGCCAGGCGCCATCAGCTCCTGGATGGCGGCCGGTACCAGCTACTCGGTCTCCAACGTGCCGATGCTGCCGTTCTACATCTACTACAGCATGTTCGGCTTCCAGCGCGTGGGCGACATTGCCTGGCAGGCCGCCGACATGCGTACCCGCGGCTTCCTGCTCGGCGGTACCGCCGGCCGCACCACGCTGAACGGTGAAGGCCTGCAGCACGAAGATGGCCACAGCCATCTGGCCGCTGGTGGCATTCCGAACGTGCGCAGCTATGACCCGACCTTCGGTTTCGAAGTCACGGTGATCATGCAGCACGGCACCAAGGCCATGATGGAAGACCAGATTGATGAGTACTACTACATCACTCTGATGAACGAAAACTACACCCACCCGGAAATGCCGGAAGGCGCGGCCGAAGGCATCATCAAGGGCATGTACCTGCTCACCGATGCCGGCAAGCCGAAGAAGGGCGAGCTGCGCGTGCAGCTGATGGGTTCGGGCACCATCCTGCGCGAAGCCATTGAAGCGGCCGCGCTGCTGGAGAAGGACTTCGGCGTTACCGCCGACATCTGGAGCTGCCCGAGCTACAACGAACTGCGCCGCGATGGTTTCGACGCCGAACGTTGGAACCGCCTGCATCCGGAAGACACCCAGCGCAAGGCGTATGTGACCGAGCTGCTGGAAGACCGCCAGGGCCCGGTGATTGCCGCAACGGACTACGTGCGTGCGTATGCGGACCAGATCCGCGCGTTCGTGCCGGCTACGTTCACCGTGCTGGGTACCGATGGCTTCGGTCGTTCGGACACCCGTGCGAACCTGCGTCGCTTCTTCGAAGTTGACCGGTACTACATCGCGCACGCCGCGATTGCGGCGCTGGCGAAGGACGGGAAGATGACCGGTAAGGATGTTGCCCGGGCTATCAAGCAGTACAAGATTGATCCTGAGAAGGCTAATCCTGTCGGGGTTTGATTTCGAAAAGGGGCGGCGAGAGCCGCCCCTTTTTTTTGCATCAGAGAACTTTACAAGGGAATTTTGACCAAATTCTTTGGTCGCGAGTATGCGCGCGGCGGCGAACGATATAACCTTCGCGAGACAGTCAATCAAGATATTTTCAGGGAGGAGCTGATGTCAGTACCCACTCACGGCATTACGACGATGAGGCCGAGAGCGCGCCTCATTGGGCTTCTGGGTGAAGAGCTTATCAGTGATGAGCCGGTCGCCTTGGTGGAGCTTGTGAAGAACGCATTCGATGCTGATGCGTCTCAAGTACGCGTGTCATTCGAGCTTGATAAGTACGCGGAAGTTGCTCGTATCGTTATCGAAGATGATGGAGTAGGCATGTCCATCGACACCGTTCTCGGCGCTTGGTTCGAACCCGGAACAATCAATAAGAAGGCAAGCAGTCGCTCTCCGGGCGGCCGGCCATACCAAGGGGCGAAGGGCATTGGACGCTTTGCGTCGGCACGGCTTGGCGACACACTCTTGCTTGAGACAAAGGCAGAAGGCTTCGACGCAGTTAGCGTTTTCCTAACTTGGGGGGAATTCAGCGACTCGGCCTACTTGGACGACGTGAAACTTGACTACTCTGTGGGTCCGTCAGTGGGCATAGCTCGAGGAACAAGACTGACCATAGAGGGACTCGACAAGGAGAAATGGAGTCCAGAATCATTCCAACGAGTCCATTCGCGGCTCTCGCGGCTCATATCTCCCTTCAGTGAGGTGGACAACTTCTCCATTGAGCTATCGATACCGGGACATCCGGACATTTCCGGAACGGTGGATACACCTCAAGAGATTCAATCACCGAAGTACCGGATGGCAGGGCAACTCGATAGCCAGGGGCTGCTTCATGCCACCATTGAGGTTGAAGGAAGTCCGGACATAGAAATAACAGCTCAGCAACTCTTGCAAGCCGGCATCCGCCCGGAGTGCGGGCCGTTTGAGTTTGAGATCCGTGCGTGGGACCGTGATCGAGATGGACTGGAGCCCATCGCAAAAAGACTTGGGACGACTGTCGCCCTCCTGCGAAGCACACTCAATATTTACTGCGGGGTTTCCGTCTACCGCGACGGGTTTAGAGTCTACCCGTATGGAGAGCCTGGGAACGATTGGTTGCAGCTGGATCTTCGCAGTCGCCAGCGTCCGGGGCAGAACCTTGCGAACAATCAAATCGTCGCCGCGATCCGGATATCGAGAGAGCATAACGAGCAGCTTCAGGACAGGAGCGCTCGAGAGGGGATGATAAAGAACCAAGCCCACGACGCGTTGGAGACGTGGTTCAAAGCCATTATTCAACGATTGGAGGAGGCGCGGTATCGCGTTCGTCCTCGCCAGCAAACTAAGCAGTCTGACGCGCTATTCGAAGCCTTCGATGTCTCACCCGCAGTGGCAAAAGTGAAGGAGGAGCTCGGGAAGGATCATCCTGTCACGAGGCTTATCGAAGCGGCTGAGGTTCAAGTGAACATTGGTGTAGAGCGCGTACAGGAGGTGTTCTCACGCCTGCTGCTATCCGCCGGCCTCGGACATATGGTAGATGTTGTGCTCCACGAAATTGGTGCGCCGCTGGGTAAAATAAACAGGCAGGTCGAGATCACAAAGCGGCTCATCCACAAGGAGGTTCAGGATCCCACTCCGTATGATGATAGTTTCAAAAAGATTCTGTCTTGGAGTGAGCAGATATCAGGTCTACGAAAGCGGCTCGAGCCACATACGGCTGGAAGGAGGGGTAAGGCAACCTCGTTCAACGTGAGGGAAGAAATTGAGCTAACACTCTCAATCTACGACGCACTTCTAGCTCGCCAGAAGATTGCAGTTACCATCCATGACAGCGGCACGATTTCTGCGAAGATGTCCTCAGCCGCTTTTGGGCAAGTGGTAGCCAACTTAATAGACAATGCGATCTACTGGTCGACGTTTAAGAACGGGATCGGAGGCGGTGGTCGGATAGATGTATACATCGATAGGCTTGATCAAGGTTTCTCTGTTGCAATACACGATGACGGTCCTGGAGTGGCGGAGGAAGACGTAGACCGGATCTTCGAGTCGTATGTTTCAAATAAGCCTAATGGCATGGGGTTGGGCTTGTACATAGCGAGGCTGGTCATCGAGCAGTACGGGCGCGTTGTATACGAAGGGGACTCCGCACATGGCGGAGCAAACTTCATCGCAAAATTCGAAAGAGGAGTAGGTTTGTGAATGATGCAGTGCCAAAGGATGCGGTGCTAAACGCAATGTTTGTCGATGACGACAAAGAGATCATTGAGCAGTGCAGGCAGTTGGTTCCGGATCAGATTGGCGAGTACGTAGTTCGATGGACTATGTTCGACAGCTTCGAAGAGGCTGTGAACATGATGGACGAGAAGAAGTACGACATTGTTGTGACCGACGTCTACAAAGGGCGCGCACTCTCCGGAAAACTCAACGTAAATGAGGCCGACAATCGTGCTTCTAGTGTCGTGGAGAGAGCAAAGGCCTTAGGCTTCTCTTTTATCGTGATGTACTCGGACGGGGCGTGCCCTACTGATATCGCACTTTCGCCATCTCTGCAGTTCGTTGACAAGGCCACTCCAAGCCCCCCATTTCCGCAGTCAATCACTGCCGTCCTCGGCAGTATGTTGGAGACGCGTGGGGCGATCGTGCAGGTGATGACGAAGTTGAGACGGGAACTTGAGAGCGATGCGGCAGGTTACATTTGGGGATTTCTAGAGGCGAACTGGGATGCACTTTCCGTCGATGCAGATTTTGCGACTTCTGGCTTGGAGCGGCTGATACGACGTCGCGCTTCGATCCAGATGAATGAGATGATCGGTGCCCAGGGCATGACTCGACGGCTGAATGCAGACGCGTACGACTACTACGTTATGCCGGTCCTGCCAGGCGACCTAAGGCTCGGAACACTACTATTAAAGAAGTGCAATGACGGAAACTCTGCGTTTTTCATCGTCCTTACTCCCCATTGCCATATGGCGAGACAGGGGGATAAGCCGCCGCGCGCGGACAGAATTCTTCTCGCCGAGTGTATTCCATCAATAGTGCTCACAGAAAAGGGGCTGCGGCAGCTTGAGGGAAAGAAAACCCGAATTCCCGCATCCAGCGTAGGGACCCCAGAGGGCAGGTACTGTTTCTTGCCGGAGTTCTGCGGCGTGCCGGATCTTTACATTGATTTGATGCGATTGACATCCGTTGAGATGCAAAGCATCGACGCTGAGTACACTCGCGTTGCTCTGGTTGACTCTCCCTTTGCCGAAGCGGTGCAATCATCAATGGCGCGCTTCTATGCAAACGTTGGACATCGGAATTTGTTCGACTACACAGCAAAGTAGGGGCTACTGAAACCGCGCTCTCGGGCGCGGTGTTCCCGCCGCGGCCTTTGTGGAGAGCTGCGTGCCGATGATTGCATGGTTACAGAAAGTCGCCTTTCGATCGGGTCTGTGCCAGAGGAACTGGCTGTCGATGTGTGATCTTCGCGGCTCCGCGCGCCGATTGCAGCGCGAGAAGCCAGCTTGCGCTAGTTGTATGATCTTCGTCGAGATAGCTGCCCCATGTGCGCGTCCGCTCGATGTTGGCAGTACTCTCGTTGGGTTCATCTCGCGGTAGGCAGGATTCTGACGTCACAGTCCGAATCAGTGGAGTGCAAATGAGTGACATTGTCAGCTCTGAGGCCCGATCCAAGATGATGTCAGGGATCAGAGGCAAGGACACGAAGCCAGAGGTTCGAGTGCGGCAATACTTGCACGGCCAAGGCTTTAGGTACTCGCTCCATCGGCGAGATCTACCCGGACGTCCCGATCTGGTGCTGCCCAAGTATCACGCCGTCGTTTTCGTGCACGGCTGCTTTTGGCACGCGCATCCTGGCTGCCGGTACGCCACGACTCCATCGACGCGCAGGGATTTCTGGACCACGAAGTTGGCTGCCAATCGTGAGCGCGACGCGAGGGCGGTCCGCGAGCTGACTGTACAGGGTTGGCGTGTTGTTGTTGTCTGGGAGTGCGCGTTACGGCGCACCCCCTCGAAAAGCTTGTCGGACCTCAGTGAGTTCCTTCGATCCGACAGAGGCTACCAAGAGATAGCTTGGAATCAGGATTCCAGTATCGAGTAGACGACGTCTGCAATCTGGTTTGCCATCCATGGCGGCACGGCATTTCCGACTTGTCTAAACTGGGCTCCTCTAGAGCCCTCAAAGAAGTAGTTGTCGGGGAACGTCTGAAGTCGAGCGGCCTCCCGGACGGAAAGGCTTCTGAGCTGTGAAGGATCAGGGTGGATGAAGTAGTGACCGTCCTTCGATAGATGGCTAGTCACAGTGGAGCTAGGCCCCTTCCATTGCTGGACCTTGAAGCGGTCAACGAACTTGCCGGACGACCAATTTGCGTGGGCTGGATGCATAGCCTCAGGGAACTCGCTTGACCCACGCGGCGACTTGCCGTGGGTCAAAGTGAACGCTGATGCGTACGCGTAGCGCACAAGGTCCATCCACATATGCTGACGCACCTCATGGTTCAGCAGATACGCGAGCTTTGGATCTAGCAGCCATCCCTCAAGATGCGGCGGGACCTTGCTGCACCCTGAAGTCCAAGTTGCCGTCCTCGAGCCAGACCCAGGATCGGTCTTAGTGACCTTGTGAATTTGTTGCTTGAGTTCCGTGGCAACCTCACGATCTTCTGAGAGCTTGGCTGCATGTGCAAGAATCGCTTGGGCCTCTTCGGACCATGAGTCAAAGTCTACGTCAGTCAAGCCGCTCCTCAGCCTCGGGAGGTTGCGAATCACTGAAGAAACGTCAACCCGGTCAAGCGAGGGAACCATCAGGCGCGCTTTGGAGACGTCAATGTCCTCAAGGACGCCGAGTAGCACAACGCGATGACGTGCTTGGGGAACCCCTAGCTCTTCCGCGCGAAGGATGTATCGCCGACCATCCTCCTCATTAAACAGTGTGCCGCTATCACTTTTGATCATTGGAATGATGCGGTAGCGCGGTCCACCCTTGCCGCCAGGAGCATGGAGATCTGCCAAGATCTTCGGGAACATCAGCTCGCCACCCACTTTGGACGAGAGAATTCCCTTGACGTTCTCCATGACAAACGCTGCCGGACGGTGGTCCTTCAGGATCTTGAGGTAGTGCTTGTACAAGAAGTGGCGGTGATCCTCCTCCGGCTTGTAGTCGGAAATGCCCTTGTTACGGGCGCGTCCGACAAGTGAATAGGCCTGGCAAGGTGGACCACCAATAAGAATCCATGGATCTCCCTTCGCGGAGATCTGCTTGATCCGGTCGTGCAGAACTTTGTCGTCCTTGGGTACTCCGAGCTGGAGCTGGCGTGCTTCCTCCCCGGACTCAATCCACTGTGCCTTTGTAGCTTCGGTCCACGGCTGGTCAGCTCGCCCGCCAACGTAGTCGTAGTAGCTCGCGGGAGCTTTGCCCGGTTCAAACTGGCGGAAGAAGGCCCGCAGACGCAGGGTTTTCGCCGCGTTAACCTCCATCTCAGCTGAAATGGCAATCTTGAAGGGTCGGTTCTTGGACCGGCCATTCGGACTGTACGCGGAGAATCCTTCACCCAAGCCGCCAGGGCCAGCAAAGACGTCAACTACAGGGATCAGCATACGTTTCTTCACAAATATAAATAGCGGCGCCGTTGCGCCGCTTCTGCGGCGCCAGGATGGCACGCGCACCCTAAGATTTCAAGTTGTGGCACTTGGCCTACTTGGTGGCCGTCAGGTCGTCTACCGCTAGCGCAAACGCCTCTTTGACTTGCTGTTGGACATCTTCATCGGACAGGACTGAGAGGTCGATGATTTGGTGCTTCAGACGAAGAACCTTGATCGACCTACGCATCACTTCCTCCATAGCGCCCCGACCAATCACCTCTGACACCCTTAGCCATTCCGCCGCGCTGGCTTTGGCCAGAACGGCATTACCTCCGATGGATGGTCGCTCGAATATTGCTACGTGAGCATCTTCTGAGAGCCCGCGCAGCAGCGTCCAGCGCTCAAGATTGCCTGCGCCGAGGTCCAGCGCCCAAGCACGCATCCAGAGGCGTTGGAAGGTGTTTCGAACTCCCCCCAAGTAGCGCTCCGCAGGTGCCTTTCCAAAGCGCCACCTAACTACATCGGGCAGCAGGACCGCAGCTAGATATGCCCAGACATCATCGCGAAGCGCTTCCGCGCTCCTGAGAATCACGCACTCGCCCAAGGCTATGGCCGCGTCACGATCAAACATTGCTTTGGCAGTCGTACCGGGGGGCGAGGGCATGTTGCACTTCACCGCGATCTCCCTTAGGCGATCCGCCAAGGCTTCAAAGGATCTGGCATCCCTCAGCCCTCCGCTGGCTCCAAATCCGCCTAGTGAGGAGTGATCGGAAAGAAAGCTTTTCGCAGTTGCGGTTGAGTAGCCTTCGCCCAGCTCATCGGCGAGGCGCCTGACTCCCAGACGCGAAAGTCGGGGTAGCAGGAAAGTAGTCATGGAGCCTCACTCATCGCCGAAAGCATGGATGCAAAGAACGCGCCAGGGTCTCTTTCAAGCTCACCCTTTGCCGAGCGCGCCAAGGTTTGACCGAACGCTTGAATCAGCCAGTGAGAAATGACTGCCCCGACAGAGCCCTCTTCAAAGGTATCGATTTCGAAGCCATCTACAGACCCAAGTGCCACGCTACAGAGCTCAAATGCCACGCCGCCGAGAACACTCTGGACAGTGAGGCGATCGCCGGCGTGGAATCTCGCGTGAAACTCCTTGTCGTCCTCATTGACATAGAGTGCGACGCTGGAAGAGAAGTCCGAGTGCAGGTCTCCTGGCCGCCAGTCAAGGTACCAAGGAGAGAACTGATGCGTGCTATCGGGGAACGCCGCACGGAAGCTCAAGGAAGAGACTGGGAATCGAGAGCTGCCACCATCCTCGATGAGGATATCGAAGGCTGTAGACCAGAGCCGAGAACCAGGAACTACGGGAGACAGATCCGAGTGGCCTTGAACGCCCGGTCCTAGTGATAGATGAAGGTGGCCAGTAATGCGTGAGGACAGTTGCGACCCGTCGAGCTCTGTCTCAAGGACAACTCGGGTCCGCGATTTGCTGATTCTCTCTACTGCCAGGATAGCGGTGCGCCGCGGTAAATTCCCCTGGCCGGTACCTACATGAAGTGCTGCAGTAATGACCAGCGAACTCGCGTCAACCTCAAGCATAGCTGCCGCAGCCTCCCAGCTCACTTGGACGGACGCCCTCAGAGTGAGATCTCTGGCGTAGTCCCAGTCATGAAGAAGCTCGCCTACCGGCTCAAGCGGTGCGTCCTTGTCGCCGAGCTGCCAGCCCTCGAAGCACACAACGTCATCAGAGAGCACGAGAAATGGAAAGGCGGTTCGCCTCATTGTGCGCCCTCAAAGATGGTGTCCAGCTCCACTTCCACGGCAGCCCCAGTAGGCACGGTCGTTCGGATAAACAGTGTTCCCCCGAACTTCCCAACTAGTAGGAGTGCGCCATCGGCCTCGATGGAGTGCTGAGGCAGGGATACTCCTAAAGCTCGGGGAAGAAACGAAGCTGGAACGTCGCGGTCCGACGCCTTGGCACCATCGGCGACCAGGCGCGGATGAACGCTAATCCGAAGTTCCGGGGCGGAACCGTCGTTGTGAAGTTCCGCCTTAAAGGTGGCCACTTTGGTCCCATCTTGATCAATGGACAGCCCAACAAACTCAGGCGGACCAATCCGAACTCGGCTTGCAACACCAGGCTTCGAGCTTCTCCGAGCGGGAATTCCAGGGCCGGTCGTCGATACCTGAGCTAGAAATCGTCCCATTCGCCCCGCAGTTGCAGCAAGGCTGGGGGACGAAGACTTGGCATCCGGCACATGGTTTGGGCGAGGAGCAAAGTCATTTGCCTCTCTCTTAAGCCTCTGCATTGCAAACTTCACAATGGCCTTTGCATCTCCAGCTTGGAGGTTTTCCGGAACCCAATCGTCGTGAGTGGGGGGCTCAGAGTCCGCGAAGGCCCCCTCAATGCCATCTTCGTCCGAACTAACAAACACCCCGGCCCATTCGTACCGATCGTCAGCAAAAGGCTGGCCGGGCAGGTACTTGACGACCAGCTCAACGGGTCGCATCAAGGCAATGTGCGAGGAGCGCGCCAGCACATCCAAACCTTCGGCAGCCGCGGCTCGGTGTCGATCACTTCTGGCCCCTCGTTTGAAACTCAGCCGCCCCAGCTCCTTGGAGTACCTTGTGATAGGCGTACCTTCGGTTCGACTTCTCAGCGAGGCGAGTGCGGAGGAATAAAGATCCAGCGGCGGAAAGTCTTCGGGGCAAGGAAGCTCGACTAGTTCGTCATCCACATAGACCTCCAGATGCAGGCGCTTCTCCTTCGGAGTAGACGCGCACATTCTCGGCCAGAAATTCATCAAAACGCTTGTCACAATCCGATTACCCAACGAGGCAAGATCTGCGGCGTCCACCGAAGGATCAATAACCATGATGGATGTTCCTGTCTCATGGGTTTGCCTGGATGGAAGACCAAGCTCAAGTGCCAACGCCGATGCAGACGAGTCAGTCAATGGGTCAACTCGGCCGTCCTCATGACTCACCCCCCACCAGTGTCTACCGGTGAAGCGAAGGTCCCTTGATCCATCTCGAGAGGGGGCGTCGAAAGCGTCGCCAAGGTGGCACGCCATTAGTCGTCTCACCGGAGAGCCGCCGCAGGTGGTCTGACTGTCCACAATGATTGTTGAGCACTCGCTTAGAGCGTAGAAAGAGCTCTTCCCGTAGCCATATGTACCGCCGCCATGAGGGGTGTCTCGAGTCGCACCCACGTTCTTCAAGAAGTTAACAAAGTTAAGCTTCTCGCCGGCTGCAGGAGGTGCGTCGGCGTCTGTCGGACCTGAGAGTCCGGCAGTGTCGAAGTCACAGAGCTCAAGTACACGGATGGTCTCACCCCTCAAGCTGGAGCCAATGAGCGAGGCCGATTCGCCGCCATGGGGGAGCATCGCCAGTGCGGACGTTCGAAGGGCATCTCGCTGGGACGTAGTGAGAGTGCGAACTCTGATCGTCGCGCGAGGCGGATAACCTCGGTCAGCGGCATCGACGACGTTCTGCAGTCCTTCGCGGATTACGGTCTGCAGCAGGTCCATAGAAGGGCGCCCAAGCAGACGACGGTAGCCGGACCCTGCCAAGTTCCCGTTTGGCGAGTAGGGTTCGCTGAATATCTCAAGCGCATTCACTGGGACATTTCCTCAATAACAATCTTCAAGTCCGACTCCGAGACCAAATAATCGCGTGCAACGGAGAGGTCGATCTGGTAGATCAGCTCTGAAACTCCTAGGGGAAGCGTTCCGCCCTCAAACAAGGCTGAATCCAGCTTTGGGAAACCTTCCGTGACTGAGTACAGGTCAAAGCCCTCAAGCTCGTAAGACTGACCGTTCCAGGCCAGGCTGTGGGGATCCATGCATCCAATCGCCGCCAGCCTGGAAGAAAGCTCATGTGGAGACACACCTTGTCCAACGAGTTCTTCCACGAGAGTCGAGACAGACAGGCGACCTGAAGACGCGCGCTCGATCCTGAAGTGCGCTAGCCAAAGCGGAGATCCTGCGGGCGCTGTCAGTTGCTCAATTCCGTGAATGTGGATGCGGGCAGTCGCTTTCCTCAGTGAAGTCTTCACCTCGACGGCGCCTTTTCTCGTTCTGAAATCATGCCGCTGGCCGATCGGTCCAGTCCACGCCGACGCAGATGAGTTTCCGCCTTGAGTGATCTTGAGCAGGAAAAGAAGTTCCCCTATCAGCCCACCTATGGCCGTCTCTGATACGACCTGGGATGATGGGTCGGCAAGAAGTGCCCGAAAGTCTTGGATCGTATTGGAAACCGCGTCAGCCGGATTCCCCCCTGCCGAAAGCCGTCGCAGGATCTCTTGGCACAATTCTGCGAAAACCTTGGAAAGCGCAGGTGTGGCTAGAGTCAAGTCGATGTAGATGGATCGACCACTCTGCCCTTGTAAGCTCGAAAGGCGCACGCTGAGGCTAGGTCCACTTAGTTTCGTCAGAGACTCAAGGCCGTCGACCCACGTGCAGGGAATGAGCAGTCTTGGGGATCCAGAATCGTCCAGCGCATAGCGAACCGGCCCGTAACCAGTCTGGACGGTGCTAGGGATGCTTGCGATCTCGATGACATTGTCCGAGGCGCTCTTGCTGCGCAGCGCGACCCAAACCTCGTGAGGCGACTCAGGCTTCATCTGTTGCCTCAGCGAACACGTCGTCCCCTTCATCCAGCTGCTCCGGGGTGGGGACGTTCAGTTCCACGCTGTAGTAGGCTCCCGCGCGATCCTTGGCTCCTGGGAACACCCAGCCAAGT
The DNA here is from genome assembly GCF_963519125.1 of uncultured Stenotrophomonas sp. Taxonomy (GTDB): domain Bacteria; phylum Pseudomonadota; class Gammaproteobacteria; order Xanthomonadales; family Xanthomonadaceae; genus Stenotrophomonas. Next base: position 124,975 of record NZ_CAUQLJ010000009.1, on the reverse strand, counting down.
CCAATGAGGTGCCCCTTCGCATCTAACGCGCGGCGGTTGAGAGACTTCGACTTCGGTGCGGAGACCTTGTCAATCGGGTAGATAAGCAGGAGAGGGACTTGGCTCCTTTGTGCCTTAAGTTCTTCCCAGCTGCCTACCGGGTTTCGATCCTCCTTCACTACGTCGACAAGAATGTCACCCTTGGACATAAGTGCTTTGATGTCAGCGTAATCGTTCGGCTCATCCAGGCGAGAGCGAGTGAACAATGAGACGCTGCCAAACTTTCCGAGGTCCGTACTGTTGGCATCCCTGCTGCTGTTGCTCATCACTGCCACGTTCCAAGCAGGAAGCTTCGTCATATTCTCATCGAGGTACCCGAGGAGCATTGACTTGTTAAGATCGAGGTGCTTGTCGCAAATGGAATACTCAACAAGGAAACGCCTTACCATACCGGCGGGGACGCCAAAGAAGACGTTCGGATGAGAATTCTCATTTGACTGATCAATCAGTGAGTCAACGAAGGTCTCTGTAGCCGCCCAGTTGGTCTCTTTCTTATGATCGAACCGGATGGTCTGAAGATGGCGACCATCGAAGCTGATGCTAGTCTTGTACGCATGGCGCATCTTCGCCGCAGAAGTGATGGCTAGGCCAGGAATCTCGCGAACCTTCACGGCAAACTCGGTCGGCTTCACCTCCGCAGTCTTGTAAACCGCAATCTCCCTGCGGATTTCTTCTTCGACCTGGGCCAAAGATCGGAAGTTGGAGATTAGGTCTGAAGTTGTCCAGAGTCGTGGCAGATCCTCATACCCGTGCCGGAATCCAAACCAGCGGCCCATCTGAAGCAGTGTGTCGTACTGGCGGGAGGTTCGCAGAAAGAAGGAAACACAAAGTCCCTCGAGTGTTAGTCCTCGTGCGAGAACCGAGCCACCAATCACGATGTAGGTCTTGTGGTTCTTTGTGAAATCGAGCCGTTCGTCGCTGTATCCGTTCTCTACAGCTACTTCAAGTGCATCTAATACATCGGCAAGGTGCGAAGAGAGGTCCGTGCGGAAGTTTCCGGTCGGCAGTGCGTGCTCCAAAGGCACGCGACTGGTCTCCGATGCAAATACGTCATCGAACAGAACTCCCATCCGGCCAGCGAGATTGCGGATATCGGAGCTATTCCCCTTAAGCCAAGCGTTGACCAACGTAGCCATGTTGTCATGCTGGACAACAAACGACGATGTGTGAATAAGCATCGTCATGTGGGACGCTTGCTTTCGGCTGCGCCGGATGGCGCAGGTGATCAGGTACCAGACAAGTGCCCGCTCAAGTTGCTCAGACATCGTTGGCACAAATGTCTTAAATTGATTCTTCCCACTGGGAGTGAGCTTTGCTACTTCAATAGCGGGAATGGGGCGGAGCATGCTCTTCCCATAGTCTCCGTCACTCTCGTCATCAGCGGAAATGTCGGACGGGCCGAACACTTCCCGCGTTCCGAAGTAGCCTTCGGGCCGGGGCAGCGCGGTGATGAAATCCTCTGGGTACAGGTCATCAAGCTCCTCCTTCCGCAAGGGGAACGGGTTGATGAATACGTTTGCAAACGGCGTGGCCGTATACCCAACGTAGCTCACGGCGGGGAATGCATGAATGATCCGACGAATGGCTTCATTGATCTTGGTCATCTCTTCCTCATCCGCGGAAGAGTTGACCGAGGCTTGGTCGCACTCGTCATCGATGATGAGTACTCTCAGGCGATGGAGCGTCTGCCTTGAAGTAGCTTTGGCTGTTGTCAGGAGACGATCAAGCCGCCTGGATTCCTTCTTGATGACGGCGAGCTGGGCGCCTCCCTCGAGCGGCATGGTGAACTGCCCGTTCTTAGGTCTTACAAAATCGCCATCGTCGGTATCGTCCGTATAGGCGTGCCAGAGGTGACGATGGCGATTCACTACGTCGTTCTCAATACGCCGTTGGGTCTGCGCGCGGAGCTTGTTGGTGACGCCGCCCAGCAAGATGATGAGGTTGTATCCCGCATCCACTGCCTTTGCGATGACGGCAGTCATGTTCGCAGTCTTGCCTGATTGCACGTAACCAACCACCAAGCCCCGGCACCGGAATTTATCGTCAGTGGGATTGGCCAGAAGCGAGACCACTTCTGAGGACGAGTCGTCAAGCGACTCGATGGAGTCCTTCCAACCCTTGACGTCCGTCAAGTAGGAAGAGAGGGCTGGCCAATGGCGATCTTTCGGCCCTGGACCCCTGTACCAGATGCGCCTCGGATTGACCAAGGAATTCCTTCTCAGAATCTCAACGTTCTGGAAGGATGCCTTTACACTCGACAGCGCTGCTGCGAAGTCTGCCTCTAGCTCTTCCGAGAAAGGCCCGGTGAAATTCATCATGTGTGATCGGACGGCTAGAGCTGCCTGCTCAATACTGTCGTGCTTGGGGAGGTTATCCCGAAGCATGGTCACAAATGAATCGAACTGTTTGCTCACGTTGTAAGCGTCCCTTCTTTGAGAAAAGAAGCGAACGGGTGCCCTGTCGCTACTGCTTGCTGGACATCCGTGCGCAGCTAACCGAGGCACAGAGTTGTAGAAACTGTGATCGAGTTCGCTGATTGTTGTTGACTATCGAAGTCAGCGCAAGAGGGGTGTTCTGCCAATCGTCCGAGGGGGGCGGGCGTCGGGAAGTTGACGCTATCCATAAACCGTCTATCTACTTGGTGATGGCGCTGCGGAGGTAGCGAAGTCGCAATTGTCCAGCATCAAGTCAAGAAATTGGCTGCCTTGCAACTCTGCAACCTTTCCCAAACTAGGCTCCGTACCCGCCCTCTTTCGAGAGTGGCCACGTCTTTGAATGCTCGGAAAGAGGGCGTCATGTCGCACGCAGCTCTTCTGGACATGCATCGTCCGTACGCATTTCCTATCGCTCTTGACTGCGCTTGTTCGCAATCGTGACAGTCATCCCGAAAGTTAGGGCTGAATTAGGTCAATAACGTCACCGGTAGCCACGGTCTAACGTTTCTGCAATTTCGATAGAAAAGAACGACTTCCAGTGACCTTTCGTAACGTGCAGTGTGGGGCTCGGAGCGTAGAAACTCCTCTGGCTGCAGCATGTTGGACGTCCCATGTCGGGAGGGTGGCTAATACAACACCTCCTGAGGAAATACGCCCGCCGATTGCAGCCAGACGGTTTCTAACCTCCCGACTCCCTCGTCATCCCGGCGAGGGCGATCCATACAGGAGGTCCAGCATGCACACGCACTGGGACGACACACCGTACGACGAACTCCCTTCCCAACCCACCCCCAAGCGCCCCGCAAGCGCTTCCACCGCAGCTTCCGCACCCACACCACCGCCAGACTTCGCAGAAGACGCCAAGATCCCCTTCATGAAGCTCCAGGGCCGCTGGCTTCGCCAGATGGGCTTCAACGTGGGTTCCAAGCTCCAGATCGACGCATCGGAAGGCGTCATCACCATCTCCATCATCGGCCGCCCGATCCTGCCTTACCCCGGCGTGCCCAGGAGCCTGCAGCGCCAGATCCACCACGCGGTTGTTGAGGCCGACACGCGCCAGCCGATTCTCAGCGGAGATCCGCGATGAACAAGCGCGTGGTGATGAAGGTGAAGGTGGCTGACAACCTGCGCCACCACTTCCAGGCGGCGGCGTGGCGTACCAACCAGACGCCTTCTTACCTGCTGCGGAAGATGATGATGGGCTACGTGTGGCTGGCGAACGAACCGAAGTCCATCGACCTCACCGTGGTGAGCAACTCGTACAAGTATGCGGAGGGCATGGATGCGCCTGACGAGCAGCCGTAGGTTGCAAAGGGCCGGGGAGGTGTTCCCGGCCCTTGTCGTTCAGGCATCGGTCTTGGGCGTCAGGCTCACGGTCCAACTGCCGTGTTCTTCTTCATGCGGCGTGAGCAGGTCGTAGGTTTTCACCATGCTCAACAGACCAGAGTGGCCGTAGACACTGGGGCTGAAGGCCGGGTCGGCGCGCTTCAGGTATTGGCCCAAGGCGTTCAACGCGACGCGTCCATCCGGGCTGGACGACGCCAGCAACTCAACGGCCTCCACCAGGAACCGGGGGCGGCGCTTGGGTAGCGGGCCGTTCGCGGCGGGCTTGGCTTCCGGCTTCGGGGTGGCGGCCGCCGGCTTGGCTTCCGGGGTGTCCACGTCCTTGGTCTTGGCGTCGTTGTCTGCCTCCGGCACCCATTCGAAGAACCGGTCGCAGGCGTTGCGCAGGGCGTCTGGGGTTTTGGCCTCGCCCACGATGTAGACGTTGGCGCCGCGCTCGCGCAGCTTGCGGCAGAGGTAGGCGAAGTCGCTGTCGCTGGTGACCAGGCAGAAGGTGTCGGCACGCTTGTCGAACAGCGTTTCCACGGCGTCCAGTGCCAGGGCGATGTCGGAGGTGTTCTTCTTGGAGGCGTACTGGAACTGCAGGCAGGGGGTGAAGGCCTGGCGCACCAGTGCCTGTTCCCAGCTCCTGCCCAGCGTGGTGGTGTTGCCGTAGCCCCTGCGCACGGTTACGCGGCCGGCCTGCGCGGCCATGCGCAGCGCGAAGTCCACGATGTCCGGCGGCACGTTGTCGCAGTCGATCAGGATGGCAACAGCGGTTTCCTGGGAGGTGTGTGCCATTGCGGTTCCTTGTCTTGGCCGGGGCGGGGGGCGGTTTGGCGAACTATAGGCAATCCGGCCCCGGCGTGTTGGCCGCCCGGGTCAGCCCATGCGCATGGCGTGGCTCTGGGTCTCGCGCTGCTGGGCTTCCTGATGCTGCTGCTGGGTCTGGGCGAAGGCCTGCTGCTGGCGTTCCTGGTCGGCTAGCTCCAACTGCTGCAGGGAGTGCTCCACGGGCGTCTGTACGGCTACGTCGGTGGGCATGGAGGCGCGGCGGTGGGCGGGGTCGGCCAGATCGCCCTGCACAACGAAGACATTCCGCCCGGCGGGGCTGTCGGCGGTCTGCTGGCTCAGCACTACGTGGTCGGCACGCTCAAGCCCGTTCTGGCGGGCCAGTGCCACTACGCTTGCGGTGAGGCGCTCGCTGGTTTCGTCCGGGGCGCGGCCCTGCCTGGCGTCGATGGCGGCTACGCCTTCGCGTACCTGCTGGACCAGTGCGTAGTCCGCGTGCCCGGGGCCGATGTCGGCCAGGCGGGTAGCAGGGCGGGGGCCGCCCGGGGTGCCGTCGAGCGAGGCGGTGAACGGGCTGGGGGTGATGGTGCGGTACGGGTCGTCCGGGTGGAACTGGGTGGCCTTCTGCTGGCGCTCCAGACGCACCTCGCGGGCATCGTTCAGATCAGCAATCCGGCTCAGGCTGGTCTCTTCCCGCATGGAAACGTGGCCGCCGCCTGTGCTTACGTTGACCCACTTCCGCTCTCCCTCGAAGTACATGGCGTAGTAGCTGTTGCCGCCAATGACGTTGGGGTCGGTGGCTGAGCGGCCTTCCAGCAGCTGGGTGGCTTCGGTGGCGCCCAGCCTGGCCAGGTACTGGCCGCCTTCCACCATGCCCATCTGGGCGAAGGCGTCATAGCCGGTCTTGCCTATGCGGGTTGCGCCCGCGTAGTCGTTGTCCAGCATGTTGCTCCAGATCTGCTCCATCTTCTCGGGGCCGCTTTCTTTCACCGCGGCCTGCAGGAGCACGCGGGGAGTCCAGCAGTTGGGGTCCAGGCCATGCTGCTCGAACGCGCGGTCGTGCGCTCGCATTACGTCCTTGCCGGGCAGGTTCAGCGCCTTGTCGGGCTGGTTCTGTTCCATCCAATAACTGCGCAGCTCCAGATCCCGCTTGAGCAGGGTCTGGCCGAAGGCCTCCCACTGCCGCTCGCTCAGCTCGGCATTGGGGAAGCGCGAGCCGTTGTCGTGCTGGTTCCGTGCATGCTCCTGCGCGTAGCTGTTCGCCACCCGCCCCGGCAGGCTGTCGTTACGCACCACGCCCAGCGCCAGCGTTCCATAGCCGTCGGCGCCGGGGAGCTGGGACAGGTAGTTCCAGTAAAGCTCGCGGTTTCCCGCGTCGGCGTAACTGGTCAGGATACGGATGTCGTTCTGCGTCAATCCACTCATGTACTCATCCCTGTAAACGTCCGGTTACCTGGCCTTGGTGCGCGCCAATAGATCCCGCACTGCTTCTTCCATGCGCTTCCAATCTTTCAGGAAGGCTCGCTTGTAGTCGAGGGTGATGGAGAGCTTGTTCTCCACATCGGTGAAGTAATGGATGCAGCCGGCCGCAACAGCGCCCTCTTCGGGGATGACCTGGTCACCTTCGAGCCGTACACCGTCTTTGCGGGAGGTGGTGCTGTCGCACTTGATGAACGTGGTGAGGCTGCCGCTTGGGCCGCGCGCTACGTACCAGTCATCCTCGAAGTCAGGGTTGCGGGGATGGGGCTTTCCATACTGCGCTTCATAGGCCTTTGAGTACGCCGCCATCCTTGCTTCGTCGATGGCGTAGGGGATGAGCCCCATCGTCTCTGGCTGGGCAACACGCAGATCAAGGCGATCCTTGGGGTTGTCACGCTCGACGGAACCTTCCACGGTTACCGCAGTGTTGGAGGACAGCCGTTCCAGTGAGGTCTCGATGGGCGCGGAATCGATGTAGTCGATGGAAACAGCGATCTCCTTGCGGAAATCATTGGTGCGCGGATTGACACGCGCGCCTGGTGCCGTGGGCTTCATCTCCGGCCACTCGATGATGAGGCTGACACCGTCGCCGGGCCAGGGTGCGATCTGGCTGTCCAGGTAGTTGGCGGGAATGCGGAATGTGTGTGGCCCCAGCTTCACGTCCACCGGCGCATCGGTGTAGGTGTGGCCATCGAGGGTACGGCTGGTTTCGCTTGCTTCCGACATGTTCGAAGTCCCTTTTTGTTCGGTTGGCGGCGTCCGTGCGCAGGCGCTGGCGCTCAGGGCGGCGGCGAGTGCGATTGTGAGGCACCGGCCGGATGACATCACGCTCATGGGGCGTTCCATTGCTTTGATGGAGGTAACTATAGGCAATGGGGTGTCAACGGGGAAGGAATGGGGGCGCTGTGACCGGTTTCCCGAGCCTGGGGTCCACTGGCCGTCTATTGCCAGTCCGATACTGCTGACGCATGCTGCGGAACTCAAAGGGAGCTTGAGTCATGGCGAGAGGAAGGGCCGTTCTGATGGGGGTGGCGGCTGTTGCTGCGATCGCAGGGTTTGTCGCCTGGAAGTACTCGCCTGCTCCCCCGCCTGATGTCGCGAGTAAGGCTGCCCAGGACTACCCGGCGCCGTTCCCGCCTGCTGGACCGCGCATGGTGCTCCCCGTTGTTTCATTGGAGCCCTCTGCCCTGGAAAAGAAGGTGGCGGCCTTCCAGGACCTGAAGTCTCGCGCCGAACATGGCGAGCGCGCCGCCCAGCGGGAGTTGGCAGATACCTACGCAACCTGCTTCAGTGCCAGGCGCACCGCAGAAGAGGTGGCGCGTGGAGATGTGCCGGTGCTGTTGTCCATTTCTCCGCCCGATACGGTCGCGGTGGCGCTGCAGATCGTGGCGAAGCGTATCGCGGAGTGCCAGGCCGTCGACGATGGGAACGTATTCCCGTTGATCGACAAGTGGTACGGCGAGGCCGCCCGGAAGGGAGACTTGTTGGCGCAGATGGCGCTCATCGGCAGAGGCGAGCTTATGCCTGATCCGGCTGCCTCCACCCGGCTTGTCCAGCGGGTCATTGCCTCGCGCGATCCGGTCGCTGTGTTCAACATGGGGCACCTCATCCTGAGCGGGCATCCACGTACCGATAAGCTGAAGTACGACAAATACCTGGTGGGTCCCATCTCATCGGTTGCATGGGAGATTACTGCCTGCCGGATGGGGCTCGACTGCGGCCCTGGAAGCACCGTGATGGAGGACGCGTGCCTGTTCTCTGGAAGATGCACTGACCAGACGTACGAGGAGCTCGCACGCTCCACCTATGTGCCACCAGCGGAGTCTGAGTCGCTGGATCAACAGATCGAAGAGATCACGCGCCTGTTCAAGGAGCAGTGCATCCCGCCGCAGACAGAGCGCGATGGAGTCTGTTCGTTGCGGGTAGAGTGACTGGGTCAACAAGGGACGCGCATCGTGGCGAGGAGAGCTGGGGTTTGGTTGGGGGCGGGGGTTGTGGCTGTGCTCGTTGGCCTGGTGCTGTGGCGTCACGTGCCTGCGGCGCAGAGTGGGGCGCTTCGACCGGACGATACGCGTGCTCAGGCCTCGCCGGCAGAGGCGTCGCCCCGTGCTGCATCCGGCGCCCGGCAACTTCAAGCATCGCTTACGCGGGAGCATACGGGGCAGGCGTTCGAGGCCCTGAAGCAGCGCGCTGAAGCCGGCGACGGGGTGGCGCAGCGCTTGCTGGCCGAATCCTATGCCGACTGCTACTTCGTCAATCTCGATCGTGAAGCATTCCTGGGTGGTCTGGACGAGAGGAAGCGCCTGGCCAGTGACAGGGCACAGGTGCGTGTGCTGGAGCAGGCAGCGCGCGAACGCATTGCCCAGTGCGACGCAGTGAATCGCGGCACCCCGCTGGAGCTTGAACTTGCCGCTCGCTGGTATGCCGAGGCCGCCAGGAACGGCGACCTCGCAGCCCGGACAATGGTCCGGGCGCACGATCTGAGGCGTCATGATCCAATTGTGACTGCCCAGCTATTGGAAGAAGTGCTTGCCTCGGGCGACCCTGCGGCCGTCTTCTACTTCGGCAACACGCTTCGGGTGGATGACGCTGCCAATCCTGGCGAGCCCACCGAAGCGCTGGCGACCGGAGAGATGGCAACCTGGGCATGGATGGTGGCGGGGTGTCGCATGGGGTACGACTGCGGGCCAACTGGCCGAGTGATGGTGGGCTTCTGCCTGGAAGGAAATGGTTGCACTGGCGAAGACGCGGAAACCTACGTTCGGAGGGAGCTACCTACCGACGCGGAGAGGGCGGAGCTGGATCGCAGGGTGGGGGAGATTCTGGGGCTGGTTGAGGGGCAGTGAGATCGAGCGCGGGCGGTTACACTCGCGTTGAGCACACGGGGAAGTGGCTGTCATGACAGATGGAGTTGGTGCGAGGAACAGTAAGGCTTGGATCTGGCTGGGAATGGCAGTGGTTGCTGCGATGGTGGGCTTCGTCTTGTGGCATGACGTTCCGGCGGCGCAGCTCGAGCGACCAAGTGTTAAAGCGAAAGCAGCGCAATCGCCAGCCTCTGTTGATGTGCAGACTGATGGGGACGTCATCAGCACCGGCCAAGGGCGCCCCGCAGAAGCAGTCAGGTTGAAGACCTTCGAGGACCTGAAGCGGCGGGCCAGGGCAGGCGATGCCGTGGCCCAGCGTCTGCTCGCAGATACGTACGAGTCTTGCTACATCGCCAACTTCAACCGCGAACACTTCCTCAACTTTGTGGATGTGACTGGCGGAATGATGACCGACCCTGCAGAACTGCGGGGGTTGGAGCGGGCAGCTCGCGAACGTGTCGCACAGTGCGACGTGGTGGATGGCGGCGCCATCGTGCCACTGGAGCTCATTCGTGGCTGGTACGCGCAAGCGGCCGAGAACGGTGACTTGGCCGCCCGTTTGACGGACAACGCCTTGAACAACAAGAGCGTAAGCGCAGCGGAATCTGCCAGCCTGATGGAAGAGGTACTCGGTTCAAACGATCCTGCTGCAGTGTTTGCCATGGGCAGCACGCTGGGACGAAACTTCCCGGCCGGGTTAAGCGGCCCCGCCGAGGAACTGGTGACGGGGGATCAAGCCAGCGAGGCATGGCAGGTAGCTGCCTGCCGCATGGGGTACGAATGTGGACCTTCCAGCGTATTGATGGGAACCATGTGCCTGGCGATGATGGGTTGTGCCAGCGACGATTACGAAGGCGTCGTGAAAAGGCTCCTGAAAAGTGATTTGGAGCGGCGGAACTTGGAGCGCAGGGTCACGGAGATTCTGCGTTCGATGGAAGGTCGGTAAGGAGGAAGCAAGATCATGAATCAGGAAGATACGAGCAAGACGGCAGACAACAGGTACTACACGTTCAGGGTCAGGAGGCGAGACGTGCATGGTCTCGCATTGGTGCTGTCCTTTTGGCTCCTGTGGAGCGAAGGCGCGGAGATCGCCAAGTTCTTTGTCAATCTCTTTGACGCAATAAAGTAGTTCGTGCCTCTTGAGGCCCGTCTTCAGCTGTTCCACACCAACCCAGCCAGCGGCCAGATCGCCTCACTGCGATCCAGATCGTAGTCATTCCCGATCGCCACTGCCGCCTCCCGGGGCTCCAGGTCGTAGTAACTGATCAACAGCCGCTGATCCAGTTCCGGGTCGTGGGCCCTGATGGCAAACAGGCTGCGCATGGCGTCGTTGAGTTCTTCCAGCCAGTCGGCGTCGATCGTGTTCATGGTGTTCCTCCGAAGGGGCTGCAGGATGGCGCAGGGGCGTCTCACAGGCTGGGACGGGCCACCCCTGTTAAGATGTCGGGGCCAGCCAGCCTTCCCACGTCTTTAGACCGTGTGGTTGGCCGCTCCTCCCAGCGGCCACGCGAGCCAGGATCCTTCCTCTGCCTCTCACAAGGACGCTCGCATGCACCCTCGTTCCCTGTTCCGCTCGGCCGCCCTGGCGCTGGCCGTCAGCCTGACCCTTGGCGCCCCGGTTGCCTTTGCTGCCGAAAAGGCCGGCACCACTGCCGCCGCTTCCTCCGTCCAGCGCACCGCCGTGGCCCAGGGCCTGTACGAGCTGGCCTTCAGCCCGACCCAGAACGCGCTGTTTGTGGCCTCCTCGGGCGGGTTCGGCGACGCCGCCGGCCCTTCGCAGGTGCTGCGCCTGAATCCGGATTCGCTGGCCGTTGAAGCCAAGATCCCGCTGGAGCGCAAGGCGTTCGGCGTGGTGCTGGACGACGCTCACAACCGCCTGTACGTGGGCAACACCGTGGACACCTCGGTAACCGTGGTGGATACGGCCACCAACAAGTCTGTCGGCATCGTGCAGCTGATGGAAAAGAAGGTAGGCAAGGACGGCAAGGCCGGCTACACCCACGACCTGCGCGAGCTGGTGGTGGATTCGCCGAACAACCGCCTGTACGTCACCGGCCATTCCGGCGAGGGCAGCGTGCTGTTCGTTGTGGACACGCAGTCGCTGAAGCTGATCAACACCATTCCAGGCCTGGGCAACGCCAAGGCGCCGGGGCTGGCCCTGGATGCGGCCAACAAGCGCGTGCTCACCTCCAACCTGCTGGGTGAAGTGGTCACCGTGGGCACCGAGAGCGGCAAGGTGGAGCAGCGCTTCAACATCAGCGCCGAGCAGCCGATGAACCTGGCGCTGGACCCGAGCGGCAAGCGCCTGTTCGTGACCGACCAGGGCCTGGAGATGATCCGCAAGTACCAGGGCAGCAGCATCCCGGGCTTCGTATCCAAGCACCCGGGCCAGCGCGTGCTGGTGCTGGACCCGAAGACGGGTAAGGAACTGGCGAGCATTGCTACCGATGCGGGCCCGCTGGGGCTGCTGCTGGATGCGCCGCGCAAGCGTTTGTACGTGACCAACCGGGAAGCCGGTACGGTCACTGCGTATGACAGTGAGAGCTACAAGCAGGTGGGTACGTATGACGTGCCGACCCACCCGAACAGCTTGGCGCTGGATGCGAAGAAGAACGTCCTGTATGTGACCATCAAGAATGGGGACAAGGACGAGAAGGAGAGTGAGGAGTCTGTGGCGCGGATTGCGCTTTAAGGGCGACTGACTTCGGATGCCCGGCGGCTCTGTTGGTTGCCGGGCATCGCCAGACAGGATGCGCGTGGCGTGTCCCTACGCATGGGGCATTGTCTGACAGGACACGCATGGCGTGTCCCTACGCGTAGTGACACGCCATGCGTGTCATCTCGGACCAAACGACCTCCATAACATTAATTTCGACCGTAACAGCACCCAGTGTTACGGTGAAATCGAACGTTATGGTCAGGTTCTCCGGAAGGCCTTGCAGCTTGGCTGCTCAATCAACCAGCTGCGCGCGGCCTTCGTGGCGTCTTCCGTGTCGCCTACGGTTACGTCCGGCTTGAGCTTCCCGCCATCTCCTCTCAAGTTCCGATCAACCGCAACCGAGCCGGTGAGCAGCAGCATGCCGCCGTCCGGCAGGTGCATTGGCATGTTGGCCGTGGAATACCCGGCGGTCGGTTGCCCGAAGCTGCGGGTGGCCGGTCGTCCCCTGAAAGCCAAGGCAAGCATTTCTCCGGAACTCCCTGTGTCCGGGCCCATGAGGACTGCCACGGGTGGAGCGGGATGCCTCAGTACATAGGCCGGAGCATCCAACTCCACTGGCGCGCGGGTACCCTGGAGGACACGACCGGATTGGATGCTCCAGATCTGTTTCATTGCTCCAGTGTCGAACGCGCCAATGATTTCCTTCCGCTTTGGATCCGTCGAAAGAAGCGGTGCTACCCCCACCAACATGGGCCACATGCTGCCGCCATGATTCGCACGGAGGTCTACGATCCAGCCGCAACGGTTGATCGCATCTTCAGCTTTGAGTTGCGATTGCAGGAGTCGTGCGAAGGTGACCTTCTGCTGATTCCGCACGGAACTGGGCGCCGTTGAGTCTTCTTTAAAGTATGGGACGGATATCCAGCCGATGGGGTCTGCTTGACCATACTCATCTTGGCGCGGACCGGACGCGGTTGCAGCCACACTCGGACGCCGTAGCTGCTCGGGTCTCGCAAGCCGCTGCATGCGTCCAGCTGGGGTGGACATCGCCGATGCGCGGATCCAGAGGCCGTGCTTGCCTGTGCTGCGCGCGATGAGCTGGTCGACAAGCTTGTCGGCTTCGGCGGTGTCGTTGGTTAGTTGGAGCTGTTTGCGGGCCGCGGGCCAGTCGACCTGGTCGCGATAGAGAGCGCCTCGTTCGAGCAGGTGCAGGATCTCTTGGCGAACGTCTGGGGGTTGGCCCGCCGGCTGGGATGAAGCGGCCAGGGACGGGAATGCGAGGGCTGCTGTCAGGGCTGCGGTGGTTCCAAGTACTGCTAGTCCTTTAGCGGTTGTCACCTGTTGTGCTCCTTGGTTGCCTGGGTTGCTGCTGCGCCTTCGTTGGTGTTCATGCCCTACCGGGTGTTGCGGTGTTACGTGCAGTCGACTGGGGTGCGACTCTACCGGTGGCCTGTCTGGTTTCCCGAGTGACGTCGGGCACCCGGTGGGGCGCCCGACTAGAGTGTTCTACCCGCTGATCGCGCCGATCTTACGGCCAAATGCTCAGGCGTTTACATCCACGACCAGTCGGCCGCGTACTTTGCCTTCTAGGAAGTCCGGGAACACCTCGAGCACCTTCTCCAGCCCAATCACTTCCACCGTGCTGGCGAGCTTCCCAAGATCCAGATCGGTAGCAAGCCGCTTCCACGCTTCCGCACGTACTTCATGCGGCGCCTGCACCGAATCGATGCCGGCGAGAGTCACGTTGCGCAGGATGAAGGGCAGCACGGAAGTAGTCAGATCAGTGCCCTGCGCCAGTCCGGCTGCGGCCACCACGCCACGGTACTTGGTCTGCGCCAGTGCATTGGCCAGGGTGTGGCTTCCAGCCACGTCCACCACGCCTGCCCAGCGCTCGGCGTCCAGTCCTCGCGTGCGCGGCGCGGCCAGCGTGGTGCGGTCGATGAGTTCGTCGGCGCCCAGGTCCTTCAGGTACTGCGCGTGCTCGGGGCGGCCGGTGGAGGCCACGGTGCGGTAGCCGAGCTTGGAAAGGATGGCCAGCGCGATGGAGCCCACGCCGCCGTTGGCGCCCGTCACCAGGATGTCGCCGTGCTCCGGCTTCACGCCGCCGTGTTCCAGCGCCAGCACGCACAGCATGGCGGTGTAGCCGGCGGTGCCGATGGCCATGGCGTCCTTGCTGCTGATGCTGTCGGGCAGCTTCACCAGCCACTCGCCAGGTACGCGCGCGCGCTGGGCCAGGCCGCCGTGGTGGGTCTGGCTCAGGCCGTAGCCGTTGAGCACCACGCGGTCGCCCTTGTGGAAGCCGGCGTTGGTGGACTCGAGCACGGTGCCGGCCAGGTCGATGCCGGGAATGAGCGGGAAGTTGCGGATCACCGGCGAGCGATTGGTCATCGCCAGCGAGTCTTTGTAGTTCAGGGTGGAGTACTCCACCTGCACCAGGACGTCGCCATCGTGCAGGTCTACTTCGTCGAAGCTCACCAGCTGGGTGGAAACCTTGTCGCCATCTTTGCTGGCCAGCAGGGCGTTGAATGTCATGGGCGTGCCTCACCGTTGGGGGTATGACGTGCATGCTATGGTCGTACCGTGGTTGCCACAAGAACTATGCATTTCCATAGCTACTACGGTTTTCAGGAGTATCCAGCAATGGCGCGGCGCGTGTATGGCAAGACCGGTTGCAGCGTAGAGGCCACGCTCTCGGTGATGGGCGGCACGTGGAAGCCGGTGATCCTGTTTTATCTGGTGCCGGGCACCAAACGGTTCATGGAACTGACCCGGCTGATTCCCAATGCAACCCAGTCGATGCTGACCAGCCAGCTGCGCGAGCTGGAGGCCGACGGCGTGGTGGTGCGGCATGTGTACCCGGAGGTGCCGCCGAAGGTGGAGTATCGGCTTTCGGACCTGGGGCAGACGCTGGTGCCGGTGCTGCTGGCGATGCGGGACTGGGGGACTGCGTATAAGAAGATGAATCGGGAGAAGGCGGCGGAGGACGAGGAGGAATTGTGACCTGTCGCATAGCTTGGGGTAGGGATTTCCCTATTTTCCGGGCCTTGTGCGTCTTCCAGGCGCTCCCAGAGATACGATCGGCCCTATCAGCTAGAGACGTGATCAATGATGCCAAAGGCACGTACTTCCATCCTGTTGGGCGCCCTGACGCTTTTCACCGCAGTGAGCCTCGCAGGTTGCGGTCGCGCGGAGCAACCTGTGCTGCCCGAACCGCAGGCCGCCAAGGAGAATGCAGCGATGCGCACCGAAGCTCCGCTAATCCGACCTGTGGTCCTGGACAAGGCTGGCGAGGTGGTGAACCTGGAATTCGAGCTTCCCCCACCCATTGAAAATGCCTCCTCCACACTGTTGCTGGGGTTGCGCGTAGTAGCGCCGGACGCGGAGACGGGGATCAAACGGTCGAGCGAGATCATTCGCTCCCAGCTCTCAGCGCGGGTACGCCTGCTGCGCATTGAGGAAGGCTCCATCACCCAGGTGCCGCTGTTCGGGAACACGCCGGACTTGAAGGATCGGGTAGCTGTCGGTGTGGATGGCATCGTCCCGGGTGTGACGTCATCGGATGTCGAACGCACCCAGCTCGGTGCAATGGGGCTGACCGATGACGCGCTGTTCTACGACGTGATGTTGCTGGCCGGCGTGCAGGATGCCCAGCCAGGACATTACAGACTGACCGTGGAGCTGCAGGGCGACCATCCCCAGCTGGGCCCGGAACCTGTTGAGCTGCTGATCGCTTACATGGAAAAGGGGAAGTAACCCATGGCAAAGGAAGCGCCTTACACGGTGACGGTGTACGTGGCAGCGCCGGGCACTCCGCTCAAGAACGGTGGGACCTCCGCTGCGGGGCATATGTATCTGTCGGTGTCTCACGAAGGCGAAACGCGTAGCTTCGGTTTTGCCCCTGCGGTACATGGTGCAAGCAGTGGGCCAGGTGCTGTGACCGGCGGAGATGTAACCAACTACAGCAATCCGTTTTATGCGCGGACGATGGAGATCTCCCGGGAGCAGTACGACAAGATCATCGCCTATGGAACCCAACCACAGAAGCATGGGTTCAACCAGGAGTACAACGGGTTCTCCAACAGCTGCATCGACTTCACGTGGGGCGCGCTCAACCACGCGGGCATCCACCGTCAGGTCCTATCACGGCAGGACACCACGTTCGAAGGCGCGCTCAAGCCGCTGGACAACAAGCGTGAGATCAAGAGCATCCAAGCGCCGTTCCCCAACAGCGAACTCAACCACGAGGTTGATCATCCGATGCCGAAGCGGACGTTCGGGCAATGGTGGATTTCGGACAACGAGCAGCGCGATCCGATGCATGAGCAGATTCGGGAAAAAGTCGCCGAGCTGGATGCTGCGAATGGTCGGTCATTTGATCCAACCAGTGAGCGCATCAGTGCCAGCCTGCTCGTGCTGGCCAAGGAGAATGGGTTGTCTCGTGTGGACCACGTGGCGCTGAGCGAGCGCACCGCGAATGCCGCTGCGGCGGAGAACATCTTCGTGGTGCAGGGGGAGCTTGGCGACCCTGCTCATCTGCGGGCCGCCATGCCGACGGCGTTGGCCGCACAGACGCCGGTGGAGGCGTCGCTCGAGCGCAGCGAGCAGCTGGCCGGTGCCCATCAGCTCTCGCAACAACAACTGGTGGCGCAGACCGAGCAGAACCAGGCGCAGGAGCGTGAGGCCGCTGTCCACCGGATGTGATGGGTGGTTGTGTGCGCCTCACGGGTGTGCACGGCGTGTCATCGTGACACGGAAAAAGTTCACGGCCCGCGTCTGCTCCGCTCCTTAGCATCGGCCACTCCAAACAACAGAAGTCGGAGTTGCCCATGACTGCATCACGCGTTCGCCTGCACGTTGAAGACACCGGCGGTACCGGTCGCCCGGTGGTGCTGATCCACGGCTGGCCGCTTTCGGCCGAGTCCTGGAAGGCGCAGGTGCCGGTGCTGAAGGCGGCGGGGTATCGGGTGGTGGCGTATGACCGTCGCGGCTTCGGACGCTCGGACAAGCCGGCGGATGGCTACGAGTACGACACGCTGGCCGACGATCTGGCCGGGGTGCTCAATGACCTGGACTTGCGCGATGCCACGCTGGTGGGGTTCTCGATGGGCGGTGGCGAGGTGGCGCGTTACATCGCGCGGCATGGCGAACAGCGCCTGCGTAGCGTGATGTTCGCCGCTGCGGTGCCGCCGTACATGCTGAAGACCGCAGACAACCCCGAAGGGCCGCTCACCGAGGAGAAGGCCGAGCAGATGCGGCTGGGGCTGCAGAACCATCGGGATGAGTTCTTCGATGGATTCACCACTGATTTCTTCAGCGCCAAGGGTGAGCTGAAGGTCACCGAGAAGCAGCGACAAGAGGCGATTGCGCTCTGCAAGCAGTCTGACCAGACGGCTGCGCTGGGGTGCATGAAGGCATTCGGTACTACGGATTTCCGCGAGGATCTGAAGAAGGTGACGGTGCCCACGCTGGTGCTGCATGGTGACAGCGATGGTACGGTGCCGTTTGAAGGGTCTGGTGCGCGTACGCGTGCGGCGATCAAGCACAGTGAGCTTTCGTTGATTGAGGATGCGCCGCATGGGTGTAATGCGAGTCATCCGGAGCAGTTCAATGCGGCGTTGGTTGCGTTCTTGGCAAGGTGAGGAGTTGGGATGAGGAAGACGGCCAAGCCACCCTGGGAGAAGCCCAATCCCAAAGGGAAGAAGGGGCAGCCGCTTTCTGCTTCGCAGAAGGAGGCGGCGAAGCAGCGTGCTGATGAGAATGGGCGCGCCTACCCCAATCTGGTCGATAACATGTGGGCGAAGAAGTTGCCGCGCGGGGATTGATTGACCGCTTGGCACATATGACAACGGCGCGGTGAGTGTTCACCGCGCCGTTGTTGCAACTGTGTCGCAGTGGGATCAGCGCAAGGTGTCTTTGGCAGCACTCAGGGCCTGGTCGGCGCGGAGGAACACGGCGGTGGTGGATTCACCGGTGCTGGTGGACGCCGCGCCCAGCAGCAGGGTGGCGCCAGCATTCTGGTTGGCTTCGCGGGCGACCTGCTTGAAGCGGGTGAGGGTCTCTTCGACATCGCTGCTGCCGAGCACTGCGATGAACTCGCCACTGCCGCTGACGCGGTTGATGCTGTCGCCACGATCGGATTGCAGGCACTGCTCCAGTGCCTGGTCGAGCTGCTGCAGCTGGCGGTCCAGGCCGCGCTCGCCGAGGCGCTGGGCCAGCTCGCTGAGGTCCTGCAGCTCCAGGATCACCACGCTGTAGGCACCGGCGGCGTCGGGCGCGGCGGCGGCTTCTTCGGCCACGCCGTGGTCCAGGATGGACGCCACCTGCTGGTCACGCTCGCGGCTGCGGCCTTCCATCAGGGTCATGGTCAGGCGGGCCAGTGCTTGCAGGGCTTCGCGCTGGGTGGTGCTGAGCTCGCGCGGGTTGAGGTCCACCACGCACACGCTGCCCACGGCGGCGCCGCTTTCGGTCACCAGCGGCATGCCGGCGTAGAAGCGGGCGCCGATGTCCTTGAGCACGGGGTTGTCGGCAAAGCGCGCGTCCTGGCTGAGGTCGCCTACTTCCATTAGCTGGGTCGGCTGGCGAATGGCGTGGTCGCACACGGCCACATTGCGTTCGGTCTGGATGCCGTCCAGCCCGGTGCGGGCCTTGAACCACTGGCGGTCGCGGTCAATGAGGGTCACCAGCGCCATCGGGGTGCCGCAGACGGCGGCGGCCACTTTCACGATGTCGTCGTAGGCCGGTTCGGGCAGGCTGCCCACGATATGCAGCGCATCGAGGGCGCGCTGGCGTTCGGCTTCGTCGAAGGTGGCGGTGGGGCTTGCGGTCATGCAGTTACCTGTAGCGGGTGGACATGGCGCTAGGGTAGGGCAGCTCCAGGGTGTTCAGGTTAAGCTCGGGTGGAGGCGGTCGGGCCGGTTCACGTGGGCGTGCAGTTGCGCCTCAGCGCTTGACCGCGAGCACGCCGTCCAGCGCCAGCTCGGCCTTGAATCCGGCCTTTTCCAGGCGCTTGGCGACCTCGCGCGGCACGTCGCGGCCGCTGGTGAGCTTGTTGGGGGCGCCGGTGTAATGGAACATGCGCCCGCCCTTGCGGATCACCCGCGCCAGCTGGTCGTAAAACACCTGCGAGTACAGTTCGCCGGCAATGCCGAAGCGCGGCGGGTCGTGCAGGATCGCGTCCACGGAGCTGGTCTCAAGGCCTTCGATGGCCTGCGAGACGTCGCCGTGGGTCAACGACAGGCGGCCACCGCTGCTGGCGGCGTCCGGGTCAGGCGACCACGGGTTGAGGGTGCGCAGCCACAGCACGTCCGGGTTCTTTTCGAATGACTGGATGCGGGAGACGCCGGCCTCCAGACAGCAGGCGGCGAAGTAGCCGAGCCCGCCGCAGGTGTCGAGCACGGTCTTGCCGGCCGGGGCCACCAGCGCCACCTTGCGGCGCGCGTCTTCGTAGGGCGACACCTGTGCGCTGGGCAGCATCTTGATGCCGTCGATCTCGAAGGTGGGGGCGTCCCAGTCGGTGGGCACCAGCTTGATCAGCGCCGAGCCGAACCGCGACACCGCCAGGAATTCCTCGCCGTCCCAGTAGTACAGGGTGCGGTCCTTGGTCTTGCCCGGGTAGGCGTAGGTCTCGCCCTTCCACTGCCAGCTGTCCTGGCTCAGTAACGCGGTGCCGGTGGAGCGCGCGAGGTCCAGCGAGCCGGTCCATTCGGTGGCACCGGCGTCGCGCGCGCGGACCAGGGCTTCGGCAAGGGGGCGGGTAAGCAGGGGACCGGTGTAATGGGGCACGGGATCAGGCTGGGGCGGGGCGGCAATGGGTGGGCATCGTAACCGAGATGGGCGGAAGGCTGGGTCAGATGGGCGGTTCCGTGAGGTGTTCGAGTGCCGCCAAGTGCGGTGGGATAGCTTGGGCCGTAGGTTGATCCGGTCCTACGGTAGTAAAGGGCGCTTGCTGACGCCTTGGTGCGTTCTGGCCTGATCGTTCGGGTGGGTGCAGGTTTGCACACTGCGGGCATGGGCATTCCACACGACACCTGGCAACCCGGCGGCGCGTACTACTTCAGTGCGCACCTGCGTGATCGCCGCAGCCAGCTGCTGGTGGAGCACGCGCAGGCGCTCGGGCTGGCCTTCAGGGTGGCGCAGCAGGCGCGACCGTTCCGCATCAATGCGATCGTGGTGCTGCCCAATCACCTGCACGGGGTGTGGACGCTGCCGGCGGGTGACGAGGATGGACACCGGCGGTGGCTGCAGATCCAGGCCGTGTTCGATCGCCAGCTGCCTGGCCAGCCGCCGCGTGCGGTGGTGCACCGCGACCGAAGCGTGCGGCCGCTGTGGCACGACGACTTCCGCGAACACCGGTTGCTGGATGCGGAAGACGTGCAGCGGCACGTGGCCTACGTGCATCACAACCCGGTCCGGCATGGGCTGGTGCGCGATGCCTGCGAGTGGCCGTACAGCTCCATTCATCGCAGGCGGGTTGGGGAGGCGGAACCATGCTGACGCTTGGTTGGAACGGGCTTCTCAGCACGCGGTGCACGTGCTGCTTCTTGATGGAACACGGCCATGCGGGGGCATGGCCTGTGGCGCCGTTGCAGGTGGGGAGCACTGCCTGCAGGGCGCGTTACAGGGGACGGGGAATACGGCGAAAGCATCGCCGCTGCATGCATGGGTCACCCCGGGGTTGGGCGCGGAGGGGAACCGCGCCGACGAGGCAACGCCGGCGGCAGTTGCATATTCGTGGATCGCCTAACGAGAGCGCCAGCGATGCGGCGCTCAGGGGCAGTTGACCTGGAACACCGGGCCGGCACCAATGAGGACGAGCGCCATGTAGTCGCTGTCCTTGTCCTTCCCCTTCAAGGTGGCGCCAGGGTTGAAATGGAAAATGCCGAAGCCGCCCGTGGGACGCACCAGCGCCTTGTCGATCTGGTCGGCATCGTCCTTGAAGAAGTGCGCGATGTCCGCGCGCGAAGAGACCTGCAGCGGGCTGCTGTCGCGCTGCCATTGTTCGTCACGGTTGAAGGAGACGAAGTACTGGCCGGCCTGCTGTTCGATGCGGAACTCGGCTGGCTTGCGCGGGTGGGTGGAGAAGCAGCCCAGCAGGGGATCGGAAGAGAACGTGCCGGGACTGGTGTCGCGGTTGCCGCAGGCGGCCAGCAGCAGGGCGCTCGGCAGCAGAAATACCAAAGGCAGTTTACGCATGATGGATTCCCCCCCTGGGAAAGGTGTGGGGACATGGTGCGCCTGTGCCAGGTGAGGGGATGTGCACGGGCGTTGATGGTGTACGGTTGGACCATCACACGGAGCACGTCCCATGTCAGAACACGGCGCAACGCCGCTATCGAATTCCGCCAACCCTGCACCACCAGCTGCGCAAGGGCGCTGGCCGCTGTTGGGGGCGCTCAGTTGGCTGGTGGCGCCCGTTCTTCTGTCGGGTGCCTACGCGGCCGGGCAGGCTTCACCGGAGGTGGCCCGGTTCCTGGTCGGGAGTGCCGGGGTTGCCGTGGGGGTGCTGGCGTCTTCGGTGCTGGGGTTGCTCTGCACGATTGGTTCGCGGGTGCGCGGGGAGCGTTGGCCCTGGGTGGGCATCGTCGGCGCGGTCATCAGCGCGCTGCCGTTGTTGTTGTTCCTGGCGGGGATGCTGTTCCGGTTCTGAGGCCCGCAGCCAGTCAGGCGGCGAGCGGGCGGTGCAGTTCGACCGTGATGTGGACCAGCTCTTCGTGCACGGACAGGGCTTCGCGCAGCTGGTCGGGCGTGACGTCTGAGTCGGTGACCACGCTCGCTACTACAGCGTACTTGCCCCGTCCTACCTGCCACACGTGCAGGTCGGCAAGGTGCGCTGCCCAGGGGCCCTCTTCGATCACTTCGCGTACTTCCTCCACTACCGGCGCGTCCATCTCGGCGTCCAGGAGGATGCGGCCGGTGTCGCGCAGCAGGCCGATCGCCCATACGGTGACCAGTACGGCACCGACCAGGCCCATCAGCGGGTCCAGCCATGCGGCGCCCCACAGCTTTCCGCCGATCAGCGCGACGATGGCGAGGACGGAAGTGGCGGCGTCGGCGATGACGTGCAGGTAGGCCGAGCGCAGGTTGAGGTCTGCAGCGTGGCCGTGTGCGTGGCCGGCGTGAGGTTCGTGGTCGTCCTCGTGATCGTGTGCGATTTGATCTGCGTGACCGTGACCGTGACCGTGACCCTTGCCGTGCCCATGACCATGACTGTGTCCATGTCCATGTCCATGTCCATGTCCATGACCATGACCGTGGCCGTGACTGTGCCCATGCCCTTCACTGTCATGCAGCCACCACGCGCAGATCAGGTTGACGACCAGTCCGACTACGGCAATGGCGATGGCCTGGTTGTAGTGGATGCTACTGGGCGAGAAAAGGCGCTCCGTGGACTGCACGGCCATCAGCAGGGCGACACCAAGCAGGGCGATCGCGCTGGTATAGCCGCCGAGGATTTCGATCTTCCAGGTGCCGAACGCGAAGCGGCCGTCGTGCGCGTAGCGGCGCGCGCAGGCGTAGGCGAATGCCGCCATACCGAGGGCAAGGGCGTGCGAGCTCATGTGCCAGCCGTCGGCGAGGACGGCCATGGAGTTGAACCACCAGCCGCCGACGATCTCGACCACCATCATCACAGTGGTGAGGTACAGGGCCTGGCGGGTGCGGCGTTCGGCCAGCGGGTTGCCGTCGTCGAAACGGTGGCTGTGGCGGCGGGCGTCTGCGGTTGCGGCGAGGGACATGGGGGAACGGAGCCTTGGAAGATACCCCCATAGGGTATATGCTTTGGCCCCATGGCGCATGTTCAATCACAACGTAAGGCTCTGCTGGCACGGGTGCGGCGGATGGCGGGGCAGGTGTCTGCCCTTGAGACGTCGTTGCAGTCGGAGGAGGCCGATTGCACGGACGTGCTGATGCAGGCCTCGGCGGTGCGCGGTGCGGCGCACGCGCTGCTGATGGCGCTGCTGGATGACCACCTGCAGGCGCACGTGGTGTCGCCGGAGGATCCGGAAGAACGGGCGGCGGAAGCGCAGGTTTTGGTGAAGCTGTTGCGCGCCTACGGGCGGTGACGCGGCCGGGGTGGAGCCGGGCCTTGCCCGGCTTTGCTGCAGCCAGTAGATCCCGGTGGCACACGGGCTGCGGCGCAGCAGGGCGCTGCGCTCAATGCCTGTGGCGGCGCCAGGCATTCCAGATGTGGGTGCTCGCGAGCAGCAGGCTGCCGGCCACGGTCATCGGGGTTTCGGCTTCGTGGCTGGGCCAGCCGGCGGCGCCGGCCAGGAGCAACAGCAGACCCGAAGCGGCGCTCACGAGCGCCAGAGCCGGCAATGGATGCTGGACATGCGCGCGCCACAACGCGAACCCGGTGGTCGGCGCGGCGATGGCGACGAACACGATGTGCACCCATTCGGCTTCAGCCCAGACGCCCATCAACGGTAAGGCGGCGGCCAGCAAAGGTAGGGCCAGGCAGTGCAGGAGGCAAAGACTGGACAGGGCAATGGCGCCTGCGTCGAGCAGGGCGGAACTTGGCTTCATGGGCGTGGGGGCCTGGAGCAGATGGTGTTATACAGTAACATTAGATGAAGGGGGCTGCACCGACTGGCGCCGCTGATCTGGATCCGCGCGTGGAACGCTGCGGGTCACCTGCGACCCGCAGTGCTCCCCGCAGCACGCCTTCGGCCAGCGTCACTGCCCACCGGCTTTGCCTAAAGAATCTTCAGCTCCCAACCTTCATCCGCAGCATCCAGCTGGTGGGTCAGGTGCACCGCGTCCAGCAGCGCCTGATCGTGGGACACGATCACCACGCTGCCCCGATACTGGTTAAGCATCTGCTCCAGCGCGGCCAGCGAGGCCAGGTCCAGGTGGTTGCCGGGTTCGTCCAGCAGCAGCAACTGCGGTGGTACCTCGTCATACAGCACCGCACCCAGGGCGGCCTTCATGCGCTCGCCACCGCTCAGGGTGGCGAGCGGGCGCAGGCTGCGTTCGGCGTCCAGTCCAAGCAGGGCCAGCTGGGTGCGCAGGGTGGCGTCGCTGGCCTGCGGGTTCGCGCGCTGCAGCAGTTGCAGCGCCGAGTCCTGCGCAGGCAGTGATGAAAGGGTCTGGTCGAGCAGGGCGGTGCCCGCTGCGCGTTTCACCTCGCCTTCCAGCGGCTCCAGCTCTCCCGCCAACACCCGCAACAGCGTGGACTTGCCGCTGCCATTGCGACCGCGCACGCCTACGCGGTTGCCGCGTTGCAGGTGCAGGTCGAGGTGCTGCCAGCGCGGCTCCACCCACGGCAGCGAAACGCCAGAGAGCGACGCCACCTGCTGTGGGCCAGGCGCGGCCAGCGATGGTCCGAGCATGGCGATCTGCGTGGCCGCGTCCACGCCCGCTGCTGCTTCGCGCACGCGACTGTCGGCGGCCGCGCGCCGTTCGGCGTGCTGTGCCTGCAGGCGGCCCGCACTGTTTTCGGCGCGGTTCTTCATGCCGCCGAGCAGGATCGGCGCCTGGTTGGCGGTGCGTGCGTCGCGCTGCGCGCGCGACTGGCGGTGCTCCTGGCGCTCGCGCTGTTCGCGCAGCGCGTTCTGCTCCTGCCGCCGCTCGCGCTTGCGCAGCGCCAGCTGCGCTTCGGCCGTGGCCTGTTCGTCCAGGCGCTGTGCGGCGTAGTGGTCGTAATTACCACCGTAGCTGCGCAGCCCGCCGGGGCTGAGTTCGACAATGCGCTGCATCTGCCGCAGCAGGGCGCGGTCGTGGCTGATCACGATCAGGCCGCCACGCCACTCCGCCAAGGCGTCGATCAGGCGCTGGCGGTGCGCGCTGTCGAGGTGGTTGCTGGGCTCGTCCAGTACCAGCGCGTCGGCGTCGGAAAGCAGGGCGCCGGCCAGCGCCACCTGCATGGCCTGGCCACCGCTGAGCCGGGACGCCGGCGCGGCCGGGTCCAGCGGCGGCAGGCCAAGCCGCTGCCACTGCGCCTGAAGCTGCTCGCGCAGTGTCCAGCGCTCGCCTACCAGGGTGAAATCATCTGGATCCACGCTGCCTTCTTCAATGCGGTCCAGCGCGTCCAGCACCGGGGCGACACCGGCGAGGTCAGCGATGCGTCCCGGTTGCACGCCACTGTGCTGGGCAAGCAGATGCACTTTGCCATGGCGCTGGATATGGCCGCTGCTGGGCGCACGCTGGCCGGCCAGCAGGCGGCCAAGCACGCTCTTGCCCACGCCATTGCGGCCGACCAGGCCGGTGGGGGTGGTGTCGAACGAAGCGGAAAGATCGGAGAAGAGCACCCGGCCGTCGGGCAGGGTGAGTGTCACGCGGTCGAGCGTGAGAGCGAATGCGGTCATGCGACCTCCAGGAATGCCAAGGACTCCCCCTGCGGACAGGGCGGGAAGGAGACTGGCCGTCAGACGACGGCGGCATTACTGGCGCATGCAGGCACACCTCATTACGGGGGCGGCTGGATGCCGCGCGGCCATTATAGGCACCCGCCGGCGGCGGCCGATGAATGCTGGCCCAGCACTATTCGCTGATGCTGTTGGGGTTCTGCATGTTTTCCGGCGCTTCGCCGTACTGGGTGCGGCGCTGCTCGTGGAAGGCGATGAACTCCGCCGCTGGCAACGGGCGCGAGAACAGCCAGCCCTGCCCGAATTCGACCTGGCGGGACTGCAGGTAGGCCAGCTGCGCGGAGGTCTCAATGCCCTCGGCCACGGTGAACAGTCCGAGCGTGCGGGCCATGTCGATGATGTGCGCGGTGACCGGGCTGGTGGCGCTGTGGGTGCCGATGGAATCGATGAAGGATTTGTCGATCTTCAACGCATCCAGCGGCAGCTGTTGCAGGTACTGCAGGCTGGAATAGCCCACGCCGAAGTCGTCGATCGCCACGCAGTGCCCGGCCCGACGTGCGGCGGCCAGCGAGGTGCGTGCGGACTGGATGTCGAGGATGCCGCGCTCGGTGGCTTCGAGCCAGATCTGCTGCGGATGGATGCCGGTGCCGACCAGCTTGCCGGTCAGCACCTTCAATGCGCGGCCCGTGCTGACATCGCCGGCCGAGAGGTTGATGGCGATATGCGCGCTGCGGTCGTGGAGCAGGAGCTCGCGCATGTCGCTCAGCACCAGGTCCATGACGTGGTCGGTGAGCGGTTCGATCAGGCCGGTTTCTTCGGCGACGGGAATGAACAGGTCCGGCCGTACCTGGGTGCCGTCGGCACGCGTCCAGCGCACCAGGGCTTCGGCGCCCACGCAGATGCCGGTGTCCAGTTCGATGATGGGCTGGTACTCCATGCGGAACTCGCGACGGCGCACTGCGCTGGCCAGCTCGCTGCGCAGCGACAGGCGACGGCGCGAGAACCAGATGCCGGCGGCGATGGCCAGCACCGCGCCGACCGCGCCCAGCGGCAGCAACTGCCAGAACTGCTGCTGGAATGCGGCCACCAGGCCGGTGCGCGGGGCAATGGCGATGGCCAGCCACTCCTGGTCCTGCGCGCTGGCAAACAGGGTGCGCGGCGTATGGCCACTGTGCGGCTCGCGCAGCAGCCGCTGCAGCAGCTCCGGGTCGGCCATGGGTTGCTGGGCGATTACCCGGCCATCCGGCGTGGCCACGGCCAGGCGCACGTTGGTCTCGGCGATGACGTCGACGAAGCGTTCCGGGTCCATCAGGACGTCATGGCCGCCCAGCTGCACCGACAACAGCGTGCCGGGACCGTCGCCGGCGCTGGGGCGCACGCCCAGGGTGATGGATGCGCCATCGGCCGTGATGTGGTCGGGGGTGGGTTCCGGGACCAGCTCGTCCACCGGACCCCAGGAGGTGCAACGCAGCCGGCCTTCGGAGAAATAGCCGACCTGCTCGGCCGAGATGGTCGCCAGCGCCAGGCTGCGCATCAGCCGAACGTGCTCGGGCGAGCAGATGGGCAGCGCAGACTGGTTGAGCTTGCGCAGGGCCAGCAGGCCGCCCTCGTAGGCGCGGTGGGCGCGCTGCAGGGTGCGCTCGGCAGTGCGCTCCAGGCGGTCGGCTTCGGCCACCTGGGCACGGCTCCAGCTCAGGTAGAGCAGCGCCGCCATCGGCAGGATGGCCCCGAGCACGGCGGCTAGCGCGATGGCGGCGATGGTGCTGACGCGCTTCAAGCGGACCTCTCTGCCGGTTCGGGCGTGGGAATGAGCGCTATATGACCATCTGGGCCAGCGGTTTGGAACAGGGCTTTCCGCACAATCCTGTCGGGTTTTCCCCAGTGTCGGCATCAGGGCGCCGAGGCAAGGTGAAGCCGACAGACGTCGCCGGATTCACCTGCGGTTCGCGCCACCGGCAGGATGATCGCGCCACCATGAAACGCCTGCTGCCCGTCGCGTTGGCCCTGCTGCCGCTGCTGATGCCCGGTACGGTCGGGGCGCGCACGGTCTATCGGTGCGTGCAGAACAATACCGTGAGCCTGGCCACCGCACCGGAGCCCGGCTCGAAGTGCAAGGCACAACAGGTGGACGACAACGCGGTGCAGGCCCCCAACCTGTGGGGCAACATGGGGGTGTTCAGTGGCACCCTGTATGAGCGCGAGCAGGAGGGGCAGCTGGTCTATTCCACCCGCAACCTGCCCGGCTCGCGGGTGTTCCTGAAGTTCACCGTGGCCACCCCGCCCGGTGAACCGGCGCACGAAGGCATGGGCAAAATCGGCAAACCACAGCTGAATCGCCACGCAAAGCAGTTCAAGGCGGCCGCGCGCGCCACCGGCGTGGACGATGCCTGGCTGCGCGCGATCGCCCATGCGGAAAGCAACTTCGACGCCGGCGCGGTGTCACCAAAGGGTGCGCAGGGGGTGATGCAGCTGATGCCCGATACCGCCACCGAACTGGGTGTTTCAGACCCGCTCTCGGCCGAGCAGTCGATCAACGGCGGCGCGCGCTATCTGAAAGCACTGCTGACCCGCTACAAGGGCGACCGCACGCTGGCGGCGGCGGCCTACAACGCGGGCATTGGCGCGGTTACCCGTTACAAGGGCGTGCCGCCGTATGCCGAAACGCTCGCCTACGTGGAGAAGGTCAGCACGTTGTATGTGCGTTATCGCGAGGCGATGGGCTTCAAGCCGGAGACGCCGGCGCGCTGACAGCGCCGGCAGGATCAGTAGGCAAACAGCGGATAGGTGGCGATGCGCCCGACCTTGGCTACCGCCGCCTGCACGTCCGCACGCTTCTCCATCTGGTTCCAGCGGTCGTGATAGTCCCGTTCGCCTACCAGCACCGGTCCCTCGCGCATGTCCTGCAGTTCCAGCAGGACCTGGCCGCGCTCCATCGGATCGGCCAGCTGCGCGATCACGGTCTGCGCCGCTTCGTCCATGCGGTTGTCGGTGATCAGGGCGTCGCGGTACTGGCCGGGTGCTGCGGTACGGTTGGCCTGCAGCACCGTCCATGCCCGCTGCGCCGCGGCTTCGTCGTTCAATTGCCGTGCGGTCATCAGCGACACCAGCGCGTGGCTGCTGATGCCGTACACGCTCATGTCGGCCGAATCCAGCTCGCGCAGGACCTCACGCGCCATCATCGGTCGGTGCAGCGCCATGTACAGCGCGGCAAGGTTGAGCTTCTGGCTGACCATGTCGGTGGCGCCAGCCATGCGCACCGCGATCAGCTGGTTGGCCACGGCACGGTCGTTCTCGCCCAGGCGGCGCAGCGCACGGCTGCGGGTGTCCAGCATCCAGCCAATGGAGAAGCCCTCCTCGTCCGGTGCTTCGGTGGCAGCGTTGGCTGCGGCAGCCAGTTGATCGGTCATGCCCACCACGTCGCCCAGTTCGCCCGCAATCATCAGGGCGGTGGCGAGTTCCACGGCGGTCTCGTTGAGGCCCGGCCGCAGCATGGTCTCCACGCGCAGCCTGTCGATCTGCCGGCGCGCGGCGGCCACCGGCTCATGGCGCGCATCGTCGCGCTGCAGGTAGGGGTCGAAGCGCTTGTCGCTGCGGAGCCGCACCAGTGCGATGGGCGCGTCGACGCGCTCCAGCGTGGCCGCCACCCGGTCGCCATGGCCGGCTTCGACCTGCAGCGTTGCCAGCGTGACCCACAGCTCCACCGGCTCCACGCCGTCGTTCTTCCAGCTGCGGTCGAACAGGGCCTGCAACAGCGCCAGGCGCTTTTCAGGCAGGTCCTTCAGCTCGGTATCCAGCTGCCAGACCATGTCGGTGGTGATGTCAGGCGAACCTTCGCTGTCGGCAGCACCGCGGATGACGCTGTCGGCGGCGGCAACGGGTTGCTGGCCGTGCAGCTGGAACCAGGCCAGGCGCAGGCGTGCGTAAGCGTTGCGTGGGTTGATCGCCAGCGCCTGCTGCAGGCGCTGGGTGGCCAGGGTGAAGTCCTTCTGCTCGGCCGCCACCATCGCCGCCGAGGCCCACACGTGGCTGCGTCCTTCCACTGGGAGCGTGGCCAGGCGCGGGTCGGCCAGCAGCCGTTCGAACACGATGGCCGCACCCAGGGTGTCGCCGCGCTCGGCCTGCTGCGCGGCTTCGCCGACCTCCATGTAGAAGGCGCGGTCGCCCTCGGGCAGCGGCGCGGTGGCATCCACGCTTGCAGCAGCAGCGGTGGCCGCCAGCGGGGCGACGCACAGCGACAGCATGAGGGCGAGGGCAATGCCGTTGCGGCAGGTCATGCGGTGCGTCCTTCCTTGGCTTGGACCTTGATTGAAACCGGAACGCGGGTTCCAGACAAGTCGCGGCGCGCGCACGCGGGGTTTGCACGCGCACATACACCGGCTAAGGTCATGGCCCGAACGGCAGCAGGCAAGGATCGCGATGACGCGTGTACGATGGACGATGGCGGGGCTGGTCGCCGCAGTGGTGGCGGCTGCGTTGGCCTGGACGTTCCTGCGCACGCCTGCCGAGCCGGCGCCACCGCCGGGCCCGCCGTCCACAGTGCTGGGCTGGACGCCCGACATTTCGCTGCTGGCCGGTGACGGGGTGGGCGGGATGCGCGACGGTGCAGGCGCGCAGGCGCGTTTCGCCGATCCCTATGGGCTGGCACTGGATGCGCAGGGCGTGCTGTACGTGGCAGATGGGGGCGACAGCAACCGCATCCGCCGGATCCATCCGGACGGCCGGGTAGACACGCTGGCAGGGCAAGGCGAGGGCTGGCGCGATGGTCCTGCGCTGCAGGCGCAGTTCAACACCCCTTCGTCGATCGCGCTGGACGCGGCCGGCAACGTGTTCGTGGCCGACACCGGCAACCATGCGATCCGCCGGATCGGCACCGATGGCAACGTCACTACCATTGCCGGTGATGGCAAGCCTGGATACGTGGACGGCCCGGCCGCGCAGGCCCGCTTCGACGCGCCGATGGGCGTGGCGGTGGACGCTGCGGGCCGTGTGTACGTCGCCGACACCTGGAACGACCGGATCCGCGTGATCGAGTCGGATGGCCAGGTGCGCACGCTGGCCGGTGGTGACTCGCCGGGCAACGTGGACGGTGCCGGCGTCGGCGCACGGGTGGACACCCCGGTGGCGCTGGCGCTGGATGGCCACGGCAACCTGCTGATCGCGGACATGCTCAACAATGCGGTGCGCCGGCTGGCGCCGGACGGCACCGTGGACACGCTGCTCGCCGACGGCAGCCTGCTCAACGGACCGATGGCGCTGGCGGTGACCCACGACAACGTGGTGTACATCAGCGACTTCGACGGCAAGGTGGTGCAGCTCACCGCGCAGGGCCACGTGCTGGCGTTGGGCGGCGTGGCACCGCAGACGCGCTTCTCGCGGCCGGCCGGGTTGGCGCTGGATGCGGACGGTGGGCTGTACCTGTCTGACGCGGCGTCGTATCGCGTGCACAGGGTGCGTGCGCTGGCGGCTGGTGCGACCCCGGCGCCGGTGCTGATCGGCCCGGCTGCCGATGCACCGCTGCCCGACACCGGCGGGCGCTGGCCGCTCGCGCCGCAGCTGGGCTGGCACGAAGTGGTGGGCACGCTGGGCGAGGTGCGCGGCAACTTCAGTGGCGAAAGCCGGCACCACCTGCACGATGGTTTCGATATCCGGGGTGACGTGGGCCAGACCGTGTTGGCCATTGCCGATGGCAAGGTCAGCAGCCCGTTCTCCAGCTGGTCGGTGGGCGGGCAGGGCGAAGGGTTGTCGCTGGACCGGCTGCGCTACATCCACATGAAGGTGGGCCGCGATGCGCGCGATCGTCCGCTGGATGCGCGCTGGCCGCAGCTGCGCGACCTGGACGGCAAGCTGGAACGCGTGCGGGTACGCCGTGGCACGCGGTTCAAGGCGGGCGATCCGCTGGGCAGCATCAACCGCATGGCGCATGTGCACCTGAGCGTGGGCGCCAGTGGGTTCCAGCGCAATGCAGTGGCGCTGGGGTTCGTGGACTACGCCGACAGTTTCGCGCCGCGCATCACCGAGGTGGCGCTGCTGGACGACATGGACCAGCCGATCACGGCAGGCCCGGGGGCGCGCGTGGAAGTGCCGCGCCAGGGCCCGGGTGTGCAGATCGTGGTGGAGGCGTGGGATCAGGTGGACAACAACCTGCCGCGCCGACGTCTGGGGGCGTACCAGGTGGGGTACCAGATTCTCGACGCGGCCGGCACGCCGTTGCCGGGTTATGAGCAGCCGCGTTTCAACATCGTGTTCAACCGGATGCCGCGCGAGAACAGCGCCACGGTGGTGGCGTATGCGCCGGACAGTGGGATCACCGTGCATGGCAGTGCGGTGACGCGATTCCGGTACCTGGTGACCAATACCGTGCGCGATGGGTTGGTGGAAACCGGGCGCTGGCAGCCGGATGCGTTGCCGGCGGGGGAGTACGTGATTCGTGCGAGTGCGCGCGATTACAGCGGGAATGAAGCCGTGGGCGTGCGCGAATTGAGGGTCACGTTGCTGCCGTGACCGGCAACGTCACGCACCCACGCGCTCGCGCTCCACATCCATGTCCTCCACCGGCCGCACTTCGATGCTGCCGTAGCGCGACCACGGGAACTGCTGGGCGATGCGCATGGCTTCTTCGTGGTTGGGCGCGTTGATGAGGTTGAAGCCGGCCAGCAGTTCGCGGGTTTCGGCGAACGGGCCGTCGGTGATGCGCGCCTGCGCATCGCGCGTACGCAGTGTGCGTGCCTGGTTGACCGGCTCGAGCCGCTGCGACAGCACCAGCGTGCCTTCGGCTTCAAGCTTGTCGGCGTGCTGGATGCAGCCGCGCATGACGCGGTCGTATTCCTCGGCCGGCAGGTCCTGGATCAGGGTCGGGTCGATGTAGATCAGCAGCAGGAATTGCATGGCGGCACCGGGGCTGCGGGGGAGAGGCCATCATGCCCCAGCCCGCGCGACGGTCCTGTTGCAGTGCAGCGCCCATGGCGTGTTCAGGGCTGTATCCGACACGGGGTGGCGGCATCGAATTAATTTTTGGCGACCGTGTCGATTTCCGGTCCACTGGGGCGTCGTAACCAGTGAAGGGCCCGCCAACCGGGTCGGCATCGAGGACAACGCAATGAAAGTCATGGTGATCGTGAAGGCGACCGAGGCCACCGAGGCCGGGCAGCTGCCCACCGAAGCGCAGTTCAAGGCGATGGGGGACTTCAACGAGGAACTGATCAACGCCGGGATCATGCTGGCCGGCGACGGACTGCGCCCCAGTTCGCACGGGCGGCGGGTGGCCTATACCGGCGCCGCACCGCAGGTGATCGACGGCCCGTTCGCGGAAACCCGCGAGCTGGTGGCCGGGTTCTGGCTGTGGCAGGTGCGCTCGGTGGACGAAGCCACCGAATGGCTCAAGCGGGCGCCGTTCCTGCCCGGCGACGTCGTGGAAATCCGTCCGTTCTATACCGAAGAAGATTTCGGCGAAGCCTTCACCCCGGAATTACGTGCACAGGAACAGCGTTTGCGCGAGCAGATCGGCCAGGCCGACTGACCCACCCCCGACCCTCTGGAGAGTCCCATGAAACTGATTCCCTTCCTTGGCTTCAACGGCAAGACCCACGAGGCGATGGCCTTCTACGCCCAGGCCCTGGGTGGCAAGGTCACTTCGGAAATGAAGTACAGCGACATGCCGCCGAGCGACAACATGGAGGGCTGCGGTGACAACCAGGGCCCGAGCGATCCCGATCTGATCGCGCACAGCCAGCTGGAAGTGGACGGCGCGATCCTGATGGCCGCCGATGGCCCGGGCGCCGGTGACGGCGGCACCACCACCATCAACGTCGACGTGGAGACCGAAGATGAAGCCGAGCGCGTGTTCAAGGCGCTGGCCGAAGGCGGCAAGATCACCTTCCCGATCGGCGAGACGTTCTGGGCCAAGCGCTGGGGCATGCTCGAAGACAAGTACGGCAAGCCGTGGATGGTCAACTGCATGAAGCCCTACTGATTACCAAGGACAGACCATGAGCGATGCACCGCAGATGATCTTCGTGAATCTCCCGGTCAAGGACCTGGAGAAGAGCAAGCGCTTTTTCGCCGCACTGGGCTTCACCCCCAACCTGACCTACACCGATGAAAAGGCCGCGTCCTTCAACATCAGCGACACCATCATGCTGATGCTGCTGAAGGAGGACTTCTTCGCCACCTACATCAACCGCCCCATCGGCGATGCGCACAAGCAGGCGCAGGTGATACTGGCGCTGTCCTCGCCCAGCCGCGCCGCCGTGGACGCCACCGTGGAAAAGGCGCTGGCCGCAGGCGGCACCGAACCGACCGAGCCACGCGATTACGGCTTCATGTACCAGCGCAGCTTCGCCGATCCGGACGGCCACCTGTGGGAAGTGGCGCACATGGACGGCGAACCCGGCTGACGCCCGCTGCCGCGCCGCACCTTGTGCGGCGCGGTGGGCGATGCTCTCATTCGCCGCATGGATGCCGCACTCACGCAACGACTGGATACCCTCTGGCGGATGGAGTCGCCGGCCCTGATCGCACGCCTGGCGCGGATGCTGGGGGGCGACATCGGGCGTGCCGAAGAACTGGCCCAGGACACCTGGCTGGCCGCGCTGGAGCGTTGGCCCACGCAGGGTGTTCCGGAGAATCCGGGAGCGTGGTTGATGACCACCGCACGCAATCGCGCCATCGACGTGCTGCGCCAGCACCAGCGCGTGGCCGGCCAGCATGCGCAGTGGGGCAGCGAGCTGGAGCCGCAGCCGCTACCGTTGCCCGACGACAGCGACGCGCTGCAGGACGACATCGGCGACGACCTGCTGCGGCTGATGTTCGTGGCCTGCCACCCGGTGCTGTCGGCCGACGCGCGGGTGGCGCTTACCCTGCGCCTGCTCGGTGGACTGACCACCGACGAGATCGCGCGTGCGTTCCTGCAGCCCGAACCCACCATCGCCCAGCGCATCGTGCGTGCCAAGCGCACGCTGGCCGCAAAACAGGTGCCGTTCGAGGTGCCGCGCCAGGCCGCGTTGCCGGAACGGTTGGGTTCGGTGCTTGCGGTGGTGTACCTGATCTTCAACGAAGGCTATGCGGCCAGCAGCGGCGATGACTGGATGCGCCCGGCGCTGTGCGAAGAAGCATTGCGCCTGGGCCGGGTGCTGCAGCAGCGCCTGCCGGCGTGGCCGCAGGTGCACGGATTGCTGGCGTTGATGGAACTGCAGGCCTCGCGCGCGGCAGCGCGGGTGGACGCGCACGGCAACCCGATCCTGCTGCCCGAGCAGGACCGCACCCGCTGGGACCACCTGCAGGTGGCGCGCGGCCAGGCCGCGTTGCGGCAGGCGCTGGCGCTGGGCGGTGCGGACGAGGGCTATGTCCTGCAGGCCGCGATTGCCGACTGCCACGCGCGCGCGCGGCGTGCCGATCAGACGGACTGGGCGCGCATGGCTGCGTTGTATGCGCGGCTGGCGCAGGTGCAGCCGTCGCCGGTGGTGGAACTCAACCGCGCGGTGGCGGTGTCGCGTGCCGAAGGCGCCGCTGCTGCCTGGCCACTGGTGGAAGCGCTGGCCGGTGATCCGCGCCTCCAGGACTACGCGCCGTTGGCGGCGGTGCAGGGCGATCTGTTGTCGCAGATGGGCCGCCACGCGGACGCTGCAGAAGCCTTCGCGCGCGCGGCACGCCTTACGCCCAATGCGCGGGAGCGGGCACTCCTGCAGGCCCGCGCGGATACCAGATGACGCTTTTGACTTGATTGTGTCGCATTCATCTTCTATCGTGTCGCATTCATAAAAGTGGCCTGGCACTCGCCAAGGTCCAGCCGATAAGGGATGCGGGACGATGGTTTCAGGGAAGAAGCGCACGCGCGCGCATGGCGCGTGGCTGTTGTTGTGCGGGCTGTTGCTGGTGGGAACTGCCTTTGCCGGCAGCGCACAGGCCGCCGACAAGTCGCAGCAGGCCTATTGGGCCGGATTCGCCTACACCGCCGATCAGAGCGCCGTAGAGGCGAGCACGCCACGTGCGGCAGCCGTGTTGGAAGCGCGTGGCCTCGCTCCGCTCAACCAGGCCCTGTGGGCACGCCTGAAAGCCAAGCCACCGGCGACCCTGGAACTGATCGACCAGCCGCTGGCGATGCTCGATGGCACCACCAGCGCCACCGTGCTGGCCACCGCGCTGGACCGCGAGCTGGTCTCCATCGAACCCATTGGTGGCCAGTACAAGGTGCTGGTGGAAGTGGCGCTGCAGGCGCTGTTCTTCGACTTCCGCGAACGCCAGGTGGTGGCCTCCTACCCGATCACGCTGCAGCGGATCGACGTGATGGACTTCCTGCCGGACGAAGACGACATCGACACCATCGTCGCCGACCTCCTGTACGGCAACGCCGCCACCGGCCTTCCGCAGGTGCTGGCCGACACGTTGTCCAAGGCCAAACTGCCGGCCGCCTCCACGCGCCGCCTGCAGGTGGGTGAAGTAACCCTCTCCGACGCGGTGCGCGCCAGGCTGCCCGACGCGGTGAACGAGCAGGTGCTGCGCGCCACGCTGGCGCATGAATTGTCCAAGACCCTGTCGTCCAACACCGGCATCGGCCTGCTGCCGCCGGCCAGTGGCCAGGCGATCGGCGGGGCGATGGCGGCGCGCTTTGCCGACGGCAAGGTCTACCAGCTGAAGATTCCCGAGCCGGACTACGTGGTGAAGCTGCGCCTGGACGCGCTGAAGAACGGCGTGATCAATGAAACCCCGGCGATGAAGACGATGCTGTTCGGCGCGTTCTTCCAGGCCACGGTGGTGGAGCCGTTCTCGGGCAAGGTGTTCTTCGACCAGCCGCTGCGCAAGGGCGCCACCAAGGTGGTGCCAGCCACGCAGTGGCACGTGGACCAGTGGTCGGCCAGCTATGAAACCGTGCTGGCCGGGCTGGACGCCTTCGCCGGTGCCGCCGCCAAGCGCGCCGATGCGCGCGCCTGGCTGGACGAACAGAAGCCCGGCGGCAAGCCGCTGCAGCAACAGACCCAAGCCCTCCAGGAGTTGATCGCCTCATGCCGTTGATTCGCGCCGTACTGCTGATTCTCATTGCCCTGATGGTTGCCGCGCCGGTGTCGGCGCAGACCGCCAGTTCCCGTGGTACCGGTTCGGCCAGCTATGGGCTGCGCCTGAGTGCCGACACCCGTGCCGAAGCCTTGAAGAAGGCCAAGGTCAACGCGCTGGAGGCGTACATCGCCGAATCCGGTGCGGCCAAGCTGCGCCTGTTCGAAGACCGCCGCGCCGAGTTCATCGGTGAAATCGACCGCTACGTGCTGTCGGCGGTGCCGCTCTCGGACACCGAAGACAAGAAGGCCAAGACCTACACGGTCAGCGTGCGTGCCGAGATCAACACCACCCTGCTGCAGACCAAGCTGGATGCCGGCTCGGCCACCGCCGGCGCGCGTGGCAACGAGCGCTCGCTGCTGACCTTCCTGTTCATGGCGCGCTCGCAGGACACCGTGCAGTCGTTCCAGGACAAGGAATACCGCCGCGTTGACGCCAGCCAGAGCTATGACGAGAAGACCCGCGAAGGCGACAGCTTCCGTGGCAACTCGGTGAGCACCAGCGGCAGCGTCAACCAGAACGCCTCGGTGTCGATCACCTCCGGCGGCAGCACCACCGCACGCAGCGACAACGTCAGCTGGAAGGTGGCCAACGCCAACGAGATCAACACCGCCATGACCGGGGCGTTCAGCGCCGCCGGCTATGAGGTGGTCGAAGCGGAGTACGTGGAAGGCGAGAGCCGTGGCCTGCTGAGCATCGAGCGCATCCGCAAGGACTTCAGCACCGGCAACGACCTGTCTGCCGCCACCCTGCGCGACACCGCCAACGGCATCAAGGCCGCCAACATTCCGTACCTGGCCGTCGGCACGCTCGACGTGGGCATGCGCGACCGCGACCCGGTCAGCGGCAACACCCGCGTGTTCGTGACCGTCACCGGCAAGGTGCTGGACGTGAGCGGTCGCTTCCCGAAGACGGTGTCGTCGGTGGGTCCGGTGCAGTTCTCCGGAACCGGTCCGAACGAGACCGTGGCCCGCACCAATGCACTGCAGATCGCGTCTGAAAAGGGCGCGCAGCAGATGATCAACGAATTGAACGTCAAGGCCGTGCGCTGATCGCACGCCGGCACCGCAACCCGCATTTCATCAAGGAATACACCATGATCCGCAAGACCCTCATCGCACTGGCCCTGGCCACCACCTTCGCCGCACCGGCCCACGCGCAGTTCGGCAAGCTGAAGGACCTGGCTGGCGGCGGTTCGTCGTCGTCGTCCTCGTCGGCCGCCCCGAGCGAAGCCGACCAGGAAGCGCTGGTGCGTCGTTTCGCCGCTTCGCAGTCGCACTCGCTGGAAGCGCAGACCGCGTTCGCCAAGGCCTTCGGTCTGGCCGAGCAGGTGCAGCTGCTGGAAGCCGAGCGCCAGGCGCTTTCGTCCGGTTCGGTCAACGTCGACCAGATGAAGAAGTCGGTCTCGGTCAGCGAAGCCGCGCAGGCTGCGATCGATGAGCGCGTGGCCGCCAAGCCGGAGCTGAGCGCCGAGTCCAAGCAGCACTACACCGACGGCCTGATCGCGCTGGCTGCCTCGGCCGTGGAAGGCCAGAAGCTGAGCGGTGAAGCCAGCAATTTCGCCAGCGGCATGAAGAACCTGGGCGCCACCCAGCTGGCCACCGTGGGCCGCAAGCTGGCCGCCGGTGCGTGGGTTGCCAAGGAATCGCCGGGCTACCTGAAGGGTCTGTACAGCTCGTCCAAGGCGGCGCTGACCTTCGCCCGCGCCAGCAAGATCAAGGTGCCGGGCAACGCCGAGTCGCTGCTCGACACCCTGTAAGCCAACGGAGCGCCACGCATGCAGACCGCAACCCGACTGATCGGCCTGGCCCTCACCGCGACCCTGCTTGCCGCCTGCGGCAAGCAGGAGGCACCGGTGGAGGCGACGGCAGCCAAGGTGGAATCGAAGCTGGAAGCCCCGGCCGAGAAACCGCTCCGCGGTACGCCCGATTTCGGCGGCACCACCAAGGTGGCGCGGGAAGCCGACGGCATCGGCAGCACGCCGGAGCTGGCGGTGCTGGCGGCGTTGCAGTCGGCGGTGGCGCAGGTCAATGGCGTGCGCGTGGCCAGCCAGATGCAGAGCCTGCGTGCGGGCCTGCATGTGGACGTGGATGGGGAGCACGTCGGCGAT
Source organism: uncultured Stenotrophomonas sp. (assembly GCF_963519125.1). Lineage (GTDB taxonomy): Bacteria > Pseudomonadota > Gammaproteobacteria > Xanthomonadales > Xanthomonadaceae > Stenotrophomonas. The sequence continues at coordinate 86,924 of NZ_CAUQLJ010000009.1, read as the reverse complement.
ATCCGCGCCGACGCGTTCGCCCAGCAGATGATTGCCGCCTCGCAGGGGGCGGTGCTGGGCTATGAAATCCTCTCGCAGGAAGAAGTGACCCAGCTCGATGAAGAAGTGACCGCCCGCGTGCGCGCCAGTGACGCCGGCTACAAATATTCGGCGTCTGCCTCGGCCAGTGGTTCGGCGCAGGCGCAGGCGGAAGCGTCCGACGGTTCCGCGTCGGCCTCGGCCAGCATCAAGGAAAGCTACAAGGAACAGGCCAGCGTCAACGCCGAGCGCGGCGCGCAGTCGTTCGAGTCGGACGTGAGCCGCCGCACCCTGCGCAGCTACTGGAAGGTGCGCGTGCGCGCCGATATCGCCCAGTACCGCGCCCCGGACGAGCAGGGCCGGCCGAAGATCGTGGTGGCCCAACCGCACGTGCGCAGCGGCAGTTACGCGGTGGGCGACGGCCGCGTGGCCAGCGAAGAAGTGGCCGCGGCGATCCGCGCGCGCCTGAACGATACGCTGACCCAGACCAAGCGCTTCATCGTGCTCGACCGTGAATTCGGCGAGGAGATGCAAACCGAGATCGACCACATCAACAGCGGCAACGTGCGCCTGCAGGACACCGCGCGGCTGGGCCAGCAGCTGGCCACCGACCTGATCCTGATTCCGACCATCGAACGCTTCGAGTACCCGCGCAGCGTGCGCAACCTGCGCATGTCCGACCGCCAGGTGACCTCGTACTCCGGCGGCGGGCGCATCACGCTGCGGCTGATCAACGCCACCACCGGTGAGGTGGTGATGTCCGACAGCTTCGACCACCAGCTGGCCTCGACCGGCCCGAGCACCCTGCCGCGCGTGGTGGATGGCAAGGGCATGGCGGCGGCGATGATGGAGTCGCTGTCCGGCCAGATCGGCACCGCGATCATCACCGAGATCTTCCCGGTGTCGGTGGTGGCGATGACCGGCGACCAGGTGGTGCTGAGCCAGGGTGGGGACACGTTGAAAGTGGGCCAGCGTTGGCAGGCGGTGATGCTCGGTGACGAGCTGAAGGATCCGCAGACCGGTCGTTCGCTGGGCCGCAATGAAACCCCGTGCTGCACGATCCGGGTGGACCGGGTGGCCTCGCAGACCTCCTACGGCACCATCGAAGGTGGCGCGGATGTGGGCGGGAGTGCGTTCAAGCCGGGCTCGATCGAGCTGCGGCAGCAGGCGGGTGCGGTGAAGCAGGCGGCTGCAGCGGCAACCGCCGGCAGCGGCACCGCCAAGCCCAAGCCCGCCCGCGCAGCCGCACCGAAGGCCGCAGCACCTGCGGAAGATCCGAACTGGTGAGGAACAGACCCGGTCGCGCCGGCCGTTGGCCGGCGCGGGCGGTCCATGCCACGCGCGGGACGGTTATGATCCGATGACGGGCAAAAACCCCGCATTGGAGAGAACAATGAAGCGAGTGGTACTGAGCGTGCTGGCCCTGTCGGTGTCCAGCGCCCTGATGGCGGCGACGCCGAAATTCGACGGCGCGCGGATCTCCGCCGACGTGAAGGAACTGGCGTCCGACGCCTATGAAGGCCGCTCCCCGGCCACCGCCGGCGAAGAGAAGACCATCGCCTTCCTCAGCAAGCAGTTCGCCGATGCCGGCCTGCAGCCGGGCGGTGACCTCAAGGATGGCAAGCGCCTGTGGACCCAGGCCGTGCCGCTGCGCAAGGGCGACATCGTCGGCGCCCCGAGCCTGGCGCTGTCCAGCAAGGGCAAGCCGCAGACCCTCACCCAGGGCAAGGAAATCGCCGTGCGCGCGGCCATGAACGGCGCCAGCGAAGTGGACATCCAGAACGCCCCGCTGGTGTTCCTGGGCTACGGCGTGAACGCGCCGGAGCGCAACTGGAACGACTTCAAGGACGTCGACCTGAAGGGCAAGATCGCGGTGGTGCTGATCAACGACCCCGATTTCGAAACCGGCGAAGGCAGCTTCGACGGCAAGGGCATGACCTACTACGGCCGTTGGACCTACAAGTACGAAGAGGGCGCCCGCCAGGGTGCGCTGGGCGTGCTGATCGTGCACGAGACCGCGCCGGCCTCCTACGGCTGGGCCACGGTGGCCGGCTCCAACACCAACACCATGTTCGACGTGGTCCGCGACAACCCGGCCGAAGCGCACCCGCTGCTGGAAGGCTGGATCCAGCGCGACCTGGCGGTGGAGCTGTTCAAGCGCGCCGGGCATGACTTCGAGGCGCTGAAGAAGAAGGCGCAGCGCAGCGACTTCAAGCCGGTGGAACTGAAGGGCGAAACCCTGTCGGCCAAGTACGCGGTGAAGACCGAGGTGATCACCTCGCACAACGTGGCCGCGCGCCTGGAAGGCAGCAAGCACCCGGATGAGACCGTGGTGTACAGCGCGCACTGGGACCACATCGGCGTGGGCAAGCCGGATGCGAATGGCGACACCATCTTCAACGGCGCGCTGGACAATGCCAGCGGCACCGCTTCGCTGGTGGAACTGGCCCGTGGCTTCGCCAAGGGCCCGCGCCCCGAGCGTTCGGTGCTGTTCCTGGCGGTGACGGCGGAAGAGAAGGGCCTGCTGGGCTCGGAGTACTACGCCACCCACCCGCTGTATCCGCTGGCCAAGACCGTGGCGGTGATCAACATGGACGGCATGGCGCCGTTCGGGCCGTCGCGCGACTTCGGCATCTACGGGTCGGCCAAGCTGGAACTGCTGGACCAGCTCAAGGACGTGGCCAAGGGCTGGGACATCCGCTACACGCCGGACCCGAAGCCGGAAGCCGGCCTGTTCTTCCGTTCCGACCACTTCCCGTTCGCCAAGCGTGGCGTGCCGGCGGTGTCGTACTCGGCGGGCCAGGACTGGGTGGACGGTGGGGTTGAGGCGGGCAAGAAGGCCTCGGACGACTACACCGCCAAGCGCTACCACCAGCAGGGCGACGAATGGCAGCCGGACTGGACGTTCGCTGGCGCCGCCCGCGACCTGGAAGTGGTGTACACGCTGGGCAACCAGCTGGCCAACAGCCGCGCCTGGCCGAACTGGAGCGATGATTCGCAGTTCCGCGCCACCCGGGATGCCTCGGCGACCGACCGGAAATGATGTACCGCCCCGCCGGCAACTGCCGGCGGGGCACCGTTTCATCCCCCGATTCCCTGCCTCCATCGCATACCGCTTGTGCCCCACCGGGGCGCGGCTATCCTCACACCATCCCATCGTGAAGACGCCGCCGTGTTCGCCAGTCTCTCCCTGATTCTTCGCATCCTGCTGGCCTGGGCCGCTGCACTGGTGGTGGCCGGGTTCGTCTGGAGCGGCTTCTTCCACGGCATGGACGAGGGTCCGGGCTGGGTGTTCGGGCTGCTCTCCCTGTTCCTGATGGTCACCGCGCTGGGCAGCTGCATCACCCATCTGCGCCGTGTCTCGACCCTGGCCGGCCGCCTGGATTCGGCCACCCTGTCCAGCCGCCAGCGCCGCCAGATCGAGCTGCCGATGGACGCCGGCGCGGCATTCACCCTGGTCGAACAGGCGATCAGGGAACTGCCGCGGGTGGAAGATATCGAAAGCGCCGCCGGCAGCCTGCAGGTGCGCGCCTGCGTGCGCCGCGTGGATCCTTACAACGGCCGCCCGCCGTCGCGCTGGAATCTGCCGGCGCGCTGGGCGATCAAGCGCAACACCGTGCTGGCCACGGTCACCCCGGGGCAGGGCACCAGCAGCGTGACCCTGGTGTTCGAACCCGACGCGGGCGTCTGGGCCGACCTGCTGGCGGTGGACGAAGGCAGCAACTACGAAAACGCCGAAGCGGTCGGGCGCGCCATCACCCGCCATGTGGCTGAGCAGCGCCGCGACGAACAGGCCGCGGCCGAACAGACCGCGACCGAGAAGGAGCTGTCGGTGGCCCGGTTGAACCTGCTGCACGCCCAAGTGGAACCGCACTTCCTGTACAACACGCTGGCCAACGCGCAGGTGCTGACCCGCACCGACCCGCCGCGTGCCGACCAGATGCTGGGGCACCTCATCCAGTACCTGCGCAGTTCGCTGCCGAGCGTGGACGAGTCGATGTCCACCCTGGGCGTGGAACTGGAGCGCACCCAGGCTTACCTGGAAATCCTCAAGATCCGCATGGGTGCGCGACTGGCGCTGCATGTGGACGTTCCGCCGGCGCTGAACAGCCTGCCGCTGCCGTCGATGGCGCTGCAGACGCTGGTCGAGAATGCGATCAAGCACGGGCTGGAACCCAAGCCCGGTGGCGGTACGGTGTGGATCATCGCGCGCGCCTTCGACGACCACGTCACCCTCACCGTGGCCGACGACGGCCTGGGCTTTGGCCAGGGCGGCAGCAGCGGTACCGGTATCGGGCTCAAGAACCTGCGCGAACGGCTGCGCCTGACCTGCGGCGAACGCGCCGGCGTGGCCATCGTGTCCAACTTCCCCAGCGGCGTGGCGGCAACGATCACCCTGCCGCGCGACGCACGCGAGGCGATCCATGCTGCTTGATGCCCTCATTGCCGAAGACGAAGACCTGCTGCGCCAGTCGCTGGTCGCCCAGCTGCAGCGGTTGTGGCCGGAACTGCGGCTGGTGGCCGAATGCGAAGACGGTGCCAGTGCACTCGAACGCCTGGCCGAACTGAAGCCGGACCTGGCCCTGCTCGACATCCGCATGCCCGGGATCAGTGGCATCGACGTGGCGCGCGCGCTGCCGGAAATCAGCCCGCGCACCCAGGTGGTGTTCGTGACCGCCTACGACCAGTACGCGATCGATGCGTTCGAACAGGGCGCCATCGACTACCTGCTCAAGCCGGTCAGCGACGAGCGGCTGCTGGCCACGCGCGAACGCATCCTGGCCCGCATGCAGATGGGGCGCCCGGACAATGCGATGCTGGAACAGTTGCTGCAACGGCTCGGGCAGCAGCCGGCCGCGCATTCGAACGCGCCGCCGCTGGCCTGGATCACCGCCAGCAACGGCCGTGACACGCAGCTGATCATGCTTGAAGACGTGGTCTACTTCCGCGCCGACAGCAAGTACACCACCGTGGTGACCGAAGCCGGCGAGAGCCTGCTGCGCACGCCGTTGCGCGAGCTGCTGGAAGTGCTGGACCCGCAGCGCTTCCGCCAGGTGCACCGTTCCACCATCGTCAACATGAAGGCGGTGGCGGCGGTCACGCGGGATGACACCGGACGCGGGCAGTTGAAGTTGAAGCATCGCCCGGAGCTGCTCAATGTAAGCCAGCCGTTCATGAGCCTGTTCCGGGGGATGTAACGAAAAACGCCGGGCGATGCCCGGCGTTCGATTCCGCGTGTGCTCGTCAGAAAGCGGGCTGCAGGTGCATGTTGTCTCGCGGGTCCGGCTCACCCACATGGTTCAACTGTCCCACCAGTTCCGAATGCTGCTTCATGCGGCCGATCTCGCGCATGATGCGGATGTCTTCGTGGCGAAGCTCGCGCTTGGCGGACACCGCCTGCTTGTAATCGAGCACTTCCGGGTAATGCTGGGCCATGTCCAGCGCTTCGGCCACGCACTCGACGGTGTCGGCATCCGAGGTGATCCGCGCGCGGCTGTTGAACGCCTTCATCCAGCGCTCGAAACCGGCGGTATGGTCGAACATGTTGGCCATGAACCAGATCACGAACAGGATCGAGACCCACGAGCCGAACACGATCACCACGCGGGTGAAGGTGATATGGAAGTCGTCCTTCCACAGGTAATTGGCGATCAGGCCGAGGATCAGCAGCGACGCCGCCTGCCAGCCGACGATGGACGCCATGAGCCACTGGCCCTTGGCCTTGGCCAGCGTGGACACTTCCTCGCGGATCTGCTGCTCACTCTTGTTGCGCCAATGCGCGACCTGCTTCTCGAACGGGCTGCTGTACAGCTCGTTGTCCTGGAGCAGTAAACCCAAACCTTTGAACAAAGCGATCATCACGGGCTCCTTCGGGAACGTGCAGCAGCGCATTGGACTTACGGTGAGGCGGATTCAGTTCTAAGCAGGTTCTCGGCGCTTGGCAATGGGCAGTGCGACAAAACGCCGCAGGGGGTCTGGCTGAATGGGCGGGATGTGAAAAATATTGCGCGGCGCATCATGGCAATCCAAGGCGGAAAGCTGAAGAACGTGCTCAATTCATGTTGCAGTCGCACAATCTTGAACGACGGCGCGACCACACCATGGCCGGGATGTCGTACATCACGCAGAATTGACGCAACCGCGCAGGACGGCGGTGTCCCGAACGCCCCAGGAACCCGCAATGTCGTCACTGCTGCACCGCCTTGCCCGCCCCGCCACGGCGCCGATCCGCCGCTGGGTGCTGGAGGCGTTTCCCCGCGACCAGAGCGGCATCGATTACGACCATCCGCTGGGCGATCCGGGCTGGTTCGGCCCGGACAGCGCCACGTGGCGGGTCCACGCCGAACTGCCCGGCATGCTGGCCGGCGGGTTGTGTGCGCTCATGCTGCAGACCCTGCATCCGCTGGCGCTGGCCGGGGTGTACGACCACTCCAATTTCCGCGATGACCTGGTTGGACGCCTGCGCCGGACCACTTCGTTTGTGGCCGGCACCAGTTACGCGGCGGCAGGCGAAGTGGAAGCGCTGGTGGCGAAGGTCAAGTGCATCCACGCACAGGTGCGCGGAACGACGGCGGACGGGCGGGCGTACTCGGCCGACGATCCGGACCTGCTGACCTGGGTGCACGTGACCGAGGCCTACGGGTTCCTGCAGGGCTGCCGGCGCTACTGCCGCGATGTGCCTGAAGCGATCGCGGACCGGTACTACAACGAGTACCGCCGCGTGGCGGAAGCATTGGGGGCGACCAATGTGCCAGCGACCGAAGCGGAGGTCACCGCCTACTTCGAGCGACAACTGCCGGTGCTGCGCTTCGACGCACGTTCGCGCGAAGTGCTGGCGGTGCTTTCCGGAATACGCCTGCCGGTCCCGATGCCCGGGGTATCGCGCGACCTGTTCCTCAGCGCGGGTGCGGCGCTGCTGCCGGAGTGGGCCAACACGATGCTGGAGCGCACGCCGTTGCAGCGCACGCAGGCACGTGCATCGGCGAAGGTGTTGCAGGGCATTTCACCCTTGTTCCGCCGCGCATTGCACGACGGCACCGCGCCCCGCGCGTGTGCACGCGTTGGCGTGCCAGCGAGTGTGTTGTCGCACTGGTAAAAAAAACGGACGCCGAGGCGTCCGTTCTTTATTCAACCGTTCACACCAATCACCACACCTTGACCCGCTTCTCCGGAGCCAGGTACAGCTTCTGGCCTTCCTTCACCTCGAACGCCGGGTACCACGCGTCCAGGTTGCGCACGGTGAGCGCGCGGAACTGGCCCGGTGCGTGCACGTTGGTCAGCAGCGAGTTGCGCAGTGCCTGCTCGCGCGCCTTGCTGCGCCACGCCTGCGCAAAGCCCAGGAAGAAGCGCTGGTCCGGGGTGAAGCCTTCCAGCGTCTGGCCCGGCTTGCCCTGCAGCGACAGCTGGTAGGCGTCGTACGCGGTGGCCAGGCCGGCCACGTCGGCGATGTTCTCGCCCAGGGTCAGGCGACCGTTGACCGAGACCCCCGGGAACGGCTCGTAGCTGCTGAACTGCGCGGCCAGCGCGTCGCCCGCTGCGTTGAACTTCTTCAGGTCCTCGGCCGTCCACCAGTTGTTCAACTTGCCGGTCTGGTCGAACAGCGCACCGGCATTGTCGAAGCCGTGGCTGATTTCATGGCCGATCACCGCACCGATGGCGCCGTAGTTCACCGCGTCGTCGGCCGCGCCGTCGAAGAACGGCGGCTGCAGGATCGCGGCCGGGAACACCAGGCGATTTTCCAGCGGCACGTTCATCGCGTTGATGGTCTGCGGCAGCATCGCCCATTCGCTGTGGTCCACCGGCTGGCCCAGCTTGGCCAGGTTGCGGCGGTACTCGAACAGGCTGGCACGCTCGGCGTTGCCCAGCGCGTCGTCGCGCTTCACTTCGAGGCCGCTGTAGTCGCGCCACTTGTCCGGGTAGCCCATGCCCACGGTGAGACCTTCAACCTTTGCCTTGGCATGCGCCTTGGTTTCCGGCGACATCCATTCCAGTGCGTCGATGCGCTTGGCGAACGCGGCGATGATGTTCTTCGCCATCTCATCGGCACGCGCCTTGGTGGCCGGGTCGAAGTGTTTCTCGACGTAGATCTTGCCGATCGCTTCGCCCACCGCGTTGTTGCTTTCATCCACCCCACGCTTCCAGCGCTCGCTCTGCTGCGGAGTGCCGTTGAGCGTGGTGCCGTGGAAGGCGAAGCGCGCATCGGACATGGCCTTGGGCAGGTACGGCGCGGCGCGGTCCAGCGCGTGGAAGGTCAGGTAGTCCTTCCACACGTCCAGCGGTTCGGTGGCGACCAGGCGCGAGATACCGGCCACGGCCTTGGGCTGCCACACGATGAAGTCGTCCTGCTTGTCCAGGCCGGCGGCGGCCAGGAACGCGGCCCAGTCCATGCCGGGTGCCTTGGCGCTCAGGTCGGCCTGCTTCCAGGCGTTGGCGCCCTTGGCCACGTCGTTGGTTTCTTCCTGGGTGGCATGCGCCTGGGCGATGCGGGTTTCCAGCGCGACGATGCGCTGCGCCTTGGCCGCCGGGTCGGCCACGCCGGCCAGCTGCAGCACCTGGGCGATATAGGCCTGGTACTGCTTGCGGATCTCGGCCATGCGGCCGCCCTGCAGGTAGAAGTCGCGGTCCGGCAGGCCCAGGCCGCCCTGCACCAGGTACGGGGCGTTGCGATCCGGCTGCAGCAGGTCCACCGACACCCAGGTGCCGAACAGGCGGTCGGTGTAGAAGTTGGTGGCGTTGAGCAGGTCCACGTCGGCGCGCAGGGTGCCGCCCAGCGCGGTGGCCAGCGCGGACTTGTCGGCGATGCCGCCGATGGCGTCCAGCTCCGGCTTCACCACGCCCATGCCGCGCGATTCGATCCCGGCTTCGTCCATGAACGCGGCGTAGTAGTCGCCGATCAGCTTGGTTTCACCGTCGGCCTTGGTGTCGGCGGCGGCGCCTTCGAGGATCGCGCGGGTGTCGGCCAGGGTTTTCTCGGAAATGACATTGAAGCTGCCGAAACTGGAGCGGTCGGCCGGGATCTCGGTGTTCTTGACCCAGTTGCCGTTGGCGAACCCGAAGAAATCGTCACCGGCGGCGACGCTGCGGTCCATGCCGGTGGCGTCGAAGCCGAAGCTGCCCAGCTGCGGCTTGGGGGCGGCAGGCGCGGCGGCGGTATCGGCGGCCGGGGTGGTCGGCGCGGACGCATCGCGGTCGCAGGCGGCCAGGCCCAGCGACAGGCTGGCGGCAATGGCAAGCATCAGGGTGGGGCGGCGCAGCTTGGACATGGACTTCTCAGGCAACGGGGAAACCCCAAGTTTAATACCCGGCCGTGTCTCGATTCTTTGCCGATTGCTGCCTGGCAGGGTCACGATCATGGGGGGTTCACCCCGGGGCGGTCCGCATAAAACCTGTGACGGCCGTCGCACCCCTTCCCGAGCCGCCCGGGCTCGTGCATGCTGGGGCCAAGGCGCTGGGCCAAGGCCTGGCCCGTGGGGAACGGGTCCGCAGCGCGTCAAGAAATTGCGACGTCGGCCGCTCAGGTTGGGGAAACCAGGAAGCGTTTACATGAAGTCAGGCCGTCACGCTGGTAGAGGTAAGCAATGCCCGCACTGAGCCAGCCGATGGCGCGGCCGCTGCGGACGATCGTCTGGCTGGGCATCGGCATGGGCCTGCTGCTGGGCGTGGGCCTGGTGGTGATGCTGGCCAATGACTACCAGCGCCGGCAGGAAGCGGCGCAACGCCAGAGCACCGCGCTGGCAATCGGATCGCAGCGCCTGCTGCGACTGGAACTGCGCAATCTCGAGCGCGCGATGCGCGGCATCGCCGCTGATGGCGCGCAGCTGTTTGACCGGGTGCCGACCCAGGCGCCGGACCTGCTGGACGAGGCCATCGACGGGGTACTGCAGCGCCATGCCGAGCTGGAAAGCATCGTGGTGGTGGACCAGTTCGGCCGCGCGCTGACCAGCGGCGGCGGCGATCTGACCCTTCCGCTTTGGATCGTGGAAAACCATCGCGGTGCCGACAGCCAGCTGTACCTGGGCCCGCCGCAGGACCTGGGCATGCGGCGCTGGGTGCTGCCGCTGGCGCTGCGCATGGGCCAGGATCGCTGGTTGCTGAGCCGGCTGCATACCAGCGAGCTGCAGTCGATCATCAGCGGGCTGGATATCGGTTACCACGGCGTGCTGTCGATCAGCGACGTCACCGGTCACGTGCTGGCGCGCAGTCCGGACAATGAAGGGCTCACCGGGCGCCGATTCACCCTGCAGCGCCGCGACCTGGTCGGCCGCGATGCGATCACCCCGCTGGGTATCGAATACAGCCCGATCGACAAGGTCGAGCGCATTTCCACCCTGACCACTCTGTCCGACTATCCGCTGGCGGTGTATGCGGGGCTGGCCCGGCAGGACGTGCTGGCGCCGTGGTGGCCGTACGTGCAGGCTTCGGTCGGCCTGTTCCTGCTCTACTGGGGTGCGTTCGCGCTGGTCTACACCAGCCTGCGCCGTGCCACCCGTCGCCAGGATGCGATGAGCGCGGAGCTGCGCACCGGCCACGCCGAGCTGCGCATGGCCCACCAGGTCGGCAAGATCTGTACCTGGACGGTGGACGAAGACGCCGCCGTGCTGCGCTGGTCGCCGCTGGCCCGCGAGATCTTCGGCATTCCGATCGACGCGCTGCCGGTGTCGGAGTTCTTCCAGCGCGTGCATCACGAAGACGCGCCGCGCCTGCAGGACGCCTTCCACCACGCGTTCGCCGGCAACGGCGTGCTCGATGAAATGTTCCGCATCGTGCTGCCGGGGGGCACCACGCACTGGGTATCGGCGCGCGGCCAGCAGGTTGGCGGCAGCGACCAGGAACGGCGCATGATCGGCGCCCTCACCGACGTCAGCGAGCGGGTCCAGGCGCTGGCGCGCGCGCAGCAGGCCGAGCGGCAGTTCCGCCTGCTGTTCGACCGCAATCCGGCGCCGTTCTGGGTGTTCGACCCGGATACGCTGCGCTTCCTGGAAGTCAACGAAGCGGCCGTGCGCCAGTACGGCTACAGCCGCGACGAATTCCTGGCGATGAGCATCCTCGACATCCGCCCGCGCGAAGGCTGGGAAGAGATCCGCGGCGCCATTGCCAGTGCCGCCAACGGCGACCTGCAGGACGCCAAGGTGCGCCTGCACCGGCGCAAGGACGGCACCGTGTTCGAAGTGCGCGCACACCTGGCGCGGTTGGACTTCGATGGGCGCGAGGCCTGCCTGGTGCTGGCCGAAGACATCAGCGACCGCATGGCCTACGAGCGCGACCTGGCCTACCACGCCACCCACAACCCGGCCACCGGCCTCCTCAACACGCGCGCGCTGGCCGCGCAGCTGGATGAGGAAGGGGGCAGCTACACCATCGCCTACGTGCAGTTCCGCGGCCTGCAACTGGTGGCCGACACCCTCGGCCGCGAAGTCGGCGATGTGGTGCTGCAGGCCATGGCCAAGCGGCTGGGTGGACTGGGCGTGCGCTATGGCCTGCTGGCGTTCCAGCCGGCCGAGGATTTCATCTTCGCCATCCGCGACGACCACGAGCGCCAGACCGCGCTGGATACGCTGGTGCAGACCGTCTCTGAACCGGTACGTGGGCAGGATTGGCTGCACCAGTTCGAGCCACGCATCGGCGTGGCGGTGAAGTTCGACGGCGACGTGGTCAGCGCCGAACAGGTGATCGGCATGGCGGCACAGGCCGCGCATGCCGCGCGCGACGAGGGCAGCGTGATTGCCTGGTTCGACAGCACGGTGAGTTCGCGGCTGGCCGATCGCCTGCGCCTGGCCGGGCGCATCCACAGCGCGATCGATGCCGAGTTCGCGCTGTATTTCCAGCCGATCTGCCACGCCAGCGACGGCACCCCTGCGGCGTTGGAAGCGCTGCTGCGCTGGCCGCAGGCCGACGGCAGCTTCATTCCGCCGGGTGAATTCATCCAGTTGTGCGAAGACACCGGGTTGATCCTGGCGCTCGGGCGTTGGGTGATCCGCGAAGCGGCGCGCGCGCAGCGCCAGCTGGTGGACGCCGGCTGGGACCTGCCGATCGCGGTGAACGTGTCGGCGGTGCAGTTCTTCAACAGCGACCTGGTGGCCGAATTCCAGCGGGCCAGCCAGGAATTCGGGCTGGCGCGTGGCGCGCTGCACGTGGAGCTGACCGAGAGCAGCCTGATGCGCAAGCCGGGCCAGGCCAAGCAGACCATGCAGCGCATGCACGAGCAGGGCATCCACATTTCGCTGGACGACTTCGGCACCGGTTACTCGAACATGTCCTACCTGCAGCACCTGCCGCTGGACATCCTGAAGATCGACCGCAGCTTCGTGGCCGACGTGGAAACCAACCCGCGCAATGCGTCGATCTGCCGCGCGCTGCTGTCGCTGGGCCACAGCATGGGCCTGACCGTGATCGCCGAAGGCGTGGAGACCCCGGGCCAGCACGAATGGCTGGCCGCACACGGCTGCGACCAGGTGCAGGGCTACCTGCTGGGCCGGCCGGCACCGTTGGTGGATGTGATCGGGCGGTTGGAGATGGCGGCGGTGTGAGGCCTATTGTTCCATGTTTGGAACTAATCGCGGTTATTGTGGTTATTCAAGTTCATCCTTATTGGTAATAGGCTGGTCGTCTGGATCCCCCGGAGCCCCGCCATGACCCGCCTGCCGTCGCTGTACATCTCCCATGGTTCGCCGATGACTGCCCTGCACCCGGGGTTGGTGGGCGTGCGCCTGGCCGAGCTGGCCGCGCAGCTGCCGCGCCCGCGCGCGATCGTGATGGCCTCGGCGCACTGGCTGACCCGCCAGCCGGTGGTAGGGGCGCATCCGCAGCCGCCGACCATCCACGACTTCGGTGGCTTCCCACAGGCGCTGTTCGACATCCAGTACCCCGCGCCGGGCGACCCGGCGCTGGCGGACGAGATTGCCGAGCGCCTGGACAAGGCCGGCTTGCCCACGCTGCAGGATCCCACCCGTGGCCTCGACCACGGCGCCTGGGTGCCGCTGCGCCTGCTCTATCCGCAGGCCGATATTCCGGTAGTGCCGCTGGCGCTGCAGCCGCTGCAGGGACCGGCCCACCAGTTCGCGCTGGGCCGTGCGCTGGCACCGCTGCGCGACCAGGGCGTGCTGCTGGTCGGCTCCGGCAGCGTCACCCACAACCTGCACGACTTCCGCGAGTACCAGAGCGGCGGTGAAGCGCCCTATGTGCGCCCCTTCATCGAATGGGTGGAGCAGCGCCTGCAGGCCGACGACAGCGCCGCGCTGCTCGATTACCGTCGGCAGGCGCCGCATGCCGAGCGCGCGCATCCGACCGATGAGCATTTCCAGCCGCTGCACTTCGCGCTCGGCGCGGCCGGGGGCGATACGCTCGGCGCGCAGCGCATCGACGCGGGCATCGACGCCGGCATGCTGGCGATGGACATCTACCGCTTCGACGGGCCCGCACACTGAGGCAGGGACGCGCCTGTCGTACGCGGTTACGGATGGGTGTGGTAATTTTTTTCCAGGCTTTCTGGAAAATGCATGCATACGATTGAAGTCGTGCTGGCGATGCTGGTGGCGGTGGTCGCCAGCGGCTACCTGGTAAGGGTGCTGCCGTTGGCGGTGCCGCTGCCGTTGGTGCAGATCGGACTGGGCGCGGTGATTGCCGGGGTGTTCAACCGTGGCCACGCGCTGGAACCGGAAATGTTCTTCCTGCTGTTCCTGCCGCCGCTGCTGTTCCTGGACGGCTGGCGTATTCCCAAGCAGGGCCTGTTCCGCGACAAGGGCGTGATCCTGGAGCTGGCGTTCGGGCTGGTGGTGTTCACCGTGCTCGGCGCCGGCCTGCTGATCCACTGGTTGATTCCGGTGATGCCGCTGGGCGTGGCGTTCGCGCTGGCCGCGATCATTTCGCCGACCGATCCGGTGGCGGTCAGCTCGATCGCCAAGAGTGCGCCGATCCCCAAGCGCCTGATGCACATCCTGGAAGGCGAGTCGTTGTTGAACGATGCCTCCGGCCTGGTGTGTTTCCGCTTCGCGGTGGCGGCAGTGATGACCGGCGCGTTCTCGCTGGCCGACGCCTCGCTGACGTTCCTGTGGGTGGCGGTGGCCGGGCTGGCGATCGGCGTGGCGGTCACGCTCGGCGTGTCCACCTTCCAGCGCTGGCTGTGGCGGCGCTTCGGCGAAGAACCCGGCGCGGCGTTGCTGGTCAACCTGCTGATTCCCTTCGCCGCCTACCTGCTGGCCGAAGAAGCCAATGCCTCGGGCATTCTGGCGGCGGTGTCGGCGGGCATCACCATGAGCTACGTGGAGCTCACCGGCCGTGTCTCCGGCAGCATGCGCGTGCAGCGCATGGCCGTGTGGAACATGCTGCAGTTCGCCTTCAACGGCATCATGTTCGTGCTGCTCGGCGAGCAGCTGCCGGGCATCGTCGACCGCGCGATGACCACGGTCAGCGAAAGCGGCCACCACAGCGCGTGGTGGTTGCTGGTGTATGTGGTGGTGATCAACCTGGCGCTGGTGCTGCTGCGCCTGGCCTGGGTGTACCTGTCGCTGCGCTGGAGCCTGCTGCGTGCGCGGCATCGGGGCGAGGCCGGGCAGGGTACCTCGTGGCGGATCGTGGTGGCCACGTCGCTGGCCGGCGTGCGCGGTGCGATCACGCTGGCCGGTGTGTTGACCCTGCCGCTGTTCCTGCCCGATGGCACGGCCTTCCCGGCGCGCGACCTGGTGATCTTCCTGGCGGCGGCGGTGATCCTGGTGTCGCTGGTGGGCGCCAGCGTCGCGCTGCCGCGGCTGTTGAAGGGGCTGGAACTGCCGGCCGATTCGGGCGAGCGCAAGGAAGAAGACCTGGCGCGGCGGCTGGCGTCGAAGGCCGCGTTGGCCGGGGTCGAGCGGATGCGCCAGCAGCTGGTGCAGAACCAGACCACCGACAACGTGCAGCTGTACAACGATGCGGCCTCACGCGTGAGCCTGTTGTATCAGCGCGTTCTTGAAAAGGATGAAGGCCCGGATGCTGACCCGGAAAAAGTGCGGCGGATGGAGCAGGGGTATCGGCAGCTGCGCAGCGCGGGATTGACCGCCGAGCGCGAAGAGCTGTTCCGGCTGACCCGGCGCGGCCGGATTTCCGATGAGATCTCGCGGAAGCTGATCCGGAACCTGGATCTGCTGGAGACCCGGCAGCGGGATTGACGACAAGGTCGTCAATCCCGCGTGCGGTTATTCCGCCGGCTTCTGATCCAGGTAATACGCCACCACGGTGCCCTTGACCTTGATCGTCATCGGGTTGCCGCGGCGGTCGCGGGCCTTGCCGGCCTGCACGCGGATCCAGCCTTCGCTGACCGAATATTCCTCGACGTTGTCGCGTTCGACATCGTTGAAGCGGATGCCTACGCCGCGCTCCAGCGCTGCGGCATCGTGGAAGGGGCTGGCCGGGTTGATCGCCAGGTGGTCGGGAGGGGTATCGCTCATGGGTATCGGTCGTTGAGGGCCACCACGGCCGTCTTCAGGCGCACAGGATAAACCGTGTGGCCGCCAGGGCCGAATTTCGCTTCCTGCCAACGCCCGTGCAGGTCAGAATGCCTGCCTGTCTCCAGGAATACCGGTCATGCCCGACAACAGCGATTATTTCGACTTCGAAGAAGAAGAACGCGATTTCGACGAAGACGACTTCGAGGCGCGGATCTGGAACCTGTTCGTTCTGATCAACCCGGCCGACGAGGAGCTTGGCCTGCAGCAGTTCAACCGCTGGCGCGAGGCGCTGCTGGAAAGCGGCGAGGAAGTGGATGAGGAAGCCGACTGGCTGCCGCCGCTGATGACCGCCATTGCCTGGCAGTCCGGGTTCGAGGTGGAACGCGATGATGCCGATGCACTGGTGTCGGCGGTGAACGAGCTGTCCGCGCGCTGGAACGTACAGGTGGACTGGGGCGGTGACCTGGACGATGAAGACTTCGCCGCCGAAGTGGACGCGCCGATGCTGATGGCGACCGCGTACGACCGCCTGCGCGAGCATAATTATTCGCTGTGGAGCGTGGACACCGGCAATGGCGGCCTGGCCGGCTGGATGGCGCTGAACCGCGACGACGACGCGATGCTGGCGCTGTGTTCGCTGCTCGGAGTGGAAGTGCGCCCGGGTTCGGACCCGTTCTAAACGACGCCCGGATCGTTGTACTGCGATCTTGCGTTGGCAATGACCGCCTTTACCAACGCCCGGTCGATATGCCGGGAAATCGCCCTCGCACCGAGGGCAACCGCCTTCTCGCGCAGCGGCGCCGGCACGTCGTAATGCGCGCCGCTGCGGCGGTTCTGGAAGGCCCGCCGGGGAATCCCGAGCTGCGCCGCCATGGCGTGCAGCTCGGGCAGGGTGTCGGCCATCAGATGCGCCCAGCGCTCGCCGCGCCAGGGATGTACCGCATCGTCGATATAGACCGTCACCGGGTCGCCGTGGCTCAGGCCTGCGGCTTGTCGTCGCTGGCGGCCGGCTTGGCGTCGGCGTCGGCCGGAGCGTCCTCAGCCGAGGCTTCAGCGGTTTCAGCGTCGTCGCCTTCTTCGCCCTCGGCCGCTTCCACGCCCTCGAATTCGGAGACCAGCTGCGACAGGTACTCGTCGGCGGTCTTGCCTTCATCGGCGGCCAGGTCGTCGATCAGCTGCTGCAGCTGGGTCGAGTACTCCAGGGTGACCTTGCGGCCTTCCTTTTCCTGCACGTTGGAGAGGTGCTTGAGCATGGCCAGCATCGGCACCGGGTTGTCGGCGTTGCCCATGGTCTGGCCGCCGATGGCCAGCAGCCATTCGGTGCCCTGCAGGCCGATCGCGGCGACGACCTGGCCCTCTTCGTTGGTCAGCACGGCATGGTTCTGCACCGGCTGCTGGGCGTTGAGGCGGTTGATCGGGCGCTTCGGCTGGAGCTTCTTGCGCTTGTCGCGCTTGGCTTTGGACTGCTTGGACATGGGGTTCGTTCGTTCTGGATCGGAAAGAACCCATTGTAGAGGCCACAGCCGATTCCGGGCGTTTTCATGCCGGAATCGAGCGTTGCCGGTGCGCGTGCGGTCGGCTGGGGCGCGACCCTACCGGCGTAGGGCGGCGCAAGGGCTGCCCGGGACCGCGCAGCCCGTCAGCCGCTGCCCGCCTCAGGGCGACGCGTTGGCGGGAGCTGCCGCGGGGGCTGGGGCGGGTGCCGGGGCTGGAACCGCAACCGGGGCGCCCTGCGTGGCCTGGATGTCGGCGTCGTGGGCGGTGGGCGAGAGCGCCACTTCCTGGCCGGAACCGGCCAGGGCAGCGGCTTCGGCGGCCTTGGTCATGACCACGATGCTGATCCGGCGGTTGATCGGGTTGTCGGGCTGGGTTTTGTCGAACAGCACCGACGAGGACAGGCCGACCACGCGGGTGACCTTCTCGTCGGCCATGCCGCCGTCCAGCAGCGCGCGGCGGGCGGCGTTGGCGCGGTCGGCGCTGAGCTCCCAGTTGCTGTAGCCGTGCGCGGCGTTGTACGCGGTGATGTCGGTGTGGCCGGTGATGCTGATCCGGTTCGGCACGTGGTTTATGAACTGCGACAGCTCGCGAAGGATGTCGCGGGTGTAGCCCTTCAGCGCCGCGCTGCCCACGTCGAACATCGGCCGGTTCTGCTTGTCCACGATCTGGATGCGCAGGCCTTCCGGGGTCAGGTCCAGCAGCAGCTGGTCCTTGAACGGCTCCAGTGCCTGGCTCTTGCTGATTGCTTCCTGCAGTTCCTTCATCAGTGCTTCCAGCTGCTGCTTGTCGCGCTGCTGCTGGTCCACCGGCTGCGGTACTGCTTCCTTCTGGTTCTTGAAGGGATCGTTGCTGCTGCCCCGCGAGATGTCGGTGGCACCGCCCAGCTTGATCATCGAGGTGCTGGCGCCGCCCGGGCCGGCCATGCCGGGCGCCGGCGTGGCGTTCTGCCCGCTCAGCGGGCTGGGGTTGCGGAAGTACTCGGAAATGGCCGCACGGTCGTTCTTGTTGGTGGTGGCCATCAGCCACAGCACCAGGAAGAACGCCATCATCGCGGTCACGAAGTCGGCATAGGCCACCTTCCACGAACCACCGTGATGGGCGGCGTGGCCGGCCTTCTTGACCCGACGGACGATGACGGTGGGCTTGGTCTCGGCCATGGCTTACTTGACCGTCTTCAGGTGCTGCTCGAAATCGGAGAAGGCCGGGCGCACGTTCGACGGCAGCGTCTTGCGGGCGAATTCCAGCGCGATCTTCGGGTTGTAGCCGCGCAGGCAGGCCAGCAGGGCGGTCTTCACCGATTCGTAGATGCGGCTGTCCTGCTCGGCGCGGGCCTCCATCGCGGCTGCCATCGGGCCGACGAAACCGTAGCCCAGCAGGATGCCGAGGAAGGTGCCGACCAGCGCACCGGCGACGTGGCCACCGACCTCGACGATGTCGCCACCGATCGAGCCCATGGTGATGACGATGCCCAGCACCGCCGCCACGATGCCGAAACCGGGCAATCCGTCGGCGACCTTGGTCAGCACCTGCGACGGCGCCATGGCCTCGGCATGGTGCTTTTCCAGCTCCAGTTCCAGCAGCGGCTCCAGCTCGTGCGGCTCGATGTTGCTGCCGATCATCAGGCGCAGGCAGTCGGTGATGAAGTCGACCAGGTGGTGGTCGGACTGCACCTTCGGGTAGTTGGCGAAGATGGCGCTGTCGGCCGGGCGCTCGACGTGGTCTTCCAGCGCCATGAAGCCCTCGCGGCGGGCCTTGTTGAGCAGTTCGTAGAGCAGGCTGAGGACGTCGATATAGTCCTGCTGCTTGTAGCGCGGGCCCTTGAACACGCTGATCGAGGCCTGCAGGGTCTGCTTGACCGTCTTCATCGGGGTGCCGACCAGGAATGCACCCAGTGCGGCACCGCCGATGATGACCAGCTCATAGGGCTGCCACAGGGCGCCCAGCTTGCCGTGCGCGCCTACATAGCCGCCGAGCACGCTGAGGATGACGATGAGGAAGCCGACAATGATGAGCATGGGGCAGACGCGGAGGTGGGGATATCTCCTTGTCGGCCCCGCCCCCCACTTCTGAAGGGGGGCGTCCGCTCGAGTTCACAGTTTTGCGATCAGCCGGCCGGCTGTGCTTCGGCCCCGCCGCGCTGCAACGGGTCGGGATAGGCCGCGCCGTTGGGGGTGAACGACAGCGAGACCGAGTTGAGGCAGTGGCGCTCCAGGCTGGGCAGCGGCCCGTC
This sequence comes from uncultured Stenotrophomonas sp., assembly GCF_963519125.1. GTDB lineage: Bacteria > Pseudomonadota > Gammaproteobacteria > Xanthomonadales > Xanthomonadaceae > Stenotrophomonas. The sequence continues at coordinate 67,760 of NZ_CAUQLJ010000009.1, read as the reverse complement.
CGGGAACACATGGCCCAGATGGCTGTCACAGCGTGCACAGACGATTTCGGTACGGACCATGCCATGACTGGTGTCACGGATTTCACGCACGTGGGCCGGGTCGAACGGGGCAAAGAAGCTCGGCCAGCCCGTACCGGAGTCGAACTTGGTGCTGGAACGGAACAGCGGCAGGCCGCACAGCCGGCAGCAGTAGACACCGTCCTGCTTGTTGTCGAGGAACACGCCGCAGAACGGGCGCTCGGTACCGTGCTGGATCAGCACGGCCCGCTCCTCTGCGCTGAGGCCGGCAATCAGCGCCTGGCGCTGGGCATCGCTGGGCGGGGTGAGATCGAAAGCAGTCATGGGCGGTCCTCGTGGGGGTAACGGCAAGATGGGGGCGGGCGCGGCGCTGGGCAAGCAGGGGCGTTTCGAGCGTGGGTGTTCATGGTGCTGACACGCGGGCAGGCGCAGGGTGAATGCCTGTCCCGCCGTGAGCACCTGCCATGAAACGCCTTTCCCGTTTGGCCCTGTCGCTGCTGGTGCTGCTGCCAATGGTTGCAGCCGCGCAGATCGCCGCGCCGCGCAAGCCCACCGAGACCCGTCCGGTGACCGGTCCCACGCCGAGCCAGCCTGCGTCGATGCGGCCAGCACCCGCCGAAACGCTGTCCGCACGACCGCAGCCGGTCACAGCACCGGTGCAGGGCGTGCCGCAGCTGCCTACGCATCCGATCCAGAGCCAGGGCCCCGCACGCGTGGTGCCGCCTGCACCGCCGGCCACCACGGCACCGCCGAAGGTATACGACCGCCACGGCCGCATCGTGCCGGGCATGCAGCAGGCCGGGCCGAACCGCGTACTGGATACGCGCACCGGGCGCTACTACGACTCTGTACCCACGGGCGATGGACAACGCATCAAGCCGTAATGCATGAACGCTTTACGAACGCAGGCCCACAGTCAGCGGTGTCAACGCCATAACTCACTGCTTTTTCGCCTGTGATTAACCGGATTGGGGGGACTCTGTACGTGCGCCGCAACACCGCGCATCCCAACGGTAGAAGGTGTATTTCTTATGGCTAACCAGCAGAACCAGAATCCCGGCAAGTCGCCGCAGGACCAGCATGGCCAGCAGAACCAGAAACCCGGCCAGCAGAACCAGCAGCAGTGGGATCAGCAGAACCAGAAGGGTGGCAAACAGCAGGATCAGCGCAATCCGGACCAGAAACAGCAGCGTTGATGCGCTGGTAACAGCTACGAGGGCGGTGCGCATCAGCGCGCCGCCCTTCTGCTGTGCGCGGGTCAATCCGGAATCGGCAGGGTCAAGGTCTCCTTGACCTCTTCCATCACGATGTAACTCTTGGATTCGCGCACGTGCGGCAGGGTCAGCAGGGTGCTGCCGAGCAGCTTGCGGTAGGAGGCCATCTCGCTGATACGCGCCTTCAGCAGGTAGTCAAAATCGCCCGACACGAGGTGGCACTCCAGCACGTTGGGCAGCTTCAGCGCGGCGCGGCGGAACTCTTCGAAGATGTCGCCGGACTTGTAGGCCAGGCTGATCTCCACGAACACCAGCAGGCTGGCCTTCACCGCGGCCGGGTCGAGGTGGGCGTGGTAGCCGGTAATCACCGCTTCGCGCTCGAGCCGGCGCACACGCTCGGTGCACGGCGTGGTCGACAGGCCGACCCGCTCGCCCAGTTCGGTGAAGGAGATACGGCCCTCGGCCTGCAGGATGCGCAGGATCTTGCGGTCGATCTTGTCCAGTTCGCGGGTACGGGTGGCCATGGCCGTCAACCTTGGGGAATGAATTGCAGGAGAACATCCTGCCGGTTGATTTCAAAACAGGCAAATCAACTGGGAATGGCTGTCTATACTTCCCCAATTATGGTCCCGGCACGCTCCAGTGCAGGGAATGATCGGGTTGGAGAAGTCCCATGCGAGTCCTAGTTCTCGGCAGCGGCGTGATCGGCACCACCAGTGCCTGGTACCTGCGACAGGCCGGGTTTGAAGTCACGGTCATCGACCGTCAGCCCGGCCCGGCGCTGGAAACCAGCTTCGCCAATGCCGGCCAGCTGTCGTTCGGCTACACCTCGCCGTGGGCGGCCCCGGGCGTGCCGAAGAAGGCCATCGGCTGGCTGTTCGAGAAGCACGCGCCGCTGGCGATCAAGCCGGGCATGGACCTGGCCCAGTACCGTTGGCTGTGGCAGATGCTGCGCAACTGCACCCATGAGCGCTACGCGATCAACAAGGCGCGCATGGTGCGCATGTCCGAGTACAGCCGCGACTGCCTGAACGAGCTGCGCGCGCAGATCGGCATCGAATTCGAAGGCCGCGACCTGGGCACCACCCAGTTGTTCCGCACCCAGCAGCAGCTGGATGCCTCGGCGCAGGACATCGAGATCCTGGCCCAGTACGGCGTGCCGTACGAGGTGCTGGACCGCGCCGGCATCATCCAGGCCGAACCGGCCCTGGCCCACGTCGATGGCCTGGTCGGTGCGCTGCGCCTGCCGCGTGACCAGACCGGCGACTGCCAGCTGTTCACCCGCCGCCTGGCGCAGATGTGCGTGGATGCCGGTGTCGAGTTCCGCTTCGACCAGGACATCACCGGCCTGGAGTTCGATGGCGACCGCATCACCGGCGTGCGCATCGACGGCAAGCTGGAAACCGCCGACCGCTTCGTGGTCGCGCTCGGCAGCTATTCGCCGGCGCTGGTCGCATCGCTGGGCATGCGCCTGCCGGTGTACCCGCTGAAGGGCTACTCACTGACCCTGCCGATCACCGACCCGGCGATGGCGCCGACCTCGACCATTCTCGACGAGAGCTACAAGGTGGCGGTGACCCGCTTCGACGACCGTATCCGCGTCGGTGGCATGGCCGAAGTGGCCGGTTTCGACCTGTCGCTGTCGCAGCGCCGCCGCGAAACCCTGGAGCTGGTGGTCAGCGATCTCTACCCGAAGGGCGGCGACCTGTCGCGTGCGCAGTTCTGGACCGGCCTGCGCCCGGCCACGCCGGACGGTACGCCGGTGATCGGCGCCACGCCGTTCCGCAACCTGTACCTCAACACCGGCCACGGCACGCTGGGCTGGACCATGGCCTGCGGCTCGGGTCGCTACCTGGCCGACCTGATGAGCGCGCGCCAGCCGCAGATCAGCACCGAAGGCCTGGATATCTTCCGTTATGGCGGCCACCACGCCGCGTCCGTCCAATACAGTGAACCCAAAGCATGCGTCCAGCCCGCGCGTTGATCGACCTGGAAGCGTTGCGCTCCAACTTCCGCCTGGCCCGTGAACTGGGCGGCGGTCGCAAGACCCTGGCCGCGGTAAAGGCCGACGCCTACGGCCACGGTGCCGTGGACTGCGCGCGCGCGCTGGACGGCGAAGCCGATGCGTTCGGCGTGGCCTGCATTGAAGAAGCGCTGGAACTGCGCGCGGCCGGCATCACTGGCCCGATCCTGCTGCTGGAAGGCTTCTTCGATGCCGACGAGCTGCCGCTGATCGTGCAGCACCGGCTGTGGTTCGCGGTGGCCGCACCGTGGCAGGTGGACGCGGTGGAAGCGTTCCAGACCGAGGCCACGCTGCAGATCTGGTTGAAGCTGGACAGCGGCATGCACCGGCTGGGCCTGGCCCCGGCCGAGTTCCGCGCCGCACATGCGCGCCTGTCGGCCCTGCCGCAGGTGGCGCCGATGGTGCTGATGAGCCACATGGCGCGTGCCGACGAACTGGACAGCCCGCGCACGCGCGAACAGGCCGACCTGTTCGCCGCCACCATCGAAGGCCTGGCCGGCGAAACCAGCCTGTGCAATTCACCGGCCCTGCTGGGCTGGCCGGACGTGCGCAGCGACTGGGTACGCCCGGGCCTGATGCTGTACGGGGCCAACCCGCTGGCGGCGCACAATGCGTTCACCGAGCGCCTGCGCCCGGTGATGACCATGCAGTCGAAGATCTTCGCGACCCGTGAGATCGCGGCCGGTGAACCGGTCGGTTACGGCGCCCGCTTCGTCGCCGAACGCCCGACCCGGGTCGGCGTGGTGGCACTGGGCTACGCCGACGGCTACCCGCAATTCGCCCCGAACGGCACCCCGGTGCAGATCGACGGCCAGCCCGGCCACCTGATCGGCCGGGTCTCGATGGACATGCTCACCGTGGACCTCACCGACCTGCCGCAGGCCGGGGTGGGCAGCACCGTCACCCTGTGGGGCGACGCGCCCCGCCTGGACGTGCTGGCCCCGCTGTGCAAGGTCAGCGCGTATCAATTGCCGTGCGCGGTCAAGCGCGTGGCGCGGGTGCTCAGCGGCGGCTAGACGGCGAAGGCAGCAGGCGGCGCAGCCAGTCGTCCAGCAGGCGCTTCTCGAAACGCAGCGGGTCGTTGTTGCTGAGCAGGCCGGTGTTGGTGAGATAGCCCATGTCGATCAGCTTCTCCTCGCCCTGCTGCAGCACTGCGCCCTGGGCATCGCGCAGGGTGAAGGTGAGACTGATCCGCGGCGGATAGATGTTGCGCATGATCCGGATGTCGTTGCCGCGCGGGCCGTTCTGCGGCTCGAAATCCCCCGCGCGCTTGATGTCGGTGATCTGCACGTCGAGGGTCTGTCCCGGCGCCAGGCGCTTGCTGGCGCTGCTGCGCAGGTAGTCGGCCAGCTGGTACACCCAGTTGCCGCTGCGGGCCTCGAACGCGTTGGGGCTGTTGCGGATTTCGGTGAACTGGGCCGGGTCGGTCCACGTCACCTGCACCGGGCTCGTGCCCGTGAGCGCGCGCGGTGCGTCCGGCGCGGTAACCGTGCGGGGACCGGCCGAGGCGCAGCCGGCCAGAAGCATGAGACAGGTGAAAGCACCAGCCAGCAAGGGTTTGCGGTTCATGGCACGACCTCGGTCAGGGTGTTGAAAGGGTGGCACAGTGGAGTGTGACCCTGTTCACGCGATGGAACAATTGGCCCGCCGCAGATCCTTCATCTCAGTCAGGATCCATTTCGTCCGGCATCATCAGGACGAGCGCTTCGCAATCCGCGGCCCTGCACCCGAAGAACCGTTCATCCTTGCCATTGGTCAAGACAGCGGTCGCGCCTGCGTTGACAGTGAAATTCCAGTTTCTGCCGTTTTGGTCGAGGCGGCCCCCGATGGCACATGGCAGCTGGTAGAACTGGGCGTACGGGAGTTCTTCGTACTCCGTACTTAGCATGAAGAACGTTTCGATCTGGCCCGGTGAAAGCGCCCATGCCCTGCATTCTCGTCGGACAGAGTCATTGCGTGGCTCATATGCAGGGGGATCAAGTTGAACGCTACCTACCTGCAGAACGCGAAGCCATTCCTGCCCCGCTTCAATCCCCGGAGAAGTCGCAGAAGGGTGGGGGCCCGCGCAGGCCACCCACGGCGCCGCCGTCATACATGCCAGAACCTTCGCCAAGCGTCTTATAGGAAATGTCGTCGTGCGCATGAACGTCGTTATCCGGCAGAGGGTATGCATTTCTGAGGAAACCGATGAGCATCCTGATGGACTGCTTCTGCTCCGCAATAGCCTCTTTTCATTGGTCGCCGCCGCCGTGGTTTCCTGCTACAGAACAGCGCCGCCGCCCGTCGTGGTATCCCCTACTACGATGAAATAGCGACGTGCCATCGTGGCTCCTCCGCGTTGGCCTGAGTAACAGGCGCGGTCGATGGAAGCACAGGCTCCATGGTCGGATAAGAGGCAATCCCGACTCGTGACTGCGTACGGTGGCCCCGCCGGGATTGCGGACAGGCGCGTCGGAGTGCGGGTTGGCGTCAATGGCCCTTTAATATGGCGTGCCGAGCCAGGCTAAAGGTAATTCCGTAAGTTCTTTTGTATCAACAAGTTAGGGTTTGCCATGGTGCAGGGGAGCCGTGCGCGGCGATCGATGGGATAAGCGCACCGGAACATGGGAATCCTGTAACTTGACGCGACGAATACGCGCTCTGAACGATGCTGTGCCCCTCCGCGCCATCCGCTACCTCCTTGACGCCCTTGTCCAGCCTGACTGCCTCGACCCTCACACGTGCGCCGCACCCGGCCCCAGTGTCCGACCCGTCCCTGCACCGCACGGTGCTGGAGGGCCTGAGTGCGGGCTTCTGCATCATCGAAGTGATGATCGAGAACGGCGTCGGGGTGGATTACCGCTTCCTGGAGGTGAACGACGCCTTCGAACGCAACACCGGCCTGAGCGAAGCCTCCGGGCGGCTGATGAGCGAGCTGCAGCCCAGCCATGAAACCGAGTGGTACCGGGTGTATGGCCAGATCGCGACAAGCGGTCGCTCGCAACAGTTCGAGCTGGAAGCCCGCGCGCTGGGGCGCTGGTATGCGGTGGAAGCAATGCGGGTCGGCGAAGCGCATGAGCGCCGGGTGGCGGTGCTGTTCTTCGACATCACCAACCGCAAGCAGATCGAAGTGGAGCTGGCCGAGAGCGAAGCGCGCTTCAGCGCGTTGGCTGACGGCCTGCCGATGCCGGTGTGGGTGCTGGACGAACTGGGCCATGCGCGCTTCGTCAACAGCGCCTTCAGCGAATTCTTCGGCGGCGACGAACAGCGCGTGCCGGAAGATGTGTGGCGTGGGCTGGTGCAGCCCGACGATGTGTCTGTGTTCGATTACGAGCTGCAGGCGGCGCTGCGCGCGCAGCGTTCGATGCAGGTGCTGGTGCGCGGGCTGCGTGCCGACGGCGAATGGCGCTGGCTTGAAATGAACGCCAAGCCGCGCTTCTCGCGCGCGGGCCGTTTCATCGGCCTGGCCGGCAGCAGCACCGACGTGACCGAGCGTCGCGAGATCGAAATGGCGCGCGAAGAGCTGCTGCAGTCCGAGCGCGCCGCCCGCAACGCCGCCGAAAGCATGGCGCGCCTGAAGGACGAGTTCCTGGCCACCCTGTCGCACGAGCTGCGCACCCCGCTGACCACCATCCTGGGCTGGAGCGAGCTGTTGCTGCAGCGGGTGGACGATACCAGCCCGCTGTACAAGGGGCTGGGCGTGATCGCCAACAGCGCCATGGCGCAGAAGCGGCTGATCTCGGACATGCTGGACCTGAGCAGCATGCTGCTGGGCAAGGTGCAGCTGGAAGTGGAAGTGCTGGACCTGCGCGCGCAGCTCACCGAGGCGCTGCGCGCCCAGGAGCTGGTGGCCGAAGGCAAGGCGCTGGACATGCAGCTGGTGATGCCCGACGAACCGGCCCTGGTGCTCGGCGATGGCACCCGCCTGCAGCAGGTGCTGTGGAACCTGCTCAGCAATGCGATCAAGTTCACCCCGGCCGCTGGCTCGGTCACGGTCACCCTGTCTACCGACGGCGCGCATTGGACGGTCAGCGTGGCCGACTCCGGCGATGGCATCGCGCCGGAATTCCTGCGCCATCTGTTCAGCCGCTTCCGCCAGGCCGATGGCACCACCACCCGCCGCCATGGCGGCCTGGGGTTGGGCCTGGCGATCGTGCAGCAGCTGGTGGAACTGCATGGCGGCACCGTGGCGGCCAACAGCGAAGGCCATGGCCTGGGCGCGGAATTCACCGTACAGCTGCCGCGCTACCAGCCGCAGGCCGACGGCCGGCCATTGCGCGAGGTGTTCAGCGGACCGATCCACGAACAACTGATCGAACCGTACCCGCTGAAGGGCCTTCGCCTGCTGGCGGTGGAAGACCAGCCGGAAGTGCTCGAATACCTGCGCCGGTTGCTGGAGGAGCAGGGCGCACAGGTGACTGCGGTGGCCTCGGCGGCCGAGGCCCTCGCGCTGCTGGATGACGGCGGCCACGAAGACGTGGACGTACTGCTGACCGACATTGGTATGCCCGGCATGGACGGCTACGGTCTGACCGCCGCCCTGCGCGGCGAGTTCGGGCTGGATGCAGCCGCGCTGCCGATCGTGGCGGTGACCGCTCTGGCCCGCGCTGACGATCGCAAGCGCGCGCTCGCATCGGGCTTCCAGGAACACGTGGCCAAACCCTATTCGGTCGCCCAGCTGGTGTCAGCAGTACGCACCGTGCTCGCAGCCAACCGCCAGCACGGCGCGTGATGTACCGGTAGAGCCACGCCCTGCGTGGCTGCAACCTCAAAGGATTCGATATGTCCCGTTACGCCCCCACCATCCACACCCACCAGGCCGACATCGCCGCGCTGGAAGCCCTGCTTCCCCAGCTCAAGGGCCAGACCCAGGTCGAAGTGGCGCTGAAGGACGGCACCCGCGTGTCCGGCACGGTTGCAGTACAGCCCACCGTGCAGCAGTACCGCGACGCGGACGAGAACGAGGGCACCAACGGCGAACTTCGCCTGGATGACCTGAACGACCCGGCCCAGCAGCACCTGGTGTGGCTGGACCAGATCCAGTCGGTCCGCGAACTGCCGCCGCACCCGTAACGCCGGGGGTGCCCGGCTTACGGGGGCCTGCCGGGCAGGGCCCGGCACTACCTCAGTGTTCGAAAACCTCGGGTGTAGCCTCGAACCGGCGCGCATAGGCGCGTTCATCCGCGATCCGGGATACCTCGTCATCGGCCATGTCCGGTGCGCCATACACCGCGTAGGCCACTGCGCCGTCGGCCTGCTTGCCGACTTGGTGCAGCCGGTAACGGGAATGCCCGCCGCCGGTGTCTTCGGGGTAATGCACCGGCGGCTGTGCGCCTTCCAGGTCCATTTCGCTGTTGTCGACCACGCCACCGACGAACAATGCGCGCATGAGCTACCTCCGTTGCAAGTGAGCCTTCACCCTGACCGAGGGCATGTTGCGGTGGCATCAAGACAGCGTTGAATAAACGCAAATCGCGTCAGGAACGAGGCGGATCGGGCGAAACGGTAGAATGGCGGTCACTTTTCAAGATCTGCCCCCGCATGGCTGCCCAGCACGACGCTCCCCTGGAAACCCTGTTCCTGCCCTTCGGCGGCGCGCTCACGTGGCCGGCCGGCCCGGTGCTGTTCCTGCGCGCCCGCGACGGTTGGCCGCTGCGTGAACGCGCGCAGCCGGGCCAGCTGGTCTGCGAACAGAGCTTCCGCCCGTTCGCCGACGCACTGGAAGCCAGCGGCTGGACCGTGCGCGACGAGCAGCAGCTGGGCGAAGACGCCACCCGCTACGCAGTGGTGCTGGTGCTGCCGCCGCGCCAGCGCGAGGAAGCCCGCGCGCTGTTCGCCCGGGCCCTGGCCCTGGCGGCCCCGGGCGGCATCGTGGTGGCCTGCCAGCACAACAACGAAGGCGCGCGCTCCGGCGAGGGCGACCTGCAGCAGCTGGCCGGGCTGGGCGTCAAGATGACCAAGAACCACTGCCGGGTGTACTGGACCGCGCCGCTCAACGGCCAGCACGACGCCGCGCTGGCGCAGCGCTGGGCCGCGTTGGACGCCCCGCGCGCGATCCTCGGCGGCCGCTTCCAGAGCCGTCCCGGCATCTTTGCCTGGGATCGGATCGATCCGGCCTCCGCCCTGCTGGTGGAGCAGCTGCCGGCCGACCTGGCCGGGCGCGGTGCCGACCTCGGCGCCGGGTATGGCTACCTCTCCACCGAGGTGCTGCAGCGCTGCCCGCAGGTGACCGGGCTGGACCTGTTCGAGGCCGAAGGCCGCGCGCTGGCGCTGGCCAAAGTGAACCTGGAAAAGCTGGCCTCGCCGGCCAAGCTCTGCTTCCACTGGCACGACGTCACCGCCGGCGTGCAGGGCCAGTACGACTTCATCGTGACCAACCCGCCGTTCCACACCCCCTCGCGCGGCGACCGCCCGGACATCGGCCGTCGCTTCATTGCCGTGGCTGCCGAAGCGCTGCGCCCGGGCGGGCGGATGTGGCTGGTGGCGAACCGCCACCTGCCGTACGAGCAGATCCTCAATGAGAGCTTCGGCGACGTTCGCGTCGCCGCCGAGCGCGATGGCTTCAAGCTGATCGAGGCGACCAAGGCAAAGGCCGGCCCGGCTCGCAACGGGAAGCGCGCATGAAACTGGTCAAGCTGCTGGCCAACCTCGGCTACGGCAGTCGCAAGCAGGTCCAGCTGATGTTCCGCGAAGGCCTGGTCACCGACGCCGACGGCGAGGTGCTGTATGCCGACGACCAGGTGGAACACGCCGCGATCCGGGTTGAAGGCGAACCGCTGGACCCGCCGGCGGGGCTGACCCTGATGCTGCACAAGCCCCGCGACTACACCTGTTCGACCAAGGACAAGGGCCGGTTGATCTACGACCTGGTGCCGCCGCGCTACCGCGAGCGCTCACCGCTGTTGTCCTCGGTGGGCCGGTTGGACCGGGACACCAGCGGCATGCTGTTGATGACCGACGACGGCGCGCTGCTGCACCGGATCGTCTCGCCCAAGTCGCGCCTGGACAAGGCCTACCAGGTGACCCTGGCGCAGGACCTGCACGGCGACGAAGCCGCGCGCTTCGCCAGCGGCGGCCTGATGCTGGAGTCGGACGACAAGCCGCTGCTGCCGGCCGAACTGCACGTGCGCTCGCCGCGCGAGGCCGAACTGGTACTGCACGAAGGCCGTTACCACCAGGCACGGCGCATGTTCGCTGCCGTGGGCAACCACGTGCAGGCGCTGCACCGCAGTCGCATTGGCGGGCTGTCGCTGGGCGACCTGCCGGAAGGCGAATGGCGCGTGCTGGACGCCGCCGACCTGGAAACCCTGTTCAACGTGCCATGACCGTGATCGCTGCGCTGCCGTTCCTGCCCGAGGCGGTCATCTTCGACATGGATGGCCTGATGATCGACAGCGAGCGGGTATCCATCGCCTGCTGGTCGCAGGCCGCACGCGAGCTGCAACTGCCGTTTGCAGATGACTTCTGGCTGGGGCTGGTCGGGCTGGGCGACCGCGATTGCGAACAGCTGCTGCTGCAGCACGTCAACGCCGACCAGGTGGCCGCGTTGTACGCGCGGTGCCACGACCTGTACGAAGCGCGCACCCAGCAGGGCCTGCCGCTGCGCCCGGGCATCATGGAACTCCTGCAGCTGCTGCAGGCGCATGGCATTCCGCGCGCGGTGGCCACCAGCACCCGGCAGCCGCGCGCGTCGCGCAAGCTGGCCGCGGCTGGTTTGCTGCCGTACTTCGATCACGTGGTCACCAGCGACCAGGTGTCCCACCCCAAACCGGCGCCGGACATCTACCTGCTCGCCGCGCAGAAGCTGGGCAAGGACCCGTCACGCTGCCTCGCGCTGGAAGACTCCCCGGCCGGCACCCGCGCCGCAGTCGCCGCCGGCATGACCGCGATCCAGGTGCCCGACCTGGTTCACCCGGACGAAGCGCTGCGCGCGCTCGGTCACCGCATAGTCGATTCCCTGCACGACGCCCACGCATTGCTGCTGCCGCTGTTGCCTCGCTGAGACCCCTTACGAACCATCGATGCACGTACCCCGGTAGGGTCGCATCCCGATCGACCGCACGTGATGGTGATCGGTGCATTGGGGCATGACCTTGAAACGAAGACACAAAAAACCCGGCACGTGGCCGGGTTTTCTGTTCACGCGGAATAGCGGCCGTTACACCCGGCCAAACACCAGCGCTGCGTTGGTGCCACCAAACCCAAAGCTGTTGGACATCACCGTGTTCAGCTGCACGTCCTGGCTCTCGCGCACGATCGGGAACCCTTCCACCGCCGGGTCCAGTTCACCGATGTTGGCCGAACCAGCCATGAAGCCGTCGCGCATCATCAGCAGGCAGTAGATCGCTTCATGCACGCTCGCTGCGCCCAGCGAGTGTCCCGACAGCGCCTTGGTCGAGGACAGCGGCGGGATCGATTCGCCGAACACTTCGCGCACTGCCTTCAACTCGGTGACATCGCCCAGCGGGGTCGAGGTGCCGTGCGTGTTGAGGTAGTCGATCGGGCCGCTCACGTCCTTCATCGCCATGTGCATGCAGCGCACCGCGCCCTCACCGGACGGGGCAACCATGTCGGCACCGTCGGAGGTCACGCCGTAGCCGATCAGTTCGGCGTAGATGCGTGCACCACGCGCCACCGCGTGGTCGTAATCTTCCAGCACCAGCATGCCGCCGCCACCGGCAATGACGAAGCCGTCGCGGTCCTTGTCGTACGGACGCGACGCGGTGGCCGGGGTGTCGTTGAAACGGGTGGACAGCGCGCCCATCGCATCGAACATCACGCTCATCGACCAGTGCAGGTCTTCACCGCCACCAGCAAACATCACGTCCTGCGCACCGTGGCGGATAAGGTCCGCCGCCGCGCCGATGCAATGCGCCGAGGTCGCGCACGCGGCAGACAGCGAATAGCTCAGGCCCTTGATCTGGAATGCGGTCGCCAGGCATGCCGACACGGTCGAGCACATCGTGCGCGGCACCATGTACGGACCCACCTTGCGCACGCCACGCGCGCGCAGGATGTCGGCCGATTCCACCTGCCACTGGCTGGAGCCGCCGCCGGAACCGGCAATCAGGCCGGTGCGCGGATTCACCACCTGCGACTCCTCCAGGCCGGCGTCGGCGATGGCGTCGCGCATGGCGATGTAGGCGTAGGCAGAGGCATCGCTCATGAAACGCTTCAGCTTGCGATCGATCTGCGCGTCCAGGTCCAGCTCGATGTTGCCGCCCACGTGGCTGCGCAGGCCGGCTTCGGCGTGGTCGGGCAGGCTGCGGATGCCGGGACGGCCCTCACGCAGTGCAGAGGACACCGTGTCCAGATCGTTGCCCAGGCACGAAGTGATGCCCATTCCGGTAATGACGACGCGACGCATCAGAAGTTCTCGGTAGAAGTGAACAGACCTACGCGGAGGTCCTTTGCGGTATAGATTTCGCGGCCATCGACCAGCATGCGCGCATCGGACTGCGCCATGACCAGCTTGCGGTTGATGACGCGGGTGATGTCGATTTCGTAGGTGACAAGCTTGGCTTCCGGCAGCACCTGGCCGGTGAACTTCACTTCACCGCTGCCCAGTGCGCGACCACGGCCGGGCGCGCCCAGCCAGGTGAGGTAGAAGCCGGTGAGCTGCCACATCGCGTCCAGGCCCAGGCAGCCCGGCATCACCGGGTCGCCGATGAAATGGCAGCCGAAGAACCACAGGTCGGGGCGGATATCCAGCTCAGCACGCACGTAGCCCTTGCCGTGTGGACCGCCTTCATCGCGGATGTCGGTGATGCGGTCGAACATCAGCATCGGATCGTTGGGCAGGCGACCGCTGCCCGGCCCGAACAGTTCGCCACGGGCACTGGCCAGCAGCTGTTCGCGCGAGAACGCGTGGAGACGAGTCATGGAAAACGCAATCCTGAGGAAGGTGACATCGAGTGGCGCCGGCCCGGAGGCGGCGGATTGTTGCCAATGAAAGTGCCCAAGAGTGCAGCGTATTTTTCATTCAATCAAACGTTTTAACCGTACGCCGGCGTAGTGTTTTCAGCTTGAAAAACGCATGTTGTTGTTATGAAAAGACCATACTCAGGCGTGTGGCTGTAATCTGTTCATATCTCTACTTCCGCCCCAGGCCCTGAGCCACCGCCGTGTCCGCACAACGCAAGATCATCCACGTCGACATGGACGCGTTCTACGCGTCGGTGGAGCAGCGCGACGATCCGTCGCTGCGCGGCAAGCCGGTGGTGGTGGCGTGGAAGGGTGCGCGCTCGGTGGTCTGCGCGGCGTCCTACGAGGCGCGCGTGTTCGGGATCCGCTCGGCGATGCCGGCGCTGCGCGCGGAACGGCTCTGCCCGGACGCGGTGTTCGTGCCGCCCGATTTCGTGCGCTACAAGGCGGTATCGCGCCAGGTGCGCGAGATCTTCCTGCGCCACACCGACCTGGTGGAGCCGCTGTCGCTGGACGAGGCCTACCTGGACGTGACGGTGCACAAGGGCGGCATGACCGTGGCCACCGAGATCGCCCAGCAGATCCGCGCGCAGATCCGTGAGGAAACCCAGCTGACCGCATCGGCGGGCATCGCGCCGAACAAGTTCCTGGCGAAGATCGCCTCGGACTGGCGCAAGCCGGATGGCCAGTTCGTGGTGCCACCGCACCGGATCGAACAGTTCCTCACGCCGCTGCCGGTGAAGCGCGTGCCGGGCGTGGGCAAAGTGATGGAGGGCAAGCTGGCCGAGCTCGGCATCGTCACCGTGGGCGACCTGCGCGCGCTGCCGCTGGAGCTGCTGGAAGCGCGCTTCGGCAGTTACGGTGGCAGCCTGTACCGGCGTGCGCGGGGGATCGACGAGCGGCCGGTGGAGCCGGACCAGCAGGTGCAGTCGATCTCCTCCGAGGACACCTTCGCCGAGGATCTGCCGCTGGAGGCGCTGGAGCCGGCGATCGTGGAGCTGGCGGGGAAGACCTGGCAGGCCACCCGCAAAACCGACCGGGTGGGGCACACCGTAGTGCTGAAGTTGAAGACGTCGCAGTTCCGCATCATCACCCGCAGCTTCACGCCGGAGTCGCCGCCGGAGACGCTGGAGGAACTGCGCGATATCGCGCTGGCACTGCGCGCGCGGGTGGATCTGCCGGCGGAGACGCGCTATCGGCTGGTGGGCGTTGGGTTGGGTGGGTTCCGCGAGCGTGAAGGCGTGATGCAGCTGGGGTTGTTTGATCCGCTTAACGGGTGAGCGCTGGCGTGCGTGGCGGGGCGGTGCTGCTGCGATTCGGGGTCATGCCTTCGCCGGTGTGATCACCGTTATCGGCGGTCGATCGGGATGCGACCCTACCGCCAGAGTTTGCCGGGCGTTGCAGGCGAGCGGAGTCGTTCGGACGCGGCGGGATATCCCCGGTAGGGTCGCATCCCAATCGACCGCCGGTGGCAGGGCAACGCGCGGTAGGGCATGACCCCCAATCGAATCCGCACGTTGCCCCACCGACCTCAATACGCCACGGTCGCCACCTGCTTCACATACTGCGGCGACTCGATCTCGCTGACGAACGCATCAGCGTAATCGGCGTAGCTGATCCGGCTGTGCCCGTCGGCGCCGACCAGGAACTGTTTTGCCTGCGTGCGGAAGCCGCCCTTCTGCGGCCCCGGGCCGATTTCGGCGGCCGGCGAATAGAACGTCCAATCCAGGTCATCCACCTTCTGCAGCAGGTTGAACGCTTCGCGCGCGGCCAGCGCCACCGGCTTGTACGCGTCCGGGAAGCCCTCGGTGTCTACCAACTGCACGCCCGGCGCCACTTCCAGGGTGCCGGCGCCGCCGACCATCAGGAAGCGCGGCACGCCGGCTTGGCGGGCGGCCTTGACCAGTTCCGCGGTCACCGTGGTGACGCTGGACGGGTCGTCCCCCGGGCGCGGACCGAACGCGCTGGCCAGCACATCGTGGCCGGCGATGGCGGCTGCAAGGGCGTCGGTGTCGTCCAGCGCGGCCACGGCCAACTGGGCGCCGTCCAGCTCGCTGGGCAGGTCCGTCTTACGGCGCACGATGGCGGTGACCTGATGGCCACGAGCCAAGGCCTGGCGGGTGATTTCACGGCCGATGTTGCCGGTGGCACCGACGAGAGCGATCTTCATGGGGCGACGTCCGTAGGGGGGGGAAGGCCAGCTTATGCCTCGACGTTCAGTGAAACACCCCCCGCGATGGACCGATTCGTTGCACGGGTGCGCACTTACAATGCATGTTCCCCACGCAAGGCTCCCCCGTGTCCTATCCCTATCCGCTGGTCATCTTCGACCTCGATGGCACGCTCGTCGACAGCGCCGCCGATATCGCCGAAGCGCTCAACCGCACACTGGAAGACTGGCAGCTGCCCCGCGTGCCTGAAGCAACTGTGCTCACCTGGATCGGCGACGGCGTGCGCCGTCTGGTGGAACAGGCCTTCACTGCCGCCCACAGCGATATCGACCTTGCGAAGGTCATGCCCGGTTTCATGCGCCACTACGAAGCCTGCCTGCTGCGCAGCCCGCGCCTGTTCGACGGGGTGGTGCCGGCGTTGCAGGCACTGCAGGCGCGCAACGTTCCGCTGGCGATCTGCACCAACAAACCCGTGGCCATGGTCGGCCCGCTGCTCGCGCACCTGGGCGTGCAGGACTTTTTCGCGAAGGTGCTCGGCGGGGACTCGCTGCCCGAGCGCAAGCCCAGTGGCGAGCCGCTGCGGCACATCGCGGCCGCCTTCGACGTTGCGCCCGAAGCGGCGCTGATGGTCGGCGATTCGATCACCGATTACCGCGCGGCCGTCGATGCGCGCATGCCTGTCGCACTGGTGCGCTACGGCTACCCGCGCGGCCTGGACCTGGAAAATGTTGAAGCAGTAGCGGTGATGGACAACCTGCAGGAACTGCTTCGCTTGACGTAGTGCCGGCCTCTGGCCGGCACCTCACGATGCCGGCCATTGCGAACCGCCTTACTTCGGCTGGTACCGCACGCTCAACCGATACTCACGGCCCGGCTGGTTGAACCACGCCACCGTCTCGTACTCACGGTCGAACACGTTGCTCACCCGACCCAGCACCGACCAGTCGCGGCTGATCGCGTATTCCAGGCGCAGGTCCACCGTTCCGTATCCGGCCAGGCGCACCGTGTTGTCGGCGTTGTCATAGCGCTTGCCCGACCCGGTCGCGGTCACACCGGCGCGGAAGCCGCCGAAGCTGCGGTCGATATCCAGCCGCGCGGTGTCCTGTGCGCGACGCGCCAGCCAGTTGTCGAACTGCGCGCTGCCGTCGGTGCGGTTGCGCGGGTCGGTGTGGCTGAGCTGGGCGTTGAAATCGAAGCCGGCCAAGGTGATGAAGCCGGTCAGCTCGGCGCCGCGAATACGCGCCTTTTCCACCTGCGACATCATGAAGGTGGTGGCGTCGTAGGTGATCAGGTCGTCGATGCGGGTCTCATACACATCCAGCCCCCAACGCCATCCGGCGCCCTGCTGGGCAATGCCGAGGTTGGCGCTCTTCGACTTCTCCGGGTCCAGCCCCGGCACACCGCTCCACGGGTCATACAGGTCGCTGAAGGTCGGCGCCTTGAACGCGGTGCCGTAGCTCGCGTTCAAACGGAAGCCGCGCGCCAGGTCCATGCCCCAGCCCAGGCTGCCGGTGGTGTGGTTGCCGAACTGCTCGTTGTCGTCGTTGCGCAGGCTGGCCTGCAGCTGGTGCGCGCCGAAGCGGGCCTGGTACTGCACGAACACGCCGGTGTTGTCGCGGCTGTCGACCAGATAACCCGCGCTGCTGCCGTCCAGGTTGTCCTGGCTCCAGTCCACGCCGGCGCTGAGCAGCTGGCCTTCGGCGATGCCCACATCGGCCTGCACCGAAGCGCTGTCGCGATGGGTCTGCGCCGCGCCCAGCCAGGTGCTGTCGTTGTAGTTGTCCGACTCGTTGTCGGCGCGGCCGACGTTGGCGGTCAGGGTGAAGCGCTCGCTCGGGGTGTAGCGGACCTTGCCGCCGAGTACCTGCTGCAGCGTTTCCGAATAGTTGTAGTACCCGTCGTAGTGGTTCTCGCCTTCGGCGCGCAGCGCGGTGCCTTCCACCTGCAGCGTGTCGGTCAGCGAGTACCCACCGCGCAGGCTCATCGACAGGTTGCGGTAGCCATCACGGTCGGGTTCGTCCGCGCCGCAGCCGGCGAAGGTGGCCGCGTCGCCACGGCAGGCGTTGATGCCGTCGGTGTGCTGGTAGGCGATGTCGGTGCCGAACCAGCCGCGCGCGCCGGTGCCGCCGAAGCCGCCACTGGCTTCACGCAGGCCGTTGCTGCCACCGCCCAGCTGCAGGTGTGGGGCGAAGTCGCCGGCGTTGCGGCGGGTGAAGATCTGGATCACGCCACCGATGGCGTCCGCACCGTACAGGCTGGACTGCGGGCCGCGCACGATCTCCACGCGTTCGATCTGCGCCAGCGGCAGGTCCTGCAGCATGGCCAGGCCCAGGTCGCCGGTGTTGATGCGCACGCCGTCGACCAGCACCAGGGTGTGGGCCGAGTTGGTCCCGCGCAGGAACAGCGAGCTCTGCTTGCCCAGCCCGCCGCTGTTGTTGAGGTTGATGCCGGCACGGCCGCGCAGCAGGTCCTGCAGCGAAGGCGCCTGGCTGCGCTCGATTTCGGCGCGGTCGATCACCTGCGCCGGCGAGATGCTGTCGTGCAGGGCGATCGGGGTGCGGGTGGCGGTGACCAGGATCGGGTCCAGCGCGGCGGCATCGTCCTGTGCGGCGGCGAGCAGCGGCAATGCCGCGAGCACGGCAAGGGAAAGCGTTTGGATCTGCAGCTTCATCGTTGACTCCATGCACCGCGCACGCCCGCGCGGCAAGATTGGGGGCGGTGGTCAACGGAAGACACGCGACGGTGGGCAGCGCGCACGGCACCGCTTGCCGCCGCCATGCCCGCCGCATCGCAACCAGTCGTCTTCCAGGCCGGTCTCCGGGCTTGCGGGCCGATGGCGGACCATCGCACCAGGCGCCTTCCCATGCATGAGCACAGTGGCGTATTGCCTGGTGTTCCACGCTTACCGTTGCGGGGGCAGCGCCGGAGTGGCGGCAGGCAGGACCTGTTGCGTCACCGGCTTCCCGTTTCAACCTGCCGGCATGCGCCGCAGGTCACCTGAAAGTGCGCGCAGTGTAGAGCAAACCTTCGCGCCCGGCCCAGTGCAGTGGCGCGACCGGTTAGAATGCGCCTCGCTTTTTGCACGGGTTGCCGCACCAATGATCCTGGACCTGATCCGGCACGCCGCCACCGGTCGTGACGACCACCTGGATGGACGCACCGATCCGGCGCTGGAAGCTGGCAGCACCGAGGCGCTGTGCACGCGCTATGCCGACCTGGCCTGGGAGCGTGTGCTGTGCTCGCCGCGCCAGCGTGCCGTGGGTACCGCCGAGGCGCTGGCACTGCCGCGTGGCCTGGACGTGGAGCCTGACGAGGAATGGGAAGAGCTGGATTTCGGCGACTGGGACGGTCAACCGCTGGACGCACTGCCGATGCAGGCGCTGTCGGCCTTCCATCTGGACCCGCATGCCAACCCGCCGCCGCATGGTGAAAGCTGGGGCCATTTCGAGCGCCGCATCGCGCGTGCGCTGCACCGCCTGCTCGACGAACCCGATGCCGTACCGACCGTGGTGGTCAGCCATGGCGGCCCGCTGCGCATGGTGCTTTTGCAGGTGTGTGGCCTGCCGATGGCGATGTGCTGGGCGCTGCGCATCGACCACGGCACGCGCGTGCGGCTGCGCATCGAACGCGAAGGCGACGAACTCTGGGGCGAACTGTTGGAACTGGAGCAATCCGCGTAGCGACACGCCACGCGTGTCCCACGTACCGTCAAACCCGTTCGTCGTCCCCACCAGCAAACGACGCATCATCCCCATCGTCATCACTGACCACGGTCCGCTCATACACCGGCCCGGATGCCGGCGGCGCCTTCTTCAACGGGTTGTCGGCAATAATCGCCTCGTACTCGGCGACCAGTGCAGTACGCCGCGCTTCCGGCAATTCCTGCCAGTGGCAGTCCTGCAGCGCCCCCTCCAGCGAATACAGCAGGTTGAGGCTGGGCTTGAACCCCGCGCGGCGCACTTTTACGAACGCGCCCACCGCACCGGTCGCGGCCAGGTCCTCGGCGGTGCGCAGACCGACCTGGCGCAGCCAGGCTGCACTCTTGGGGCCGATGTTACGCAGCTTGACGCTCATCCCAGCGCCTCGACGAATACCGCGGCAATCGCCTCCAGGCCCGCCTGGTCGTCCGCATCGAAGCGCGACAGCACCGGGCTGTCCAGGTCGAACACGCCGATCAGGGTGTCGCCCTTGACCAGCGGCACCACCAGTTCCGACCGCGACGCCGAATCGCAGGCGATGTGGCCCGGAAACGCGTCCACGTCCTCGATGCGCTGGGTCACGCGCTGCGTGGCGGCGGCGCCGCACACGCCCTTGTCGAGCGGAATGCGCACGCAGGCCGGCAGGCCCTGGAACGGGCCGACCACCAGTTCGGTGCCGTCGTACAGGTAGAAGCCCACCCAGTTCAGCTGCGGCAGGGCGTGGTAGACCAGCGCGGACAGGTTGGCGGCATTGGCGATGCGGTCGCGTTCGCCGTGCACCAGGGCGCGGGCCTGGGCCAGCAGCTGGCCGTACTGTTCCGGCTTGCTGCCGGTGAGCGTGGAGGTATCGAACATGGCCGCAGTCTAGCAAGCGGGGCCCGGCACCGGACCGCCTGGTCGCGAAACGCTGCGGTGCCGTGATAATGCAGGC
This sequence comes from uncultured Stenotrophomonas sp., assembly GCF_963519125.1. GTDB lineage: Bacteria > Pseudomonadota > Gammaproteobacteria > Xanthomonadales > Xanthomonadaceae > Stenotrophomonas. Next base: position 47,802 of record NZ_CAUQLJ010000009.1, on the reverse strand, counting down.
CCCTGTTCATCGGTCCGGCCATGTCCCCGTCCGCGCTCCCGCCTGCCTTTTACGTCACCGGCACCGATACCGGCATCGGCAAGACCTTCAGCAGCTGTGCCCTGCTGCACGCCCTGCGCCAGCGCGGCCACCGTGCGGTGGGCATGAAGCCGGTCGCCAGTGGCTGTGAGCTGACCCCGGAGGGCCTGCGCAACGAAGACGCCACCGCGCTTCTGGCCGCCAGCCAGCCCACCCCGGACTACGCCGACCTCAACCCGTACGCGCTCCCGCTGCCACTGGCGCCCGAGCTGGCTGCCGCTGCAGCCGGGGTGAGCCTGTCGCTGGCGCCGATCGAGGCCGCCTTCGCCCGGCTGCGCGCCCAGGCCGATACGGTGGTGGTGGAAGGCGTGGGCGGCTGGCTGGCGCCGCTGTCGACCACGCTGGACCAGTCGCACCTGGTGCACGCGTTGCAGCTGCCGGTGGTGATGGTGGTGGGCCTGCGCCTGGGCTGCCTGAACCACGCGCGGCTGACCGCGCAGGCCATCGCCGCCAGCGGCGCGTCCTGCATCGGCTGGATCGCCAACGAGGTCGACCCGCAGATGGAGTGCATCGACGACAACGTAGGCCTGCTGCGCGCACGCCTGCCGCTGCCGTTCTGGGGGCGCCTGCCGTACGCGCCGGGCGCGGACCCGGCGCAGCTGGCGAGGCACCTGCTGGGCTGACGTGGCGGCGCGCTCAGCGCGCCGACAGCGTCGACACCAGCCGTGGCTTCTCGCGGTACAGCTGCGGGTACATGCGCTGCAATGCCGCCACCTTGGGCTGGTCGTTGATGCGGATGTACAGCGACTCCGGGTGCAGGGTGAGGTAGTTCTGGTGGTAGCCCTCGGCGGCCTGGAACGGCTTGCCGCCATCGACCGTGGTCACCACCGGCGCCGCATACGCACGTGCCTGCTGCAGCTGCGCGATGTAGGCCTTGGTGGCATCGCGCTGCGCGGCATCGTCGGCATACACCGCCGAGCGGTACTGGGTGCCGCGGTCCGGGCCCTGGCGGTTGAGCTGGGTCGGGTCGTGCACCACCGAGAAGAACACCTGCATCAACTGGCCATAGCTGACCTGGCTGGGGTCGTAAGTCACCTGTACCGCTTCGGCATGGCCGGTGCCACCGCCGCTGACCCGCGCATAGTTGGCATCGGCCCGGCTGCCGCCGATGTAACCGGACACCGCGTTGTCCACGCCCTTGATGTGCTGGAACACGCCCTGCACGCCCCAGAAGCAGCCCCCGGCGAACACCACCTGCGCGCGTTTGCCCGGCAGCTTCAGATCCGCCGCGCCACTCGGTGCCGGCACCGCGACCACCTTTTCGGCGCCCGCGGCATACGCGGGACGGTCCAGGCTCAGCACGGCGGTGACCGTGAGTGCGGCGATCACGGCGGCGATACCACCGGCTACCAGTTTGTCTACGGAAAGTCGCATGGGTCTCTCCCGGTTCAACCGAAGGTGAAGGCGTAGGCGTGCACGCCGGGGTCAAGGAATTCGATCTCGAACGTGCGTTCGCCGACATCGCCGTCCTGGCGGATCAACTGGTACAGGCGGTGTTCCTTCACCACGCCGCTGCCATCGGCACTGCTGTCGCCACCGGCAGCCGCGCCGGGTGCGTGACCATCCAGGCGCACGCGGAATTGCACCGGCTTGCCATCCGCACCCGGGGCCAGCACCAGGTGCAGGTCACGCGCGTGGAAGCGGAACGCGATGCGGCCGCCGGCGCGCTGCAGCTGCGCGTCCTCGTCGCCCACCGTCCAGTTCCCGGCCAGTGCCCACTGGTTCAGGGCCAGCGACGTCGGCACGGTGTAATCCGCGGCCTGGTCGTTGCGCTGGCCACCCGGCGAGGCGAAATTCTCCGCACGGCCATGGCCCAGGTAGGTCTCCGGCGATTTCAGGTTGCGCATATCGGCCTGGCGCTCCACGCCTTCGCGCGGGGATGCGGCCGCCATGGCCATTGCCTGCGCCGGTTCGTCGGGCAGGGGCGCACCGTTCTCGCGCAGCAGCTGCCGGATGATCTGTTCGGACTGTTTGTAATTGCCTTCGCCGAAATGGTGCGCGCGGATCTGGCCCTTGCCGTCGATGAAGTAATGCGCCGGCCAGTAGCGGTTGTTGAAGCCGCGCCAGATCGCGAAATCGTTGTCGATCGCCACCGGGTAGGTGATCTTCAGCTCGTCCACTGCGCCCATCACGTTGCGCAGGTTGCGTTCAAAGGCGAACTCCGGCGCGTGCACGCCGATCACCACCAGGCCCTGGTCGCGGTAGCGCTGTTCCCACTCGCGCACGTAGGGCAGGGCGCGCAGGCAGTTGATGCAGGAGTAGGTCCAGAAATCGACCAGCACCACCTTGCCGCGCAGCCCTTCGGCAGTCAGCGGCGGGCTGTTGAGCCAGCCGGTGGCACCGGCAAGCGAAGGCAGGGTGCCTTCCACCGGCAACGGCGCACCGGGATCGGCCGCGCGCATCATCATCGCCTGGCCGGCCTGCGGGGTCTGGCCGGGCAGGGTATCGAGCAGGCCCTGCTCCAGCTTTGCGGTGCTGACCGTGGAAAGACGGGTCAGCACGCCGGTATCCCAGCCCATCGCAATTGCGACCACCGCCAACAGCGCGGCCACGCCGAGTCCACGGCGGATCCATTCACCGACGCCCAGACGCTGCTTGAGCGCCGTGAACACCCGCCCGCCGATCCAGATCGCCAGCGCCAGGGAGGTCGCTGCGCCCAGTGCATAAGCGAGCAGCAGGCCGCTGGTGCCCACGCTGGCGCCCTGCAGCGCCGCGCCGGTCAGGATCAGCCCGAGGATCGGTCCGGCGCAGGGCGCCCACAGCAGGCCGGTGGCCACGCCGATCAGCAGCGAGGTGCCGACCCCGCCACGCCCGGCATCGCTGGCCTTGTCGGCCGACGCGCTGAGCCGCGCGCCCAGTCGCTGGAACGGGGACAGCATCCGGTCGGCCAGCGCCGGCCACAGCAGTGCGATGGCGAACAGTGCCATCACCACCAGGGCGATCCAGCGCCCCACCTGGTTGGCCTGCGCCACCCACTGGCTGCCCACGGCCGCCAGGCTGGCCACCACCGCGAACATCAGCGCCATGCCGACCAGCAGTGGCAGCCCGCTGCGCAGGAACGGACGGTCCGAGCGCGCGAACACGAACGGCAGCACCGGCAGGATGCACGGGCTGAGGATGGTCAAAACGCCGCCAAGATAGGCCAGTACAAGCAGGATCATCATTGAGTCCTTGTAAACGGATGGATCGCGAATCCCCGGCGCTACGTCCGGTTCGGAATCCGCACGCGCGCTTCTTCATCAGCCGCGACGAAGTTCATCGCCACGCCGTTCATGCAGTACCGCAACCCGGTCGGGCGCGGGCCGTCGTCGAACACATGGCCCAGGTGCCCGCCGCAACGGCGGCAGTGCGCCTCCACCCGCAACATGCCCAGCGTGGTATCGCGGTCTTCGGCCACCGCGTTGTGCAGCGGCGCCCAGAAGCTCGGCCAGCCGGTACCGCTGTCGAACTTGGTGGAGGAGGAGAACAGCTCCAGCCCGCACCCGGCACAGGCGAACGTACCGCGCCGGTGTTCCTTGTTGAGCGGGCTGCTGAACGGACGCTCGGTGCTCTGCCGGCGCAGTACCGAATACTGCGCAGGGGTGAGCTGCTCGCGCCATTGCGCGTCGGTGCGCATCACTTCAAAGCGGCGCGAGGGCGCCGGGGCAGCCGGGGCGCTGGCACTGCAGGCGGTGAGCCCGAACAGCCCGGCGGCGGCGCCCAGGGCGCCCATGCCAAGCACTCTGCGACGGGTGAACTGCATGGCCGATCTCCAGCTCTGGATACGATGGGGCCATGCTGCGCCCGGGCCGATCAACGAATCCTCACGCAGGGTTAAATTTTCCGTGACACATTCAGGTCCGGATCCGACCACAATGCGGCTACCTTCCCGCCACTCCCCCGCGTGCCGATGAGCAGTGCAAAACAGGTCCTGATCGTCGAGGACGACGTCCACATCGCCAACCTGCTGCGCATGCACCTGCGCGACGAGGGCTACGAGGTCACCCACGCCGCTACCGGCGACGAGGGCCTGGCCCTGCTCGAAGCGCAGCCGTGGAGCGCGCTGGTGCTGGACCTGATGCTGCCCGGCGTGGACGGCCTGGAGATCTGCCGGCGCGCACGCGGCATGGCGCGCTATACCCCGATCATCATCACCAGCGCCCGCGCCAGCGAAGTGCACCGCATCCTCGGCCTGGAGCTGGGCGCGGACGATTACCTGGCCAAGCCGTTTTCGATGCTGGAACTGGTGGCGCGGGTGAAGGCGCTGCTGCGCCGGGTCGAGGCGATGGCGCAGAACGCGCGCATCGACGCCGGCGAACTGGCGGTGGCCGGTCTGCGCATCGACCCGGTCGCGCGCACCGCGCAGGTCGAAGGCCGCGCGCTGGAGCTGACCCCGCGCGAATTCGACCTGCTGTACTTCTTCGCCCGGCATCCCGGCCAGGTGTTTTCGCGCATGGACCTGCTCAACCAGGTCTGGGGCTACCAGCACGACGGCTACGAGCACACCGTGAACACCCACATCAACCGCCTGCGCAACAAGATCGAGCGCGACCCCGCTTCGCCGCAGCGCATCCAGACGGTCTGGGGTCGCGGCTACAAGCTGGTCGACGGCAGCGAGGCGGCGTCGGCATGATCCGGCTGAGTCTTTCGCAGCGGTTGTCGGTGGCGTTCTTCGCGCTGCTGCTGGTGTGCTGCGGCGCGTTGATGGCGATCCAGATGCGCAGCACCCGCGTGCACGAACAGGAAACCGTGCAGCGGCTCTCGCGCGGGTTGGCCGAACACATCGCGCGCAGTGGCGAACTGATGGACGGCGGCGGCATGCGCAGTGGCGAGGTGCGCGAGCTGTTCGGCAAGCTGATGGCGGTGAACCCGAGCGTGGAGGTGTACCTGCTCGACGACCAGGGCCGCATCCTCGGCCACGACGCGCCCAGCGGCCACCTCAAGCGCAACCGCGTGGACCTGGCGCCGGTGCAGGCGCTGCTGCGCGATGAACCGCTGCCGATCCTCGGCGATGACCCGCGCAGTGAAACCGGCCGCAAGGTGTTCAACGCCGCACCGCTGTTCGTGCAGGGGCGCCAGGCCGGCTACATCTACGTGGTGCTGGTGGGCGAGCAGCGCGAGGCACTGGCGGCCAACATCGCGGCCAACGCCTCGGTGCGCACCACGCTGTGGTCATTGGCGATCGTGGCGGTGATCGGGTTGCTGGCCGGCGCGGTGGCGTTCCGCTGGGTCACCCGTCCGCTGCGCCTGCTGACCCGGCGCGTGCAGTCCTTCGACGTGGACGCGGCCGCGCCGGCGCAGCCGGTACCGCCCACGCCGCTGCGCGCCGGTGAGCGCGACGAACTGGCGATCCTGCAGCACAGCTTCGGGCACATGGGCCAGCGCCTCAACGAGCAGTGGCAGCAGCTGCGCCAGCAGGACCTGCAGCGCCGCGAGCTGGTCGCCAACATCTCGCACGACCTGCGTACCCCGCTGTCGTCGCTGCATGGCTACCTGGAAACGCTGGCGTTGAAGGACGCCACCCTCAGTCCGGAGGAGCGCCAGCGTTACCTCGCCATCGCGCTGTCGCAGAGCCACAAGGTCGGCCGCTTGGCGCAGGCGCTGTTCGAGCTGGCGCGGCTGGAGCACGGCGGGGTGGTGCTGGACCGCCAGGCATTCTCGCTGCCGGACCTGGTGCAGGACGTGTTCCAGAAATTCGAACTGGCCGCACAGGCGCGGCGGCAGACGTTGTCTGCCGACATTCCGCCGGGCCTGCCGCCAGTGGACGCCGATCTGGCGCTGATCGAACGGGTGCTCACCAACCTGCTCGACAACGCGATCCGGCACACCCCGGAAGGGGGACGGATCACGGTGACGCTGCAGGCGGTGCAGGGCGAGGTCCAGGTCAGCGTGGCCGATACCGGCCCGGGCATTCCGGTGGCGCGGCGCGACGACCTGTTCCACACCCCGCCGGCGCTGGGCAGCGACCGCCCGGACAGCGGCGGGCTGGGCCTGCTGATCGTGCATCGCATCCTGCAGCTGCACGGGCGTGAGATCCGGTTGATGGAGAGCCGCGAGGGCGCGCTGTTCGTGTTCACCCTGCCGCGTGCATGACCGTGGTCATGGCGACCACCGGCACTGGGGGCGCGGTCCGCAACGGGTTGCAATGAAGCCTGCCGAAGCGCGAGGAATGACTGATGATCAGTGCCCCGAATTGCCGCCGCCTGGTCCTGTCCGCGCTGGGCCTGATGGCGTTGGCCTGCAACGCCGTCGCGGCCGATACCTGCCCTGACACCGCCGCCCTCGAACCGGCACGCGCGGTGGTGCGCGACCTGCAGCGGATCACCACCCCCAACGGCATCCAGGAGCACTACGCCACCCCCATCGGCGGGCTGCGCCAATGGCTGACCATCCGCGGCGACGACCGCGCCAACCCGGTGATCCTTTTCGTGCATGGCGGCCCGGCCAGCCCGGTCACCCCGAGCATGTGGCAGTTCCAGCGTCCGCTGGAGGAATACTTCACCGTGGTCGACTGGGACCAGCGCGGTGCCGGAAAGACGTATGCCGAGTCGCCGCCGGAACAGGTCGCACCGACCCTGACCATCGAGCGTTACGTCGACGATGCCATCGAAGTAGCCGAGCACCTGCGCACCCATCTGGGCCAGCCAAAAGTGATCCTGATGGCGCACAGCTGGGGCACCATCGTGGCGATGCAGGCGGCGCTGAAGCGGCCGGACCTGTTCCATGCCTACGTGGGCATCGGCCAGATCATCAACCAGCTGGAGAACGAGAAGATCAGCTTCGACTACGGGCTGGCACAGGCGAAAGCGCACGGGAACAGCAAGGCAGTGGCGGAGCTGGAAGCCATTGCGCCGTATCCGGGCAATACCCCGATCACGCGCGAACGCATCATCACCGCACGCACCTGGCCGCAGTACTACGGCGGCTTGACTGCGTACCGCGATGATTCGAAGTATTACTTCGGCGCGGCGAAACTGTCGCCCGACTACACGGACGCGGATCGCTGCAACATCGACAAGGGCAGCGTGCTGTCACTGGGGCCGCTGCTGCCGCAGATGTTGAAGGTGGATTTCAACCCGGTGAAGCGTTTCTCGATCCCGGTGGTGATGCTCATGGGCCGCCACGATTACACCACCCCGACCGCACCCACCGATCGGTGGTTGAAGAACGTGCAGGCGCCCTTCAAGCAGGGCGTGTGGTTCGAGCATTCCGCGCACATGGTGCCGTGGGAGGAACCGGGCAAGACGTTGATGACGCTCGTGCAGGTGGTGAGGCCGCTGGCGATGGACGCATCGCCTCGTTGATATCCGGCGCAAAAAAAAGACCCGACAGAGGGAGGGTTCTGTCGGGTCCTGGTCTGCGTGGGGGGAGGGACCCACGCAAATTCCGTTTGATGCAATGCAGCATACGCCGATCTTGGTGCATTGCAACAACTAATTTCTGAACCGGCGGGTGCTCAAACTATTCCGTTAAGGAACAACGGGTTGGCGCTCAACCGCGATACCGGCAGCCCGAGGTGCAGGTCTCATGCACCGTCACCTCGCTCAGCGCCGGCAGGCTGGGCTTGAGCTCGTTCCAGATCCACCGCGCCAGCACCTCGCTGGTCGGGTTCTCCAGGCCGGGGATGTCATTGAGGTAGTGGTGGTCCAGGCGGTCGTAGATCGGCTTGAAGGCCGCTTTGACGTCGCCGAAATCCATGATCCAGCCGGTGTGCTCGCCCGGCTCGCCTTCGACCTTCAGTTCCACCCGGAACGAATGGCCGTGCAGGCGTGCGCACTTGTGGCCCGGCGGCACGTTGGGCAGGCGGTGGGCCGCTTCGAGGGTAAAGACTTTGAAAATTTCCATGTCGACATTGTAAGGCCATCCAACAAAAACATATCCATCCGGATGAAGAGATGTTACTTTTCGTTATATCCGCATGAAGCGATGTTATTGGCCCGTTAAGCCCTTGGCATGGACTACTGCGGAACTACTCGCTCACTACCCCTACCGAGTTCATGCCCAAGCACACCCTTCTTGTAGCGGCGCTTTCCGCCGCTCTGGCTACGCCTTTGCCCGCATTTGCCGTAGACGCCGCCACCGCTGACGCCGCCAGCGACAGCAAGACCCTCGCCGCCGTGCGCGTCACCGGCTCCAACATCAAGCGCACCGACACCGAAACCGCCAACCCGGTGCAGGTGATCGGCCGCCAGGAGATCGAAGCCACCGGCAAGGCCACCGTGGCCGACCTGCTGCGCTCCATCAGCGCCAACACCGGCAACGCCGCCAACGAAACCACCAACAATGGCTGGGCCTCGGGTTCGGCCGGCATCGGCCTGCGTGGGCTTTCACAGAAGAACACCCTGGTGCTGCTCAACGGTCGCCGCCTGGCCAACTACGGCTTCCCGGCCGGCGGCCTGTCCGACACCTTCGTCAACCTCAACGCACTGCCGATGGTCGCGGTGGAGCGCATCGAAGTGCTCAAGGATGGCGCCTCGGCCGTGTACGGCTCCGACGCCGTGGCCGGCGTGGTCAACATCATCACCCGGCAGAACTTCGAAGGCGCCGAGCTCGGCGGCAGTGTCGGCACCGCCGACCAGGGCGGGCTGGACGAACAGAACCTCAAGTTCATCGGCGGCATCGGCGACCTCGAAGCCGACGGCTACAACATCCTGGTGAGCCTGGAAGGCTACAACCGTGAACGCCTCGACCAGGACCAGCGCGACCTGACCAAGTCAGGCATCTACACCGACAAGCCCGGCGGCCGCTGGAACGGCTGGTCGGCCAAGGGCGCGCGCTTCCTGGTCAATGGCACCTCGGTGCCGATGCTCGACGCCAACGGGCAGTGCCCGGAAAACACCACGCTGGTGCCCAGCGCGCCGATCGACGGCCTGCCCGGCAACACCTGCGGTTACAACCTGGCGCCGTACACCACGCTGATTCCCTCGACCAAGCGCTACCAGGCGTACGTCAACGGCACCTTCAAGGTGAATGACAACGTCGAGGCCTTCGGCGAAGTGATCTACAGCGAGATCAAGGGCGTGTCCTGGTTCGGCAGCAGCCCGTTCTTCACCCTGGAAAGCGGCCGTTTCGCGCTCAACGCCGACACCGGGCTGGCCGAGCCGGTCTCGTCCAACCTGCCGGCGAGCAGCCCGTTCAATCCGTATGGGCGCGCGATCCCGATCGAATACACCTTCTTCAACCTGGGCCCCAGCTTCAAGACCAACCGCTCCACCGCCTACCGCGGCGTGGTCGGGCTGCGCGGCAGCCTGCAGGACTGGGACTGGGAAGTGGGCGCGTTCGGCGCGCGCAGCAGCGAGCGCGAAACCGTCTCCGGCGGCTTCGCCAACCGCTGGACCCTGGCCGACGCACTGGCCACCGGCAGCTACAACCTGCTCAACCCCTCGGCTACGCCGCAGGCGGTGATCGACAGCATCAACCTGAGCACGCTGCGCCCGGCCGAGTCGGTGCTGCAGGGCGTGGACGCCAAGATCTCCGGTGGCCTGGGCAGCACCTGGGCCGGCCCGATCGGCTTCGCTGCCGGCGTGGAATGGCGCCGCGAAAAGCTGGACTCCGAGAACCCGTGGCAGATCGATGCCGGCCTGCAGATCCGCCCGGCCATCGCCGAAGTGCATGGCGAGCGCAAGGTCACCGCCGCCTATGCCGAAGTCAACGTGCCGCTGGCCGAGCGCCTGGAACTCCAGGCCGCCGCGCGCGCCGACCATTACAGTGATTTCGGCGACGCGTTCTCGCCCAAGTTGAGCCTGCGCTGGCAGCCGTGGGACATCCTGCTCGTACGTGCGGCTGCTTCCAAGGGCTTCCGCGCACCGTCGCTGTCGGAGAACTCCAACAGCACCAGCATCGCCTACGGCAGCGTGATCGACCCACGCGACCCGGACGTGCCCGGCTCGCGGCAGAACCCGACCTTCTTCACCGTCGGCAACAGCGACCTCAAGCCCGAGCGCACCAAGAGCTACAACCTGGGCGTGGTGCTTTCCCCGTGGAGCAACACCAGCCTGAGCGTGGACTATTACCGCATCGAGCTGGAGAACCTGGTCGGCACCAACAACACCCAGACCCTGGTCACCAATGACGTGCCCGGTGCGGTCACCCGCGACGAGCGCGGCAAGCTGCTGGCGGTCTTCAACCGTTACCAGAACCTGAGCGAGCTGAAGACCTCCGGCTTCGACGTGGAACTGCGCCAGCGCTTCCCGACCGAGCGCGCCGGTGACTTCACCCTCTCCACCGCGTTCACCCACGTACGCGACTACCGCCGCCCGACCGTGGTCGGTGGCCCGCTGGTGGATTACGCCGGCAGCAACCTCGGCGCCACGCTTCCGGCCAACAAGGCCACCACCTCGCTGGACTGGACCTGGCGCGACTTCCGTACCGCGCTGACCTGGTACTACACCAGCGGCTATGACCAGAAGGCGAGCGCGGCCGCTACCTCGGTGCAGGACCGGGTGGATTCGTACAGCCAGTTCGACCTGTACCTGGCGTACACCGGGCTGGAGAAGTTGACCCTGTACGCGAAGATCCAGAACCTGGCCGACGAGGAACCGCCCTACGACGCCTCGTTCCCGGGCATCCGTGCGCCGTACGACTTCAGCCAGTACGACCTGCGCGGTCGCTACTTCACTGTGGGTTTCGATTACCGCTTCTGATCTGGGGGTTGCTGTGTCCTTGTACCGTGGTGTGTCACGTCCCATCGCCTGGCTGTTGGGTTCGTTGTGGTTGCTCGCAGCGCCGGCGTTCGCACAGAGCGCGTATTTCTTCCCGAAGGCCGGCGATTTTGATCCGGCCATTCCCACCCCGCAGCAGTTCCTGGGCTATGAGATCGGCAGTCGCTACACGCGGCACGACCAGCTGGTGGCCTACTTCGACGAGCTGGCCAAACACTCGGACAAGATCAAGGTCGAGCGGATCGGCAGCAGCTATGAAGGGCGGCCGCTGCTGATCGCCACGGTGACCTCGGCGCAGAACCAGCAGCAGCTGGACACCCTGCGCCGCCAGCACGTGACCCTGGCCGACCCGGCGCAGCCGCTGTCGGCGGCGGGCAACAGCCCGGTGGTGGTGTGGTTGGGTTACAGCGTGCATGGCAATGAAACCTCCAGCGGCGAAGCCGCGCTGCTCACCGCGTACTACCTGGTGGCCAACCGCAGTGCGGAAACCGCGCAGTGGCTGGACCGCGCGGTGGTGCTGTTCGATCCGGCACAGAACCCGGACGGGCGTGACCGCGCGGCGAGCTGGCACAACGCCTATGCCTCTTCGCCGGCCTCTTCCGACCCGGCCGACAAGGAGCACGTGGAGCCGTTCCCGCAGGGGCGCACCAACCATTACTTCACCGACCTCAACCGCGACTGGCTGGCGCTGACCCAGCAGGACACGCGGCCGAAGATCGCGTACTTCCACCAGTGGTATCCCAACGTCCAGATCGACTTCCACGAGATGGGCAAGGACAGCACCTACTACTTCGAACCTTCGCCGGCGAGCATGCACAGCCCGCTGCTGCCGGCCTCGTCGTATGAGTGGAACAAGACCCTGGCCAAGTACCACGCGCAGTCGCTGGATGCGTTGGGTTCGCTGTACTACACCGGGGAAAACTTCGACAACTTCTCGCCGGTCTATGGCTCGACCTATCCGGACTTCCATGGCGCGGTAGGCGTCACGGTGGAGCAGGCCAGCTCGCGCGGGCGCGTGCAGGAATCGGTCAACGGCCTGCTGACCTTCCCGTTCACCATCCGCAATCAGGTCGCCACCGGGCTTGGCACCGTTCGCGGTGCGGTCACCGAGCGCGACGGCTTGTTGAAGCTGCAGAAGGAGTTCTTCCAGTCCGCGCTGAAGCAGGCCAACCAGCAGCCGGTGAAGGCGTTCGTGTTCGGCGACGCGCACGACCCGGGCCTGACCCGGCGCCTGCTCGACCTGCTGCTGCAGCACCGGATCACCGTGCAGGCATTGACCTCTTCCGTGACCGTCGACGGCCAGCGCTTCGACCCGGGCAGTGCGTACGTGGTGCCCACTGCGCAGCCGCAGTTCCGCCTGGTCCATTCGATCTTCGCCGAGACGCCGCCGATCAAAGGCGATGTGTTCTACGGCAGCACCTCCTACGCAATCGCGCCGGCCTACGGACTGGCCTTTGCCGGCAGCCGCAGCCGGGTGGATGCGGGCGAGCGCATCACTGCACTGCCGCCCGAACGCGGCGGCGTGAGCGGCGGCCAGGCGGGCTACGCCTACGTGTTCGACTGGCGCGACTACAACGCCAGCCGCGCGCTGTATGCGCTGCAGGCCAAGGGCGTGGTGACCCGTGCCGCGTTCCAGCCGTTCACGGCAGCGACCGCAGGCGGCGAGCAGGCCTTCACGCGCGGCAGCGTGGTGATTCCGGTGGCCGGGCAGACGCTGGCCGGCGACGCATTGCTGGCGGCGGTCGACGAGGTTGCGCGCGGCAGTGGCGTGCAGGTGCACGCGCTGGCCAGTGGGCAGAGCCGCGGCGGCATCGACCTGGGCAGTGACAGCGTCAAGGCGCTGCGCAAGCCGGCGGTAGCGCTGGTGATGGGCGAGGGCGTGAGTGCCACTGAAATCGGCTCGGCCTGGTTCGTGCTCGACCAGCAGGTGCAGCTACCGGCCAGCAAGCTGGACCCGGCACAGCTGGGCAAGGTCAACCTGGACCGGTACACCACCATCGTGCTGTCGGGTGGCACCTACGGCGGCGTGGACGCAGCTGCGGTGGCCGCGCTGAAGCGCTGGATCAATGCCGGCGGTTCGCTGGTGACCTACGGCAGTGCGGCCAAGTGGGCCATCGAGCAGAAGCTCAGCGATGAAGTGCTGGGTGCCGAAGAGAAGGAGCCCGACGGCGCCCGACGTGCCTTCGGCGACCAGCGCGATATCGCTGCCATCGAGCGTGTCAGCGGCAACATCCTCAGCGCCGACGTGGATACCAGCCACCCGCTGGGCTTCGGTCTGCCGCGAACGCAGCTTGCGGTGAACAAGGAAAACGGCATCAGCTTCAAGCCCAGCCGCAATGCGTTCTCCACCGTGGTGCGGATCGATGAGACGCCTCGGGTGAACGGGTATCTGTCGGAGAGCAACCGCACGCGCGTGGCTGGTGCCGCCTGGTTGCTGGTCTCGCCGCAGGGGCAGGGCAACGTGGTGCTGTTCGCGGACGATCCGGCGCACCGCAAGTACTGGCATGGTACCGAACGGTTGCTGTTGAACGCGGTGTTCTTCGGGAATCTGTTGAACCCGACCAAGCCGCGAGGGTAATGGGGCGACGCCCGGTGTGACGTTCCGTGGGACACGCGTGGCGTGTCCCACGGAACCCGTCAGAAAACCAACCAAACCGCCAATCACACGCAATGTGAAAAGTCCGTATTGCGAATCATTCGCAATACGCATACGATGTCGCCCGCCGGCCATCCCGCCGGCGCGAGCATCCGCCATGTCCCTCCGCCCTGTTGTTGCCTTCCTGCTGGCCGCGCTGGCGTTGCCCGCTGCCGCCCATACGCCGTACCTGGCTCCGGCCAGCTTCGAGGTCCGCCCCGACAGCGTGGTGACCCTGGACGCCTCGTTCGCCGAAACCTTCTTCGTACCCGAAGTGGTGTTCGACAACAGCGAGTTCGTGGTGACCTTGCCCGACGGCAGCACCCGCGCGCCGGACACCGTGCAGCGCCTGAAAACCCGCGCCGTCATCGAAACCACGCTGCCGGGCCAGACCGGCACCTACCGCTTCAGCACCGGCAACCGCCTCGGCGCGGTGTTCCGTACCTGGGACCTCAACGGCAAGCCCGGCTCCAGCCGCGACCCGGCCGTGCCGCTGCCCGCCGGCGCCAAGCTCACCAGCCACTACCAGAGCCTGTCGCGGTCGGAGGTGTACCTGACCGCCGGCGGCCCGACCACCGCTGCGCTCCAGCCGTACGGCACCGGCCTGGAACTGGTGCCGGTCACCCATCCCAGCGACCTCTATCGCGGTGAGCATTTCGACTTCCTCGTGCAGTACGACGGCAAACCGCTGCCGAACCAGAAGGTGGAAATGCACCGCGCACTCGGCGATGGCGCCCGCCAGCCCGCGCCGGAGACGCTGACCACCGACGCGCAGGGCAAGGCGCGCTTCGCGCTCGCCCAGGCCGGCAGCTACCTGGCGCTGATCCGTTACCGCGGCCCCGCCCCGGCCGGTGCGGCCGCACCGATGTACGGCAACAACTACACGCTTTCCTTCCGCGTGCTCGAACCGTAACCACCTACCTTCCAGGGGGAACACCATGAAGAACACCTTGCTCACCGCGGCCCTGCTGGCCGTGGTGCTGGCTCCGGCTGCGCACGCGCAGGCCCAGACCACCACCGCGCCCGCGCCTGCGACCGCCTCGCCGACAGCGGCCGCGTTCCTGAGCCAGTTTGCCGAAGAAGGCAGCGACAGCGTCAGCTGGGCCCAGTTCGAAGCCTTCCGCAAGGCGCGCTACGCCGCCACCGACAGCAACAACAACGGCAGCGTGGAGGAACAGGAATACGTGGACGAATACCTGCAGCGCTTCGACGTGCGCCTGGCCACCGCGCGCGCCGGCCACCTGAAGCAGACCGACACCCGCTTCAAGGCGCTGGACCGCGACAAGGACGGCGCGATCAGCCGCGCGGAGTACGACGCGGCCGGTGAACGTACCTGGGCCGGCTACCAGAAATCGCAGGAGGCCACGCGCGAAAGCGCTGCCGCCACCACGCGCGACCCGCTGAAGATGCCCACCTCGCATACCGCCAATGGCATGCTGGAGCTGTACGACGCCAACAAGGATGGCGTGGTCGACCGTGCCGAATTCGACACGGCGCGCGTGGCTACCTTCACCGCTACCGATGCCGACGGCAACGGAACGCTGAGCCTCGCTGAATACACCACCGAGTTCGAGACCCGCCTGGACCAGCAGCGCACCCGCTTGCGTGCCGATGCCGAGCGCCAGGCGCGCGTGCGTTTCGCCGCGCTGGACACCGACAAGGACGATCGCATGACCTTCGCGGAGTACCAGACCTCGGGCAAGCGCATGTTCAACCGTGCCGACAGCAACGGCGACGGCGTGGTGGATGCGCGCGATCCGGAGCCCAAGGCCGGCGCTCATTCGGCCAACGGCAACCGCTGATCCGCACCGTAGTGCCGGCCGCTGGCCGGCGCCACGCACCGCCTTACGCATACCGGTAGCGTCGGCCGTTGGCCGACCCACGTACCGCCTGGGCCGGCCAACGGCCGGCGCTACCAGACTCAGCACACGTATCTCACGCCCCCAAGCCCCGCACGGTCGACCGGACCGCCGCAGCCAGGAACGGCCAACACCGCCTTTCCCTTCTTTCCTGCGGAGCTTTCCCCAATGAAGTCGTCCCTCTCCCTGCTCACGCTGGCGGTAGCCGCGTGCCTGGCTGCCCCTGCCCACGCCGAGGCCCCGGCCGACGCCAGCACCCTCGACACCGTACGCGTCGAAGCCGAACGCGCCCAGCGCGCCAAGTCCGCCAACCAGAACGTCACCGTCCTGACTGCCGCCGACCTCGACGCTGAAATGGCGAACACCATGGAAGAAGCGATCCGCTACATCCCCGGTGTCAGCATCGTCGACATGGGCCGCTTCGGCGATAACGGCTTCAACATCCGCGGCCTGGAAAGCGACCGCGTCGCGATCACGGTGGATGGCCTGAGCCTGGGCGAGTCGGTGGAAACCGCGCGCTCCTACGAATTCTTCCGCGGCGGCCGCGGCGACGTGGACATCGACACGCTCAAGAGCCTGGCGGTGGTGAAGGGTGCCGACTCGATCAGCGCGGGCAGCGGCGCTCTCGGCGGCGCGGTCGTGTTCACCACCAAGGACCCGGCCGACTATCTCAACCCGGCAGGCAACGACACCCACTTCGGCCTCAAGGCGGGCTACTCCGGCGCCAACGACGAAACCATGGGCACGCTGACCTTCGCCAACCGCAGCGGCATCGTCGAGTCGATGCTGGTCTACACGCGCCGCGAAGGCCACGAATCCGAGTCGTACTACGACACCACCCACGACCGCACCGGCGTCGGCCGCCGCACCCCCGACCCGGTCGACAGCACCCGCGACAACCTGCTTGGCAAGCTCGACCTGCAGTTGAACGAAGCCAACACCCTTGGTTTCATGTACGAGCGCGGTCGTGCCACCAACGACGTGGACAACCTCTCGCGCGTGTACGCACCGGGCTACCTTACCCGTCAGGGCCACGACACCAATGACCGCGACCGTTACGGCGTGCACTACCAGTGGCTGGCCGAAAATGCCGTGTTCGACACCCTGGAAGCGCAGCTGGACCGCCAGGTCACCGAAAGCCGCGGCATCACCACCATCACCGCCGGCAGCGGCTGCCCGGGTGGCGCGATCCCGTGCCTGCGCAGCGAGAACCGCTCCACCGAGCAGACCCTGGACCGCGCCGCGCTCGACTTCACCAAGGCCTTCAGCACCGGCGGCGCGCAGCACGACCTGGTGTACGGCATGGCCTGGCAGCAGCGCGACGTGGACTTCACCGCCGTGGACACGCGCTGGAATGCGGCCGGCGCCATTGCGTCGGTAGAGGTTGACCCGCGCCAGGTGCCCAAGACCGACGTGGACAACTGGAACGTGTACCTGCGCGACAGCGTGCGCCTGTTCGACGAGCGCCTGACCCTGAGCGCAGGCGCGCGCTATGACCGCTACGACTATTCGCCGCAGGTGGACAGCACCTTCGTCGACCGCACCGGGACCGTACGTGATGTCTCGTTCGCGTCGCCCAGCTGGCAGGTTGGTGCGGAATTCCGCTTCCTGCCCGAGCACTCGCTGTGGGCGCAGGTCGGTCGTGGGTTCCGCGCCCCGTCGGTCGCCGACATGTATTCGCCGACCAGCACCACCACCCTGATCAACGCACAGACCGGGCAGCCGCTGGTGTTCAACGACACCGTCGCCAACCCGGACCTGTCGTCGGAGAAGAGCCTGAACGTCGAGCTGGGCTATCGCTGGAGCACCGACACTGCGCAGTTCGGCCTCTCGGTGTTCCGCGACCGCTACGACAACTTCATCGAGTACAGCACGCTGACCCAGCAGATTCCGGGCGGCTTCCGTACCACCGTGCGCGGCCCGATCCTGTACGAACGCGCCTACACCATGCCCACCAACGCAGGGCAGGTGACGGTGAAAGGCGTCGAGCTGGAAGGGCGCGTGCAGTTCAACGACGCGTGGTCGGCGCGCCTGGCCGCGTCGTACAGCGAAGGCAAGAAGCAGAACGGCGACCCGCTGGAAAGCATCGTGCCGGCCAGCGCGGTGCTGGGCGTGCGCTATGCGCCGTCGTCGGTATGGAATGTGACCGCAGCGGTGACCCACGCAGCGGCCAAGCACGCCGACGACGCCTACACCACCGCTGCCAATGGCACGGTCAGCACCCCGGCATGGCTGGACAAGGCCGACGGCTACACCGTGCTGGACCTGTTCGGCAGCTGGAACATCAGCGCGCAGTGGCGGATCAGCGCGGGCATCTACAACCTGACCGACCGCGAGTACTACCTGTGGCAGCGCGTGCGCGGCGTGTACCAGGGCAGCAACACGCTGTACGGGTACGTCAATGACGAAGGCATCGGGCGTTACAGCGAGCCGGGGCGGAATGCTCGCGTGACGGTGGCGTTCAACTGGTAACAAAAAAGGGCGACGCTATGCGTCGCCCTTTTCAATGTCGCGCTACCGGCCTGAATCAACCGGCGCGATGACCACCACCGCCCGGACCGCGTCCGCCACCGCCACGGCGCTGGCCCGACGGCGCACCGCCACGCGGCGCACCGTTACCGGCGCCACGGCTCGCACCGCGGCCGGCACCATCACGCTGGCCACCACCGCTCTTGGCACCGGCATGCGCATGACGCGGCGCTTCACCGTGCGGACGGCGTGCGTGCTTGCGCGGCGAACGATCGCCACCCGGCACTTCCGCCTTGCCCGGGGCGCTGTTGCCCCAGCGGATCGGGGTCTGCGGCTCGAAGCCCGGCACGTCGCGGATGTCCATGTCCTTGTCGAGCAGACGCACGATCTGGCGCAGCAGCTTGGCTTCGTCCTGCGCCACCAGCGAAATCGCCTGGCCGGTCGAACCATTGCGGCCGGTACGGCCGATACGGTGCACGTAGTCTTCCGGCACCATCGGCAGGTCGTAGTTGATGACCTTCGGCAGTTCGTTGATGTCGATACCGCGCGCAGCGATGTCGGTGGCCACCAGCACGGTCACGCGACCGGCCTTGAAGTCGCCCAGCGCACGCAGGCGCTGGCCCTGGCTCTTGTTGCCGTGGATGGCGGCGGTCTTGATGCCGGCCTTGTCCAGGAACATCGCCAGCTTGTCGCAGCCGTGCTTGGTACGGCCGAACACCAGGGTCTGCTCGCGGCTGTCCTGCGCCAGCAGGTGCAGCAGCAGTTCGCGCTTGCGCGCGCCATCGACCGGGTGCACGCGGTGCGTGATGGTTTCGGCCACGGTGTTTTTCGGGGTCACCTGGATCTGCGCCGGGTCGCGCATGAACTCCAGCGCCAGCTGCTTGATGCTCTCTTCGAAGGTCGCCGAGAACAGCAGGGTCTGGCGGTTCTGGCGCGGCAGCTTGGCCAGGATCTTCTTGATCGACGGCAGGAAGCCCATGTCGAGCATGCGGTCGGCTTCGTCCAGCACCAGGATCTCGATGCCCGAGAGGTCGACGCTGCGACGCTCCAGGTGGTCGATCAGGCGGCCCGGGCAGGCCACCAGCAGGTCGACGCCACGGCGCAGCACGTCGAACTGGTTGCCCATGCCGACGCCGCCGTAGATGCAGGCGCTCGGAATGCGCAGGTACTTGCTGTAGCTGCGCAGGCTGTCATGCACCTGGGTGGCCAGTTCACGGGTCGGGGCCAGCACCAGCGCACGCGGCTTGCGCGGGCCGTTCACGGCCTGCGGGTTGGTGCCCAGGTGCTGCAGCAGCGGCAGGCCGAACGCCGCGGTCTTGCCGGTACCGGTCTGTGCACCGGCCAGCAGGTCGCGACCTTCCAGCGCCAGCGGGATCGCCTGCTCCTGGATCGGGGTCGGGTTTTCATAGCCCTGCTCGGACAACGCGCGCAGCAGGAACGGGGCAAGGCCCAGATTTTCAAAAGACATCGGGTGGAAGCTCCAAAGACAAAGTAACGCGTGGCCGAATGGCCATGCGCAAGGCAGATCGAGTTGATCGGCTTACTCGGAGCGTTCCCGTGAACCGCGCTGCGAGAATTGTGTTCAGCCGGCGCGGTGCGCAGACTGGAATGCATGACGAATGGCGTCGGAGTGGGGGCGGGCGAGGGATCGATGATCCGGATCGCCGGCGATCCCGAAGGGAAACGGACGGCCGCTGCAGACCCGCTTATTGTAAAGGAACTGGGACGCCCATACCAAATGCCCCGTTCAGGTACATCCACGCCCTGCGTGGATGCGCTTCGGCGGGGTCCTGGGGATTGCACCCTTCACCGGCGTATCAACGGCGGCTCCGGTATCTTCCATGGTGGCTTGTGTCGCATTGCAGCGTTCAGCATTGCGGGCTATTTGGTTACACTCGAAACCTATTTTCTGCGATCCCGGATACCCACCCATGAAGCTTGGTTCTTTGAAGGAAGGCGGCCGCGACGGCACCCTGATCGTCGTCTCGCGTGACCTGCGCCACGGCGTGCGCGCCACCGGCATTGCCGCCACCCTGCAGCAGGCCCTGGAAGACTGGAGCCACATCGCGCCGCGCCTGAACGCCGTGTACGAATCGCTCAACGCCGGCGACGCCGATGGCGTGTTCGACCTTGACCCGCAGGCACTGGCCGCGCCGATGCCGCGTGCCTATGAATTCGTCGATGGCAGCGCCTACCTGCCGCATGTCGAGCGCGTGCGTCGTGCCCGTGGCGCTGAAGTGCCGGAAAGCTTCTACACCGATCCGCTGATGTACCAGGCCACCAGCGCCGGCTTCCACGGCCCGCGCGACGCGGTCAAGGTGGTCAGCGAGGACTACGGCATCGACCTGGAAGCGGAGATCGTGGTGATCACCGACGACGTGCCGATGGCCGCCACCCCGGAGCAGGCGGCGGGCCATATCCAGCTGGTCGGCCTGGTCAACGATGTCTCGCTGCGCAACCTGATCCCGGGCGAGCTGGCCAAGGGCTTCGGCTTCCTGCAGTCCAAGCCGCGCTCGGCGCTGTCGCCGGTGTTCGTCACCCCCGACGAGCTGGGCGAGGCCTGGCAGGACAGCAAGGTGCACCTGCCGCTGGTGACCCACATCAACGGCGCCTGGTTCGGTGCCCCGGAAGCCGGCGTGGACATGCAGTTCAACTTCGCCCAGCTGGTCGCACATGCGGCCAGGACCCGCCCGCTGGGCGCCGGCGCCATCGTCGGCTCGGGCACCATCGCCAACGAAGACACCAGCAAGGGCGCCTCGTGCTTCGCCGAACAGCGCACCGTGGAAACCCTGCGCGATGGCAAGCCGAGCACGCCCTTCATGTCGTTCGGCGACGTGGTCCGGATCGAAATGTTCGACGCGGCCGGTGAGAGCATCTTCGGTGCGATCGAGCAGCGCATCGAACAGGCGACACGGCCCTGAACATCACGGCCGACCGCATCGAGCTGTTCAGCTACTGGCGCTCCAGCGCGGCCTACCGCGTGCGAATTGGCTTGAACCTCAAAGGCCTGGCGCACCAGATCACCCCGGTGCACCTGGTCCGCGATGGCGGCCAGCAGCACAGCGAAGGCTATGCCGCGCTCAACCCGCAGGAGCTGGTGCCGACCCTGGTGCATGGCGAAAGCGTGGTGCGGCAGTCGATGGCGATCCTGGAGTACCTCGACGAGGTGTTCCCGGAGCCGGCGCTGCTGCCGGACGACGCGCTGGGCCGGGCCCGGGTCCGCGCGCTGGCCCAGCTGGTGGCCTGCGATATCCACCCGCTCAACAACCTGCGCATCATGCAGTTTTTCAGCGATACCTGGCATGTGCCGCAGCCCGAGCGCGACGACTGGACCAGGCACTGGATGCAGGTGGGTTTCGATGCGATGGAGCGCATGCTGGTCGAATCGGTGGAGACCGGGCGCTTCTGCCACGGCGACACTCCGACCCTGGCCGACTGCTGCCTGGTGCCGCAGCTGTTCAACGCCAGGCGGTTCAACGTGGACCTGACGCCGTACCCGACGCTGGTAAGGATCGAAGAGGCGTGCCTGGCGCTGGAAGCGTTCGACGCCGCGCGGCCGGAAAATCAGGCCGACGCGGCGAGCTGAAACGGCGTACCCACCAACGGTGGGTACCCCAGATCAGAACCCGTGCGTTATCGCCGCCGGCGTCGCCGCCGAATAATCCGCGTACGGGTCGTGCTCGGCGCCACCTTCTGACAGGCGGAACTTCAACGCCAGTCCATCGCGCGAATCTGCCGCGCGCAGCGCTTCTTCCTGCTCGATGATGCCGTTCTTGGCCATCCGGAACAGGCACTGGTCGAAGCTCTCCATGCCTTCTTCCAGCGAGGCTTCCATTGCCGCCTTGATCTCGTGCACCTGGCCGCGGCGCAGCAGGTCGCGGATCATCGGCGTGTTGATCAGCACCTCGGTGGCCGGCAGGCGACGGCCTTCCTTGTTCTTCACCAGGCGCTGGCTGATCACCGCACGCAGGTTCAGCGCGAGGTTCATCAGCACGTTCTTGTGCGCGCTTTCCGGGAAGAAGTTGAGGATGCGCTCGATGGTCTGGTCGGCGTTGTTGGAGTGCAGGGTGGCCAGGCACAGGTGGCCGGTCTCGGCGAAAGCGATGGCGGCCTCCATCGTTTCCGCGTCCAGGATCTCGCCGATCAGGATCACGTCCGGCGCTTCACGCATGGCGTTCTTCAGCGCGTTGTGGAAGGCATGGGTGTCCAGCCCGACCTCGCGCTGGTTGACGATCGACATCTTGTGCTTGTGCAGGTACTCGATCGGGTCCTCGATGGTGAGGATGTGACCGGTGGTGGTGCTGTTGCGGTGGTCGATCATCGACGCCAGCGAGGTGGACTTGCCGGAACCGGTGGACCCCACCACCAGCACCAGCCCGCGCGGGGTCATGATGACGTCCTTCAGCACCTGCGGCAGGTTCAGCTCCTCGATGCTCGGGATGCGGCTGCGGATGGCACGGATGACCATGCCGACCTCGCCCCGCTGCTTGAACACATTGACGCGGAAGCGCCCGGCATCGGGCAGGGCGATGGCCATGTTGAGCTCCAGCTCGCGCTCGAACTGCGGCACCTGGCCTTCGTCCATCAGCGAGTAGGCGATCTTCTTGACCATGCCCGGCGGCAGGCCGGTGTTGCCCAGCGGATAAAGCTTCCCCTCGATCTTGATGTAGACCGGTGCTCCGGTGGTCAGGAACATGTCCGAAGCGTTCTTTTCGGTCATCAGCTTCAGGAAGTAGCCGATATCCATTGCGAATTTTCCCCAACGAAACGGCCGACGCCCGTTGCCAGCACGGTGTCGGCTTGACGACAATGGCCGTGAACCGACAACCGGTACGGCCTCCCCAATGAAACGACTTAGCTTCGCACGAATGCGCCATGGCCTGTATGTGATGGCGTTTGCATTCGCACTGTCTGCCCCCGCCTGGGCGCAGGACGGCGCACTGGAACTGGCCCAGGCCCGGCAGGCGGTCGACAAGGCCACCCAGGCCGACGCCGACCAGTACGCCCCGGACCTGATCGGGCTGGCCCGGCAGGGGCTGGAGCAGGCCCAGCGTGCTGCCGGCGACCGCCGCGAGCGCAAGAATGCCCCGGCGATCGCCCTGCGCGCCGCCGCCGATGCCGACCTGGCCCGCGTCCGCAGCGAGGAAGCCACCGTCACCGCGCAGCTGCAGCTGCGCCGCAACGAGGTCAACCAGCTGCAACGCCAGCTGTCGACCGGGGAGGATCGCCGGTGAAGCCGATGACTGCCGCAACCCTGGCTGCGCTGCTGGCGCTGCCGACCCTGGCCATGGCCGCCGAGAACCCGATGGTGGCGCAGCTGAGCCAGCGCCTGATGGCCATCCAGGCCAATCCCGACACCGCTGAGCTGGGCGCCTTTGAGCGCATGCAGGCCCAGCAGGCCATCGCCACCCTGGACAAGGCCAAGCGCCGCGACCAGGAGCTGGCCACCTACCTGGCCGAGCGCCGGGTGGAGATTGCCGAGACCGCCGTGCGTACCGCACTGGCCGCGCGTGAGGTCGATCGCCTCGATCGCACCCGCAGTGACCTGCTGATCGAGGCCAGCCGCCGCGACGCCGCCCGCGCCCGCCAGGAAGCCGAGCAGCTGCGCATGCAGGCGCAGATGCAGGCCGAAGAGGCCGAGCGCCTGCGCCAGGCCGCCGAGGCCGAGACCCTGGCCCGCCAGGACGCCGAGAACGCCCTGACCAGCGTGGCCGGCAAGCAGCAGCAGCGCCTCAGCGCCGCCCAGCAGAACGCCGCCAAGCTGGCCCGCGAGGAAGCCGAGCTGGTCTCGGGCAACAAGCTGCCGGGCTCGAAGTTCGACAACCGGGGCGAGGTCTTCACCTTCCCGGGCGACGCCTTCGCCAGCGGCAAGGGCACGCTGTCCGGCGGCGCCAAGGGCCAGGCCAAGGCACTGGCCGAATACCTCAACATCGGCAAGAAGGGCCGGGTAAGGATCGAAGCCTATGACGCCGCGGCCGGGGTAGGGCAGCAGCGTGCCGAGGCACTGCGCGACGCGCTGGTCGGGGCAGGCGTCAGCGCCAGCCGCTTCCAGGTGGCGGGCAAGAAGGCGGCGGCGACCAAGGCCCGTTCGGCTGAGGTCATCATCGCCCCCTGACGGTTTCAACCCCTTGTTTTCGTTACTTTTTCGTTGTTCCGCGTGTTCAGCCTGAACCCCGACTGGGCACCGCCAGCGATTTCAAACGAAACCCTTGAACCCACCCTTCGGCAAGCGTAGGGTCGATTGTCCGGGTAGCCTTCCGCGACCCGGACGATTGGAGGGCCGGGCCGATGTACCGAGGGCACGAACCAGAGCAGTCTGCAGTCCGGAATGGCCGGGCTGGGCGCATGGGTTCGCCTGCGGTCGCGGTTGACGCCGGTGCTCCGCCCGAAGATACGCCCCGTGCCTTACCGGCCGGGGCGTTCTTGTTTGTGCTGTAGACGCTATAGGAGGTTCATCATGTTTGAAGGTCAGCCCCAGAGTGAAATCGACGCCCGCCGCCAGCGGGACCCGGAATTCAAGGCGCTTTACGAACGGCACCAGAAGTTGAACAAAAAGTGTATGGATGCCGAGTTGGGCGTACTTCCGATAGACAGTTCCACCCTGGGACAGATGAAGCGTGAGAAGCTGCTCGCCAAGCAGAAGCTGGAACGGCTGTACTCCTCCCCCCTGAACTAAGCCGTATGCGCGCCGGCCCGGCCGGGCGCTGACACCCAACCGCCGCGGGCGGTGTCCGTCTCCTCGTCGACGGGCACCGTCCGCGTCGCTCTTTTGGGGTGAACAAACACGCATGGCGTGTCTTTACCTTCTATCGGATAATCGGGGGTCCGGCCGCCCTGCGGCGCGAATCGATGTGACCCGATGGCAATCCACTCCTCCGTGCTCGAACTCATTGGCAAGACCCCGATCGTCAAGGCCCAGCGCCTGGATACCGGTGTCTGCGAGCTGTACCTGAAGCTCGAAAGCGCCAATCCCGGAGGATCCATCAAGGACCGCATCGGCCTGTCCATGATCGAAGCGGCTGAAAAGCGCGGCGATCTCAAGCCGGGCGCGACACTGGTGGAAGGCACCGCCGGCAACACCGGCCTCGGCCTGGCCCTGGTCGCCCAGCAGAAGGGCTACAAGCTCATCCTGGTGGTGCCGGACAAGATGAGCCGCGAGAAGATCTTCAACCTCAAGGCCATGGGCGCCGAAGTGCGCCTGACCCGTTCGGACGTGGCCAAGGGCCACCCCGAGTACTACCAGGACATGGCCCAGCGCGTGGCCGAGGAAACCCCCGGCGCGTACTTCATCAACCAGTTCGGCAACCCGGACAACCCGGCCGCGCACGAGTTCGGCACCGGCCCGGAGATCCTCGAGCAGATGGATGGCGACCTGGATGCCATCGTGTTCGGTTGCGGCAGCTCCGGCACCATGACCGGCCTGTCGCGCGCCTTCGCCAAGCTTTCGCCGAAGATCGAGCTGGTCCTGGCCGACCCGGTGGGTTCGATCCTGGCCGAGTACATCAACGACGGCAATCTGAACGACAAGTCCGGCAGCTGGCTGGTCGAAGGCATCGGCGAGGACTTCCTGCCCTCGATCGCCGATTTCACCCGGGTCACCAAGGCCTACGCCATCACCGACGCCGAAAGCTTCCACACCGCGCGCGAGCTGCTGGGCAAGGAAGGCGTGCTCGGCGGTTCGTCCACCGGCACCCTGCTGGCGGCCGCGCTGAAGTACTGCAAAGAGCAGACCACCCCGAAGAAGGTGCTGGTGCTGGTGCCCGACACCGGTAACAAGTACCTGTCGAAGATGTACAACGACTACTGGATGCTGGACAACGGCTTCCTGGAGCGCCCGCAGACCGGCGACCTGCGCGACCTGATCCTGCGCCCGTACGGCCAGCGCGACACTGTGGTGATCGGCCCGAACGACCTGCTGACCACCGCTTACCAGCGCATGAAGCTGTACGACGTTTCCCAGCTGCCGGTGATGGACGGCGACCAGCTGGTCGGCATCGTCGACGAAAGCGACGTGCTGCTCCATGTGTATGGCGATGAATCGCGCTTCCGCGACAAGGTCGCCACCGCCATGGTCAGCAAGCTGGACCGGCTGGACGTGAAGTCGCCGATCGAGGCGCTGCTGCCGGTGTTCGACCGGGGGCAGGTGGCCATCATCATGGATGGAGGCGCCTTCCTCGGCCTGATTACCCGGATCGACCTGCTGAACTACCTGCGCCGTCGGGTGCAATGACGGCCTGATAGCCGATGATCCGAACACAATGCGCGTTTATCGCAGTCAACGATCGATTAAGCTGGCGCTGATAGACTTTCGCTCCTTTTAGTGGGAGCCCCATTGGGGCTTCCTATCCTTGGGAACTTCAATGTCCGACCCTGCATCTACCGGGCACAGCACCCGCTCGCTTGCTCTGGCCACCCTGGCCATCCACGGCGGGCAGTCGCCCGACCCGAGCACCGGCGCGGTGATGCCGCCGATCTACGCGACCTCCACCTACGCCCAGTCCAGCCCGGGCGAGCACCAGGGCTTTGAGTATTCGCGTACCCATAACCCGACCCGCTTCGCCTACGAGCGCTGCGTGGCCTCGCTGGAAGGCGGCACGCGCGGTTACGCGTTCGCCTCCGGCATGGCCGCCACCTCCACCGTGATGGAGCTGCTGGACGCCGGCAGCCATGTGGTGGCGATGGACGACATCTATGGCGGCACCTTCCGTCTGTTCGAACGCGTGCGCAAGCGCACCGCCGGCCTGCAGTTCGGCTTCGTCGACCTGACCGACCTGGCGGCGTTCGAGGCGGCGATCACCTCGCAGACGAAGATGGTCTGGATCGAAACCCCGACCAACCCGATGCTGAAGATCGTGGACATTGCCGCGGTCGCCACCATCGCCAAGCGCCATGGCCTGATCGTGGTGGTGGACAACACGTTTGCCTCGCCGATGCTGCAGCGTCCGCTGGAGCTGGGTGCGGACCTGGTGCTGCACTCGGCCACCAAATACCTCAATGGCCACTCGGACATGGTCGGCGGCATGGTCGTGGTCGGCGACAACGCCGAACTGGCCGAACAGATGGCCTTCCTGCAGAACTCCATTGGCGGCGTACAGGGGCCGTTCGACAGTTTCCTGGCCCTGCGTGGCCTGAAGACCCTGCCGCTGCGCATGAAGGCCCACTGCGCCAACGCGCTGGCCCTGGCCCAGTGGCTGGAAAAGCACCCGGCTGTCGAGAAGGTGATCTACCCCGGCCTGCAGAGCCACCCGCAGCATGAGCTGGCCACGCGCCAGATGAACGGCTACGGCGGCATCGTCTCGATCGTGCTGAAGGGCGGGTTCGAGGCAGCAAAGCGGTTCTGCGAGAAGACGGAGCTGTTCACCCTGGCCGAGTCGCTGGGTGGGGTGGAGAGCCTGGTGAATCACCCGGCGGTGATGACCCATGCGTCCATTCCGGTGGAACGCCGTGAGCAGCTGGGCATCAGCGATGCGCTGGTGCGGTTGAGCGTGGGGGTCGAAGAGCTGGGGGATCTCCAGGTGGATCTGGAGCTTTCGCTCAAGGATCTGGGCTGATTGTGGTGAGCGTTGAGCGCTCAGACAAAGCCGCTCGCGCAGCGGCGCCTGGCGCTGCTGCGCTGAACCTCCTGACCTGGGTGCGTCGCCAGGCTTGGCTGCGACCTGTATATCGCATGGCCCCGGAATCACTGCGCGTGCGAATTGCGGACCTGTTGAAAGCACGGTCCCGGGCGCGACTGCGATTTCCCCGGACCGCGACCTGGTCGCGTCCGATCCCGGTGCTGAGTGATCGCCTCGGTAATACTGTGGTTGAAAGCTCTGGTGGTCCGGGACTGGATGTTTACGGCTTCATTCGCGGACAGTTCGGCTTGGGTGAGAGCGTCCGCCTGTACTCGCGAGCGCTGCTTTCTGCAGGCTGCGACGTTGCGCTGCATGATGTTGACCTTGGCTTGCCCCACGGATGGAGCGATCACAGTCTGGATGCTTTCATTCGCGAAGAGGCGCTCCACCAGACCAGCATCATCTTCATCAATCCAGATTGGCTGGGGCCAGCTCTCGATAAGATCGGCCGGGATCGGCTGGCGGGCAAGTACATCATCGGCTGCTGGTTCTGGGAGCTTGAGAGCATCCCTGCTTCCTGGCTGGGCGCGCTTGCCGAGGTCGATGCGATCATGGTCGCGTCCACCTTCATCGAGGGCGCTTTCCGCAGCGTGACCGACAAGCCCATCATCCGGGTGCCGATTCCATTGTCAGACGTACCCGACAGCGGGCTGCAGCGATCGGACTTCGGGCTCGACGAAGAGTGCTTCACTTTCCTGACGTCGTTCGACTTCAACTCGTCGCCCGCGAGAAAGAACCCGCTGGCGACGATCGCTGCATTCCGTGCTGCATTCCCTGTCGAGCGCAACGATGTGAGGCTGGTAATCAAGTCAAGCAACGGCCATCGGCACGACGAAGCTGTACGTAACCTCATCGCTGCGGCCCACGGTGACTCACGCATCGTCATCCGTGATGAGGTGATCGACCGGGCGCACGTGCGTGCCTTGCAGCGCTGCTGTGACGCGTATGTCTCACTGCATCGTGCCGAAGGTTTTGGCCTGGGCCTCGCCGAGTGCATGGAGCTCGGCAAGCCGGTGATAGCAACGCGATGGTCTGGAAACCTGGAATACATGGACGAAACAAACTCGTTCCTGGTCGATTACTCGCTGGTGCCGGTCCAGCAGGGCGAGTACCTGGACGCTGCGGGGGCCCTGTGGGCGGAAGCAGATATCGAAGCTGCGGCTACTGCCATGAGGGAGCTGGCCGACTCACCTGGGCTCGCGCGGCGCATTGGATTGAAGGCGCAGCAGGACGTGCGTCGCAAGTTGGCACCGGCGAGTGCTGCAGACGCCCTGGTTCGCCAACTTGCGGGCCTCAATGGCGCCCCAGACGCACCTGACAGTCGCCCGGAGGGGCAGTAAACCATGGATATTCTAAAGGCGGTATGGGCATACAGGGGCTTCATCCTGTCGGCCATCCGCAACGACTTCAAGACACGCTTCGCGCAGAGCAAGTTGGGCGTGCTGTGGATGATTATCCATCCATTGATGCAGGTGCTCATCTTCGCCACGATCCTGTCCGAAGTCCTGTCTGCAAAGCTTCCCGGCATCGATAACAAGTACGGCTACGCGCTGTACCTCATGTCCGGCACCCTGTGCTGGACGCTGTTTGCCGAATCCGTTTCGCGTAGCGTCAACCTGTTCATCGAAAACGGCAACCTGATGAAAAAGGTGGCGTTCCCGCGCATCTGCCTGCCCTTCATTGCCGCCGGTTCGATGGCGATCAACAACATCCTGCTCCTCGTTGCGATCTTCCTGGTGTTCGCGGTGCTGGGCCATCTCCCCGGTGAGTCGGTGATCTGGTTGCCCGCCCTGATGCTGCTCACGCTGGGGTTGTCGATGTCGCTGGGACTGCTGTTGGGGGTGTTCAACGTGTTCATGCGCGATATCGGGCAGATCGTGCCAGTAGTCCTGCAGGCCATGTTCTGGTTGACCCCGATCGTCTACAACGTGGAGATCCTGCCGGCTGACGTGCGTGATGTGTTCAAGCTCAATCCCTTGTTCCCCCTGGTAACGGCCTACCACGACGTGCTGCTCTATGAGAGGGCGCCCGACTGGATCTCCCTGCTGCCGCTGATGATCGCCACCGTGGTATTGGCCATCATGTCGCTGGTGGTGTTCCGCCGTGCCAGTCAGGAAATGGTGGACGCCCTATGAGCAGCGCAATGCGGATCGAGAACGTTGGCAAGTCGTACCGCGTGTGGGGCAGTGAGTGGCTCCGCGTGGCCAGCTGGTTTGGCCTGCCGGTGCGGCCCAAGGAAGAGCACTGGGTGCTGCGTGACGTGTCGTTCACCATCGCGCCCGGCGAATCGGTAGGTATCGTGGGCCGCAATGGTGCCGGCAAGAGCACCCTGCTCAAGATGATCACTGGGACAACCCAGCCCACCGAGGGGCGCATCACCCGCGGCGGTCGCATCGCGGCCATTCTCGAACTGGGCATGGGCTTCAATGTTGAACTGACCGGCCGCCAGAACGCCTATCATTCTGCGGGCCTGCTTGGTTACTCGCAGCATGAGATCGAGTCGGTCATGCCGGCGATCGAGGCGTTCGCCGAAGTCGGCGAATACTTCGACGAGCCCGTGCGGACTTACTCGAGTGGCATGCAGGTCCGGGTTGCCTTTGCGGTCGCCACCGCCTTCCGGCCTGACGTCCTCATCGTCGACGAAGCACTGTCGGTGGGCGATGCCTATTTTCAGGCCAAGTGCTACAAGCGCGTGCAGGAATTCACCGCACTCGGGACCACCTTGATCCTGGTCAGTCATGCGATCGGGGACATCGTCAAGCACTGCGACCGGGTCATTTTCATCAAGGACGGCGGGGTCTTCGCCGACGGCTCGGCTCAGGAGATTTCCAACCTGTACCTGGACGAGCTGTTTGGCAAAAAGTCCGCCTCGCTGCAGGAGACTCCCGATGCGGCGTCCGTTGGAATGGAGGCCGGCAGCGCAGACGTTTTCCATACGCGCCCGTATTACAATGCCGGCGAGCACCGCTGGGGGCAGGGTGGGGCGCGGATCGTCGATTACCTGGTCGCAAGCGAGGGGTTGGACTTCCCTGCGCGCCTCGACAGCGGCGCCAGGACAGCTTTCTACGTCAAGATCGCCTTCGATCAGGATTTCGACAGCGTTGTGCCTGGGTTCCTCGTCAAAACGCTTGAGGGGCTGTTCCTGTATGGCACCAATTCCTTCCTCGCCAGCGAGGGGCGGGCGGGCATTGCCGTGAAGGCGGGCGAGGTGATTGTCTGCAAGTTCACCATGCCTCTCGATCTCAACGAAGCCAATTACCTGGTTTCATTGGGCGTTTCCAGTGGCGATCCACTGGCTGAATTGACGCCGCTGGACAGGCGTTACGATTCCATTATGTTGGATGTCGCCAGAGGCATGCAATTTTGGGGGATGATGGACCTTAAGGCCGATTTTGAGATTGTAGGAGCATCGCCATGATGCGCCTGGAATCCAATTCAAACTCAAAGAGCAAAGTGTCATGAGCGAGTCGTGGAGCGTGGGCGCATTGGTTGCTGCCCTGCCGGAGAAGTACCAGCCAATCTTCGCCCACCCGGAGTTGTCCGATGGCAGCTCACGGGACTGCCAGGACAGATTCGCGCTCATTCGCGAATGCGCGCGCCGCCTCCAGGATGAAGTAGGGCGCCCATTGCGGGTGCTCGATCTTGGTTGCGCGCAAGGGTTCTTCTCCCTCAGCCTGGCTGCTGATGGGCACTCTGTGCATGGGGTGGATTTCCTCGACCTGAACGTGCACGTTTGCGAAGCGCTCGCCCAGGAACACCCTGCTTTCAGTGCCACCTTTGAGCACGGTACGGTCGAGGAGGTAATTGAACGGCTCCAGCCAGGCGAGTTCGACCTGGTCCTGGGCCTCAGCGTCTTCCATCACCTTGTGCACGCGCGTGGCATCGTGGCGGTCGCCGAGCTGTGCCGGAAGCTCTCGGAATCCATCGGTGCAGGGATATTCGAGCTGGCGCTACGCGAGGAGCCGCTGCACTGGGCGCCATCCTTGCCGCAGGACCCTGCCGAGCTGCTGGCCAGCTTTGCCTTCACCCGCTTGTTGTCGCGACAGGCGACTCATTTGTCGACAGTCTCGCGACCCCTCATTTATGCCAGTAGCCGCTTCTGGTATGCAGGCGACGCGGTGGGTGAGTTCACTTCGTGGTCGGGCGAGTCGCATGCCCATGGTCGCGGGACACACCAGCAGAGCCGTCGCTATTACTTTGGCGAAAAAGCATTTGTGAAGAAGATGACGCTGGGCATGGGGGGGCGCGCCGAGATCAATCTTCAAGAATTCCAGAATGAGTCGGAGTTCCTGCGCAATCCACCCGCCTCGTACCCGGCTCCGCGTCTGCTTCTTGCGTTGAATGATGCTTCGGATCTGTACCTGGTACGGGAAAGGATGGAAGGGCGGCTGCTCTCCGAGTTGATCGACGATCGCTCGACGTATGACGCTGACCAGGTGATCTCCGAACTGCTGAACCAGCTGGTGCTGCTCGAGCGGGAAGGGCTTTACCATAACGACGTCCGTTGCTGGAACGTGCTCATATCGCCGGATGGTCACGCGACCCTGATCGACTATGGTGCCATCTCCGCAAACGCGTCCGATTGCTCGTGGTTGGGCGACCTCTTGCTGTCGTTCCTCATCACTACGCGCGAGATAATCGAACGACGCATCGTGCCCTCGAACCCAGAGCGAGAGCCCGCGCTGAGTTTCGCAACCCTGCCTCCTCGCTACCGCAACGCGTTCATCGCGTTGTTCAGCCAGGAGCAGGCGCGCTGGACCTTTGCAGACCTGAGCAACTATCTCGCACGGGCGGAAGATATCGCTACGCCCGCACCTGATTGGACGGCTATCTATCAGCATCTCCAGGCTGCCCTTATCAGCTACAACACGCGCCTTTCGGCACTGTATGCGCAAACGGAGCATGATCGCGTTGAGCTTGCCGCGCGCGGAGCCGCGCTTGAGCGGCTCCGTGAGGCTGCCACGCAAGCCCAGGAAGACCTGGCCAAGCTAAAGATCGACAAGGAGTCTGCCGATAGTCATGTGATGGACCTTGAGGGAAAGAGCGCGCAGCTGGTGGAGTGGGCCAAGGATCTCGAGGTCCGGGCGATCAGGGCGGCAGAGTTGGAGGCGCTTGGTGTCGCCAACGCGGTCCGCATTGCAGAACTGTCCGCTGCGGGCGCGGCCTCTGCGACGCAGATCAAGGATCTGGAAGAGGAGCTTGAGAGGCGGCGAGAGGCTCAGGACTTGGCAGAAAAGCTTGCTGGCGATGTTGATCGGTTGACTGACGAGCGCGCCGTACTGCAGCTCAAGCTCTCGCAGCAGACCCAGCGCATCGATAAACTCGATCAGGCGAGCGTGAATGACCGCAGCACGATAAAGCAGCTCAAGGCGGAACTTTCACAGGGAGCGCAGACGATGGGTACCTCACTCGCCCGCGTTCGCGAACTGGAGTCGATTGTTGCGACGCTGGAGAGCCAGCTGGCCGACGTCTACCAGAGCCGGTCCTGGCGCTTGACTGCCCCGGTGCGATGGTTCACCGCACGCTTCATGAAGCCGGGCGGAAGGATTCGACGGCTGTTCCGCGGTTCAGGACCGCGTGAGATCGAGCCGGTTCAGGATGGAGCGCAGCCTAGTGCTGCCGATGCAGTGGTTGAAAAGAGGCTGGCAGCGCTTGACCAGCTCGGTAGCCGGATCCGAAAGTCGAAGCAATGACTTATGGAAAGACATTCGTAGTGGTAAGGACATCCTTGAAGAGGTTTTGGCCGTGAAGAGAGTGGTAGTTCTTGGTGCGCAGGTTCCATTTGTGCGGGGTGGCGCGGAACTCCTCAATGAGGAGCTGGTCCGGCAGATCAACCTATGGGGGAAGGAGCGCCAGGTCGTAGCAGAACTGGTGCAGATTCCCTACAAGTGGTACCCGGAGACCGAAATTCTGTCTTCGATGCTCGCGTGGCGTCTGCTGGACCTCAACGAGAGCAACGGTCAGAAAGTGGATCTGTGCATATGCACCAAATATCCCACTTACGCGGCAAATCATGCCAACAAGGTCCTTTGGCTGGTGCACCAGCACCGGGTGCTTTACGACCTTCAAGGCACCACCTTCGACCAGCCTACCCTCAGCACGCGCGAGCGTGCGGTGCGCGATGCGCTTCGGGCATCAGATCGGGAGCTGCTGGCGGAAATGGAGCCTCGGTTTACCATTTCGCAGACTGTGACCGATAGATTGGAGCGCTTCTCCGGCCTGTCATCTGAAGTGCTTTATCCGCCATCCAAGCTCGCACCCTTCATTCGGTCGGGCCAGTATGGGGACTACATACTTTGCATTGGTCGTCTGGAATCCATGAAGCGGCCTGATCTGCTGATCCGCGCCGCACAGCGCGTGCCGCATGCCAAAGTGGTCATTGTCGGAACCGGAGCTGGTGACTATGCTCGTTCCCTGGCACCGCTTGTCCGCGAGTTGGGTTTGGAGGACAGGGTAAAGCTGGCGGGATTCGTCGAGGACGAGGAGCTGCTTGACCTCATCGCCGATTGCAGAGCGGTCTTCTATTCTCCAGTAGACGAAGATTATGGCTTTGCGACGTTGGAGAGTTTCGCAGCGCACAAGCCGGTGATAACTGTAGATGACAGTGGCGAAGTGGGGCGCATCGTTGAGTCCACGGGTAGTGGGTGGGTGAGCACTCCGACGCCAGACGCAATCGCCGGAAGCCTGAGAGACTGCTATCGGATGGACGCAGCGGAGCTGCGCGCCCTTGCCGAAGCCGGCTACCGCCTTAGTACAACCATCACTTGGGAGCGCGTGATCAGCCAATTGGTGGAGAATAGACTGTGAGAACGGCGTTTCGCATCGCAATGGTCGGTCCCCTGCCGCCGGAGCGTTCGGGCATTGCGGAGTATTCCGCCGGGCTTGTCGACCTGCTGCGAGGGGCCGGCCTCACTGTAAGTACATATGCGTCTAGCGACGTCGAGCACCGCGGTATGAGTACGGTCGTCGGCGAGCTGGAAGCAATGGATGTTGTGGTGTACCAGGTGGGGAACCATCCTGGCTACCATGGATGGATGCTTCCGCTCATGGCTCAGGTTCCAGGTATTGTCCACCTGCATGACCTTGTCCTGCACCATATGGCGGCAGGGGTGCTCCATGGTGAGCATCGCCTCGTCGGAGGCGACTACCCGGCGATGCTGGAGAAATGGCATTCAAGTTCGGAGGTCAAGCGAGCATCGCTGGCACTGCGACGCGGCACCCCGATCTGGGACCTGGACGAAGTCCTGGATTTTCCCATGCACCAGGTGGCCACCAAGCTCGCGACGGAAGTCGTGGTTCACTCCGAGTACTCGGCGGGACGAATCGCCGAGGCATTTCCTTGGCTACCCATCACCGTGATACCCCAGCTGTACCCCGTGGCAGTGCCCTACAGGTCCCGCAAGCGACTCGAAACCATCGCGATACTTGGTGGCGGGCAGATCAATCGCCGCTTCGACTGGATCGTCCAGGCGTTGTCCGAAATCGATTCAGATCTTGACCATTGCGTCACGCTTGAGGTTGCCGGCGAAGTGGTGCCCGAAGCGCAACGTCAACTGGATACCATCGCCGCGCTTGGGCACGTCACGCTGGTGAACCACGGCCACGTCAGCGACGAAACCTTCCGGGACGTAATGGGGCGTGCAGACCTGATGATTGCACTGCGCCAACCCACCATGGGTGAGGCATCGGCGGTCGTTTCCAAGGCCTTGCAGGCTGGCCTGCCAACCATTGTGTCCAATCACGGTTGGTACGCCGAACTTCCCGATTGCGTTCGGAAGATTGCTCCGACCGACGGATGTCCTGCGGAGCTGGCTCGCATACTCAGTAGCCTTGCTAAAGATCCCGGTGCCTTTGCGCAATGGGCGGAAGAGTGTGCCGACCAGGCCCGTGCACCGTCCTTCGATCCTGTGGCTGCCAGCGAGAAGTACGCTGGACTACTGCGCAACAACAGTGTGCTATCCGGATTCCGTGACCATATCGCAGGTGCAATCGGCAGCCTGAAGGTTGATATCGATTCACCGCTGTCGAGTGAGCTGCAACGGATCGATGTGCGTGCGACCATGCGCCCCGACCGCTGGTTGAGTACTGCGGTGGCCGCACTGGGAGACCAGAAGCTGGACTCCCATGCACGTATCGTTGGTGAAACGGTGGGTCCTTATCCATACAGCGAACCGCTTCCCGAGGGAGCCTTCCGCGGGAAGGCCGCGGTCGTGTCGCATGGTGACACCGCTGTACCGCCTGCAAGCGTGTTGACTGTGCAGGTGGAACTCACCAACGAAAGTGACTTGCAGTGGTTCAGTCCCATTGGTAATGCCATCAGGCCCTTTGGTATCTACCTTGGGCACTACTGGTCCACCGCGGATATGACGCTCCCGCCGATTGAACAGCCTCGCACCTGGATCGATGAGCCGGTTGATGGGGATTCCTCTGGCGTACACGTCATGACGGTGCAGGCTCCCGCTGAACCTGGCAACTATTGCTTGGAGATCGACCTGGTTCAAGAATCGGTCTGCTGGTTCAAAGGGCGGGGGTTCATTCCGGCCCGTCTCCAAATACATGTACAGTCTGCCCAGCCTTGAAAGTCGCACTCATCCAATTCAGGTTCCCACGCATGAACAAGATTTCCAAAGTTCAACTGTCCTTTCTCGTGGTAGCGATGGCTGCCGTCCTCACGGTTTCCGGCTGCTCCGAATCGCCCAACCAAGCCAACTCTGATGCGGCGGCGCCTCCTGCGCCGACGCCGCAGGCAACTACGCCGGGAATGACCGCGGCTCTGACTCCCGAACAGGCAGGAGCGCAATATCATCTTCAGACCGAGCCTACCCTGGCTCAGGATGGTCAGGTGATCCGCGCCGTAGTCTCGATCACCAACAGTGGCAAGGTGGCGGTCAATTCGCGGGGTACGCTTCCGGTCAACCTGGGTGTGTCCGTGATCGATGCTTCCGGTGCGATGGTGACGCGTGATTTCGTGCGCGCATCGTTGCCCCTCGATGGTATTCCGGTCGGCGGGTCAGCAGATGTCGTGGCAGAAGTTCCATCCAAGGACGTCATAGGCAAGGGGCTGCGCTTCGGAATGGTACAAGAAGGGGTCGCGTGGTACAGCGATCTCAACGTGCCTGCACTTGATTACGGTGTACTGACGGCCTGTGAAGATCAGGGCAGGCAGACGATCTGTGGCAAGGACGGCAAGCCGCTGGCAACAGCTGCGGCGCAATGATTAGTTGACAAGGACCGGGGCATCCAAGCCCCGAGATCGGATCCAATTCGTAACCATAGAGAATGCTTTAATGAAGACTGCGTTGATCACCGGGATTTCCGGTCAAGATGGTGCATACCTGGCTGAACTTCTTCTTGAGAAGGGCTACCGTGTGTATGGCACGTACCGCCGCACCAGCTCCGTCAATTTCTGGCGGATCGAAGAGTTGGGAATTGCTGCGCATCCCAACCTGCACCTGATCGAGTACGACCTGACGGACCTGGGCTCGAGCATCCGCATGCTCGAGAGCACGCAGGCTACCGAGGTCTACAACTTGGCAGCCCAGAGTTTTGTTGGCGTATCCTTCGATCAGCCGACGACTACTGCGCATATCACCGGCATCGGTCCGGTGCATCTTCTCGAAGCGATTCGCGTCGTGAACAGGGACATCCGTTTCTACCAGGCCTCCACCTCCGAAATGTTCGGCAAGGTACAGGCGGTCCCGCAGATCGAAAGCACACCTTTCTATCCGCGAAGCCCCTACGGCGTAGCCAAGCTGTATGCGCACTGGATGACGGTGAACTACCGCGAGAGCTACGACATCTTCGGCTCCAGCGGCATTCTGTTCAACCACGAGAGTCCGCTGCGTGGCCGAGAGTTCGTGACCCGCAAGATCACCGACTCGGTGGCCAAGATCAAGCTTGGCATGCTCGACTGCCTGGAACTGGGCAACCTCGACGCCAAGCGCGACTGGGGCTTTGCCAAGGAGTACGTGGAAGGTATGTGGCGGATGCTGCAGGCGGATGAGCCGGACACATTTGTGCTTGCAACCAATCGCACCGAAACCGTTCGCGACTTCGTGAACATGGCGTTCAAGGGTGCTGGAATTGATGTCGAATTCCGTGGAAGCGACCAGGACGAAATTGCGGTCGATACCGTTACTGGCAAGACTGTCATGAAGATCAACTCGAAGTTCCACCGCCCGGCGGAGGTTGACCTGCTCATTGGCAATCCAGAGAAGGCTGAGCGTGTGTTGGGTTGGCGGCCGCAGACCACGCTGGAGGAGCTGTGCCAGATGATGGTCAATGCGGATCTGCGGAGGAATGAGCGTGGTGCTTCCTTCTGATCTGAACGGAAAGCGCGTACTGGTCACGGGAGCGTCCGGTTTCACCGGACGCTACGTGACGGACGAGCTCAAGCGGCAGGGCTGTGAGGTCATTGGCTTGGGTGCGGCGCACCCGGTTCCGCCATGGGCTGCTGGTCTTGCCGTTGCTGACCTTTATCAGAGCGCGGATCTGTGTGATCTGGGCAGTCTACGTCGCGTGCTGGAAGCCACTCGGCCTGACGTCATCGTTCACCTCGCGGCGCTGGCGTTCGTTGCGCACGGTCGGGCCGAGGATTTTTACCAGGTCAACCTTGTCGGTACGCGAAACCTGCTTCAAGCGATCGACGACGCGGGCCTCGTACCCAGCCGCTTGCTTGTCGCCAGTAGTGCGAATGTTTACGGTAATTCTTCCGAAGGCCGTCTGGACGAGTCTGTCGCGCCCGCGCCCGCCAACGATTACGCGATCAGTAAACTGGGAATGGAGCACGTGGTCCGGCTTTGGCAGGATCGTCTTCCGATCACGCTGGCCAGGCCCTTCAACTATACAGGGCGCGGCCAGGCTGATAATTTCCTCATTCCCAAGATCGTCTCTCACTTCCGCAGCCGGGCGTCGAACATCGAGCTTGGTAACCTGGACGTAGCCAGGGATTTCGGTGATGTTCGGGCAGTGGCAGCCGCGTATCGCGGTCTACTAGGGTCGGAGGCAGCGGTGGGCCGCACGGTGAACGTGTGTTCCGGCATCGCTTTCTCTTTGAGTGAAGTAATTGAACTCTGTAGCGAGCTCACCGGACACACTCTCACGGTATCGGTGAATCCCGCATTCGTCCGCGCTAATGAAGTGAAAACTCTGTCAGGTGACAACTCACTACTGAAGCAGTTGGTCAACGACTGGTCCTGCCCACCGCTGCGTTCAACGCTCGAGTGGATGCTTGCAGCGCCGTCATCCTGAGGCAAAACTCACGAGGCCTCGAGCGCAGTTCGCTGGAGACGTCAGGTAAGTGGGCGGCGGGTCAATGCCGCCCACTCGCCCTCGACCCAGGTCATAGCGCCGGAAGCGGAGTGCCGTCGCTGCCGCAGAGTCCAGAATCGCCGCCGCAGCGCTGGAACGGGCCAACCACTGCGGTGTCCTGATCGTAGGTGAACCCAAACCAGGCAACTCCTTCCTGGAGCGCGTCGAACTCAACCTTGTGTCCGATTACGAAGGCTGCCGGCAGAGTGACTTCTACCAGGCCCGTCTGCGTGGGAGGGATGTCTTCAGAGAACGCGGCGCGTGTTTCTTCGCCGCGCTTGTCGGGCAGGCCATTGTCGCTGGCCAGCTTCTGCACGACACCCATCGTTACAGGGTTGCGCCCTGTGACAGGAAGAGTAACTGGACCATTATTGGTAAGTGCAACGGTGACGCGCAGTTGATCCGTCGCGGCATCGTAGCTGGGACCTTTGGCTACCTTTACTTCAATGTTTACCAACTCAGCCTTCAGGGGGGCGTTGACTGGGTCTTGGCCAGCCGAGGCTGGCTGCGCCCCGGCAGCAGCGTCTTCATTCTTCCCTGAAGAACACGCGGACAGTGCAATTGCTCCGGCAACAAACCAGGCCATTCGGGTTAGTGATGCTGTGCGTGGTTTCATGATGACTCCAGGAGAGTGACAAGCAGGTTATGGTTTTGGCGAGAACTTTATCCAATCAACCGCCATACCAATTCCGAAGAAATGCCCGTCTACGGGGATATGCATCACCGCCTCGTTCGAGCCATGGATCATCAGCCCGGCCGGGATTGACGCGCGGAAGTCCTTGTCGCTGGTCCAGGTGAGTGGAATTCTGTCTGAGCCATTGATGGAGATGGTCAGCGTATTCCGATCAGTGCCTGGAGCAATGCTGACGATGCGGCCTTCGACTTCGTATGGCGTGTTTCGCGGAGCAAGCTCGAATCTAAGGGAGGCGTCTGGCAGGTTGGACCAGGCGAATGAGCGCTTCATGAACCTGCCGCTGGTCTGCCATTCACCATCGCGCCAGCCTACCCCATGCACGGGTACGTCCAGATTCCACCAACGTGCAACGTCCCATCTGAAGCTGTCAGATGTTGCGCTGCTCTTGAACTGGTTGAACCCCAGCGCCCAAGCACGATCCGCGATGATCCCTCGATAGCGTCGTGACAAGGGGTCGTCACCATGCAGATACGCGACGTCGTGCGCCGGTGATGTCTCTGCCGGGATCCGGACGATCGCGGTGTCTTCGTCCTTGCTCTCGATACGAAGCTTGGGTTCGCGCGCTTCTTCTCCCGGAGCGCTCGCTGCCGGGCCATCTACGAATGCCCAGCCGCCGGGAATCTTCACGCAGCGCCCAGGCCGGCCGAAGCGATCAATCTTCTGCCACGCGTTGCTCGGGGAAGTGCACGTTTGTACCGAATTGACGGGCGTTCCGTATATATAGGTCAGCGCATGGAACATATTGTCGCGCAACAGCCAGAAGCTGCTGATCCGTTGGCTGCCGTCGAGAATGACGACGTTGCTTGTCGGCGCGATGGACGGAAGCGTCTCGACGATTTCACCAAGAACCTTGCGCTCGCCGTCAGAGATCTGCTGGTAATGATGAAACTGGAACATCTGCGTACTCAGGCCGAGTGCAATCAAGCCCGTTCCGGTGGCGATGATCCAGCGGCTGCTCCTGCCATGGAACACCAGCCAAAGCAACGCGACGGTAGTAAGCGCGGCTCCGAAAGTAGAGAACAGGAAAATGCGCTGCGAGATCGCCAAGTGCGCGGGCGATGACAGGAACGGTAGATAGCCGAGTCCCGTCATGACCAAGCCGACCAGGATGACGCGAAGCGCAAACCCGCGGGAAGGCGATTCCGGTTGTGCCTCGCCCGCTACGCGCGAAGCCCGGGAGGACGCCGCAAGAACAAGTGCGATGACCACGGCGCAGGCGAACAGATAAAGATAGGTCCGGTACTCCTCGATCAGGATCATGATCGCATCGGACCAGCCAGCGAAGATGGACCTCCCCATGCCGATGTACAGGAATGTCGCAACGCGTTCCTTCAGTGCATCGAAATTGGTTGCCTGGCCGCCGAGGACATTGCTTTGATAGGTGGCGCCGTGCCTGAGGACGGTGTAGATGTAAATCAGGCATGCCATCACGGCCACCGCCCATGCCAGCGTCACCGGGAGTTGCGCGAACGTGACCCGAATCGTCCGGCGCAGTCCTTCCCGCGCCCACAACAGCAGGTAAGGGAACGGGACGAAGATGAGTGCCACCTCATAAATCTGGATCGAGATGGCAAGGGAAAGCGAAGACAGTATCGCGAGTGCCAGTGCTCCGCGTTGCCCGGATTCCCGGCGATCATAGGCATATACCAGCCCCGCGACACCGGCCATTCCCAATGCGACAGCCCAGTTGATGTGGAAGGAGCGGAACGACAGCTGCATCGTGTCTGCCGGGAACACGATCACCAGCAGCCCCAGGATTACAGCGCTGAGTCGCGAACGCAGAAGCCAGTACCCCATGAATGCGCCTGCTACTCCCTTTCCGATCAGCGCACCGATCTGCAGGAGATGCATGCCGATGAACGAGTCCGGTGTCAGCAGATAAGCGACGGCATTGGGGGCCGCAGTCAAGGGACGCAGTCGATGGCTGGCCAAGGGGCTGTCCTCGCCCGCAAAGAAAAACACGCCGTGCCGCGTGAACTGGCTGAGGATGTCCCATTCCTCGATATGACCGACCATGCCGAAGCCAAAGGGGAGCCAGAGCAGGCAAACAACGATGGTTGACGCAGCGGCAAACAGCCCTGCGGCCCTCATCGTGTCACGTCTGTCAGCGGAAGATATCATCGGTAAATCCTTGTTCCCCGGCGGCAATTGCCGGGAGTGGTTGACTTCAGCGCGAGGGTCGGGTGGTTTCGCTGTCCGGACCGGGACGGAACACCCAGAAGTTCATTACGACGAAAACTACGACAGGGACGACGAGTGCCGAGAACACGATTCCCCAGCGGTAGTCCTGATGAAAGAAATCGGTGATGAGCTTCATGCCAACGGTGGACAGCGTCAGGTTAAAGGCGTGCAATGCGACGAATCGGAGGCCTTCCCGACTGATATGCCCTTGGGACACGAACGTAAAATTTCGATGGGCGAAAAAGTTGGGCGGCACCAGCACGAGGTAGCACAGCACCGTGGCCCACGTGGGATTCATCTTGAGTTGACTGACCGACAGCCAGGTAAGCAGGCTGAAGGCAAGCGTACTCAGTCCCCCCACGACGCAGAAGCGAAGGAACTTGATTGCCAGAGTTCGATCCAGCACTACGGTTCATCCCCTCTGAGTGGCGCAGCGTTCAGTACCGTGCCACGCACGTACTGGGGCCGATTGCTTACATTCAACAGCACCCTGCCAACGTATTCGCCCACCACGCCCAGGGCGAGCAGCTGAATACCTCCCATGATGAGCACCGCAACAATCAGCGATGTCCAGCCTACGGCGGTCTGTGGCCAGATAATCTTCTGAACGACGAGTATTGCTGCCGCCACGAAGCCAAGTCCCGATGCCGCGACGCCCATCAACGAGGCTACGCGCAGCGGTTTGATGGAGAAGCTTGTTGCCATCTGCATCCAAAGCGAAATCGACTTGGACAGGCTATAGCCGGACCTGCCGTCGTCGCGATCATGGTGCTCGGCTTGAAGCGTGGCGATGTTCGATGTGCTCTGGACGATCAGCCCGTCGAGATAGACGAACGGACCCTCGTATCGCAGCATCTCATCGCGGATGTCTCGGATGAAGCCGCGGAACGGCGAAAGGTACAGCCCCTTCGGCTTGCGCAACAGCCAGGACGCGACTTGATCATTGAACCGGCTGCCCATTCGTTTCCACAGGGCGTGACGGCGACGCTGGAACTGCACGTAGCAGACGTCTGCTCCTTGATCGAGAACTTCCACAATGCGGGCGATGTCATCGGGCGAGTGCTGCAGGTCGTCATCCATCGTGATGAT
This sequence comes from uncultured Stenotrophomonas sp., assembly GCF_963519125.1. GTDB lineage: Bacteria > Pseudomonadota > Gammaproteobacteria > Xanthomonadales > Xanthomonadaceae > Stenotrophomonas. The sequence continues at coordinate 5,233 of NZ_CAUQLJ010000009.1, read as the reverse complement.
GTAGCGACCGGCGCAAACTCCCAGCCCCGCCATGATGGCATTGTGCTGCCCCGCATTCTTCCGCAGGCGCACACCCTTCAGCCAAGGACGGGTCGCGCAGAGTTCCGAGATAACCTTCCACGAGTCATCGGGACTGCAATCGTAGACGAGCACCACCTCGTAGCTGCGCCCCAACTGATTCAAGGCTTGTTCCAGCCGCTCGGCAAGGCGGGGAAGAATGGGCGCGCTTCCATAGACCGGTATTACGACCGACAGATCAATCATGGTCGGCTCCATAGTATTTATGCAGCAGGCGCCGGGTGTAACCGGGCGAGATGTCAATTCCCACCCGGGATGCATAGTTGCTGAAAGTAGTTGGGTCCGGCGTCGCGCCACCGCCACGGTCCACCAACGTGTAGGTGGCGCGCTGGCCCAGCGTTTCTTCGACCAACACCAGCAGTTGCTGCAGGGTCACGGCCTCAGGTGGCGCCAAGTCGAGGGTCCGATCCAGCTCAAGTCCGTTGTCGAGCAGGCGCAGGGTGATGGCCGCAATGTGGTCGACATCGATCAGGCACCGGACGGCATGAGACCAGATGCTCAGCGGCTGCGCAGCACGGATGTGCGCGACCAGATGATTGACCAGGGTGTGCGGATTATCCGTATTTCCCACCACTTGTGGCAGACGCAGGATGAGGTGGTTACCGCGCGCCTGGATCAACGCTTCCATCCTCCGCTTGTGCACCGCATACGGCGTCGTTGCCCGGTCCTCGTCGGTCACACTGCAGGTGCTGAAGTACACGAAGCGTCCGGTGCAACGTTGCAACGCTTCGGCCAGCATGTCCGCCTCCCGTTGGAACTGGACGGGATCGGACTCCTGGGAGTTGGAAACCCCCGAAGCGAACACGGTCGCGCCCAACGCGGCTATTTGCCCGGCATCGAAGGAACGGGCCAGCAACCCGCGCCCAAAGATCGCAACCTGGGCGGAGGGGGGGGACGCTTGCGCGGAATGTGGTGCTGGCGCGGTCACTCAGCTGCGCCCGTATTGGTCTTCGAAACGCACGATGTCATCCTCGCCCAGGTAGCTGCCCGATTGCACCTCAATCAGCTCCAGCGGCAGCTTGCCCGGATTCTTGAGCCTGTGGGTCACGCCCAGGGGAATATAGGTGCTCTGGTTCTCGGTCAGCAGGATCACTTCCTCGCCACGGGTCACCTCGGCGGTACCGCTGACCACGATCCAGTGCTCGGCGCGGTGGTGGTGCATCTGCAGGCTCAGCGTCGCGCCCGGCTTGACCGTAATGCGCTTGACCTGGAAGCGGGCGCCGTTGTCGATTGAGTCGTAGGCACCCCACGGACGGTACACCTTGCGGTGGGCGGCGGCTTCGCTGCGGCCATCACGCTTGATCTGGCCGACGATCTCCTTGACGTCCTGGACGCGGTCCTTGTGGCCAACGAACACGGCATCGTCGGTCTCCACCACCACCACGTCCTGCAGGCCCACCATCGCAATCAGGCGGTTGCCATAGGCGTAGCTGTTGCGGCAGTCGAGGGCGATGACATCGCCGTGGCAGGCGTTGCCGTCGGCGTCCTTGTCCGAGACTTCCCACAGGGCAGACCACGAGCCCACGTCGTTCCAGCCCGCATCGAGCGGGACCACAGCCGCATCGGCGGTCTTTTCCATCACCGCATAGTCGATGGAATCGTTCGGGCTGGCGGCGAACGCCTCGGCGTCCAGGCGGATGAAGTCGCTGTCGCGCGACGCCTTGTCCAGCGCGGTGCGGCAGGCCGCCAGGATCGCCGGCTGCAACGCTTCCAGTTCCTGCAGGTATCGCGAGGCCTTGAACAGGAACATACCGCTGTTCCAGAAGTACTCGCCGGAGGCGACATATTGCTCGGCGGTCGCCAGGTCGGGCTTCTCCACGAAGCGGTCGACCGCGCGCACGCCCACACCTGCTTGTGCCTTGATGTACCCGTAGCCGGTTTCCGGCGCGGTCGGCACGATACCGAAGGTGACCAGCTTGCCGGCTTCGGCGGCGATCGCGGCCTGCTGCACGGCGGCATGGAACGCCGCTTCATTGCGCACTACGTGGTCGGACGGCAGCACCAGCAGCAGCGCATCGTCACCGGCAGCCAGCGCCTGCAGCGCCGCGATGGCGATGGCCGGCGCGGTGTTGCGGCCAATGGGTTCCAGGATCAGGGCCTGCGGCGAGACGTTGCACTCGCGCAGCTGCTCGGCCGCCATGAAGCGGTGTTCCTGGTTGGCCACTACGATCGGCGGCGCGCCGGCGATGGCGGCGACGCGGTTCCAGGTCGCCTGCAGCATCGTGACATCGCCCACCAGTGGCAGGAACTGCTTGGGATAGGCCTCACGCGACAGCGGCCAGAGGCGGGTACCGGAACCACCGGAAAGAATGACGGGAAGAATGGGCAACATGAAGTTCGTCCTGAATCAGTGTTGGGGAGCCTGCCCGCCGATCAGGGCGGTCAGCTCTTCGGTACGGGCGCGAAGCAGTTCGGCGTCGCCACGCGTTTCGACGTTCAGCCGGAGCAGCGGTTCGGTGTTGGAGCTGCGCAGGTTGAACCGCCAGGTGGCGAATTCAACGCTGACACCGTCGGTATGGTCGAGTTCCGGCGACTGGTCCGCGTAGTGGGCCATGACGCGGGCAACCGTGGCCTTCGCGTCGTCGACGCGGAAGTTGATCTCGCCGCTGCATGGGAAGGCCTGCATGCGGTCGGCCACCAGGTCGCCCAGCGAGGTGCCGGTCTGCGAAACCAGCTCGGCGATCAGCAGCCACGGAATCATGCCGGAATCGCAGTAGGCGAAGTCGCGGAAATAGTGGTGTGCGCTCATCTCGCCGCCATAAATCGCGTCTTCGGCGCGCATGCGCTCCTTGATGAACGCATGGCCGGTCTTGCTCATGATCGGCACGCCACCGGCCTGTTCCACCATTTCCACGGTGTTCCAGGTCAGGCGCGGGTCGTGGATGATCTTGCCACCCGGCTGGTGCTTGAGAAGTGCCACGGCAAGCAGGCCGACGAGGTAATAGCCTTCGATGAACTCGCCTTGGCTGTCGAAGAAGAAGCAGCGGTCGAAATCGCCGTCCCAGGCGATGCCGAAGTCGGCGCCGTGCATGCGCACCGCATCGGCGGTGGCGGCGCGATTCTCCGGTAGCAGCGGGTTGGGAATGCCGTTCGGGAACGAGCCATCGGGTTCATGTTGGATACGGATGAACTCGAACGGCAGGTGTGGCGCCAGCTCGTCGATCACCAGCCCGGCGCCACCGTTGCCGGCATTGACCACGATCTTCAGGGGCTTGAGCTGGGAAACGTCGACGTACCCCAGCAGATGCTGGATGTAGGCAGTCTTATCGGTATCGCTGCGCACCGTGCCGGTGCCTGAGGGCAGCGCGTCGTCGCCAGCGGCGAAATCGCGCACGTCGAACAGGCCGGTATCGCCGCTGATCGGCCGCGCATGTTCGCGGACCAGTTTCATGCCGTTGTATCCCATCGGATTATGGCTGGCGGTCACCATCACGCCGCCGGCGGCCTGCCGGTGGAAGGTCTGGAAGTAGACTTCCTCGGTGCCGCACAGACCGATATCGATCACATCGCGGCCCGAGGCGGTGAAGCCCTTCTCCAGCGCTGCCTGCAGTTCGGGGCTGCTCAGGCGGATGTCGCGTCCCAGGACGACCGGGCCGGCTCCCAGCAGGGACGCGGTGCCGACGCCAATGCGCTCGGCCAGGGCAACGTCCAGTTCTTCCGGGACGCGGCCGCGAATGTCGTATGCCTTGAAGCAGGGGAGCGTCATCAATGCAGTCCTTACAGGGTTGACCGCCGATTATAGCGACACCATTCTGATGAACGTGTCGCTTTTTTCGAGCGGAGGGCCTTCCTGGGCCCTGCAAAAAATGGGCCGCGCAACGGCGTGGCGCGGCCCGATGGTTCAGGAACGGCTCAAAGGGCCGCTTCCAGCTCCGGCAGCAGGGTGAACAGGTCTCCCACCAGCCCGATATCGGCAATCTCGAAGATCGGCGAGTCCGGGTCCTTGTTGATCGCCACGATGGTGCCGGCGTCCTTGATCCCGGTCAGGTGCTGGATGGCACCGCTGATCCCCACCGCCACGTACAGCTCCGGGGCGATGATCTTGCCGGTCTGGCCGACCTGCAGGTCGCTGGGCACGTAGCCGGCATCCACCGCTGCGCGCGAGGCGCCCACGGCCGCACCCAGCTTGTCGGCCAGCTGGAAGATCACCTTGAAGTTCTCCTCCGAACCGACGCCACGGCCACCGGAAACCACGCGTTTGGCGCTCTGCAGGTCCGGGCGGTCGGTGGCGCCGGCGGCCAGGCCGATGAAGCGGGTGTGGGTCGGCAGGGCGGCGTCCACGCTGGCCGCTTCAACCGGGGCGTTGCCGCCCTGGGCCGCTTCCGGCCAGGAGGCGGCGCGCACCGTGGCGACCACGATCTGGTCGGCCGGCACGTCCACGGTGATGATGGCGTTGCCCGCGTAGATCGGGCGCTTGAAGCTGTGGCTGCCTTCCACGCTCATCAGGTCGGAGACCTGGTTCACGCCGAGCAGGGCGGCCACGCACGGCATCAGGTCCTTGCCGAAGGTGGTCGACGGGCCGAACACATGGGTGTAGCCCTTGGCGAGCTGTGCGATCTGCGGCGCCAGCACCTGGGCCAGGGCCTGGGCATTGGCGGCGTTGGCCACGGTCAGCACCTTGGCCACGCCGGCCAGCTGGGCGGCCTGGGCCGCGGCCGCGGCCGGGTCGGCGGCCAGCACCAGCACGTCGATGCTGGCGCCGCTGATGGCGGCGGCCGCGCTCACGGTCTTGGCGGTGGCGGCGTTGAGCTTGCCGTCATGGTGTTCGGCAACTACGAGGATCTTGGTCATTACAGCAACCCCTTCTGCTTGAGTGCGGCAACCAGTTCGGCTGCGTCCTTGACCATCACACCCTTGCTGCGCTTGGACGGCGCGGCATAGTGGGTGGTGTTGAAGGTGTCGGCGGCTTCCACGCCCAGGTCGGCCAGCTGCAGGCTTTCGAGCGGCTTGGCCTTGGCCTTCATGATGTCCGGCAGCTTGATGAAGCGCGGTTCGTTCAGGCGCAGGTCGGTGGTGACCACGGCCGGCAGATCGACTTCCAGCGTTTCCAGGCCGGCGTCGACCTCGCGGGTCACGGTGGCTTTGCCGTCGGCAATCTCAAGCTTGCTGGCGAAGGTCGCCTGCGGGCGGCCCCACAGCGTGGCCAGCATCTGGC